>DATBHR010000001.1:0-3289 GCA_036557365.1 Vicinamibacterales bacterium
GAGCATCGCGATCGTCTGTTGCGCGGCGTGCAAGTCGCAACCGATAATCCGCATCTCGGCCTCCTTCGACCCGAGCGCTGTGAGGATGGACACCCACAGTCTACGCGGGCCGTCGTGAGGCCGACGTCGTTATGACATCATGTTTGTCGAGGAGCTCACGAGGCTGCAACCGACGGCGGGTTTCATGCGACTCGTGAAGGATCGCGTGCTCCATGCGTGGCGCGACCTGAAGGCGGACGCCAAGCAGCGGATTGCCGAGGTCGAACGCAAGCAGAAGGCGATTCAGGAAAAGCTCGACCGTTTGGACGAGGCGTTTCTCTACGAGCGATCGATCGACATCGAGCGGTACGACCGGCATCGCGACAAGCTGCGCGAGGAACTCACGCTCGTGCAGATGGACCGACACGCTAGCGAGCTCGAAGAAATGGACGTGGAGGGCATCCTGGCGTTCGCTGAGCGCGTTCTACCGAGCGCGTCGAACCTGTGGATGCAGTCGTCGCTGAATCAAAAGCAGCGGTTGCAGCAGCTGTTTTTTCCTGACGGCGTTCGCTTCGACGGAAAGAGGATTGTTGGAACCGGGTTAACGCTGCCGGTTTTCAATTATTTAAGCCCTGATCCGGGCTCGAAAAAAGAAGTGGTGGACCAGAACAGTTGGAACCAATGATCAGCTGGTTGCGCAATGTAGAGGCGCTTCGGACGGCTGCCTCGTTCGAATCCAGCCTGGCGAGCCAATCTCCAGTTTTTCCTCCATTCGCCAGTACGTCGAACGGCTTAATGTAAGTCGGTGAAAGACTTCCGCGATCAACGCGCACCGTTCTCCACCGTATCGTCGGCCGCGGACCAGCCGTTGCCATCTGTAAGTTCTCGCAGGGAGACGGCGGAAGACCACGCCCGGGGCTATTCGCAGCGCAGCGCGACGTTGGGATCGACCGCCGCGGCGCGCCGGGCGGGGAGGTAGCAGGCGAAGAACGCGGCGCCAATCAACGGAATCGGCGTTACGACCAAGATCCACGGGTCGACGATGGCGACGTCCAGCTCGAGGTATGCCCGCGCGTACGCGCGCCCGATCAGGCCAATCAACAATCCGAAGACGAGGCCGTCGAGCACCGGCCGATAGCCGTCCATCAGCACCATGCGCTTGATCTGGGCCGACGTGGCGCCGAACGACATCCGAACGCCGATCTCGCGCGTCCGGTTCGCGATGATGTGCGACTGGATGCCATAGAGGCCTGCCATCGCGAGCAGCAGCGTGATCGTGCCGAGGGCAATCGCCGTCAGGCCGAGCGCGCGCAGCATTTGGAACGGTCCGGCGAGCACCGAACGTCCCGTTCCGATCATGTCCACTGCCACGTCCGGATCGGCGCGCCGGACCGCCTCCCGCACCGCGCTCACGGCATTCGCCACCGATCCCGACGCCCGCGCGACGACGGTCACTTGCGGCTGGTAATACTGCGACAACGGCACGTACGCCAGCGGCCGCGGATCTCCGAAGATACGGCCCACGTCCGTGTTGGCAGCCACGCCGATGACTGTCGCGGCCGCGACCCCGCGCTGCGGCTGCGCGAGGGCGACTTGCCGCCCGACGCCGTCGGCGGTCCCGAAGATCTGCCGAGCCGTGAACTCGCTCAGCACCACGACGCGCGCCGCGCCGGGGCCATCGCGATCGTCGAAGCCGCGCCCGCGAAGGACTTCGATCCCCAGCGTGCGGAAGAGCGCCGGCGCGCCCGCGATTGCGGTCATCGTCAGGGGGTCGATCTGTCGAGCGCCCGCCTGTTCCATCGGCGAGAGTGAAAGGCGCAGCGTACTCGGTACGCCGAACGGCAATCCTCCCGCGAGGGACGCCGTGTCGATTGATGGATGCGTCCGCAGCTCGTCGAGCACGCGGTCGGCCATGCGCCGCGCGCGCGGCTCGTTCCACTCCGGCGTGCCAAAGTCCAAGACGGCCACGGCGATCCGATCCATGTCGATGCCGGAATCGTGGCGCGCCTCGGCGATCGAGTACTTCACGAACATCGTCGCGATGATGAAGAACCCGGCCGCGATCGCGACCTGCCACCGCAGCAGAATCCGCTGACGCCGGCGGCGCGGCGGTCCGCCCGACGACCCTGCGGCGAGCGCGCCCCGTACGTCGATCGTGCGGGTCAGCTGGATCGCCGGCTCGAGGCCGAACACGACCAGCGCGACGAGCAGCGACGACACCGCGATAGTCAGCGCCGGCGCGTTCAGAACCGGATGAAACGCCAGCGTGGTGCGGCCGCCGAACGGCAGCGGAAGGGAGAACTCGGCGTCCATCAGGACGCTCAGCAGCTGGAACGCGATATAGGACGCCACCGCGCCGCCGGCCGCGAGGATCACGCTCTCGAGGCACTGCTCGCGCACGAGCCGCCACGTCGACGCGCCGAGCGCGCGCCGCACGGCGAGCTCGCGCACGCGCGTCGTCCCGCGGGCGAGGACCAGATTCCCGAGGTTCGTGCAGGCGACGACGAGCACGAGCGCGACAAGGGCCACGAGCAACAGGCCGAATCGCCGTACGGCGTTGTCCTCGTCGCCGACCGCGGCCATCGTCCGCGCGCGCCACGGCCGATCCGTCGCGGCGACGCCTTTTCCGGGAAACCGCGGCGGAAACGAGCGGTCGAGGCGTGCCGCAATCGTCTGCAGTTCGGCGGAGGCGGCCGCGATCGTGCCGGCCGGCGCGAGGCGGCCGAAGACGGTGAGCCGCTGATTCTCACGTTCCGATCGCGCCGGAGGCGTCGTCTGCTGCGGCGCCTCTTTCAATTGCGATTCGGTGCCGAGCGGGATCCAGAACTGCGTGCCCATCAGCCATCCGCGCGGACCACTGAACGAGGACGGCGCCACGCCGATCACCTCGAAGCGCTCGCCGGAGATCGACACGGTCGTGCCGACGACGCGTGGGTCGGACGAGAAGCGCCGCCGCCAGAGCGTGTCGCTCAGCATCACGACGCGTGCATGGGCGTCGTCGTCGGCGGGCTGAATCGGGCGTCCGAGCGCGGCGCCGACGCCGAGCGTGGCGAAATACGATCCGCTCACCGCCTCGCCGATCAGCATCTGCGTCACGGACGGCGACGCGAGGCGGCGAACCGACGTGGCGGACGCGGACAGGTACGTGAACGACGTCTGCGCCGCCTGCAGATCGCGGAAGTCCGGCTCCGACACCACGCCCGTCATCAGCCGTCCGCTGTACGGCGTGACGACGACCGCGAGGCGATCGGGATCGCGGATGCCCTGGCCGCGCAGGAACACGCCGTCGACAATCGAATACATGGCGGTC
>DATBHR010000002.1:0-10472 GCA_036557365.1 Vicinamibacterales bacterium
CGCTGCTCGAGGTCGCGCAGGATCAGGCCCAGCCGGCCGGCGCCGACGACTCGCACGGCGCGAACGGCTCCGGTTCGCAGGCGCCTGCCGCGGCCGCGCCGACCGGACTGAAGAACATCAAGGAAGAAAAGGATCTCGAGCCGTACGAGCGGCTCTTCGCGAACACGGCGTACTGGAAGCGCATCGGCGAGGAATTCCAGAACCCGCTCATCGTCACCGGAACGGTGCTGTTCACCAACCGGTCGACGTCGGGTTTCGTGTCGCGCGATCAGGAAATCTTCGACAGCCTCGGGCGGCGCCGCGTCGTGCCGGTCCGCACTTACATGGAACGCAAGGGCTTCGTCCTGCGCCCGAAATTCGTCTTCATCGACGGCCGGACCGGCGCGACGATGTACTCGGAGTCCTACCGGGAAGAGATCCTCTACAACGCGCAGCAGAACACGCCGGCGCTCTCCTCCTACTTCGAGCTGATGGATCGGCTCGTGCCCAACTTCCTGAGCGCCCTCAGCAGCCAGAAGATCAAGGGCACGCGCGTGCTCCTCAAGTAACGTTTCACGCTACAGGTTTCGCATCGCCACGATCTCGCGGACCGGCGTCCGGTCGCCGTCGCTGCTGATCCGTCGCGGCGCGGTCAGGAACTCCACCCGATACCCAAGCTTGCGGTAAAGCGTCTCCACGCGATGCGTCGCCTGGTTGACGAGAAGGACAGGACCGCCGTGCTTCGACAGCCAGACGGCCGTCCGTTCCTGGTCCGGCCATGTGAACGCACGGCGTCCGTACTGCGTGAAGTCGACGTCGTACGGCGGATCGGCGTAGACGAAATCGTCGGCGTCGAGCCCGACCGCTTCGACGTCTGCGCTCGAGAACGTCCAGCCGGACAGCACGTCGCGATAGTCCGAGAAGTCCGTGGCGTAGCGGATGCGTTGGTATCGGCCGAACGGCACGTTGAACACGCCCGACCGATTGAAGCGGCACAATCCGTTGTAGCCGGTGCGATTGAGGTAATAGAACAGCGCCGCCGCCTCTCTGCTTCCAGCGCCGCCGTTCGAGAGCAGCTCGTTGAACCGCTGGCGATGCGCGTCGAACACACGGCGTTCGTTCACCATCGCAATATCGAGGGTCAGTCCTTTGCGAAGCCAGCAGTAGAAGTTGATCAGATGAGGATTGCTGTCGTTCAGGAGCGCGCGAGCCGGCATCAGTCCGAGTGCCACGGCGAGGCCGCCGCAGAACGGCTCGACGAGACGGCGATGGGCGTGCGCGCGCCAAAGTGGACGGAGGTACGGCAGCTGCCACCGCTTGCCGCCCGCCCATTTGAGCGGTGGCTTGAGGATTGACGACGTGTGCATAAGCCTTTACAACTGAAGCATTTCGATTGTAAACTTAACGTTTTGTGCAGGTGCAGACTATGTATGCCATCATCCAGACCGGCGGACATCAGCTGAGGGTCAGCCCCGGCGGCTACGCCGTGGTGCCGGGCACCGTGGCCGAGCCCGGTGCGACCGTGACGCTCGAACAGGTGCTGCTCGTCGAAAAGGACGGCGGAGAGGTGCTCGCGGGCGCCCCCTACGTGGCCAACGCCAGAATCGTGGGCGTCATCGAGGGCGAGGCGCGCGGTCCAAAAATCCGCGTCTTCAAGAAGAAGCGCCGCAAGGGTGAGCGCAAGACCACGGGGCATCGCGCCGTCTACACGCGCGTGCGCATCACCGACATCCTCGTGTAAGCAGGATCAACGTCATGGCTCACAAAAAAGGACAAGGCAGTTCCCGAAACGGCCGCGACTCGAACTCGCAGCGCCTCGGCGTCAAGGCCCACGACGGCAATCTCGTGACCGGCGGCACCATCATCGTGCGCCAGCGCGGCCGGCGCTTCCGCCCCGGACTGAACGCCGGCATCGGCAAGGACGACACCATTTTCGCGAAGGTCCAGGGCCGCGTGCGGTTCGAGGATCACGGCGCGAAGGGCCGCGTCATCAGCATCCTGCCCGTTGAGTAGTCCCCGCCCGCGAATCGGGTAAGCTGGTGTCGGGCGCGCCGGCATCGAGCGCGTGCGGCCCCACGATGACCGGATTCTATGTTCGTTGACGAAGTCGACATCCACGTGGAGGCCGGCCACGGCGGACGAGGCTGCCTCGCGTTTCGCCGTGAAATCCGCGTCCCGCGCGGCGGGCCGAGCGGCGGCGACGGCGGCCACGGCGGATCGGTCTTCGTCGTCGCCAGCCCGCACACGAACACGCTCATCAACTATCGGTTCCATCCGGAATTCACCGCCGACCGCGGCCGCCACGGCGAAGGCTCGAATCGCACCGGACAGACAGGCGACGACCTCGAGCTGGCTGTGCCCATCGGCACGCTCGTGTTCGAGAAAACGAACGATCCCGAACAACCGCTGACGCAGCTTGCGGATCTCGCGGAAGCCGGCCAGCGCGTGCTCGTGGCGCGCGGCGGACGCGGCGGTCTGGGCAACGCCCGCTTCGCGTCAGCAACCAACCGCGCGCCTCGCAAGGTGCAGCCCGGCGAGCCGGGAGAAATCAAGGATCTTCGCCTCGAGTTGAAGCTGCTTGCGGACGTGGGACTCGTCGGCTTCCCCAATGCGGGCAAGTCGACGCTGATCGCGCGCGTCTCCGCCGCGCGGCCGAAGATTGCCGACTATCCCTTCACGACGCTGACCCCCAATCTCGGCGTGGTTCGCCTCAACGATGATCGGAGTTTCGTCGTCGCGGACGTGCCCGGCTTGATCGAAGGCGCGCACCGCGGTGAAGGGCTCGGACATCAGTTCCTGCGCCATCTCGAACGCACCAAAGTGCTCGTCCATCTCGTCGACATCTCCGGCGCGAGCGGACGAGATCCGGTCGAGGACCTCGAGATCGTGCGGCGCGAGCTCGAACTCTTCCACCCGCAGCTGGCCGCCAAGCCGCAACTGGTCGCCGCGAACAAAATGGACGCCGCCGGTCCCGATCGCAAGGCGGCCGTCCGCGCGGTCGAGAAACGCGCACGGACGCTCAAGATGCCGTTCTTTCGCGTCTCCGGCGCGACCGGGGCCGGCGTCCCCGAGCTCCTCGAAGCGATGTGGCGCGAGCTCGCCGCGGCGCGGCAGTCGGCGGCCTGACGGCGTGCCTGGACACCCTCGACGGATCGGAATCCTCGGCGGAACGTTCGATCCGATTCACAACGGACATCTCGATGTCGGCGACGCGGCCGTCGACGCGCTTCATCTTCAGCGCCTTTACGTCATCGCCGCGCACGTCCCGCCGCATCGTCCGCAGCCGTTCACGTCGGTTTACCACCGGTTCGCGATGGTCTCGATCGCGGTGTCCGGCCGCAGCGGATGGCGCGCGTCGGATTTGGAACTGCGCACGCCCGCGCCGTCATACACGTCCGCGACGCTCGCGAAATTCCACGAACGCGGCTACGCGCCGTGCGAGCTCTTTTTCGTCCTCGGCGCGGATGCGTTCGCGGAAATTGCGAGCTGGCGCGATTACCCGTCGATCCTCGGCCACGCGCACTTCGTCGTGGTCTCACGGACCGGATCGTCGGTTGACGTGCTGCCGCGGCGTCTTCCGCTGCTCGCCGACCGCATGGTGCGCCCGCCGATCGATGCGATCGCCCAGATCGATCCGCTGATCATTCTGGTCAACGCACCGACCGCCGACGTGTCATCGAGTGCGATCCGCCAGCGCTGCGAGTCGGGCCAGTCCATCGGCGGACTCGTGCCGCACGGCGTGCAGCAACATATTGAGCAACACGGACTTTATTCGTCGATGACGCCTGGACGACGAGCGATGGATGCGCACGAGCCGTACCGGGCAGGCAGGTTGCATGAGCAAGACTGACAAGCGTCGCAAGCACACGCGGCTTCCCGCGCAGATCGAGCGCGCCGTTCGAGCTGCCGAAGACAAGAAGGTCCTCGACCTGGTTGTCCTCGATCTGCGAAAAGCGGCCGGCTTCACCGACTACTTCGTCATCGGGTCCGGTACGAACGTCCGCCAGGTGCGCGCCATTGCCGACGCGGTGATGGAAACGCTCGGCGCCGACGGCGCAAAGCCAGCGCACATCGAAGGCTACGACCGCGCAGAGTGGATCCTGCTCGACTACTTCGACTTCATCGTGCACGTCTTCGTCCCGGAGACGCGGATGTTCTACGGCCTCGAGCGTCTCTGGGGCAGCGCGGAGCGGATCGAAGCCTCCTCCGTCGGCTGACGGCCCTCTGCCGCGCCGGCGTCGACGGCCTCGCCGTCATCGTCCTCGCGCCGGCATGCGCGGCGTGCGACGAACTCCTGGAATATCCGTCGCGCGGCGCGGTCTGCCCGCTCTGCTGGGCATCCATCCTGCCGCTGACCCCGCCGCTCTGCGATCGCTGCGGCGATCCGCTCGCTTCCGAACACGCAGCCGACCTCAGGACCGTGTCCACGTCGGACTCGGACCCGATACTGGACTCGATCCGCGCAATCGACAAACCGCTCTGCCGCCAATGTCTCATCTCGCCAGGGCCGATCGATCGCTCGAGGGCGATCGGCGCGTACGACGGCGCGCTGGCGGCCATCATCCACGCCCTGAAGTACGACGCTCGGCGATCGCTCGCGCGCCAGCTTGGCGATCGCATGCGAGCGCGTGGAGCGGAGGTCCTTCGTGAGGCCGCCTGTGTGGTCCCGGTGCCGCTGCACCCGTCGCGGCGACGTCAGCGCGGCTTCAATCAGGCCGCGGATCTCGCGCGACACGTGGGCCTGCCGGTCGTCCATGCTCTGCGTCGGGTGCGCGCGACGACAACGCAAACGCACCTGTCGGCGACGGAACGTCGTCTCAACCTCAAAACTGCGTTCGTCGCCTCCCGCGCAGCCGACAGCCTCACAGGATCCACGGTGGTTCTCATAGACGATGTGAGCACGACGGGAGCGACGCTCGAGGAATGTGCCCTGACGTTGAAGGCGGCGGGCGTGCGCGAAGTCCGCGCGTTGACCGCCGCGCGCGTCGTCAGAGCGGCGGCCGCGCGATCGATGCGATGAGCGGTTTCACTGCGGCAAAGACATCCGCCGCGATGGCGTCGGGCGGGCGTTCGCCATCGAGCCGCAGCCAGCCGCTGGCCGTCGCGAGCCGATGGTAGCTTTCGCGAACCCGCGACTGCATGGCCAGATCGCGTTCGTATCGATCCCGATCGACGGCCTTCCGACTGACTGCCGTTTCTGGTGAAATGTCGAGGAGGATCGTCAGCGCCGGCGGTGGCAGGAACTTCTGTGCCTCCGTGAGCCAGTCGGGATCGAGGCCGAATGCTTCGCCGTACGCGATGCTCGACGCCATGTAGCGATCGCAGACCAGAATGAGGCCGCCGTCGAGCCATCGCAGCAGGTCCGCTTTGCGCTCGTACCGGTTGGCGATGTAGAGCAACTGCATCACGTCCGGTCCGTACTCGCGCTCCCCCTGCAGGGCTCTCGCGATCTCCTCGCCGATCGACGTGCCGTAGTCGGGAAACGAGACGAGCCGCGACTTGTGGTTTTCTTCTTTCAACCGGTCGCGAAGGCGCTCGGCCTGCGTCTGTTTGCCGCTTTGATCGAGTCCTTCGAACGCGATGATCTGACCCATGCGACTACGACTCGAGCGCGAGGAGGTCCTGCACCGTTTGACGGCGACGGATGACCGTCCATCTGCCGTCGTCGATCAGGACTTCTGCCGGCATCGGCCGACGATTGTAGTTCGAGGCCATTGCGGATCCGTACGCGCCGACATCCCGGATGGCAACGAGGTCGCCGACGGAGAGTTGCGAAAGCTCGCGGTCGCGGCCAACCACGTCGCTGCTCTCGCATACAGGACCGACCAGTTCATAGCGGCGCGCAGGATTGTCGCTCGACTCGACCCGCTCGATGCCGTGATACGCGCCGTACAGGGCGGGCCGCATCAGTTCGGTCATGCCGGCGTCGAGAATCACGAACTCGCTCGCCGCATCGCGCAGCTTGATGTCGATGACGCGGGCGAGAAGCACGCCGGTCGGCGCAATCAGCGACCGGCCCGGCTCGAGCACGATGGACAGGCCGGTGTGGCGCACCGTCCCCACGAGCGCTTCGACGTACTCGCGAGCCGACGGCACGACGCCGCCGTCATAGGACACGCCGAGCCCGCCGCCGAGATCGACGTACTCGAGCGCAGCGCCCACCGCCACGAGCGATTGACTGAAATCGGCCGCGACGCCGGCCGCCCGGCGGAGCGGGTCGAGGCTCGTCACCTGGGAGCCAACGTGCACGTGGACGGCCACGAGCTGCAGCGCCTCGCGGTCGGCCAGCCAGGCCGCGAGCGTCCGCGCCTCGTCGATGGGAACGCCGAACTTGTTGATCTTCAGGCCGGTCGAAATATGCGGATGACTCTGCGCGTCGATGTCCGGGTTGACGCGGATCGCCACGCGAGCGCGACGGCCGAGCCTGCGAGCGATCGCGTCGACGCGCGACAGCTCACCGGCGGATTCCACGTTGATCGCCTTGAGATCGAGGCTGACGGCGCATTCGAGCTCGGCCGGCGACTTCCCGACACCGGTGAAGACAATGTGCCGCGGCTCGAAACCCGCAGCGCGCGCGACTTCGATTTCCCAGATCGAGTTGGCGTCAACCGCACTGCCGAGCGATCGCAGCACGCGGACGAGGCCGAGCGTCGAGTTCGCTTTCAGTGCGTAGTGAATCGCATGCGAATAGCCGCCGAACGCCTCGTCGAGCGCGCGAAACCGTTCGCGCAGCAGCGCCGCACTGTAGACGTAGAGCGGCGTCCCCACGGCGTCGGCGATCGGTGCGAGCGGGATGCCGTCGCCGACCAGCTCGCTCGCGGTAGACGCTGCGGACGGTCGGTGGGAGAAGCCGGATGCGTGTGGCAACGTGATACGCTATTCTACTCAATCCTTCATGCCGTCGGACTCGCCGGACGTCATCGAATCGCTCATCCAGCGCTGTCTTGCCGGCGATCAGCTCGCATGGGAGCAGATCGTCCGCCAGTACTGGCGCAAGGTTTTCAACGTCGCGTACAAGTTCGTCGGCAAGCACGACGAAGCGGAAGATCTGACGCAGGACATCTTCCTGAAGATCTTCAAGTCGCTCGACACGTTCGATCGGCGCGCCAACTTTCAGACGTGGCTGATCAGCATCAGCCGCAACCTGTGCATCGATCACTACCGCAGCGTGCGGAAGGAACGGGAGACAATCGACCGCGACGTCGACGCCGCGGAGCTCGCGCCGGCGGCGAGCGGACCCGGACCCGTCGCCGTGCTCGAGCAGCGCGACCGCGTCCAGCTCCTCAAGCAGGCGCTGTCGGCGCTGCCCGACACGCTGCGAACGGCCGTGCTGATGCGCGACATCCAGGAGATGTCGTACCAGGAGATCGCGGATCGCCTCCGTCTGCCTGAGGGAACGGTGAAGTCGCGCATCAACCGCGGCCGGACCGAGCTCGCGCGGCAAATCCGCAAGCTGCGGGGCGACGAGTACAGTCCAACCGGCGCGGTCGGCAAACGCACGGGAGCCTACTGATGAATGTCAAAACCGAACAGCGCGGCACGATCTCCATCGTCCGCGTCGGGGAAACGCGGCTGATGTATCCGATCCTCGGCGATTTCTCGACGGCCGTCAGCGGCCTGGTCGCCGACGGCAAGCGCGAGATCCTGATCGACATGACGCCGGTGACGTATGTCGACAGCGCCACCATCGGCTGCCTCATGGATCTCTACCGCCAGATCCACACCGCCGGAGGCCATCTGAAGCTGTCGGGTGTGCAGAAGCGCGTCGAGACGATGCTGACGATGACGGGCGCGCAGAATTTCATCGAGATTCACGCCGATGAACCGAGCGCCGTCAAGAGCTTCGAGGCTTGACATGCGGACCATCAAAACCACCAGCGGAGCGGCGATCGCGCTCGACGGCGACCTGCTTGCCGTCATGGAAGCGCTCTACAAGGAAGTGACCGCCAAACGGGAGCTCGAGCGATCGTTCGAGGACATGGTCAAGGAGATTCAGTTCTTGATCGGTCAGATGGACGAGCAGGAGCGCCGGACCTACCTCGCCGAGAGCCTGTTCCTGAACACCGTCAAGTACGAGAACGACAAGCTCGAAGCGTACATGAAGAAACTCACCAAGGAGTGATCGCGCAATTGGAGAGTGGGGAGTTGGTGATTACCACTTCTGTGATTCAACTCGCCAACTCACAATTCCGCAACTCCCGAATTTCTTGATTTAGATGTCCCTGAATTTCCTCGCCACCCGATTCCAGTGCTCGTGGCCCTGGAGCACGCTCGTCCTGCTGTGCGACGGGCGGATGGTCTGCGGCTGCGCGGATCCGTATGGGCACCGCGTCCTCGGCGACGTGCGCCGGTCGAGCGTTCGCGATGTCTGGGGCGGTGAAATCGTCACCAAGCTGCGCGGGGACCTGAACGCCGGCGGATCGACGTTCTGCGGCGACTGTCCGCTCAAGCTGCCGTTGAAGAAGGACGACGCACCCACCGTGCGCGACGTCAGCGCCGGTCACCTGCCGTCGCGCCTGTACATCGAGTGCACGGCTGCCTGCAATATTTCCTGCGCCCAGGCATGTTGCGCGCCGGAGACGGGCATCACGCGGACTCGGCAGGCCGGGATGCTCGACTTCGATCTGTTCGCGCGTGTGGTCGACGAAGCGGGTCCCTCCCTCGTCCGCATCGACTTCTTCAATTACGGCGAGGCGTTTCTGCACAAGCGCGCGGTCGAGATGTGCGAGTACATCAAGTCGCGCTTTCCGCACATCTATCTCTACACGAGTACCAACGGTCTGGCGCTTTCCGAAGCGCAGGCGCGTCGACTCGTCCATTCCGGCATCGACGAAGTGACGTTTTCGATCGACGGTGCGACGCCGGAAACATATGCCCGCTACCGGCAGCGCGGACGATTCGACGTCGCGCTCGCGAACCTTCGTGCGATGGCCGACGAGAAGCGCCGGTCGGGTCGTGATCTGCCATTCCTGAACTGGCGGTACATCCTGTTCACCTGGAATGACAGCGACGAAGAGATGGCACGGGCGCGCGCCCTCGCAGCCGACGCCGGCGTCGACCGCCTCTGCTGGGAGCTCACCGATCATCCGGAGGACGCCTTCTCACGCCGTTTCCTTCCGGGATCAGCGGACCTCGCGTCGATCCGCCACGAAATCTGGGACGACAACAACCTGGGCAACGCGATTCCGGGCGCGACACCCAACGCCCGCATCGATGTCCGTACGCTCGTCCCGGGCCTGCCGCTGCGCGCGCGCGCGGGCCAGGCGCTGCAGATTCGCACGCGTGTCCACAATCTTTCGACGCGCGCATTTCCGGCGCAGGCCACCTTCGGCCGGAGGCTCGTGCGGCTGGGTGCGCAGCTGTGCGCCGCGGACGGCGAGGTCCTCAACCGCGACTTCGCGCGCGCGTGGCTGCCTGGCGCGCTTGCGCCCGGTGCGAGCACGGACGTGACGATCGACGTCACGCCGCCCGAGCAGGCTGGCCGCTACGCCCTGAAATTCGATCTGGTCAGCGAAGGAATTGACTGGTTCGAGCGCTGCGGGTCGCAGACGACCGTGAAGACGCTCGTCGTCCGGCGCTAGTTCGCGAGGCGCGGGACAGCGCTCTTGACCGCCGCCGGCAGCGCGTCCTCGACATCCGCCTGCACCAGCCGCCAGGACTGAGTCTCCTCGAGAATCTTGGCAGCAAACTCGGTGTGCAGCGCGTGACCCGCACGATGGGCCACGAGATGGCCGATGACGGGATAGCCGACGAGGGCGAGGTCGCCGATGGCGTCGAGGATCTTGTGGCGCACGAACTCGTCCTCGAAGCGGAGCGCGTTGTTCAGGATGCCGGTCTCGCCGAGCACGATCGCGTTCTCGAGCGAGCCGCCCAGCGCCAGGCCGTTCTGGCGCATCATCTCCACGTCCTTCAGGAACGTGAACGTGCGCGCCGGCGCGACGTCCTCGACGAACGATTCCTCGGTGATGCGCAGCGTCCGCGATTGGTGCCGCAGGAGCGGATGATCGAAGCTGATGCTGTAGGTGACCTTGAAGTGGTCCGACGGGTAGAGCGCAATTCGCTTGTCGCCGCGCGAGATGGCGATGGGCCGGACGATCTTCAGGTATTTGCGCGCCGCCTGCAGGCGCTTCACGCCGGCTTCCTGAATCAGATAGATGAACGGCGCGGCGCTCCCGTCCATGATCGGAACTTCCGGAGAGTTGAGCTCGACCAGCACGTTGTCGACGCCAACCGACGTCAACGCCGCCAGCAGGTGTTCGACGGTCTCGACGGACACCTCGTTGCGCGACAAACCGGTCGCCAGCTGGATTCCGGCGAGATTGTGGACCGTCGCGGGCACTTCGTGATCGCCAAGGTCAGTGCGGCGGAAGCGGATGCCGAAGTCGGCGGCCGCCGGCTTCAATGAAAGATTGACCTTGTTGCCGGAGTGAAGACCGATTCCGACACAGGAAATCTGACGACGAAGTGTGCGCTGTGCGTCCATGGGCCTCTCA
>DATBHR010000003.1:0-19522 GCA_036557365.1 Vicinamibacterales bacterium
TCTTGCCCATTTGCAGCCGTGTGAGTCCGTTCTCTTCTATCCAGAACCGCGGCTGGTTCTCGGAAACAGCGAGCCGGGCGACGAAACGCCCATCGGAGGATCGTGCGGCAAACGCGTCGTCTTCTCCACCGATCCAGGCGACCTCACTGCTGTTTGCGTTCGTGCGCTCTGAGGGCGAGCGTGTCGTCGTGGCGCGAGGGACCGCGTCCCGCGGCGCGTACACGCTGACGCGATCCTCGCCGACGGCGAAAATACGCTCTCCGTCCTTGTCGAGGATAGTGAACAGCGACGACCGCCCCAGCTGATCGAGACGACGCTTCAGATCCGCGAGCTCCGCTTTCTGATGCCGCGCGTCCTGCGACCGGGACGACGGCTCGCCGCAGCCGACGCAGTCGACATTGAGCAACGTCTGCCCCGCGGGACAATCCGAGGCGTTGACGGCTCTCGTCGCCCCGTCGGATGCCGCGCAGATGACGACCGCCTGCGATGATGGCGACATGCCAGGCCGCGGGACTCCGGCGGCGCGCGTCGGTCCGTGTCCAAGCGCGACCCACATCGCGGCCGCCGCGCCGGCGGCGCCGATTGTCACGCCCGTGCTGAGGAGCAGCTTCGCGAACGGCGTCATCGACCTGCTTTGCACCCGCCGATTCGCTTGGCGGTGATGTCGAACGCGCCGGCGACGCGCGGGTTCGACCCGTTTCCGTCGACATCCGCCTTCATGGTCATGACGGCGTGGAACGACTCGCCCGACGTGAACGTCACGTCGCCGATCATCGTCACCGGCGGTCCGCTGGGCCTGACGCACTCCGTCGTGAAGGTCAGCTTCGACGCCGTCAGTTTCGAGTCGACGACCTTGCAGCTCCGGTTCGTCCCTCTGCCTCCTCCCATCACCTTCGCGAGCTCGGCAAGCTGCTCCGCCGTGTAGCAGTGACGATCCGTTTGTTCGGGCACTTTCGGGCGCCCTGGCACCGAGAACTGCGTGGTAAGTTCGTACTCGCCCGGCTTCAGCGGGGACGTCGCGGCGGCCAGCAGCACGGGCACGAGCGCTGCCGCGATTGTGAGCGTGAACCTCATATCGCCTCTCTTTGCATCAAATCTTCGACATCGCTTTTTCCAGCAGCTTCGCCGCGACCTCAGGGCTCCCAAGCTGCGGCTCGACGCTGACGAGTACGTCCCTGCTCACCGCGGACAGGCCTGACACGTTCGCGTGCCCGGATTCCCACGCGCCGTTCGGCCGCAGATCGGTGCCGGCGCCGGCGGCGGCCATCGCGTCTTTCGCGTCGGCGGTAGCGGGCATGTTCCGCGCGAAGTCCTTCGACCGGGTGCTGAATGCCGTATCGAGATCGCGGTACTCGCGAAAGCCGCCGATCCAGCGGATCTTGAGGACGTAGACCTGCATCTGCGGAATGGGTCCGATTCCCGGCTTTGGCGCCGACTCGTACGTGCAGCGGTCTTCCGAAGATGCCGGTTCTTTGCCCAACGTGCCGATGACCGCTTCCGCGTCTGCACGAGTCAGCAGCGCGCACGGATCCCTCCGCTCGGGCCGGTGCGCCGCCTCGTAGTCGATCGCGGCCTGTACGCTGCTGCGCCCGTTGATCGCGAGACGGTGATCGAGCCGCTTGAGCGAAGCGTCCGCCAGCTTCGCGGCGTCGGCAATCGTCGCCTTCGAGCTGCCGACGTCGACGTTGACCATCTGGTCGCCGCGCATCGCGACGAAATTGCAGCAGCTCACCACGCGAGCCTCGTCCCATTCGCCCGCGATCTCCGATCCGTCGGCGAGGTGAACCGTGCCCTTCGTCTGCTGCTCGATGACCCCGCCGAGGGCGCCCACCATCTTGAAGGCCATCGCGCCGCCGTCCCACTCGACATCGATCCTGACGCTGTGCAGTCCGGCGTCTTCGTACTCGCACGCGGACCCGCCGCTCGCCGGCAGACCGCCCCTGCTCCGGAACGGCGGCACTGCGAGCGTGGCGCCGAGGACGGCTTCGACTTCCTTCGTCTCCAGCAGTGCGCACGGATCTCGTGGTCGACCGGGGACCTGGGTCGACGCGCTCGACGACCGTTCGTTCGCGCGACTGGACGCCGCGGAATCGGATCGGCCGCACGCGACGAGCGCGAACCCGCCGAAAACGGCGCCCGCCAGCAGTCCTGCGTGTTTCATCATCGGAAGCACCTTCACTGCGCGCACGGACGACTCACCTCGACGCGTCGGTTGTGCGCACGGCCTTCGTCAGTCGCGTTGGTTTCGACCGGACGCGTCAGGCCGTAGCCTTTCGCCTGCAGCCGGTCTGGCGCCACATTGAGCCGGCCTACGAGGACGTCGCGCACCGCGGCCGCGCGGCGCGCGGACAGATCGAGGTTGTAGCTCGCGGATCCGATGTTGTCGGTATGCCCTTCGACGGTCACATGCCAGTCTGCGTGCTGGCGCATCAGCGCGGCGAAGCGCTCGAGCGCGGGCGTCGACGGATCCAGCACCTGCGCGCTTGCCGTCGTGAAATACACGCCGCTCAACTCGGCGCGGCATTTCTTTCCCGTCAACGCATCCGCGATGCCCTCCGTGGGGCGAAGTGCGCCGTCCAGCGGCCGATCGATGCGCGTGACGGTTTCGTAGACGCCGGCGACGCTCCACTTGAGCGTCAGCGGATTGTCCGCGGCGTCGAGCCACCAGATCTGCGGGGCGATCGTGCGGTCGGTGAACTTCAGCTCACCACTGACGTGCAGCGCGGGGACCGTCGTGCGCTGGCCGTCGAGCAGCACCGGGAATTGTTCCAGGCCGACGCGCTCGAGCGTGCCGCGGTAGTAGCGGCGCGAGACGCTCATCGACGTGAGCAGCGCGGACACGCTCGAGGCCACGAATGCGGCGCCGCTTTCGGTATCTGTCAGCCTGGCGCCGGCGAGGCGGGCGAGCGCGCTCAACCCTTCCTCCGGTTCGTTGACGCCGAGCACGAACCCGGCGCGTCCTGAATCGTGCAGCGCTTGCAACACGGCGCTCGACGTGCCGGCGAATGTCTGACCCGGAACCAGGGCCGGATCGGTGCTGCTCACCAGGATCGACAGCCGCGCCGCGGAGCGCAGATCCTCGCGCCGGACCGATCGGGTCAGCGAGACCGGCTGGCCGTCGAGCAGTTTGGCGGCCTTGGCGTCGTTTGGTGCGCTGACGGTGAAGCGGAAGCCAACCTGCTCTGTGTCGATCGTCGCAACGGAGTACACGGTCTCCGTATCGGCAACCGGCGTCGCTACGGTCGTCGACGTCAGCCCGGCGCGCGACGTCGTCGTGAAGATCAGACCCTTCTCGAGCGGGACGTGCCCGGCTCGATCGTCCGGAGCGCCTTCAGACCCACCGAGCCACGCCGACGCCACGACCACGAGCAGGCATGCCACCCTCATTCGCTGCCTTTGCGCATGAGGATGGCCTCGGCGGCGCGCATCCAGGCGGCGCTGCCCGCCGCTTGCCCAAGTGCCTTACCGAGTCCGCTGCCGCCGGCCTTTCGCGTCACCGAGATGACGAGCAGCGGCTCGCATTTCTTCGCCCGCGCTTCGTCTGCCGCCTGGGATGGCAGCCGGGCCTCGAGCGGCACGATCGTTACTGACGGCGCGCCCAGATAGCTGAGCATCAGGTCGCGCACGCCGCCGGCAGCGTCAGCGGCGCTGCCGGGCACGCCGTGTACGACCGGTGTGGCGACGGCGAGGCAGCGCGTCGACGCCTGCTGCGCCCGTGCTGGCGTAGAAACGACGAACGCCGCGACCGCCGCAAGCGTCGCGATCGATGTTTTCATGAGGGCTCCACCAGATAACGCCCGAACCGGCGTCCGTTACCCTCACCGATGTGAGGTTCGACCGCTTATGGGGACACGTGGCCGACGCCTCAGAACGGTATGAGGCGGTCGAAGCTGACGGGTTCGCGAGGGTGGGCGACTATGCGTGCGCGACGGTGCGATAGAGCGTGTCGCGCTCGACGGGTTCGCGGCCCGCAGCGGTGATGAGCCGTTCGATCTGTCGCGTGGTCATGGCGGTCGGCGTCGGCGATCCGGCCATGTGATAGATGCGCTCTTCCTGCACCGTGCCGTCGAGATCGTCCGCGCCGAACCAGAGGCACGTCTGCGCGGTCTCGACGCCGGTCGCGATCCAGAACGCCTTGACGTGATCGATGTTGTCGCACATCAGGCGTGACACCGCGTGCACGCGCAGCGTATCGACGGCGCTCGGCGCGGGCAGCTTGCGCATCGGATTGTTGTCGGGATGGAAGGCCAGCGGGATGAACGCCTGGAAGCCGCCGGTCTCGTCCTGCAGCGCGCGCGCCCGCATCATGTGATCCACGCGCTCAGCGTTCGTCTCGACGTGCCCGTAGAGCATCGTCACGTTCGTGCGCATCCCGAGGCAATGCGCGAGACGATGGATCGACAGGTAGCGGTCTCCGTCGCACTTGTTCGGATCGTTCGCGATCTTCTTCCGCACGCGGTCGGCGAAAATCTCCGCGCCGCCGCCCGGCAGCGAATCGAGGCCTGCGTCCATCAGCTCGCGCAGGACCTGTTCGTCAGACATCTTGTAGATGTCCGAGAAGAATGCGATCTCCACCGCGGTGAAGCACTTCAAGTGGATGTCGGGGCGAATGCGTTTGAACCCCCGAAGCAGGTCCGTGTAGTAGCTCCACGGCAGGTCGGGATGCAGCCCGTTGACGACGTGAATCTCGGTCAGCGGCTGATTGGCGCGCCGACGAAGCTTGCCCCATGCCTCTTCGAGCGACATCGTGTAGGCGCCCGCATCCCCGGGCTTCAGCCTGGCGAAGGAACAGAACAGGCAGCCGGCAACGCAGACGTTCGTCGCCTCGAGCCGGATGTTGTAGTTGTAGTAGGTTCGCGCGCCGTGACGCTTTTCGCGTTCGCGGTTGGCCATCCAGCCGAGCGCGAGCAGGTCCGGCGTCTCGAACAGCCGCACGCCGTCGTGCAGGTCGAGACGCTCACCGCGATCGAGCTTCTGCTGGATGTCGAACAGGCCAGCCGCGCGGATGCGCGACAGCGTCGACAGGGGCACTGCGCCGTTGGGAGGCGTCGCGTCGGATCGGGGAGTCAGATCCCGCGCTCCTGACGTCAGGAGACGCCGAAGATCTGTATGCGCAGCGAGCGCGCGCGAGGACCGTCGAGCTCGGCCATCAGAATCCGCTGCCACTGCCCCAGGACCACTTCGCCGCCACTGATCTGCAGCGTCAGGTTATGGCCGAGCAGAAGCGCGCGCAGGTGCGAGTCGGCGTTCATGCGATCGCAGTCAGAGTGATTGGGATCGTTATGCATGTAGGCCGCGTCGCGGGCAACCATCTGCTCGAGGAAGCGCTTGATATCGGAGAGCAGCGCCGTCTGGAACTCGTTGATGAAGAGCGCGCAGGTCGTATGCATCGACCAGAGGCTCACCAGACCTTCGGTGATGTTGAACTTCCGGACGAACTCCATGACGCGGTTCGTCAGGTCGACCAGCTCGATGCGCTGGTCGGTCTGGATGACGATCGTTTCGCCATGGATCGACAAACCGCCAACCTTCGCTGACGCCACGTGTTCCACCGGCTTCTCGCGAACGGTGACGGTCGAGCTCTTGCTCATGCGTGCCCCTCTGAATTCGTTCCGGGCGCCGCCGCCCGACGTCGCGGCGTCATGTCACGAGTCGCCGCTGATGTGTGTGATCGTCCGTGTTCGGACACGAACCGGCTAATGTTACGCAAAAAAGGCGTCAGGTCGCAACCCTGCTATACTCTGCCTTCACAATCTGACGCTCACCCCGGCGGCCATGCGAAGTGGGTGCAAATCCCACACGGTCCCGCCACTGTAAGCAGTCACACCCCGCACCAGGTCCTTGGGCATCCGTTCGTAGTCCTTGGTCCCGTCACTGAGCCAACGGCTTGGGAAGACGCGGCGCGGTGGTTATCTGCGAGTCAGGAAACCTGGCCATCGGGGGCGTCCTTTCTTCGGCGCGTGAGACGCCGGGAGGATCCTGATGCGCACGTCCCGTCACAGGCAGGCCGCGGCCTGCCGCACGTTCTGTTCTCTCATCGCCCTCACAACCAGCATGGCCGTCGGCGCCGCTGCAGCCGACCGCGTCGCCGGCCAGGTCGTTGACCAGTCCGGACAGCCTCTCCCCCGCGCCTTCGTGCACGTCGTCGGCACTCCGGGCAGCGGGTCGGCGGGCGTGTTCACCGACGATCGCGGCGGCTTCGATCTCGCGGGCGCCGCTGACTCCGGCTGCCGCGTCGAGGCGTCGCTCACCGGTTTCACGACCGCATCCGTCGCCTGCTCCGATCGCGCCGTGCGCATCGTGCTGTCGGTCGCACCGATCGAGGAGACGCTCGTCGTGACGGCGACGCGCACGACCGCGCCGGCCGACCAGGTCGGCGCGAGCGTCACGACATTCACCGCAGAAGACATCGAGCGACGACAGACGCCCCTCATCGCGGACGTGCTGCGCGCGACGCCGGGCGCGATGATCGTGCGCAGCGGCCAGCCCGGCGCGTTGACGTCGCTGTACGTGCGCGGCGGAGAGAGCAACTACAACAAGGTGCTGGTGGACGGCATCCCGCTCAACGAGCCCGGCGGCACGTTCTACTTCAGCAACCTGTCCACCGAAAACCTCGATCGCATCGAGGTCGTTCGCGGCGCGCAATCGGCGCTCTTTGGATCCGACGCGATGTCGAGCGTCGTGCAGCTGTTCACGAAACGGGCGACGACGGAGGGCAAGCCGGATGCGAACTTCTCGATCGAAGGCGGCTCGTTCGGGACCGTGCGCGCTGCGGGCAACGTGTCCGGCCGCGCGTCGCGATGGGACTACGCACTCGACGCCGCACAGTTCAGCACGAGCAACGACACGCCGAACAGCGACTTCGATAACACGACGCTGTCGGCGAACGTCGGCGCCGCACTGAACGAGACCGCGAACCTTCGTTTCATCGCGCGCGCCGAGCTCGGGAAGAACGGCACGCCCGGCCAGACGGCATTCGGACGGCCGGACCTCGACGCGTTTGCCGAGCGGCACGACGGCCTCGGCGGCGTCACCTTCAATCAGCAGCTGACGCCGAACGTTCACCAACAGGCCAGCTACGCGTTGAGCGTCTCGAACCAGCAGTCCACAAACCTGATCGAGGATCCGCCCTACACGCCGACGTACGGCGGCCGCACCGCACCGTTCGAATACAGCGATTTCCTGTACGACAGCCGCACCAACCTGCGGCGTCATCACGCCAGTTATCAGGCTGACGTCGTGCTGGCGAACAACGCGTCATCGGGCCAGCAGATGCTGTCCGTGCTGGCCGACTGGGACGGTGAGCGCGCAACGCTCGACGATCGCCTCGCAGGAACGAGCACGCCCGCGTCGCGCGACAACTTCGGGCTGGCCGCCCAGCATCAGGCGCTCTGGCGCCGCGTCAGCTTCAACGTCAGCGGACGCTACGAGCACAACGCGAGCTTCGGGAACGCCTTCGTGCCGCGCGGTGCGGTGGCGGTGACGCTCCACCAGGCGGGCGGCGATCCGGTCTTTGGCGCGACGTCGCTGCACGCCGCCGCGGGTGCCGGCATCAAGGAACCGACGCTCCTGCAGTCGTTCAGTCCAGTCCCGTTCTATCGAGGCAATCCTGATCTCCAACCCGAACGGTCGCGCAGCGTGGAGATTGGCATCGACCAGCGGCTCTCGTCGGATCGCGTTCGCGTCGGCGTCACCTGGTTCGACAACGAGTACAAGAATCTCATCGCGCTCGAAACGACGAACTTCGAGACATTCGAAGCGCAGTACTTCAACGTCGGCAAGTCGCGGGCCCGCGGCGCCGAGTTCCTCTTCGAAGTCGTGCCTGTCGACGCCCTGCACGTACGCGCCGGCTACACGCTGCTCGATTCCGAAGTGCTCGAGAGCACGTCTCCAGACAGTCCGGTGTATCAGATCGGGCAGCCGCTCCTGCGCAGACCGAAGCACACGGGCTTCTTCGACGTCAGCTGGAGCCGGAACAAGCTGTCGGTCGGCGTGTACGGCATGTTCATCGGCGAGTTCGTCGACAGCGACTTCTCGTCGCTCGACCCGCCGATGCTCGTCAATGCCGGCTGGACAACGTGGGACGCACGCATCGCGTGGAAGCTGATTGCCCATGTCACGGCGACGCTGTCGATCGACAACATCGGGGACGCGTCGTACATGGAGGCCCTCGGCTACCCGGCGCTCGGCCGGGCGGTCCGCGCCGGAGTCCGCGTCGGATTCTGAACTACGATTGCACGGTCAGGGGATTTCGCTTCAGGATGAGTGGCCTGCTCGAAGCGTCGAACGTGTCGTTCGCCTATCAGGGTTCTGCCTCGAGGGTGCTCGACTCGGTCTCCCTTTCCGTGCCGCGCAGCGCGATCGTCGGCGTCCTCGGTCCGAACGGAGCCGGCAAGACGACGATGCTGCGGCTGCTCTCGGGCACGATTGCGCCGAGCCGCGGAAGCATCCTCTTCAACGGTCAACCGCTTTCAACGTTTTCACGGCGCGACGTGGCACGGCGGATCGCCGTCGTGCCGCAGGAAACGCACAGCGCCTTCGATTTTTCGGCGCTCGAGATCGTGCTGATGGGCCGCTACCCGCATCTCGGCACGTTCGAGCTCGAAGGCGCTGCGGACCTGTCGATCGCACGGGATGCGATGCGCGCGACCGGAACTGCGGAACTTGCCGATAGACAGTTCGCGACGCTGAGCGGCGGCGAGAAGCAGCGCGTCGTCATCGCCAGCGCTCTGGCGCAGGCGTCGGACGTCCTGCTGCTCGACGAGCCGACGGCGTCGCTGGATCTCGGCTTCCAGCTCGAAATCGCCGGCCTCCTCACGCGTCTCAACCGCGACCTCGGTACGACGATGGTCGTGTCGACTCACGACCTGAACCTGGCCGCCGGGTTGTGCTCGGAGCTGGTGCTGGTGAGGAAAGGCCGTGTCCTAACGGCGGGATCGGTCGAATCGGTGCTGACCGCCGCCAATATCCGCGTGCTGTACGGCATCGACGCCGAGGTGTCGCATCACGCGCGCGCCGGTCATCTGACGGTGGTGCCCGTTGGTCGCCGGAACTGAAGCGGTTCCTCATCGCGTTGAGTGGCGACTGCGTTCGCGCATCGTCACAACGTGGGCGGTATTCGGAGCGCTTGCTGCCGCGGCTTGCCTGATCGCGCCGCTCATCGGCGCGACGCCGATCCACCTCTCACGTGTGTTCGACAGAACGATTCCTTTCGCCGACAACGTCGATGCGCAGGTCTTCTTCGTCGCGCGACTGCCGCGTGTGCTGACGGCGGCGATCGTCGGCGCGGGTCTCGCCGTCGCGGGCACCGTGTTTCAGGCGCTCCTTCGCAATCCGCTGGCGTCGCCGGACACCCTCGGTGTGTCGGCCGGCGCCACCCTCGGCGCCATCGTCGTGATCACCTTTCATCTCGACATCGCGTTGTTCGGCATCTCTTCGATCCCCGTCGGAAGCTTTGCAGGCTCCGCAGGCGCTTTGGCGATCGTGTACGGGCTGGCCGCGGCACGACGACGCGGGACGTCGAGCACGGTGCTGCTGCTCGCGGGCGTGGCGCTGACGGCGTTGATCGGCGCGCTGACACGATTCGTCCAGGTCGTGGCGGACTACACCGACACGTTCCGCAACATGCGCTGGACGATGGGATCACTCGACGTCGGCAGCTATCGCGAGATCGCGGTCGCTGTCGTGCCGATGGCTATTGCGTTCGTCGGCGTGTTCTCGCTCACGCGCACGCTCGACCTCATTAGTCTCGGCGCGGACGCTGCCGAGTCGCGCGGCGTTGACGTCAGGCGTGCCGAACGGGTGGCGCTCGTGAGCGCGTCGCTGTCCACGGGCGCCGCGGTCTCGCTCGGCGGACCCATTCCGTTCGTCGGCATCATCGTGCCGCACATCGTCCGCCTCATGATCGGCGCCGATCATCGTCTGGTCCTCCCGGCGTCGATTTTCTTCGGCGCGACGTTCCTCATCGTCTGCGATCTCGTGGCGCGCACGGCGTTCGGCCGCTTCGAGCTTCCGGTCGGAACGATCACGGCCGTCCTTGGGGGTCCCTTCTTCCTATGGCTGCTCTTTCGGCGACGCGCCTAGGCCGGCGTTTCGCGGTTCTCGTCGCCGCCATTTTGCTGGCGGTGATCTCGGCGGCACGCGTCAGCGGCCAGGCGCATCGGATCGTGTCGCTCATTCCTGCCACGACCGAGATGCTGTTCGCGATGGGAGCGGGCGATCGCGTCGTTGCGGTCGGCACCTACGATCACTTTCCGCCGGACGTCGAGCGGCTGCCGCGCGTTGGCGCGCTGCTCGACCCTGACGTCGAGCGCATCATCTCGCTTCGGCCGGATCTCGTCGTCCTGTACGGCACGCAGTCCGACCTGCGCGCGCAGCTCGATCGCGCGAAAATCCCCTACTACGCGTACGTACACCGCGGGCTCTCGGACGTCGCCGGGACGATTCGCTCGCTCGGCACGCGCGTCGGCACCGTCGACGGTGCGAATCAGGCGGCAGATCGGCTGGAACAGAAGCTCGCTGCGGTCGGCAAACGCGTCGCGTCCCGTCCGCGGCCGAAGACGCTGCTGATCTTCGGGCGCGAGCGGAACACCCTGCGGAACATCGATGCCAGCGGCGGCGTCGGATTTCTCCACGACATGCTCGAGGTCGCCGGCGGAGCCGACGTCTTCGCCGACGTCAAGCAGCAGGCGGTCGCCGCATCGACGGAGATGATCCTCGCCCGCGCGCCGGACGTCATCATCGAACTGCGAACGCCGTCTGAAATGCCGGGCCCCGCCGACGATCTGCGCGTCTGGAATTCGCTGGCCTCGATTCCTGCGGTGCGGAACCATCGCGTGTACACGCTTGCTGGCGAGGAATTCGTCGTCCCCGGCCCACGCGTCGGCGATGCGACCGAGCACCTCTCGCGCACGCTCCATCCGGAGGCCTGGTAAATGACGGGAAAGCCGCGATGCCTGGTCTCGTGGTCGTCGGGCAAAGACAGTGCGTGGACGATCCACGTCCTGCGACAGAGCGGCGAGGTCGATGTCTGCGGCCTGCTGACCACGGTGAACGAGTCCGCGGGCCGAGTCGCGATGCACGCGGTGCGCGACGACGTGCTGCAGGCGCAGGCGGACGCGCTCGAACTGCCGCTGTGGCGAGTGCCGATTCCGTCGCCTTGTCCGAATGATGTCTACGAGCGTGCGATGGCGGCCGCGGTCGCGCGTGCGGTCCGCGAGGGCATCACGCACATCGCGTTCGGCGATCTCTTCCTCGAAGACATCCGCCGCTATCGCGAGGAGCGGCTCGCCGGCACCGGCATCACGCCGATCTTCCCGCTGTTCGGATCGGATACGACCGAGCTGTCGCGGACGATGGTGAACGCCGGCGTTGGCGCACGCGTGACGTGTCTGAATCCAAACGTCCTGGATCGATCCTTCGCGGGACGGGAATTCGACGCGTCGATGCTTTCGGCGCTGCCGCCATCGGTCGACCCGTGCGGCGAGCGCGGCGAATTTCACACGTGCGCGTACAAGGGCCCGATGTTCGCGAATCCGATTCGTCTGGACGTCGGCGTGACCGTCGAACGCGACGGTTTCGTCTTCACGGACGTGATGCTGAGCGAGCGGGCCGCCTGACGTGTCTGCCTATCCCGAGCGAATCGTCTGCCTCACCGAAGAGACGACCGAAACGCTCTACTTGCTGAATCAGCAGCACCGCATCGTCGGCGTGTCCGGATACACCGTCCGGCCGCCGGAGGCCAGGGAGAAGCCGAAGGTCTCGGCGTTCATCAACGCCAAATTCGACAAGATCGAATCGCTGAAGCCGGATCTGGTTCTTGCGTTCTCCGATCTTCAGGCCGACCTCGCCGCGGAACTCGTCCGCCGCGGCATCGCGGTGGTGACCTTCAATCAGCGATCGGTCGCCGAAATCCTGCAGATGATTCGAATGGTGGGCGGACTGGTGGGATGTCAGGCTGAAGCGGAACAGCTCGCGTCCAGCCTGGCGCAGGACCTCGAGGATATCCGCGCGTCGGCCGAAGGCGCGAAACGTCCACGCGTGTTCTTCGAGGAGTGGGACGACCCGCTTATTTCCGGCATCCGCTGGGTCGAAGAACTGGTCGAGATCGCTGGCGGTTCACCCGTGTTTCCGGAACTCGCGGACGCACGCCTCGCGAAAGATCGCATCGTCGATCCGGCGGAGGTGGTGCGGCGCGACCCGGAGATCGTGATCGCGTCGTGGTGCGGCAAGAAGGTCAACAAAGATCGCATCAGATCGCGCGCCGGCTGGGACCGCATGAGCGCGGTCGCCCACGATCAGATCCACGAAATCAAGTCGACTTACATCCTGCAGCCGGGACCGGCGAGCCTCACCGACGGGGTCCGACAGCTGCACGCCATCATCACGACAGGAAGAGCGACGCAGACGCCGGCGGGATGACGCGGCTGGCCGCGGCGCGATCGAACAGCACCTGAACGGCCCGGCGCCCCTCCGCACCAAGATCAACCGAGTACTCGTTCACGTACAGGTCGATGTGCTGGTACATCACCGATTCGCTCATCTCCTGCGCGTGCTCCCGCACGAACGGGAGGCTGGCCGATCTGTTCGCAAACGCGTACTCGACGCTCCGGCGCAGCAGGCGATTCACTTTCTGCTTCACGTCGTCCGGCAGCGCGCGGCGAATGACGACGCCGCCGAGTGGAATTGGCGCCCCGGTCTCACGCTCCCAGAATTCGCCGAGGTCCACGATCTTGCTAAGACCCTTGGCCTGGTACGTGAATCGATTCTCGTGAATGATGACGCCGGCGTCGAACGTGCCATCGAGAAGCGCTCCCTCGATCTCCGAGAACACGAGCTCGCTCTTGTTCGTCGCTCCGGGGAACGCGAGGCCGAGGAGGAAGTTCGCCGTCGTGTACTTGCCCGGGATTGCGATCTTCAATCCGCCCCCGGCGACTTCTTCCGGCGAAATCGTCCGCTTCGAGATCAACAGCGGACCGCAGTTTCGTCCGAGCGCACTGCCCGCATCGAGCAGGACGTAGTCGCGCATGCAGTACGCGTACGCGTGGTAACTGAGCTTCGTCACATCGGCCTCGCCGGCGAAGGCGGCTTTGTTGAGTGCCTCGACATCGGCCATGTGGACGGAGAATTCGAGACCTTCGAGATCGATGCGCCGATTGACGAGCGCATCGAAGACGAAGCAATCGTTCGGACAGGGAGATGAGCCGAGGGACAGCTTCATAGCGAGTCGAGTATCCGCAGGCCGGCGACAGACAGCCCGGCGACGGCTTCTTCCAGTTTCCAGGCGGCGCGATTCCGCCGTTCGATCACGTTCGAAACGACGCGGACCTGTGCGCATGGCAGCCGCGCGGCACGACACGCAGACAGAAACGCTGCACCTTCCATGCTCTCGATATCGGGATGAAAGCGTGCGACCACCGCCGCGATCGACGTCGGATGTCCGTGCGCTGTGTTCACGGTGATGCCGTCAACGGCCGGCAGCGTCGCGACGACGTCGTTGCTCAGCGGGCTCGCGTTGACGATGCGGCTGCCGGTTCCGGCGAGGCCACTCTCGGGCAGGCTCAGCGCGTCGAGCGGCAGAAATGCATCGCCGTCTTCCGCGCCAAGCTCCGAGATCCGATCCGACACGACGTGCACCGCGGCGCCAAGTGCGAGTTTGCGATTGAAGCTTCCGCACAAGCCAAGATTCAGCCCGGCGCCGTACGGCTTTTGCACCAGCGCTCGCGAGGTCCACACCGCGGTCGCAACCATGCCGATGCCGGTCACAAGAACGTCGATCTCGTGATCTCCGCGACGGTATCGTGTGATGGCGTCGCCAGCAGATGTTCCTGAGCCGAGCGCGGCGACGATCGGCGCAATCTCGAGCGCGGTCGCGGCGACGACCAGGACGCGCATTCTGTCGCGTCAGTCCACGTCATCGTCGGCCGAAACCACCGTGTAGGCAGTCGAGGCTCTTCGGACGACGATGGTCAGGCCGAAACCGACGATGGCGCATGCGGCGGCGAGGCCGACGTAGATGCCACTGCCGACGGCGGTGTCGGGCACGATGTCAACGGGCGTGTTCTCGACGATCGCGAAGGCCTGCGAGATCGTCAGCGCGCGCTCGCCGACGGTTCTCGGCAGAATTCGCCACGATAGAAACATGATGCCGAGCGACACGAGGCCGACGAGCAGCAGCGGGTGGCGCGAATTCTTGCGCGTAATCAGGCTGAGAAGCGCCAGCACGGCCGCGAGTACGCCGAGACCGGCGATCCACAAGCCGGCAATGTCCGGGAAGCCGCGCATGGTCACGTCGCTGACGATGACCCATGGCAGGAACGCGCTCACGGCCAGCACGATGCCGGCGACGAGCGGGATGAAGTAGGCGCGCATGCCGGGCCGAAAGATGCCGGTCAGGCCCCCAAGAGTCATTGCGCGTCCTTGAATTCCTCGTACCACGCCATCTGAATCGCTTCGAGCTTCGGCTCGTTCGAGGACTTCGGATCGTCGTCGAAGCCGTCGAGTGCCACGACGCGTTCACGGAGGTCCGTGAAGCGGATGGTCAGCGGATCGACGCCGGGAAACTTTTCGAGCAGCGCGATGCCGATGTCTTCCGAATCGGTCCACTTCATCGTGCGGCCTCCTCGTTTTTCTTGCGATCGGACTTGCCCAGCTGGATGCCGCCGCCTTCCTGCACGTAGTTGCGCGTGTACATCGGCAGCTCGCAGACGACGTCGCCCTTGATGACCGCCTGGCAGCCGAGCCTGGACTGCGGCGTCAAGTCCCACGCGGTGTCCAGGCGATCGGCTTCGTCGTCCTCCATCTCGCTGAGGTTCTGTGCGCCCTCGCGGATGATGACGTGGCAGGTCGTGCAGGCGCAACTGCCGCCGCACGCATGCTCGAGAGGCACGTGCCGGTTCTTGGCGAGGTCCAGGAACGACTCGGGCTTGCCGTGGTGCGAGTACGGCAGCTGGCCGTGCTCGAACTCGACGACCGTCGTCTCGCCATCGATGATGAATGTGACCTTTGGCATAGCTGTTTGTGTTTTACAGTGCGTCCACGTTCTTGCCGGCGAGGGCCGCGCGAATCGCGCGGTTCATCATGACCTCGGCCAGATGCTGCGTCGCATCGTTGAGTGCCTGAGTCCACTTCTGGATCGTTTCACGATCGGAAGAATTCAGGACCATTTTCAAGCCGGCGAGCACCGATTCGATGCGCTTCCGCTCGTCGGGCGCCAGCTCGGTCCGCTCGACCTCGGCGAAGTCGTCGGACCGCAGATGCTTTTCCGTCGCCGTGATGACCGACTCCGCTTCGTTGCGCGCCTCGATGAGAAGCCGCGCGGCGAAGTCGGCCTCCGCATGCTCGAACGAATCGAGCAGCATGCGCTCGACTTCTTCGTCGGTCAAGCCGTACGACGGCTTGACCTCGATCGCCTGCTCGACGCCGGTGCGCTGTTCACTCGCCGCGACGCTGAGGATGCCGTTCGCGTCGATTTGAAACTGCACCTGCACGCGAGGCAGCCCTGCAGGCATCGGCGGAATCCCGCGCAGCTTGAATCGCGCGAGCGATCGGTTGTCGGCGACGAGCTCGCGTTCGCCCTGGAGCACGTGGATGTCCACCGCGGTCTGATTGTCCACCGCGGTCGTGAACATCTCGCTGCCGGTGGCGGGAATCGTCGAGTTCCGCAGAATGATCTTCGACACGACCCCGCCCATCGTCTCGATGCCGAGCGAGAGCGGCGTCACGTCGAGGAGCAACAGCTCGCGGTTGCCGGTCACGAGAATGTCGGCCTGTACAGCGGCGCCGAGCGCGACGACCTCGTCCGGATTCAGCTCGATGTGCGGCTTGCGGCCGAACAACTCCTCGACCTTGCGCCGAACCATCGGGATGCGTGTGGACCCGCCGACGAGCACGACCTCGTCCACTTGCGACGTCGTGAGGCCGGCATCGACGAGCGCCTGCCGGCACGGTTGGAGCGTCCGTTCGACGATTGACGCGATGGCCGCTTCGAATGCAGCGCGTGTGAGCGGCGTGCGATAGCTCTTGCCTGGAGCCGCGGCGATCCGTCCTGATCCGTCGGCGGAAAAGCCGTCAACCACGATTTCAGTTTCGTCGCGGCTGGAAAGATCGTGCTTCGCCTCGATCACGGCTTTCCGAATCGCCTGGATCAGGTTGGCGTCCTGCGCCGCGTCTGCACCCGCGAGCGCGCCTTTCTGCTTCAACGCGTCCAACACGTCCTGCGTGAACACGAAATCGATATCGTCGCCGCCGAGGTGCGTGTCGCCGTTCGTCGACAGCACCTGGAAGACACCGTCCTCGATCTTGAGGATTGACACGTCGAACGTGCCGCCGCCCAGGTCGTACACCGCGATGGTTCCGGTATGCCGCTTGTCGAGTCCGTACGCGAGCGACGCAGCGGTCGGCTCGTTGATGATGCGTAGCACTTCGAGGCCCGCAATGCGGCCCGCGTCACGCGTGGCGGTCCGCTGAGCGTCGTTGAAGTACGCCGGCACCGTGATGACCGCGCGATCGACTTCAGGATCGATATCGCCGTTGGCCGCGAAATGTTCTTCGGCGCGCCGCTTCAGCTCGCGGAGGACGAAGGCCGAGATCTCCGGCGGCGTGTACTCGCGATCCGCGACGCCGATCCGGACGACGCCCTTGTCGTCGCCCGCGATACGAAACGGGAAATGCGACGCTTCGTCCTGGACGTCCTCGCGCGCCTTGCCCATGAATCGCTTGATCGAATAGGCGCCGCGGTGCGGATCCGTCAGCAGGCGCTTCTGCGCCTCGCGGCCGACGACGATCGCACCGTCGTTGGTCACGGAGACGACGGACGGCACGAGCGCATCACCTGATTTGTCGCGGATCACGACCGGGACGCCGTCCTGCACGTAGGCGACGAGTGAATTGGTCGTTCCGAGATCGATGCCGACGACTTTCGCCATCTCAGTTCCGCTCAGCCTCCGAGCTCCCGCTCGATGCCACCGAGCAGGTTGCCGATATAGTTCCGTTCGAGAAATCTCTCGCGAAGCGACTCGAGGATGGCCTTGCGGTCGCCGACGGGCGCAAACGCGTCCAGCGCTGCGTCCCATTTGGCCGACAGCGCTTCGAGCTGCGCTTCGTGATCCGCCCGCTTCGCCTCGATGGGCCGCCGCGCCTGCTCGAGTCGCGCCTTCCATTCGGCGGGCGTTGATCCGGTGTTTCGCATCTCGCGAATCTCGTCCAGCTCCTCGTTCAGCGCGAACACCTCTTCGAGCAACCCTGCAGGCGGCGCCACACGGCCTGCATCGGGACTTCCATCCCGCGGGGCGGCGACGCCTTCGACTTTCAACAGATATTCGATCCGCGCAGTCGGGTTCTTGAGCGTTCGGTACGCGTCGTTCAGATACGACGAACGCTCGAGGCTCGCGCGCCGCTCCGCAGCCCCGGCATTGTAGAAGAAGTCCGGATGAAACTGCCGGCTGAGCGCGCGATACCGCTGCTCGAGATCGTTCACGTCAATTCGCAGCTTCCGCGGCAAACCGAGGAAGCTGAAGTAGTCGGCAGGCCGCTGCGCCGCGGGCGTTGGCGTGGAGGAGGAGGACATATCGAACCGCGAAACCCTCGAAGCCCCCCCGGAACAGCAGGACTTCGAGCGTTCAGAGTCGGGCGATCGAACCGCGCGTCACGCGCCGAACGAGCTGCCGCAGCCGCACGTGGTCTTCGCGTTCGGGTTGTTGAACACGAAGCCTTTACTGATCAAGTTCGTGTCGTAATCGAGGACGGTGCCGTTCAGGTACAGCAGGCTCTTTCTGTCCACGTAGATCTTCGCACCCTCGGGTCCTTCGAAGACCTCGTCGCCGAGTCGCGGCTGCTTTTCCCACGCGAACGTGTAGCTGAGGCCCGAGCAGCCGCCGCCCTTGACGCCGACGCGCAGCCCGCCCTCGTCGATGCCCTGCTTGGCCATCAACGTGCGGATCTTGTGCGCCGCGGTTTCGCTGATCTGAATCATGTCCCTGTCGATACCTGCCACGACTATGCCGTCGGCTGCGCGGCCTTCTCGGCGCCCTTCGCGTCGGCTGTCTGCTTCTTCTTGTAGTCCGAGATCGCGGCCTTGATGGCGTCCTCCGCGAGCACCGAACAGTGGATCTTCACAGGCGGCAGGCTCAGCTCGTTGACGATGTCGGTGTTCTTGATCGCCAGCGCCTCGTCGACGGTCTTGCCCTTCAGCCATTCCGTCGCCAGGCTCGAGCTCGCAATCGCCGAGCCGCACCCGAACGTCTTGAACTTCGCATCGTCGATGACGCCCGTCGCCGGGTTGACCTTGACCTGCAGCTTCATGACGTCGCCGCATTCCGGGGCGCCGACGAGCCCGGTCCCGACATTCGGATCGTCCTTCGGCAGCGAGCCGACGTTGCGCGGATTCTCGTAGTGGTCGATGACTTTGTTCGAATAAGCCATGTTTCAGTGTCCTTCCGTCTGCCACTGCATCGTGGACAGATCGACGCCTTCTTTGGCGAGTTCGTACAGCGGTGACATGTCGCGCAGACGTGTGACCACCGACGTCAGCTTGTCTGCCACGTAATCCACTTCTTCCTTCGTCGTCCAGCGACCGAGCCCGAAGCGAATCGAGGAATGGGCCAGGTCGTCGCCCGCACCGAGCGCCTTCAACACATATGACGGCTCGAGGCTGGCCGACGTGCACGCCGATCCCGACGACACGGCGACATCGTTGATGCCCATCAGCAGCGATTCACCCTCGACGTACGCGAAGCTGATGTTCAGGTTGTGCGGCAGGCGGTGCTCCATCGAGCCGTTGATGTACAGCTCGTCGAGCTGCTTGTGGAGCTTCTCGTTGAGATGATCGCGGAGCCCGCGCAGCCGTTCGCTCTCGACCGCCATCTCCTGCTTGCACAACTCGGCGGCCCTGCCGAAGCCAACGATGCCCGGAACGTTGAGCGTACCGGAGCGCATCCCGCGCTCGTGGCCACCGCCGTCGATGATTGGCGCGAGCAGCACGCGCGGGTTGCGACGGCGAACGTAGAGCGCGCCGACGCCTTTCGGGCCGTACATCTTGTGCGCGCTGATCGACGCCATATCGACCTTGAGATCGTTGACGTTGAACGGCACCTTGCCGACGGCCTGCACGGCGTCCGTGTGGAAGAGAATCCCCTTCTCTTTTGCGATCGCGCCGATTTCGGCAATCGGCTGGATGACGCCAATCTCGTTGTTGGCGGTCATGATCGTGATGAGGATGGTCTTGTCGGAAATCGCGGCCTTCAGATCGTCGAGGCTGATGCGTCCGTCTTTCTGCACCGCCAGATACGTGACGCGATAACCTTCCTTTTCGAGGCGCTTGCAGGTGTCGATGACGGCCTTGTGCTCGGTGACGGCCGTGATGATGTGATTGCCCTTCTCGCGGTACATCTCGGCGACGCCCTTGATCGCCAGGTTGTCGGACTCCGTCGCACCGCTCGTGAACACGATTTCCTTGGCGTTGGCGCCAATCAGGTCGGCAATCTGCTTGCGCGCCTTCTCCACCGCTTCCTCGGCGACCCATCCG
>DATBHR010000004.1:0-1851 GCA_036557365.1 Vicinamibacterales bacterium
CCGTCACTCATGGGGCGGCTCAACGTCTTGACGCAGGCGACGCGAACCTTCGACGGGCCGACGGGAACACAGCAGCGGCAATACGAGATCGTGTCGGCCGAATACACGAAAGTGCAGACACGTCTGCGCGCCATCGTCGACGGCGATCTCAAACGCGTCGAAGCAGCGGCCGAGGCGGCGGGTGTTCCGTGGACGAGCGGTAGAATTCCGGAATGGAGACCGTGATGCACACGCCCGAGGATCTTCTTCACGAGCTGCAATCGCAGTTGGAGATCGAGGCTGAAGAAGTGGCCGAGGTCACCGGCGTCGATCGACGGGAGTTCGTGTTCATGTCACTCATAGCGGCCGCGGCGAGCGCGTTCGGCATTCACACCGCGTCCGCGCAGGCCGGTGGAAGACCCGCGGGCGGCGCGATACTCGCGCAAGCTCCCGACATCGTCCTCGGAAACGGCGAACCGCCGTCCACGGTTTTCCAGGCGTATCCCGGAGGTACCGGTGCGCTGTTGGAGAAGCTGGCGAAGGAGCGCGGACGTGCTGCGTTCGAGCGTGCGACGTTCACGGTCGCAAAGTGGACCGGTCCGGTGCCGACGTCCGATGAAGCGATCGCGTTCTTGCCTGCACATCGACTCTCGGCCCTCATAAAAGAACGCAAAATCACGTCGTCGCGGCTGACGGAGATCTATCTCGCGCGCATCAAGCGCCTCGACCCAACGCTGCTCTGCGCCGTGACGATCATGGAAGAGCAAGCGCGCGCGGCGGCTAAACAAGCCGACGCAGAAATCGCCGCCGGCAAATACCGCGGCCCGCTGCACGGGCTGCCGTGGGGCGTCAAAGATCTCTTCTCGACGAAAGGTGTTCGCACCACGTGGGGCTCGCGCGATTTCGAGAATCGTATCATCGACGACGATGCGGAAGTGGTCGTGCGTCTGCGCGAGGCGGGCGCGGTGCTCATGGCCAAGCTCGCGACTGGATTGTTCGCCAACAACGACTGGTGGTATCGCGGCCGCACGAACAACCCGTGGGACATCCGGCGCGGCTCGAGCGGCTCGTCCGCCGGACCTGCATCGGCGACGGCCGCGGGATGCGTCGCATTCGCGATTGGAACGGAGACGAGTGGATCGATCGTGTCGCCCTCACGCGAGTGTGGGCTGAGCGCACTGCGTCCGACGTTCGGGCGCGTGAGCCGCTACGGCGGCATGACACTCTCGTGGACGCGCGATCGCGTCGGGCCGATCTGCCGCACCATCGAAGATTGCGCGATGGTCTTCAACGCCATCCACGGCGTGGACGAAAAAGATCCGTCGACGGTGATGACACCCTTCCAGTTCGACCGGAACATCAAGCTCGCGTCGGTGCGCATCGGCGTCGACGCCGCCGCACCGAAGCAGTTCGTCGACAAGCTGCGCGAGCTCGGCGCAAACCCCAAGCCAATTGGTCCACGCCCGCAGCTCGGCGGTGGCGGTGGTCGCGGAGGTGGTGGTGGCGGCGCAGGCGAGACCGCCGCCGCATTCGACTTCTACGTTCAGATGAAAGCGAAAGAGCTCGGCGTCGACCTTGCGTCGTTACCGACCCAAGCCGGTCGCGCTGGTGGTGGCGGGGGCGCAGCAGCCGATTCCGCGGGCGGACGTGGTGGTCGCGGCCGAGGCGGAGGCAGAGGCGCCGGTGGAATTCCTGGTGATCCGACACCGATGGCCGCGCTCATGAGCCGCACCGGCGGCCGCACAGCGCTCGCGCTCGACTTCGTTCAGGCGCAGCGCCGTCAGCATATCCTCATGGTGCGCATGGCCGAATTCCTGAAAGACTTCGACATGTACGTGCCGAGCGAGACGAATGGCGACGTGGGCCTGCATT
>DATBHR010000005.1:0-2780 GCA_036557365.1 Vicinamibacterales bacterium
CAGCGACTTCATCTCGCTCGTCGAGAAGCTGAAACAGTACGACAAGCAGATCTTCATCGTCGGCGGGCGCGCGTTCACGAGCGTCGTGATGCAGCGCAACTGCCACGAGTTCATCGCCTACGAGAACCTCACGGGCGGTCGCCGCGGCGACAGGGGCCGGCCGTCGGGGGGCCCGGTGCCTGCCTCGTCGACGGTCGAGCAGGTGATGCCGCTCGTGCGGCGCGCGCTCAAGGTGCTCAGCGATCGCGAAGTCTCGCCGCAGCTGGGCCTGCTGAAGAGCACGCTGCTCCAGCTCGACTCGACGTTCTCCGAGCGCACGTACGGCGTGAGCAGCTTCCGCGACTTCGCGCAGAAGCTCGCGACCGCAGGCTATGTCACGCTTCGCGAGAACGGCCGGAATGTTCTCGTGGAGCTGAAGGAAGATGGCCACGCGTCGCATGCCGTGCACCACGACACGGCGCCCTCGCGTCCTCACGTCCCGCACCACGAGCCGTCCGCTGCCGCCGAGCCCAGGCTCGCCGACGGCATTCGCGAGGTGCGACGGCTGTTCCAGGCGGCGCCGAACCCGCCGCGGTGGCCGATGTACGTCCGTCAGGTCAAGCAGTTCCTGCGCGGGGTCGATCCGACGTTCGACGAGCGTCGCTACGGATTCGCCAGTCTGAACGACCTGCTGCGCGCGTGCCAGCGCGAGGGCCTGTTCCGCATGGAGCGCGATCGGCAGGGGGTGATGCGGTTCTTCCAGGGCAACGTGATGAAGCCCGTGGAAGGCGAGCCGATCGAAGCGCCCGAGGCGGAGACGACCATCGACGTCGTCACTGCAGCCCCCGACCCTGCGGCCGCCGGGCCTGCGGAGCCGGACGTCGTGGACGGCGCGGTGCTGCACGAGGTGGAAGCGCCGGCAGTCATCGATGTCGAGGAGAGTGCGGCCGGGACCGGCGCGTCGGTGCCGTCCGAAGAGTCGCGTGGCCGCCGACGCCGCGCGCCCAAGGCGGCATCGGCACAGAAGCCGCCCAAGGAGCGCAAGCCGTCACGGCCTCGCGCGCCGCGGAAGAAGGCCGCCGCGCCGGCAGGGCTTTAGCCCTGCATCACGCAAACGGCAGGCGCGGATCCTTCGAATCCAGCGGCGTCGACGGATCTTCGAGGTTGTGGACGCTCACGCCAAGCAGGCGGACCGGACGTCGAGCCGCCTCGGTCCGATCGAGCAGCGCGATCGCCCGTCCGGCGATCGCGTCCGGGTCTCGCGTCGCCGGCGTCTGCGAATGGCTGCGCGTGATCGTAGAGAAGTCCGCGTAGCGAACCTTGATCGTCACGGTACGGCACAGCAGATCATTTCGGGTCAGCCAGCCGGCAGCACTGCGGGCCATCTCGTCGATTTCCTGCTTCATCTCGTTGATGTCCGTGAGGTCCTCGGAGAACGTGTTCTCGGTGCCGCAGGACTTCGTCGCGCGATGCGGTTCGACAGGGCGATCGTCGACGCCGTCGGCGAGGCGACGCAGCCAGTCGGCCTGGCTGCCGACGGCTGCGCGCAGCATGGCGAGATCGGCAGCGCGAACGTCGACGAGCCGCTGGATGCCGCGGTCGCGGAGGCGTTGGGCCGTGACCGGACCGACGCCCCACAGTGCGTCGACCGGCAGCCGCTGAAGGAACTGTTCGACGCGCTGGGGAGCAATCACGGTCAGGCCGTCCGGCTTCTTCCAGGCCGACGCGATCTTCGCGAGGAACTTGTTGGGCGCGACGCCGGCCGACGCCGTCAGGCCGGTGGCCTGCCGGATCTCGGCCTTGAGCCGCTGCGCCACGACGCGGCCCAGCGGTTCGCCCCACGAATTTTCCGTCACGTCCAGGTATGCTTCATCGAGCGACAGCGGCTCGACGAGCGGCGTTACGGCGCGGAAGATCGCGAAGACGGCTTGTGAGGCCGTGCGATACCGCTGAAAGTCGGGACGGACGATGATGAGATCCGGACACAGGCGGACCGCGCGTGCCATGGGAATCGCGGAGCGAACGCCGAACGCGCGCGCCTCGTAGCTGGCGGCCGCGACGACGCCGCGTTTGTCCGGGTCGCCGCCGACCGCAACCGGGCGGCCGCGCAGCGCCGGTTTGTCGCGCTGCTCAACCGACGCGTAGAAGGCGTCCATGTCGATGTGCAGGATGCGCCGCATGCAAATGGGGACAACCGCCATTTTTTCAGAAAACCGGATCCTTTTTCTCTCCACCCTGCTGGTCAGTCTCGGTCTGATCGCCGGCACGCAGGCTCCACCGCGGCCGTCATCGGCGGCGGCCGCGATGTCGTGGCGGCTCGTCGGACCGTTCCGCGGCGGCCGCGTCCTGGCGGTGGCCGGTGTCCCTGGTCAGCCGCACACCTACTACTTCGGCGGCGCCGGCGGCGGCGTGTGGAAGACCACTGACGGCGGCCTCGTCTGGACGCCGCTGTTCGACGGGCAGACCGTGCAGTCGATCGGCGCGCTGGCCGTCGCCCCGTCCGATCCGAACGTCGTCTACGTCGGAACGGGCGAGGCCGACTGGCGCTCCGATCTGTCGAGCGGCAACGGCATGTACCGCTCGTCCGACGCGGGACGCACGTGGCAGCATCTCGGCCTCGACGACACCCGCCACATCGCGCGCATCAGCATCGACCCGGCCAATCCCGACGTCGTTCTCGTCGCCGCGATGGGCCATGCCTACGCGGCCAACGCCGACCGCGGCGTCTACCGGACGAGCGATGGCGGCCGGACCTGGCAGAAGGTGCTGTTCACATCCCCCGACGTCGGCGCCATAGACGT
>DATBHR010000006.1:0-110535 GCA_036557365.1 Vicinamibacterales bacterium
AACTGCGTCGGCTACGACCACAACTGGGTGCGCGGCTACGACTACACGGACGACTCGGCGCCGCTGCTGCCGAAGGGGACGATCCTCCACATCGTCGGCTACATGGACAATTCGCCGTCCAACAAGAACGTTCCCGATCCGCGCAACTGGCAGGGATCGGGCAACCGCTCGGTCGCGAACATGTTCATCGACCTCGGCATGCGCGTCACCCTGACGGACCAGCAGTTCCAGGAGGAGATGGCGAAGCGCCGCGAACATCTCCACCTGACGAAGAACGACAACGTCATCGGCTGCCCGCTGTGTCTCGTGCCGCCAGCACCGCAGAAGACGTCGGGAGAGCGGTAAATCAGAATTGCGGATTGCGGATTGCGGATTGATTGACGGATTGGAGATTGCGGATTGAGGATTGATTGCAGATTGGCGGGCGCCGTGCGTAGCGCGATCCTTCTGATCGTCGCGCTGCCGCTCGTCGCCGCGGCGCAGTCGCTCTCGTACACGAAGGGACAGAACGTCGCGCCGGCCTACGAGGGGTGGGAACAGGCGCCGGACGGCACGAAGTACTTCGTGTTCGGGTACATGAATCGGAACTGGGAAGAAGAGATCGACGTGCCGGTCGGCGCTGAGAACGGCTTCAGCCTCGGCGGGGATAAGGCAGCGGCTCCCGGAGGCGGCCGGGGGGCAGGGGCCCCCGGAGGCGACCGGGGGGTAGGGGCCCCCGGAGTGAACATGGACCAGGGTCAGCCAACCCATTTCCTCCCGCGCCGCAACCGCTTCATCTTCAAAGTCCGCGTCCCGCAGAATTTCGGCGATAAAGACGAGCTCGTCTGGACGCTGACGACGCACGGCAAGACCGAAAAGGCGTACGCGACGCTTCGTCCCGACTACATCCTCGACGACGTCGTCAAGGCGTCCGAAACCGGCGCGCTTGGCGCCGGCACCAGCAGTCCGGAAGTGCGCGGCAACAAGCCGCCCGTTCTGCACATCGTCGAAGCGAACACGCGCAACGTGAAGGCGTGGCAGCCGATCACGCTGACGTCGGAAGTGAAGGACGACGGGATTCCGAAGCGGCGTGGAATTGGGGCGGGCGCGGCGGTCCGCGCGAACGGGGCGGGCGGCACGAACGAGAGCCCGAACTCGGCCGCCGCTGCGCTGGCGAACGCTGCGATGCGTCCGCCGGTCCGCATCACCGTCGGCAAGAACGTCGGACTCCACGTGACGTGGTTTCTCTATCGCGGGCCGAGCGGTGCGAAGGTGACCTTCGATCCGCCGCAGGTCAAGGCATGGGAGGACACGCGCGCCGGATCGAACTCTCCGTGGGCGCCGATGTGGGTGCCTCCGCCCATTCCGGACGACGGTAAGCAGCCGGTGACGGTGACCTTCAGCGAGCCGGGCACCTACGTCCTGCGCTGCCGCGCGGACGACGGCGCGCTCGTCTCCGACGAAGAGCTCACGGTCGTCGTCACGAAATAGAGGCGTACGTCGAAAGTCGCGTGTGACGCGGTGCGTGGCCCCGCCTCTATCCGTCAGGCCGCGCGTTCGCTCTTGACCGCCGGCAATCGCGCGCTCTCGAATCCCGATTGATCGACGTCGAACCCGCGCTCGTAGACGTTGTGCAGCGCTTCGATCAGCGCGTCCCTGCGCTGGAGCAGGGCGGCGGTCTCGAGAAGGCCGCCATCGGCTTCCGCGATGAGCGAGCGGTATCGCTCTGACAGCAGCCACAGGCGATGCGCGAACGCGCGATGCGCCGTCACTCGCGATTCGATCCCGAAGACCGCGTAGAGCGTGAATCCGACCAGCGCGAGCGACGTCGCGACAACCGCGAGAATCTGATACGCGCGTCCCGCCACGAGCAGGTTGATGACGCACGCGCCGGTGGCGAAGGCGAGCAGCACCGCCATCGCGATCCGAAACCCGAACGCCAGCCCAGCCAATCGATCGGCGGCTCGCGCATGAATCGTGTAATTCTGCGCGACATGTTCGGAATCGAGACGGACGTGGTCGATGACCGTCAACGAGAACATGGCGATCCTCCAGGTTGAGTCGTGTACCTACGAGGGCTGCAAACGAGACGCCAAGCACATCTCCTGGCGTCGGCGCTACCAGCCGGGTACGGCGTCGCCAGGACGAAGTGGCGTGTGGACTGGCAGCCGTCGCGCGTGCGTCGCCTGCTCGAAGCTGTAACCGAGCGACAGCAGCTTTGGCTCCGAGAAGGCCGGACCGAAGAATGACACGCCGACGGGCAGGTTGTCTCCAGTGAAGCCCGCGGGGACGATCAAATCCGGGAAGCCGGTAAGGTTCGCCATGTTGGCGGCGAAGTCGGGGCCGCCCGCCGTCGGACCGTCGCTCTCCGAAATGCGACCCGGCCGCTTCGATGCGGTGGGATAGACGATCGCATCGAGCTTCTGCGCCGTGAAGACGCCTTCGACCGCGGCGCGGATGAGCGGCAGCGCGTGCTCCTTGACCGACGTGTAGCGATAGTCGTCGAGGCTGCCGCTCTCGAGCTCGCGCGTGAACATCGACCAGCGGCTCGGATTGGGACCGGCGCCGTCGGCGCGCGTCGACGGGAACTGCTGCGCGCGATCCATCAGCTGCTGGAGATTCTTCGGATACGCAGGTCCGGTGGCCGCCAGGTACGTTTTGATCTGCGCCGCGAACTCGGGAAAACGAATCGCGTTGTAGAAATCGCGCCGCGTATCGAGCAGCCACTTCGGCAGGCGCACGTCGACGACCGTCGCGCCGCCTTTGCGCATCGCCGCGAGCGTCGACTCGACGACCCAGTCCACGTCGGGATCGGCGCCGAGAAAGTCGCGCGCGACGCCGATGCGCGCACCGTTCAGCGCGTCGGCCTTCAGAAATTTCGTGTAGTCGCGCTCGACATGGCCTTCGCTCTTCGCCGTCGCCGCGTCAGCGGGATCCACGCCCGCCATCACGCCGAGCGCGACGGCGACGTCGTAGACACTCCGCGCCATCGGTCCGCCGGTGTCGAACGTGAGCGCCAGCGGAATGATTCCCGTTCGACTGAGCAAACCGTGCGTCGGCTTCAACCCGACGATGCCATTGGCGGTGGACGGTCCGCGTATCGAGCCGCCGGTGTCGGTGCCGAGCCCGAGCGGCGCGTACGCGGCGGCAATGGCCACGCCCGTCCCGCCCGACGATCCCGAGGGCGTTCTCGTGAGGTCGTGGGGGTTGAGCGACTGTCCTCCGAGCGAGCTGTGCGCGCCGCCCGACGCGAACTCCGACATGTTGACCTTCGCGAGGACGATCGCGCCCGCGTCGCGCAGTTTCTTCACGACGAACGCGTCCGCCGGCGGAATCCACCCCTCGAGCAGTACCGATCCGCCCGTCGTCGGCAGATCCGACGTGTCGTAGTTGTCCTTGAGGACGACGGGAATCCCGTGCAGCGGCGACCGCGGACCTTTGGCTTTTCGTTCGGCGTCGAGCTGCCGTGCCGTGTCGATCGCCTTGGGGTTCAGCGTCATGACGGCGTGGAGCGATGGACCCTGCCGGTCGTACGCCTGGATGCGCGCCAGGCACATCTGGACCAGTTTTTCAGCGGTCAAGGCGCCGGCATCGAACGCGGCATTGAGATCGGCAATCGTCGCCGCGTCGAGCGCGATCGACTTCGTCGGTGCGGGCGCGGCCGACACGACCGACAAGGCCGCCGCAACGAGCATCAGCGTCAGCTTGGATCTCATGGCCGCACATCTTCGCAGAATTCGTCCCGAAAGGTGCGACAATTGGCCGCCATGACGACTTCACGCGTTTCGCGACGGGGCATCTTGCGGGCGGTGGGCGCTGGCGCTGTGAGCTCCGCCACCATGTGGATTCCGAAGGACGTCCGCGGCTACACCGCCGACGAGATGCGCGCCAAAGCCGCCGACGGAACCGTCGTCGGCACATCGAAGTGGGAGCTGGATACGCCGGCGCTCTGCGTCGATCTCGACAAGCTCGAGAAGAACATCGCGACGCTTCGCGCGAAGCTGGGGCCGACCAGCGTGGCCAGCCGTCCGCACGCCAAGACGCACAAGTGCCCCGAGATTGCCAAGCGGCAGCTCGCGGGCGGATCGATCGGCATCTGCACTGCGAAAGTCAGCGAAGCCGAGGCGCTCTTTGCCGGAGGCATCGAGCCGATCCTGATGACGACGTCCAACGTGACGACGAACAAGATCCGGCGCGCGATGACGCTGCGCAAGAGCGACCCGCACTTCATCCAGGCCGTGGACAATCCACAGAACGCGCGCGATCTCTCGGACGCCGCGAAGGCGTTCGGCCTGACTGCGGACGTCGTCGTCGATGTGGCCGTCGGCACGCGAAGCGGTGTGCCGGCCGACGCGCGCGCCATCGAGCTCGCGCAGCTCGTGGACACGCTTCCGAACCTGCGGCTCCGCGGCATGATCAGCTACGACGGCAGCGCGCAGCACATCAAAGGTTTCAAGAAGCGGTACGCGGACACGCTGTCGCGGTACGAGCCGTCGGTCCGGACCTACGAAGCGTTCAAGAAGTCAGGGCTGAACACGGAGATCTTCAGCGGCGGCGGGAGCGGCACCTACAACATCATGACGAAGGTGCCCGGCTTCACCGACGTCCAGGCGGGCAGCTACATCTTCATGGACGCGCAGTACCTCGAAATCGGCGGCGAGGAGAACGAGGAGATCTTCACCGACTTCGTCCCGTCGCTCACGGTGATGGCCACCGTGCTGAACAACTACTTTCCGAACCACCTGACGACGGATGCGGGCGCGAAGGCGCTGACGCTCAACCAGCCGCCGGCGATCGTCATCGGCGAGCCGTCGTTCAAGTACAACGCCGGATCGGACGAGTTCGGTGTCATCCAGTTCGAGAAGGCGAACCGGACGTACGCGGTGGGGGACCGTCTCGAGCTGATCGTGCCGCACTGCGATCCGGCGGTAAACGAATACGATCAGATTTACGGCACGCGCGGCGATCGCGTCGAGGTCGTATGGCCCATCGCCGCGAGAGGACACTCACAGTAAAGAATTGGGAATTAATTCCTAATTCTTTGGTCCTAGCAGCAGCGCATTTCCGACGTACTCCGTGATCGACAGGCGGCACGACGGCACGGGGCCGAAGAATCGCGTCGCGTGCCACGTGTTGGCGGGAACGTAGACGACGTCGCCCTCGCTCGCGACGAAGGGTTCCTGCCCTTCGAAGGCGTATCTGATCTGTCCCGCGAACACCAGCCAGAACTCCGCGCTCTCCGGATGGAAATGTCCCTTGTCGGCGGGATCGAGCGGCGGCAGGTTCTTCTCGCTGCCGTAGATCACCAGCATCTCCGACTTGTCGTCGCGCACGAACCGTCCGCCGGTGTACTTCTCGTTCTTCGCCGCAGCCTCGTGAATGTTCAGGTGCGGCTGGTTGAATTGATCGTACTGTCCCGGGTTTCGATTCAGCCTGACCTGCATCCAGCGCGTGCCGGGCGCAGCCGGCGGCGGCGTGACGTCCTCGGGATACAGCGTCTTGGCACGCGCGACGTTCACGGCGAAGCGAAGGCTTGGCTGCTCGCCGACGGTTTCGAGCGAGTAGATCGTCTGCCTCGGGATGTTGACCAGCGATCCGCGCGCCGCGACGAACGGCTCCTGGCCTTCGATCGACACGCGGACCTGCCCCTCGACGACGGCGAACCACTCGCGCGTATCCGGATGAAACCGTCGCGGCGTCGTCGACCCGGGCGCCGAGGAAATGTACTCGGCGTTCAATCGCCCATCGTCGACCACGATCTGGCGCCACTCTTTATCGCTCTTGTGTGCCGCCTTGAGGTCCCCGAGCTTCACCCACGGCTTCTGAGGCGGCGTGTATTTCGTCAGCTCGATCGGCTTTGGCGCCCAGACCAGCGTCGGCGTCGGCCGGGACGCCGGCTGCTGCGCCTGAATCGTCGCGGTCAGGCCAACGCCGATGGCAACCTGCGCCAGCCGCAGAATGCGTCTCGTCATGGCGCCAAGTTTGACATGGTTCGTTAAGATTGAACGCAGGCCATGTCCACCGGTTTTCCAAAACGGGTCGAGAGCGCGCTGGCAGACGCGCAGCTGCGGACGGCTCTCGATCGCGCGACCGGCCAGCTTGGTGCGCGACGTCTCCTCGCGCTCGCGACGCTCGATCAACCCGACGTCATACGCGACCAGGCGCGTGCGGCACGCTTGAAAGCGGTCGCGAACCTCGGCGAGTTTCTCGAGCGGTTCGAAGCGAAGCTGATCGCGAACGGCGCTCACGTGCACTGGGCGGAGACAGCCGCCGACGCCAACCAGATCGTCGCCGACATCGCGAGCCGGACGGCGACGCGGCGGATCGTGAAAAGCAAGTCGATGGTCTCCGAGGAGACGCATCTGAACGCCGCCCTCGCGCACGATGGCGTCGACGTCGTCGAAACCGATCTCGGCGAGTACATCGTCCAGCTGCGGAACGATCGGCCGTCACACATCATCGCGCCCATCGTGCACCTCACGCGCGAACAGGTCGGCCGCGTGATGGAGCAGCGCCTCGCGGTGCCGTTTACCGACGATGCGAAACAGCTGGCGGCGATTGCGCGTGCGCGGCTGCGTCAGGAATTCCTCCGCGCCGACATGGGCATCAGCGGTGCGAACTTTGGCGTCGTCGACACCGGCACCATCTGCCTTGTGACGAACGAGGGCAACGGCCGCATGGTGACGACGCTGCCGCGGGTGCACGTCGTCCTGATGGGCATCGAAAAGCTCGTCGAGACGATGGCGGACCTCGACATGTGCCTGAAGGTGCTGGCGCGGTCGGCGACCGGGCAGAAAATCACGGTCTACACCACGCTCGTGCGTGCGCCGCGCGGACGTGACGACGCTGATGGTCCTGAAGAGCTACACGTCGTCCTGCTCGACAACGGCCGCAGTCGGATGCGCGCGGGGGACACTGCCGAAATCCTCGCCTGCATCAGATGTGGCGCGTGCCTGAATGCCTGTCCCGTCTATCGAACGATCGGCGGCCACGCGTATGGCGACACGTATCCCGGACCCGTCGGCGCGATCGTGACGCCGGGTTTGCGCGGCCTCGAGGAGTGGCGTGATCTGCCGCACGCAAGCTCGTTGTGCGGCGCCTGCCGTGAAGTCTGCCCGGTGCGGCTGGACATTCCGCGGATGCTGCTATCGCTTCGAGCGGTCGATGCGCCGGCCTCGGTGCCGCGAGCGGTCCGCAGCGGCCTGTCGATGTTCGCGTGGCTTGCCGTCAGGCCGGCACTCTACCGCCGCGCTATGCGCGTCGGCCGATGGATGCTGCGTCGGCGGTCCCGCGGCGGCTGGATTGCGCGCCTGCCCGGCATCGCGGGCCGCTGGACGCTGTCGCGGAGCTTCAGGGCGCCTGCTCGCGCGAGCTTTCAGGAACTCTGGCAGCAACGCGAGCGGACAAAAGGCAAGGTCGCGTGAGCGCGCGGACCAACGTGCTCGAACGGGTGCGGAACGCGCAGCGCACGGGAAGGCTGCCACGCGAGCACGGCGTCCTGCGTCCCGCGGACGACCGTGCGGCACGTCGTTCGCCACAAGACGAATTCGATCTTCAAGCGCAATTCCTGCGCGAACTGCAAGCGCTCGGCGTCGAGACTCGCACCGTGACGACAGTCGACGACGTGCGCGCAGCTGTTTCCGAGTTGATCGATGGCCAGCGCGTGTTCAGCTGGAATGCGGAGCACCTTCCATACGATGTCGGCGAGCTCTTCACGCCCTGGGCAACCGGTTCGTCGCCTCGAGACGAACAGGCGTCGGCCGACGTTGGCCTGACCGGGTGCCATGCCGCGATCGCGGAGACCGGATCGATCGTGGTGCTGTCCGGCCCGGGAACGCCCCGGTCGGCGTCTCTGCTGCCGCCGGTCCACGTGTGCCTCGTGCGGCGCACGGATCTGCTCGCGACCATGGGCGAGTTCTTCGCAACGCGCGCGCAGGACATTGCCGCCGCTTCCTGTTGCACCTTCATCAGCGGTCCGAGCCGGACCGCCGACATCGAACTGCAGCTCACACTGGGCGTCCACGGCCCCGGACGCGTCGTCGTCATCGTCGGACCGTAGAGCCGGCGATCATTCCTTCGTCGTCCGGCCGCGCTGTGTGTTATAAAATTCGCACATGCGCAAGGAGACCGTTCACGTACTGTCCCGCCGCGAGCGGCAGATCATGGACATCCTGTACCGGCGGGGACGCGCGACGGCGGCAGAGGTGATGGGCGATCTGACGGGCGAACCGAACTATTCGACCGTCCGCACGCAGCTGCGCATTCTCGAGGACAAGGGACACGTCCGGCACGAAGAAGAGGGGCTGCGCTACGTCTACACCCCCGCCGTGCCCCGACATGCTGCGCGCCGCTCCGCGCTCCGGCACCTTGTCGAGACGTTCTTCGACGGCTCGGCGGAGAAGACAGTCGTCGCGCTGCTCGGAAGCGAAGGCGCGCGCATGTCGGACGAGGAACTCGATCGCATCGCGGCGATGATCGACAAGGCGCGCAAGGACGGTGAACGGTGATCGTCCTCAAGATGTGCGCGCTGCTGGGCGTCACGCTTGCCGCGGCTGCGGCGATGCGGGGCCGGCCCGCGGCGTCGCGTCATCGCATTCTTGCGGTTGGCCTGATGTGTGCGGGCTCGATGCCGTGGTTCCTGCATTTCGCGCCTGCCTGGGGCCGACTTGCCCCCGCGACCACCACGTTGATCGACACGCCGCTCGACTGGAGGCTTTCGTGGCTCGGTCCGGCTGGTTCGGCTGTCGGCTGCGCGCTGCTCGTCATCGGCTGGATCCGGCTCGCGTGGATTACATCAACGGCGCGGCCGATCGTCGATGCGACGACCGACGCGATGATCCGCGACCTGTCACGCGACCTCGGTCTGACGCGTCCTGTGTCGGTGGTCGAAGTCGATCGCCCGCTGATGCCGATGACGTGGGGATTCGTGCGGCCGACGATCCTGCTGTCGCGGGCGGCCCGTCGCTGGCCAGAGGATCATCTGCGCGCCGTGCTCGGACACGAGCTCGCACACATCCGCCGCGGCGACTGGCTGATCCAGCTGCTGATCGATTTGCTCGTGCGGCTGGCGTGGTTCGTCCCGCTGATGTGGGCGGCTAATCAACGGCTGAAACTCGAAAGCGATCGCGCCTGCGACGATGCCGTCGTGAACCTGGGAACAGACCCGAACGAGTACGCGTCGTGGCTGCTGCAGACTGCGAGAGCGTTGAAGGACGAGCGCGAGAGCTGGTCGGCCGCGCCCGCGGCGGCCCGCCGTTCCGGACTCCGCGTCCGGGTGGCGGCGCTTCTCAGCGAGCGTGTGAACCGCGAACCGATCTCCGCGGCCGCGTACCTGCTGACGCTGGCGCTCATCGGCGGACTGACGGCGATCATCGCGGGCTTTGCGGAACCGCCGCGCGTGCAGGCAATGACCGCGCAGGACGTGTCCGACGTGCAGCGCAACATCATGATGCGGCTCGGCGGCGTCGAGACCCGCGTGTCGATCCAGGCCGGCGACGTCTCGTTCAGGCACAATCGCCTTGCGGGCCGCGTCGAGTTGCAGGCCCGCCTTGGCGTGGACGGCGCGGCCACCGCGTTACGGTTCGTCGAACCGGCTCATCCCGATCTTGCGCGCGCGGCGACCGATATCGTCCGGCAGTGGCGTGGCGAACCCGCTCGGCTGCGCGGCGTGCCGGTCGAAGTGCCAATCCGGCTGACCATCGACTTCAAGAACGCGCAGTAGTCGGCCGCGACGTTCGGGACTACTGACTTCTGCTCTCGAGCCAGCGCGCCAGCGCGGGCGTCTGCTTATCCCGCGTCCGAATACAGTTGTCGATGACCTCGGTCGTCTGCTGGACCGCCCGTCCGGCCGCCGGCAGCTTGTGGCTCGCGAAGAACGAGCGCACATCGTCGCGCGATTCGACCGAGCAGAAGCTGCCGAGACCATTCACCAGGTTGATGTCGCCGAGCGAAATCGTCACCTTCGGCGCGAGCTCCGCCCAATGAGCCTTGATGAAGGCCCAGGCCCGATCGCGAGCCGCGTCGTTCCCGGTGAACGACGCGAGATAGATGGCCGTGTCCTGGCTGCGGAGAGCAGGCGACAACGCGTGCTCCAGCGCTCGCTGCACGAGCGCCGGATCGGAGAAATTCGTCAAGGCGTACAGATACCGGTAGCGCTCTTCCGGACTCGTCGCGTTCGACGAGGCGCGCATCATCGCATCGAACAGCGACGCGTCGCCGTGAACGGCGGCGATGTTGACGAGTTTGCGCGCCACGATCGGGTCGAGTGGAGTATTCCCGTTGAGCGCTGCGAGCACCGCCTGTCTCGCTTTTGCGACGACGTCCGGATCGCCGACAATCGATCCGAGTGCGTCGACGACCACGCCGCGAAGCGTGCGTTGGGCATCGGTGTCGCCGGGCCGCCGGTCGAATCCCAGGCGTTCGTAGCTCGGACGCAGCAGCGATGCGACGAACGCGTGAAACTTCTGGCGCGTCTCCGGTCCCGTCAGGTAGTCGTCGATGAAGAAGAAACGCCCGACCGCTGCGTCGAGCACGTCCGGATCCGATTCGTCGCCCAGGCCGGATACGAGATCGAGGTACGAGCCGAGCTCGTGGCGGCCGTTGCGCACCAGCGCCCATTCATCCGAGATCAGGGACAGCCGCTCGGGCGCCGACAGCGTGTGCTCGATGTCGCTCGCGAGCGGCTTGACGAGCGCCGGCGCGTACACCGTCCGGTAGTAACCCTTGCCGCCAGCGTTGGCGAACACCCACGGACTGCACGAACGGCCGACGCTCAGCGTCTGCGTCGGCTCGGTGAGCACCGTGCAGAGCGGCCGATCGGTGCTTGCCGTCTTCAGGCAGATCGGGATCTGCCAGCGCTCGCGATCGGCTGCGGCCGTGCCGTCGAGCGTGAAGCGACTCTGCGTCAGCGTGACCGACGAACGGCCGTTCGCGCACGTGGCGGAGACCTCGACCTGAGGAACGCCGGCCTGCAGCACGAAGGTTCCGAGGATGCGGTCTACCGGTTTGCCCGACGCTTGTGTGAGCGCGGCGAAAAAGTCTTCGGACGTGGCGTTGCCGTACGCGTGCTTCTGGAGGTACGCGTTGATGCCGGTTCGAAACGCGTCCTCGCCGACGTAGTTCTCGACCATGCGCAAAACTGAGGCGCCCTTTTCGTACGAGATCCGGTCGAACACCGACTCGATTTCTCCGGGCGTGTCGACGGTGACGTGAATCGGGTGCGTGGTCCGCAGCGAATCGAGCGCGAGCGCCGTCTGCGTTTCTTCGCCTTCCGTGACGTCCATCGCCCATTCGGGCTTGAGCGCCTTCGCCGGCCGCGTCGCCATCCACGTCGCGAAGCCCTCGTTCAGCCACACGTCGTCCCACCACTGCATCGTCACGAGATCGCCGAACCACATGTGCGCCATCTCGTGGCTCAGGATGGAGAAGATGGTCTTACGCGTCGCCAGCGATGCGCTCGCGGAATCGGCGAGCAGATCCGATTCGCGATAGAAGATGGCGGCGGCGTTCTCCATGGCGCCCGCGGCGAAATCGGGAACCGCGACGACGTCGAGCTTTCCGAATGGATACTTGATGGAGTAGTAGCGATTCAGGTACGACATCACCTGTTCCGCCGACTCGAGCGCGATCGCACCCAGCGCCTTCTTGTCGGGCGTTGCGCAGATGCGAATCGGAATCGCGTCCGACGAACCATCGAGGCACTGGAAGTCGCCGACCGCGATCGCGACGAGATACGACGACATCTTCGGCGTCGTCGAGAACGTCATCGTGTGCCGGGTCGGCGTCGGCCCGGGGGTGTCGCCGGTCATGCGGCCGTTGGAGATCGCGACATCGCCACGATCGGCGATCACCGTCACGGCGAACGTCGCCTTGAACGACGGCTCGTCGAAGCACGGGAACGCGCGTCGCGCGTCGGTCGATTCCAGCTGGGTGACGGCGTAGGAACGATCGCGGCCCTTGCTCAAGTAGAGGCCACGTAACGAGTCGTTCAACGCGGCCCGGTATTCGATCTCGATGCGCGCGGAACCGGCCGCAACAGGCGCCGCAACGGTGAGCGTCGCCGTTTCGTCCTCTTTGTTTACCGCGACGGTCGCCGGCTGCCTTGCGTCGCCGACGCGAACAGACGCCGCGGTGATGTCGAGGTCGAGCGCGTTCAGTCGGATGGTTCCGGACGGCCGGGTGAGCCGCACGTCGATGCCGGTCTTTCCCGAGAAGCGGGCGTGCGCGAGATCGATGTCGAATGTCAGGTCGTAGTGAACGGGTGTCACGCTCGTTGACAGTCGCTGCGCCGACGCGGCGTCGGTGAACGTGAGCGACACGACAGCACACAGGACGAAGCGGAGCCTCATGCGTCGAGTGTACTTCCGGCGGATTACGATGCCGGAGTCTTCCGTTCCGCCTCGGCTTTCATGAGCGTCCACAGCGCCTCGACGTCGGCGCGTTCCGTGGACTCGACGCCAATCGACACGCGTACCATCCAGCGGCCGTCGAGCACGGCCGGCGTCAGATACGCGGCGCCAGAGCGATTGATGCGATCCACCCAGTCCAGCGTGTGGCGATCCAGCGCCGCACCTGCGACGCCATCCGGTTCGTGCCGCACGCACAGCGTCTGAAGCGGGACCGGAGCGAGCAGACGCCAGCCGCGCTGCGCGCGGACGTGATCCGCCAGCCACGCGGCGTTGGCGATGTCGCGCCGCAGCCGTGCCTGGAGTCCTGCGACACCTTGTTCGCGAATCAGGCACCAGAGCTTGAGCGCGCGGAACCGGCGACCGAGCGGGATTCCCCAGTCGCGATAGTTCTTCACACGACCGTCCGCCGCTGTCTGCAGATAGCTTGGATTCGTGGACATCACGCGCACGAGGTGCTCCGCGTCGCGCACGTAGTACAGCGAGCAGTCGAAGACGGCGCCCAGCCACTTGTGCACGTTGACGATCAGCGAATCCGCGCGCTCGACGCCGGACCACAGCGCGCGGCACTCGGGAAGGATCATCGCCGAGCCGGCCATCGCGGCGTCCACATGCAGCCACGTGCGATGTCGCGTCGCAACGTCGGCGATGGCGCCGAGCGGATCGATCGCCGTCGATGCCGTCGTGCCGGTCGTGGCAACAATCGCGCACGGCGTGATTCCTGACGCGAGATCGCGGTTGACGGCCGTGGCGAGCGCGTCGGCCCGCATGGCGTATGTCGCGTCATGCGGAATCGTGCGGACGTTGTCGCGGCCGAAGCCGGCCAGCAGTGCCGCCTTCGCGACCGAGCTGTGGCTCTGCGCAGACGTGTAGACGGCGAGCGGCTGCGGCTCGGCTTGCAGCCCGCCGCGGGCCAGCGAGTGGTTCGTCGCGCGTTCGCGCGCCGACAGCAGCGCGATGAGCGTGCTCGTGGACGCGGTGTCCGCGATCACGCCGCTCCAGGCGGTCGACAGGCCGAGCATCGTGCGCATCCAGTCGGTGACGACTTCCTCGACCTCCGTGAGCGCCGGGCTCGACTGCCACGCGAGCCCGAGGACGCCGAGGCCGGTGCTCAGGTAGTCGCCCAGCACGCTCGCGAGCGACGCGTTGCTCGGAAAGTAGCCGAAGAAACGCGGGTGCTGCCAATGCGTGAGCGCGGGAACGACGATGGCGTCGAGGTCACGCATGATGGCGTCGAACGATTCACCCTGTTCGGGCGCCTGGGCCGGGAGCTGCGCTTTGACGCTGCCGGGCTCGGACTGCGCGAGAACGGGACGGCTGGCGATGCCCGCTCGATAGTCCGCAATCCAGTCGACGATGCGGTGGCCGGCGGTGCGAAATTCTTCTGGTGTCATAGGCGTTTGCGATAGAGTAAACCGCCAACGGCGGTCTCTCGTGGACCTGGCAGCAGTCATCATCGGTGGCGGCCCGGCGGGCGCCGTGGTTGGTCGCCTCCTGGCGACATGGGGACACTCCGCGCTCGTGCTCGAAAAAGACAACGGCGCGACCGGTTCGCGCCGGGGATTTTCCGAGTCGATTCCGCCGAGCGCGCGCAAACTGCTCGACCGTTCCGGTGTGCTGGCGGACGTCGACGCCGCCGGTTTCTTCCGCTCGACCGGCAACACCGTCTGGTGGGGCAGCGACGAGCGCCGCGTCGAGCAGTTCGCCGGCGATCCGCCGCACGGGCTGCAGGTCTTCCGTCCTGATTTCGATCGCGTCCTGCGCGCGTCCGCCGAAACGGCGGGCGCAACGGTGCGTACGGGCTGCACCGTCCGCACCGTCGATGTGGACGCCGACGGCGCCCGCGTCGTGTACGAGCGGAACAGCGCACGCTACGTCGCGCGCGCACGCTTCGTCATCGACTGTTCGGGGCGCGCCGGCGTGCTCGCGCGCCGACACCGCATCCCAGGCGTGCGGACGTACGCGCTCATCGGTTCGTGGCACACCGATCATTCCTGGAATCTTCCCGACGACACCCACACCGTCGTCGAAGCATTTCCCGACGGATGGGCGTGGTCGGTGCCGCACGCGGCGGCGCAGCGTCATGTCGGCGTGATGTTCGATGGATCATCGCCGGCCGGCGGACGCCGCGCGCTCGTCGACGCGTACCGCGCGACGCTGGCCCGGACGACGCATCTCGCGCGACACCTCGAGTCCGCCACGCTGCACGGCGTCTCGGCCTGCGATGCGTCCACGTACTCATCGTCTCAGTACGGCGGCGGCGCCTTCCTGCTCGCGGGCGATGCCGGGTCGTTCATCGATCCGCTGTCGTCGTTCGGCGTAAAGAAAGCGCTGGGGTCGGCGTGGCTCGCATCGGTGGTCGTCAACACCTGCGTGCGTCACGCGGAGCGTCAGCCGGCCGCGCTGGACTTCTTCGCCGACTGGGAGCGCGATGTGAGCGCGTCGTACGCGGAACGCTCGCGCGCCTTCGCGCGCACCGCGGCCGAGCGTCACGCGACGCCGTTCTGGACACGGCGCGCGACTGCCGACGTCGCGCCGCGGCCTCGCACCGCCACGGTCGACGAGCGCTCGATGCGCGCCGCGTTCGAGCAGATTCAGCAGGCCGACGGACTCGACGTCACGCTCGACGCCCAGCTGCGGCTCGAGCGGCGGCCGGTCGTCAAAGATCGGGAAATCGTGATCGAAGAAGCGCTCCCCTCGGGCATCCGGTTCGTCAACAATGTCGATCTCCTCACGCTCGGCCGGCTGGCGGGTCAGTGCCGGCAGGTGCCCGAGCTGTTTGAGGCATACTGCCGTGCCGCGCAGCCCGTACCGCTGCCGAACGTGCTGACCGGTCTGTCGCTGCTCGTCGCCAAAGGCTTTCTCGTCGGGAAGGACATGGTTCGATGCTGAAACGAATCTTCGGAATCGCCGCCGGCCTCGTGCTTGGAACGGCGTGCCTGGCGCAGGCGCAGGGACAGTCGCCCGCTGCAAAATCGGCGGACGCGCCGGACGAGGGCATTCCCGTCCAGAGCGATCTCGTGCGGACGCGCTGCGGCGGCTGCCACAAGAGCGACGATCAGAAACGGATGTCGCGCATCTCGTACCGGCGCGCGTCTCCGGAAAACTGGGAGCGCACCATCAAGCGGATGGCGACGCTCAATCACGCGACGCTCAATCCGGCCGACGCGAGAGCCATCCTGAAATACCTGTCCGATCATCAGGGTCTCGCGCCGGAAGAGGATCGTCCGATCGCGTTCGAAGCCGAACGACGCCTCGTCGAATACACCTACGCGGGCGACAAGGACACCTCCGACACGTGCTCGTCGTGCCACACGATGGCGCGTGTGTTGAGCGAGCGCCGCACGAAGGACGAGTGGGCGTTGCTCGTCGCGATGCATCGCGGCTATTACCCGCTCGTCGACATGCAGCCGATGAACAACGGACAGGGATTCCGACGGACGCGTCCGATCGAGACGGAGCCCGGGCCCGACGGACGTCCGCCCGACAACCGCGCGCCGATGGACAAGGCGCTCGAGCATCTCGGAAAGGCGTTGCCGCTGATGACGCCGGAGTGGTCGGCGTGGTCGGCCGCCATGCAATCGCCGAAGCTCGCGGGGCAGTGGGCGCTGACGGGATCGATGCTCGGCAAAGGTCCGATCTTCGGCCGCGTGACGATCGCCGTCGATTCGAGCGCGCCCGATTCCTTCACGACCGAAGTGCAGTACACCGTGGCCCGCACGGGCGAATCGGTGTCCCGGACGTCGAAGGGACTCGTCTACACCGGCTACCAGTGGCGCGGCCGCGGTGCGGGGGCCGGCAGCGAGATGCCGTGGCGCGAGGTGATGTTCGTCGAGCGCGGCTGGAACGAGATGTGGGGCCGCTGGTTCACCGGCGCCTACGACGAGACCGGCATCGACGTGACGCTGACGCGCCAGACCGGCGCGCCGATCGTCACCGGCACGAGCGCGGCCGCGTTGCGCACGGGTGCGTCGAACCAGGCGCTCAAGATCTTCGGCATGAACCTGCCGGCGTCTCCGCGTGCGGAGGACATCGGCATCGGTCAAGGCGTGAAAGTCTCGCGCGTCGTCAGCGCGACGCCGACCGAGATTGCGCTCGAGCTCGACGTCGCGCCGTCGGCGCCGATCGGCGTCCGCGATGTCTCGATCGCCGGCGCCGTCAAGCCGGCCGCGCTCGTCGTCTACGACAAGATCGACGCAATCCGCGTGCTGCCGCAGGCGGGACTCGCACGCGTCGGCGGCGCAGTATTTCCGAAACAGCTTCAGCAGTTCGAAGCCGTCGGCATCCACAACGGCCCTGACGGCAAGCCCGACACCGCGGACGATCTCGTCCTGGGCATCGTCGACGTGAAATGGTCGGTCGAGGAGTACACGGCGACGTTCAGCGACGACGACGCGCAGTTCGTCGGCGCGATTGACGCCAGCGGGCTCTTCACGCCGGCGCTCGACGGTCCCAATCCAAAACGCAGCGGCAATCGCAACAACGTCGGCGATGTCTGGGTCGTCGCCGAGCTCGCGTCGCCAGCGACGGCGCGGGATCCATCCAAGCCGGTACGCGGTCGCGCGCAGCTGCTCGTGACCGTGCCCCTTTATATGAACTGGTTCGAAAGCGAGCCGTCGAAATGACCACCTGGACCGCGAGGGAACATCATCGATTCGAGGCGGCGGGACAGCCGTTCGTGTATCTGGTCCCGAGCGCCGCCATCTTCGCGCTCGACGCAGCATCCGACGCGGTGTTGCGGACGGCGTCCAACCGCGCCTGCACGCGCGACGATCTCTCCGCGGCGGTTCCCGAGGACGCCGACCTCGACGCCACGCTCGCCGAGCTGCTGCGTGTCCAGGCGATCGGACAGACCGACGCACCTCCCGTGGTGACGCAGAAAATCATCCCGCTGGCGCCGTTCCCGCTGACGACGATGGTGCTCAACGTGACGAACCAGTGCAACCTCAGTTGCACGTACTGCTACGAGTACGGCGAGGACAAGATCGTCGACACCGAGAACGGACGCCAGCCGAAGTTCATGACCGAGGAGACCGCGCGCGCAAGCGTCGACTTCATGCTCAAAGAGTCGGGCTCCAACAAGCTCGCGCACATCACGTTCTTCGGCGGCGAGACACTGCTGAACTTTCCCGTGCTCGCCCGAACCGTGGCGTACGCACGCGAGCGCGCGGCCGAGGCAGGCAAGGACGTCGACTTCAGTTTGACGACGAACGCGACGCTGCTGAAGCCGGAGATCATCGATTTCCTCGCGGAGGAACGGATCGGCGTCACGATTTCGATCGACGGTCCGCGCGATCTGCAGGACAAGTTCCGTGTCTTCCACAACGGCGCCGGCAGCTACGACGTCGTCGCGCCCAAGATCAAGGAGCTGCTCGCGAGGCATCGGAGCCGTCCGATCGGTGCGCGGGTGACGCTGACGTCCGCAACGCTGGACATCAAGCGGATCTACCGTCACCTCACCGAGGAGATGGGATTCTGGGAGGTCGGGTTCGCGCCGGTCACGACGTCGCCGACGCGGGGGCATGCGATCTCCGACGGCGGCTACGATCACATGCTCGGCCAGTTCAGAGACCTGGCGTACGAGTTCCTCGAGGCGTCGGTCGCGAACCGCCATCACGGCTTCTCGAACGTCAAAGAGACGCTGGAAGAGCTGCACAAGGGCGTCAGCAAGGCCTACCCGTGCGGCGCGGGCCTTGGACTGCTCGGCGTCGCGACGGACGGGCAGGTCGCGCTGTGCCACCGCTTCGCCGGCTCGGAGTCGCACGGCGTCGGGACGGTGCACGACGGCATCGATCGCCACGCGCAGCAGGCGTTTCTCGAGAAGCATCACATCGCGAACAAAACCGACTGCAGCGTCTGCTGGGCGCGTCCGTTGTGCGCCGGAGGCTGCTACCATGAGGCGCACACGCGGTACGGCGACACCGGCGTCGCCAATTTGCACTACTGCGACTGGATTCGAGGGTGGACCGACGTCTGCCTGACCGTCTACGGCGAGCTCGCGGTCAGGAATCCGTCGTTCCTCACACAGTTCGATCACGATGACATGGTGGAAAAGGCGGGATAGGAGAGAGCGATGAACCATCTCAAAGCCATCAACCGTAAGGCGGTCCGCGTCGAGAAAGTCACGGAGCCCGATGTGGTTGCGCTCCAGCGCACCGGGCTGCCGCCGATGCCGCACTTTCCGCTCGGCTGTTCGCTCGTCTTCTCGCCGGGGTGGGAAGCCGATCGAACGGGCGGCACCGCCGGCCTCTGCCAGCCGGTCGAGCGCGATCTGTTCGACTGCCACATCGGCTGCTACTGGCCTGCGCAGGTGCCGGATCAGCTGAATCACGCGCCGGACTGGACTGCCAAGTGCGCAGCGGCCCAGAAGGACTGGCGGAAGATCGATCTCATCTTCCCGTAGGAGGCGGCCATGAGGAGAACCACGCTCGTCGTCTTCATTGTCGCCGTGCTCGCCGCGGCGGGGACGGTGCTGCACTCCGCCGAGAAGCCGCGCGTGTCGGCCGGCAACGGCACGCTGATCATCGGGTCGTATCCGAAGCAGTTCTGGATCATCGACGAGGCGACGGAGAAGATCGTCGGGAGCATCCCGTACACGTCGGGCATCCCGCGGCGCACGGTACTTTCGCGCGACGGCAAACGCTTCTACACCGTCGAAGCGGCGATGGAGAAGGTCGAAGTCATCGACATCGCGGCGAGGAAGACGCTCGACACGTTCACGCTCAGCGAAGGCAACAAGCGTGTCCGCATCCGGAGCCTCGAGCCCGATCCGCTGCACCGGTTCGTCGTGATGGTGACCGCATCGGCGACCAAGCTGATCGATCGATTCGAGATCGGCGCGCCGACGCTCGTGCAGTACGACCTCAAGGAGCACAAGGTCATCCGCACGATCCCGTGGCCGAACGGCGAAGAGCGGCAGGGCGCTGCCATCCTGTTCTCGCCTGACGGGAAGCTGATGTACCTCTTCACCGACCAGGACGTCCTCATCTACGAGACCGGCGAGTTCAAGCAGGTCGACAAGTGGGAGATGTCGCGGCCGATCGAAGAAGGCTTCGGACGACTCGAGTTCGGCGCGCGCGACGTCGCGAACGACGAGCCCGGCTTCTACACGGCACTCTTCAACGTGTCCGATCCCGTCCAGCATCGCCGCACGATGGGCATCGGCCGCGTGAACCTCGCCGCCAAGACGGTCGACTTCTACACGCTGGGTCCGTCGACGCCGCTCAGCTTCACGATGGCGCCGGGACGCAAGGTTGCGTTCGGACTCTTCGAGGAAATCGGCCGCTACGAATTCTGGAAGTTCGATCTCGAACACCGGAAACTCGCCGCACGCACCGAGTTCAAGGGGCGGCCGCGCATGGGCCTGAAGACCAGCTCCAACGGCAAGGTGCTGTACATCTACGTCGCCGGAAATACGATCGACCTCTACGACGCCGACACGTATCAGTACCTTCGCACGATCACGCTCGACGGCGACATGACGACCGACCTGTTCGTGTTTCCGGGACAGGTGGGGCAGAAAGGGACGCAGTAGCGTCCGTGACTGGGACCTCGCGGGCCGATCTGCGCCGGGCGCTGCGCTTCGTCCGCCCGTACTGGCGGCGGCTCGCACTGGTCCTGGCGCTCAGCCTGCTGAGCACGGCCCTGTCGCTCTCGATTCCGCTGCTCTCGCGTGATTTCTTCGATCGGGCGCTCATCGGCCGCGATGCGACGACGCTGGTCCGCATCGCGGCGCTGTTCGCCCTCGTCACCATCCTCGGCTTTGCCGTGAACGTCGTCAGCGGCCTGCGCTACACGCGCGTGTCCGCCGACATCCTCTTCGACATGCGGCTGGAGATGTATCGGCATCTGCAGCAGCTGTCGCCGCGCTTCTACGCGCGCACGCGGATCGGCGACATCCTCTCGCGCATCAACAACGACATCGGCGAGATCCAGCGGATCGCGTCGGAAGCGGTGCTCGCGTGGATCGGCAACGTGCTGTTCCTCGTCGGGACCGTCGCGATGCTGGCGTGGCTCGACATTCGACTCTTCGTCGTGACGATGATCGCGGCGCCGGCGTCGATCTGGGCGCTCGTTCGATACCGGTCGCGGCTCGAAGGCGAGATCGCGACGCTGCGCCAGCGCGGCGCGGACATCGGCAGCTTCCTCATCGAGACGCTTCAGGGAATGCGCCTCGTGGTCACCTCGAACGCGCAGGGGCGCGAGGTCGAACGCTTCCGCGGCCGGAACGATGCCTTCGTGAGCGCGCTCATGTCGATGCAGCGGCTCACCTATCTCGCCGGCGGACTTCCGGGCCTCATCTTCGCGTTCGGCACCGGCGTGGTCTTCGTCTACGGCGGCTGGCGCGTCATCACCAGCGCGATGACGATGGGAACGTTCGTCGCGTTCATGGCGTATCAGATGCGCGTCCTGTCGCCGGTGCAGGCGCTGATGTCGATGTACACGAGCCTCGCGACGGTTCGCGTCTCGCTGGGCCGCGTCTCAGAAATTCTCGACGAGCCGATTGAGATCCGCGACGCGCAGGACGCGACGCCGCTTGCCGGCGTTCGCGGCGACGTGACGTTCGACGGCGTCTCACTCTCGCACGACCGCGGCGCGTTCGTGCTCGACGACGTGTCGTTCGCGATCCGCGCGGGTGAGACCGTCGCGATTGTCGGCCCGAGCGGCAGCGGAAAGTCGACGCTCGCCGATCTCCTGCTCCGGCTCGTCGACCCGAACCGCGGCATCGTCTGCATCGACGGTCGGGACGTGCGGACGATTGCGCTCGCCGATCTCCGGCGCGCCGTCGCGCTGGTGGAGCAGGAGCCGTTCATCCTCCACGGCACGATTGCCGAGAACGTCCGTTACGCGCGGCCCGACGCCACGAACGCCGACATCGCCGAGGCCGTTCGTCAGGCTGCGCTCGACGCCTTCGTTGCCACGCTTCCGCAAGGACTGGACACGGTCGTCGGCGAGCGCGGGATGGCCTTGTCGGCGGGCGAGCGGCAGCGGCTGGCGGCGGCCCGCGCGTTCCTGATCGATCCCGCGATTCTCGTGCTCGACGAGCCGACCGCCGCGCTCGATGCCGTCACCGAGGACCGTCTGGTGGCCGGCTACGAAGCGACCCGCCGCGGCCGTACTACCATCGTCATCACGCATCGCCCGGAGGTGGCGCGCCGCGCCGATCGCGTGCTCGTCGTCGACGGATCGCGCGTGCTCGACGCTCAGCCCGCGTGAGCGTCGCGGCCGTCGGGACCGGGCGCGGTATTCGCGTGGCCGTCGTGGACAGCGGCGTCTTCGAGCAGCATCCGCATATCGGACGCATCGCGGGCGGCGTGGGCATCGACGCCGATGGCCACGAACATCCGGACTACGTGGACCGTCTCGGTCACGGCACGGCGGTCGCCGCCGCGATTCACGAGCTCGCGCCCGACGCCGATCTCTACGCCGTCAAGGTCTTCGACACGGCGCTTTCGGCGCGCATTGCGAGCCTCGCCGCCGGTATCGCCTGGGCGGTGCGAATGGGCGCCGACGTCATCAACTTGAGCCTGGGAACGCCGAAGCTTGAGCACGAATCGATTCTTCGGGCCGCGATCGACAACGCCGCCGCACGCGGCGCGGTCCTCGTGTCAGCGAGAGACGACGAGGGGGTGAAGTACCTGCCAGGGTCGCTTGCGGGCGTGGTCGGCGTGCAGGTGGACTGGAGCCTCGCGCGAGGCGAGTACCGGGTGGTCGACGTCGACGCGCGCGCGGTGGTCCGTGCGTCAGGGCTGCCGCGGCCGATTCCGGGCGTCCCGCCGGCAAGAAATCTTCACGGGGTCAGTTTCGCGGTGGCGAACGCCAGCGCGTTCGTCGCCCGGGCCATGGAAGGAACGACCGAGCGGTCGGTGGACGCCGTCGTTGAGCGGTTGCGACGAACAGCGTCCGGCTAAGGACGCTCGGAATCAAGGATCCTAGCAACCCAAGCGATTCCTCAGCTTGGCAATCTCGTGCGCCCCGACCCACGGCCTTGCGGACGCCAATCGGTGTCAACCCGTAACGTGATCTCGCTTGACGATTTGCTCTACTGCGGCTGATGGACGCTAGATCGATTGATGATGTCTGCAACGACCTGGTTGACATCACGGTTGCGATATTCTTCCGCAAAACCTTCACGTCTGGTCAGACTGGTCGTCTTTCCCTGCTGAACTCTAAAGACACCGTAGATGCGACCAACTGGAAAGTAGCGATCACCAATTCGTTGAAGCATCAACAGGCAGTCGGCTCCGACTGGTAGCTCGGGGAGACCGGCTTCGCGAAAATCGACAACACGCCCGTTGATATTGACGATTCCTCCAAATAGCGTCACCGTCATCGCTGGTGCGATTCCAGGCACTGGCGTATTCGCAGCATGACGTTGGAACACATAGCTCGGGTTGCCGATTGTATAGTCCGTAAGGATTTCCCGTTGATCGTCTGATAAGTGACTCGAGCCCGAGCCAATCTTTACCCGCACGACGATGTCTGCCTTCGAAAGAATTCGATCGACCGTTGGAATCGGACCGGATGGGATACTGCCACCTCCCCAACCAGCATCGGGCGTTCTCGCCAAAAGATCAGGGATCGTTGGCTGTTGAGGAGTCTGAGCGTCGAGCAAGCTGCCGGCCGCAACGAGTCCAATGAGAAGCAGAGACGATGGTCTGATGTAGACGTTCATTGTGGCCTCATCAACCGCATGACATCTTCGTTGACACGTCGGCGGCCATCTCGAACGGGCTGTTGTGACGCCGCTCGGTTACGCCATAGTTTGGCGGGCCGTATCCGCATCGCGCCAGAGGTGGATAGCCACGCCGCAGGAGAGGTGTGGCCTTGAGCCTGCGTGCTGGTTCACCGACGGGTACATGAGCGGTTTTCTGACGCGCGACTCAACATCTAGATCCGGCGCGCCAGCAACTGCTCGCGCGCCGGCTTCAATTCACCAACTCACCAACTCACCACGTCGCCAACTAGCAGGACACACACCGATGATTGTTCTTTGCGCCCAGACCTTCGAGGAGCTTGATGGTCTCGGGGTAGGGCTGCGTGCGCTGGACCGGCCCGTTGGCCATGTCCACCGTCGTCTGTCCTGACCGGTTGACCGCTTTCACATCGGCGCCCTTCGACACGAGGTACTCGATCATCTCGTTGTCGCCGCGGGCGGCGGCGTTGTGCAGCGCGGTGTTGCCGTCGGCATCGCGCGCGTTGACGTCCACGCCAATTTCCTCGACGAGGAACTTCACCGCGGCCAGCATGCCGGTTGGCGCGAAGCGGTGGGCGTTGGCGGCGAAGCCTTCGCCGTATCCCTCTCCAGCGGCCGCCAGCAGCGGCGGAATGTCAGGGCCGCCGGTCTGGACGGGCGGACGACCCGTGCCGTCGCGGTTGTCGCCGCTGCGCGTTCCGCCCTGCTGGAAGCGCGCGTTCGCGGGCGGCTTCATCGTCCAGATGTTCGGGTCGGCGCCGTAGTCGAGCAGGAGCTTCATCGCGGCGATGTCGCTCGCGTACGCGGCGCGCCAGAACGGCGTCGCGCCCGACTCGTCGACGCGCAGCAGGTCGAAGTTGTACTGCGTGTACCAGATCTTGCGGCGCACGCGGAGGTTCGGATCCGCGCCGTTGTCCAGCAGCACCTTCATGAAGTCGACGTAGGACAGCTTCTGCTGCAGCTGCGCGCGCGGCTGCGGGTAGAACATGCGCGGCGCCCACTCGACGTTCAGGGCGGCGTAGAGCGCCGTCATGCCCGACTGGCTGGCGATGTTGGGGTCGGCGCCGTTCTCGACGAGAAACGCCGCGAGATCGAACTGGCCGTTGATCGCCGCGATGACGAGCGGCGTCGTGCCGTCCGCGGGGCTGACGACGTTCACGTCGGCGCCTGCGTCGACGAGCGCGTGCGCCGTCTTGAGCGCGCCCTGGCGCGCCGCGAAGTGCAGCGCCGTCAGGCCGCCCTGTTTCCCGATCAGCTCGTTGAACGAGTAGGGGCGCGTGACGCCGGCGACGCCGGCTCGCGACGTCGGCCCCTGGAACGCCATCGGATCGGCCTGAACGGGCGGAGGCGCCGCGCCGGTGCGCTTCGCGGATTCCTCGTTCTGCTTGTCGCGAATTTCCCGCTGCAGCGTGTCTTCCGGCGCAGTGAGCTCCGACAGGTCGACGATGCCGCTCACCGTCGCGACCGAGGCTCCGTGCTTGAGGAGCGCGGCAGCGACGTCCGCGCGATCGAGCGCGGAGGCGAACATCAGCGCCGTTTCCTGGTGAGCAGACTCCGTCACGTTCGGATCCGCGTGCAGGTCGAGGAGCGCGTTGACCGCGTCGAGCTGACCGGCCGCGGCCGCGAGCATGAGCGGCGTAGCGCCTGTCGTCGTGGTCGCGCCGACGTTGGCGCCGGCGGCGGCCAGCGCCTTGATCACGCCGGCGGCGCCGGCCTGGCTGGCGAGGTGCATCGGCGTGTAGCCGCCGAGCCGCGTCGTCGACCGGACGTTGGCGCCGGCGTACAGGAGCACGCTGGCCAGGTCGGTGTCGCTGTGCATGGCGGCCCAATGGAGCGCCGTCATGCCGTCGCCTTGTGCGGCGTTGACGTCTCCGCCGGAGCGCACCAGCGTGCGCACGGCCTGCCCGTCGCTGCGCTGCGCGGCGTCGGCGACGGCTGTCGGCGCCTCGTCGGTCGCGCCGATGGTCACCGACAGGACGAAGACGCCGAGCAGGCCGATCAGACCCACTCGACCCACCGGGCCCACCTGGCCTACGCGACCCACCCGACCTACCTGACCAATGCGTTTCGTCATGACGTCTGGACCGCGTTGAGGTCGACCGTGCCCGAGCTGTCGCCGAACGTGTTGATGTCGATGCCAATGGTCTGCATGGCAGAGAGCATCGCGTTCGCCATCGGTGTTCCGTCCGGCGCCTTCACGTGCAGCTCGCCTTTCAGCTTGCCGGCCGCGTGGCCCATGAAGAAGAGCGGGCAGCGCTTGTGGTTGTGGACGTTCGGGTTGCCCATCGGCGAGCCGTACATCACGAGCGAGTTGTCGAGGAGCGTGCCTTCGCCGTCCGGCGTGTTCTTCAGCTTTTCGAAGAAGTACGGCAGCAGGCTCACGTGGTACTTGTTGATCTTCGCGAACTCTAGGATGCGATCGTCGCGGTCGTTGTGGTGCGACGCGATGTGGAAGCCTGTCGTCACGCCCGCATCCTTGAACACGCGGTTGGACACGTCGCGGCTCAACTTGAACGCGAAGACCCGCGTGATGTCGGCCGCGAACGCGACGGCCTGGAGGTCGAACATCAGGCGCACGTGCTCGTCGTACGCATCGGGCACGCCGATCGGCGCAGCCGGCAGCTCGCGCGACTCTCCGCTCGAATTGAGCGCTTCCACTTTCTGGATGCGCCGCTCGATCTCGCGAACGTCGTCGAGATAGTCGTTCAACCGTGCGCGGTCGGCTGGACCGAGCGAGCTTTTCAGCTGACCGACCGAGTCGGTGACCCAGTCGAGGATGCTCTTGTCGCGCTTGCGGCGCATCGCGCGCGCCTCGGGCGTCGCGCCGACGCCGAACAACTGATCGAAAACCGCGCGCGGGTCGCGGATCATCGGAAGCGGCTGGTCGGGCACGGTCGGGCTGCCGGATCCGATCCAGCTGATCGAATCGGTGTACGCGCAGGAGTAGCCGTAGAAGCAGCCGCCCGACTGGTCGACGCTCTCGATGCACAACTGCATCGACGGGATCGCGGTGTCCTGACCGAACTTCTTCGCGATGATCTGGTCGAACGAGGTTCCGGCGTGAAGGTCGGAGCCCTGCGTCTGATGGGGATGCGCCTGCGTGAGGAACACGGCCGCCGAGCGGAAGTGATCGCCGCCGATCTCAGGCGGGTTGAACGCCTCGGCGTTCCTCACGTCGGTGTTGCTGACGATCGTCAGGTATTTCCGGTACGGCTCGAGCGAGACGAGGCTCGACGGGCTGAGATCGAATGCCGAGCCGGTGTCTGCCGGCGCCCACAGGTTCTTCTTGGCGCCGAAGGTCGTGCTGCCCGCGGCGCCATGGACCATTTCCATCGCGACGATTCGGACCGGACGCTCGCCTGTCGCCGCCGCTCGACTGGCCGCCCTGGCCGCGGGCACCATCGCGTCGAGGAAGGGAAGCGCGACCGTTGCTCCGAGACCCTTGAGAAGCGTTCTTCGATGAATACGTTTTTGAGTAATGAACATTTCCCGCCCCGTGTATGAGTTGTGCTACGGCTGCTGCGCCGTCGTGGTCTCCACCGGCCGTTCCTGACGCATCTGGAACGCCGCGCTGTTCACCACACCGTTTATGAAAGACGAAATCCGGTATCCGTTCTTCTCCGCATCGCGCACAATCTTCCGAACCGTCGGCATATCCGAGTACTCGACGCGCCGTCCGAGCGCGTACGTCATCAGGTTTTCGGTGAACGTCTCGAGGAACACGTCCTGGTGCTTCAGCAGCGCGGCGCGGAGGCCGGCCGGTCCATCGAGCTTCGTACCGTCGTACATCACGCCCGCCGCGTCGACCGGCGCGCCGGCGTCCTTGATGCGGTACTTGCCGGTGACGTCGAAGTTCTCGAGCGCGAGGCCCATCGGGTCGATGACCCGGTGGCACGACGCGCACTGCGGGTTCTTACGGTGCTCTTCCATTCGTTCGCGCACGGTCAGCGTCTTGCCGTTCGCCGTACCCTTCGTCGCCTCGAGTGCCGGCACGTTCGGCGGAGGAGGAGGCGGCGGCGATCCGAGTAGAACTTCCATGATCCACTTGCCGCGCATGACGGGCGACGTCCGATCCGCGACCGACGTCAGGACCAGGATACTGCCCTGGCCGAGCAGGCCGCGGCGGTAGTCCGGCACCTGCACGCGGCGGAACTGGCTGCCGGTGACGTTCGGAATCCCGTAGTGGCGCGCCACGCGCTCGTTCACGAACGTGTAATCGGCGGTGAGCAGATCCAGCACGTTGTGATCTTCGCGGACGATGCTGTCGAAGAAGAGCTCCGTCTCGCGAACGAACGCGTCACCGAGCGTGCGGTCGAAATACGGATACAGGATGGAGTCGGGCAGCATGTTGTCCACGTCGTTCAGCCGCAGCCACTGCGAGGCGAACCGGGTCGACAACGTTTCTGCCTGCGGATCGGCCAGCATCCGCTTCACCTGCTTTGCGAGCGTCGACGTGTCTCCGGGCGCCGCGGGCGCCGTGAGACGGCCCTTGACCGCGAGATTCGTCAGTTCCTGATCGGGCGGTGCGCCCCACAGGAAGAACGAGAGGCGCGATGCGAGCTCGACGTCGCCGAGGCGCGAAATCGGCGCCTCGCCCTCCGCTGCTTTCGCCTGCCGCGCCGTGGTCGCGCGATGCGCGACGGCGGGCTCGAGGCGGAACACGAACTGCGGGCTCGCCAGCATCGCTTCAATCGCCGACGCGACGCCGTACTCGAAGTTCCGCTCCGCGCGGCCTTCGTCGTAGAAGCGCATCAGTCCTTTGAAGTCGCTGTCGCTCAGCGGACGCCGGAACGCCTGCGCACCGAGACGCTTGACGATCTGCGCGGCGCACGCGGTCTCCTCGCCACCCTGCGTCGGCCGGCACGTGAAGATCTTCCGGCGGCTCGCCGTGTCCGAGATGCCGGTGACGCGCTGCGGACCGACGATGCTGAGATCCTTGAGGTGGGGGAGCGTGGTGATGCCGTAGGCCACACCGATCTGCGTGTCCGCGAGCGTCTGATCGATCGGCGCCAGCAGGTCGTTGACCGGTCCCTCGGAGCGCTGCAGGAACGCGGCGGTCACACGATGCGCGCCGGCGGTGACGTGAATCGTCGGCGTCTTCAGCGCGAGACTCGTCGTGACCTCCGCCATCCGCGGATCGATGTCGACGAGCGCTTTACGCGCGCCGTCGATCGACAGCTCGATCTTTTCCTTGTCGCCAACCGCGGCCGGCGCGCCGTACAAGAATCCGTCGGCGTTGCCGTGCAGCTCCATCCGGAAGGTGTAGTCGCCGTCGGCGGGGAAGGTATGCATGACGGAGACGCCGCCGCGCGTGCCGAGCGGCGCGCCGTCGACGCGCTTCAACTGCGACGCGGTCTTCGGCACGCGGTAGTGCGCTTCGCCGGTGGCCGCATCGACGTCGCCGACCGCGAGCGCCGTCACCTGGCTCGCAGCGCGCAGATACCCTTCCATCAGCGCGGGCGAGAACGCCTGGGAGTCGGCGACGTTGTCGAAGCCGGAGCTGATCTGATCCGGCGGCAGGAACGCGCTGACGTCCACGTCGACGTCGAGCAGGTCCTTGATCGCCCGCTCGTACTCGGCGCGGTTCAAGCGCTGGAACGGCCGCCAGCCGGGGTTTGGTTTCTGCGCGGCCGCCGTGTCCACGCGTGCGACAAGCGCGTCGGCGAGCGCAGTCAGCGCGGCCGGGTCAGGCCGCCGTGCCCCGGGCGGCGGCATCATCCCCGCTCGAAGCTTACGAATCATTTTCTCGGAGATCTCGGCGTGCTCGGCTGCTTTTGACAATTCGAACGACGCCAGAGAAAGCTGCCCCGCTTTTCCTTTCTCGCTATGACATCCGGCGCAATACTGTCGCACCAGCGCCGTTTGTGGATCGAGCTGCGGGGTTTCGGGTTGCGACGCGCCGACGGCCGCCACCATCGCGAAAGTAAGGACCATGAAGACGTATTTACCCATTCCCGCAAAGTATACGGCCTTTTACGGTTATGGCTCGATTAGAAGAATTAACTGGACCCGCTGGGGCGGACGCCTTATCGTCGCCGATTATCTCTATCGCTGGGCTTTCACTGCAGAGGGAGAAGGTATGACGTTGGTCCGTCGTGTCGTGTTCTGCACGCTACTGCTACTCGGGGCCGCAAGCGCCCACGCCCAAGTTCAAACCGGTTCGATTGCCGGCCTCGTTACTGATTCGAGCAACGCCGTTATGCCGGGCGTGACAGTCACGCTCACCGGCGACAAATTGATAGGCGGCGCACAGGTCCAGACGACGGACGCGACAGGCGGCTACCGTTTCGACCGTCTGCCGCCGGGCAGCTACAACGTGAAGTTCGAGCTCCAGGGCTTCAAGACCATCGATCGCACGGACATCGCGATCAGCGCATCGTTCGTCGGCACCGTGAACGCCAAGCTCGAAGTCGGCAACGTCGCCGAAACCATCACCGTCACGGGCGAGTCGCCGACCGTCGACACGAAGTCGAACGTTCAGCAGACGGTCATGAATCAGCAGGTCCTCGAAGGCGTCCCGTCGGGCCGCGACCCGTGGTCCGTCGCGAAGATCATCCCCGGCGTCCAGGTGTCGACCTATGACGTCGGCGGCACGCAGTCGATTCAGCAGAGCAGCCTCTCATCGCACGGTTCCAACACGAACGACGTCAGCTACAACATCGACGGCGCGACCGTGAACTGGCCGGGCGGCGGCGGCGGCGCGACGATGCTCTATTACGACCAAGGAATGTTCGAAGAAGTGAACTACATGACGTCGGCGATTCCGGCCGAAGTCATGGTCGGCGGCGTGTCGATCAACATGGTCACCAAGGACGCTGGCAACAAGTGGCGCGGCGACGCCCGCTACAACTTCTCGAACGGCTGCGTCACGCCGACGGAAGTCACGCCGGGCTGCCTCGAGAGCGACAACCTCCAGAACGGCATCAACGACGGCGTCCTGCCGGCTGGTTTCCTCGGCAACCCGACGCAGACCACCTACGACTTCAACGTGGCCGGCGGCGGCGCGGTTCTGAAGGACAAACTGTGGGTCAACGGCTCGTACCGCTACTGGATCGTCAACAAACTGGTCAACGCGAAGAACGGCGACGGCACGCAGGCGATTGACGACAACACGCTGAAGAACTACTCGGGCAAGGGCGTGTACTCGATCGACTCGAACAACAAGTTCTCCGTGTCGTACAACTGGAACAACAAGATTCGCGGCCACCGCCGCGATTCACCGCCCGACGTGCAGACCGACATCGCGTCGCTCGTGCAGACCAACCCGGCGTCGTCCACGCAGGCGAAGTACACCGGCATCCTGAAGCAGAAGTGGGTGTACGAATCGTCGTTCAGCTTGATGAAGGGCGAGACGGACTACAACTACCAGCCGAACACGCCGACCAATGCGGTCCGCATCGTCGACAACACGAAGAGCACGGCAGACGGCGCCGCCGCGCGTGCCGAAGCGCAGCCGAACTCGCGCCTGCAGTTCGACAACAGCGTGTCGTACACGAAGTCGGACTGGTTCGGCGATCACCTGTTCAAGGGCGGTGTGCAGTTCGGGAAGCTGTCGTACGACGATCACTACGACGTCCTGAACGAGTACTACCTCGTGTACAACAACGGCGTGCCGTCGCAGGTCCAGCAGTTCAACACGCCGACGTTCTCGCTGAACCGCGAGCACATGCTCGGCCTGTTCTTCCAGGATGCCTGGCAGGCGAACCGTCACGTGACGTTGAACCTCGGCCTGCGCTTCGACCACAACGTCGGCACGCTGCCGGCGCAGTCGGCGGGTCAGCGGACGTTCGTCGGTCCGGCGTCGTATCCAGAGTCGTCGCCCATCAACCAGAACATCGCGGTGTGGCGCACGGGTCTGTCCTACGATCCGTGGGCTGACGGCCAGACCGCCATCAAGGCGAGCTACAGCCGCTACGGCCTGCAGGTCGGCATCGACCGCGTCACGAACGTGAACCCGTTGAGCGCGACGTCGCAGACGTGTCCGTGGGCCGACCTGAACGGCGACGGCGCGGCCGAACCGAATGAAATCACGACGAGCCGCTGCAGCGGCTTCCCGGGCCTGTCGGTGAAGTACGCGGACCCGAACGGTCCCAAGTGGCCTCACTCGGACGAGGTGACGGCGGGCATCGAGCGCCAGGTCATGAAGGACACGCGCGTCGGCGTGATGTTCTACTACCGCACGAACCGCGATCAGATCGGAACGGTCAACGCGGCTGCGCCGCCTTCGGCGTATGTCCCCGTGAGCGTGAATATTCCGAACGGTCCCGGCGGAACGGTCGGCAGCCCGAAGCCGACGACGGCGACGGTCTACAACCTGCTGCCGCAGTACCTCGGCCTGCAGAACAGCATCATCGGCAACCAGCCGTTCCTCGACACGACGTACAAGGGCGTGGAGTTCACCGCATCCAAGCGCCTGTCGAACAAGTGGCAGATGGTGGCGGGCCTCACGGTCGGCGCCAACCGCGGCGGCATCAACTCCTCCAGCGCCGGGCAGTCCGCCACGATTTCGACGACGACGGGCGGCGACCTGAACGATCCCAACTTCACGCAGTACACGAACGGCATCGTCGGCAGCGACTCGACGGTGGCGTTCCGTCTGTCGGGCAGCTACGAGCTCCCCTACAAGATCAACGTCGCGGGCAGCGTCGTGTCGAACACGGGCTATCCGTACATCTCGACCTACAACCTGACGCAGGCGCTCGCGGCGCAGCAGGGCATCACGCTGACGCGGTCGGCGCAGACGATCCTGTTGAGCGATCGCGGCGACGAGCGTCTGCCGTCGACGACGCTGGTTGACCTCCGCTTCTCGCGCGCGTTCGCGTGGGGCACGCGGCGGATCTCTCCGCAGTTCGACATCTACAACCTGATGAACGCCTACACCGTTCAGTCGCTGACGAACGGCGTCGGTTCGACCTATCTGCGTCCGACGTCGATCGTCGCGCCGCGCATCATGCGAATCGGCGTCGCGGTCAACTTCTAGAACCTGAGACATCGGGCTCGGGATGAAAATCCCGAGCCCGAGGTTTTCCGCAAAATAAAAACGCTCGGCAAGCGGCTTCGGTTTCGAAGCGACTTGCCGAGCGTTTCTTTTTCTCTTTGAACCCAGCTGTGAGCCCTACGCCCTCAGCCCTTCTCTAATCCCTAATCCCTTATCCCTAATCCCTCGCCCCCTGAGCCCCCGGTAGTTAGGCTCTTCGCTTGATCGGCATCACCCGTCCGTCCCAGTTGAACGAGCGGACGATCTTGATCAGCTCGCGTGCCGGTTCCGACAGGTAGCCCTGGTCGCGATAGACCATCAGCGTCCGGCGCGGGATGCGAAGCTCGGCCAGTGGAATCTGCGCAAGCTTGCCGTCGCGCAGTTCGTCCGCGACGGTCACGCGCGGCACGATTGCGAGGCCGACTTCGGCCTGCACGAACGTCTTGATGTTCTCGAAGCTCCAGAGCTCGGCGACGACGCGGCAGGGCGTGGAGTGCTCTTCGAACAGGCGCCGAATCATCTGCTCGGTGCTGCTGCACAAATGGTGGAGGACGAAATGTTCGGCGCCGAGGTCGCGCACGTGGACGCGCCCGCGTCCGACGAGCGGGTGTGCCGGCGGTGCGACGAGAATCATCTCGTCCATGTGCACGTCCACCCACTTGAGCTCGCGGAATCCGGGCTCGTCCTTGACGAAGCCAAGATCGACCTCGCGGTCCAGTACCTGTCGCGGAATTTCGGTGAGCCGGCTGCGGAAGATGCCGACCTTGACGTCCGGATATCGCGACAGATAGCTGCGGAGCGGGCCGGGCAGCAGGTAGACCGCCGCTGATTCGTGCGCCGCGATATTCAGCGTGCCGGTTTTCATCGTCTTCAGCGCGCTCACGTCGCGCATCGCATCGTCGCGCGCGCGGACCATCTTGCGCGCGTATTCGAGCACGACCTTGCCGGCTTCAGTGAGCGATACATCAGGCAGATCGCGCGCGAAGAGCGGCGCGCCGATTTCGTCCTCGAGCTTTTTGATGCTCTGACTGATCGCGGGCTGCGTCCGGCCGACGCGCTCGGCGGCGCGCGTGAAGGTGCGTTCTTCGACGACGGCGAGAAAGTGCTCGAGCTGCAGAAGGTCCATAAGCGATCTCTTCTCCGATCGCATCGAGCAGCTTACAGCAATCTTGCGCGCACCGATCCGAATTTGAGCGCGTCCTGCCGCGCAGCGCCGGGAAATTCCGATTTCTGAATTCCGGATCGCCTGATTCTGGGACAATTCGAGACAACTTGTTGCATCTAACGACGCAACGTCGAGCGGAAATGAGGGTTATCGCTCGGCGGCGTGTGCCGCCGCGGGATCTTTCTTGAAGAGAATCGGCTGCGTCAGCGATGAAAGACCGACGCGCTGGCGTCCGTCTGCGTCGAAATTCGACGGATCGAGCCAACCGCGATACGCGTCATCCAGCGCGGGCCATTCGGCATCGACGACGGCGAACCATGCCGTGTCGCGATTGCGTCCCTTCGTGACGCGCGCCTGACGGAAGACGCCTTCGTAGGAAAATCCGAGGCGCTGCGCGGCCGCGCGGGACGCCGCGTTCAACGAATCGCACTTCCACTCGTACCGTCGATAGCCGAGCTCGAACGCTCGCTGCATCATCAGGTACATCGCTTCGGTGGCCGCGGTCGTGTGTTGAAGCGACGGCGAGTACGCGATGTGCCCGACTTCGATCGATCCGGCTTCCGGATCGATGCGCAGGTAGCTGGCCACGCCGATTGCGCGATTGGTCGCGAGATCGACGATGGCGTGAAACAACGGATCCTGCTTGGCGCAAACTGTACGCACCCAGCTCGCATAGTCGTCGTAGCGATCGAACGGGCCGTACGGAAGGTACGTCCACATCCGGCCGTCAGCGTCAGCGGTATTTGCGTCGAACAGATCGCGGGCGTGGCGATCCGGATTCAGGATTTCGACGCGGCAATAGCGGCCGCTCATCGCGGTGGATTCGCGCGACGGCGCGACCGGAGCAACCCAGTCGCCGACGGGTCTGCCGATTGGTTGTCCGAGCGCGTTGAGATCGGGAGCCAAGGTGTTCTGCTGCGCGATCGTTACAGCGACCAGCCGGACCGCGGCGTCCGGCGCAGGTAGTCGTTCGCCTGGTCGTCGCTCGTCACGCGCATCTGCGCCGCGTCGTACGTGATCTTGTGCCCGGCGCGCAGCGCCACGACACCCAGCAGCATGACCTCGGTCAGCTTCGCCGCGTATTCGAACGGACACGACACCTCGGCATTGCCCTTTGCCGCGTCCACCCAGTTCATCTCGTGGTTCTCGTTCGGGATTCGCGGAAGCTTGCGCGGCGGCGGACCGAAGGAATCGTGCAGCGACTTCGGCAGGAGCCGCGGATTCTTCCCGTACGTGTCGTGCATCAGCTTGCCCTTGCTCCCGATGAGCAGCGCGCCGCCGGTCTTGTTCAATTCCTCTCCCGAGAGTTCCGGCGGTTTCGGCGGAAGGAGTCCGCCGTCGTACCACGTCAACTTCACCGGCGGCTGGCTGCCGCGCGCCGGGAATTCGTAGAACGTCATCGTCGCGTGCGGATAACAGGCGCCGTTGAACGGCGTCGAGACGGTTTCGATCGTCGCCGGATAACCGAGATCGAGAGCCCACATCGAGTGGTCGATCAGGTGCGCGCCCATGTCGCCGATGGCGCCGACGCCCCAATCCACCCATCCGCGCCAGTTGAACGGGTGATAGATCGGATGGTAGTCGACGTGAGGCGCGACGCCGAGGAACAGGTTCCAGTCGAGCGTCGACGGCACCGGAAACGAACCCGCCATCGCGTTCGCGAGTCGCGCGGTGATTCCCGGTCCGTTCCAACGCAGTGGTTCGTCGGCGCGAAGGGGTTCCGGTCGAGGCACGCCCTGCGGCCAGTATCCGAGCGGACGATTCGTCCAGATGTGAATCTCGCGCACGTCACCGATGGCGCCGGCCCACACATATTCAATCGCGGTGCGCGCATCGTCCCACGAGTGACCCTGGTTGCCCATCTGCGTGGCGACGCCCGTTTCCTTCGCGCGGCTTGCGAGCTGCCGCGCTTCGGCGATCGACCACGTGAGCGGCTTCTGCACGTAGACGTGCTTGCCGAGATCCATCGCGGCGAGCGCAATCGTCGCGTGCATGTGATCGGGGGTGGCGACGATGACGCCGTCGATCGATTTTTCCTTCTCGAGCATGACGCGGTAGTCGTGATAGCGCGTTGCGCGCGGCAGGTGCTCGGTGGTCACCCGGTTCATGCCGTCGATCTGCATCCGGATTCGCTCGCGCTCGAGCGGCGTCAGCGGTGCGACGACGCCCGTCGGGCCGACGCTGCTTGCGTTCGTGTCGAGACGCTTCTGCTGTGCCGCGGCATCCGCCGGCAGCTGATTCAATGCCTTGCCCGCGTAGTCCCAATCCACGTCGCACAACGCCACGATGTTCTGCGACGAAGCGTTGACCAGGTTCGTGCGTCCTTGTCCGCCGATGCCGACGGAGGCGATGTTCAACCGATCGCTCGGCGCGACGAGACCGCGGCCGAGCACGTGGCGCGGCACGATGGCGAGTCCGGCGCCGGCGAGGCCGACGTCGGTCACAAACGAACGTCTCGAGAGTTTCGCCATTACTGCACCTCGCGGATTCGGATGTTCCGGAACGCAAGCGACCCGTCGTGATCGCCCTGCAGCGCAATGTGCCCGCGTTTGGCGCGGCCGTAATTGGGCCACGCGCCGAACTTGCTCGCCTTCACCTTCGATTCCCAGTCGGGCGTCCAGAGCTCGTAGTCGACGACCTTAGTACCGTTCAGCCAGTGCTCGATGTGCGCACCGCGCGCGACGATTCTGGCCGAGTTCCATTCGCCGACCGGCTTGAGGTGGCCGACGGGAGACGGGTACAGCGCATACACGGCGCCCGCGCACGTCAGCCGCGTCTTGTTGTCGGTGGCCTTCAGATCGTCGAGCAGCTGGTACTCGGGCGCACTCCAGTAGATGTGATCGTATTCTTCGGTGCCGCGGTAGAAGATGCCGCTGTTGCCCGCCTCGCCGATCTTCCACTCCAGCTCAAGCTCGAAATCGCCGAACTCGTCGCGGGTGACGAGGTCACCGACGGATCCGCTCTTGGTGAGCACGCCGCCATCCGTCCGCCATCCGGCAGGGACAGTGTCGGACTTATAGCCGCGCCAGGCGGACAAGGAAGAGCCGTTGAATAGTGACCGTACTGCGGATTGCGGATTGCGGGTTGCGGATTGATTGGCGATTGCGGATTGCGGATTGCGGATTGGATTAGCGATTGGGTTTCGGATTGACGATTGAGTGATTGGCGACGTCGCTGACATCAGCTGCACGCTGGCGAGCATCGCGCCGACCGACAAGAGCCCGAGCGCGGCGGGGATCTTCATGGACGCAGGATATGCGACCTGCGCGAGCGGACACCAGTCAATTCTGGGCGATTTCTACGCCGCCCACCGCCTCGTTTCGTCGCGCAGTGTTTACGAAGCAGCATCAGCAAAAGCGACAGAGGTTGCTGATTTGCGTGGCCACGCGGTCTCTGCAGTGCAGATCCTGCCCATGCTCGGACCAGGGCGCCGATTTTGTCCAGCATTGTGACTCTTGCATCGATGGCCGGTTCCTTGCTGACTATCGTTCTGATGACTCCCGACGAACTGAAAGACCGAACGAAGACGTTCGGTATCGCGATCGTTGAGTTGGCGCGGGAGTTACCGGCCGATGTCGTCACATCGACGATCGTTCGGCAACTGGTCAAAAGTGGGACCGCGGTCGGAGCCAACTATTGGTCGTCGTGTCGTGCGAAATCCAGAGCCGACTTCATCTCGAAGATGACGGTCGCGGAGGAAGAAGCGGATGAAACGATCTACTGGCTCGAGATGCTCGTGGGAGGGCGGATCGTCGTCGCCGATCGCGTGCGCCGGCACAGAGAGGAAGCGGAGCAGTTGGTGCGAATATTCGTCGCGTCGATCAATACTGCGCGACGCGGCACGCGCGGCCGGTAATCGCCGCGCGGCCAACCGTCAATCGTCAATCGAATCGTCAATCGCAATGGCCAAATCACCAATCGCCAATCAATCCGCAATCTACAATCCGCAATGTCCAATCAATCCGCAATCCGCAATCCGCGATCCGCAATGACAACCGCTGCGCAATAACTTCCTGCGACCAGAATCAGCAGAAACCGATACCCCGTGAGCAGCGAGATGTACTCGGCGACGCCGCCGAGCATCGCGCCGAGCAGGTTCGCGCCGAAGTCGCCGGACGTGGACGAAGAGTCGCGATAGCTGGAACTGAAGAGGAGACCGGCGCAGAGCACCGGGCTGAACACGAGAGACCCGTAGAAGAGCGACTCCAGCGCGCGGCTCTGAAATGACACGCGTCCCACCGGGACGAAGTAGTTGATCGCGAGAAGCATCGACAACACCACGACGGTTCGCCAGCCGAATCCACGCGACGCGCGGGCTGTCATCAGCACGCTCAACATCGCCATCGCCAGCACCGACGCGATGGCGAGCGACGCGGACGACCACGTGGATCCCCACAGCAGCGCGAACTGCACGATCGACTTCGCCTCGAGCAGCATGAATCCCGCGCCCAGGAAGAAGAAGTGCCAGCTCCAGGCACGGCGTGACGGTCCGAGCGTGAGAAGCGCCCCAGCGGCCGACAGCACAACGACGACCGCGAGCGCCGCGAGGTAGTGGCGCGGCAGTTCTGGCTGTCGCAGATAGAGAAACGGCCAGTCGTCGGTGGCCGGCACAATCGACGGATCGCGATCGAGCGGACGCGCGGGGTTGGCCTCCGGCGATTGTCCGTACGCGAAGAGCAGGTCCGGAGGTTTCGGCGGCGTCTTCAGCTCGGCGACGCGCGGTCCGGCGAGCATGACCGCGAGGTACGCGCGTTCCTGGTGCACGTGGGCGAGTGGTTCCTGATCGAACGCCGCAACGATCGTGTTGGCGAGTCGATCGACGAGCCATTTTTCACGAAAGTAGTTGTAGAGCGCCATCGCGCCGTGCGGCTTGAGGTGATCACGTACTGACCGGAACGATTCCTCGGTGAACATGTAGCTTTCGAGCCGGACGCCCGAGAAGCTGGATTGCACCGTCAGCGAGTCGATGAGCGCGAAGACGACCAGGTCGTATTTCTCTTTCGTCGTCGCCAGAAAGTGCCGCGCATCGTCATTGATCGCGGTGACGCGGGGATCGGCGTACGGATGATCAGGGTGCCGGTCGCGGCCGATCTGCAGGATCACCGGATCGATTTCGACGGCGTCCACGTGCTTCGCGCCATGCCGCAACGCTGCGGCGACATCCGTGCCCGTGCCTGCGCCGAGGATGAGGACGTCATCGAACGTGTCGCCGAACACGCGATACGGCCACTGATAGAAGTATTCCTTCTTGTCGATGGGCGCCATCGACTGGTGAAAGATGTTGTTGACCTCGACGACGGTGTCTGAACCGTCGGGAAATACGTTGATTCGGTAATACGGCGACCACAGGCTGCCGGCACCCATCCGATAGACGATCGCCAGCGTCACGAGGACGAGGCCGACGTTCACGACAGCGAACAGACGTCGCTGTTCGAGGATGAAGGGCAGCGCCGCAGCGGCGGCGACCGCGAACCAGACGACGGGAGGTTGCTCACGCCACGAGAGCAGCGCGAATGCCCCGACGCCGGCGAGGCTGCCGGCCAGATTGATGGCGTAGGCGCGGAGCGGCGGCCGCGCCGCGAGCTCGCGGCCCATCCGCTGAGCGACCGTTGCGAACAGCACGGCGACGATCGTGAACAGGATTGGCAGAAGGAGTGTGCTCTCGACGACGACGACCGGATTCGTAGTTCCGCTCGAAAAGTAGATGCTGGTCGCGCTCGGCACGGCGACCTCGAGCCGCCACCGATCGACCGCGGCCACGACCACGAGCTGCGTCAACGGAAACCAGACGAACAGATTCCGTCGCCTCCGCGCCAGAAGGCAGCCGATGCCGCCGCCGAGAAACGTCGCCAGAAGAATGAAGTTGGAAAAGTACGCCAGCAGCCGGATGTAGGCCGGCATCCAGCGAATGAGCGCGATCTCCAGGAACAACAGGAGAAAAGACGAAACGAACAGCATCATTGCGGATTGAGGAGTGCGGGTTGCGGATTGATTGGCGATTGCGGATTGCGGAATGCGGATTGATTAACCATTGCGGAACGCGAATCGATTGCCGAGCGCGGATTGATTGAGGATTCCGGATCAACCACAATCAATCCGCAATCCGCATTCCTCAATCCGCAATACGGATTTTCTTGACCGCTTCTTCCGAACAGCCTGTCCACTCGGAGACGAACACATTGCCCTGATACTGCAGATCCGCAACGCCCATGCGGCTCGTCCAGAACCCGCTCGCGGTCAGATCGCGAAAGCTGCTGAAGAACGCGATGGCATGGCTGAGGGACGCATCGGGATTCGAGGTGTACGCGATGTCGTCGAGCAGTGCGCGCCGGTCGGCCGCGGACGCCTCGCGGAAACGTTTCCCCGACCGCTCGATGGACAGGTGATCGATGAGCGCCAGTCCGCCGCGCATGGCGACCTGTCGGCGCGGTTGGTCGATCATCATGAAATCCATGAACTCCGGCACGCCGGCTTCGCTCGCGCTGCCCGACCGACCGTCCTTCGGGATGACGAGATCGACGAAGATCGTGACGGTCGCATACTCGTGGGCGGTGAAGAACTTCGGCTTGAACGGCGTCCCTTGAGCCGCTGCCGCGGACCGCGTCACCTGTTCCTGCGCTGCACGCGCGTCTGCCGGCGTCCAGACCAGCGCCGCCGCCGCGGGCGCGGCTCCGATCAACTGCAGAGCCGACCGCCTCGTTATCCGCTTCATGAGTGACCTCAAATCGACAACTGCTGACGCTGCTGCGCGATGAACTCCGACGTGCGCATCGACAGCGCCAGAATCGTCCACGTGACGTTCTTGTCCGCGTTCGAGACGAAGGGGCCTCCGTCCGCGATAAACAGATTCTTGACGTCGTGCGCCTGGCAGTGCGCGTTCACGACCGACGTCGCCGGATTGCTGCCCATGCGCGTGGCGCCGACCTCGTGGATGATGCGCCCGCCGTTCTCGAGGCCATAGCCTGTCTCGCGCGTCGGCATCGGCGACAACGGCGTGCCGCCCATCTCATCGATGATCGCGCGGAAGGTGTCCTGCATGTGCTTCGCCTGGCGGTACTCGTGTTCGCTGAACTTGAAATGGAAGCGCAACACGGGAATGCCGTACTTGTCCACGACCGTCGGATCGAGGTCGCAGTAGCAGTCGTCACTCGCCACCATCTCGCCGCGGCCGTCAAACGAGACGGTGGACCCGTAGAAGCGGCGATAGTCGTCCTTCAGCGATTGTCCGTATCCGCCGACGCCGTTGAAGCGCTGGATGCCGCTCAGGATACCGAACGCCGGCGCGCGCCGTCCGCCGTTCAGCTCGATGTGGTAGCCGCGCGGGAAGTCGAGCTTGCGATTGTCCAGCCACCACGGCATGTAGAGATGTCCGCCGCCGACGCCGTCCTCGTTGTGCGGCACACCGCTCGCGAGCTTCGGGATATATCCGGCGACCGTCAGCCCGGTCGAGTCGGTGAGATATCGTCCGACGACGCCGCTCGAGTTGGCGAGGCCGTCGGGAAAGCGCGACGACTTCGAGTTGAGCAGCAGCCGTGCCGACTCGCAGGCGCTCGCGGCGACGACGACGATTCGCGCGCGGACCGCAGATTCACGTCGCGAGACCGTGTCGATGTACGTGACGCCGGTGGCGAGGCCGCTTTCGTTGGTCAGTACCTCGCGCGCCATCGCGTGCGTGACGATGTGGAGACGGCCGGTCGCGAGCGCGGGCGGCAGCAGGACGGACGGCGTCGAAAAGTTGGAGTGGGTCGCGCAGCCGCGCCCGCACTGCCCGCAGTAGTGGCAGGCGGGGCGTCCGTTCAAAGGCTTCGTGAGAATCGACAGCCGCCCGGGGATGCACGTGATGTTCAGGCGATCGGCCGCCTGCTTGATGAGCAGTTCGTAGCAGCGCGGCGCCGGCGGCGGCAGAAAGATACCGTCGGGTTCGTTCGGCAAATGTTCAACCGAACCGAAGAGGCCCACGAGCCGATCGAGCTTGTCGTAGTACGGCTTGAGATCGTCGTAGCCGATCGGCCAGTCGTCGCCGAGACCGTCGATGCTGTGCCGGCGGAAATCGTCGGGTCCGAAGCGCAGCGAGATCCGTCCCCAGTGATTCGTGCGTCCGCCGAGCATGCGCGCGCGGAACCAGTCGAACGTCGTTCCGGCGCCCTGCGTGTACGGTTCGCCGTCGATCTCCCATCCGCCGATGCAGCCGTCGAATTCGCCGAACGGCCTTGCCTGCGACGAAGCACCGCGGCGGGGTGAGTCGTACGCCCAGGCCGACATTTTCGAGTCCTTCGCCGAGTCCCACTGTCCGCCGGCTTCGAGCATCACCACGTCCGCGCCGGCCTCGCAGAGCACCTTCGCGGCCATGCCGCCGCCCGCGCCGGACCCCACGATGCACACGTCGTACGTTTTGGGCTGACGGATGATTTGCATGACGCGGACAGGGTACGCCAAGACGCGGTTTGAAGTAAGGTGTCGCCGAACCCCCATGCCGACGCGAATCAAAGAGCTCGAAGTCATGGTCGCCGACGTCATCGTCGAGACGCCGGACACGACGACGCTGGTCCTGTTCACCGGGAACGACCGGCTCGATTACAACGCGGGCCATTTCCTGACGATCGATCCGCACCAGTTCGAAGCGCTCGAGCGCTTCACCGCGTTCCTGGAAGACTTGAAGGGACGGCGCGAGCCGCCGCGCGCCTACTCGATGAGCTCGGCGCCCCACGAACGCTATCTCGCGGTCACGGTCAAGGAAGAGCGCTACGTGTCTGGCGCGACGAAGTTTCCGCCGCTCCTCTCGCCGATGCTCGTGAAGCGCACCGTTCGCGGCATGCGGCTCGTCGTCACCGGCTTCACCGGCCCGTACACGCTCGCAGACGACGTCGCCTCGCAAACGGACCATATCGTCCACATCTGCGCCGGCTCCGGCAGCGTCCCGAATTTCTCCATGCTCAAGCACGCGCTCGCGCACGTGCCGACCGTGCGCCACACGTTCGTGTACTCGAACAAGACGTGGGACGACGTGATCTATCGTGATGCGCTGACCGCGCTTGCAGCGCAACACGTCGACAGGCTGACGGTGCTCCATACGCTGACGCGCGAAGAGGATGCGACGCTGTTCGGTCCGTCCGTCCGCCGCGGCCGGATCAGCGCCGATCTGCTCAAGGAAGTGATCCCCGATCGCTCCGCACCGCTCGTTTACGTCTGCGGACCAGGCGTTTCGAAGTGGGACGTCGAGGAGGCGAAGCGATCCGGCGCCACGCCGCAGCCGCGGTTTCTCGAGAGCGTCCTGGGCGCGCTGCAATCGATTGGCGTCCCGAGCTCCCGGATCAAGCGGGAGTTCTACGGGTGAAGTGACAGCGCTGCATCACTCTGTAAACGAACAGTAAAGAAGTCGCGGGAACGCCGCGCGCATTTGAGACCGGCCGATAATCCGGCCATGACGACGACCATGATGCGCGACATGTTCACGCTCGGCCTCCCGCTGGCCGAGAAAATCCTGCGCCCGATCATCGTGTACATCTTCCTCATCGTCGGACTCCGGCTGGCCGGCAAGCGCGAGCTTGCGCAGTTGAATCCGATCGATCTCGTGGTGCTGCTCACGCTGTCGAATACCGTACAGAACGCGATCATCGGCGAAGACAACAGCGTCACGGGCGGGCTCATCGGTGCGACGACGCTCCTGGCGGTGAACCATCTGCTCGCCCGGTACCTGTACGGGCACGAGTCGGCGCGGCATCTCGTCGAGGGTGACGCGGACGTGCTGATGGACAGCGGCGTGATTTTGGAAGATCACCTGCGGCGCGAGCTGATGACGCGCGCCGATCTGGTCGCCGCGGCGCACAAGCAGGGTTTCGCGACGCTCGACGAGGTGGAGCGCGCGGTCCTCGAATCCGGTGGCGGCGTCTGCTTTTTCGCGAAGCGACCGAGCCCCGAAGGCACGCGGCACGCCGAGCTGATGGCCCGCCTCGACGCTATCGAGGCGCGGCTCGCGCGCTGAACGACGTCGTAGAAAATCACGCGCCGCACCGGGTGTTCACCTATAGAATTCAGCCCGTCATGCGTCGTGCGCTCGTCGCGGCTCTCGGCGTGATCCTCGTCACGGCATTCTCCGCACCCGCCGGGCTGCGGGCCCGCCGTGCGCAGTCGCCGCCCGCCGCGGACTGGCGCGCCTACGCCGGCGACCTCCGCAACCATCACTATTCGTCGCTCGACCAAGTTACCGCCGCCAATTTCAACTCGCTCGAAGTCGCGTGGCGCTTCAAGACCGACAGTCTCGGTCCACGCCCGGAGTTCAAGCTCGAAGGGACGCCGCTCGTCGTCAACGGCGTGCTGTACGCAACCGGCGGCACGCGCCGCTCGGTCGTCTCGCTGGACGCCGCGACGGGAGAGTTGCGATGGATCCACTCGGAACGCGAGGGTGCGCGTGCGGCCGCTTCACCGCGCCAGCTTTCGGGCCGGGGCCTCGCGTACTGGAGCGACGGCCGTGAGGAGCGCATCCTCTACGTCACGACCGGGTATCGCCTCGTCGCGCTCGATGCGCGAACCGGCAGCAGGATTCCCGGGTTCGGCAAGGACGGCATCGTCGATCTGAAGGAAGGCGTTGTCTACGGCATCGATCAGCCAATCGATTTGGTCAAGGGAGAGATCGGATTGCACGCGACGCCGGCCGTTACGAGCGACGGCGTCGTGATGATCGGCTCGGCGTTCCTCGAGGGAGGCACGCCGAAGACGCACAACAACACGAAGGGACTCGTCAGAGGCTTCGACGTCAGGACGGGTCGTCGCCTCTGGACGTTCAACACGATTCCGCGCGCCGGCGAGTTCGGCGCGGACACGTGGCAGAAGGATTCGTGGGCGACCAACGGCAATGTCGGCGTCTGGAACCAGATTGCCGCAGACGAAGAGCTCGGCCTCGCGTATCTGCCCGTCGAGACACCCACGTCCGACTTTTACGGCGGCCTACGTCCCGGCAACAACCTCTTCGCCGAGAGCATCGTCGCCATCGACTACCACACAGGCAAGCGCAAGTGGCATTTCCAGCTCGTGCACCACCCGATCTGGAACATGGATATTGCCGCCGCGCCGATCCTCGTCGATCTGACCGTTGACGGCCGTCCGATCAAGGGCGTCGCGGTGATGGGCAAGCAGGCGATGATGTACCTCTTCGATCGCGTGACCGGCGAGCCGATCTTTCCGATCGAAGAGCGGCCGGTACCGCAGTCGGACGTGCCCGGCGAGCAGACGTCGCCCACGCAGCCGTTTCCGACCAAGCCGCCGCCGTACGACCATCAAGGTGTGACGCTCGACAACCTGATCGACTTCACGCCGGCGCTCCATGAGGAAGCGGTGAAGATCGCCGCGCGCTACAAGACGGGGCCGATTTTCACGCCGCCGCCGGTAAGCCGCAAGGAAGGACCGATTGCCGGATTCCGATCGTCCGGCGGCACGAACTGGCCCGGCGGCTCGTTCGATCCGGAAACGCACATCGCATACATCCCGTCGTTCACGGCGATGCCGATTCTCGGGCTGCTGCCGCCGCCGAACAAAGAGTTCTCCGATATTCCGTACGTGTCGGGCAACGCGCTGACCGGCGTCCGCTACATCTCGGGACCCGGAGAAAACGTCGGCGCCGACGCGACGCAGACCGCGCCCGCCGCCCGCTCCACCGCGACGACGACGAACGACGAAGGCGTCAACGGAAACGCGACCTTGCAGGGATTGCCGTTGCTGAAGCCGCCGTACGGCCGGATCACCGCAATCGATCTCGATCGCGGCGAATTCGTCTGGCAGGTGGCGCACGGCGAAACGCCCGACAGCGTCCGCAATCATCCTGCGCTCAAAGGGCTGACGGTCCCGCGAACGGGGCAGTCCGGTGCCGTGGGCGCGCTCGTGACGAGGACGCTCGTCATCGCGGGTGATCCGCTCGCGACGACAGGTCCAAATCGACCGCGCGGCGCGATGCTGCGCGCGTACGACAAAAACACGGGCAAGGAAGTGGGGACGATCTACATGCCGGCGCCGCAGTCGGGAACGCCGATGACCTATGCGCTCAACGGCCGGCAGTACATCGTCGTCGCCGTCAGCGGCGGCGTGTACAGCGGCGAATACCTGGCGTTCTCGCTCCCGGCGTCCGTGTCGCGATGAGGGATCGACCGGTGCACGAACTGTTGACACGGGTCTCACGCGGTCGCCGCCGTCGGCGACGCCTTCCGGAGGAAGTATGAGGAAGTTCGCACTGGCCATCATGGTTGCGGCCGCGCCGCTCACGGCCGTCCTTGCGCAGGATCCACAGCCGACGTGTTCGATGTGTCCTGCGACCTACATTCCCGAAAGCGAAATCCAGGAGTACGCGAAGAAGGCGATCGCCGAGAAGTTGATCGACCAGCAGGTCCGCGACATCGATATCGGCAAGAGCCATATCGGAATCGGCGTCGTCTATCGCGGACGCCTGACCGGCGCCGCCGCGGAATCGGTCGCGGAGCACGATTTGGTGAGCGAGGTCTACCACATCATCGAGGGATCCGCGACGCTCGTCACCGGTCCCGACCTGGTGGGGAAGAAGCGGCGGCCCGCGGATCTCGAGACGGTCCGGTTGTTCAACGGGCCCGGAAACAACGCGTCGGAAATTCGTAACGGCGTGGCGCACCAGCTCAAAGCCGGCGATGTCATCGTCATCCCGGCCGGCACCGGCCATCAGTTCACGAAGATAGACGACCACATCACGTACCTGATGGTTCGGATCGATCCCGACAAGGTCACGCCCCTCCGCGACGAAACGATGTCGCGTGCGTATCTGTCGAAACCGCACGGAAAGTAATGCCCCGATCGAGAGGAACCATGACTCGAAACGTTCGGACCGGAACGGCGATTCTTGCGAGCCTGGTGGCGCTCGGTGTCGGTTCACATGTTGCAAGTCGCGCCGCCGCCGCGGGTGTCGAGGCGCCGCGATTCGAGGTGGATCCACTCTGGCCCAAGCCGCTTCCCAACAAATGGATCCTCGGCCAGACGATCGGCGTGTCGGTTGACGCGCAGGATCACATCTGGATCATTCACCGCGCGGGCTCGCTCGAGCCCGGCGAGGTCCACGCGACGACGACGCCGAGAACCGCACAGTGCTGCGCGCCGGCGCCGCCGATCCTGGAGTTCGATGCCGCTGGCAATCTCGTCGGACACTGGGGCGGGCCGGGACAGGGATACGACTGGCCCGATTCGAATCACGGCATCACGATCGACTACAAGGGCAACGTCTGGATTGGCGGCAACGGCCGCGGCACGCCGCCCGGGGGCCGGGGCCGCGGAACGACGCCGCCGGTTGCCGGGCAGAATCGCCAGCAGGACGAAAGTCAGAGCCAGGCCACCGCGTCCTTCAACGACAACATGGTGTTGAAGTTCACGCACGATGGAAAGTTCCTGATGCAGATCGGCAAGCCGTCCTCGAGCAAGGGGAGCAACGACGTCGCCAACCTGCGCCTTCCGGCAAAAACGTTCGTCGACAAGGAGACGAACGAGGTCTACGTGGCAGACGGCTACGGAAACCACCGCGTCATCGTGTTCGATGCCGACAGCGGTCAGTACAAGCGCCATTGGGGCGCGTACGGGAACAAGCCGGACGATGCGGATCTCGGTCGATACGATCCGTCGGCGCCGCCGGCGAAGCAATTCCGGAATCCTGTGCACTGCGCGGATCTCTCCAACGATCGGTTGCTGTACGTCTGCGATCGCGTGAACGATCGGCTGCAGGTCTTCAAGCCGGACGGGACGTTCGTGAAGGAAGCGTTCTTCAACAAGGACACGCTCGGATCGGGATCGGTGTGGGACATCGCCTTCTCACGCGACGCGCAGCAGCGCTTCATCTACCTCGCGGACGGCGAGAACGACAAGGTCCACGTGATTCTTCGCGAGACGCTCGAAGTGCTCACGAGCTTTGGCGAGGGCGGCCGTCAGCCGGGCGAGTTCTACGGCGTCCACAGCATCGCCACCGATTCCCGGGGCAACGTCTATACGACGGAAACCTATCGCGGTCAGCGCGTGCAGAAGTTCGTCTACAAGGGAATGGCGCCAGTCACGAAAAAGGATCAGGGCGTCGTCTGGCCGAAACCATAACCGACAACGAACAACTTTCAACGAACAACGAACAGACAACGAACAACTCTCAACGAACAACTTTCAACGTTCAACTCTCAAATTTTGAGCTCGGACGCTCAGCTTCAATGCAGGTTTGACGATTGAACGCCAAACGTTGAAAGTTGAGCGTTGAGTGTTGGTGGTTGATTGTCAGTTGAGCTTTGACCGTTGAGACTCGAAGATATGTCGACGATGGGTTCGATTGTGCTCGGCGTCGTTCTTGCCGTGGCTGCGATCGCCGCGCAGCCGAATGCGGCGCAGCAGCCGACGACTGCGTCCGGCCAGGGAGGTGGACGCGGGGTCATCACCTCGCCGCGCGATGCGTATCCGACTCGTCCACCCGACGATCCAGCGGCGATCGAACGCGGCAAGGCGTTGTACGGGGTCAACTGCCAGTTCTGCCACGGCGTGGACACGCGCGGCGGCGATGGCGGACCGAGCCTGCTCCGATCGGGCCTCGTTCTCGACGATCGACACGGCGAGCTGATTGCGCCGGTGGTCCAGAACGGCCGCGCCGATCGCGGGATGCCGAAGTTCTCATTCAGCGCCGAGCAGGTGGCGGACATCGCCGCGTTCATCCATACCTACCGCGCCGCCGGCTACGACGAGTCGCGGAATCGCCCAGCCAATATCGTCGTTGGCGACGCGCACGCGGGCGAGGCGTATTTTGCGCGACGCTGTGCGTCGTGTCATTCCGCGACCGGCGACCTGCGGGGGCTGGCGACGCGACTGTCCGATCCGCGAGTGCTGCAGCAGGCATGGCTGATGCCGGGGAGCGGATCGGGTCGAGGTTCCGGATCTGTCGTGACCATTCCACCGACGCGAGTCGTCGTGACGACGACCGCTGGTGAGCGCGTCGAAGGCGTGCTCGAGCGTATCGACGATTTCGTGGTCTCGCTCACGACCGCCGACAAGACGCATCGTTCGTTCGCGCGCACCGGAGACTCGCCTCGCGTCGAGATCAAGGATCCGCTCGGCCGTCACAAGGATCTGCTCCGTGAGTACAAGGACACCGACATTCACAACGTGACGGCGTACCTGGTGACGCTCAAATGAAGCCGCTGCGCGTGACCGCGACCGCCTCGCTCGCGTTGCTCCTGGTTGGCTTCGCGTCACCCGATGGCGTCGACTCCGCCGAACTCCTCAAAGCGCTCGGCGCGCAGTGGACGTCGTACTCGGGCGATTACACCGGGCGCCGGTACAGCTCGCTGACGCAGATCAATCAATCGAACGTCAAGACGCTGGGGCTCGCGTGGGCGTCGCGCCTGACCGCCGGCCCTGGCATCCTGACCGTCGGGCCTGCCGTCGGCCCCCCGGTGAACGTCGGCGGCGAAGGGAGCGGCGAGGTCGTCGTCAGCGGTCCGACCACGGTGAAAGGCGCGGTACTGGCGGTGAACGGCGTGCTGTATGTGACCGCGCCCGACAACGTCTGGGCGCTCGACGCGCACGACGGCCACACCCTGTGGCGGTACTTCTGGAAGACGAAGGGCGGCACGCACATCGGCAACCGCGGCGCCGCGATGTGGGGCAACTATCTGTTTTTCGTCACGCCCGACGACTATTTCGTTTCCATCGACGCGCGGACCGGCGAGGAACGCTGGCACAAGGAGGCCGCCAGCTTCGCGCAGCAGTATTTCCTGACGTCGGCTCCCGTTGCGGTCGGCAATCACATCATCGTCGGTACCGGCAACGATCTCGACTCGCCGGGATACCTGCAATCATTCGATCCGGAGACCGGCGATGTTCAATGGAAGTTCTATACGGTGCCGATGAACCCGGGCGATCCGGGGCTCGACACGTGGAAAAGCCTCGACGCGGCGCGCCACGGCGGTGGCCATCCGTGGCTTCCGGGTGTCTACGATCCGGAGACTCATCTCTATATTTTCGGCACCGGGAATCCGACGCCGGCGTATACAGACGGACCGCGCGGCCCCGGCGACAATCTCTACACCTGTGCGATCGTCGCGGTGAACGTCGACACCGGGAAGATGGCGTGGTACTACCAGACGTCGCCGCACGACACGCACGACTGGGATTCCGCGCAAACGCCCGTGCTCATCGACCGCAACTTCCGTGGAAGCGGTCCGCGCAAGCTGGTGTTGACCGCGAGTCGCAACGGCTACTACTTCACGCTCGATCGAACGACGGGCGAGCGTCTCGTGACGAGCCGCTTCTCCGAAACGGTGAACTGGGCAAAGGGCGTCAACGAGCGCGGACAGCCGGTCCGCGACCCTGCGAAGGATCACGACATCGCCGGTGCGCTCGTGTCGTCCGCGAACGGCGGCGCGACGAACTGGCCGCCGCCGTCGTTCAGTCCGGACACCGGCCTGTTCTACGTACCGACGGCCGAGACGTACGCGATGTACTACCTGACCGAGACCGATCCGCGAGGCGCGATGGGACTCGGCGGCAAGGACGAGATCGGCGTCGGCTCGATGGGCACCTACATCACCGCGATCGACTACAACACCGGCGCGACGGTCTGGCGCCACAAGTTTCCGACGGCGAGCAACAACCCGCGCGGCGCCTCGGGACTCCTGACCACGGCGGGCAAGCTGCTGTTCGGCGGCGACATCTCCGGCAATCTCGTCGCGTTCGATCCGTCGAACGGAAATATCCTGTGGCACAGCGCGATCGGCCAGGTCACGAACGCGCCCGAAACCTACATGGTCGACGGACGCCAGTACGTGCTCGCGGCCGCCGGAGACACGCTGTTCGCGTTCGCACTCTACCAATGACGATGCTGACCCGTCGTGAATTTGGCCGCCTGACGCTCGGCGGCCTGGCGCTTTCATCCGTCGCGCACGCGCAGGTGGTGTCAGGCGTCCACCTTGGCGTCCAGACGTACAGCTTTCGCGACATGCCTCGCGCGTCCGGATCCGCGGCGGACGCCGTCGACACGATCATCGGCGCGATGAAGGCGTGCGGCCTCACGGAATGCGAGCTCTTCGCGCCGCAGGTCGAGCCGGTGTTTCCGGCGGGACCGGGTCAGCCTGGCGGAGCACTATCTCCTGAGGCCGTGAAGGCCCGGGACGATCTCCGGCGCTGGCGACTCGATACGTCCATGGATCACTTCCGCGACATCAAGCGGAAGTTCGACGCGGCCGGCATCACGATCTACGCGTACAACTACTCGCCGAACAAGAGCTTCACGGACGACGAGATCGACCGCGGCTTCGAGATGGCGAAGGCGCTCGGTGCCGAGATCATCACCGCCTCGACGACGATCGACGTTGCGCGGCGAATCAAGCGATTTGCCGAGAAGCACCGGATGATCGTCGCCATGCACGGTCATTCGAACATCAAGGATCCGAACGAGTTCGCGACGCCCGCGAGCTTCGCGACCGCGCTGGCCATGTCGCACCGGTTCAAGGTCAACCTCGATATCGGCCATTTCACGGCCGCGAACTTCGACGCGCTCGCCTTCATCCGCGAGCATCATCACGACATCACCAACCTGCACCTGAAGGACCGAAAGACGAACCAGGGCGAGAACCTGCCGTGGGGTGAGGGCGACACGCCGATCCGCGATGTGCTGCGTCTGCTGGAAAAGGAACGCTGGCCGATCCGCGCGTACATCGAATACGAATATCGGGGAACCGGTTCACCCGTCGACGAAGTCAAGCGATGCTTCGAGTTCGCGAAGCAGGCGCTCGCATGATCGGAATGGGTCTGGTCGGCCCTGGCTTCGTGGGCCGGCACCACATCGACGCGGTCAGGCGCCTCGGTTTTGTGGACGTCGTCGCTGTCGCGGCCAGCAGTCTCGAATCGGCGCGCGCGAAGGCGGATGCACTGCACGTGGACCGTGCGTACGGCTCCTACGAGGAACTCGTCGCCGATCCTGACGTGCACGTCGTTCACAACACGACGCCGAACGCACTCCACGAAGCGGTCGTGCTCGCCGCCATTGAGAAACGGAAGCACGTCGTGTCGGACAAGCCGCTGGCCACGACGTCGGCAGCAGCGCGGCGACTCTGCGACGCCGCGACGAAGGCCGGGATCGTGCACGCGGTGACGTTCAACTATCGGGGGAACCCGATGGTCCAGCAGGCGCGCGTCATGCTGCAGCAGGGCGCCACCGGTCCGGTCCACTACGTGCACGGCAGCTACCTGCAGGACTGGCTGCTGCTGCCGACCGACTATTCGTGGCGCCTGGATCCACATCAGGGAGGCGAGAGCTCCGCCGTCGGCGACATCGGCTCGCACTGGTGCGATCTCGTTCAGCACGTCACTGGTCAACGCATCGTCGAAGTCCTGGCGGATTTGACGACGGTCATCAAGCAGCGGCGGAAGCCCGCTGGATCCGTCGAAGCGTTCGCGAAGAACAGGGACGAGGCGCTCGAGACGGTTGACGTGCGCAGCGAGGATCTCGCGACGATCCTGCTGCGGTTCGACGGCGGCGCGAAAGGGAGCCTGTCGGTCGGACAGGTCTGCGCGGGCCATCGCAACGATCTGTGGTTCGAGATCAACGGCAGCAACGCGTCAATCCGCTGGCGCCAGGAGCAGCAGAACGAGCTCTGGATCGGACGTCGTGACGCGGCCAACGCGGTCCTGCCGAAAGATCCCGCGCTGCTCGCGCCTGAAGCGGCGGCGTACGCGCACCTGCCGGGCGGCCACCAGGAAGGCTGGTCCGACGCATTCTGCAACGTGATGCGTGACATCTATCAATTCATCGCGGACGGACGCCGGCCGTTGGAGCCAAAGCCGCCGGCGTTCGCGACCTTCGAAGACGGCTATCATGCAGCCTGCGTGGTGGAAGCGGTGCTCGACAGTCATCGCCGCGGCGGCGTGTGGACGAAGGTATCGAGATGAAGCTTGGTCTCTTCACTCCGGTGCTCGGAAAGCTCGATACGGCGCAGATGCTGGCGAAGGTCAAGGCGCTCGGTCACATCGGCGCGCTGGAACTCGGAACCGGCGGATGGCCGGGCCACGATCACCTCGATGCGGATCGTCTGGTCGACGATGCAGACGCCGCGAAAGCGTATCGGCGCCGAATCGACGACGCCGGCTTCACGATCAGCGCGCTCTCGTGTCACGGGAATCCGCTGCATCCGGATCGCCGCGTGGCCGAGTCGTACGACGAGTTGTTTCGCAAGACCGTCTGCCTCGCAGAGCGCATGGCCGTTCCCGTCGTCGTGACCTTTTCAGGTTGTCCAGGCGACTCCGAGGAGGCGAAGCATCCGAACTGGGTGACGACGCCGTGGCCGCCGGAATTCCTCGACGTGCTCGAGTGGCAGTGGGCGGAGAAGGTCATCCCGTACTGGCGCGAGCGGACGCGCTTCGCCTCCGACCATGGCGTCAAGGTTGCGCTCGAAGCGCACCCGGGCTTTGTCGTCTACAACGTCGAGACGATGCTGAAGCTCAGGGCAGCGGCGGGTCCGAACCTCGGCATCAATTTCGATCCGAGTCATTTCTTCTGGCAGGGCGTAGACATTCCGTCTGCGGTTCGTGCGCTTGGCGACGCCATCTTCCACGTGCACGCGAAAGACGTCGCGCTCGATCGCGGGAACGTTGCCGTCAACGGCGTCATCGACACGAAAACCTACCGGCGGATGGCGGAGCGGTCGTGGCTGTTCCGAAGCGTCGGCTGGGGACACGACGAGCTCGAGTGGAAACGGATTGTCAGCGCGCTGAGGCTCGTCGGTTACGACTACGTCATGAGCATCGAGCACGAGGACGCGCTCGCGTCGGTTGACGAAGGCCTCAAGGCCGCCGTCGATCTGTTGTCCAGGGTCGTCCTCACCGAGCCGCCCGTCGACGCGTGGTGGACGTAGTCGCATGTCGCGCTCGCTGACCCTGAGACTGTCGACGCTGATGTTCCTCCAGTACTTCGTCTGGGGCGCGTGGTACGTGACGATGGGGACGTGGCTCGGGGAGACGCTGCATTTCTCCGGCGAGCAAATCGGCCTCGCGGCCGGGACGACGGCGCTGGCTGCGATGATCTCGCCGTTCTTCGTCGGCATGGTGGCCGATCGCTTCTTTGCGACCGAGCGCATTCTCGCCGCGCTGCACATCGTCGGCGGCCTGGTGCTGTTCTATGCGTCCGCGCAGCTGACGTTCGGCCCGTTCTACGCGATTCTCCTGGCCTACGCGCTCTGCTACATGCCGACGCTGGCGCTCAGCAACTCCATCTCGTTTCACCAGATGACGGACCCGGAGCGCGAATTCCCGCCGATTCGCGTCCTCGGGACGATCGGCTGGATTATCGCCGGCCTGATCGTCGGAACGCTCGGCCTCGAGGCGACGGCGATGCCGATGCGCATCGCGGCGGCCGGATCGATCGTCCTCGGCGCGTTCTGCCTGGCACTGCCCCACACGCCGCCCCAGAAGAAGAGCCACGTGACGCTCCGTGACGTCCTCGGGCTGGACGCGCTGAAGCTGATGGGCGAGCGTTCGTTCGCGGTGTTCGTGATCGGCTCGTTCCTGATCTGCATCCCGCTGCAGTTCTACTATGCATTCGCGAACCTGTTCCTGAACGAGCTGCACGTGTCGAACGCCGCCAGCAAGATGACGCTCGGCCAGATGTCCGAGATGTTCTTCATGCTCGTCATGCCGTGGTTTTTCCGGCGGCTCGGTGTGAAGCGCATGCTGCTCCTCGGCATGGCGGCCTGGACGGCGCGCTATGCGCTGTTCGCCTACGGCGACAATGCGGCGCTGGTATGGATGCTGTACGGCGGAATTCTGCTGCACGGCATCTGCTACGACTTCTTCTTCGTGACGGGACAGATTTACGTGGACCAGAAGGCGCCGGGCGATCTCCGCGCCGCGGCGCAGGGTTTCATCGCCTTCGTCACGCTCGGCGTCGGCATGCTGATCGGATCGTGGGTATCCGGGCGCATCGTCGATGCGTTTCGAACCGGCGCGGGTCACGCGTGGACGGAGATCTGGCTCGTTCCGGCGGCAGGTGCGGCGGCGGTGCTCGTCCTGTTTGCGGCGGCGTTCGGGGCGGAAGATCGGACGCGGCGAAGGGCTCGAGCGCTCGCGGCGCCGTCAGGCACGTAGTCCGCGCGCCAGCGCTGCGACGGCTCGCGCGAGCGCGGCCGGGTGCACCGGCTTCGCGAGGTGCATCTGGAATCCGGCGGCCAGCGCTTTCTGTCGCTCGTCGTCGCGGACGCACGCGGTGACGGCCGCGGCCGGCACGGTCGAGATGCGCGCCGTCGGCGTCGCGCGAATCTCGCGGATCAATTCGTAGCCGTCCTTCTCTGGCATCGCGACGTCGGAGAGCACCACGTCGACGGGCGCTCGACTGAGCGCGCGCAGCGCTTCCTCCGCCGATCCCGCCGCGACGACGGTTGCGCCGCACGTCTCGAGCGCCGACGTCATCATCTCCAGCGAATCCGATTCGTCGTCCACGAGCAGGACGCGGATGCCGTCGAGCAGCGGCTGTCCGTCGTGCTGATCAGGGACGGCGGCCGGAATTGACGGCATGACGGGCGTGCGATGCGTGCTGGTCGCCGCCGCCTTCAGGCGGACGGTGAACGTCGCGCCCCGATCGACGCCGTCGCTCTCGACGCGAATCGTGCCCTCCTGCGCTTCGATGAGATGTCGGGCGATGTAGAGACCGAGACCGAGTCCGCCGACGCTCCGCGTCGTGGAGCTGTTGCCCTGGCGGAAACGCTCGAACACGTGGGGCAGGAAGGCGGCATCGATGCCGGCGCCGGTATCCGAAACGCGAACGTCCACTGATCCAGACGAGGACGTCAGGATGTCGATGATTACGCGGCCGCCCGACGGCGTGAACTTGACGGCGTTCGAGAGCAGGTTGAGGAACACCTGCTCGAGGCGGCGCGGATCCGCGATGACGCGGATGTCGGACGGCGCTTCGAAGCGCACGTCCACGCCCTTGGCCGACGCCATCGGCATCATCGTCTCGACGGCGCCGCGCAGGTTCTCGCTCAGGTCGACTTCCTGGAGGTCCAATGCCGCGCGGCCGGCGACGATGCGCGAGACGTCGAGCAGTTCCTCGATCAGGCGGCCCTGCCGCGTCGCGTTGTTGAAGATGGCCTCGAGGCCGCGGCTCATCCGGTCGGTCCCGATCGATCCGTTGCGAAGCATCGCCGCCCACCCGAGGATGGCGTTCAGCGGCGTCCGCAGCTCGTGCGAAATCGTCGAGAGAAAGTCGTCCTTCGATCGGTTCGCGGTCTCTGCGTCCGACCGCGCGCGTTCGGCGGCTTCGTACAAGTACGCGCGCTCCAGCGCCTGCGCGCAGTGCTGCGCGACCGACGTCAGCAGCGTCTTGTACTCGTCGTCGAAATTGACGGGCGCCGTGAAGTAGAAGGAAACGACGCCGATGACTCGACCGTCGGTCATGAGCGGCAGCGTCGCGGCCGAGGCGTATCCGCCGTCCGCGGCGATTGACGCCGAGAGCGGATAGCGCTCCTGCCACTCCTCGAACGATCCCATGAAGACGCCCTGCCGCGACGTGACCGCCGCGGTCGAGCAGAGTCCGATTTCGGCCGGGAACCTCTTCGGCTGCGCTTCGAAGGGTTGGTACTCCTCGGCGTACAGCGACTCGAACGCGGTGCCGTTGTCGGTGAGAATCGCGACGGATCCTGCCGCCGCTCCGACGACGACCTTGCCGCGGCTCACCATGACCCGCGAGAGCGCGTCGGCGGTGACGGCGGCGGAGAGGCCTGCGCTGAGCGCGTAGAGGCGGCTGGTTCGAGTCGCCAGCGCGCGGTACTTGGCCTCGCTCAACCGCAGCGCTTCCTCGACGACACGACGATCCCGAAGCGCCGCGTCAGCTCGCTTGCGGAACGCTTCGGCTTCGGCGCGTGCGCGCTCCGCCTCGTCGTAGAGCCGCGCGCGGTCGAGCGCCTGCGCGATGTGGCGGCCCGCGTTCAGCAGGAACGCGCGCTCGTCGCCGCCCACGCCGCGGACGCGATCGAGGCTCATGGCAACGACGCCGAGCGCGCGGCCGGACGTAATGAGCGGTACGACGATGGCGCCGGGGTGACCGCTCAGCAGTTCGTCGGCGGCGCGCAGTCGAGACTCGGCAGCCCGCTTGTCGTGCGGCTCGACGACGCCGAGGTCGCGGTGGCGAATCGACTCGGCGATGACGCTGTTCGAACCGGTGGAGCGCGATTTCCCTTGTTCGACGATGGCGGGGTCGTACCCGACGGCGTTGACGACGTCGCACGTGAGGCCATCGTCCGAGACCAGCGCCACCGCGCCGGCGGCCGCTGCTGCGGCGTGGAGGAGTTCAGGCAGACACGCGTGAAGGACATCGTCCGGCGTTCGGGCGCGTGAGAGCGTGGCTGTCAGTTGTTGCAACTGATCGCTGTATCTAAGCTGACGCTCGGTTTCGGCGCGGGCCGCACGATCTGCGCGCGCCTGAAACAGCAGCCGGCGCGCCGCCATCATCAGCACGATGGCGGAAACCGTGATCAGAATTGCGCTGGAAATAGCGGTCATTGCCGGCCTGGACGTCTCGAGACGCAACGCCCCCGTGAAATATTTGCCCGGCTCTCGGCTGAGCCCGGGCGGAGGCCGCCTCGACTAGAGAGGAGCACTCCCGCCTCTGCAACAATCCCGCCAATTTGCGCTTGATTCGGCGCCATTCCTGCGGGACGCTTGCCTATCGCCTCCGATAAGACGCACATCGTTCGTCACGAGTCCGCGGTCGGACGTTGGGAGATGGCCCTCCGCGATCCCCATCCTGCGCTTCGTCCGCACGTCCGAGGATACACAGGCTGGTTCGAGCATATGACGGTTCCGCTCTGTCGGCGAGAACTGCCTACCGACGAGGTTCCAGTCATCTTCAACTTCGGCCCGCCGATTCGCGTGTATGCGGCGGGCGATTCGCAGAATTTCGCGGATCTCGGCAGCTTCGCGACCGGCGCGTACGACCGGTTCGTCCGCGTCGGATCGAGCGGTCCCTCCGGCGGCATTCAGGTGAACTTCACCATTCTGGGCGCACGCCTCTTCCTGAATCGTCCGCTCGACGATCTCAAGAACCAGTCGGTCGCGCTCGACGGGCTCCTCGGCGACGCCGACCAACTGACCGACCGTCTGCACGACGCGGACACGTGGGACGCACGTTTTGATCTGCTCGATCGCGAGATCGGCGCACGCCTGCGTGCGGCACGGCACGTCAGCCCGCAGGTCTCGCGTGCGTGGACGCGAATCGCGCGCACCAGCGGACGCATCGACATCGGCTGGCTGGTGCGGGACGTTGGCTGGAGCCAGAAGCATCTGATCGACAGGTTCCGCGGCGAGCTGGGACTGTCGCCGAAGGCGATGGCGCGCGTGCTGCGTTTTTCGAGGGCGGCCCGGCTGCTCCGCGGGACCGATCGTCCGGTACTCGCCGACATCGCGGCCGACTGCGGCTACTACGACCAGGCGCACTTCACCCGCGACTTCCGCACCTTCGCCGGCGTCGCGCCGACGGAGTTGCTGGCGCACATGCTGCCGGACAACGGCGGCGTCAGGGCGGACTGACCTCGCGTCGGAACTGTCGGTCGGCTTTCGATTGGTGTGGTGAGAGTGCGTGCGCGCGGATGCGTTATGGTTTCGCCGGCGGAATATCTTTGACGATGAAGACCTTCTCGCCGGGCTTGATGAGTCCCAGCTCACGCCGGGCGATCTCCTCGACCGCGCTCGGATCTTCCCGCAGCCGCCGCGCTTCCTCACGCAGCCGCGCGTTCTCCGTTCGCTGGTGGGCGATCGACGCGGCGAGCTCGTCGTACTCGTGCCGCGCCCGCATCATCGCGACCAGCCCGCGATCGCCGAAGAGTCCATCGACGACGATGAGCGCCGCGACGAAAATCAGCAGCCAGTGGACGATTCGACGATTGCGCGCGGGTTGGTTGACGACGGGACGCCTGCGCTTGCTCGATCCGCGGGACTCTTTCACACGCGCAAGACATTACAACACCCGCATCAAAAGTACAAGAGGAGATCGTGTCTGATCTGATGATAGTGCTGACGACGATTGAGGCCGATCGTGCCGACGAGCTCGCGAATCGGCTCGTCGCCGAGCGACTCGCGGCGTGCGTGAACGTGCATCGGCCGATGAGCTCGACGTACTGGTGGAACAATCGCATCGAGCACGCCGATGAGTGTCAGCTCGTCATCAAGACCGTCGCCGGCAAGCTCCCTCGACTCGAGGCACGCCTGCGCGAGCTGCATTCGTACGAGCTGCCGGAGTTCATCGTCCTGCATCCACACGCGGTCGGGCCTGACTACGCGGCGTGGGCAGCAGCCGCGGTCCGCGACTGACGCCGTCCTGCGCCGTGCGGCGCCAGGAATGGCGACGAATCAGCCGCGGCGGCGGTGACGGATGTATTCGATGACCATCGGCAGCACCGACACGCCGACGATGCCGATCGTCACGAGCGAGAAGTTCTGTTTGACGATGGGAACGTTGCCGAACAGGATGCCGGCGCCGAGACAGAGCGAGACCCATCCGCACGCGCCAACCAGGTTGTAGAGGCCGAAGGTTGCCGACGACATCCCGGCCGCGCCCGCCACGAACGGAAGGAACGTCCGAACGATCGGCAGGAAGCGGCTGAGAATCACCGCTTTTCCGCCGTATTGCTCGAAGAACGCGTGCGCCCGCAGCAGATGCTCGCGATTGAGCAGCCGGTGCGAGATGCCGGCGCTGTCGCTGGCGTTGAAGACGCGCGGACCGACGAGGCGCCCGATCGTGTAATTCGTCAGGTTGCCGGTGAACGCCGCGACGATGAGAAGGGCCAGCGTCAACCAGGGGTTCAGGACGCTCGTCGCCGCCAAGGCACCCGCCGCAAAGAGCAGCGAGTCGCCGGGCAGAAACGGCGTCACGACGAGCCCGGTCTCCGCAAAAATGATCGCGAAGAGCAGCGCGTACACCCACTGCCCGTACGCACCGACGAACTCGAGCAGGTGCTTGTCGAAGTGGAGGAGGAAGTCGATCAGGGCTACACCTGCGCGAGCGCCTGCGTCAGGTCTTCGCGGAGGTCGTCGATGTCCTCGATGCCCGCCGAGATGCGCACCAGCCCGTCCGAGATGCCGAGCGCGGCGCGGCGGTCTGCCGGGACCGACGCGTGCGTCATCGTGGCCGGGTGCGAGATGAGCGTTTCGACGCCGCCGAGGCTTTCGGCGAGGGCGTGCAGCCGGACGCTGTTGAGCAGCCGGCGCGCCGACTCGAGCGACCCGAGATCGAACGCCAGCATCCCGCCGAAGCCACGCATCTGCTTCTTGGCGAGCTCGAACTGCGGGTGCGTCGGCAGACCCGGGTAGAACACTTTCTTGACCTTGGGCTGTGTGGACAGGAACTCCGCCAGCGCCAGGCCGTTCGCGTTGTGCGCCTGCATCCGCAGCGGAAGCGTCTTCGTCCCGCGGAGCACGAGCCACGAGTCGAACGGTCCGAGGATCGCGCCTTCTGCGTTCTGCACGAACTTCAGCCACTCGATGTCGTCGTCACGCGTGGCGATCACGATGCCGCCGACGCTGTCGCTGTGACCGTTCAGGTACTTCGTGGTGCTGTGCGTGACGAGGTCGGCGCCGAACTCGATCGGACGCTGGTTGTACGGGCTGGCGAACGTGTTATCGACGACGAGACGCGCGTTGTGACGATGCGCGACGTCCGCCGCCGCACGAAGATCCGTGAGGCCCATGACCGGGTTCGTCGGCGTTTCGACGAACAGCATCCGCGTCGCCGGCGTCATCGCCCGCTCGACGGCGTCGAGATCGGACGTGTTGACGTAGCTGAAGCACAGCTGATACCGCGTGAGCACCTTGTCGAAGAGTCGGAAGGTGCCGCCGTACGTGTTGTCGGAGACCACGACGTGGTCGCCGGCCTTGAGCAGCGTCGCGATGGCGCCGATAGCCGCCATCCCTGACGCGAACGCGAAGCCCGCCTTGCCGCTTTCGATCGCCGCGACGTTTCGTTCGAGCGCCATGCGCGTCGGATTCTGCGTCCGCGCGTATTCGAAGCCCTTGTGCCGGCCGAGCTCTTCCTGGACGTAGGTGGACGTCTGATAGATCGGCGTGATGATCGCGCCGGTCGACGGATCGGGTTCCTGTCCGGCGTGCAGGCAGATCGTGGTGAAACGTGCGCGATTGGTGAGCTTCACGATCCAACAACGATACATGTTTTAATATCGCGAAGTCCACGTATGAATGCTCGCGAGGGCCTCCGCGGCGCACTCCTCCACACGCTTCCCGGTCGCGTCATCGTCGTCGGTGCTGCGATCAAAGTGATGGTGGCGACCGTCGGCCTGGTCGCCGGCGGCGTGCCGTCGTTCCTCGCGGTCATCGACACGGTGGCCGGACTCGGCGTGGCGCTGGGGCTGGCGTACTTTCTGTTCCGGCTGGCGGTCCTGGCGAAGCGACGGCTGCTCTGGCGCGTCCGGCGGAAGTTGATCCTCTCGTACATCTTCGTCGGGTTCGTCCCGGCGCTGCTGCTCGCGGCGTTCGCGCTGCTGTGCGGCTTCCTCCTTTTCTACAATCTCAGCTCGTACCTGGTGCAAAGCCGGCTGAGAGCGCTCAGCGAGCAGGCGCGGTTCTTCGCGCAGGCTGCGGCGCTCGAAGTGCAGCGGGCGAGCCCGTCAGAGATCGCCGCAATCGCGACGCGGCGGCAGTCGAACATCGCGGGACAATTCGGGGGCGCGTCGCTGGCGATCGTGCCGACCGACCGGGATTGCCGCGCGCCGGCTCCGGCCACGGGACGTGCGCCGGGCTCCGCGGCCACGCCGATTGGACCGGCGATCACGGCCGGTCCGTGGTCGCACGTCGAACCACCAGCGACGATCCCTTCGTGGGTCCCATGCTCCGGGTTTGCCGGCGTGTTCGCGTTCGAGCATCCGCACGGCGGCGACAAGGACACCCATCTTCTGGTTCGCGCGGTCGTCTTCGCCGATTCCGCCCGGCCATCTGCGGTCGTCGTCGATCTGCTCGTCAACGACGCCGTGCGCCAGCAACTCCGCCACGACACCGGCGTCGAGCTGAAGTCGGTTGCGGCCGTCGATGCGGAGGAAGCGCGTCCGATGATCGGGAAATCGTCATCGGGCTCCGACGGGTTCGACGCCGCCGCGCGGCCGTCCACCATGACCGGCGCGCTCAGCACGCTGCCGAGCCTCATGGAGTTCCGCGACTGGCAGAGCGGGGCGCCGGGCACGCTGACGGTGACGAGCGGTCTCAGCGTCGCTGAGCTCTACGATCGGATCTCGGCCGCCGAAGGCCGCGTTGGCCGGAACTTCGGTCAGGGACTGCTGCTCGTGCTGTTCGTCATCGGCGCGCTGTTCCTGATCATCGAATTCATCGCGCTCATCGCCGGCCTTGCGCTCGCGAGGTCGATCACCGGGTCGGTTCACCAGCTGTTCCGCGGCACCGAGCGCGTCCGGCAGGGAGACTTCACGCACAAGATTGCCGTCACGAGCGACGATCAGCTGGGCGAGCTGGCCGGCTCGTTCAACTCGATGACCGCGAGCATCGAGGACCTGCTGCGGCAGGCGGCGGAGAAGAAGCGCCTCGAAGAGGAACTGCGCATCGCGCACGAGATTCAGATGTCGCTGCTCCCGCAGGGACCCCTACGGATGCCCGGCATCTCGATCACGGCGCTCTGCGTCCCGGCGCGTGCCGTCGGCGGCGACTACTACGATTTCTTTCCGCTCGACGACCATCGCCTCGGCCTGCTCATCGCGGACGTCTCCGGCAAAGGCACGTCGGCTGCGCTCTACATGGCGGAGCTGAAGGGGCTGATGCTGTCGCTGAGCCGCATCCACACGTCGCCGCGCCAGCTGCTCATCGCGGCGAACCGCATCATCGCGCAGCATCTCGACGCGCGCAGCTTCATCACGATGACTTACGCGGTCATCGACCTGCGCGCGCGGACGATGACGCACGCTCGCGCCGGCCACACGCCGCTCATCTACGTCCCGGGCGGCTCGATCAGCCGCGGCCACATGAAGATTCTCGCGCCGGACGGGCTCGTCCTCGGCCTCAAGATCGACGATGGCGAGATGTTCGAGCGACTGCTGCAGGAAGAAACGATTCCGCTGCGCGGAGGGGATCTCTATCTGTTCTTCACCGACGGCATCAGCGAAGCGATGAACACGCAGGACGACTGCTTCGGCGAGCAGCGCCTCGGCCAGATCGTCGAAGCCCACGCGCATCTGTCGTCCGAGGAGCTGCGGGAACGCGTGCTGCGCGAAATCACGGCGTTCGTCGGCGATGCACCGCAGCACGACGACATGACGATGATTCTGCTCAAGGTGGACGAGGTCAACGAAGCCGTTGCCTGATCTGGTCGTCATCTTCACCACGCCGTCCGACATCGAGGCACGCGTCGTGCGCAGCCTGCTCGAGGCGCACGGCCTGATGGCCATCACCTCATCCGGCATCTCGCGATCGGTCTTCCCACTGTCGGTGGACAGCGCGAACGACGTCAAGATTGCGGTCCACCCGAGCGAGGCCGACGAGGCGCGGCGGATCATCGAGACCCATCGGACCGAACTGCGAAACGGGGAGGTCGTGCGCCTCCGCGACGAATTCGAGCCGCTGCAGCGCGCGATTCGCTACCGCTTCGACGATCGCGGCCTGCTCGAGCACGCGATGACGCATACGTCGCGCGCCAACGAAGACGTCAGCGGCGGCGTGGTCGACAACGAGTCGCTCGAGTTCCTCGGCGATGCGCTCCTGGGCTTCGTCATCGCCGACCTGCTCTTTCGCGAGTTCCCATCGTCCGACGAGGGCCAGAAGTCGAAGATGAAAGCGGCGCTGGTGTCGACGAACACGCTCGCGCGGCAGGCCGAGCGGCTCAACATCGGCGAGCACCTGCTGCTCGGGCGCGGCGAGGAGAAGACCGGCGGCCGCCACAAGCAGGCGCTGCTGGCCGACACCTACGAGGCGCTCATCGCCGCCATTTACCTCGACGGCGGCGTCGAGGAGGCGCGCGCGTTCATCGTTCGCGAGTTCGCGCCGCTCGTCGCCGACGCGCGCCAGACCGGCGTCGCGGGACAGGATCACAAGTCGGCGCTGCAGGAACTGCTGCAGTCCAAGGATCTGCCGCTGCCGGACTATCGCCTCGTCGGCACCATTGGGCCCGACCACCAGAAGCAGTTCCAGGTGGAGGTCCTCGTCAACGGCGAATCGCTCGGTCAGGCGACCGGGTGGAGCAAGAAGGACGCGGAGCAGGAAGCGGCGAGGAAAGCGTTAGAGAAATTGGTAAGTGAGTAAATGGGTAAGTTGGTAAATGGGTAAGTTGGTAAAAGGGGTCAGTTGGTAAATGGGTGAATGGGTTATTGAGTAAGTCCGTTCTTCAAGTTACAAAGTTGCCCATTCACCCACTTACCAACTGCGCGTTTCTCAATCGATCTCGATGATCCCCGACGACGGGCTGCCGGCCATCGCGTAGGCTGGCTCCTTCTCCTTCTCGGGCAGCGGTCTTGGCGGTGCATCGCCGCCGTGCGGCAGGCGCTGCAGCGCGTAATGCTGGATTTCGCGCGCGAGGTCGTCTTCGCTGGGCGCCGAGGCGCGGCAGTGCAGCCGCACCCACACCCTCAGCAGCGGATCCGCGAAGCGATAGCGCTTCTGATTCGACGTGACGAGATCCACGTCCTCGAGCCACGAGAGATAGTCCTTCGTCGATCCGGCGGTGCGCTGAAGCCGATGCGAGATTTCCGTCAGCGTGAGCCCTTCTTCTTCCGCGAGGATTTCGAGGATCGCTTTCAGGGCGCCGTAGCCGCGCGCCCGGTGGAGGCGCAGCTCGTAGCAATATCCGCATCGGCGGGCGAGATCGGCGCCGGGCGCCATGAGTGCCGCCAGCGCGCTGATCGGATCGCCGACGCTGGCGCCGCCGTGCTCGCGCATGCTCGTCAGCTCTTCGGCGAGCGCATCCACGTACATCGGACGGCCGTCGGCGAGCGCGTGGACGGTACTCGCCAGGTATTCGGCATCGTGCGGATCGACGCTCGGCAGCACGGGCCCCAGCGATTCCAGCGTCTCTTCCGGCGTGAACGCCGGCATGTGGATGACCTCGAACCGCGCCGAGCGATCGCGCAGCAGACGGAGCGCGCGCGAGACGTACCGGCTGGTCAGGACGAATCGATTGCCGCTCGCGGTCAAGCTGTCGATGAATTCGTAGAGCACGCGGCGCAGGCCGGGGAAGCTCTCGAAGGTTCGGAGCTCGAGGAACTCGTCGAGGAGAAACGTGGCCGGCGCACTGCCCGACGTCCGCGCGCGCGACAGGAACTCCATCGCGGCGTCGAATGACGCGCGCGCACCGGTGCGCGCGTGGTCCTGGAGCGGAAATGGCGATGTCGCCGCGATCGCGCGCAGCCAGCGCTCCGGTGTGGTCGCCGTGCGCTCGACGTCGATGTACTGCGCGTCCATTCTCCCGAGACGTTCGCGCACCTGCTGCAGCAGCGTGCTGCGGCCGGTTCCGCAGCCGCCGACGAGGACGGCGATGCGCGACGGTGATGCGTCCAGCGCCGCGGTGACGCGGCGTCCCAGGTTCTGTCGGAGAATCAGCATTCGCCTGCCTCGCGCATCGGGATTCGCAAGCCTTCGCGCTCCGCCGTGGCAATCGCTTCGGGATAGCCGGCATCGGCGTGGCGGATGACGCCGATCCCCGGATCGCAGGACAGCACCCGTTCGAGCTTCTCGTCCGCATCGCTCGAGCCGTCGGCGACGATCACCATCCCGGCGTGCAGCGAGTAGCCGATGCCGACGCCGCCGCCGTGGTGGACCGACACCCACGTCGCGCCGCTCGATGCATTGAGCAGCGCATTCAGAATCGGCCAGTCGGCGATGGCGTCGCTGCCGTCGCGCATGTTCTCCGTTTCGCGGTACGGCGACGCGACCGATCCGGTATCGAGATGGTCGCGGCCGATGACGATCGGCGCCTTGAGGCGTCCTTCGCGCACGAGCTCGTTGATGCGGAGGCCGAAGCGCGCGCGCTCGCCGTAGCCGAGCCACAGGATGCGCGCCGGCAGTCCCTGGAACGCCACGCGCTTGCGTGCGAGCAGCAGCCACCGTACGAGCGCATCGTCGTGGCCGAACATCTCGAGGGCGGCGTCGTCGGTGATGCGGATGTCTTCGGGATCGCCCGAAAGCGCCGCCCAGCGGAACGGGCCGCGCCCCTCGCAGAAGAGCGGACGGATGTACTCGGGCACGAAGCCCGGAATGTCGAACGCGTTGCTGACGCCCTGCTGCCGCGCCTGCGCGCGGATGTTGTTGCCGTAGTCGAACGTGATCGAGCCGCGCTGTTTCAGCGCAAGCATCGCCCGGACGTGGTCGGCCATCGCCGCCATCGATCGCGCGATGTATTCGTCCGGCTGACGCTCGCGGAGGCGGAGCGCCTCGTCGTATCGCATGCCGTTCGGCACGTAGCCGTTCAGCGCGTCGTGCGCGGACGTCTGATCGGTGACGACGTCGGGCGTGATGCCGCGGGCGACGAGCGCCGGCAGCACGTCGGCGGCATTGCCCTGCACGCCGATCGATCGCGCCGTTCGCGTCTGCGTCCACTCGCGTACGCGGCGGACGGCTTCATCGAGATTGTCGGTCGACTCGTCGAGATATCCCGTGGCGATTCGCCGCGCGATGCGCGACGGATCGACTTCGACGACGAGAGCCGCGGCGCCGTTCATGGTGGCGGCGAGCGGCTGCGCGCCGCCCATGCCGCCGAGGCCGGCGGTGACGACGAGACGCCCGGACAGCGTGCCGCCGAAATGGCGCTTCGCCACGGCCGCGAGCGTTTCGTACGTGCCCTGCACGATCCCTTGACTACCGATGTAAATCCAGCTGCCCGCCGTCATCTGGCCGTACATCGTCAAGCCGCGATGCTCGAGATCGCGGAACGTTTCCCAGTTCGCCCACGCGGGCACGAGCATCGCGTTCGCGATGAGCACGCGCGGCGCGCCGGGATGCGTGGGAAAGATGCCGACGGGTTTGCCTGATTGCACGAGCAGCGTTTCATCGTGCTCGAGCGAGCGGAGCGACCGCACGATTGCGTCGAACGCGGCCCAGCTGCGCGCCGCCTTTCCCGATCCGCCGTAGACCACGAGTTCGTCGGGCCGTTCAGCGACCTCCGGATCGAGATTGTTCATCAGCATGCGCAGCGCGGCTTCCTGCGGCCAGCCTTTGCAGGTCAGCGCGGTGCCGCGCGGCGCTCGAATCGTGCGTGTGGCAGTCGCCATGTGCCGTTCTGAGACGAACGCGATGCGATCGTCTCGTACGAAGGGAACGACTAGACCTTAAGAAGCGACGCGAACGTTGTCAATTTGAAAAACGAAAAATTTTTTACTTGACTCGGATGGCGCACGAGGCTTCGAGCGCGCGCGACGCGATCAGCCCTGCTGTAGCGACGATGTCAGGCGCCGGTGATCGGTCTGCGTCGAGCATCGGCACGCGCGATCGCACCGCGGCGTGCACGCGCTGCAGCGGCGCAGACGTTCGCAGCGGCGCGAGAAGGTCGATCGCCTGGCAGGCGCACAGCGCTTCGATCGCGATGACCTCACGCGCGCGCGAAACCGCGCGTTCGGCCTTGAGCGCGGCCGTCATGCTCATGCTGACGTGGTCTTCCTTATTCGCTGACGTCGGGATCGTATCGACGCCGGCCGGATGCGCGAGCGATTTCAGCTCCGACGCCACCGCGGCCGCCGTCACCTGCGCCAGCATGAAGCCCGAGTGCAGTCCGCCTTCGCGCGTGAGGAACGCCGGCAGCCCGCTGAGCGACGGATCGACGAGCCGATCGGTCCGCCGCTCGCTGATCGTGGCGAGCGGCACGATCGCGGCGGCCAGCAGATCGGCGGCAATCGCGATCGGCGCGCCGTGAAAGTTCCCGCCGGACACGATTTCTGCGGCGTCGGCGAACACCATCGGATTGTCGGTCGCGCTGTTCGACTCGATCGTGATCGTTTCGCGCACGAAGCGCAGCGCTTCGCGCACCGCGCCGTGGACCTGCGCCGCGCACCGCAGCGAATAGGCATCCTGCACCTTGCCGCAGAACTCGTGCGACTGGTTGATGCCGCTGCCCTGGAGCAGCGCCTCGATGTTGGCCGCCGACGCGAGCTGACCTGCGAAGGGACGCGCCTCGTGGATGCGCGCGTCGAAGGGATGAATCGATCCGCGAAGCGCGTCGATCGACAGCGCGGCGACGATGTCGGCCGCGCGAGCGAGGATCTCGGCGTCCGCGAGCGCGAGCGACAGCACCGCCGTTGAAGGCTGCGTGCCGTTGATGAGCGCGAGCCCTTCCTTCGGCCCGAGGCGGATGGGCCGGAGACCCGCCCGTGCCAACACGTCGACCGACGCGAGTCGTGTTGCACCGGCGCTGCCGGACGCATCGTCCGCGAGGACTTCGCCTTCGCCGACGAGCACCAGCGCCAGATGCGCAAGCGGCGCGAGATCGCCGCTCGCGCCGACCGAACCGCGCGACGGCACGTACGGATGCACCCGTGCGTTGATCAGCGCCAGCAGGGCATCCAGCGTCTCGACGCTGATCCCCGAAAATCCCTTGGCCAGCACGTTCGCCCGCAGCGCCATCGTCGCGCGAACCGTCCGGACGGCCAGAGGACGGCCGACGCCGGCCGCGTGGCTGCGAAGGAGGTTCAACTGCAGCGCGTCGAGCGCCTCTGGTGCGATCCGGGTCTCGGCAAACGATCCGAATCCGGTGTTGATGCCGTAGGCGGGCTCGTCGCCACGCGCGCGCGCGTCGACGACCGCGCGCGACGCACGGACGCGGTCGCGCGCGACAGGCGCCAGCGAGACGGTTTCGTGTCCGTCGGCGATGGCGAGCAGTTGTTCGAGCGTCAGCGAGGCGCCGTCGAGTTGGATCATGAAAAGGTGCCGACCGAAGTAGAATCTTATCGCGGTTGTCGACGCGCGAACCACACGCGCGCGCCGCATCTGAACGAGGACGATCGATTGTGACGATGAATCTGGCGGTGCTGGGCGCGCAGTGGGGGGACGAAGGCAAGGGGAAGATCGTCGATCTGCTCACGCGACACTTTTCGATGGTGGCGCGTTATCAGGGCGGGCACAACGCGGGGCATACGGTTTATGTGCGCGGCGCCAAGTTCATCCTCCGCCTGATTCCGTCCGGCATCCTCCATCCTGGCATCACGTGCATCATCGGAAACGGTGTGGTCGTCGATCCGCAGGCGCTGTTCGCCGAGATCGACGAGCTCAATCGCAACGGCATCGACACCGACGGCCGCGTCGTCATCAGCGACAAGGCCCACCTCATTCTTCCGTATCACCGCGACCTTGATCTCCTGTCGGAAGCGCGCCGCGGCGAACGCAAGATCGGAACGACCTCGCGCGGCATCGGCCCGGCGTACGAGGACAAGATCGCACGGCGCGGGATCCGTGTCGGCGATCTGGTCGATCCGCAGGGACTCGAGCAGAACGTGCGCGACAACGTGACCGCGCGCAACCGGCTCGTGCAGGACAGCACGATGGACTGGAAGCCGGTCTACGACCAGCTGCTGCGACACGCGGAGCGCATCCGGCCGATGATTCGCGATGTCTCCGTCATGCTCTATGAGGCGGGGAAAGCAGGGAAGCCCGTGCTCTTCGAGGGCGCGCAGGGCACGCTGCTCGACATCGATCACGGGACCTATCCGTACGTGACCTCGTCGAACGCCTCAATCGGCGGCGTGTGCACGGGGCTTGGGATTCCGCCGAAGGCCATCGGCCGCGTGCTGGGGGTCGTCAAGGCGTACACGACGCGCGTCGGCGAAGGGCCGTTTCCGACCGAGCTGTTCGGCGACATGGGCAACCGCCTCCGCGAGAGCGGCAGCGAGTACGGCGCGGTCACGGGCCGCCCGCGGCGCTGCGGGTGGTACGACGCCGTCGCGGTCCGCTATGCCGCGCGAATCAACGGGCTCGATGCGCTCGCGCTGACGAAGCTGGACGTCCTCGACGGCCTCGAACGCATCGAAATCTGCACCGGCTACCGCTGCGGCGATCGCCTGCTGACCGATTTTCCGTCGGACCTCGGTCAGCTCGCGCGGTGCGAGCCGGTCTATGAATCGATGCCCGGCTGGTCTGCGCAGACGCGCGGCGCACGGACGCTGAGCGCGCTGCCGGACGCGGCGCGCAAGTACATCGCGCGGCTCGAAGAAGTGTCGGGCGTCCGCGCCGCGATCGTCTCGACCGGCTCGGAGCGCGACGACACCGTCGTCGACGGCGAGATGATCGGTTTGGGAAAAGTCGAAGTCTAGTGCTGCCGGTGCCGGATGCAGAACGCGTCGACCGCGTGTGCATCGGCGTCGACGAAGGCGAGCCCGGCGCGGTAGCGCGGGCCGCTGTTCGGCGGGATCTCGAATGACGCCCAGGCGACGGCGGCGTTGAAGCGCACGTTCCCCAGGTCGTCGTTCAGCGCCATCCGCACGCGCTGATTCGGCTTCAGGATGGTCGGCGAGAGCACTTGCGCGCCGATCACGGAAAGATCGACCAGCATCGCGACGTTTCCGTCGACGAGAATTTCGACCTTCCCCTTGATGCGATGGCGAGGCGCGCGGCGCGTGCCGCGCTGATCCAGCGCCGGTGGCGGCGCGGCGACCGCCGCAGCGGCGGTGCCGCCGCTCGATCCGGCCGGCGTCGGCGCGCCAGGCGCACGCGGCAGCACGCGGACCTCGGTATCGTCGGGCGACATCACGCGAATCTCGACGCGCTCGAGCGATCCATCGGCCTTGATGCGGTTGATGAGCGCCATCCCGCGCGGCGTTTCAGCGAAATCACGTTCGAGCGCGACGATCGACGGCCGCCGCTTGGTGATGACTTCGAGCGCGATCAGCGCGTCCGCGTCGGTAAACGCGAGGAGTTCACCGCCGAAATCTGCTGCCCGGGCTTTCAACGCTGACAGGACATCAGCGTTTGCAATCAGAACCGCACACGGATCCATGAACAACTCAGTATATGTCACAATTCCCGCGTGACGCCGCCGCCCTATCGCGACGTGACGATCGGTGACCTGCTGACGCGTCTTGCGCGTGCGTTGCCGCGCAACGACGCGCTGCTGTACGAAGGCGGTCCGCGTTACAGTTTTGCCGAGCTCGAGGATCACACCCGGACCGTTGCCCGCGGACTGATCGCCGCCGGCATCGCCGCCGGCGACCGCGTGGTCCTGTGGGCGACCAACGTGCCCGAGTGGGTCGTCCTGCAGTTCGCGCTGGCGAAAATCGGCGCGATCCTCGTGACCGCCAACACGTCGCTGCGCGCGAAAGACATCGAGTACGTGCTTCGCCAGAGTGAAGCGTCGACGATGATTACGATCTCTGGATTCCGCGGCCTCGACTACATCGCTGAGCTCCAGCGTGCGGGCGCGCTCTCCGGATCGATTCCAGCGCTGAAACGCGTCGTGCACATCGGCGCGGACACGCCCCCCGGTTTGCTGCCGTACCGCGAACTGATTCAGATGGCGTCGAGCGTGCCGGAAGCCAGGCTCGACGCGCGATCGGCGGCAGTCGGTCTGGACGACGTGATCAACATGCAGTACACGTCGGGCACGACCGGTTTTCCGAAGGGTGTGATGCTGTCGAGCCGGAACATCGTGAACAACGGCCACGTGCTCGGCAGCCTCCTCGGTTACACGCAGTCGGATCGCCTGTGCCTCTGCGTCCCGCTGTTCCACTGCTTCGGCTGCGTGATCGGCGTGCTCGGTGCGTTCACGCACGGCGCCTGTCTCTGCGCGATCGAGGCGTTCGACGCGCGCCAGGTGCTCGCGACCATCCATCGCGAGCGCTGCACGGCTGTGTACGGCGTGCCGACGATGTTCATCGCCGAGCTCGAACATCCGGAGTTCAAGACCTTCGATTTGACCTCGCTCCGGACGGGCGTGATGGCGGGATCGCTCTGTCCGGAAGCGCTGATGCGACGTGTGATGACCGACATGCACATGCCGGAGATCACGATCGTGTACGGGTTGACCGAGGCCTCGCCCGGCATCACGATGACGCCTCGCAACAGCTCACTTGCGCAGCGATCGGGAACCGTCGGCACCGTGCTCCCGGAGCTGGACGTGAAGATCGTCGATCCGGCGTCGGGCGTCGAGGTGCCCAACGGCGAGCGCGGTGAGCTGTGCTGCCGCGGCTACAACGTGATGAAGGGCTACTACAAGAATCCTGAAGCAACGCGCGCCGCGATCGATCCTGAAGGCTGGCTGCGCACGGGCGACGAAGCCAGCTTCGATCCGGACGGCTACGTCCGGATCACGGGACGCATCAAGGATTTGATCATTCGCGGCGGCGAAAACATCGCGCCGAAGGAAATCGAAGATCGCCTGCGCGAGCATCCCGCGGTCGCCGACGCCTACGTGTACGGCGTCGCCGATTCGTTTTTTGGAGAAGCTGTCGCGGGCGCCGTCCGCTTGCGCGCTGCAGATGCCGGGAACGAGAACGCAGACGAGCCGATGATCCAGGAACTACTCGCCTTCTGTGCGTCAGGCCTGGCGAAGTTCAAAGTCCCGCGGTACCTGCGGTTCGTCCCGTCGTTTCCGATGACGGCGTCAGGAAAGATTCAGAAGTACAAGCTCCGCGAAGAGCACGAACGGATGCTGGCGGCGGCGGGTTCCTAGAAAATCCGCGCGTCCTGCAGCGGCCACCAGCGGACCTTCACCTTCCCAACGATGTACTTCTTCGGGACGGGTCCCCAGTGCCGGCTGTCGGAGCTGTTGTTGCGGTGATCGCCCATGACGAAGTAGTAGCCCTGCTGGACGACCTGCGGTCCCCAGTCGTCATGGCTGCGAAATTCGGCCGGCACGTAGTCGTCGTGCAGCGGGATGTCGTTGACGTAGACGCGGCCGTCGACGATCCGCACCGTGTCGCCCTCACGCGCGATGACCCGCTTGACGAACATCTTTTCCGGATTGAGCGGGTAGTAGAGCATCACGATGTCGCCCGGCCGCGGATCGCCAAGTTCGTAGACGAGCTTATTGACGATGAGCCGGTCGTGATCTTCGAGCGTCGGCGCCATGCTCAAGCCGTCGACGCGTGCGACCTGAAATCCGAATGTGACGATCAGCGTGGCGTAGACGGCCGCGGAGACCAGCGTCTGCACGCCCGACATGAGCTCGCGGCCCATCCGCGCCCACGGATTCTCGCGTGGCGCAGCGGGTGCTGCCGCCGGCGCCGTCTCGACGTGCGCAACCGGCGGATTGAGCGGCGGGTCGATCGCGTCGGCCGCCGATGCCTGCGGCGTATCGACGACAGGTGGAACGACGTCAGGAACGAGGTCGCGTGAGCCCGGCAGAGCCGTTTCTGAGGCGCCGAGCGACACCTCGGGCAGTTCCGAGGCGCGGTCGAATGTGATGTCGTGCTCGCTCATGCTCCGAAACCCAGAATACCACGGAGGTGGTATACTCAGGCCCTCTCCTCGCTCTGCGGCAGGTTCCCAGCTTTCCGCGACAGGATTTCAGGTCGGAGAATCCCAAAGTACGGAGGCGCGTAGATGATGCGGCTGGCTCGTGTGGTGTCGTGTATTGTACTCACTCTGTTCGCGCTCGCGCCGCGGGCGCAGGCGCAAGCTGCGCCGCCCGACGAGACATCGCGCTTTTATGCCGAATTCACCGGCGGCGCGACATTTGGACACAAATCGTCCGGCTCGATCGGCGCCGAGGGCGGTTATCGAATCAGCGGCCCGTTCCTCGTCTTCTTCGAAGTCGGCCACATGTTCAACATCGGGTCGTCGGACCTCGACGCCCGTGCGCAGACGATCGGCGACGCGGTGGGCGCATCGACCAACGCCGCGCAGCACATCACGTACTACGACGGCGGCCTCCGGTACAACCTCAAGCACAGGGTCAAGATGTTCGATCCGTATCTCGCGCTGGGCTTCGGCGCGGCATCGGTGAACACCGAAACGGCGCTCATCGTGAACGGCACAGTCGTTCCGCCTGAGTCGCTCGGCGTGCAGTTCGGCGACGACCTGAACGGGACGGTCACGAAGGCGTTCATCACCTTCGGCGGCGGCTTCAACTACACGTTCAAGACGAAGTACTTCGCCGACTTCAGCCTCCGGTACGGACACGTGCTGACGTCAGGCGACATCGAGAATGACACCGGCATCAACACGCTCCGCGCGCAGTTCGGCGTCGGCATGCGTTTTTAGCTCAGCGCGTTTTCGATCGGACTTTGCCGGCCGCCAGCGATGGGTTGCGTGAAGGCAACCCGTTCGCTGTTGCCGTTCGCCGCGGTTCCTGTCCCACCAACTCCGCCTGCACGATGAATCGCCGCGGCGCATGCCCGAGAAATTCGAACGGATAGCAGGTCACCAGCGTCAGCGTCTTGTGGCTGGTCGGATCGAGTACGTCGACGCGATCCGGGTTGACAATGAGCGTGCGGCTGATGCGGTAGTGATACACCTCCTCGCCGGTCGTGAGATCGATGGCGTCACCCACGCTGACGCGGCGCAGTGGACGGAACACGGTGTCGCGATGTCCGGCGATGCCGACGTTTCCCGCCGCCCCCGGCAGCGCGGTGTCCTCGATGTGGCCCGCGCCTCGCCGCAGCGTCCCATCGTCGCTGCCTTCGAGAATCGGCGCTGAGAGACCGACTCGCGGAGCATCAAGCCGGCCGAGGAGCGTGCCTGCGTGAGGCGGCGGCGCGGCGGACGAAGGATGATCCGCGTCGCCTGGCAGCGTCATCGTGACACGCAGCGGCGCCACGTCGACCGAACGCGTAAAACGACCCTCGAGCCAGACGGCAAGGCACCACGCGCCCCCGACAATCGCCACCACCAGCAGGACGCGCTCGGTCCAGGTGAGTGCCGTGCGGGCAGCGCGAGGATTGACGCGCGTGTTCATGGCTGCGGCTCTGTCGTCTGGCGCGATGCGAAGTAGCCCGGCCGCGTTCTGATCGCGAGCTTGCGCCGATCGGCGGTTGACACTTCCACGCGCACGCGGTGATACGCACCGTCGCGTTCTGGCGGCACGAAGCCGAGCGTGAAGCCGCTGCGGACCTCGCGTGCGATGTGCTCGCAGGCCGACATCAGCGGACCCGCCGTCGCTGGCAGGTACCGCTCGCCGCCCGTCGCCTTCGCGATCGATTTCAGCACGCGCGGGTTCTTCTCGAGATCCAGGTCGTCGAAGAGTCCGATGCTGTAAATCGCCGCGTTCGACGCGCGCGCTTTCGCGAGCACCTGATCGAGCGTCGCCGTGCTCGCGTTATCGCCGCCGTCGCTGATGAGAATGAGCACGCGCCGCGGCCGCGTCCCTGCCGCAAGACGATCGAGTCCCTGGATGAGTGCGTCGTACAGCGACGTCCGTCCCTCGGCGACCGAGCGCATCAGCGCGCGGTTCAAACCCGCGAGATCGCTGGCCGGCAGAAACTGTCCGTTCGGAATCAGCTCGCGGACGCCGTCGTTGAACGAGATGGCGAAGAGCTCGTCCTGAGGATTGCTCGATCGCGCGAACGCCATGACGGCCGCCATGACCTCACCGAGCTTGTGCCGCATGCTGCTGCTGGAATCGATCACGAGTCCGACGGTGACCGGCGTGTCCTCTTTGCTGAAGAGTTCCAGCGGAACGCGTCGATCGTTGTCATAGACCGAGAAGTTGTCGAGCGTGAGATCTCTGACGAAATGATCGGGATGGTCCGTCACGATGACCGGAAGAACCACGAGCTCAGACGAAGCTGCGCGAAAACTCGGCGTCTGGCCGTCCGCCGGCTCCTGACCGGCGGGCGACGCGAACGCGCTGTTGGCGAAAATAGAACCGGCGAGCAGCGTGACCACAATCGCAATCGTGTAGCGCATGCCCGCCAGTCGCTCCTTCACGTTAGTTCAGCGCACGACGAAGCCGGCCGGCTGCCAGGGCGCCCGCGAACGCCAGACCGCTCAGCAGCTCGATCGCACCGAAATCGCTCGCGGTTCGCGGCAATTCCTTGCGCTGATGTCGCGCCGACTGCTGGCCCGAGGTGCCAACCGCCGAATTCGAAGCCGTCGCTGACGAAGGCTTCGGGTTCGATGGCGCAGGCGTGGCCGACGCGTTCGTGTTCGACGCGCTGGACGAAGACGATGTGGTCGCCTTCGCCGAAGACGATGTCGTCGCCGCCGGTGTGTTGTTCGACGAGGTCGAGGTCATCTCGCCCTTTTCGTTCACACGGCCGATTTTCGCATTCTTCATTTCAGCCATGCGATCGGATTCGCTGGTCGTCTTGGTGGACGAATCGGCCGTCGACAGAACCGGTTTCCGGTTAGCCTTGGCGATCTTCACTGCCTGGCTCTTCGGATAGACGAACTCCTCACCGACATTATCGCCGGGATAGAACCAGGCCTGAATCGCCTGCGGCGCGTCGGCCGGACGTTCGGTGAACAACACCAGGTTGTCCTCCGGGGTGACCGCGCGCTGCATCGGGATCGTCATGAAGAGTGCGATCGGCTTGTTGGTGTCCTTCTCACTGACGCGGATCACGTGACGTGCGGCGTCAGGGTCTGCGATCTCGAAGGTGTAGGTGCCGGCTGCGAGCGTCGCACCGGGTACTTCCACGGGACCGCTGAAGGTTAGATAGGTCCGCTTGTTCCACTCATCAGCGTGCGCGCCCGGCGCAAGGAATGCGACGAGTGCGGCGGCGCCGATGAAAGCGGTGATAACACGCATGAGATTACCTCCCTGTGAGCACACGCTCCTTTTTTATGTGCGGGGCATTTGCTGAACTCACAGTGAGTGTGGGTGCACGTCGTGTACCGACGGAAGCCGAAGCGTTTCGAAGAGCTCGGCGGCGTGCGCGTGATGGAAGTGGTTGAGGCTGCGAAATGCGCTGAAGCCTCCGCTCAGCGCGGAGACTTCAGCTGAGTATCTGCAGCGTGCGATCGATGAGGTGGCGACTCTGCTCGCGTTACACGCCGTGACGCAGCGCGCTCATGAATGGTTCGACCACAGCTGGCGGCTTCAGTGTCGGGCTCGTGACGATCGATTCCGCGCTCATCTGCGAACCGTAGAGATCCGCGTCATCGTCCGGATCGGGTTTGACGACGCCGCCCGAGAGGTTGATGCCTGCGAACAAACCCTGCGTCCGCGAGTAAGAGAGGATCTCGGCCTGCATCTGCGCGTCGGTCGCCGCGCGCGCATCGCGGCCGACAGGTCCGCCCGCGACCGAGGCTTCCGCGCCGAGCGACACCTTGTTCTTCAGCAGCTTGTCGCGGCCGCGATCGTTCATGACGAGCATCACGAGATCGATCGACTGCGCGCCGATCTGCAATCCCCAGCTGCCTTTGCCGACCTGCATGAACACGGGCGCGCTCCAGTCGCCGTTGTGCCGGCAACTCATCAAACCTTTCCCGTACTCGCCGCCAACGACGAACGCCGCCTTCTTCAGCGCAGGAACGACGATGACGCAGGACGCTTTGTCCCAGAGGTCCTGCGGTATGCCCTTGTCGGGCGTGGAGCGCACCTCTTTCAGGACGATCGACGCTTCTTCCACGCGCTTTATTTCGGACGACGACAGGCTGGCCGCTCCGACGATCGTCGTGAGACAAGCAGCCGCTACCGCTATAGTCAGGAATCCGCGCATTCGTTTCATCCTCCAGCTTCTCGCCGATACAGTTCAGCAAGAACATTACCATTACCATTACCATTCGAACGCCGCAGCTGGTCCGTCGAATCGACGAGACGCTATGCCGCGTCGCCCGAGACACTTACCCCGCGGACGGGGAGGGTCCGCGCGGGAAGCGCGGCGCCTCCCGAATGACCGAACGCCGCCTGCGGTCGTGTCGTCTAACTCACTTGACCCCGACCGTCGAGGCCCGTACCATTTGCTATTCCCTCCGGTTCGGCTCAATCAGAGGAGTACGGAATGACGATTCGACTCGCGCTCGCGGCGGCCTCGCTGTGCGTCTTCGGCGCCAGCCAGCTCACCGCGCAGGCACCGGCCGGCAGTACCCCGTCGCCGACGTTCAGCAAGGACGTGGCGCCCATCTTCTACAAGAACTGCACGAACTGTCATCGGCCCGGCGAGATCGCCCCGATGTCGCTCCTGACCTACAAGGACGCGCGTCCGTGGGCGAAGTCGATCGCCACCTACGTCGGGAGCGGCCAGATGCCGCCCTGGCACGCCGACCCGGCCTACGGTCACTTCCTGAACGACCGCCGTCTGAAGGACGCGGACAAAGACACGATCGTCAAGTGGGTGGCCGCCGGTGCGCCGGAAGGAAACCCGGCGGATCTGCCGCCGCAGCCGGTATACGAGAACGGCTGGACGATCGGTGAGCCGGACGCGATCTTCACGATGCAGGAAGACTATCCGCTGCCTGCGTCCGGCGAGGTCGCGTATCAGTACTTCGAGATTCCGACGAACCTGACCGAGGACAAGTGGGTTCAGGCGTTCGAGGTGAAGGCCGGCGATCCGAAGGCGGTCCATCACGTCATCGTCTACGCGCGGCCGCCCGCGCCGCCGGCGCCGACGGCGCGGCCCACTTCGGCTAACGGTCAGCGGCCGGCGCCGCTCTTCGCCTTCGCTGACGGAATGGACGTCCCGGCCGGTCAGACCGGCGGTCCGCCGCTGCCGGCGGAGAAGAGAAAGCCTGTCGGTCCGAACGATCGGCCGGCGGTGCGCCTTGGTCCTGCGATCGGCGGCTTCGCGCCCGGACAGTTCATTCGCGTGTATCAGGAAGGCACGGCGATGAAGGTCCCCGCGGGGACGACGCTGGTGTTCCAAATGCATTACACGACGTACGGCAAGGCGACGACCGACCGGACGCGCATCGGAGTGAAGTACGCCAAGCAGACGCCGGCGACGCAGCTCCGTTGGGCGAACCTGGCGAACGGCAGCCTGCACATTCCGGCCGGCGCCAGCGACTTCCGCGTGGACGCGGACATGACGATTAATCAGGACATTACGATGTGGAGCATGCTGCCGCACACGCACGTCCGCGGCAAGCGCTGGCTCTACGAGATGACGTATCCCGACGGCCGCAAGGAGACCATCCTGTCCGTGCCGCGGTACGACTTCAACTGGCAGACCGACTACGTGTTCAGCCAGCCGCTGAAGATGCCGAAGGGCACCAAGATTCACGCGACCGCGTGGTACGACAACTCGGCGGCGAACAAATCGAATCCCGATCCGACGAAGGACGTCTGGTGGGGCGATCAGACGTGGGAAGAGATGATGTTCACCGGTCTGACGTTCAGCATCGATCCGGTCAAGCAGGGCAACACCGCCGGCCAGCAATAGCACCCACTCGAATGCGAAAAGCGCTGGGCATCGTCGCGCTTTTCGCATTCCTGTTTGTTTCTCCCACAGCAGAACCTCGCTCCGGCGCCGTGTCGCTCGCGATCGTCCGACGCGACGGCGTCCTGATCCCGTTCGCCGTGTTCGACGGCAAGCGATGGAACGATCCGTGGCCTCCGCCGCAGGTCGAGCTCGAGGTCCCGATCAACGTGGCGAGCGTGCCGAAAGGGTGGTGGGGCGACACAGGGCCGGTGTCCGACTGGCACTTGTGGACGATGCCCGCCTCGGCACCGCAGACGATTCATGTGACGCAGCCGACGTGGATTCCCGTCCACTGCGTCAGGCAGATCGGCCTGCAAAGCGACTATCGGAGCAGCTTCCCGATTCCGCCGCCCGAGGATGAGCCGTACGCCAAGGACGGCATCGCGATTTCGTCGGCCGATGCGATCAGCCCGGTGACGATTGTCCCGCCGCAGGAGGCGGAACTGGGCGCCGATTTCGTCGAAAACTTCAACCACGGCGAAACGGTCTGGGACAGGCGGTACGGCCACCCCGTGTCGAAACGAGTGCGCGAACACGAGCCGCCGACCGTCGAAGCGCTCTATCGATTCGGCACGAACCCGACGGTGTCGTATATCGAGGCGAGCCGTCAGTATCATGGGAAGACCGACGACAGCTGCACCGCGATGGCCTTCGGCACCGGCTGGCTCGTCGGCGGGAAGTCGCAGCACGTGTTCGTCGACGTCCTGCAGTGCGACAAGTACGGCGCAAGCTACATGCTGCCGTTCGGCGTGCTGCGCGTCGCAGGCCGGTCGTTCTGGATCGCGCAGTTCTCGAGCTGGGACGATGAGCGTTACGCCATTGTCGAGATCAAGAAGGATCGGATGGAAACGGTGATGAACGCCTGGGGAGGGGGATGCTGATGGATCGCAGCAGATGGCTCGGAGTCGACGGTTCGTCCAGGCGCTGGCGATTTGCGATCGCGTGCGCGGCGGTGCTCGCGTTGCCGATCGTGGGCATGCGCGCACAAAAGCACGACTCCGCGCCGCTCTGGGACACCGGAACGTTCTCGATTCTTGGCTACGATCCGCAGACGGGTGAGGTCGGCGCGGCCGTGCAATCGCGCGTGTTCTCGGTCGGCAACGGCGTGCTCTGGGCCGACGCGTCCGCCGGCGTCGCTGCCACGCAGGCCATCGTCGACGTCAGCTACGGGCGGCAGGCGCTGACGCTGCTCGCGCAGGGACTCGCCCCGGACGCGATCATCAAACAGATCTGGGAGAAGGATCCCGATCCGCTGCCCGATAACTGGAGCAAGCAGGGACGTCAGTTTGCCGTCATGAATCTCAAGGGCGAGTACGCGGCGTTCACCGGTCCGAAGGCATCGACCTGGGCCGGGAACAAGGGTGGCAAGTACTGCACCGCACAGGGCAATATCCTCGCGGGTCCGGAAGTCGTCGCGAACATGGTCGAGCGATTCGAGAACACGACCGGGCATCTCTCGCAGCGGCTGGTGGCGGCGCTCGAGGGCGGGCAGGCCGGCGGCGGTGACACGCGCGGCCAGGAATCTGCGGCGCTGGTCATCGTGAAAAAGAACTGCGGCGTCTGGCTGCACAACGACACCGTGCTCCACCTTCAGGTGGACGACAATCCAGAGCCGATCAAGGAACTGCGCCGTCTCGTGGAGAAGTGGAACGAGCGCAAGCCCAGAGCCGTGTCGCCGGAGTGCGGGGCTCGGTAGGGCAGGTAGGTCGGGGAGGGCAGGTAGGTCTAGTGGGGATGGTCATTCGCCACGCGCTGCTCTATGGCGCAGCCCTGAGCGTCGTCTTGTCGGTCCTGCTCTTCGGCGTCCTCTGGATCAACCCGGAAATCCTGCTGAACGACTACCCGCCGGACATCCGGAAAAAATACGGTCCAATCAGCGAACGGTCGAAGCGGCAGCGCGTCGTGGCTGCGATCGTCATTGGAGTCGTCGCATCAGGAATCGTCGCCGCGTCGTTCGCAGCGATCCGCGCGGACGGCGGCGGCCGGATCCCGTTTCAGACGGCGTTCGTCCACCTGTTCGTCATGTTCTCGCTCTTCAACGTGGTGGACCTGGTCGTGCTCGACTGGCCGCTGGTGGCGCTCAGACCAAAATTCGTGGTGTTGCCGGGAACGGAAGGTTCAGCCGGCTACAAGGACTATTGGTTTCATGCGCGCGGGTTCCTGATCGGGATCGCGTTCGTTTTCGCCGCGAGCGCCCTGATGGCCGCGGTGATTGCCGCACTCTTTTGAGCAGCGCGCGGACGGACGCTCAGCTTCGTTCTTCCCACACGCGGCAGATCTGAACGATCACCTCTACGGCCTTTTCCATGTCCTGCGCCGAGACCCACTCGTAGCGCGAGTGGAAATTATGCTCGCCCGCGAACAGATTCGGCGTCGGGAGTCCCATGAACGACAGACGTGATCCGTCGGTGCCGCCGCGAATGAGGCGCGAGCGCGGCTCGATGCCGGCGCGCCTGATCGCTTCGCGCGCGTGCTCGGCAATCTGCGGCTGGCCGTCGAGAACCTCACGCATGTTGCGGTACTGTTCCTCGATCTTCACCTCGACCCGCGATCCTGGAAACCGCGCGACCGCCTCGCGTGCGAGCGTTTCGAGCGCGGCTTCTTTCTCCTTCAGCGCGGCGGTCACGAAGTCGCGGACGATCAACTTGACCGACGTCCGATCGACGGCCGCCTGCACGACATAGGGATGGACGAAACCTTCGTAACCGCTCGTCGTCTCCGGCGAGAGGCCTTCGCGCGGGAGCCGATCGATGAAGGCCGCGGCGACCTTGATCGCGTTGACCATACGATCTTTCGCGTAGCCGGGATGCGTGTTCAATCCGTGAAAGATCGCGGTGAACGCATCCGCCGAAAAACTCTCGACCTCGATTTCACCGCGGCTGCCGCCGTCGAGCGTGTACGCGCAGACGGCGCCGAAGCGTTCGACGTCGAAGTGCAGCGTGCCCCGGCCGATCTCTTCGTCGGGTGTGAATCCGATACGGATCGGCCCGTGCAGGATGTTCGGATCGGCCATGAGCTGCGCCGCGGCGGTCACGATTTCGGCGACGCCGGCCTTGTCGTCGGCGCCCAGCAGCGTCGTGCCCGATGCCGTCACGACGTCGTTGCCCATCTGCTCGCCGAGTGCCGGGATGTCGGCGAGGCGGAGCACGACGCTCGGGTCGTCGGGCAGGACGAGATCGCGTCCATCGTACTTGCGATGGACGATCGGCTTGACGTCGAATCCCGGCATCTCCGGTGACGTGTCCACGTGCGCGACGAATCCAATCGTCGGCACGTTCGTTTTTCGCGTCGTCGCGGGAATGGTGGCGGTGACGTAGCCGTGCTCGTCCATCGCGACGTCGTGCAGCCCAAGGCCCCTGAGCTCCGTCGCGAGATCACGCAGCAGAACGAGTTGACCGTCCGTGCTCGGGTATGTGCTCGACGACTCCTTCGATTGCGTGTCGTAGGTGACGTAGCGGAGGAACCGGTCCAGCACGGTCGTCATGGCAGCAGCTCCGGGCGTTCGATAAAGGTCCGATGCAGCAGGCGCACGGCGTCGTCCAGCCGCGGCCGCTCGATCAACCAGGTGATTCGGAACGAGGACGTCGTCGTCTCCCGCGGTGCCATGCCGGCGGCGATCAGCGCCGACGTTCCGCGCCGGATGTTCTCGAACGACGCGTTGATGCCGGCGCCGACGACGCTGACGGCGCCGCAAGCGTCGGTGAGCTGACATCGGTCGCCGAACTGCGCGTCGAGAGCCTGGCGCACGCGCGGTTCGTCGTGCATGTTTTCGTGCGACACGACCATCGTCAGCGCCCGGTCCGTGATGTGGAGCTGTTTGCCCGCAACCTGGTGACGATCGAGGAGCTCGAGTAGTTGCGAGGAATCGACGTCGGCGAAAGCCGTGAGGCTGAGGACATCTTTCTCGCTCGCGACGCCGACGACGGTGCCGGGCATGCGAGGAGGATGCTTCCGAACGACGGTGCCGTCCGCGGAGGGATCCGCGCCGGGCAGCGGCGACGCGGTCGCACGCGCGTAGATCGCGATGCCGCGCTCTTTCGCGAACTCGACCGCCTGCGCGTTCAGCACCTTGGCGCCCGATTCCGCCAGCTCCTGCGTTTCCTCGTAGGACATCAGGTCGATGCGGCATGCGGCTGGCACGACGCGTGGATCAGCGGTGTAGACGCCGTCGACGTCCGAGCAGATCTCACAGTACTCGGCGCCCAGCGCCGCCGCCATCGCAACGGCGGTCGTGTCGCTGCCGCCGCGACCGAGCGTCGTCACCTCGCGTCGATACGAGACGCCCTGATAGCCGGCGATGACGACGATCTTGCCGCGGGAGAGCTCGTCCTGCACCCGAAACGGCCTGACCTCGATGATCCGCGCGTCGACGTGGCGGTCGTTGGTGATGATGCCCGACTGGCTGCCGGTAAAGCTGATCGCGTCGCCGCCAAGCTCGCGAATCGCCATCGACAGGAGCGCCATCGAGATGCGCTCTCCGGCCGTCAGGAGCATGTCCAGCTCGCGGCGATCCGGATTTGGCGAGACGCGCTTCGCCAGCGCCAGGAGCTCGTCGGTCGTGTCGCCCATCGCTGAAACGACGACCACGACATCGTGGCCGCGCTGCCGCGTCCGCATCACGCGCTCGGCAACCGCACGAAGGCGATCCGCGTCAGCGACGCTCGATCCGCCGTATTTCTGGACGACGATGGACATGGCGCTTGGCGACGGGAATCAGTTGAACACGGCCATCACGGGCGCGTGATCGCTGGTGCCGATCTCCTTCTGCACGGTGCAGGCGGTCGCAATGGCTGCGACACTCTCGCTGACGAAGGCGTAATCGAGGCGCCAGCCGATGTTGCGCTGCCGCATGTTGCGCCAGGGCGCCCACCACGTGAAGAGATCGTCGTTGTCCGGCTCGAACTGCCGGCTGAGATCGACGAGGCCGCGGCTCAGAATCCGCTCGACAATCGCACGCTCCTCCGGCAGCTGCCCGATGGCCCGCGGCTTCCGCTCCTTGGGATGTACGTCGCGTTCGCTGCGGGCCACATTCATGTCGCCGAGCATCGCGAGCCGACCGCCGCGCTCCTGGAAGGAACGCGCGTACGCGTCCATCGCCTCGAGAAACTGCATCTTGGCGGGGAAATCCTTGCCGCCGTTCGGCACGTACACCGAAGCGACGGTCACCGGTCCGACCGACGAGGGGATCTCGACGGCGACGATGCGGTTTTCGTAGTCGAAATCAGGATGAAAGAAGTGGGGACGATCGGGCGAGAACGACTGGCTGACCTGCAGCGCGACGCCGGAGTAACCGCCGCCGCCATGCCAGTAGCACCAGTAGCCCTCCATCTCGCAGAGGGCGGTCGGAATCTGTTCGGATGTCGCTTTGATTTCCTGGAGGCAGACGACATCCGGGCGCTCGCGGGCCATCCATTCCTGGACCTGTGCCTGCCGCGCCCGGATCCCGTTCACATTCCACGTGGCGAGCTTCATCGCGGATCGCAGTCAATCCGCAATCCGCAACTCGATCCGCAATCAGAATCGCGCGTGCGCCGCCTGCCGCTCCGCCGCCGGCACCGCCATGATGTCGGGATGCGACGCGACGTGCGCCTTGACGATCTCTTCAGCCTTTGCCATCGAGTCAGCGTCGCCGTTGCGATAGACCGCGTTTGCGTCGACGAGATCTTTCTGGTGAGCGGGCGTGGCGTCGATGCTCTCGTAGATTGCCGCAACTGGACAGGCGGGAACGCAGGCGCCGCAGTCGATGCACTCTTCGGGATGAATATAGAGCATGGTGGCCTGCGCGAACTCGGCCTCGTCCTTGCGCGGGTGGATGCAATCTACCGGACAGACGTCCACACACGCAGTGTCCTTCGTTTCAATGCACGGGTCGGTAATGATGAACGGCATGCTCGCGTGTCTCCGTGTCTCGTTGTGTCCGGTTTACCGGACCTGATAGGTCGGATTTATGGCCTGCAGCCGACGGATTATACCCCGACGAGTGACAAAAACATCATGGGGCTCGGCGTCGCTGCGTAGCCGAGCGACTCGTACAGCCCGCGGCCGTCGACGCTGGTGTTGAGCGCCACCGACGTCACGCCGTGCGCGCGACACCACTCGTGGATCGCGTCCATCACCAGCCGACCGAGTCCGCGTTTCCGATGCGCCGGCTCCGTGTAGACGTTGTACACGAACGCTAGACGTTCGCCCGGATACTGCGGGCCTGGCGGCCACGGAATGATCGTCGCGCCGCCGCCGGCAACGAGGACTGGTGAAATCGTCGAGTCGTCGCTCGACTCCACGAGCCACGCGCGGTACGCGCCCGCTGGCATGTTCGCCTTCAGCCAGCGCGCGAACGCGGCCGCGAGCGCCGGCTCGTCAACGCTCACTCCCATGTCGGTGAACATCGCGATGCGATGTCGGACGAGCACATCGAGATCGTCGAGCGTTGCCGGTCGCACTCGGTAGGCCATCGTGTGCGCTGAGTATAATCGCTCGATGACCACCGAAGCCCGACGCGGTCCCGAGCCGCCGGATCTGAGCGAGAAGGGCGGCGCCAAAGACGGCCAGCCGCAGCGTTCGAATCGCCGATTGTTCATGCAGTTCGTCGCGTTCGGCGGCTGCCTCGACACCGCGCCGCTCGCCGACGCGCTCGCGCGCGCACACGTCCCTGGCGTCTTGTACGAAGACGTCAACGATCCGCGCGGGATCGGCGTGCTCACGTTCAGCGAAGACCCGGACTTCTTCGTCGATCGCGTCAGGCCGCTGATGAACGAGGACGCCTTCGCCGCGCTGACGCAGAAGCCCGAGTACACGATGCTCGGGCGCACGTACGCGATCGGATACGAGCCCGATCTGCAGGAAACGCTCATCGAGCGGCCGCGCCGCACCGTCCTGAATCCGCTCTGGAAGTGGGGCGTCTGGTATCCGCTGCGGCGAAGCGGAAAGTTCTCGCAGCTGCCGGAGCAGGATCAGCGTGTCATCCTCGCGGAGCACGGCGCCATCGGGATGTCGTTCGGCGTCGGCGACTACGCCCACGACATTCGTCTCGCCTGCCACGGACTCGACAAAGCCGACAACGACTTCATCGTCGGCCTCATCGGCAAGGATTTATATCCGCTCTCCGCGATTGTGCAGACGATGCGCAAGACGCAGCAGACGTCGCTGTATCTCGAGCGCCTCGGACCGTTTTTCGTCGGCCGCGCCGCCTGGCAGAGCGCCGACTGATCGCGCCTACTTGAGATCGGCCGTCGGAGCAAACGTCGGCGGTCGCCGATGCTTCGTGGCCTGCTCGTACGCGTACGCAATCCTGACCAGCGTCGCCTCGCTCCACGCGCGTCCGAAGAACGAGACGCCAACAGGGAGACCGCGGACGAATCCGGCCGGGACGGTGATGTGCGGATAGCCGGCTACTGACGTGACGGTCGACGGGCTGGCGGCGTTGGACGTGCCGCCATCGCCGTTGACGAGGTCGGTCAGCCACGCGGGTCCGCCGGTCGGCGCGACCAGCGCGTCGAGCTTGTGCGCCGTCATGACGGCGTCGATGCCGAGCGTTCGCGACAGCCGATGGTTCCTGGAGAGCGCCGCGCGGTACTTCGGATCGGTCAGCGGCCCCTTCTTCTCGGCCATCGTCATGATTTCCTGACCGAAGTAGGGCATCTCCTCGGCGTGGTGCGCGTCGTTGAACGCGATCACGTCCTTGAGCGAATGGACGGGCGCGAGCGGACCGAGCGACTTCAGGTACTTGTCGAGATCGGCCTTGAACTCGTAGAGCAGGACGTCGAATTCGGTGTCGTCGAACTGGCCGAGCGTCGGAATGTTCGTCGGATCGATCACGACCGCGCCGGCGTTCTTCATGTCGGCGATCGCTTCTTCCGCGATGCGATCCGCCGCCGGGTTGTAGCCGAAGAGCCGATTGCGGACCACACCGATGCGAGCGCCCTTCAAGCCGGCCGCGTCGAGCGACTGCGAGTAGTCGCGCGTGTTTTTTCCCGCGAGCGCGGCCGTCGCTCGATCGTCCGCGTCCACGCCGGCCAGCACGCCGAGCAGAGCCGCCGCATCGGCGACGGTCCGTGCCATCGGTCCCGCGGTGTCCTGGCTGTGCGCAATCGGCACGATCCCGGTACGGCTGACGAGGCCGAGGGTCGGCTTGATTCCGACGAGGCCATTCACGTTCGACGGCGACACAATCGATCCGTCGGTTTCCGTGCCGACGCCGACAGCCGCGAGACTTGCGGCAATGGCCGCTCCCGTTCCGGAGCTCGATCCGGACGTATTGCGATCGAGCGCGTAGGGATTCCGGCTGAGCCCGCCGCGGCCGCTCCAGCCGCTCGTGGAATGCGTCGAGCGGAAATTGGCCCACTCGCTCAGGTTCGTCTTGCCGAGGATGATCGCGCCGGCCTCGCGCAGGCGCGCGACGATGAACGCGTCCTTCGGCGCGGGCGCGCCCGCGAGCGCCCGCGATCCGGCCGTGGTCATCATGCGGTCGGCGGTCGCGATGTTGTCCTTGATCACGACGGGAATGCCATGAAGCGGACCGCGAACGTGACCGTTCCTGCGTTCGGCGTCCAGTCGATCGGCAATGGCGGGCGCGTCGGGATTGAGCTCGATGATGCTGTGAATCGCCGGCCCGCTGCGATCCACGGCCTCGATGCGCGCGACGTATTTCTCGACGATCGACCGTGCGGTCTCCCGGCCCGACTGCATTCGTTGCTGGAGGTCGGCGATCGAGACCTCGTCGAGATCGAAAGGGGCCGGTGGGGTTCTTGCCGGCGTCTGCGCGGACAATGCCGCCGCGATCAATGCCGCAGAGAGCGTGACGAACGTCAGTGTGCGCGTCATCGGCAGCCGTTCAGTGCCGCGCGTGCGCAGACGCGGCGGCTTTCTCGATGAAGGCTTCGATGTCCGAGGCCGGCCGTGCGCCCGTGGTGCGGGAGACTTCGCGGCCGCCCGCGAAGATCGCGAGCGTGGGAATCGATCGGATGCCGAAGCGTTCGCCGAGATCCGTCACGTGATCCGTGTTGACCTTGACGACGATCGCCTTGCCGGCCTGGCGCGCGGCAACTTTCTCCAGCTCCGGTGCGACCATCCGGCAGGGGCCGCACCACGGCGCCCAGTAGTCCACGACGACCGGCAGGGCAGAGTGCGCGACGAGCCGATCGAAGTCCGCTGAGGATGCGATGTCGAGCGGGACGGCGGGCGCAGGCAGCTCGGTCTTGCACTTGCCGCAGCGGACCGTTTCGCCCAGCCGGTCGTACGCCAGCCGGTTCTTCTGTCCGCACGAGCCGCACACGACCACGAGCCCGCGATCGTCGAATTCTGCAGCAGCCATGATTGGTCCCCGGGTTCTACGGCGCCGCCGTCTTTCGCTTCGGCGCCTTGTGTTCTGTGGTCTTGCCGGTCGCGATCGCGTCGCCGAGCAGCGCGACGCTGATCGCGTACGAGTGCGCGCAGTTGTACTCGAGGAGCGCGTCGTAGTTGCCGTACACGAGGAAGTGGCGCTTGGCTCCCGAAACGAGCGATGCCTGCAGCTCGGAATCAGGCAGCGCCTTGCCGCCGAGCGCGCGGACGCCGAGCGCGCGCCAGGCGCTGATTGGCTTCGTGACCGTCATGTCGCGCGTCGCGCGGCAGCTGCCTTCGCGATACGGCACGTCGGCGCGGATGTGGTGGAGCGCCTCCGCCGACACCGTGACCTCACGTCCCCATGCCTGACCGGTCGTCCAGCCGTGGCCCTTCAAGTAGTTCGCGATGGAGGCGAACACATCGGCCGGCGTGGACCAGATGTCGCGGCGCCCGTCGCCATCGAAGTCCTCGGCGAACTTGAGATAGCTCGACGGCATGAACTGGACCTGGCCCATCGCGCCGGCCCACGAGCCCTTCATGTCGTCGACGGTGATGTCGCCGTGATTGAGGATCTCGAGCGCGTCGAAGAGCTCGCCGCGGAAGAACGTCGCGCGGCGCGGATCCCACGCGAGCGTGGCCAGCGCGGCGATGGTGGGACGCACACCGCTGAATCCGCCGAAGTTCGACTCGATTCCCCAGATGGCGGCGATGATTCGCGACGGCACGCCGTAGCGCTGGCTCACTTGGTCGAGCAGCGCTCGTTGTTCCGCGAAGCGCTCGCGTCCGATCTTGATCCGCTTCGAGGTCAGAAGTCGCTTCACGTAGTTCTCGAGCGGGAGCACGCTCTCAGCCTGCGCGCGGTCGCGTTCGAGAACGACGGGTACCGGTTCCTCGAGGCCGCCGAGCGCGTCGTTGACGACGTCCTGACGGATGCCCCGTGACAGCGCTTCTTTCCGGATCGCGTCGAGCCAGTCGGAGAAGGCCGGCCGGCTGACGTCGGCCTGGAGCGTCAGAAAGGCGAGGACGAGCGCGGCGCCGTGCACGAATGAATTGTACTGTCAGTGCGCAGCAACCGGTCCACTCGATCGAGCCGGTCGTTTCATCAGCAGCACCAGTGGAATGAGCGCCAGGAACAACAGGCCGAGCAGCTGGAAGATGCCGACGAACGAGACCATGGTTGCCTGCCGTTGCACCATGCCGAACAGCACGGCATACGCGCGCTGCGAGGCGGTGACCATGTCGGCGCCCGCCGCCACCATCGACGCGACCAGCCGCTCGTACATCTGCCGCGACGTCATGTCGTACATGGTGACGTGGGCGCCAAGCGTGGACGTGGTCGACTGGTTGTTGCGGGCGAGCATCGTGCCGGTCATGGCGATGCCGACGCTGCCGCCGATGTTTCGCATCAGGTTGAACAGGCTCGTCGCGTAGCCCATTCGCTCGCGCGGGATGGGATCCATCGCGACGGTCGTGAGCGGCACGAACAGCAGCGACATGCCGACGCCCTGAATCAGCTGCGGCCAGAAGATGTCCCAGTAGCCGGCCTGCAGATTCAGCTGCGAGAGCCACAGCAGCGTGACGCCGCCGACGATCAGGCCCGCCGTCAGAAGCTTGCGCGGATCGAAGCGTCCGGTCATGAGCCCGGTGAGCGGCATCATGAAAAACGATCCGATTCCGCGAGGCGCCATCGCGATCCCGGCCTGCAGCGGCGGGTAGCCGAGCAGCGTCTGCAGCATGATCGGGAGGAGCACCATGCTGCCGTAGAGCACGAAGCCCACCACGGTCATCAGGAACACCCCGACCGCGTACGTGCGCGCCTTGAACACCCGCAAATCGACAACCGGATTGTCGGTGGTCAATTCGTGGATGACCAGCGCCGTGAGGCTGAGGGCGCTGATGACGGCGAGCGCCGTCATGAAGTGCGACGCGAACCAATCCTCTTCCTGGCCCTTGTCGAGCAGAATCTGGAGCGCGCCGATGCCGACGGCGAGCATGCCGATGCCCCAATAGTCGACCGATCGGTTGTCGCGCCGCAGGTACGGCGGATCGAAGATGTACATCTTCGTCATGACGATCGACGCGATGCCGACGGGAATGTTGATGTAGAACACCCATCGCCAGCTGTAGCTGTCGGTCAGCCAGCCGCCGAGTACCGGACCGAGAATCGGCGCGACGACGATGCCGAGGCCCCAGAAGCCCATCGCCTTGCCGCGATCTTCAGGCTTGAAGGCTTCGAGCAGCACTGCCTGCGAGAGCGGCTGCAGCGCGCCGCCCGTGGCGCCCTGCATGATGCGGAACGCGATCAGGAGGCCGAGCGTAGGTGCCAGCCCGCACAGGAACGACGAAGCGGTGAACCCGACGACCGAGAGCATCAGCAGGCGCTTGCGCCCGAACATGCTCGCCAGCCACCCGGTCATCGGAAGGACGATCGCGTTCGCGACCAGGTAGGACGTCAACGCCCATGTGGCCTCGTCGATCGACACCGACAGGCTGCCGGCGATGTGCGGGAGCGAGACGTTGACCACGGTCGTGTCCAGCACCTCCATGAAGGTGGCGAACATGACCGAGACGGCGATGATCCACTGGTTAACGTGTCGAGGTTCCTCGGACATACCCTTCAACTTTCGACGCTTGCCGGGTAACTTTCAACCGCAACTTGCACCAGGCGCGATGGGCGTGGCCCGTCGCGCGCTGAGTCATCTCGTGTACACCGTCGGTTCCACGGACATGCCCGGCCGCAGTTGACGGTCGGGGTCTTGTCCGCTGTCGAGTACGATCTTGACCGGCACGCGCTGCACGACCTTGACGAAGTTGCCGGTCGCGTTTTCCGGGGGCAGCATGCTGAAGCGCGCGCCGGTTGCGGCCGCGATGCTGTCCACCTTGCCGGTGAATTCCTTGCCGCCGTACGCATCGACCTCGACCTTGACGCGCTGACCGGGACGCATGTTCTTCAGCTGCGTCTCCTTGAAGTTCGCCGTGATCCAGACGTTCTCGAGCGGGATGATCGCCATGAGTGGCTGACCCGCCTGAATCACCTGGCCGACCTCGACCGACTTGCGGCTGACAATGCCGCCGACCGGCGCTTTGATCGTCGTGTATTGAAGATTCAACTCGGCTTGTTCGAGCGTCGCTTTTGCCTGCTTGACCTGCGCTTCCGCCGCCTGCGCCCTGGCCGTCATCTGCTTGACCTGATCCGGCGCGGTCTTGGCCGCCTGCAGCGACGCTTCGGCCTGACGCTGTCCGGCCTGTGCCTGTGCCAGCTGACTCTCGGCGACGAGCACGCCGGCTTCGGCCTCGGTGACCTGCGCTCTCGACGAGTCCGCGGACGCCTTCGCCGCTTCAGCCGCCGCGGTCGCCGCGTCGAACTGCTGCTGCGAGACTTCGTCTTTCGCGAGCAGACCGCGCAGACGGTCGACGTCGCGCGCCGCCTTTGCGGCAGTCGTTTCCTGTTCCCTCAACTTGGCCTGGTTGGAGGTCACGCGCGCGTGGGCGGCTTCAACCTGCTTCTGCGCCGCCGCGATCGAGCTCGAGGCCTGCGTCACGCCGCCTTCGGCCCGCGTCAGGTTGCTCGACGCGGACTGCGTCGTGATGGGGATGCCGCTCCGCGCCGCTTCGGCGGCCGCCTCGGCGTCGGCGAGCGCCGCGCGCGCCTTGTCCACGGCGACCTGGTAATCGCGAGGATCGATTTCGACGAGCGTCGCGCCCGTTTCGACGGACCGATTGTCGTCGACGTGCACGCTCGACACCGTTCCGCCGACGCGCGCCGCGATCTGCGTCACATGCGCATCCACCTGGGCATCGTCGGTCGTCTCATGGCCGGCCGAAATCCAGAGCCAGACGATGACGCCGACGACAGCGGCCGCCGCGACGCCGAGGCCGATGCGAACACGAGGGTTTTCGAAGAGGGCCATCAGCGCGAGCCTCCGATGATTTGACGCAGCGTTTCCTCGGACGATCCCACGCTCCGCACGAGCGCGCCTTTCGCGAGGTTGTAGCCATATTGCGCCGAGATGAATTGTTCGTTCGCCAACGCGACCGCTTCCTGCGCCTGCACGACCTCGAGATTGTTGCCGACGCCCGCCACGAAACGATCGCGGGCCTGGGTCAGCTGCTGCGCGGCCAGGTCGCGACCCGTCGTCGCGACGCGAAGCTGCTCGGCGGTCGCCTTCAGGTCGAGAAACGCGGTGCGGATGTCGTAGTAGATGCTCGCCTTGAGATCCTCGGCTTCCGACCGTCGCGAGCGAAGATCGGCATCCGCCTGAGCGACGCGTCCCGTCGTGCGTCGTCCGTTGAAGATCGGCACATTCACGGAGCCGGTCAGCGTGTAGGTCATCTTGGCTTCGCTGACTGAGAGACCAATCTCGCCGACATCCGCGTTGACGTGAATCGACGGCAGGTTGGTGCCGGCGGCGGCGGCGCGCGCCGACTCCGCCGCCTTGACGCGGGCGAGCGCGGCCTGGTAGTCGGGCCGCAGCCGATACGCGAGCTCCGCGGCCTCGTCGACCGACTCGCTCGGCGCTGGCAGCTCCGGAAGATTCGAATCGAGCGTGAACGCCTGTCCGAGCGGCAGACCGATTAACCGCGCCAGCGTGAGCTTCATCTTCTCGAAATCGTTCGCGGTCGCCGTCGCGCGCTGCTGCTGCGCGCTCAACTGCACCTGCGCGCGCAGGACGTCGATGCCGGCGACGAGCCCGCTCTGACGCATGTTGACCGCCTGGTTGTAGAGCGCCTCGGCGGTCTCCTGCTGCGCGCGGGCGGAGTCGGCGCGCGCGGAGGCCGCCAGCGCCTGGATGTAGACGTTGCCGGCGACGTGAATCACGAAGTCGCGCGCGCTCTGACGCGACAGACGCGCGGCGTCGAGCGAGTGGCCCTGCGCGCGGTGATCGTTGAGCGCCTCGTAGTCGAGGACGGTCTGCGACACATAGAGCCGCGCGTCGAAGACATTGAACGGGCCCACCACGTCGGGAATGCCCGGGAACGACGGACCGGTGCTCGATCCGAAGCCGAACGCCGCGAGGTTGATCTTCTGACGCGTTTCAGCGACGCGTCCGCTCACGTCCGGCAGCAGCTGGCTGAGCGCGAGCCATCGCGCGCCGTTCGCGCGGCCGAGCGCGTCCTCCGCGTTCAGCACGCCGAGGTTGTTGTTCAGGGCGCGCAGGATCGCGTCGATGACGGTGAGCTTCATCGGCTCGTTCGTCAGCGTGCCGGTCGGTACACCGCCGAGAAACGGGCTGCCCGCGCCCGTGCTCGTCGTCTGCGGCACGGCGGTCGCGCGAGCAGGTTGCGGCGCGGGCGCCGCAGGTGTCTGCGCGGCGGCGGGAATCGAGGTGAGGACGGCGAGGCACACGGCCACCGCCGGAAATGAGACGGCTTTCACGAAAGTCCCTTTCCCGTCCGCCGGGCGGCTCGACAGAGACGTCGCTGCAATGGAGCAAACCAGGTCGAGGCGGGCGAACGCGGCGTTGCGAATTAGACATCGTACTACGGGCACGCAACCGCACCAACCATCTCGTGCGACGTTTCGTTCACGGAAACGTCCGCTGTCTCGATGTTAGAGGCGTTCGCAGTCGTTCCGGCCGCGGATGATCGTGACCACCGCGAACTCAGCCGCGGCGCACGAGTTCATCGGCGGCGCTTGCGCGTGCGCGTTTCAACGCGGATGTTGACACGTGTTTACACGTTATGTATAAAAACGTGTCGTGTCCGACAAGCCAGACGACTATCGGCGCGCGCTCGACGCCGCGATCAAGGAGTACGAAGCCCTGGGTGAGCGCCGGCGGGAGATCGACGATCGGCTGGCGCAACTCGCGCAGACGATTGGCACACTGTCGAAGCTGCTCGGTCTCACGCCAACCGTTCCGCTCGGGCTGACCGACGCGTGCCGGCTTGCGCTCCGTGGCGCCGGCCTTCCACTGACGCCTCTAGAAGTGCGTGACCGCCTGCTCTCAATCGGCGTCGATCTCTCACCATACGTGAACGAGCTCTCCGCCATCCATACCACGCTGCGGCGGTTGAACGAGTCCGGCGAGATCCGGTCGGTGTCGAAAGGGCACGGCAAGCCCGCGTACATCTGGCATGCGCCCGTCCGGAGCGCGGTGATGACGAAGGCGCAGCTCGAAGCCGCGAATATGACGAACTTCTACCACCTGTGGAAATCGAAGCGCCGCGACAAGAAGGGTTAGCTGATGATCGATCTCTCCGTCCGCCGGCGACTGTACGCCGAGGAGATCCAGGCGACCTCCAATCTGAGAACCTCCGCGGTCGTGGAGGCGCTCGCCGCGGTGCCGCGCGAACGGTTCCTGCCGCCAGGACCGTGGACGATCCGCGGTGAGGCCGACTTCCAGCAGCCACCGCGAACGACGCCGGACGCCGATCCACGGCACGTGTACCACAACCTCGCGATCGCCATCGATCCGGGTCGTCAGCTGTTCAATGGCGCGCCCGGTCTTCTCGCGATGGCCATCGACGTCCTCGCACTCGAAGCGGGTCAACGCGTGCTTCACGTCGGCTGCGGGACCGGGTACTACACCGCCGTCATGGCTCGATGCGTCGGCGCGTCCGGTCACGTTGTAGCGATAGACGCTGACGAAGCGCTGGCGGCGCGTGCGAAGGCGAACCTGGTCTCGATGCCGTGGGTGGCCGTCCGCCACGGCGACGCGAGCGGACCATTCGACGAGACGTTCGATGCCATCCTGATCAATGCCGGCATGACGCATCCGCTGCCTGTCTGGCTCGATGCGCTGGAGGCGGGCGGACGGATGGTGATTCCGCTGACGGTCCTGACGGCGCCGCCAATCGGCAAGGGTCCGATGTTTCTGTTCACGCGGACCGCGGATCCGGCGCGGCTCGACGCGCGCACGGTCAGCTTTGTCGCCATCTATTCCGCGATCGGCGTGCGCGACGACGCGCTCAATGCGAAGCTGGGCGACGCGCTGCGCACGAACCCGTTTCCGGCGGTCCGGCATCTGCGTCGCGATCCCCACGATCCGGGTGCGTCCTGCTGGTTCCACGGCTTCACGTCATGCCTGTCTCTCGAGTAACAATGAAGGGCGATGCCCTCGTTGTTCGACTCCTTGTCGCTGCGCTCCCTGACGCTCGCCAATCGCGTCGTCGTCTCCCCGATGTGTCAGTACTCGAGCGTCGACGGCTTCGCGAACGACTGGCACGAGATCCATCTGGCAAGCCGCGCCGTCGGCGGCGCCGCCGTCGTTTTCACTGAAGCGACTGCCGTCACGCCCGAAGGCCGGATCAGCCCGCATGACCTGGGCGTCTGGGACGATCGCCACATTCCAGCGCTGTCCCGCGTGACGAAGCTGATTCGCTCGCGCGGATCGATTCCCGCGATGCAGCTGGCGCATGCGGGGCGCAAGGCGAGCACGACGCGGCCCTGGGAGGGCAGTCGCGGCATCGCGGAGACGGACGGCGGATGGGTTCCCGTCGGACCGACGGACGAGCCATTCTCGCCGACGTACTGCCGCCCGCGCGCACTTGACGCGAACGCCATCGGCCACGTGGTTCAAAGCTTTGTACGCGCCGCCGAGCGCGCCCTCGAAGCGGGATTCGACATCGTCGAAATTCATGCGGCTCACGGCTACCTCGTTCACGAATTTCTGTCGCCGGTGGTGAACACGCGCACGGACGCGTACGGTGGGTCCTTCGAGAACCGTATTCGCTTCTGCCTCGAGATCGTGGACGCGATTCGAGGCGTGTGGCCGGAACGGCTGCCGCTGTTCGTGAGGATTTCGACGACGGATTGGGTGGATGGTGGATGGGACGTCGAGCTGTCGGTCGCGCTCGCGCGGCGCCTTCGCGAGCACGGTGTCGATTTGATTGACTGTTCCTCGGGAGGCCTCGTCCCGCATGCGACCGTTCCGCTCGCGCCGGGCTACCAGGTGCCGTTTGCCGCCCGCGTCCGCCGCGACGCCGCCATTCCGACAGGAGCCGTCGGCCTCATCACCGATCCGAAGCAGGCGCAAGCGATCGTTGCTGACGGCCAGGCCGATTGCGTGCTGCTCGCGCGCGAGCTCCTTCGCGATCCGTATTGGCCGATGCGCGCGGCGCGCGAGTTGGGCCAGCCGATGGCGTGGCCCGCACAGTACCTGCGCGCCGCACCGGCAGGCGCGCCCGAAAGGACCTGAGTGCGGGCGCTCCTCGTCGAGGACGACGACAGCATCGCCGACTTCGTCGCGAGAGGACTGCGCGAGGCCGGCTTTGCGGTCGATCGCGCGCATGACGGCGAGGCCGGCGGTTCCGCGGCCGTCGCGCAGCCTTACGACGTCGCGATCGTGGACCTGATGCTGCCGCGCGTGGACGGCCTCTCCATGATCGAGGAGCTTCGGCGGAAGAAGATCACCACACCCGTCCTGATTCTGAGCGCGCGTCGGACCGTCGACGATCGCGTCAAAGGACTGCAGAGCGGCGGCGACGACTACCTGACCAAACCGTTTGCCTTCGCCGAGCTTCTCGCGCGCGTTCAGGCACTGGTTCGTCGATCGTCACGAACAGCGGAGCCGACGACGCTCGGCGTCGGCGATCTCGAGCTCGACTTGCTGACCCGCCGCGTGGTGCGCGCGGGCACTGCCATCGAGCTGCGACCGCGTGAATTCACGCTCCTCGAATACCTCATGCGCAATGTCGGCAAGGTCGTCTCCAAGACGATGATCATGTCGCACGTGTGGGAGTACAACTTCGATCCGCAGACGAACGTCGTCGACGTGCTCGTCAGCCGGCTCCGCGAGCGGATCGATCGCCCCTTCGATCGCAAGCTGCTGCACACGGTGCGCGGGGTCGGGTATGTCCTCCGCGCCTGACCGGCCGCCGCTGTCGATCGTCGGCAATCCTTTCGGGCTGCGCATCGCGCTCTGGTACGCGACGCTCTTCGTGATCGGCGCGATCGCGATCGTCTCGCTGACGTACTACCTGACCGCCGCCGCGTTGGCCGGGCGCGACCATCAGATCATCCGGGCAAAGCTCGGGGACTATGCGGCTGCGTATGCGCGCGGTGGAGTGGGAGACCTTGCGGCAACAGTCCGCGCCGAGCAGTCGGCAGCTCCCGAACGCCTCTACGTGCGCGTCGTCGGACTCGGTGTCGACGCGACCGTCTTGAGCGATCCCGAAGGCTGGGACGTCTCGAAGATCGAAATCATGTCGGCCCGGCTGGCGGACGGCACGCTGGTTCAGGTGGGGAAGAGCACGGAAGCGCGCGACGATCTGCTGCGCCGTGTCCGCGCGATGCTCGGCCTGATCACGGTCCTCATCGTTGCCGTCGCGTTGACCGGCGGCTGGCTTGCGACACGGTCCGCGCTGAGTCCGATCCGCCGGCTGACGCAGGCCGTTCGTCAAATCATCAGGACCGGCAGAACCGACGCGCGCGTGCCGATTGCGCCGGAGCGGGCGGCCGGCAGCCAGGACGCGATCGACGAGCTGACGGTTCTCTTCAACGCGATGCTCGACAAGATCGAAGGGCTGGTGACTGCGATGCGCGGTGCCCTCGACAACGTGTCGCACGATTTGCGCACACCGCTCACGCGCCTGCGCGGGACGGCCGAACTCGCACTTGCCTCGGAGCCCGATCTTGATCGCTACCGCGAGGCGCTCGCCGACTGTGTCGAGGAAAGCGATCGCGTGCTCGTGATGCTCAACACGTTGATGGACATCTCGGAAGCCGAGAGCGGCGCGATGTTCCTGCGGCGTGAGAGCGTGTCGCTCGATGAGGTCGCTGCGCGGGCGGTCGATCTCTATAAAGATGTGGCGGACTCGAAAACGGTCGATGTTCAGCTCGAGACTGAAGCGGGCACGCTCGTCTTCGGCGATCGCACGCGACTGGAGCAGGTGGCCGCCAATCTCATCGACAACGCTGTGAAGTACACGCCGGCCGGCGGACGCGTGAACGTGAAGGTGTTGCGAGCGGACGGGCGCGCGCTGCTCGAGGTGTCGGACACCGGTGTCGGCATTCCCGCCGACGAGTTGCCTCGAATCTGGGATCGGCTGTTCCGCGGCGACACGAGCCGGGCCGAGAGAGGACTCGGGCTCGGCCTCAGCCTCGTCAAGGCCATCGTCGAGGCGCACGGCGGGACTGCGGAGGTTCGAAGCGCGCCTGGGGCCGGCGCGACGTTCACGATTTCGTTGCCTGCCGCCTGAAGTCTTCCAACTTTCACCGATGTAATGATCCTGAAGCGGCCCGGCAAGACAGGTCATCGTCTAAGTCCATAGAGCGTTTCTCAAGAAAGGACGAATGACTGTCATGATCGAACGTTTCCACTTCACACACCGAGCCAGCCGGACAGCGCTGGCCGTGGTTGTGGCAACTCTGGTCGCGTCAGGCCTCGCCTGGCGCGGTCTTGCGGCCGGAACAGAGCCAGCAGCGACAACAGCCGCGACCGTTTCGACTCCTATCGCGCACGCCGTCGCCGGCGCTCGCGATTCCTACGCGGACGTCGTCGACGTTGTGTCGCCGGCGGTCGTCACCGTGCATGCGCAGGGCCGCGCCCGCATGTCTCCAACCCAGTTCCAGTCCCCGGACGATGACTTCTTCGGCCAGTTCTTCCGCGCTCCCAACGAACGTGGACAGCGGCAGCAACGAGCACCGCGGCAGCAGGCGCTCGGATCGGGCGTCATCGTCACGACTGACGGCTACATCCTCACGAACAACCATGTCGTCGACGGCGCGGACGAAGTCAGCGTCGATCTGACGGACGGCCGCACGCTGACGGCGAAGATCGTCGGCACCGACAAGCCGAGCGATCTCGCGCTCCTGAAGGTGAACGGCTCCGACTTCCATGCGGTCGCGCTCGGCAACTCGGACGCCGTGAAAGTCGGCGACGTCGTGCTCGCCGTCGGCAACCCGCTCAACGTCGGACAGACCGTGACGATGGGCATCATCAGCGCGAAGGGACGTTCGACGAGCGTCGGTGACGGCAGCTACGAGGACTTCCTCCAGACCGACGCGCCGATCAATCACGGCAACTCGGGCGGCGCGCTCGTCAACACGAAGGGCGAGCTGGTCGGCATCAACTCGCAGATCGTGTCAGAGTCCGGCGGCAACATCGGGATCGGCTTTGCGATTCCGGTGAACATGGCGAAGCACGTGATGGACGACCTGCGCACGACGGGCAAGGTCACCCGCGCGCAGCTGGGCGTCACCGTGCAGCAAGTGACGTCGGACATGGCGAAGAACCTCGGACTGAAGGCCACGGGCGGCGCGATCATCAGCTCGGTGGCGGACGGCAGCGCTGCCGATCGTGCGGGGCTGAAGCGCGGCGACGTGATCACGTCGTTCAACGGTCAGCCGGTGCACGAATTCAACAGCCTCCGCAATCGCGTGGCGGAAGCGGGACCCGGCTCGACGGCTGATGTCGTCGTCATCCGGGACGGCGCCGAGAAGCACGTCTCGGTGAAGCTCGACGAGCTGAATGCCGATCGAACCGCGCGGGCGACCCGTGACGACGGTACCGATCGACAGGCCGACAAGGGAAGCCTCGGCGTCGCGGTCTCGCGCGACCCGAAAGGCCTGGTCGTCGAGAACGTGGATCCTGACGGACGCGCGGCGGATGCCGGCATCCGGCCGGGAGACGTCATCGTCGAGGTGAATCGTCGATCGGTCAAGTCGGTCGAGGATCTCCGCGCGGCCGTGCGCGAATCCACCGACAAGCCAGCACTGCTGCTGATCGATCGGAATGGCAACGACGTTTACGTGACCGTCAAGCCCGCCAACGGCTAGCGTTCGTCCAGTCGGGCCGAGAAGCGGCAGCCCCGCTTCCCGGCTCGGCGTCTTTCCAGCAGCCGCCCTTCATTCCTCACGCCTTTCCCGACGATCGGAATCTGTCCGCGCTCCAAGATACAATGCAAGGTCATGGCTGATGCGGTTCTCCATCGCTGGGACGACATTCGTGGTCAGGAGGTCGCGCCCGGCATCGACCGGCGGTTCCTGACTGCCAACCGGATGACCATCGCGCGTTTCCAGATCGCGCGCGGCGCCACGGTTCCCATTCACAAGCACGATCACGAGCAGGTGAGCTACGTCGTCTCCGGCGCGCTGCGCTTCACGGTGGACGGCCGCGAGACGCTCGTGCGTGGCGGCGAGGCGCTCCAGATTCCTTCGTGGGCCGAGCACGGCGTCGTCGCGATCGAGGACACTGAAGTCATCGACACGTTCAGCCCGGTCCGCCAGGACTGGATCGACGGCACCGACACCTATTTCAAATGAGCGTCTTTTCGGTTCTTCCGACCCCCTTCGACTCGACCGGCGGCGTTGATTCGGACAGCCTGCGGCGGGTCATCGATCTCTTCATCGCCGACGGCGTGACGGGCTTCACGGCGCTCGGCGTGACCAGCGAAGTTGCGCGGCTCACCGAAACCGAGCGCGGTCACGTGCTCGACGTCGTGCTGACGCACGTCAACGGACGTGTGCCTGTCGTCGCGGGAACGAGCGCCGACGGCCTCAGGACGTGCATCGAGTACACGCGTCGCGCCCGAGCGGCCGGCGCGCAGTCGGTGATGATCAGTCCGCCGCGGATGCCGAAGCTCAACTCGGACGCCGTAGCGAAGCATTTCGCGGCGGTGGCCGACGCGGTGGACGTGCCGATCGTCGTGCAGGATTACCCGCCGATTTCCGGCTACACGATGGAGGCGGCGCTGCTTGCGCGAATCGCGCAGGAGGTGCCGGCCGCGCGGACGATCAAGCTCGAGGATCCGCCAACGCCGTTCAAGACGTCGAGGATTCTGGAGCGCACATCCGGCATCAACGTCCGGATTTTCGGCGGACTCGGCGGTGTCTTCCTGCTCGAGGAACTCCTCGCAGGCGCAGCCGGGGCCATGACCGGATTTGCGTTTCCCGCGATCCTCGTTCGGATTGTCTCGCTCTTCCAGTCGGGACAGGTCGATGCCGCGGCCGACCTGTTCTATCGTAAGGTGCCGTTGATGCGATTCGAGTTCCAGGAAGGCATCGGCATGGCGATTCGGAAGGAGGTCCTGCGGCGTCGCGGCGTCATCGCGGCGTCGGGGATTCGTCCGCCGGGCGGAACCCTGGACCGGACGACGCTGGCGGCGCTCGATCGCGTCATGCGCTGGGCCGGCGACGAGTCTGACTCCGGAGCGAACCGACTATGAATCTCGGACTGAAGGACAAAGTGGCGATGGTTGGCGGCGCCAGCAAGGGCCTTGGGTACGCCGTCGCCCGCGCGCTCGCTGGTGAAGGCGCCGCCGTCTCGATTGCCTCGCGCGATGCGGCGTCGCTCGCGACGGCCGCCGAAACAATCAAGCGAGAAACCGGCGCGCGTGTCGTCACCGTGGCGGCCGACTTGAGCCGCGCCGACGCCATCGACCGGTGGCATGCCGAAACGGTGAAAGCATGTGGCGGCGTCGACGCGTTGTTCGCAAATACCGGTGGACCGCCTGCCGGAACCGCGCTCGCCTTCGACGATCAGGCGTGGCAGAGCGCATTCGAGCTCCTGCTCCTGAGCGTCGTGCGCACCGTCCGCCTCGTCGTGCCGACCATGAAAGCGCGCGGCGGCGGCGCAATTCTCATCGGCACGTCGTCATCGGTCAAGGAGCCGATTCCGAACCTCGCGCTGTCGAACGTGTTGCGCTCGGGCGTGACGTCGCTGGCGAAGACGCTGTCGCTCGAGCTCGCCGCCGATCGCATCCGCGTCAACACGCTCATTCCCGGCCGCATCGAGACCGACCGACTGCGGCAGCTCGACGAGATCAACGCGAAACGCAGCAATGCTGCGCTCGACGAGCATCGCACGCGCATGATGGCCACCGTCCCGATGGGACGATACGGTTCGCCCGACGAATTCGGCCGCGTCGGCGCATTTCTACTGTCCGACGCGGCGTCTTACATCACAGGCTCGAACGTCCAGGTCGACGGCGGTCTCATCAAGGGCATGATGTGACGACCGCGTCCGACTGACCTTTTCTATGCCCATCGCACGCAACGTTCTGCTCGCGCTCTCGACGAACCGCTGGCTGCGCGAGCACGCGACGCGGACCGCATTCGTCCGCCGCTCGGTCTCGAGCTTCATGCCGGGCGAACATCTCGACGATGCGATCGCCGCGGCGGAGGTGCAGCAGCGCGACGGCATCGGTACGATTTTCACGAAGCTTGGCGAAAACCTGACGAGGGCCGACGAGGCCGACGAAGTCGCGCAGCACTACCTCGACGTCCTCGACAAGGTCGCCTCGCGCCGATTGAACGCGGAGGTCTCCGTCAAGCCGACGCAGCTTGGCCTCGACCTCGACCCGAAGATGTGCTTCGAGCATCTTCAGCGTCTGGTCGATCGCGCCGACGCGCGCAACAACTTTGTCTGGATCGACATGGAGAGCTCGCCCTACGTCGATCCGACAATCGATCTCTTCAGGCGAACACGCGAGCGGTCGCCGCGTATCGGCATCGCGCTGCAGGCCTATCTTCATCGCACGCCGAAAGACATCGAATCGCTCGTGCCGCTCGGATCTGCGATTCGGCTGGTGAAGGGCGCGTACCTGGAGCCTCCGTCCATCGCGCTGCCGCGCAAGGCTGATGTCGATGAACAGTTCTATCAACTCGCCAGCCGTCTGCTTGCGCCGGACGCACAGAAATCCGGAAGCCGCCTGCACATCGCGACCCACGACCCGAAACTCGTCGAACGCCTCGGACGCTTCATCGACGAAAACCACGTGCCGAAATCCGCGTACGAGTACGCGATGCTGTACGGCATCCAGCGGCCGCTGCAGCAGCGCCTCGCGTCGGCGGGACGGCCGCTCCGCGTGCTGATCGCGTACGGCGAGTACTGGTTCCCGTGGTACATGCGGCGGCTTGCGGAACGTCCGGCGAACGTCGGCTTCGTCGTCAAGAACATCTTCGCCCGCTGAGCGCGGTCGCCGCGCCGCGCTCACGGCGCGGCTTTCTGCCGGCGGCAGGATCCTGTATCATCGCCATCGAAAAGGAGGGCCGGTCCACATGACATCGTTCGCCGATCGTGTGTGGGACAGGTCCGCCTTGACGGTCTAACCGCGAAACACCCCGCCGCGGACCTTCAGCCCAATCATTCCTGATTTCGCGAAAAGGAGAACGATCGTGTCTCTCCGGACACGTCTCGGCTGGAGTTCGTTTTTCGAGGAGCAACTGACTGACGTTCCCGACGCTGTGGTCGGTCGCGTGATCGAAGCGCAGCGCGGCGAAATGTATCGCGTCGCCGGCGACTTCGACGGCTGGGCCGACATCGCAGGACGTTTTCGGCATGACGCGGCAACGTCCGATGCCATGCCCGCCGTCGGCGACTGGGTCGTCGTCGACGCGCCCGCGACGGCGGCGTCGCGCGGGATCATCCGGCGTGTGCTCACACGGCGCAGCGCGATTCGTCGCGCGGCCGCGGGACGCGCGAGCGTCGAACAGGTGATTGCCGCGAACGTCGACACGGTCCTCATCGTGACCGCGGCCGTCGACGACCTGAATCCGCGTCGGCTCGAACGTTACGTCGCCATGTCCTGGAGCGCGGGCGCGACCCCGGTCGTCATCGTCAACAAGAGCGACCTTGTCGATGACGCGAAATCGCTCGAGGCTGCGCTTCGTGAACGTCTGTCGTTTGTCGAGGTCGCGGCGCTGAGCGCACTCAGTGATCCGCAACTGGACGCGCTGCTGCCGTACCTGCGCCCGGGGCACACCGTGGCGCTCGTCGGATCATCAGGCGTCGGCAAATCGACGCTCGTCAACCGCCTTGTCGGCGCGGACGTTCAAAAGGTCGCCGGCATTCGCGAGTCCGACGGTCGCGGCCGGCACACGACAACCGCGCGCCATCTCATCGAGCTTGCGAGCGGTGCGTTGTTGATCGACACGCCCGGCATGCGCGAGCTGCAGCCGTGGACGGATGCGTCGACGCTCGATGGTGCATTCGACGATGTGGCGGCGCTGGCGGAGGCGTGTCGGTATCGCGACTGCCGGCACGACAACGAGCCGGGCTGCGCCGTCCTCGAAGCGGTCGAAGGGGGACGGCTCGATGCCGATCGGCTGGCCAACTATCGCCACCTTCTGCGCGAGCTCGAGTTCGAAGAGCGGAAGCAGGACAAGTCGGCGGCGGCTGCGCATAAAGAACGTTGGAAGCGGGCGTCGCGCGCGCAGAAGGCGATGTACAAGGACCGTGAACGCCTAGAATAGACGCGTGCGAGGCGCCCTCTCCCTTTTCATCTGCGGCATCGTGGCGGCCGGGTTCGCGGGTCCGGCCGCCAGTGCCGCGTTCCAACCAAAACAATCGTCAGACTATCGCGTGGTGCTCGACACGACGAAGGGAGCCATCGTCATCGACGTGCATCGCGACTGGGCACCGGTCGGGGCCGAGCGCTTTCACGAGCTCGTCGCGAGCAGCTACTACGACGACACCCGCTTCTTCCGCGTCGTCGCCGGCCGCTGGGCGCAGTTCGGCATCAACGGCGACCCTGCGGTATCGAAAGCGTGGCGAACGAAAACGATCCCGGATGATCCGGTGAAGACGTCGAATACACGAGGCACGGTCGCCTTCGCGTTCGCCACGCCGAATGCGCGGACGACGCAGGTCTACATCGCGCTCACGGATCTCTCAGCAACGCAGGATGCTCAGGGCTTCGTCCCGTTCGGTCGTGTTGCCGAGGGGATGGACGTCGCCGACCGCCTGAACAGCGAATATGGTGAGAACTCGGGCAGCGGCATTCGCGCTGGACATCAGCAGCCGCTCTTCGACGGCGGCAACGCGTATCTGGACCGCGAATTTCCGCGACTCGATCGCATCACGCGCGCGCGCGTGGTGCCTATGCCAGGAAGGTGACATCGATGACGCCCGCCGACTTGCAGACGATGCTCGACTATCACTACTGGGCGCGCGATCACATGCTGGACGCGATCGGTGCGCTGACGAGCGAGCAATACAACAAGGACCTGGGCAGCAGCTTCAAATCGATCCGCGAAACCGCCGTCCATATCTATGCGGCGGAGTGGGCGTGGCATTCACGCTGGCGCGGAACGTCGCCGACCGGACTCTTATCCAGCGACGCCTTCCCGGACGTCGCCGCCCTGCGGCACGCCTGGACGGCGCTCGAAGCCAACCTGCGCGACTTCACGTCGAGCCTCGGCGACTCCAGGATCGACACGGTCATCGACTACAAGCTGCTGAGCGGAGCCGCCGGCTCGTCGCCGTTCTGGCAGATGCTGCAGCACGTCGTCAATCACGCCAGCTATCACCGTGGCCAGGTCACGACGATGCTGCGGCAGCTCGGCGCCGCACCCGCGAAGTCGATGGACATGATCGCCTTCTATCGAACGCGAAGCGCCGCCGTCTGAGTCGTCGTTCGACGCGTTCGTCAGTGCGGCAGCTGCGACGTTGACGCCGGTCGCGCGGTGTTGCGCGTGCCCTCGAGGAACTTGACGATGTCCTGCTTCAGCGCCTTGTGCGCCGACGGCCGGATGTAAATCATGTGTCCGGCTTCGTAGTAACTGAACGAGACGCGGTCGGTGAACGTCTTGTCGTAGCCGAGGTGAGCGAAGTCGTATTCCGTCCCGCCCATGACGGTCGCCATGTCGTAGTAACCCTGCGCGACGAAAATCTTCAGGAACGGGTTGTGTGACATCGCCGAGCGCAGCGCGTCGGTCATGTCCATGTACGAGTTCTGGAATTCGTCCCAGCTCCACGGGCGGACGTTGCCGGAGCTCGGGTAGTGCAGATCGCTTTCCCACTTGAGATCATTGCGGACGTAGTCCTGGAACATCGCCGTGTAGGGACCCTGCAGCGCAGTGTTGGACAGATCGAACTCGTCCCGTTCGCCGGCGGCGTCACCTTCTGTCGACGTGAACCGGCTGTCCAGACGGCCGACGACCAGGCGTCGGTCGCGCAGGAGCTCTTTGCGGAAGCGGCCCGGATCGATGCGGAGGTTGGCTTCGAGGACGTAGTTGACCGGCAGTCCCGTGAATCGCGCCAGTTTCTGCGCGAGCGCAATCCGTTCCGCCGTCGACATCCGGTTGCCACGCGCCAGGCCCGTCAGGTATTCGCCGAACGCAAACTCGCGCGCGCTGTCCGTCGCTTTCTTGAGGTCTCCGAGATCAGCGGGAAGCTTCTTGTGATACCAGGCCGTCGCCGTGTAGGTCTCGATGTGCGCCGCGTACGCGACGTCGTTCTGATCGGATGGAGACAGCGTCTGATACGTCAACAGCGACGAAATCAGCACGATGCCGTTCAACTCGATCCCATGGCGGTTCTGCAATTCCTGCGCGAGACCGGCCGATCGGATGGTGCCGTAGCTTTCGCCGATCAGGTACTTGGGTGACGGGAATCGACTGTAGGTCTTCAGGTAATCGTTGATGAATTCGCCGAACGCCCGGAGGTCGCCGCGGACGCCGTGGAACTGCTTGTTGTCCGTATCGTCGACCACCCGGCTGTACCCGGTGTCGATCGCGTCCACGAACACCAGGTCGGTGGCGTCGAGCAGGGTGTTCTCGTTGTCGACGAGGTGATACGGCGGAGCGGGCTGGAATCCGTCTTCCGCCATCTGGACGTGTTTCGGCCCGAACGAACCCATGTGCAGCCAGATCGTCGCGGCGCCGGGACCGCCGTTGTAGAGAAACGAGATCGGCCGCGTCTTCACGTTCTCGCCGTCCTTCGTGTACGCGACGAAGAACATTCGAGCGGCGACCTTGCCGTCATCCAGGCGGATCGGTAACGTCCCGGTCGTCGCGGTGTACTTGAGATCGTGCCCATCGACACGGATGGTGTGACTGGTCTGCGAGATCTTTTCCTCGGCCGGACCGGCGGTCTCGACGTGCGGCTTGGTGCCTTGCGTGGATTGCGCCGACTGCGCCTGGCCGCGCCGCCCCGAGGGCGCCTGGGCGGAAATGAAAACCGTGGACAGAGCGATGCAACCGCCGATCGCCAGCGTATGAATGTGTCGAAGCATGGATGATTACCCCCTGTGGATCGTCAGTCCTCGTCGGGCGCGGGACCGCCTACCTTCGAGACGTCCTCCGCTTTGACGCGGTCGACGTTGAACTTCTGCGCGCTCGAGATGATCTTGTCGAGCGCTTCGTCGAAATCGAACGAGGTCGCCTTCGAAAACCGCGTGTAGTTCACGCGCGCGACGACGAAGGGCTTCAGATACGGGCTCGTCAGCCCTTTCGCTTTCAGCTTATCAACGGCAGCGGTCACCGCATCGTCGAGCTTCAGGATTTTCTTGCCGCGCCGTTCGCGCTCCTTGACCGCCTTCTTCATCGGCTCGTCGAGAAAAACGTCCACGCGCCTCAGAATCGACTGGTACGCGCCGCCGCTCAGCCGTGGGCGTTCCTCGTAGCCGATGCCGAGCGTGAGAAAGGCCGGCTGTTCGAATTCGAAGGCGTACGCCGCTTCCGCGTCCTCGGAGGTCTTCGCCAGCGCGCGGGCCATGCGGATGGTCTCGAGCGATTTCTCCCGCAGGTTGTGCGCCTTCTCAGTATTCAGCGCGAGAATCTTGAACGCAACGGCCGGATCGGGAACGAGCAGCGCCACGACGGACTTCGCGCCGAGCTTTTTCAGCGCCTGCAGCCGGTGGTTGCCGTTCGGCGTCAGATACCGACCGTCCTCGAACACCGCGACGATCGGATCGAGAAACCGTCCGATCTTTTCGACGACGCCCATGAGGCGCTTGACGTGCGTGTCGGACGGGTCGCGTTGATAAGGTGTGGGCTCGACGCGGTCGATGGGCAGGGCAGCGAACAGCAGCGGCTGCGCGCCGAACGGATCGCGGTATCGTCCGAGGACGGCGCCTCCGTCGGACTCGACCTGCCTGGCCAAAGTGTCGAGCGAACCGTCGTTCGCGCCGACGGTTTCGGCGGCCGAGAGCCCCATCGAGGCTGGAGCGACTTTTTTTCGACGCGTGGCTTTTTTTCGAACGACCATGAGTGTGAGAACGTCCTACTTGCGCGCCGCCGGCGTCAGCGTCGTCTCGAGCCGCTTGCCGTCGCGCATGTAGACGACCTTCGCGGGCTGGCCAATCTTCAGCACGTCGAGCGCATAGGTGTAGTCGTAGATGTTCGTGATCGTTTGTCCCGCGATCTCGACGATGACGTCGCCTTTCCGCAAACCCGCCTGTTCGGCCGGACCGCCGCCAATCACGCCGCTCAGCAGCAGTCCTTTGGCATCACTGGCATAGTCGGGAATCGTGCCGGTGAAGACGCGGACACCCGCGCGTCCCGCACCCGCCTGCGCCGTCTCCTGCACCTTTGTGAACTGCGGCGGCGCATCCGTCTGGTCGAGTCGTCGGACGATCGCGGCCGCGAAGTCGACGATGCGGTCGAGATCGTCGTAGTCGATCTTGTCGGGTGTGTCGGACGGCTTGTGATAGTCGGTGTGCGCACCGGTGAAGAAGCTGAGCGACGGAACGCTCGACGCGTTGAACGTCGCGACGTCGGTCGGCTGGTAGGGATCTTCCTGCAGCTGCAGATCGAATCCTGCCGCGATGTTGGCCTGTTCGATGATCTTGCCCCACGCCGGGCTCGTGCCGGTCGCCTGTACGGTGAGCTTGTTGTCCTGCATGCGGCCGACCATGTCGAAGTTCAGGTACGCCTCGACCTGATCAAGCGGGATCGGAGGTTTCGCGGCAAACGCGCTCGAGCCAAGCAGGCCGAGTTCTTCGCCGGACCAGAACGCAACGAGCACATTGCGCTGCCGGCGGGCCTTCGCAATGTCCTCTGCGATGGCCAGCACCGCGGCTGATCCTGATGCGTTGTCGTCAGCGCCGGCGTGGACCTTGTGCACGTCCGCTTTGTCGGCCAGCGTGTTGCCTGCTTCGCCATGACCGAGATGGTCGTAGTGGGCGCCGATGACGATCCACGGCTTCGACGCTCCGGCGGTGGCGGAGGAGGCCGGCAGATAGGCGAGCACGTTGTGCGCTGTTCGCTTCTCGCGCACGACCGCCGCATGCACCTTCGCAGCGACGTCGGTCAGCGCAAATCCCGTCGCGTGCGGATTCGCATCGTCGAGCGCCTTCTGTGCATCGGCGAGCGTCTTGCCTGCGAGCGAGAACATTCGATTCGCAATGTCGCCGCTGACTGTGACGGCGACGATGCCGGAACCGGCGAGCGCGGTGTCGAACGTCATCGGCGCGAGCTCGCCGGCGTTCGGCGAGTGTGGCCCGGTCACGACGATCATCGCCTTCGCACCGTGTTGCCGAGCCGCCATCGCCTTGTAGCGGAGGTCGGCGTATCGCGAGAGGACCTGCTTCGTCTTCGCCTCGGCATCCTCGGGGAAGTACCGCAGGACGAGGACGACCTTGTCCTTCACATCGAGCGTGGCGTAGCTGTCGTACGCGAAGCCTTGACCATCAGGCACGACGATGCCGTAGCCGGCGAAGACGACGGGCGCCTCAACATCTCCGTTGTCGGAGAAGGAAAGTGCGCGAACCTGCGTGCCAGTGCCTTGCGCGTTGGCCGCGACGCCCGTCGCGAAGCCCGCCTCGACCGGCCCGACCGGTTTTCCGTCACGACCCGAAGCGACGGTCTTTCCGCTGACGGAGAGTGTCGATCCACCGTCTCGGGTACCGGCGGTGAACTCGAAGGGGACGAGGAAATCGGCGTCCTTCTCGAGCGGCCTGGCCCCGATTTTCTTCAGTTGATCGATGAGATAGTCGCTGGCGACTTTCTCGCCGGGCGATCCCGACAACCGACCTTCTGTTTTCGGTGATGCCAGCGCTTCTACGTGGGCCCGTGTATGGGATGGCGCCTGGGCGGCCGGTGCGGCTGCAAGCGCCGCTGCGAGAAGCGCGACAACGACTCTCATGATTTCTTGCTGGCTTTCTTGGGCGGGGCGTCCCTCAGCGCTTCGAGCGCCTTCTCATGATTCCATTGTGCCAGGAACAGCTGACCTGCGCCGCCGCCCGAGCGCGTCGATGTCCACGCCAGCTGCTTTCCGTCAGGCGATGGCACCGGCAATCCGTCGAAGCCGTCGGTGTAGGTGACGCGCACCGGCTCTTTTTCGCCTTTCGCGTCGACGATGAAGATTTCGAAGTTTTCGAAACCGAGCTTGTTGGACGCGAAGAAGTAGTACGCGCCCGACGGATGCATGTAAGGCGCCCAGCTCATCGACCCGAAGTCGGTGATCTGCTTCTGATCCGAGCCGTCGGGGTTCATCGTCCAGACGTCCGCGATCAACCCGCGTTCGTCGAAGCGCCGCCACACGATCTTCTTTCCGTCCTGCGTGAAGAACGGTCCGCCGTCATAACCCGCGACGTTGGTCAACCGCTTCTGATCGCTGCCGTCGGCGCGCATGATGTAAATCTCGGCGAAGTAGCTCGGGTCGGTCTCGAGCTGCTTCTTTTCCACATCGGTCAGCGCCCGATTGTACGCGTCACGCATCGACGAGAACACGATCCACTGGCCGTCGGGCGAGTAGCTGCCTTCCGCGTCGTAGCCGCGCGCGGTCGTCAGCCGCCTGATGGTCCCTGTCTTCTCGTTGAACGCGTAGATGTCCATCTCGGGGTCATAATCCCACGCGTAGCGTCGCTCTTTTCCGGACGCGCGGAACGCCAGTTCGTCGTCCTGCAGCTGCTTCGATCGCGCGTCGGCGTGTGTCGACGCGAACTCGATTTCGTCGGTGCCGGGACGGAAGAAGGCGCACGTCGTCTTGCCGACGCCCGGCGAGATCCGCCGCGTCTCGCCCGTGGCCATATCGAGCACGTAGATCTGGTAGAAGGGATTCCCCGGTTCGCGCTCGCTCTGGAAAACGAGCCGCTTGCCGTCTGGCGACCAGTAGCCCTCCCCGGCCCTGCGTCCTTCGACCGTCAGC
>DATBHR010000007.1:0-29224 GCA_036557365.1 Vicinamibacterales bacterium
GGCGCCATTCAGGGCGTGACGCGGCCGGAGAACGTCCGCATGCTCAATCTCCTCGACATCCACGTCGACGCGATCACGCCGGAGAACCTGAAGGAATACGACCGCATCGCGATGGTCGACGTGCAGCCGCACTACTTCGGCGGCCTCATCGACCGCGTCGACCTCGTCATCGATCACCACCCCGAGCAGCCGGGATATACCACGGTGTTCAAGGACATCCGGGCGAACTACGGGTCGACGTGCACGATCCTGACCGAGCATCTGCGCGCCGTCGACGTCAACATCTCGGAGCGCACGGCGACGGCGATGCTGTACGCGATCAAGTCGGACACGCTCTTCTTCGCGCGTCAGACCAATCGCGTGGACCTCGAGGCGTTCACGTTCCTGTATCCGCTCTCCGATCCGGCGCTCATCCGCAAGATGGAAGGCGCCGAAATTACGGTCGAGCGCCTCGAGCACGTGTCCCGGGCGCTCGCGACGAGCCGGCTGCGCAATCAGGTGCTCTCCGCGTTTCTCGGCCAGACCACTCGCGAGGACTTCATTCCGTACACCGCCGACTTCCTCCTTCAAGTCGAGGATGTCAAATGGACCATCGTCTCGGGCATCGTCGGCGGTCAGCTCATCGTCAGCGTGCGCAATCTCGGGTACTCGAGAAACGCCGGTGAGTTCGTAAAGGCCAGCTTCGGCGACATCGGCAGCGCGGGAGGTCATCGCGCGATGGCCAAGGCCGTCGTGCCGATCGAACGGTTCCGCGACAAGTTCGGCGACCTCTCGGGCGTCGGCATCGCCGCGCGTATCGGCGAGATGGCCGAGGAGTTCCTGAGCGAGGTCCCTGCCGAAAAGCGGCTCGCCGCGAAGACCGATTAGCCGAGCGCGCGATCCAGATCGGCTTCGAGATCGTCCGGGTGTTCCAGGCCGATCGACAGTCGCACCATTCCACGCGTGACGCCGGCCGCCGCCAGTTGCTCGTCCGAGAAGCCGTACTGCGACGTCAGCACCGGCAGGCTGCAGAGGCTTTCGACGCCGCCCAGGCTCGCCGCGCGACGGATGACCTGGAGCCGATCGAAGAAACGGCATGCCGCCGCGTACCCGCCGGCAATCTCACACGTCACCATGCCGCCGAAGCCCGACATCTGCCGACGAGCGATCTCGTGATCGGGGTGCGACGAAAGACCCGGATAGAACACGCGCGCGACCCTGGCATCGTGTTCGAGCCACCGCGCGAGACGCATGGCGCTGTCGTTCTGCCGTGCGACGCGGACGGCGACCGTCTTCATGCCGCGAGCGAGCGCGTACGCCGACGCCGGCTCGAGCACCCCGCCAAACAGCTTTCTGGCCTCCTGCAGCCGATCGATCACCGCGCGCGAGCCCACCAGCACACCTGCGGTGACGTCGCTGTGTCCGTTCAAGTACTTGGTGGCCGAGTGCATGACGAGATCGATCCCGAGCTGCAGCGGTCGCTGGTTGATGGGACTCGCAAACGTGTTGTCGATCACCGAGATGACGCCATGCGGGCGACACGCCGAAGCGACGCGGGCGATGTCGACGCACCGGAGCGTCGGATTGATCGGCGACTCGAACCACAGGACTTTCGTCCTGGAGCCGAGGAGCCTGGCCGGGTCCCCCAGCTCGTCGAGCGAGGCAAATCTCGGCGTCACGCCGAACCGCTTGAAGAAGTCGACGAGCACGTGCAGCGTGCCGCCGTAGATGCCGGCACTGCAGACGACCTCGTCGCCCGCCTGCAACAACCCGAAGAACGCGGTGGAAGTAGCCGCCATTCCAGACGATGTGACGAGCGCCGCCTCACCGCCCTCGAGCACCTTGAGCTTGTCTTCGACCGTCTGCACGCTCGGATTCGCGTAGCGTGAATAGAGGTACGAGTCGGACTTTCCTTCCTGATACGCCTCGAGATCGGCGGCGCTGTCGAAGAGAAAGGTGCTCGTCGCGTAGATGGGTCGGACGATCGGCGTGGCGCCCTCGCGCACGCCCTCGCCGGCATGAACGACTTCGGTTTCGGGGCGGAGAGTCATGGCTCTCTCATATCAGGCCGACGCACGCGGGGCAACTCACGTGCGGGTGACTTCATCTTCGTCACCGTGCCCTGACTTTTTGCCTCGCGTTCCCTTTACGTTCTGCCTTCCCCTTGCCTTCTAACTTTCCTTTGCCCATTGCCTTTTGCCCTTTTAGATGGCTTCCACCCGCTCGCCCACCGCCGCGACCGGCTCGATGAACTGCCGGTAGGCGTCGTCGTATCCCTGCTGCGACAGCTCCTGCAGCGACCGGTGGCGGTCGGACGCTTCGTCGTAGGCGCCGCTGAACTCGAACGGTCCTATCGGATTGTGATCGGGCCGGATGACGAACACGCCGGAAAATCGCGTCAGGGCGGCGTTCCACGCGTCCTGCAGCGCGGCGGTCTCGACCGATCGAAGCCACTCGCCCATCCGGCTGCGCAGGTCCAGCGGCTTGGATCGCATGCCGTGCGGGACCGCGGCTGGCGCCGCCGGGCAGATGAGCACGACCTGCTCGATGCCGGCGGTCGCCATCTCTTCGATGAGCCGTGCCGGGAGCTCGGGCCGATCGCAGAGCCGGTGCGACTCGCCGCGCCAGAAGCTGTCGGCAGGAAACTGCGTCAGATGCGGCGGCGATGCGACGGGCAGCCGTACGGCGCCCTTCAAGAAATCGACCACGAGCTCTTTCTGGACGCCCGTCAGATCGAACAATTCGGCCTCGCGCGGTCCGGGACCTTTTCGTCGCGCCGCCATCGGCAGCTGCATTTCGGGCGGCAGCACCGTCGCGACCAGGTCACGTCGCGCATCGAGATCGTGAACGGCGATGAGCAGACCGCGAAATCCCGGCTGACCGAAGTTGTCGGTCAGCAGATCGACATAGCGGCGTCCGATCTCGATCGATGCCGGCCGAGGTTCCGTGGACGCGCCGCGCACGAGCGTCCACAGCGTGTCCACGAGGAGGTTCTCCGGCTCATCGGGCTCGAGCGGCGAACCTACCAGATGCCACCAGAAGCTGCCCTGCCACCGACGCCGTGACCGCTCCTGCCGCATGGCCTTGACGGCAGCGGTCGCGAGAATGCCGAACACGACGAGCAACGCGAGCACGACGCTGCGCGGCACGACCGTCGGCAGGATCGGCGGGCTGAAGAGAATCGAGATCGACCAGCGAAACAGATCGACGAGCCGTGCCGAGACATTCGGTAGATTGATGAGCGCCGCAAGCAGCGCGACGGCGTACACCGCCGCGGCAAGGATCATGACGAGCAGCGGCGAGACGATCAGAAGGGCAGCCGTGACCATCCCGAACGCGCCGAGCCGCAGCGCTTCTCGCCAGCGGTACGCGGCGCGCAGTCTGGGCGACTGCCAGGGACCATCGGGACTCCACAGGCGAGCGCCGCCGTCGATCGCGCCGCAGAGCGCCGTGACGACGCCGGCGCCGTGCGCCGCCATGACGTCGACCTTGATTCCGGCTTCGGTGAGTGCGCGAAGGGCGCCAGCCTGATAGGCACCGGCCGTGCCCGCGCCGCAGAAGACGATCGCCGTGCGCAGGCGGGGAGAATAGGTTGGCTCAGGCACTCAGGCGCTGCTCCATGGGAACGCGAACGGCGAGGTGGCGCGAAAGCTCTGACGATTCCCGCGGTGAGTCGTCGGACGTCGGCTTCCTACTGGACGTCGTGAATCGTGATGAGCTTGACGATCTCGAATTCGCGAACGCCGGCCGGCGTCGGGGCCTTGACCACGTCGCCTTCCTCCTTGCCGGCAAGCGCGCGGCCAATCGGCGACGCGATCGAGATCAGACCGCGCTCCGGACTCGCGTCCTCGGGCATGACCAGCTCGTACTCGGCCGTCTGACCGCCTTCCCGGACGGTCAGTCTGGAACCGAACCCTACGCGATCCCGCGGAATCTTCTCGAGGTTCATCAGCTGCAGCTCGGCCACGCGTTGACGCAGCATCGACACGCGCGCCTCGACGAACCGCTGCCGTTCCTTGGCGGCATGGTACTCGGCGTTCTCGCGCAAGTCGCCGTGCTCCCGCGCGCGCTGGATTTCCTTCGGAAGCTGCTGAGTGAGTTCGCGCTCGAGCTGCACGATCTCGTCCTCGAACCGCTTGATGAGCCGCGCTTTCATGTCGAAAAAATTCTAACATGCTATCTTCGCCCTCACGTCCGTGCCTCGCACGCTTCCGCGTCTGTCCAGCCGCCGGCATCCGGTTGTCACTGAGTTCAGGCAACTCGCCGGCCGCCGCAGGAGAACGTCGGCCGTGCTGCTCGATGGCAGTCGTCTCATCGCCGATGCGCTCGACGCAGGACTGCACCTGCGCACGGTGCTCGTGTCCTCCGAGTTTCTCGGCGCCTCGCGTGCCAGCCGGGAGCTCGTCCGTCGTGCACTCGACGCGCGGGCGGTCGTCTACGAAACCACGTCGCCGGTCATCGAGGCGGCCAGCCCCGTACGGACGTCGAGCGGCATCGTCGCCATCGCCGATTGGACGGCCGATTCGCTCGAAGAGACCTTCAGCCCGGCGCCCGCGCTGGCGCTGGGTCTCGTCGATGTCCAGGATCCCGGTAACGTCGGGGCGGTCATCCGCAGCGCCGATGCGCTCGAAGCGACCGGGGTCGTGGCCATCGATCGCACCGCAGATCCCGGAGGCTGGAAAACGCTTCGCGGGGCGATGGGCAGCACATTTCGCGTGCCCGTCGCGCAGGCATCGCTCGACGTGGCGCTCGCGAAAGCACGCGACCTGGGACTCGCCGTCATCGCCACGGTCGCGCGAGGGGCGCCGTCGATCGACAGGCTCGATCTCACCGCTCCGACGCTCGTGCTCATCGGCAACGAGGGCGCGGGCCTGGCCGACGAAGTCACGACACGCGCCACGGGCGTCGTGACCGTGCCGATCCGGAAGGGGGTTGACTCGCTCAACGCCGCGGTGACCGCCGGCATTCTGCTGTACGAAGCGCGACGTCAGCGCCAGTCATCGAAGCCTGCGGCGTAACGGCGTCATGTCCCCTTCGCTGTTCGACGACGACACGCCGCTGCCCGGCACGCCGCTGGCCGATCGAATGCGGCCGCGCACGCTCGACGAGTTCGTCGGCCAATCGCACCTCATCGGACCGGGGCGCGCGCTGCGACGAGCGATCGAGAGCGGCACGCTTCACTCGTTGATCCTCTGGGGTCCGCCCGGCACGGGCAAGACGACGCTCGCGCGGATCCTCGCGCAGCTGGCTGGCGCCGAGTTCGTCGCCTTCAGCGCCGTGACCTCGGGAATCAAGGACATCCGCGAGGTCGTCGGCCGGGCCGAGCGCACCAGGGCCGACCGCGGCCGCCGGACGGTGCTCTTCATCGACGAGATCCATCGGTTCAACAAGGCGCAGCAGGACGCGTTCCTGCCGCGTGTCGAAGCCGGCGACATCATCCTCGTGGGCGCAACGACCGAGAACCCGTCGTTCGAGGTGAACGCGGCGCTTCTCTCGCGGTCGAAAGTTTTCGTCCTGCGCGGGCTGACGACGGAGGAGACCGAGTCGATTCTCAGGCGTGCGTTGGTGGATGCCGAGCACGGCCTCGGCGCGACCGCCGTGCGGGTGGACGACGATGCGCTTCGCGGCATCGCGATGTATGCGAACGGCGACGCCCGCGTCGCCCTCAACCTGCTCGAGCTCAGCGTCGCGGCCGCGCCTGCCGTCGACGGCGCTCGCGTCGTCGATCTCGGACGCGTCGAGCAGACGATTCAAAAGCGCGCGCTGCTCTACGACAAGTCAGGCGAGGAGCACTACAACATCATCTCCGCGCTGCACAAGTCGATGCGCAACAGCGATCCGGACGCAGCGGTCTACTGGCTGGCGCGAATGGTCGAAGCCGGCGAGGATCCGATGTACATCGCGAGGCGGCTGGTGCGATTCGCATCCGAGGACATCGGCAACGCCGATCCGCAGGCGCTCACCGTCGCGGTCGCGGCGAAAGACGCGCTCCACTTCATCGGCATGCCGGAAGGCAATACCGCGCTTGCACAAGCCGTGCTCTATCTCGCCACGGCGCCAAAGAGCAACGCGGTCTACGAAGCCTACAATCGAGCGGCCGAGGACGCGCACAAGGACGTCGCGCAGCCGGTGCCGCTGCACCTGCGAAACGCGCCGACGAAGCTGATGAAGGATCTCGCGTACGGGAAGGGCTACAAGTACGCGCACGCAGAGGAAGACGCCGTCGCCGACATGACGTGCCTGCCGCCCGCGCTCGAGGGCCGCGTCTATTACGAGCCGCAAGACCGCGGGTTCGAGCGCGAAATCAAGCGCCGGCTCGACGGATGGAACGAAATCAAGAGCAGGCGCAAGCGCTGAACAGCCTCACTTGAACGATCGCTCGAACAGCTCTTCGATCGCCCGCTTGCTGTTCGGCCGCAGGTTTCGCGTCCCGGTGCCGGTGAAGTGCACGTGGGTGACGATAGGGCCGTCGTTCGACGTCCGGGGCTGCCATTCACTGCCGGTCCATGTGAACCATCGATCCTTTTCCTGATCGAACACGTGGAGCGGCTTGTTGCACAGCTTCGCGAACTCGGCGCCCCAGCCGGTGCCGCCGCGGACGGTTCCGTCCTCGAGAATCACGCCGACGACGTAAATCTCCTGGCCGTTGTTCACCTGGTACCACATCGTCTGCAGCACCTTGCGAATGGTCGGCGCGTCCGCGAACCGGCGGTGCATCAACCGCGAGACGTACTCGAGGCTCACGTCGCCGTTCTGCAGCTCTTCGTGATTGAGGACGCGGACTCCGCGGTGCCGCTCGATTTTGTGGCCGTCGAACGTGAAGTTCACCTCTTCGATGCCATATCGCTCGGCGCACGCGCCGAACTCGGATTCCGCGCCAGGCGCGCCGCCGCTGAAGAGGATTGCATCGCGTGCATTCATGTCGTTGTCCTCGATCGAAAGCCTACCTTGAAAAAATCGATTTCGCGATCGACGCGTGAACGCCCTTCGTGGCGTCCACGGCCTGCGTGACGTGGAGATCTGCGGCGAGCGAGCACAACATGTACGCGTCGTCGCGGGTCAGATGCTTTTCAGCGACGAGAAAATCCACCAGCTCGCGTGTTGCGAGCCGGGCGGCCTCGTCGAGATCTTCGTTCAGGCCCATCGCGATGTAGTGCGTCGGCGTCTCCGCTCGCGGCCAGCGCAGGCGCTGCCCTTTCCGCACGCGCAGCTCGAACGTGCCGCGAAGCGACGTTTCGAGCGCGGTTCCGGTCACCTCGCCGTCGCCCTGCAGCGCATGGCCGTCACCGACCGACAGCAGCGCGCCGGACACGTGGACCGGCAGATACAGCGTCGAGCCGGCGACCAGATCCTTGTTGTCCATGTTGCCGCCGTGCCAGCCGGGCGGCCGGCTCGAAATGCGGCCAACGAGCGGCGGCGGCGCGACACCGATCGAGCCGAAGAACGGCGCGATCGGCAGGCTGATGCCCGGCGAGAATTCGACGCGCGTCGCACCGGCCTGCCAGCGGAACAGTCGGAGCTGCGCGTACGGATAGTCGTCCGGCAGCACGCCTCCGCCAGGACTGAACGCGTTGACGCCGAATTGATGGAGGAAGTCGATCGCGACGATGCGAACTTCGAGCGTGTCTCCCGGCTCCGCGCCTTCGACGAAAATCGGACCGCTCATCGGATGCGCGCCAGGGCCGCGTTCGGTGATCGCACCCTCGACGGCCTTCAACGACTCCGGGATCTCGTCGTCCTTGACGCCCGCAAGGCGGAGCCGCTGCAGTCCGCCCGCCACCATCGTCTCGATCCGGACGCGATCGCCTGACGCGACGCGCAGCACGGGCTTCAGGCGCGCGTCGTAGTAGCCCCAGTGGACACTCGACGGCGCGAGCGGCAGGTCGTGCGTGCGCGGTGACTGCGCGTGCGGCACGGAAGGAGCCGCCAGCGCCGCCATCACGAGCGTGGCCAGCGGAAATCTGAACGACGCGCTCATCGGGACGCTTCCGCCCAGGCCCTGATCTTTTCGCGCAGGTAGCTGATCGGCACGCCGCCGTCCTCGAGCACGCGGTCGTGGAAGTCCTTGATGCTGAACTTCGATCCGAGCGTCTTCTCCGCGCCCCGGCGCGCCTCGTCGATCTCGAGGCGGCCGATCATGTACGACGTCGCCTGGCCGGGATAGATGATGTATCGATCGACTTCCGATTCGATGTCGTGCGGCCGCTCTGCGGTGTGCGCCAGCATGTAGTCGATGGCCTGCTGACGCGTCCAGCCCAGCGCGTGAATGCCCGAATCGACGACGAGCCGCGATGCGCGGAGTCCCTGCGACGACAGCATCCCCAGCCGATCGAGGTCCGACGAATACAGCTTCATCTCGTCCGCGAGACGCTCAGCGTAGAGTGCCCATCCCTCGGCGTATCCACTGTTGAAGAGGTACCTGCCAATCGGATGAATCTCGCGGCGCTCGAGCGCGATCGCGCCCTGGAGGTGATGGCCGGGAATCGTCTCGTGAAAAGCCGTGGATTCGTCCTCCACCCGGCTCTGCTTCTCCGCCTCGTAGGCGCTGATGAAGAAGACCGCGGGACGGCTGCCGTCTTCGGCCGGCGGGTTGTACTCGTTCGGCGCGTTCTTCTCGCGAAACGCCGGATACGGCTGAATGACGACGTCGGCTTTCGGCAGCAAACCGAACCAGTCGGGAATCGCCGCCTTGGCGCGCGCGAGCGCCGCCTGCGAGTAGGCAATCTTGTCCTCGCGGCTCTTGAAGCGGAACTTCGGGTCGGTGCGCGCGCGATCGAGCAGCTGACGGATGTCGCCGACGTGGAACGAACGCTCGTCGATCGCGTGCATGTCCGCGGCGATCCGCGCGTTCTCGCGCTCGCCCGTCTCGTGGACGTCCGCCGCCGTCTTCGCGACCGAACTGAAGTACCGGACGCTCGCCTCGTAGCACTTCGCGCCGTCCGGATTCGCAGAGACGCCGATGGCATCTCTCGCGGCCGGCAGGTACTCGTGCTCGAGAAAGTCCGCGTAGCGTTTGAAGGCCGGCGTGATCTGCCGCGAGACCAGATCGGCAAACGCTTTCTGGAATTCCGGCGACTTGTCGCGCTGCGCCAGCGAACCGAATGGTGAATCCTTGAGCGGCGTGGATGCGAGCGTCCGGACCTGGGCGATGACGATCCGCACGTTCAATTTCGGCGCGGTGTACCCGAGGCGCACGCCTTCGCGGAGGTTGCCGATTTCGGTGTCGATGTATTTCGGCAGCTGCGCCCAGCGCGCCAGCGCCTCGCGGCGTGCCTCATCGGTACCGACCGGTTGAATCGTGACCAGATAGCCGAAGTTGATCTGCCAGCCGGTCATCTGGCTCACCGGCCAGAGTTCGTCCCGGCAGATCCGCTTGGCCGCATCCGATTCGAGCGCTTCGCGCGTGATCGCGTAGGTGGCCCGAAGCGACCGGTTCGTGATCTGCGCCAGGTCGATCTGCACGAGGTCGCGGAGCATCGCGTCCTCGCGGTCCTCCCACACCTTGAGGGCGGTCAGCGAGTTGTCGGTCAGACGATCGTGATGACGGCCGGGGACGCCGAACTGCGTCACGGCTTCGGGAGACCGATCGAAGAATGCCTCGAGGAATGTGTCAGCGGCGGCCTTGACCCTCGCGTCCGTGCTCTGGCCGCCGTTCGCAGGCGCTTGAGCGGCGTGCTGTGTGCACGCGCACATCGAGGCGATCACGACGGCCAGGAACGCCCGTCTCACCACACCGGACGCCTCACGAAGGCGCCCCATCAAAATACGCTCGTGCACGCCTTGCACTTCGTCGCGGCCGCGGGAACGGTTTCAAGACAGTACGGACACGCCTTCGTCGCAGGTACCGGTGCGGGGGTGAGCACCTGCCGCAGGATCAGGAACACGGCGAACGACACGATGATGAAGTCGACCACGGTGCCCAGAAAGTTGCCGTAGTTGATCGAGTTGACGACGGTCTTCCCGTCCGGTCCCGTCACGGTCGACAGGACGATTTTCGATGCGCGCCAGTCGCCCGACGGAATCCCGAGACTGATGAGCGGCATCAGCAGGTCTGCGACAAGGGACGACACCACACGTCCGAGCGCCGCGCCGGTGATGACGCCGACCGCCAGCGCCAGCGCATTCTGCTTCAGCAGGAAGTCCTTGAACTCACGCCACATGTCGCCTCCTCGCACGGGGATTATAGACACGTCGCGCCGCAGCCTGCGTTGCGGCGCCGTAAACGGCGTCTACTGGTGCTCGGAGGAGACGATGCTCGGCGCGGTCGCCGGCGTATAGCTCGGAAGCTTGCGCAGCATCTCGTCCCGAATCGGGAGGATGAAGGAGAACCGGTAGTCCCCCTGCATGCGGCCGATCGGGATGCCGACCAGATCGCCCCGCTGGTTCAGGACGCCGCCGCCCGAGACCCCCGGATGGCCGTCGGTCAGGCAGGTGACGAGGCCGTTGGACGTGCGCTGCCCGATGTAGCCGGTCGAGAGCAGGATGCCCTTCGAATAGTCGTTGCCCAGGCGGAAGATCGGCTCGGCGAAGTCGAAACCGAATGCCGTGTCCACGTGCAGCGACGGCAGATCGAGTTCGGTTGCCGTCTTGATGATCGCCCAGTCGCCGTTGTGCACTTCGACGTCCGCGTCGCCCGCGTCCACGAGCTTCGCGGGGATCTCCTTGCCGCGGTAGACGACCTTGATTCCGGTAATCTTCCGCGTGCCCTGTCGATCGTCCTCGTCCTTGAGCGCGACGACCGCGTGCTTGACGGTGATGAAGTATCCCTTCCCGAGATACCCGGCGGTGCCGTAGTTCGTCTTGCCCTGGTTGTCGGACGAATACAGCTCGACGAAGCTGGATCGGCGGTCGCGCAGCAGGTGCAGCGGCAGGAGGCCCATCTCGCTCTGCAACTCCTGCTTGATTTCGGCGACCATCTTCGCGCGCGCGGTCATGTTCGGCACGCCGTCCGCTGGCGCCTCCGTCGCGACCGGCTTCGCGGTCGTACCCATCGTGCCGGCGGGCAGTACGGCTTCAGTCTTCTGGGCTCGTCCGATCTGACTTTTCATCTCGGCGCGAAGCGCCGCGATTTGTATGTCGTAGGACGTTTCCGAGGCGGCATCCGCGCGCCGGGTGTGAATCACGCCGAGCGTGAAGGAGGAAATGGCAGTGGCGACGATCGACGTGACGAAAACGAGTCGGCGGGACACCATGTGGAACTCCAAGTTCGGCAGCCGAGCCGCGGCCGCGACACTTTCTCGCGCCCACACCCGGTTTTGCGCTCCCGCGCCGTGCAGGATGGCCCTTTCGCTTGGAAAGCGTTGAGCTTGAATCGGTTGTCGTGACGGTGGACACAAAAACTGTAGCAACCGGCGGTCAGCGTGTCAAGCGAATCAGCCCCCATCCGCCGAGGAAAACGGCGACGCCGACACCGAACAAACGCGGGTCTGGCCCCATCGGTCCGGCCGTGAAGAGATCGACGAGCAGGAGCCACATGCCGATGACCTGCAGCGCGCGTCCAATGTAGTAGAACGCGCGCGTCACAGCGGTTCACCGCGTCGCGCAGTCCGCGCCGGCGCGCGATCAAATCCGATCAAAGTTCTTCTCGATCTCGCGCCGCGTGAGGCGCAGCATCACCGGCCTGCCGTGCGGACAGATCGTCGAGTACGCGGTCGCGCGCAATTCGTCGAGGATGTGCGTCATCTTCTCGTACGTCAGCGGGTAGTTCGCCTTCACCGCCGCATGACACGCGGTCGTCGCCGCGATCCGCTGCAGCGCCTCCTGGACCTGCGCGCCGCGGTCGAGGCCGTCGAGATCGTCGGCGAGCGCGATCAGCGCCTTCGACGAATCTTCCGCCTTGAGCAGCGCCGGCACCGCCGCCACCTTGAGGCTGGATTGACCGAAAGGCTCGATCTCGAAACCGAGGCGCTCGATCTCCTGGCTGCGATTCGCGAGTGCCTGTACGCTGGCCGGCGGCAGATCCAGCACCAGCGGCACGAGCAGACGCTGCGACTCGAGTCGTCCCGTCGTCAGCCGCTCCATCACGCGTTCGAACAGCACGCGCTCGTGCGCGACGTGCTGGTCGATGATCGCGACCCCTTCGTCGTCCACCGCGATGATGAACGTGTCGCGAAACTGGCCGAGCGGAATCATCGGCTTCATCTCGGTCGAAGCCGCGCGCGGCGTCGCGTCCACCGCAGCCGCCGGATACTCGCGGGCCGGTCCGGTTCCGAGGTCCGCGTACGCCGCCGGCAATGAACTGCCGCCTTGGGATGACCGCGATGCGTCGGGAACCCACCGGTTCGGATAGACGCCGGACAGCACGCCGGGCAGCGTGACCGTCGATTCGATCGGCGCGCGCATCGCCTCCGGCCGCAGCTCGAGCTGCGGCGCGCCGCTGTGCCCGAGCGCGTCCATCAACGCTCGACGCACGACTTCGTGGACCGCGGACTGATCGCGAAACCTGACCTCCGCCTTCGTCGGATGTACGTTGACGTCCACGGCGTCGGCCGGCATCTCGATGAAGAGGTGCACTTCCGGGCTGCGCTCCTTGATCGACGCGACGCTGTAGGCATCGATGATCGCGTGCGCAATGGTGCGGTCCTTCACGATCCGGCGATTGATGAACACATGCTGCGCGCCGCGCGTGGGCCCCTGCTCCGCCAACGCGGCGACAAACCCAGTGAGTGCGAGTCCCGACGCCTGCTTGCGCACTTCCACGAGATCGTCGCGGTCGCCGTACACCTGATACAGCCGGTCGCGCGACGATGCGACGGCCGGGCACTGGAGGACCGTCCGTCCGGCGCTGGTCAGCGTAAATCCGATTTCGTGGTACGCGAGCGCCAGCTGCGTCACCACGCGCGACACCTGCGTCGACTCCGCCGCGTCGGATTTCAGGAACTTGCGGCGCGCCGGCAGGTTGTAGAACACGTCCTGGACTTCGATCGACGTCCCTTCCGGCATGCCGAGCTCGACGACGGCCGCAACGGTGCCCCCGTTGACGCGGATTTCCGTCCCGCTCGACTCGCCGCGCGCGCGCGTGCGGAGTACGAAGTGAGACACCGATGCGATCGACGGCAGGGCCTCACCGCGAAACCCCAGCGTATGAATCGCCGCCAGATCGTCGGCCTTGCGGATCTTGCTCGTCGCATGCCGCTCGATCGCCAGCCGCGCGTCCTCCGCCGTCATTCCTTCCCCATCGTCGTCCACGCGAACCAGCCGCTTGCCGCCCATCTCGACGATGATGGACAGCCGGCGCGCGCCGGCATCGATGGCGTTCTCGACGAGCTCTTTGACGATGGACGATGGACGCTCGACGACCTCGCCGGCGGCAATCTGGTTCGCGAGGTCCTGCGGAAGGCGAAGGATCTTTCCCAAGGCTCAGATCCAGCGCTTCCGGCGGAAGTAGATGAGCATCACGATCACGATGAACGCTGAAATCGCGATCAGCCACCAGAACTGCATGGAATCGCCGCCGGGGAAACGCGGGAGCGGCACGTTCGTGCCGTAGATGCCGGCGAGCAGCGTCAGCGGCAGGAAGACCACCGACACGATCGTCAGCACCTTCATGATCTCGTTCAGCCGGTTGCTGACGTTCGACAGGTGCGCGTCCAGGATGCCCGTAATCCGATCCTGAAACGTCTGCGCATCGTCGGTGATGCGGACGAGATGATCGTAGATGTCGCGGAAGCGGAACGACATCTCCGTGCTGACGTCCACGAAGTCCCGCCGCGCGAGCCGCGCCACCACGTCGCGCTGCGGCTGGACGATGCGCCGGAGCAGGCCGACGTCGCGCTTCTCCTTGAGGATGTCGCGCACGATCTGCGGCGACGGATTCGCGAACACGGCGTTCTCGAGCTCGTCGATCCGATCCTCGAGCTTGTCGATCTCAGGCCGGTACTGGTCCACCATCGCGTCCACGATGCGGTGAAACAGCCCCACCGGACCTTCGCTCATGCTCTTCGGCGTCCGCGTCATGTGCTCGCGCAGCTCGAGGATCGCCTGCGTGGTGCCGTCGTGCACGGTGACGAGATACGACGGTCCGAGGAAGAAGTCGACGTCGTGCGTGGCGAAGCACGTCTCGGCCTGCTGGAAGTTGATGCCGTGCAGCACGACGTAGAGATAGCCGTCGTACGCTTCCGCCTTCGGGTACTGCCGCGCGCTCATCGCGTCCTCGACGGCAAGCTCGTGGAAGCGGAACGTGTCGCTGAGGATGAGCGACTCCGGAATGGACGGCGAGGCGAGGTCGACCCAGATGAACGCGCCCGACGCCGGGCTGAGCCAGGCGCGGTCGATGCTCCGCGCTTCCTCGACCTGACCGTTCCGGTACACGAGCACGCTGACCATCGCCCCGCTCGCCCGCCCGCTGACGATTAGTCGCCGACGCGAACGGCCAGCGCAGCCTGCGCAGCCGCCAGTCGCGCCACAGGGATGCGATACGGCGACGCGCTGACGTAGTCCAGTCCGACCCGCTCGAAGAAATGAATCGACGCCGGATCGCCGCCGTGTTCGCCGCAGATGCCGAGCTTCAGATCGGGACGCGTCTTTCGACCGAGCTGGACGCCGGTGCGCACCACGGAGCCGACGCCTTCAACGTCGATCGACGCAAACGGATCCTTGTCGAAGATTTTCTTGTCCTGGTAGATCCGCAGGAACTTGCCGACGTCGTCACGCGAGAAGCCGAACGTGAGCTGCGTGAGGTCGTTGGTTCCGAACGAGAAGAACTGCGCCTCCGTGGCGATCTGGTCTGCGGTGACGGAACCGCGCGGCACTTCGATCATCGTGCCGACGAGGTACTTCACCTTGACGCCCTGCTCTTTCATGACTTCTGTGGCCACGCGATCGACGACCGCCTTCTGATCCTTCAGCTCTTTCACGAGCCCGACGAGCGGGATCATGATCTCGGGCACGACCTTCAGCCCTTCCTTGTTCGCGCGGCAGGCCGCCTCGAGAATCGCGCGGGCCTGCATCTCGGTGATTTCCGGATAAGTAATGCCGAGACGCACGCCGCGATGGCCGAGCATCGGGTTGAACTCGTGGAGCTGCTCGACGCGATGCAGCAGGCGCCGCTTCTCGTCGAGCTCTTTTCCGGTCTTGCCCGTCGCTTCGAGGCGCGCGATGTCGACCATCAGCTCCTCGCGCTTCGGCAGGAACTCGTGCAGCGGCGGGTCGATCGTGCGGATCGTGACCGGCATCCCCTTCATCGCCTTGAAGACGCCGTAGAAGTCGTCGCGCTGGAGCGGCAGCAACTCGTCGAGCGCCTTCCGCCGGTCGGCCTCGGTCTCCGCGAGGATCATGCGCTGCACGATCGGAATCCGGCCCTCGCCGAAGAACATGTGCTCCGTTCGGCAGAGTCCGATGCCACGCGCGCCGAAGGCGTACGCGAGCTCGGCCTGGTCCGGCTGATCGGCGTTTGCGCGGATGCCGAGGCGCCGGATCGAGTCGGCCCATCCGAGGAGCTTGTCGAACCGTTGATAGATGTCGGACTTCTTCGCGTCGAGCGTCCCGTTCAAGACCTGGAGAATCTCGCTCGGCTGCGACGCGACGCGTGCGATCTTGACCTCTCCGGTGAGGCCGTCGAAGGAAATGTAGTCGCCTTCCTTCACCGTCTTGTCGCCGATGCGGACCTGCTTCGCCGTCTCGTTAATCTCGAGCGCGCCGGCGCCGACGATGGACGGCTTGCCCATCTGACGGCCGACGACGGCCGCGTGTGACGTCATGCCGCCGGTCGCGGTCAGGATGCCTTGCGAAACGAACATGCCGTGGATGTCGTCCGGCACCGTCTCGCGGCGGACCAGGATGACCTGCTTGCCCTGCTCGGTCCATTCGACGGCGTGATCGGCGGTGAACACCACCTGGCCGCTGGCGGCGCCCGGCGACGCGGGCAAGCCCTTCGTGGCGGTCGGAATCTTCTTCCACTCGTTCGGATCGAAACCCGGTGCGAGCAGCTGATTCAGCGACTCGGGGTCGACGAGCAGGACGCCTTCCTTCGGCGTCACGAGCTTCTCGGCGACGAGATCCGTCGCGATGACGACCGCCGCGTATCCAGTCCGCTTGCCGCTGCGCGTCTGCAGCATGAACAGCCGCTCGTCCTGGATCGTGAACTCGAAGTCCTGGACGTCCTTGTAGTGCTTCTCGAGCCGCGTCGTGATGTCGCGAAGCTGCTTGTAGGCTTTCGGCATCACCTGCTCGAGTTCGCGAATCGGCTGCGGCGTCCGGATGCCGGCGACGACGTCCTCGCCCTGCGCGTTGATGAGGAACTCGCCGTAAAACTCCTTCTTGCCGGTGGCGGGATTCCGGGTGAAACCAACGCCGGTGCCGGAGCGATCGCCGGTGTTTCCGAAGACCATCATCTGGACGTTGACGGCCGTCCCGATGTGATCGGGGATGTCGTAGATGCGCCGGTACTCGATCGCGCGTGCGTTCATCCACGACCGGAACACGGCGTCGCGCGCCATGGTCAGCTGGTCGTGCGGCTTCTGCGGGAAGTCGCGGCCAGACTTCGACTTCACGACCTTCTTGTAGCGCTCGACGACTTCGCGGAGCGCCGCTTCGTTGAGGTCCGTATCCTGCTTCGCGCGCTTCGCCTTCTTCACAGCATCGAGCTCGTGTTCGAAGGCGTCCTTCGAGATCTCGAGCACGACGTTGCCGAACATCTGAATGAAGCGGCGGTAGCTGTCGTACGCGAAGCGGCCGTTCTTGGTCCTCGCCTTCAATCCCTCGACCGCATCGTCGTTGAGACCGAGGTTGAGGATCGTGTCCATCATGCCGGGCATCGAGAACTTCGCGCCCGAACGAACCGAGACGAGCAGCGGGTTATCGCTCGAACCCAGCGTCGCGCCGGCGGCTTTCTCCAGTTTCTGGAGGTGCCCGGCGATCTCCTTGTCGATCGTGCCGGGAATCTTGCCCTTCTCGTCGTAGTAGATGGTGCAGACCTCGGTCGAAATCGTGAAGCCGGGCGGCACCGGCAAACCGGCGTTGGTCATCTCCGCCAGGCCCGATCCCTTGCCGCCGAGCAGATCTTTCATGTGCCGGTTGCCGTCGGCCTTGCCCGAGCCGAACGAGTACACATACTTCTTCGACCTGGACGAACCCCGGGACTTCGACGCTGTCTTTCGCGGTGTCGGCTTCTTCGCCATTCTCAGTTCTCCGTCGAACGAATCACACGATCAAGGACGCTTCTCCTCGGAGACGATCTCCGAGGGATCTGCCAGGTTCAACATCATCGTTTCGAGGCGTTTCAGCAGCCCGCGCCGCCTCTTCCGCACCACCGGATCGTCGGCCATCACCAGCACGTCGACGAAGAATCGATCGACGACGGGTCCGACTTTCGCGGCTTCGGAAAACGCCTCGCGGAAATTCCTGCCGGACGTCATCGACTGCTCGATGACGGGCGCGCGCCGCTCGATTTCGTCCCACAGCGCGCGCTCGGCGGGCTCGGTCAGCGCGTCGCCGTCCGGTGCCGTCAGCGTCGCGTCGTCCGGCGCCACATCGCGCGTGATGTTGCGGACACGCTTGAAGGCTGTGGCAAGCTGCTGAAACTCCGCCGTCTTCGCAAAGTCCGGCAGGACCTCGAGCTTGCGCCGCTCATCGAGCGGGCGGATGGCGCTCAGTGGACGGTTCAACGTCACCGCGCGCACGTTGCCGCGATCGTAGCCGCGCGACTCGAGGACGTGAATCAGCCGTTCCTGGAAGAATTCGTGGAGCGCTGCGCGCGTCTCCGCCGTCAGGCGCACCTGATGTTCGCGGTCCGCGGCGTCGATCAGCGCGTCGAGCGTCGGCCGCTTGTCGATGCCGGTCACCTCCGGCAGGTCCACGAGCAGCTTGACGATGGCCTGTGCGCCGCGACGCAGGGCGTACGGGTCGCGCGAGCCGGTGGGCTTCTCGCCCGCCGCCACCAGGCCGACGACGGTATCGAGCTTGTCCGCCAGCGACACGGCAGCCCAGGTCGCCGCCGCCGTCCCCAACTGCTCGCGCGACGGCGGCGCGTCCGCCTCGACGCCGAGCGGAAGGTAGTGATAGTAGATGGCCTTCCAGACGGCCTCGGGCAGGCGCTCTTCGCGCGCGTAGATTCCACCCATCGTTCCCTGCAGCTCGGTGAACTCGCGGACCATGTCGGTGGTCAGGTCTGCTTTCGCGAGCCTCGCGGCCTGCGACGCGAGCTGCGCGGCTGCCGCGTCCGCTCCCAGCGCATCGCGTGCGATGGTGGCCGCCAGACGCTCGAGGCGCTCCGCCTTTTCCTTGTAGGTGCCGAGCTTCTTGTGGAACAGCAGCGTGGACAGCCGCTCGATGCGCGATTCGAGCGTCGACTTGCGATCGGCCTCCCAGAAAAACCGCGCGTCGCGCAGACGTGCGCTCACGACGCGTTCCGCGTTGCGCGAAATCGTTTTCTCGTTGTCCGGCTCGCTGTTGATCACGGCGAGAAACGCCGGGAGCAGCCGCCCGTCTTCTCCTTCGACCGGGAAATAGTGCTGATGATGCACGAGCGTCGTCACGAGCACTTCCTCGGGCAGCTCCTGCGCGAACTCGGGCGCAAACGTCCCGGCCACCACCGACGGATACTCGACCAGATCCGGAACTTCCTCGAGCAGTCCGGAATCGACGCTCGCCGCGCGGCTCACGCGTCCGCGCAACCGCTGCGCCTTGGCGTCGAGCGCACGGGCAATCTTGTCGTGACGCTGACTGCGCTCGAGGACGACGAAGTTCTCGAGCAAGCGGGCGCGATACTCCTCGAACGAGCGGACCTTGATCGAGCGGCCCGCACGTCCGCTCGTCGTCAGAAACCGATGGCCGTAGGTCACTGCGCCGCTCGGCACGTCCTGCACCTGACTGCTCTGCGCCGCTGGCGTACGAGCGATGCTGAACGGCACGACGCGGCCGCCGTAGAGATAGAGGATCCAGCGGATTGGCCGCCCGAAGAGGAGCTCGCCGCGCCCGTCCTCGAGCATCGCGTCCCAGTGCATCGACTTCGGGAACGTCATCGCGCGCAGCACACCACCGAGGACGCTCGGCAGGACGTCCACGGCGGCCTTGCCGCGCTGCCGATTCCTGAACGCGAGGTACTCGCCCTTCGGCGTTTGCGTGCGCTCGAGCGCGCCGACGTCGACGCCCTGCTTCGCCGCAAAACCGGCCGCGGCCGGCGTCGGCGTGCCATCCGGCTTGAATGCGGCAGACACCGGCGGACCGGTGACCAGTTCTTCGAGATCCGTCTGCCGCTCGGCGACGTGCGCGAGGCGCGCGGTCAGGCGGCGCGGCGTGCTGTAGGTTTCCACCGGCACGTCCGTCGTCAGGCGATGCTCGCGCAGCTGCGCGGCCACCGCGTCGCCAATCTGCGTCGTCAATCCGGGAAGCCAGCCGGCCGGCAGCTCTTCGCAGCCGATTTCGAGCAGGAGCTCGCGTTCCATCAGGACGTCGCTCCCGCCGGCATGCCGCCGTGTGCCGCGGCGGTGCTGCTTCCTTCAGCGACGTATGCCTGCGCAATCGCGACCGCAAGCTTCCGGACGCGCAGGATGTAAGCGGTCCGCTCGGTCACACCGACACTGTTGCTCGAATCGAGGATGTTGAAGAGATGCGAGCACTTGAGCGTGTACTCGAGCGCGGGCCAGATCAGTCCGGATTTCAGCAGCGCTTCCGCCATGCGATGACACTCGTCGAACATCCGGCGATGAAATGCGCTGAACTCGCCGTCCGGCAGCTGGACGCCGACGTTGAACACGTACTTCGACTGCTCGACTTCCTCGCGATAGCGGACCTCCGAGTACTTCACGCCCGGCGCCCATTCGAGGTCGAACACGCTGTCCACGCGCTGGAGGACCTGCGCGATGCGCTCGAGCCCGTAGGTGAGCTCCGCGGAAATCGGTCCGAGCTCGATGCCCCCCGCCTGCTGGAAGTAGGTGAACTGCGAGATCTCCTGGCCGTCGAACATCACCTGCCAGCCGATGCCCCACGCGCCGAGCGTCGGCGATTCCCAGTTGTCTTCTTCGAAGCGGATGTCGTGGTGGCGCGGGTTGATGCCGCACGCCTCGAGGCTCTCGAGGTACATCTGCTGCACGTCATCGGGCGCCGGCTTGAGAATCACCTGGAACTGATGGTGCTTGAAGAGCCGGTTCGGATTCTCGCCGAAGCGTCCGTCGGCCGGGCGGCGCGACGGCTGGACGTACGCGACGTTCCAGTGGCCGGGCCCCAGCACGCGGAGAAACGTTTCCGGGTGCATCGTGCCGGCACCGACTTCGACGTCGAGCGGCTGCTGCAGGGCGCACCCGCGCGATGCCCAGAACTCCGACAGCTTGAGGATGAGCGACTGAAACGTCATGTCAACGCCGCATGGCGCGCAGCACACGCACCGACTTCAGATCTTTTTCGAGGTGCGTCGTGATCAGCGCGCGATGCGCCTGCTCGAGCTCGGTCAACGTTCGACGCGACACGCTGATGCCGGCGAGCCCGAACGGGCTCACCTTGCGTACCGCACCGAGAAATACTTGCGCGCCTTCCGACAAACCCGCGTCCGACTCGTACACGCCCTGGAGCCGGAGCAGCCAGTACTCGAAGTACCGCGCGAGCGGTTCCACAGGCACACCGCGCGCGAGCGCGTCGACCATCGACGCGCCGAGCCTGAACATCGGCTCGCTCGGATCCGATTCCTGCGCCCACTCGTCGATCAGCTCGGCAAAATAGCTGACGTAGCCGAGCGCCTCCACGTCCGGCGCCGCGAGCGGCGAACGGATCGGCTCAACGTACTGCACGTGCACCAGATCCCGTCGTTCGCGTTCGACGTAGCCGACGCGTCCGTGCGTCAGCGGTTCGAGCGCACCGCCGAACCGGCGACGGCTCTGCCGCGCGTTTCTCGCGACGCCGCGTTTCTTGCCGCGATCGCGCGTCAGGAACACGACGATGCGATCCGACTCACCGAGCTTATAGGTCCTGAGAATCAGCGCGTCGGTGGTATAGGCCGGCATCCAGAGGGCGGTTGATTACTGTACTACAGCCCGAGATCTTCGAGCACGCGTTCGTCCTCGCGCCATTCCGACTTGACCCGCACGTGCAGGTCGAGAAACACGCGGGTGCCGAAGAACCGCTCGAGGTCCTCCCGGGCGGCCGACCCGATGCGCTTGATCATCTCGCCGCCGCGGCCGACCACGATCGGCTTGTGCGACTCGCGGTCCACGACAATCGTGCAGTACAGCCTCAGCAGCCCTCGCGCGCGTCCCTCGCGGTCGCGCTCGGAGCCATTCTTTGCATCTTCCTCGAACCGGTCGATGACGACGGCGCTCGAGAACGGGATTTCGGCGCGAGTCATCTGCAGCAGCTTCTCGCGGACGATTTCGCCCGCGAAGAAACGTTCGGGCTGGTCCGTCAGGTAGTCGGGCGGATACAGCGCCTCGCCCTCGGGCAGATGATCGATAATCGCGCGTTCGAGACGATCCACGTTCTCGCCGGTCGCGGCCGATACGGGGACGATTTCCGCGAAGTCAGCCCTCGTCCGGTAGCGGTCGATGATCGGCAGCAGTCGCGGCCGCCGCATCAGGTCGATCTTGTTCAACACGAGAAAGACCGCGGCGCGAGACCGCTTCGCCAGCTCGAGGACGTAATCGTCGCCCTTCCCGCCCGCTTCGGTCGCGTCAACGACGAGCGCGAGAACGTCCACTTCGCCGATGGTGTCGACGGCCGCGTCGACCATCCGGACGTTCATCCGGTGCAGCGGCCGATGGATGCCTGGCGTGTCGAGCAGCACCACCTGCGCGTCTTCATAATTGCGCACGCCGAGGATGCGGTTACGCGTGGTTTGCGGCTTGTCCGAGACGATCGCGAGCTTCGTGCCGACCAGGCGGTTCAGGAGCGTGGACTTACCTGCGTTGGGACGCCCGATGAAGGAGACGAAGCCGCTCTTCACACCTTCGAGGACCGCTCCTCGGACTCCGCGGGCTGCTCCGCCGGCGCGTGCCGGCAGATGCGGACCTTGTTGATGCGGCGCCGTTCGGCGTCGAGCACCTCGACGGACAGTCCGTCGACGTCGAATTTCTCGCCCGCCGCGGGCACACGGCCGATGTGATGCATCAGGAACCCGCCGACCGTCTCGAAGCCTTCCCTTTCGATCTCGACGCCGAGCCGCTGTGCCACCTCGTCGATGTTGACCTTGCCGCTGAAGACGAACCGTCCGCGCCCTTCGTCGACGATCGGCTCGGACTCGACGTCGTATTCGTCGCGGATTTCACCGACGATCTCCTCCAGCAGGTCCTCGATCGTGACGAGTCCGGCCGTTCCGCCGTACTCGTCCACGACGATTGCGCACTGCGTCTGCTGCCGTTGAAACTGTTTCAGCAGCTCGGGCACGCGCTTCGTCTCCGGGACCACGACCGGCGGCCTGATCAGCGGCCGAATCGGCGACGCATCGGTGACCGACGGTCCCATCGCGACGAGGTCCTTGATGAACACGAAGCCGGCAATGTTGTCGAGGCTTTCGCGAAACACCGGAAATCGCGAATACTCCTGCTCCTGGAACAGCGCCCGCAGCTCGCCGATCGTGGCGGCCTCGCGGATAGCCACGATGTCGGGCCGCGGCGTCATCACTTCCCTCACCAGCGTGTCGCCGAAGTCGACGATGCTCTGCAGCAGGCGGCGCTCTTCGCCCTGGATGATGCCTTCCTGCTCCGCGGTGTCGATGTAGGCCTTGGCGATCTCGTTGTTCTCGTCGGCGAGATCGTCGATCGGGAGCTGCGGCCTGGCCGGACCGGCGACGAACTTCGCGATCCGCTGCGTGAGCGGCGCGAGCAGCTTTGCCACAGGCACGAAGGTCGGCAGCAGGAACGCGAGCACACGTTCCGGAAGACCGCGTCCGACGATGACCAGCGGCAGCAGCAGCTCGAAGACGATGACGAACGCGATGACGGCGACGATGACGAACGTCAGGCTGCGCGCGCTGCCGACTTCGACGGTGAGCGCGAGCAGCGCGGTCGCCACTCCGGTCACGATGCCGAGCAGAAGGCGCAGCGGGACGAACAACAGCAGCGGATCGTCGAGGTACGTGTCGAGCGCGCCGTGCCGCCGACTCCGCTCGGCGACGAGCCGGAGCGACAGCCGCATCAACGCGCTGAACGACGCCTCGATCACGCCGAGGTACACCGCCGCGCAGGCGAGCAGAAAGATGGCGAACGGGACGACGCTCATCGCTGCGCCCGCTCGATCAGGCCTTCGCGCAGGCGGCCCTTGCGCCGCAGCCGGCGCTCCACACGCTCCATTTGTCCAGCGTCGCGCTCGTGGTCATATCCGAGGAGGTGCAGCAGCCCGTGCAGCGCGAGCACTCGCAGCTCGGTCGCCTCGTCATGGCCGGCGTCGGCGGCCTGACGCGCGGCCACTCCCGTTGCGATGACGATGTCGCCGAGGAAGCGTGTGCGTCCGGCGCCGCGCGGCGCCGACAGGGGTCCTGCGGGAAACGACAGCACGTCGGTCACGCAATCTTTCCTGCGGTAGACGCGATTGAGGGCGCGGATGCGAGCGTCGCTGACGAGCGCGATGCCGACGCGGCCGACCGCGCGTGCGGGCGCAACACGTCCGAGCCACGCCGCGAGGCCGCGGGCGCGGGCGGGTCGGCCCAGCTCGTCTCCAATGGCGACAACCAGCCGCCGCGCGGGACGCCGCAGCCGGGCCGCGCCCCGTGTGTCCTCGTCAGGCACGCGGGCGACCGTTTCCATTCGTGAACGCTTCGTACGCTTTCACGATCTGCTGCACTAGCTTGTGGCGGACCACGTCGCGCTCGTCGAAATAGATGAACGAGATGCCGTCGATGGCGCTCACGACCTTCATCGCCTCGACGAGGCCTGAGACGCGCGGCGTGGGCAGGTCGATCTGCGTCACGTCGCCCGTGATGACGGCCTTCGATCCGAAGCCGAGCCGCGTCAGGAACATCTTCATCTGCTCGGACGTCGTGTTCTGCGCTTCGTCGAGGATCACGAACGAGTCGTTGAGCGTCCGGCCGCGCATGAACGCGATCGGCGCGATTTCGATCGTGCCGCGCTCGATGTAGCGCGCCACGCGCTCCACGTCGAGCATGTCGTACAGCGCGTCGTAGAGCGGGCGCAAATACGGATTGACCTTCTCCTGCAGATCGCCGGGCAGGAAGCCGAGCTTCTCGCCGGCTTCGACGGCCGGCCGCGCAAGAATGATGCGACTCACCTTCTTCGCGACGAGAAACGCGACGGCCTGCGCCATGGCCAGGTACGTTTTGCCGGTGCCGGCGGGGCCGATGCCGAAGACGATGTCGTTCTGCTCGATGGCGTCGAGATAGCGCCGCTGATTGACCGTTTTCGGCGCGATGCGCCGCTTGCCCGCCGCGGTAAGGCTGCCTTTGAGGAAATGATCGCGGAGATCGACCGAGTCGTCCTGCGCCGCGAGGTCGGACGCGGTCTTCACGTCGGCATCCGAGAGCTTGTAGCCCTCGCGCATCAGCGACGCCAGCTGGCCGACCACGCGATCCACGCGCTCGAGATTCGGCGTGTCGCCGTCGACGAGCAGGTCGTGGCCTTGCGTGCGGATGCGGACGTTGAAGAGCGTTTCGAGATGCTTGAGGTTCTCATCGTACGACCCGAACAGTGTCTCGATCCCCTCTTCGGGGACGCTGATTCGTTTCATTTTTACTCCGGGGGCCCCTGCCCCCCGGTCTTCCGCTGCACACTCGCGGGGCCCCAGTTGCCCCGCTCCGTGCTCCGCTCCTCATTACTCCGGGGCCCTGCCCCCGTCCGGTGTTCCGCTCCGCGCTCCGTGGGGCCCCCGATCGCCCCACTCCGTGGTGATTGGCCCTCGCGAGCCGGCCCGGTCTCAATTCTGGATTTTCAGATGAAGCTCGCGCAACTGTTTCGCCTCAACCGCAGAAGGCGCCCCGGCCATGAGATCCAGCGCGTTTGCGGTCTTCGGGAAGGCGATCACCTCGCGAATGGACGACTCGCCGGCCAGAATCGCGACGATCCGGTCCAGGCCGAGTGCAATGCCTCCGTGCGGCGGCGTCCCGAACTCGAGCGCATCCAGGAAGAACCCGAATCTCAGCCTCGCCTCGTCGTCGCCGATGCCGAGCCGCTTGAAGATTCGAGCCTGGAGCGCGGAGTCGTGAATCCTGATGCTTCCGCCGCCAATCTCGGAGCCGTTGAGCACCAGGTCGTACGCCTTCGCGCGGACCGCGCCGGGGTCCGTGTCGAGCTTGTCCACGTCCTCGTCGAGCGGTGACGTGAACGGATGGTGCATCGAATACCAGCGGCCGTCCTCTTCGTGGAATTCGAGCAGCGGAAAGTCGGTCACCCAGAGAAATTCGAACGCCTCAGCACTGAGCAGGTTCTCCTTCTTCGCGATCGCGAGGCGCAGCTGCCCGAGCAGTTTCGAGGTCTCGTCCGGCTTTCCAGCGGCCATCAACAGCAGATCGTCCGGTGAGGCGCCCACACGATTCAGCGCCGTCACCAGCAGGCTCTCGCTCAGCGCCTTCACCGAACTGAGCGGCGGTTGTCCGGGCCTCACCCAGATCAAGCCGGTGAATCCCATCTGCTTCGCCTGATCGACGAGCACGTCGAGTTGACTGCGCGTGTACTTATTGCCTTGCGGCACCGCAAATCCCCGCACGACGCCGCCGTCGGCGACGATCTGCTTGAAGACGCGGAACTCGGATTCCCGGAAGACATCCGAGAGATCGTGGATCTCCAGACCGCAGCGCAGGTCCGGCTTGTCCGACCCGTACTTCGAGATCGCCTCGGCGTACGGCATCCGCCGCATCGGCAGCGAAACCGTGTGCCCGCATTCCTTGAGCACGTCGCGCATGAGCGGCTCGATCAGGCCGTAGATCGTCTCGGGCTGCGCGAAAGACACCTCGACGTCCACCTGCGTGAACTCGAGCTGCCGGTCCGCGCGCTGGTCCTCGTCGCGGAAGCAGCGGACGATCTGGAAGTAGCGATCCATTCCCGAGATCATCAGGATCTGCTTGAAGATCTGCGGCGACTGCGGCAGCGCGTAGAACTCGCCCGCGTGCACGCGGCTGGGCACGAGGAAGTCGCGTGCGCCTTCCGGCGTGGACTTCGCGAGGATCGGCGTTTCGATCTCCCAGAATCCATTCGCGTCGAAGTACTTCCGGATCGCGATCGACACGCGGTGCCGCAGCCCCATGTTGCTCTGAAGGCGCGTACGCCGCAGATCGAGGTAGCGATATTTCAGCCTGATTTCTTCGGACACCGGCGCGTCGTCCGCAATCTGGAACGGCGGCGTCTTCGCTTCGTTCAGGAGTCGAATCTCGCGCGCCAGCACTTCGACCTGTCCGGTCGCCAGCTTCGCGTTGATCGTCTCTTCCGATCGCCGCTGCACGATCCCCTTCACGCCGATGACGAACTCGGCCCGGAGGCGCTTGGCGACGGTCATCAGGCTGTCATTCTCGCGAACGACCACCTGCGAAACGCCTGCGCGGTCGCGCACGTCGATGAACGTGACGCCGCCCAGATCGCGGATGCGGTGCACCCAGCCGAGCAGCACGACTTCCGCCCCCACGTCGCCGGCGCGCAGCGCGCCGCACGTGTGGGTCCTCACGAGATTGCCTAACGCTTCTGCCATCAGTGTCGTGGTCGAGAATGGAGCCGCTGCGCCACGAATGCAGCGGCCTCGTTGCGCGCAACGGCCGTCTGCTCGCCGCTGCGCAGGTCTTTGATCGCCACCGTTCCGCCCGTCCGCTCCTCGTCACCCTCGATGGCGACGAACGCCACGTTCCGGCCGGCGGCGTATTTGAACTGCTTCCCCAGTTTATCGGCTTCCGGGTACACCTCGACGCGCAATCCGCCGGCGCGCAGGTCGGCGGCCAGCCTCAGGGCATGTTGCGCGGTCGTTGCATCCCACAACGTCACCAGGATGTCTACGGCGCCTGAGGATACATCGGGCGGAAACTGGTCGCGTTCGCTCATGACGACGAGGATCCGCTCGAGGCCGAGCGAGAAACCGCAGGCCGGCACGTCGCGGCCGAGAAACATGCCGATCAGCCCGTCGTAGCGGCCGCCGCCGCCCAGGCTGCCAATACCTTCGACCGTCGCCTCCATGATCGCGCCGGTGTAGTACGAGAGTCCGCGCGCCAGGCTCGGTGCGAGGTTCACGCGCGCCGCGGCCGCGGTGCCCGCAACGAGTCGAAGAATGTCCTTCAGGTCCTGCAACGCGCGCGCGCCGGTCTCGTGACCCGCCACGCTGCGCTCGAGACGCTCGAGAACCCAGTCGTTGCCGCCGGCCGCCTCCGAACCCCCCTGCGATGCGTCCGACGAAGCGACCAGATCGAGGAGCGCCGGGCCGGCTGTCGCCGGAAATCCTCGCGCCGACATTTCGGAGACGACGCCGTCGCGGCCAATTTTATCCAGCTTGTCGAGCGCCACCAGCGCCTCGCCCTCGAGGGCCCGCGGAATACCGGCCACGTCGATCAACGCCGTGAGCAGCGCGCGGTGATTCAGCTGGATGACCGCATCCGTGAAAGCGAGCCGCTCGAGCACCGTCGCCATCGCCGCGAGCTGCTCCGCTTCGACGATCGGCGACGTCGATCCAATCGCGTCGACGTCGCACTGATAGAACTCGCGGAACCGGCCGCGGGCCGGGCGGTCGGCTCGCCAGACGGGCTGAATCTGATAGCGCTTGAAGAACTTCGGCAGCGCGTTCTGGTACTGCGCGACGACGCGCGCGAGCGGCACGGTCAGGTCGTAGCGGAGCGCGAGATCCGCCTGTCCCGTCTGCTCGTGCTCCCCGCGCTTCAGGATCTTGAAAATCAGCTTGTTGCCCTCGTCGCCGTACTTCCCGAGCAGCGTCTCGATGTTCTCGAACGCCGGCGTCTCGAGCGGCTCGTAGCCGTAGCTCTCGTAGACCTCGCGAATGACACCCGTGACGTACTGACGCTTGCGAATGTCCTCGGGCAGAAAGTCGCGGGTGCCGCTCGGCGGTTTCGTCGAAAGTGTCGTCACATGTACTCGAGCCGGTATCCTACGTAGCGGTCGGCGAACGCCTGGATATTTTCGATCTCGGCGTGCGTCAGCAGTCGCTTCACCTTGCCGGGGCTGCCCATCACCAGCGATTTCGGCGGCACCTTCATGCCTTCGATAAGCAGCGTTCCGGCGGCGACGATCGAGCCTGAACCGACGTGCGCACCGTTCAGCAGAATCGCACCCATCCCGATCATGCAGTTGTCATCGATGGCGCAACCGTGAACGACCGCGCCGTGGCCGATCGTCACGTTGCTGCCGACGGTCGTCGCATGGGTACCGTTCATGACGTGCACGATCGTCCCGTCCTGGATGTTCGTGCGGCGGCCGATGCGAATCGCGTGGACGTCGCCGCGGAGCACGGCGTTCATCCAGACGCTGCTCTCTTCGCCAATCTCGACGTCGCCGATGATCTGTGCCGATTCGTCGATGAATGCCGTGGCGTGCACGCGGGGCAGTACGCCCCGGTAGGGACGAAGCACGGGCGATTATAGACGCGGAACTGCAAAATTGCAGGATTGCAGGATTGCAGGATTGCAGGATGGCAGGATTGCAGAAGGTCAAGATCGGGATTGCAGGATTGCAGGATTGCAGGATTGGAGAATTGCAATGCTAACGCGTTGAGGAAGGTGCGACGACGTCACATCGACGACACATCCTCAAATTCTGCAATCCTGCAATTCTGCAATCCTAAAATCCTGCCATCTCCCTGTCTCTACACAGTCCTCAGTGATCGTTCGCGTTCTTCGCGCCGCCCACCTTCGGGCTCGGGCCGCCGCGGAACGTCAGCAGGTGGTCGCGAATCGCCAGGATCTGCTTGTCGGCGTCGTTGCCCATCTGCGGGTAGAACGACTTCGGGTAGTCGGGCCAGAACGCCGGCATCCGCGTGCCCGGAAGAATATCGGACGGCTTCTTCAGCCACGCGACGATCCAGTCGGGATTCAGCCGCTCCGGCGCCATCCGCAGATCGGGCGCGAGGTTCGACGTCGGCTGATCCTTCGGGATCGCGCCGAGCACGTGACACTGCTGGCACTTCAGCTTCTCGAACAGCGCTTTGCCGCCGGCATCGTCGGCGGCGGACACCGTGCGCATCTCGTGCGTCTGGAACGGTCCGATCGTGTTCGAGATCGATCCGAAGTAGCGGATGACGCCATTCAGATTCGGATCGTCGAGACCGAAGGTCGGCATCCGCACGTTGAGCCACGGCCGGATCGTGATCGGTCCGCGGATGAACGCGTACAGCCAGTCGGCCTGGACGCGCGCGCCTTCGGGCGTCAGCATCGGCGGCCCGAGGGACG
>DATBHR010000008.1:0-12270 GCA_036557365.1 Vicinamibacterales bacterium
GCCCGGCTGGGACAAGAAAGTGCTCGAGTTCTGCTCGATCATGGACTCGAAGATCGACGAGTACGAGACGCTGCTCACGCACAACCGGATCTGGCTGGAACGGACGAAGAACATCGGCATCATTTCCGGCGAGGAAGCGATTGGCCTCGGACTCTGCGGCCCGGCGCTCCGCGGATCCGGCGTCGTGCGCGACGTGCGGAAGGACGAACCGTACGCCGCCTACGACGAGATGGAGTTCGACGTCCCTATCGGCACCGCCGGCGACACGTACGACAGGTACCTCGTGCGGATGGAAGAGTTCCGGCAGTCGCTGCGCATCGTCCGCCAGGCGACCGAAGGCATTCCCGAAGGACCGATCGTTGGCAAGGTCCCGCGCCTCATCAAGCCGGCCGCCGGTGAGACCTACCACGCGATCGAATCGCCGAAGGGCGAGCTCGGCTACTTCATCGTGAGCGATGGCAAGCTGACGAACCCGTACCGATTCCGGGTGCGCCCGCCGTCGTTCTGTAATTTGCAGGGCCTGCGCCGCCTGGTCCGCGGTCATCTCGTGGCTGATGTCGTCGCGCTGATCGGATCCATCGACATCGTGCTCGGCGAGGTGGACAGATAACTGGTCGGGTGGGTCGGGTAGGGTTGGTAGGCCTGGTACGAGCGCCTGCGGCTATGCCGACCGAGGGCAACTGTTTTGAGCCCGAGGGAGGTATCAGCGTGAGTGCGCGGCGGGGGTGGGGCCCCGCCGCCAGTGAAAAGTTAGTGGGGCCCCGGCGCCAGTGAAAAAATGATCGATAGCTTCGTCATTCCGCTTCTGAAGGTCCTGATCGTCCTGAACGCGACGCTCGTCGGCGTCACCTACATGGTGCTGCTCGAGCGGAAGGTGATCGCGTGGGCGCAGTCGCGTCTCGGGCCGATGCGCGTCGGGCCGTACGGCATCCTGCAGCCGGTCGCGGATGCCGTGAAGCTGATGATCAAGGAAGACATCACGCCGGTCCGCGCCGACAAGTGGGTCTTCACCGTCGCGCCCATCATCTCGATGGTACCGGCGCTCATCGTCTACGCGGTCATCCCGTTCGGCCCCGAGGTCAACCTGTTCGGACGGCAGGTGTCGCTATACATCACCGACATCAATGTCGGCCTGCTCTACGTCGTCTCGGTCGCGTCGGTGGGCGTGTACGGAATCATCCTTGCGGGCTATGCGTCGAACAGCAAATATCCGCTGCTCGCGAGCCTGCGCGCGTCGGCGCAGCTGATTTCCTACGAGGTGGCCGTGACGTTGACACTCGTCAGCGTCATCCTGATGGCCGGCACGCTGAGCATGGTCGGCATCGTGCGCGCGCAGCAGGCGTCGCAGGTGTGGTTCGCGTTCGTGCAGCCGGTCGCGTTCGTCATCTTCTTCATCGGCGGCCTGGCGGAAACCAATCGCGCGCCGTTCGATCTGCCCGAAGCCGAGCAGGAGTTGACCGGCGGCTTCCACACGGAATACAGCGGGATGCGCTTCGCGCTGTTCTTCCTCGCCGAATACGCCAACATGATCGTCGTCTCCTCGGTGGCCACGACGCTGTTCCTCGGCGGATGGCTGCGGCCGTTTCCGAACGTGGCCGCGCTCGGGTTCCTGGACATCGTGCCGGCGTGGATGTGGTTCCTGATCAAGTCGTTCATCTTCCTCTATATCTTCATCTGGGTCCGCGCGACGCTGCCGCGTTACCGCTACGACCAACTGATGCGGCTTGGCTGGAAGATGCTGATCCCGCTCGCCATCGTGAACCTGGTGGTGACGGCCATCATAAGGGTGCTGATGATCTCGTAGGGGCGTGCTCCTGCGAATAGCTGCCATGGGCGAAGCCATCGCGTTCTACTTCATCGCTGCGTGCATCCTCGGTTTTGCGGTGCTGGTCGTCAGCACGCGCGACACCGTGCACAGCGTGCTGTTCCTCGTGCTCGACTTCCTGTTCGTGGCCGCGTTGTACGTGATGCTCAACGCACCGTTCCTGGCCGCGATTCAAGTGCTCGTCTACGCGGGCGGCATCGTCGTCTTGTACTTGTTCGTGGTCATGCTCGTGAATCTGAAGCGGCCGCCGGAGGCGCATTCCGATCCGCATCGGCGGACGAAGCTCGGGTTCGGTCTGGCGGCGGCGGTACTGCTCGAGCTCGGTGCGATCGCGGTGTACGGCTACATGAAGCCCGCATACGTCGCGCCGACGGCTGCGATTCCGGTGGCAGGGAACACCGAGACGGTGGGCTGGCTCCTGTACACCAGCTATCTGATTCCGTTCGAAATCGCGTCGATGCTGCTGCTGGTGGCGATGATCGGCGCGATCGTGCTCGCGAAACGAGAACTCTAATCATTGCGGATTGGGGATTGAGGATTGCGGATTGATTGAGGATTGCGGAATGCGGATTGCGGATTACCGGGGAACCGCGGATTGCGGATTGCGAATCGCGAATTGCGGATTGATTGCGGATAGCTGTGCGCGGAATCCGCAATCGCAAATCCGCAATCCCCAATCCTCAATCCCCAATCAATCCGCAATCCCCAATCCGCAATCCGCAATACGGTGGTCATGATTACGCCTACCCATTACATGCTCTTGTCGGCGGCGCTCTTCATCATCGGCGTCGTCGGCGTCATGGTGCGCCGGAACATCATCATCATCTTCATGTCGATCGAGCTGATCCTGAACGCGGTCAACATCAACCTGATCGCCTTCTCGGCGGAGCTGCAGAACGCGATCGGTCAGGTGTTCGCGATCTTCGTCATCGCCGTCGCCGCGGCCGAAGCGGCGGTCGGACTCGGGATCATCCTGGCGTTCTACCGGAACAAGGAAACGCTGAACATCGACGAGATGAACCTGATGCGATGGTAAATCCATTGCGGAATGCGGATTGAGGATTGCGGATTCAAGATCGCGGATGAAGGATAGCGGCCTGGTTTGAACGCGGTGAATCGGTTCGAATCCAGAAACTTCTCGAACGGGACGTGTGACTGGTAACGGCGTGTTCGGTTTGGCGGCCGTAGCGACTTTTAGTCCGCACACCGCCATCCGCGCTCCGCAATGACGACGATGCAGTACATCTGGCTCATTCCTCTGCTTCCGGGACTCGGGGCGGCCATCAACGGCCTCGTCGGGATCCAATCGTTCTCGCGCAAGACGGCGGGCATGGTCGCGAGCGCGACGATGCTGGCCGCGCTGGCGCTGGCGCTGGCGGCGTTCTGGCAGCTGCTCGGGCTGCCCGCGACCGCGCGCGCCCACGACGTCGTCCTCGCGGATTGGATTCCGCGGATTCCGCTTGCCACGCACGACGGCATCGGCAACTTCCAGGTCACGTGGGGATTCCGCCTGGACCCGCTGTCCGGGTTGATGCTCCTCGTCGTCACCGGCATCGGCACGCTGATTCACATTTACGCGACGGCCTACATGCTGGACGAACCGCGCGGCGGCTTCGCGCGATTCTTCTGCTACCTGAACCTGTTCTGCTTCTTCATGCTCATGCTCGTCCTGGGAAACAACTTCCTGGTGATGTTCGTGGGCTGGGAGGGCGTGGGCCTGTGCTCGTACCTGCTCATCGGCTACTGGTACGAGAAGAAGACCGCGGCCGACGCCGGGAAGAAGGCCTTCATCACGAACCGCATCGGCGACTGGGCCTTCGTGCTGGGCGTCTTCCTCATTTACTTCACGTTCGGCACGCTCGACTTCCGCGCCGTGCAGAACGCCGCCGGCACGATGCCCGTCGAGACGATGCAGTTCGGTGTGCTGTCGACCATCTGCCTGCTGCTCTTCGTGGGCGCGACCGGCAAGAGCGCGCAGATTCCGCTGTACGTCTGGCTGCCCGACGCGATGGAAGGACCGACGCCGGTATCGGCCCTCATCCACGCCGCGACGATGGTGACGGCCGGCGTCTACATGATCGGACGCAACGCCGTGCTCTTTTCCCATGCACCGATGGTCATGGAGATCGTCGCCATCGTCGGCGTGCTGACGGCGTTGATGGCGGCGTCGATCGGTCTCGTGCAGTACGACATCAAGCGCGTGCTGGCGTACTCGACGGTGTCGCAGCTCGGCTACATGTTCACGGCGATGGGCGTCGGCGCGTTCTCGGCCGGCGCGTTCCATCTGATGACGCACGCGTTCTTCAAGGCGCTGCTCTTCCTGTGCAGCGGTTCCGTCATCCACGCGATGGCGGGCGAGCAGGACATGCGGCGCATGGGCGGCCTGAAGAAGTACATGCCGGTGACCTTCGTCACGATGTTCATCGGGACGCTGGCGATCGCGGGCATTCCACCGCTGTCCGGGTTCTTCAGCAAGGACGAGATTCTCTTCCGCGCGTACGTCTCGAACAAAGCGATCTGGGTGCTCGCGGTGATCACCGCGATGATGACGGCGTTCTACATGTTCCGCCTCATCGCGATGACGTTCTTCGGCCCGTATCGCGGGCCCGCGTGGGAGACGGCGAGCGTGAGTGCCGCCGCGACCGCGGCGAGGCACGGCGCGGCGCATCCGGCCGACGCTCACGCACACGGCCACGCGCAGCAGCCCAAGCATGAGGTGTCACACGGACCGGCGGAGCCGCACGACGACCACGATGCCCACGACACCGGCCACGGACACGGCCATGGTGCGTGGCACGGTCCGCACGAATCGCCGAGGCCGATGACGTTCCCGCTGCAGGCTCTCGCCGTCGGCGCTGTCGTTGCGGGCCTCGTCGGAATTCCGGCCGCGCTTGGCGGCAGCAACGAGATCGAACATTTCCTCGAGCCGAGCTTCACGGCCGAGCACGTCGTCGAAGCGGGGCAGCCGGCGGAGACAGCCGCGGCGGAGCATGAAGGCGGCGGAGAGCACGTGTCACGCGGCGTCGAGATTGGCCTGATGGGATTCTCGGTTCTCGTCGCGTTGGCCGGCATCGGGCTGGCGTGGAAGTTCTACGTGACCTCGCCGGAAATCTCGGAGGACATGGCCGAACGGTTCGCGGGCGCGCACCGTCTGCTGACCAACAAGTTCTACGTCGACGAGTTGTACAACGCGACGGTCATCTCGGGGACGTACAGCAGCGCGCGCGGCCTCTGGACCGTCGATAAAAATGTCGTCGACGGCGCCGTGAACGGAGCGGGCTGGGTGACGGTCATCGGCGCCTGGTTCTCAGGGCTGACGGACCGGACGGTCGTCGACGGTGTCGTCAACCTGATTGGCTGGATCGTCGCGGAATCAAGCCACGCGTTCCGGCGTCTGCAGACCGGCCTGGTGCAGAACTACGCGCTCGTGATGCTCCTCGGCGTGTTCGCGTTCGTAACAGTGTATTTGTTCGTGCGGTAACCCGCGCGGACGCACATGACTATGACTCATTATCTGTCACTGATCCTGTTCATACCGCTCATCGGCGCAGCGGTATTGCTCTTCGTCGACAAGCAGAACGACAACGCCATCCGCTGGATTGCGAATGTCACGGCGCTCGTCGGCTTCCTCGTCTCCGTCCCGCTGTGGTTCTGGTACAACCCGGCGAACGCCGAGTTCCAGTTCATCGAGCAGGCGCCCTGGATTCCGAGCGTCGGGGCTCAGTATTTCCTCGGCGTCGACGGCCTGAGCGTCCTCCTCATCCTGTTGACGACGATGATGGGGTTCATCGCGACGCTGTCGTCGTGGACGGCCATCACGGAACGCGTGAAGGAGTACTACATCTTCCTGCTCGTGCTCCAGACCGGGATGCTCGGCGCCTTCATGTCGCTCGACTTCCTGCTGTTCTTCCTCTTCTGGGAAGTCATGCTCGTCCCGATGTACTTCCTCATCGGCATCTGGGGCAGCGCGAACCGGCTGTACTCGGCGATCAAGTTCTTCCTCTACACGCTGGTCGGCAGCGTGGTGATGCTGCTCGGCATCCTCGCGCTCTACTTCTACAACCACAGCGTGAGCGGGGTGTACACGTTCGACATCACGCAGTACCACCGGCTGACGAACATGCCGTTCAACCTGCAGTGGTGGATCTTCCTGGCGTTCTTCTTCGGCTTCGCGATCAAGGTGCCGATGTTCCCGTTCCATACCTGGCTGCCGGACGCGCACACGGACGCGCCCACGGCGGGCTCGGTCATCCTGGCTGCCGTGCTCCTGAAGATGGGGACGTACGGGTTCCTGCGATTCAGCCTGCCGATCCTGCCCGAGGCGGCGCGCCACTTCGTGCCGATGATGGTGCTGTTGTCGATCATCGGCATCGTGTACGGCGCGCTGGTCGCGCTCGCGCAGAAGGACTGGAAGCGCCTCGTGGCCTATTCGTCGGTGAGCCACATGGCGATGGTGATGCTCGGGATGTTCGCGCTCAATCCCGTCGGCATCACGGGCAGCATCGTCCAGCAGCTCAATCACGGCATTTCGACCGGCGCCCTCTTCCTGATCGTCGGCATCGTGTACGAACGGCGCCACACGCGCGAAATCGCTGAATACGGCGGCCTGTCGAAGGTGATGCCGGTCTACGCCGCGATCTTCCTGATCATGACGATGTCGTCGATCGGATTGCCGACGCTGAACGGGTTCATCGGTGAGTTCCTCATCCTGCAGGGCGTGTTCGTCGCGAGCAAGGTGTGGGCGGCATTCGCGGCCAGCGGCGTCGTGCTCGGCGCGGCGTACATGCTCTATCTCTATCAGCGCACGATGTTCGGCAAGATCGAGAATCCCAAGAACGAGCGGCTGCTGGACTTGAGCCAGCGCGAGTTCGCGACGTTCGCGCCCCTTCTCGTGCTGGCGGTCTGGATGGGCATCTACCCGGCGCCGTTCCTGCGCCGTCTCGAGACCTCGGTGCGCCACATCGTGTCGCGCGTGAGCCCCGAGTACGAAGCGAAATACGCGGCCAATTGCGATCCGACGCCGACACCCGAGCGCGTGGCCGCGATCGCGTCCACGAATTCCGCGGCGAAGTTCCTCGCGGCGGTGCCGTGCGACGCCAACGGCAATCCGTTGACTCCGAGCGCGGGGCAGACCCCTGCGGTGCGCTAATCGATGCCTGCTGGAATCTCCGCGAGCGACTTCTACTACATCCTGCCGGAGCTCGTGATCACGGCCGGTGCGCTCCTCGTCCTCGTGGCCGACGTGCTGCTGCCTCGCGAGAAGCGCGGCGCGCTGGCATGGCTCACGCTCGGCATCCTGGCAGCGACGCTGTACTCGCTGACGCCGTTCCGATCGGTCCACGTCGAAGTGGCGCACGGGCTTCTCGCGGTCGACCGTTTCGCGCTCTTCTTCAAGATCGTCTTCCTCATCGCGGCGGGCATCACGGTCCTGATGTCGGTGCGCTACCTCGAGGTCGAAGGCGTGGCGCCGGGCGAGTACTACTTCCTGCTGCTGTGCGCGACGCTCGGCATGATGATCATGGCGGGCGGCATCGATCTCATCACCATCTTCATCGGCCTCGAGACGATGGCGGTGTCGTTCTACATCCTCGCGGGGTTCATCAAGCCGAACCAGCGATCGAACGAGGCCGCGGTGAAGTACTTCCTGCTCGGCGCGTTCTCGCTCGGCATCCTGCTCTACGGGATGTCGTTCATGTACGGCCTCTCGGGGACGACGAACCTGCGGACGATGGCGGTGCTGTTTGCGGGACAGGAGCGCGACCCGCGTCTGGTGCTCGCCGTGATTCTGGTCGTCGCCGGCGTCGGATTCAAGATCGCGGCGGTCCCGTTCCACATGTGGGCGCCCGACGTGTACGAAGGTGCGCCGACGCCGGTTACCGCGTTTTTGTCGGTCGGCTCGAAGGCCGCATCGTTCGCGATGCTCCTCCGGATCTTCGTCGAAGGGCTGCCGTCGATGAGCGCCGACTGGCGGCTGGTCTTCTACGTCCTCTCGGTGATGACGATGACGGTCGGCAACGTCGCCGCCGTGTCGCAGTCGAACATCAAGCGCATGCTCGCGTACTCGTCGGTCGCGCATGCCGGCTACGTGCTGATGGGCGTCGTGGCGGGAACGACGCGCGGCGTCACCGCGACGTTGATCTACCTGATGATCTACACCTTCATGCAGCTCGGCGCGTTCACGGTCGTCGTGTTCCTGCGGCGCATGGACGTGATCGGCGACGAGCTGAAGGACTTCAGCGGGCTGGCGTTCCGTGCGCCGTTCGCCGCGTTCGCGATGCTGCTCTTCATGCTGTCGCTCGGCGGCATTCCGCCGACCGCCGGCTTCATGGGGAAGTTCTGGCTGTTCAGCGCCGCGATCGACGCGCACTACTACTGGCTGGCGGTCATCGGCGTCCTGAACAGCGCGATCTCCCTCTACTACTACCTTCGAATCGTCGTCTTCATGTATCTCAAGAAGGATCGACTCGGCTCCGAGCCGGTCCGCACGGCGCCGACAGCGGTCGCCCTCGCGGTGGCCATTGCGGCGACGCTCGTGCTCGGCGTGTACCCGCGCCTGCTGTTCGAAGTCGCGGACGCGTCGGCGCGAACTCTTGGTGTGGCAGGACTTACGGCCACGCTCCGTTGAGCGCCGGCATGGCCTGACGATTTAGTGAAGTTTTTCACAAGGTACGTTATACTCAGCCGCAGCTGTCGACAGGTTCAGTGTGCGACGGCCCCGTTGCACGTCCGGGCGGGACGATGATGGCGCGAAAAGACGAGAAGGATTTCCTGACCGGCTCCACCGAGCAGTTTCAGGAAAGCGTCGAGCGTGCTGCACCGGCCGCCGGGGCGAGCTACACGCTCATCGGCGCGATCATCGTGCTCGGCGGCATCGGGTACGCGATCGACGCGTGGCGCGGGACGCGGCCGTGGTTCCTCGTCGGCGGTCTCCTCCTCGGAGTGGTCGTCGGCATGTGGGAGCTCGCCAAGACCGTCTGGCACCGCTGAACGCAGGCGTCGATGAGGGCGGTTCGCTGGATGGTGATCGGCAGCCTCGGAACAGCGCTGCTGGCAATCGCCTTCGCGGGGCGCAGATCGGCGAGGGAAGTCCTGCTCGGCATGCTCGCGCCCCTCGGGGCAGCGGGCATTTCGTGGGTGCTGACCGAGCGCGTGTACAGGCAGAATCCCGGCCGCGTGACCGCGCTGCTGATGAGCGCGTTCGTGGGCAAGATGGTGTTCTTCGGCGCGTATGTCGCGGTGATGCTCCGGGTCGTCGGCTTGCGTCTCGCGCCGTTCGTGGCCAGCTTCACGGCTTATTTCATCGCGTTGTATTTGATCGAGGCGCTGCTGATGCGTCGCCTCTTCCTCTCAGAGCGGAACAGAGGGACCTGAGAGAACGGGGTCACGTCTCCGTTTTTTCGTCGCAACAGAATGATCGCAGACGTTCTACAGGAACACGCCGGTGAAGCGGCCCAGGAGGCCGCCGAGAAGTTCAATGCTGGCAAGACCATCCTTGAACACGTCTCGAACAACACCGAGCATCCGATCATTCACCTGCCAAAAATACTAGGCATCGACTTCTCCGTCACGAAGCACGTGTTCATGTTGTGGCTCGTGGCGACGTTCCTGTTCGTCGTCGTGACCTGGGTCGTGCGGCGCTACCTGAAGCAGGATCGGCTGATTCCGAGCGGGTTCACGAACGCGCTCGAGTTCGTCGTCGAGTTCGTGCGCGACTCGATCGTGCTGCCGAACGTCGGCAAGAAGTGGGTGAACACCTGGACGCCGCTCGTCCTGACCCTGTTCCTCTTCATCCTCTGTGCGAACGCCGTCGGCCTGATTCCGATCTTCGACGTGCTCGGGCTGCTGGATCACTACGTCTTCCGGACCGGCGAGCATTCGGTGCTGAAGGCGATCATCCATGGCGGCACCACGGCCACCGCGAACTTCAACGTCACCGCGGCGCTGGCGTTCATCACGTTCCTGTCGATTATCGTTGCGGGCTCGAAGGCGCACGGCTTCATCAAGCACTGGATCAACATCGTGCCGCACGGACTCGCGTGGCCGATCTACATCCTGCTGATCCCCATCGAGATTCTCGGGATGATCGTCAAGCCGTTCGCGCTGACCATGCGACTTGCGGCGAACATGACCGGCGGGCACATCGCGATTCTGGCGATTCTGTCGTTCGTCTTTCTCTTCACGGAGATGCTCGGACGTGCAGTCGCCGGCGTGGGCGTCGGCATCGTGCTGTCGGTGCCGCTGGCCGTAGGCGTGTCGGCCCTGGAAATCATCGTGGTTCTGGTTCAGGCGTACGTTTTCGCGTTGTTGACCGCCGTGTTCATCGGCATGGCCATTCACGTTCATCACTGAGCGTCACAAAGGGAGAGAGAGGAAATGAACAACCTGCACTTGTTTGGAGCCGCGATCGGGCTCGGCATGATTGTCATCGGCGCGGCACTCGGCATCGGTCGCTTCGCCGCCGCCGCCGCGGAGAGCATTGCCCGCCAGCCCGCAGCCGCAGACAAGATCACGGGCGCGGTCAACCTGCCGCTCTTCCTGCTCGAAGGCGTCGCCATTCTGGCGGAAGTCTTCGCGCTGCTCATCGTCCTGAAGTAGGGCTGAAAGGTTCGAGCGATGAACAATCCTCTGGTCCAGCCCGATCCGGGGCTTTTCATCTGGACCATCCTGACGTTCCTGGTGCTGCTCGGCCTTCTCGCGAAGTTCGCGTGGAGGCCGCTGCTCGCAGCGCTCGACTCGCGCCAGCAGGCCATCCGCAAGTCACTCGACGACGCGCAGCAGGCGCGGGTGGAGCTGGAGCGGCTCAATCAGGAATCGGTCCTCATCCTGAACAAGGCGCGGGCTGAGGCGGACCAGATCATCGTCGGCAGCCGCGCGGACGCCGAGCGGCTGCGCGAGGACATGAAACAGAAAGCGCGCGCGGAGGCCGAGGCGGTCGTGAAGAACGCCGAGCGTCAGATCCAGCTCGAGACCGCGCGTGCGCTGCAGCAGATCCGTACCGAAGCGGTCGATCTGTCGGTGATGATCGCGTCGAAGCTGCTTCAGCGAAACCTCACCAAGGAAGACAACGAGCGGCTGATCGAAGAAGCGTTGAAGCAGGTCGAAGGGCCGCGCCACTAACAACGGTCAACGGTCAAAGAACGACGTTCAGCGCCCGAGTTGGACAAGCTCAACTCTCGGGCGCTGACGCCCGCAAGGTCCAGATAGGTCTGGTAGGTCTAGTGGGTCGGGTAGGGACGGGATCAGAACCGTCCTGAACCCGAACCCGAACCCGGCACCCGGAACCGCCATTTCTTTTCCCTGCCCATTATTCGAATATTCGAATTCGCTTATCTCAAAATTTTGGATTTAGCCTCATTGTCTCCAGATGTCTTACCAGTCGGCATCTGCAAATCATTGCACCCATGAGGCTTCGATGCTACGCTCTCGCACCCGCGGTCCAGCACGGCATTTGCCAGTCGTAAGGGACTTCTCTCAAAAGAGCGCGTCGTCCGGACACTGAGCGCGCACTGTTCGACAGCGGTTTTTCAGTAGGAGGACGTTCATGAAACGTCGAGCGTTAAGTCTGGTTGCCGTACTGCTGGGACTGAGCCTGGCATTTACGTCGACCGCGTTCGCGCAGGGCGGTGGCGCGAGCACGACCGGTTCGATCAACGGCAAGGTCGCCGACAGCAGCAGCGCGGTCCTGCCGGGGGTGACGGTCACAGTCAGCAGCCCGTCGTTGATGGGCGTCCAGACAGCAGTCACGGACGGCGGCGGCAACTACCGGTTCCCGGCGCTGCCCCCAGGCACCTACACCGTGACCTTCGAACTCCCGGGCTTCAACACCCTGAAGCGCGAGAACATTCAGATCGCGATGGGGTTCACCGCAGCCGTCAACGTCGAGCTCGCGGTCGCGTCCCTCAATGAAACCGTGACGGTCACGGGTGATTCGCCGGTCATCGACACGTCGAACACGCGCGTCCAGCAGAACTTCAAGCTGGAACAGCTGCAGGAGCTTCCGAACGCACGCGACCTGTGGGCGCTGCTCGCGGTCACGCCGTCGGTGCAGATGTCGCGCATCGACGTCGGCGGCAACCGCGCCGGCACGCAGACCGGCTACACGGCCTACGGCTACAGCGGACAGAACCGCGTCCTCGTCGAGGGCATCAACACGACAGAAGGCACCTCCGGCGCCGGGTTCTACGTGGACTACGGATCGTTCGAAGAGGTCTTCCTCGGGACGATCGCGCAGGGGGCGGAAATGCCGACGCCGGGCGTGCAGAGCCAGATGCTCGGCAAGTCGGGCGGCAACAAGTTCCAGGGCGAGCTGTACCAGGACTACGAAACGAACGGGATGATCGGCGAGAACATCATCAACAACGTGCCGCCGAAGTTCCTCTACGATCCCGCCACGAACCCGGGCGGCAACATCCGTCCGCACAGCAACGAGACGCTGAAGTACCGCG
>DATBHR010000009.1:0-3106 GCA_036557365.1 Vicinamibacterales bacterium
TACGCGTACATCCGGTAGTCCATCGTGTGGAGTTGCTCGCCGACGACGCCCTCGCGCCGCGCCGCTTCCGCAGACGCGATGTTGGCGTCGACCGACTCCTGCCAATAGCCAAGACGGGTGAACGTATGAGACGGCATGTGACGGGCATGCGGCGAGTCCGGAGCGATCTTCCCGTACCGCCGCGCCGCCTCGAGGGCGCGTTCCGCAAGCGGCGGATAGTCGTAGCTGTGGATGATGTAGTGCGCCAGGCCAGGGTGATCGGGCATCTTCGCAAACAGGCGCTCGAGAATGGCGCCGGCCTTCAGCGGCGCTGCGAACGATGGATCGAGAGGCGCCGACGCCGCGACGGCCGCGATCGACAACGCGTAAAAGATATCCGCCTCGACGTCGTCCGGATAGGCCGCGGCCAGCGCGGCCATCGCGTCGCGGTAGGCCGCCAGACGTGTCGGCTGGCTGCCCGGATCCGCGCTCTCGTACAGGTGGGCGACGGCCTCGACGTACTGACGTTCACGTCGGGTCTTGAACCCGATCGTCTGCGCGCGGTGCACCGCTTCGCTCCCGAGCCGAAGCGTCGGCAGCGGGCGAATGCCGACGCCGAACGGGTTGCCCCACCGGCTCATGGCGATGCCCCACTCAGCCATCGCACACGATGGATCGGCCGCCAGCGTCGCGTTGAATTGATCGATGGCGCGGCCGAACTCGAACGAGTGCAGCAACGCGACGCCCCGGTCGAACTGCCCCTGCGCCGCCGCAGCGCACGAGGTCGAGAAGGCGACGGTCCCGAGCTTCTCGCCGCCGTGATCGTGCTCTTGAGCGACAACCGAGATTGACAACCAGAGCGCGATGGTGATCGGATGCTTCATGTGTCCGGCCTCGATGTCTGATCAGGCTGCGATTGTCGCGCGAGGGGCACCGCAATACGACAAGGCGCGCAAAGGCTATCCATCGCGCCGGCCGCGAACACTCCCGCCAGCGGGCAGTGTCTCCGTGGGGCTGGTTTGCGAGGCGATACGGAATGTCAGAACCGTCGCGCCCAGACGGATCTCATCCCGATCGGAAAGCCGTCTCGATGTCACGAGCGTTCCGTTCACGTAACTGCCGTTCTTGCTGCCGAGATCTTCCAGGGTTGCGTCGCTCCCCGCGACCAGAATCCTGGCGTGATGTCTCGACACCCCCGGGGCATCCATCTGGATGGCGGCGTCTTCGCCGCGGCCGATGACGTTCGGACCTTCGAGCAACGGTATCTGACGGCGTTCGACCAGTAACCACAGCCTCACTCGAAGCGGTTCGGAGCGGCTCGCAGCGACGTCTTCGATGAAATCGCCCACAAAGCGGTATCCGAATCCATAGATCGTTCGTACGAATCTCGGGCTCGCAGCCGAGTCGCCAAGCGCGCGGCGGATCTCGGCGATCAGCGTTGCGAGGTTCGTCTCCTCGACGAACGTCGAGGGCCAAAGGCGCTGCTGCAGTTCCTCCTTCGACACCGCACGAGCGTGGCTGGCGAGGAGCAGCGCCAGCAGATCGAACGCCTTCGGCGACAGGTGAACCTCGGCGCCACTCCAGAGCAGCTGTCGGGTGCCAGGGTCGAGCGTGAAATCGCCGAACCGATGGGCCAATGCCGCCTCCCGTCCGCCGGGGAGCGCGAACGAGATTCGCTCCCCGGCAACGGGACTATTCTAGCGGCGCAGACGAAGGTGCTCGACTCAATCGATCGGCCGGAACAGATGGGAGACGACGAAGCGGGCAACCTTGCGTCCGAGGATGGCCCCCTCCCGATCGGAGTTACGGAAGTGGAATCCGGCCAGGATGCGGGCCTTCTTGACGTCCTTCACGACGTCATGGAAGCGGTCGTATTGACGCAGCGTGCCAGTGACTCGGCTGTCGAGCGAGAAGCTGACCTGGTCGGTCCCGAAGAACGTGCGTAGGGCTTCCGCCACGGCGCCGGTATGACACGCGTGCGCCGAGGGGTACTCCGGAAAATTGGGTGTGTCACGCAGCGGGACCCAGGTGGAGTCCGCAGTCGTGGCGGCGTTCCCGTCAGCATCCGCCTGTGGAATCGCCCGGTACGGACGCCAGAACCAGTAGAAGTACTTCGCATCGAAGCAGCCGATCATCGCGTCGCCGCCGCTGACGTGCGCCATCGCCAGCATGCGTGCCGTCTGCACGAGATCGAGTCGGTGCGCGAGCGCGAGTCGGTTCATGCCGTCGTTCCACTGGCGAAGGTCGTGATCGGTCCAGAAGAGCGCCTCGGTCGTCTGTTTGGGTGTGCGTACCGCGCTGTCGAAACGGCCGAGCTCCTTCACTTGGTCGAAGTCCTCTGCGTACTCCGCGCTCGTCAGCGCCGTCGGCCCGCTCGGACGAAACTGCGAAGCGGTCACGAGGGCGAGGGGCGTCATTTCCGGCAGGCGAAGGCCGAGCACTGGCGGCAGAGGCGTGCCGGGATTCTGCTCCCATACGCCGGGACCGGGAGCCGGCGGATTCAGATCGGCAAGCGTTGGATTCGACTCACGGCCGTCGTTCCGACGAAGCATGAGAATGGCGATCGCGACCTGCTCGCCGACACGGATGCCGGCGCGCTTGCCTGCGCCTTCGGGAATAGTGCTCATGTAGCTTTCGTAGTCGGCGTCGAAGCTTTCATGTTGCTCGGGCGTGAGGCCGAGCGCCGGCTGAAGGCCTTGCAATCCGATCTCCGGCGAGCCGACAAGCGTGTGGTGTGCGGCGGTTGCGATGGCGGCGGCAGGTGATGCGTGCGGGGGAGCGTCGATCGCAATCGCGTAGGGTTGATAGCCGCCTTCGATCGCCACCGCCGCATCGTAGATCGCGGCGTGAACGATCCCCATATAGACGGCAGCCTCGCCAGGAAACTTGTTGCCGACGTTTTCGGTCCCGAAAACACCTCCAGGGCCGGCGGGAACGATGGCTCGCTGCGCCTCGTGACTCCAGTAGATGACCGGTTCCGACGAGAGCGATCTGTGCCGGTGAAGCTCGACAGCCCGGGTGCCAGCGGTCGGAACGATGGTCAACGCGACTGCCACCGCGAAGCCGGTTGCATATCTCATAGGGCCTCCTCGTGAGTTCGAACCGGCATAGAATGCGAAAATCGGCG
>DATBHR010000010.1:0-1635 GCA_036557365.1 Vicinamibacterales bacterium
GCTGCAGCAGTTGAACGAAGAACAGCTCCTCGAACGCCAGCCGTGAGCGTCCTTCCATCGCTTCGGCGATCGACGAAGGACGATGCACTTTGCGCAGCGATTCGGCGATGCCGGGCACGCCGGCGGCTTTCAGCACATCCGGCGGCAGATATTCGGTGAGTTGGCCGAGCAGCGCGTCGAGGTGCGTGTCGACAATCGACCGAATGAGCTTGAACGACAGCCCTTCAGTCGCAGGATACACCGACAACACTCGACCCTGCGCAGTGCCGCTTTCGTCGGCGCCGAGGTTCACGAATTCGCGCGGCTGCAGCTGGCGTCCGTGGAAGAACCGAACGCCGCCCGTCACCAAAAGGACGTCGCCTTTGTCGATCGTGCGGTCGAGGAACGGCTGGCCGGGCCATGAGACTTCTATCATGCCGCTGTCGTCTCGCAGCACGGCCTGAAAGATTCGCAGGCCCTTCCGCGTCGGGATGACGCCTTTCGAGATTACCGTCCCGATGACAGTGCCCTGCATTCCGGGCTCGAGGGACTTGATCTGCGAGACCGTGCTCGCATCCTCGTACCGGTGCGGCACGTGAAACAGCAGATCGCCGGCGGTGACGATGCCGAGCCGTCGAAGCGCCTCGGCGCGAACGGGGCCGACGCCTTTGAGGTACGTGACTGGCGTATCGAGAAAGAGGCGCTGGTGACCCGCGGTGGCGCGCTCGATCACGTTCCGGTCACTCCTCGTCGCTCAGCAGCTCGCGCGAGAACTCGGTGGCGTCGAACGGCACGAGATCGGCCGCACCTTCTCCGACACCGAGAAACTTCACCGGCACGTCGATCGCTTCGTGCACGGCGACGACCACTCCTCCCCTCGCGGTGCCGTCGAGCTTCGTGACGACGAGCCCCGTCACCGGCACGGCGGCGGCGAACGTCTTGGCCTGCTGAACTGCGTTCTGCCCAATGGTTCCGTCGAGCACCAAGAGCGTTTCATGCGGCGCGCCCGGCAGCCGTTTCGTAATGACGCGAGCGACCTTCTTGAGCTCCGTCATCAGTCCGTCGCTGGTGTGCAGCCGTCCGGCCGTGTCGACGATCAGAACGTCCACGCCGCGCGCAATCGCCGAGTCGATCGCGTCGAACGCGACGGCCGCGGGATCGGCGCCGGGGGTCGCTGAGATGAACTCCGCGCCGGTGCGCTCCGCCCAGACCCGCAACTGATCGATGGCGCCGGCCCGAAACGTGTCGCCGGCGGCAACCATCACACGCCGGCGCTCGGCGCGAAAGCGTTCGCTCAGCTTGCCGATGAACGTGGTTTTGCCAGCGCCGTTCACGCCGACGACCAGCACGACCATCGGCGTCGTGGCGGGACGCGCGAGTTTCGGATCGCTGTTCCCTGCGCGGAGCGCCGCGTCGACGCCCTCCGCGAGCGCCCCGCGAAACTCGGCTTCAGTCTTTACTAAACCGCGGCTGGCGCGCCGCTCGACTTCTTCGACGAGACGCAGCGTGACGGGGACGCCGAAGTCGGACTCCAGCAGAATCTGCTCGAGCTGCTCGATGGAGCCGGCCGACACGCCGCCGCGCGCCAGCACGGCGACGTCCATCATCGCGATGTCTTTGATGCGCTGCCAAATCGAGCGCTTCGGGACGTCGCCC
>DATBHR010000011.1:0-1817 GCA_036557365.1 Vicinamibacterales bacterium
ACTTCGACCGTGACGTTCACCGGATTGGTGATGACGTCGTACACGGCGGAGCGCTTCTGCGACTGCGCGACGAGCGCTTCGATGTCCTTCTTCGACGCATCCGCGTCGATCTTGAAGGTCACCTTGACCTCGTCGTAGCCGTTCCGCACGTCGCTGTCCACGCCGAGGATGCCGCGGATGTCCATCTTGCCCTCGAGCTGGGACTCGACCGACCGCAGCTGGATTCCGCGATTCTGGGCGACGGCGGCGACGCCCGCGGTCAGGCAGCTGGCAAGGCCGACGAGCACGTACTCGATCGGCGTGATGCCGTGATCTTCCGACGCGAAGACCTCCGGATGATCCGCCACGTGAACGGTCTGCTGCTTGTGCTGCTGCTCCTGGCCGAGGCCGAAAAAGCTCTGGACAGTTGTTTTGCTGTGGGTGCCGCCCTGCCACTTGCAGGAGGCCCGCCAGGTGAACTGCGCCGCCTCCGGCGCCCCTTTCAACACCTCACGCGCATCCAGCAGTGCCTGGACGTTGACTCCGTTATTGACCGTGGTCATAGCCATCGCGTCGCCCCTTTCACTTCTTCGATCGTCAGGTAGGAAGCTTCGGATCATACAACGGGGCGGGACCTGTCTCGCCGAAGCCGCTTCCCTGTAGCTTGGCGGCGAAGGCGGATATGATCCGGCCGATGGCACCGACCACTCCCACCACGGTCGCTGGATCGGTGGGCACCGTCGAAACACGCTACCTGGACCTGCCCGCCCCCGTGCAGCTCGACTGCGGGCGGGAGCTGCATCCCGTCCGCGTCGCGTACGAGACCTACGGGACGCTCTCGCCGGCACGCGACAACGTGATCCTGGTCTGCCACGCGCTGAGCGGCGACGCGCACGCGGCGGGCTTCACCAAAACGCCGGCCACCGAGAGCACGCGCGACGGATTCGCCGCCGAGGATCGTGACGGCACGGCCGGCAAGGGACTTGGCTGGTGGGACGGCATGATTGGCCCGGGCAAGGCGTTCGACACCGATCGCTTCTTCGTGGTCTCCACGAATCTGCTCGGCGGATGCCGCGGCACGACCGGACCCTCCTCCACGAATCCGGCGACCGGGAAGCCTTACGGATCCGACTTTCCCGTCATCACCGTCGCCGACATGGTGCGCACGGAGCGCGCGTTTCTCGATGTGCTCGGCCTCGAGCGGCTGGCGGCGGTCGCCGGCGGATCGCTGGGCGGGATGCAGGCGTTCGAGTGGGCGATTCTGTATCCCGATCAGGTCGATGCGATTGTCGCCATCGCCAGCACGCACGCACTGCAGCCCCAGGGTGTCGCGTGGAACGCGATCGCGAGGAATGCAATCGCGTCGGATCCCGACTGGCAAGGGGGCCACTACTACGGCACGGGCCGCAAGCCGGACGCCGGGATGGGCGTCGCGCGCATGGTTGGCCACATCACCTATCTGTCGGCGAAGTCGCTGGGCGACAAATTCGGACGACGGCTGCAGACCGGGAAGGATATTCGTTTCACGCTGACGCAACCGGAGTTCGCGGTGGAGAACTACCTGCGCTATCAGGCCGACACCTTCGTCAAGCGCTTCGATGCCAATACCTACCTGTATACGTCTCGCGCGCTGACCTACTTCGATCTGGCGCGGCAGTACGGAGAGGGCTCGCTCACGGCCGCTGTTGCCGACGTCGCCGCGCGGACGCTGCTGATCGCGTTCAGCTCCGACTGGCTGTATCCGCCCGCCGGGTCGGCGGAACTGGAGAGCGCGCTGCGAGCGTTGGGCAAGCCCGTCGAGTTCCACGTCATCGACGCCCCGTACGGCCACGACTGCT
>DATBHR010000012.1:0-1726 GCA_036557365.1 Vicinamibacterales bacterium
GATGATTCACGCGCTGCTCGACGCGAAGGAGGCGTCGGACGGCGAGCCCTACGGCATGCTCGCCGAGGAACTGGCGCACTACATGCTTCGCATGATGTGGGACGAGCGCTCGAGCGGGTTCTTCGATCGCGCGCACGATGCCGCCGAGGTCGGGCTCCTGAACGAGCGCCGCAAACCGTTCGTCTCCAACTGCGAGGCTGCACGCGCGCTGGCGCGCGTCGCGCGCGTGTCCGACGAGCCCGATTTCCGGACGCGCGCGGAAGCGGCGGCCCGCGCCGCGGCTCCCTACGCGGCCACGCAGGGGCCGCTGGCGGCGCACTATCTGCTGGCCATGCGTGAGCTGTCGCTCAGGTGATACACTCCGAGGTTTGACGAGGTCATCGTGCCGACTCCATCGATTGACGCCCTTCGCAACATCGCCACTCAGCTTCGTATCGATTCCATCCGATCGACCAGTCAGGCGGGTAGCGGCCATCCGACGAGCTGCATGTCCGCGGCCGACGTCGTGGCCGCGCTCTTCTTCGCCGAGATGCGCTACGACCCGAAGGATCCCAGGAACCCCGACAACGATCGGTTCGTGCTTTCGAAGGGGCACGCCGCGCCGGTGCTGTATGCGGCCTGGGCGGAAGCCGGGCTGTTTCCGCGCGACGAGCTGCTGAAGCTGCGGACGATCGGGTCGGATCTCGAGGGGCATCCCACGCCGCGGCTGTCGTTCGTCGACGTCGCGACCGGCTCGCTCGGCCAGGGGATCTGCGCCGCGATCGGGATCGCCGCGAATGCGAAGCTGATCGGATCCGCCTATCGCACCTACGTGATGCTCGGCGACGGCGAGTCGGCGGAGGGCTCGGTCTGGGAAGCGGCGGACATCGGCATGTATCGAAAGCTCGACAACCTCTGCGCGATCGTCGACGTCAACGGGCTGGGGCAGAGCGGCCCGACGCAGTTCGGCCACAACATGGACGAGCTGTCGCGCCGCTGGAGCGCGTTCGGCTGGAACAGCCTGGTCATCGACGGGCACGACATGTCGGCGATCCTCGAGGCGCTTCGGACGGCGCGCGATACGAGCGGCCGTCCGACCGTGATCCTGGCGCGTACGCTGAAGGGCAAGGGGGTCGCGTCCGTCGAAGGCAAGGAAGGGTGGCACGGCAAGGCGTTCAAGAAGGGCGAGGAAACCGATCGGGCGATCGCCGAGCTGGAGAAGCAGCTGGTGCCCGGCGCGCGGACGCCCGACATTCCACGTGCGCAGAAGTCGGGTCGCGCCCGTCCGGCGCCCGACTATTCGAAGCTCGCGACACCGGCGTACAAAAAGGGGGAGCTCGTCGCCACGCGCGAGGCGTGGGGCACGGCGCTCGCGGCCGTCGGCGCCGTCGACCAGCGCGTCGTCGCCCTCGACGCCGACGTCAAGAACTCGACCTTCAGCGAGCGCTTCGGGAAGGCCTTCGCCGATCGCTTCTTCGAGGATTTCATCGCCGAGCAGGTCATGATCGGGATGTCGATGGGGCTGGCCGCGCGCGGCGCGATCCCGTTCGCGTCCACGTTCGCGTGCTTCCTCTCGCGGGCGGCGGACTTCATCCGGATGGCCGGCATCTCCGCCGTCAACGTCAAGCTGACCGGATCGCATGCCGGCATCTCGATCGGCGAGGACGGGCCGTCGCAGATGGCGCTCGAGGATCTCGCGCTGATGCGCGCGGTGCCCGACTGCGTCGTGCTCTATCCGTGCGAGGCG
>DATBHR010000013.1:0-1715 GCA_036557365.1 Vicinamibacterales bacterium
GTCGGCGGCGCCGGCAGGACGTCCTTGAATTCGTTGACGCTCGGATCGGGGCTGGCCGTCGGCACACGGCTGGCCGATGCGGACGTGATCGCGATGCCGCTCATCACCAGCGGCCCCTTCGAAAAGTCCGGAGCATCGAGATCGTACAGCACGGTGCCGAGGCGGCCGCTGCCCGCTTCGCGCACGCCCACGCGGAGCTGGTACTTGCCCGGCGGCACCTGAATCCGCCGCACGATGCGGAACGTCCCCTTCGCGACGGCCTCGTGCGTCTGCGGACGGAGCTTGAGGTTGATGACGTCGCGGGCGCCGTCCTTGATCTTGTTGGACGACGTGTCCGAGGCGAAGAGCGACAGCTCGAGGTCGCTCGCGAACAGGCCCTCGGGCGACTGTTTGAACTCGAGCTTCGAACCGTCGATTTCGATCGCCATCGCGATCGCGTCGTTCGGTGCCGTGCCGCGGAACGGTGCGGCGAACGCCGCCAGCGTCAGGCCGCTGATGGCGATCGGACTCTGCAGCGAGTCGCGCAGCTCCGCAGACGTGGTGCCGTTGGGTGCCGCCTTGACCGGCTCCGCCTTGCCGCGCGGCGCGACGTAGCCCTTGCGCGCGCGAACCCTGAGCCCAGGCTTGTTCACGCGAACCTGGATCGAGCGGAAGCGGCCGTCGCGTTTGTCGTTCGTCGGGTAGTAGCCCAGCACGTAGTAGCTGCTGCTGTCCTGCAGGATCCGCGAGTACGCGTCGCGGAAGTCGTTGCGGTTGACCACCGCGAACCCGCCGGTCTCATCGGACAGATAGCGCAGGCTGTCCTGCGAGATGCGCAACTCGTCCTGCAGGTTGCTCGGTCCGATCGAGTTGTCGTCCGCAAACGACCCGATGTCGATCGAATCCTCCATGCCGCTCGTGAGGCCGCGGGGGTCCACGCCGTAGATGCTGACGTTGGAGCGCGTCGCGGCCGCGACGACATCCTTCGATTGTTCGAGGATGTCCGTCGCGTAGCGGTTCTTCATCGGATTGCTGGTGTCGTAGTTGATGCCCTCGCTCATCCAGACCACCGCCTTGCGGCGGCCGCGCATGCCGGCGAGGTATTCCGACACGCTCTTCAACGTCGACAACGTGTTCCTGGCCTGGTACATGCGCTCCAGGTCGTTCATGTCGGCGTTGACCGTGGACGTCCCGGCGCCGTTGGTCACGTCGCGGTTGTTGAAGTAGTCCTTCAGCGCGGCGGAGGTCGCCGAGTCGGTGCCCTGCCCCATCGCGCGGTCGATGGCGTTCAGCACGAGCTGCCGATTGCTCGTGAAGTCCTGCATCGCCTTGGAGCTGCCCGAGGTGTTGACGACGGCGACGAGGTCGTTGGCGCCGATGTACCGCTCGACGAACAGGTGGGCCGCCTGACGCGTGCGGCCCGTGCGCTGGAACCGGTTGTTCATGTCGTCGAGCACGATGACGAAGACGCGCCCCTCGAAGGGCGTGCGGTTCGACGCGACGTCGGGGGGAATCGAGGCCTTCGCAAACAGCGGCGGATCCGCCCGCTCGATGGGAATCTCCACGGGCGTGAAAATCGACAGCGTCTGCGGATGGCCATCTTCCGTCACCTGGAAGTCGTCCTTCGTCAGGTCGCGAGCGAAATTTCCCTGCGCGTCGGTGACGACGGCGTCGATCTCGACGTAATTGACCTCGACCTTGAAGGTGACGGCGGGCGGCTGGGCATCAGGACGTGG
>DATBHR010000014.1:0-2182 GCA_036557365.1 Vicinamibacterales bacterium
CGGCGGTGGCAGCCTGTCGGGCGGCCGTGGCACGATTGCCGGCACCGTCATCGGCGCCACGATCATGACGATCATTCAAATCGGCTGCTCGCAGAAGGGGCTGGCCAACTGGGTGCAGCAGATCGTCACCGGCGGCATCATTGTCGTGGCGGTGGCGCTCGACCGCGTCAGGTCCGGATCGGCATAGCGGAACCTCCATGCGGATCACCGATTTCGAGATCATCGATCTTCGCTTCCCTACGTCGCGCACGCAGGCGGGGACGGACGCGATGCACCCCGACCCCGATTACTCGGCGGCGTACGTCATCCTCAAGACCGATGGCGGCGCGGAAGGGCACGGGTTCACCTTCACGATCGGACGCGGCAACGAAATCTGCGCCGAGGCGATCCGCGCGTTCCGTCCGCTGGTCGTGGGACGGAGATTCGACGACATCGCGTCGGATCACGCGGCCTTCTGGCGCTCGCTCGCCGGCGAAACGCAGCTTCGCTGGCTGGGACCCGAGAAGGGTGTCATTCACCTGGCGATGGCGGCCATCGTCAACGCGGTGTGGGACCTGCACGCGAAGCGCGAGCGCAAGCCGGTGTGGAAGCTGCTGACGGACATGTCGCCCCGTGAGCTGGTGCGATGCATCGATTTCCGGTACATCACGGATGCGCTGACGCCCGAGGAAGCCGTCGATCTCCTGGAGCGGCAGGCGGGGACGCGTCCGGAGCGCGAGGCCAAAGTCTCCAGTAGCGGCTATCCCGCCTACACGACGTCAACCGGCTGGATGGGCTACACCGACGACTACGTCCGGCAGCTGTGTCGGGAAGCGCTCGCTGACGGCTGGACTCATTTCAAGGTGAAGGTCGGCGGCGCGCCGGCCGAGGACGCGCGGAGGCTTGCGCTGGTCCGCGAGCAGATCGGCCCGTCGCACAAGCTGATGATCGACGCCAATCAGCGATGGGACGTCAATGAAGCAATCGAGGCGGTCCGCGCGCTGTCGCGCTTCGACCTGTGGTGGATCGAAGAGCCGACGAGTCCCGACGATGTGCTCGGGCATGCGGCGATTCGAAAGGGCGTGAGCCCGGTCGGCGTCGCGACCGGCGAGCACTGCGCCAACCGGATCCTGTTCAAGCAGCTGATGCAGGCCGGCGCGATCGACTTCTGTCAGATCGACGCGTGCCGCCTCGGCGGCGTCAACGAGAACCTGGCCGTGATCCTGATGGCCGCCAAGTTCGGCATCCCTGTCTGTCCACACGCCGGCGGCGTCGGCCTCTGCGAGCTGGTCCAGCACTTGTCGGTGTTCGACTACATCGCGGTGTCCGGACGCATGGACGACCGCGTCACGGAATTCGTGGACCACCTGCACGAGCACTTCGTGGACCCTGTCGTCGTGCGGCGCGGGCGGTATCTCGTGCCGAACCAGCCCGGCTACAGCAGCACGATCAAACCGGACACGCGGGTCGCGTATCGCTATCCCGACGGCCCCGTGTGGAAGACGGCATGACGTATCCCAGGGTCGCCTCGTTCAAGACGGCCGACGCGCTCCGCCAACACCTCAGGGCGTGCGGGGTGACCCTCGATCTGGAGCACACGGTCGAAGCCTCCCCTGCCTCGCCGCTGGCGCAGCCCTTCGAGATGGGCAGCGTACGCGTAGGCAATCGGTTCGCCGTGCTGCCCATGGAAGGCTGGGACGGCACGCCCGACGGCGAGCCGTCGGATCTCACGCGGCGCCGCTGGCAGCATTTCGGCATCAGTGGGGCGAAGCTGATCTGGGGTGGCGAAGCGGTGGCCGTGCGTCAGGACGGACGTGCCAATCCGAACCAGCTCCTGCTGACGCCCGCGACGCAATCGAGTATTGCCCGTCTCCGCGAGGCGCTGGTCGCGGCCCATCGCGAGCGCTTCGGCAGCAATGCGGATCGCGACCTCTTCATCAGCCTTCAGTTGACGCACTCGGGCCGCTACGCGCGGCCGAGAGGAAAGACGCAATCGGAACCGCTGGCGGCCTACGCGCATCCGTTCCTGGATCGTCGGTTCGCCGGCGGCGTGCGGATCGCGACCGACGACGAGCTCGATCGTCTGGTGGACACGTTCGTCGATGCCGCGCGGCTCGCGTGGGGCGCCGGCTTCACCGCCATCGATTTCAAGCATTGTCACGGCTATCTCGGGCACGAGCTGCTCAGTGGCTGCGAGCGTCGG
>DATBHR010000015.1:0-2114 GCA_036557365.1 Vicinamibacterales bacterium
GACGAGCCCTTCGAGCATCGGCGGAACGAACGTCGCCATCGCCTGCCCGAACATGTGGCTGAGCGGCAGGAGATTCAGGAAACGGATCGGTTTGAAGGGGCCCATGTACTTGCGGTACTTCGCCACCTCGCGCTCGATCGGCACGATGTTCGCGAGGATGTTGCGATGGGTGAGGACGACCCCTTTCGGTTCGGCCGTGGCGCCCGAGGTGAAGATGATCTCGGCGGTGGTATCAGGGCCCAGTTCGTCGTCGGCATGCGGCACGCGGGACACGGGATCCGCAGAGTCGCGAAAGACGTCGTGCAACCGCCAGACCGGCCGTTCTGCGCCGAACGCCTCCGCGTCGACGACGTCGCCGACGAGAATGGCTTTCGCGTCGACGATGCCGGCGACTTTGCGGAGGAAGTCGGACGAGGCGCGATAGTCGATCGGGACGAGCACGACGCCCTCGATCAGCGCGCCCCAGAGCGCCGCAATCCACTCGGGACGATTCTCGCTCCAGATCGCGATCGCCTGGCCGTGCGCGATCCGCTCCGCGCGCAACATCGCGGCAAAGGCGTGCGCGTGGCGTGCCACGTCGGTATACGTCCATGTCCAGGTCCGGTAGCCGTCGTCATAGATGAGGAAGTCTGCGGACGGTGGACGGTGGGCGGTGGACGAACGCTGATCGGTGGCGCCGGTGGTGTCGTGGAAGAAGTCGAGCAGCGTACGCCGCGTCATGAGCCTGAATTATGATGGAAACGATGACGCTCCCGCCGGTTTTTGCGGCCAGCGCGCTGTACGACAACCTCCTCCAGGCGGCGCTGCGGCAGTTCTTCGATCGCGCCACCTTCGAGACGGTCGCGACGCCGTCGCTGTCGTCGGACGGCCGGCTCGCGATCGAGCCGACCGGCGATCCGTCGGCGCTCGCGGTGCGATGGTTCGGCACGCGGCACGTCCTGACGGTGCCGGCCTCGCGCGCCTTCACCAGCCACGAGGTGCGTCTGGCCCGCGCGATCGGGGCCGTGCTCGGGGCGCGCTACAAGGCGATCTTCGATCCGAAGCAGATGGTCGAGCGCGGTGATCTGTTCCGCGGCGCCATCGAGGACAGGTACGTGGCGGCGTTCCTCGACGAGGGCGCCTACGGCCGTCCCCACGCCGAGCCGAATCGTGCGGACCTCGTCGCGAACGTCATCGAGGTGCTGCGCGTGGCCGCGCTCTCGAGTTACGAGAACCGCCCGATTTCCTCCGGCGTGCTGCTGCTCGATGCCGACGCGGATCCGTCGGGCGTCCCGCCGGCGCCCGACGCGCAGGCGTACCGATATTCGCTCACCCTGACGGCAGTCAAGAGCTTCTATCGCGTCTGCGACGGCGTGGAGACGATGTTCCTCGTCAACCGCCATGGGTTCGTGCTCGACATCGTGGACCTCGAGCAGTGGCGCCGCGCGCACAGCAGCGGCACCGACCTCGAGGTGACGTGTCCGGCGTACTACCGCGCGCACGCGCTGGCGACGGCCGGCAACCGCAACATCTGCGTCGTGCTCAGCCCCAACCACGAGATCAAGGTGTTCGCGGAAGGCGTGCAGATGTTCACCTTCAGCAACGCGCGCTGGCATCTGCTCGATCTGAAGGCCAAGTACGATCTGTGGGACACGGCGGTTGGCAATCCGCCGCTCGCGGCCAGGTTGTTCCAGGCGGCGCTCGATCTCGCGGACGCGCGGCAGGGGGCGCTCTTCGTGCTGCTGCGCGACGCGCGGTCGTCGCTGCCGGTGCTCGTGGCGCCCCAGGATCAACTGGATCGGCCGCTGGCCTCGCCGGCGCCCGAAGGCGTCGCCCCCAATCGAACCCAGCTCATGTATATGCTCCGCGGCCGGACCGCAATGTCGATCGACCCACCCGTCCTGAGCGGGCTGGCGCGCATCGATGGCGCGACGGTGATGGACACGTCCGGAAGAATGCTGGCAATCGGCGCGATTCTGCTCCACGGCGAACCAATCCAGCCGCACTCGACCTTCGCGCTCGAAGGGGCGCGCACCACCGCGGCCATGGCCGCCGCCCGCCACGGACCCGTCCTCAAGGTCAGCGAGGACGGCGTCGTCACCTTTTTCGATCACCAGGAACGGATCTGGGACATT
>DATBHR010000016.1:0-50595 GCA_036557365.1 Vicinamibacterales bacterium
GGATAACAGGTAGTTCCATCAACGTGTCAAACCCAGTAATTCTGAATTCCGAATTCTGAATTCCGAATTCATCAACTCCCCCATCCACGACGCGTGACGGGCTCCAGACAAATGCTTCGCCCGATTGCCGGCGCGATGATCCGCAACTCCGCCATCAACCGATCGAATTGCGACGGGTACATCGACTGCGCGCCGTCGCTGAGCGCGTGATCGGGATCGCAGTGGACCTCGATGATGAGGCCGTCCGCGCCGGCGGCGACGGCGGCGCGCGCCATCGGCGCGACCATGTCGCGGCGTCCGGCGCCGTGGCTCGGATCCGCGATGATCGGCAGGTGGCTCAGCTTGCGGACCACCGGGATCGCCGAAATATCGAACGTGTTCCGCGTCGCCGTTTCGAACGTCCGGATGCCGCGCTCGCAGAGAATCACGTCGAGGTTGCCGCCGCTCAGGACGTACTCGGCCGACAGCAGCCACTCCTCAATCGTCGCGGAGATGCCGCGCTTGATGAGGACCGGTTTTCTCGCGTGTCCGAGCTCGCGCAGCAGCGTGAAGTTCTGCATGTTCCGGGCGCCGACCTGAAAGACGTCGGCGTAGCGATCGATGAGCTCGATCTGGCTGACGTCCATCACCTCGGTGACGAGCTTCAGGTTTTCGGCGCTGGCCGCGTCACGAAGGAGCCGGAGGCCCTCTTCGCCGAGCCCCTGGAAGCTGTACGGCGAGCTGCGCGGCTTGAACGCGCCGCCCCTGAAGATTTTTGCGCCGGCGCGGCGCACCGCGGTGGCCGCTGCCCTCGCCTGCGGCTCGGATTCCGCCGAGCATGGACCCGCCATGACGATGACCTCGTCGCCGCCGATGCGGACGTCGCCGACGGTCACCACCGTGCCTTCCGGCTTGAAGGTGCGGCTCGCGAGCTTGTAAGGCTCGGAAATCCGCAGCACTTCGTGAACGCCGTCGAGCATCTCGATGATCCCGGCGTCGGGGCGGCCGGCGCCCACCGCGCCGAGCACCGTCCGCGTGACGCCCGTCGATCGATGGACGTCCATGCCCATTTCGACGAGTCGCGCGACCACTTTTTCGATCTGCTCCTCCGTCGCCCGTTCCTGCATGACCACGACCATAGCGCCTGCTGCCTCCACAGAATCTGCCACGTTCCTATTTCGTTTCCGGATCGCCGTGGACGAGACGTCGCTCGAGGCGGCGTGCCTCGTCGATGATCCGTTCGAAGAGCCGTGCGATCGCATCCGACCCGAGCGGCCCTTCCGCCGCAACCCCGCGCACGTGCGCGAGCACCTGTTTTTCGCGCTCCGGCTGATACACCTCGACGCCGAGCTCCTTCTTCAGCTGACCGATCTCGCACGCGACACGCGCGCGCTCGTTCAGCAGCCGCACGAGGACTTCGTCCACGCGATCGATGTCTTCCCGCAGCTCGTCGAGCGTTCGCATCAGCCGCCGTTCCCCTTGAGCCAGCGGACGTACGCCGCCGCTTTCTCGGCGAGATCCGGCGAGCTTCCGTGCTCGGCGACGACCGACACGAGGCTGCTGCCGACGACCGCCGCGTCCGCGAACGCGCCAATTGCGGCGACGTGTTCCGGCCGCGAGACGCCGAAGCCGATCGCGAGCGGCATCGCCGTGTGCGAACGGACCCGCCGCGCCAGCGTTTCCGCGCCGGCCGCCACCTGCGTCCGCGCGCCCGTGACTCCCAGGCGAGAGATCCCGTACAAAAAGCCGCGGCCCAGTTCCGCAGCGTGCCTCATTCGCCGATCGGTCGTCGTCGGGCTCAACAGGAAGATCATATCGAGCCCCTCGGCCGCCAGCACGGCCTGAGAGGCGCCGGCCTCCTCGATTGGAAGATCGAGGACGAGCACGCCGTCCACGCCCGCCTGCGCCGCCCGCCGGGCGAAGGCGTCCATGCCCATGCGCATCAGCGGGTTGGCGTAGCTGAAGATCACGATGGGCGCGCTGATGTTCGGCCGAAGCGCCGCGATCAAATCGAGCGCACGGCGCAGGCTTCCACCCGACGCGAGCGCCCGTTCCGTCGCGCGCTGGATGACCGGTCCATCTGCAAGCGGATCGGAAAACGGAACACCAACCTCCAGCACGTCGGCGCCAGCGCGATCGAGCGCCTGCAGGACTTCGCCGGATCGCGGCAAATCAGGATCGCCGACCGTTGTGTACGTGACCAGACCGGTGCGGCGCTCGCGCCGGATCCGCTCGAACGCGGCGGTCAGTCGAGACATTTCTGCACCGTCTGGACGTCCTTGTCGCCCCGGCCCGACAGGTTGGCGAGAATCGTCGCGTCCGGTCCGAGCTCGCGGGCGAGCTTCATCGCGTACGCGATGGCGTGCGCCGATTCGAGTGCCGGAAGGATGCCTTCGAGCTTCGCGATGGTCTGGAAGGCGTCGAGCGCCTCGGCGTCGCTCGCAAACGCATACTCGGCGCGTCCATTCGCACGCAGCCACGCGTGCTCGGGTCCAACCGCCGCGTAATCGAGCCCCGCCGAAATGGAATGCGTCGGTTCGATATTCCCGTCGTCGTCCTGAAGGACGAACGTCCGCGTGCCCTGGAGGACGCCGGCGCTCCCGCCGGCGAATCGAGCCGCGTGGCGTCCGCGTGTGATTGCCTCACCGCCTGCCTCCACGCCGATGAGCCGCACGCCGGCGTCGCCGACGAACGCGTCGAAGATGCCGATGGCATTGCTGCCGCCGCCGACGCACGCGACGACCGCCGTCGGCAGGCGGCCGGACAGCTCCTGAATCTGCGCGCGTGCTTCGCGGCCGATGACCGATTGAAACTCGCGAACCATGAGCGGGTACGGGTGCGGTCCGAGCACGGAGCCGAGCAGGTAGTACGTGTTCGCGACGTTCGTGACCCAGTCGCGCATCGCTTCGTTGATGGCGTCCTTCAGCGTCCGGCTGCCGGCGTCGACGCTTCGCACGTCCGCTCCGAGCAGACGCATGCGAAACACGTTGAGCGCCTGTCGCTGCATGTCTTCGGCGCCCATGTAGACGCAGCACTCGAGGCCGAGCAGCGCGCAGGCCGTCGCGGTTGCGACGCCGTGCTGCCCCGCTCCAGTTTCGGCGACGATGCGCTCTTTGCCCATGCGCTGGGCGAGGAGCGCCTGTCCGAGCGCGTTGTTGATCTTGTGCGCGCCCGTGTGCGTCAGATCTTCGCGCTTCAGGTAAATCGTCGCGCCGCCGGCCGTACGCGTCAGGCGCGCCGCTTCGTAGACCGGCGTCGGCCTTCCGACATAGTGCATCAGCAGTCGCCGCAACTCGCGGCCGAACGTCTCGTCCTCGCGCGCCGCGAAGTACGCGCGCTCGAGTTCCTCGACCGGCTCGACCAGCGTCTCGGGCACGTAGCGCCCGCCGAACTCGCCGAAATATCCGCGCGCGTCAGGATCGCGCGGGTGTTCGCTCGCCATGAACGGCCTCGAAAAACGCGCGCATGCGCGCGGGATCCTTGATGCCGGGTGCACGCTCGACGCCCGACGAGACATCAACCCCGAACGGCCGGACGCGACTCGCGGCCTCGGCGACATTTTCCGGCGTCAGACCGCCGGCGAGCAGCACGCGACGGCGTCGTGCCGCGCGCGCCGCAGCGTCCCAGTCGATCGTGCGCCCGGTCCCGCCTCGGCTCGCCGGATCGATCGCGTCCAGCAGCACGAGCACACGGTCGGGCCAGCGATCGATCGCGTCAACATCCGTCGGCAGCAGCGCCTTGATCACCGGACGCCCGACCGCGTCGGCATAGTCCGGCGGTTCGTCGCCGTGCAGTTGCACCGCACCCAGCCTGACCAGGCTGGCGACTCCTGTCACCTCGGCGATCGGCTGGTCTACAAAGAGGCCGACGGGGAGCACGAACGGAGGCAGGGCCGTCACGATGCCTCGCGCGTTGTACGGATCGACGAAGCGCGGGCTCTTGCGCCAGAACACGAACCCGACCGCGTTCGCCCCGGCGGCCACCGCCGCCTCCGCATCCTCCAGCCGCGTGATGCCGCAGATCTTCACGATCATCTGCGGTCTCCGAACGTATGAATCCGGGCGGGCTTGTGGTTGCTTTTGCACGCATCGTGAAACGCGCGCAGTTCGCGGCCCGGGTCGGGATGCGTCATGAATCGCTCGCCGACGAGGAACGCCCGATAGCCCTGTTCACGGAGGCGCTGGATATCGTCCGCGCTCTTCAGCCCGCTTTCACTGACGGCGACGACGTCGGGCGGCATCAGCGGCGCCAGGCGGCTCGACACCGACGGATCGACCTCGAGCGTGCGCAGATTTCGATTGTTGACGCCGATCACGCGCGCCCCGGCGTCGATGGCGACGGCCAGCTCCGCTTCGTCGTGCACTTCGACGAGCGCGCCAATGCCGAGCGCGAGCGCGTGATCGAGCAACACTTTCAGCTCAACGGGTCGCAGGGCCGCGACGATCAGGAGCACCGCGTCCGCACCTGCGGCGCGCGCCTCGAGCAACTGATACTCGGAGACGATGAAATCCTTTCGAAGGACCGGAATGGTGACGACCTGCCGTACCGTTTGCAGATGCTCGAGCGACCCGTCGAAGAACGTCGGCTCCGTCAGCACGGAAATCGCGGCAGCGCCGGCATCCGCGTAGCCCGATGCGATGGCGACGGGATCGTACGACTCGCGTAGCACGCCGCGCGACGGCGACCGCCGCTTGCACTCCGCGATGATGTTGACGCGGTCGCGACGCGCGAGCGCCGCGTAGAATGTCCCGGTCCGGTCGGGCATTGCCTCAGCGCGCTTCTCGACGTCCGCGCGCGGCTCGCGCGACTCGCGCACTTCGACGACTCGCCTGGTCCCGGCGACGATGGTCGCCAGCAAATCGGCGTCGCTCATGGATGTCGTCATGCGACGCCTCCGGCGGCCAACTCCTCGGAGGCAGATAGCTGGACCAGCCGATCCAGAGTCCGTTTTGCCCGGCCATCGTCTATCGCACGAGCCGCCTGGGCGATTCCTTCTTCGACCGATTTCACCGCGCCGGCTACAAGAAGGCCCGCGCCGGCGTTGAGCAGCACGACGTCGCGCGGCGCGCCGCGGTCACCGGCCAGAATCGACGCGATCATCGCGGCATTCGTTCGCGCGTCACCGCCGAGCAGCGCGCTGGTCGACGATTTCGCCAGGCCGACATCTGCCGGGTGAATGTAGAACGTATTGACCGCACCGTCGCGGCACTCCGACACCTTCGTGTAACCGGCGGTCGTCAACTCGTCGATGCCATCGGCGCCGTGCACCACCCAGGCTCGCGTCGTGCCAAGCAGGAGCAGCGCGCGCGCGATCAACTCGGTCAGCTCGGGCCGCGACACGCCGACAATCTGCCTGGACGCGCGTGCCGGATTCGTCAACGGGCCGAGAAGGTTGAACGCGGTTCGCACGCCGAGCTCTTTGCGTACCGGCGCGGCGTGCTTCATCGATGGATGAAACGTCGGCGCGAAGAAGAATCCGATGCCACCTTCGGAAAGACACCGCTCGACGGTCGCCGGCGGTGCCGTGATCCGGATGCCGAGCGCTTCATAGACGTCCGCGCCTCCCGTCTGACTCGACGCCGATCGATTGCCGTGTTTCGCCACCCGAACGCCGCATGCGGCGACGACGATAGCGGCGCAGGAAGAAATGTTGAAGGTGCCTGATCGGTCGCCACCCGTGCCGCACATGTCGAACACGTCCGGCAGCCGATTCGACACAGGCACGGCGTGCTCGCGCATCGTTCGCGCAAGGCCGACGATTTCGGCCGGGCTCTCGCCTTTCATCGCGAGGCCGATGAGCAGCGCTGCGATGTGCCCGTTCGCTGCCCGGCCACCCATGACTTCTGCCATCGCCGCGGACGCCTCGCCCGTCGTCAAATCTTCGTGACGCATGAGCTTGTCGATCAGCGGTTGGAAACCTGGAAACGTCATGCGGCGCCTTTCAGGAAGTTCCGGAGAATCGTCCGGCCCTCGAGCGTCAGGATCGATTCCGGATGGAACTGCACGCCGTGGATCGGCCAGCGGCGGTGACGCAGTCCCATCACGATACCGTCTTCCTTCGTCCGCGCGGTCACTTCGAGGTCGGCAGGAATCGCGTCGGCGCCGACCACGAGCGAATGGTAGCGGGACGCTGCGAACGGTCCGCCGATGCCGCTGAACACTCCGCGTCCGTCGTGCTCGATCGTCGAGGTTTTTCCGTGCATCGGGACGCCGGCTCGAACGACGCGACCGCCGAAGGCTGCGCCGATCGCCTGATGGCCGAGGCAGACGCCCAGAATCGGAATCCGCTCACCCAGTTCGCGGACGACGGTCATCGTGACGCCTGCGTCTTCCGGCCGGCCGGGTCCCGGCGAGATGACGATGCGCTCGGGCGCGGCGGCGACGACATCGACCAGCGAAACGCAATCGTTCCGCATCACGCGTACGGCGGCACCGAGCTCGCCCAGATACTGGACGAGGTTGTATGTGAACGAATCGTAGTTGTCGATGACCAGCACCATGTCAGAGGCCTGCCTGCGCGAGCTCCAATGCCCGCAGGAGCGCCCGGGCCTTGTCGCATGTTTCCTCGTACTCCGCGGTCGGGTTGGAGTCCATCACGATGCCGGCTCCGGCCTGCACGTAAGCCTTGCCCTTCGACATGATCACGGTGCGAATCGCGATGCAGAAATCCAAGTTTCCTGCGAAGTCGAGATAGCCGACCGCACCCGCGTAGAGTCCGCGGCCCGACGGCTCGAGATCCCGGATGATCTGCATCGCGCGCACTTTCGGCGCGCCCGAAACGGTTCCCGCAGGAAAGCAGGACACCAGCGCGTCCAGGCGATCGCGATCGTCGGCAAGCTTGCCTTCGACGATCGAGGTCAGGTGCATCACGTGGGAAAAGCGCTCGAGGCCCATGAACTGCGGGACGCGGACGGAGCCGAACTGGCTGACGCGGCCGACGTCGTTGCGGCCAAGATCGACGAGCATGACGTGCTCGGCCCGCTCCTTCTCGTTGCGCTTCAGTTCTTCCGCGAGGCGCGTGTCCTCGTCCTCGCTTCGTCCGCGCGGGCGCGTACCTGCGATCGGGTGCGTTTCGACGCGTGCCCCCTCCACACGCACGAGCATCTCCGGCGACGATCCGACGACCGACGCACCGCCCATTCGAATGAAATACATGTACGGGGACGGGTTCACATGCCTGAGAGCGCGGTACACGGTGAACGGTTCCGCCTGCACGTCCGCTTCGAAGCGCTGCGAGAGGACGACCTGGTAGATGTCGCCGGCGGCAATGTGCTCTTTCGCGGCACGAACCTTCTCCTCGTACTGCTGCCGCGTCTGGTTGGACCTGATCGTCAGGCCGTCCGACTGCGCCGGCCGCGTCCGCGAGAGATTTCGCTCGAGCTCGCGTTCGAGGAATTGAATCTTCGCGCACGCGAACTGATACAGCGACTCGAGGTCCTCGTTCGGCGTCATCCGCGCGTTGGCGATGATGAGAATCCGGTGCTGGACGTGATCGAAGGCCAGCACGGTATCGAAGAGCATGAAGCCGGCTTGATCCGCGCCGTCGACGCCGGCGCCGAGATCGCCGAGGACCGGCTCGAACCACGACGCCGCGCCGTATCCGAGAAATCCGACGGCGCCGCCGGTGAACCGCGGCAGTTCCGGCACAAAGGGCGACCGGAAGTCAGCCATCAGGCTGCGCAGCGTCTCGATGAGCGGCCGTTCGCTCTCGGTAACGACGCCGCCGCGCTCGATCGTCGTTTTCTGCTGGCCGGCGTCCGCGCCGGAAGCGCGAAGGATGAGAAACGGATCCTTGCCCAGAAACGAATATCGGCCGACGTGTTCGCCGCCCTCGACGCTTTCCAGAAGGAACGCGTAGTCGGCGTGCTCGGCGATTTTCAGAAAGGCTGAAACCGGCGTCAGCAGGTCCGCAACGATCTCCTTGCAGACGGGGATGAACGTACCGCGCCGTGCCAGTTCCTTGAATTCCTCGAACGACGTCATCTTCATAACGTCAAAACTCCGCAAGCCGCTTCAGCGCGGCGTTCTTCATGACTCCGGGTGGTGGGCGCGTGCCGGTCCACCAGCGGAACTGCTCCTGGGCCTGCGCGACGAGCATCTCGACGCCGCTGATCGTCTGGCATCCCATTTCGGCCGCTTCCTGCAGCAGCCGCGTCGCCGGCGGGTTGTAGACGAGGTCGTACACGCAGCCGCCTTCGATCAGGTCCATCGGCACCGGCGTCTCTGCATCGTTCGGAGTCTGTCCAACAGGCGTGCAGTTCACCAGCAGGTCCCAGCTTCCCCGCTCCGGCGGCCACGGCCCGATCTCCGCGGACACGAGGCTCGCGACCTCCGCGGCACGCTCACGCTGCCGCGCGTGGACGCGAACGGTGCAGCGGCTCGACGTCAGCGCGTCGGCGACCGCTCTCGCCGCGCCACCCGCGCCCAGCACCGAGACGCGCAGGCCGGCGAGCGACAGCAGACGATCGCGCAGCGGCTCGAGAAATCCGCCCACGTCTGTGTTGTCGCCGATCCATCGACCATCCTCGACGCGCACGGTGTTGACCGCACGCGTCCGTCGTGCGCCGGCATAAACCTCGTCGAGGCGATCGAACAACGCGACTTTGTGCGGCATCGTGACGCTCGCACCCTTCAAGCCGAGCGCTTTGCCGAAGGTCAGGAAGTCATCCACGTCGCGCGCCGGCAGCGGGATGTAGATCGCGTCGATGTCACGTGCGCGGAACGCGGCGTTGTGCATTGCCGGCGATACCGAATGCCCGACGGAGCTTCCGACGATGCCGTAGACCGCGGTGGAGGCGTTGATCGTCCGGAACCGGTAGTCGTCGAGCATGGCGGCGGACGTCAGTTGCCCGACGCCGTTCAACGACCCGGCGTACGACCACGACGATCCGAATCGCTCGGGCAGGAGTCGCGTCGGCAATCCGTACTCGCCCATCGCGATGAGCACGAGCGCGCCTGCGCCGGCCGCCTGGACGCCGAAATCCGAAAGGGCCGCGCATTCGGACAGGCTCGTCGCGGTGACGGCCATCTTGATCACCTGCGCGCCGCTCGCGCGCATCGCGCTCAGCCGCGCCGAAAGATCGGATGGAACGCCGTCGAAGCTGTGCATCGACAGCACAACCCGCCGTCCCTGCTCCGCCTCGATCAGATCGGTGAAGCGCGCGTGCCACTCGATGTCCACATACTCGGCGCCCAGTGCGAGCGCCTCGCGGAGGATGCGCTTCCGATCTTCTTCGGGGCGTGAAAAGCTGCCGCCCTCCCAGGTGGGACGGCAGGTCACGATGACCGGCGACTTTCGACCGCTGAGTGCTCCCGCAACGTCCGGGTCGCGAACGGAATCGAGTCGGAGCTCGACCAGGTCCGCACGCGCCTCGTCACGCCGACGACGCAGGTCGGCGGTCGTCTCGGCGCTTACGGTTTCACATAACAGCGGTCGGCTCACGTTGCTCGTCAGACATAAAAAAAGCCTCTTCAACCGTTCGGCTGAAGAGGCTTGGTTGCTTCGTTCGCGCGGTGGCGGTCAGGCCAAGGCGGACGCCTCTTCAGTCGGGGCCCAATACCACCACCACGCGGCGTTGAACGACTGAAGGGTTGTCTGCTGGCCGGCCACGAGAATGCGCCACGATAACAAACCTTCCCGATCCATGTCAAAATGAAGCGAAATGCTTCGACGCCGGCTCGTTGCGGCGATACCTGCGCTGGTCGCCGCCCTGTCCGTTCTCTCATTCGTGCCGGGCACGACGCTCGTCGGCGCCACGACGGTCATGCCGATCGAGGAGATTCGTCCGGGCATGGTCGGCGTCGGCCGGACGGTTTTCGACGGCGTACGCGTCGAAGAGTTCAAGGCGAACATCCTCGGCGTGCTCGAGAACGTCATCGGCCCCAATCGCAACCTGATCCTCGCGAAGCTCGAAGGCGGTCCGCTCGCGCAGACCGGTGTCATCGCCGGCATGAGCGGCAGTCCGGTGTACGTAGACGGACGGCTGATTGGTGCCGTCTCTTACGCGCTCGGCAGCTTCTCCAAGGAACCGATCGCCGGCATCACGCCAATTGCCGAGATGACCGACTCGGCGCACTTTTCCGACATGCGCGCGGCTGCCGCCAGGGCGCGCCTCGAATTTCCGGTAACGCGCGAATCGCTGACCGCGGCATTCCGAAAGGCGCTCAACTGGAATCGTCCATTCGCGGATCGTCCCGGCGACGCGCGCTTCTCGGGCGCTGCAACGGTGGCTGATTTCAACGCCGGCCAGCTTGGAACGCTGCTGAGGCCCATCGCGACGCCGCTCGCGATGTCGGGATTCCAGCCCGACGTGGCCGACCTGCTCGGGAGCGCGTTCCAGGATCAGGGTTTCATTCCGACCGGCGGGACGGCCGCCGGCTTCCGGTTTGGCGAGAAGCCGTTCGAAGGACCGCTCAAGCCCGGCGACGCGATCGGCGTCATGCTCGTCGGCGGCGATCTGATGCTGGGCGCCACGGGCACGGTCACGCACATCGACGGCGACCGCGTCTACGCGTTCGGCCACCCGATGTACAACCTCGGACCCACCGAATTCCCCATGACGCGGGCGTACGTGTACACGGTGCTGCCGAGCCTCTTCTCGTCCATGAAGCTGTCGAGTACGGGTGAGGTCATCGGCACCTTCCTTCAGGATCGTGCGACGACGATCGCCGGCCGCCTCGGTCCGGGGCCGCGCATGATCCCGCTGTCGATGTCGCTGGCATCCAGCCGCGCGCCGACGCGGACGTTCAAGTTCACCGTGGTCAACGATCCGCTGTTCGGACCGTTGATGACGTACGCGAGCCTCCTCAACACGCTGATGTCCTACGAGCGGAGCATGGAGGCGGCGACGTTCAGCATCCGCGGAACGGCGAAGGTCAAGAATCACGACCCGATCGCGTTCAACAACATCTTTTCCGGCGAGCAGGCCTCCATTGCCGCGGCCGCCTACGTGGTGACGCCCATCCTGGCGCTGATGTCGAACGACTACGAAAAAGTCGATCTCGACGGCCTCGACATCTCGGTTACCACGACGGAACAGCCGAAGACCGCGGTGCTCGAGCGTGTGTGGCTCGACGACCCGCGGCCGCGTCCGGGGAAAACGGTTCCGCTGAAGCTGCTGCTCCGTACCTATCGGGGCGAAGACGTGCTGAGAACGCTGCCGATCCAGATTCCCTCGAATGCGAGCGGGACGATGTCGATCGTCGTCTCGGACGGCGGGCGGCTTGGCCTTGCGGAACAGCGCGATACGCGTGCGTCGAGCGCCTCCCGCGGCGTCGATCAGATGATCAAGGCGCTCAACAAAGGACGTCGCAACGATACGCTGTACGTGAAGCTCGTCGACGGTCAGGCCGGCGCCGTCGTCAGCGGCGAAATGCTGTCGTCGCTGCCGCCATCCGTCTTGAGCGTGCTCGAAGGCGAGCGAAACGGCGGCAACTTCAGCCCCCTGCACACCGCCACGCTCGGCGAGTGGGAGCTTACGACCGACCAGGCTGTCAGCGGATCGAAAACGCTGACGATCTCCATCTCCCAGAATTGATGATTACACGTCGGCTTGTCTCCTTCTGGCGCGACCGCTCGTGCCCGTCCTGGCTCGCCTGGATGGCCGGCGCCGCTTGTGTTGCCACCGTGTCGCTCGCGGCTTCGTCGCCGAAGTTCTTTCAATCGGCGACGCAGGCCGATTTCCTCAAGGGCGACGTCGAGAACCTCTCGATCGACAATCGCGGCGAGCTGGCACTGGGTCCCGCGTCCGATCTGGTCTACGAGACGGCCGCGCCGTTTCTGTGGTCGCTCGCGTCGCTGCCTGATGGAAGCCTCTTTGCCGGTTCGGGCAACGAAGGCAAGGTGTTCAAGATCGATCCGCAGGGAAAAGGATCCGTCTTCTTCGACAGCACCGAGCTCGAGGTGCACGCCCTGGCCCCAGCACCGGACGGCGGCCTGTTCGTCGGCACCTCGCCCGAAGGCAAAGTCTATCGCGTCGACAAGAACGGGAACGCGCGCACGGTCTTTGGACCGGATGATCGGTACATCTGGGCGCTGGTTCCCGACCGCCAGGGCAACCTGTTCGTGGCGACCGGCGAGAAGGGCAACGTCTACAAAGTCACCGCGGACGGACAGAGCTCGCTCTTCTTCAAAACGAACGCCACGCACGCGACCGCCCTCGCGTTCGACAAATCGGGCAACCTTATCGTGGGCACGAGCACGCCCGGAAAGGTGTTTCGCGTCGACACATCCGGCAAGGGCTTCCTGCTGCTCGACTCGCCGTTCCAGGAAATCCGATCGCTTCGTTTCGACGATCAGGGTCAGCTGTACGTCGCGGCGCTCAACGGATCGGGATCGTCGGGTGGCGGTTCGCCGGTCACGACAACCGATTCGGGCGAGCGTTCGACGCCCGAGCCCGCACGCGCGCCCGTTCCGACCGTAACAACAGAAGTCACCGCGATCGCCATCGTCGACGTCGGCGGCAGCGGTTCGACGCAGTCGGCGCCGCGCGAAGATCGGCGCGCGGCCAAGGGCGCGGTGTATCGCATCAAGCCGGACGGCGTGTGGGACCAGTTGTGGGAATCGCGCGACGACTCGCCGTACGACCTGGCGTTCGATGCGAACGGCGCCCTGCTCGTCGGCACCGGCAACAAGGGCAAGCTCTATCGGCTCGACGGCGATCCGCCACGGCCGACGCTGCTGGCGCGGGCCGGCGCCCAGCAGATCACGGCCTTCTACAAGGATCCGCGCGGTCGCCTGCTCTACGCGACCGCGAATCCGGGAAAGTTGTTCCGGCTTTCAAGCGCGCGAGCCAACCGCGGAACCTACGAGTCGGAAAGTCGCGACGCGCAGATGATCGCCACGTGGGGCGCGATCAGCTGGCACGGATCGACGCCGAACGGCTCGCACATCGAGCTCTTCACGCGTTCAGGGAACACGGAAACGCCCGACGACACGTGGAGCGCCTGGTCGTCCGCGTACACGCGTTCGGAGGGATCGCCGATCACCAGTCCCAAGGCGCGGTACCTCCAGTGGCGCGCGGTTCTGAGCGGCCAGAACGGCGGACCGGTACTGACTTCGGTCACGGCAGCTTACCTGCAGCGAAATCTGCGTCCGCAGGTGCGCTCCATCACTGTCTACCCGCCCGGCATCGTCTTTCAGAAGCCGTTCTCGACGGGAGATCCGGAGCTTGCGGGCTTCGAGGATCAGACGACGCCGGACCGGAAGCTCGCTGCGCAGGCCGCGGCCCAGTCGAGCGGCGGCGCATCGCCGACGATCGGCCGCCGCACGTACCAGAAAGGCCTGCAGACGATTGTCTGGCGCGCGGACGATGAGAACGACGACGAGCTCAGCTACGACGTGATGTTCCGTCGCGAAGGCGAGTCGGCATGGAAGACGCTCCGCAAAGGCGTGACGGACACCATTCTGGTGTGGGATACGAATACCGTCCCGAACGGTACCTACTTCGTCAAGATTGTCGCCTCGGATGCGCCGTCGAATCCGGGCAGTGATGCGCTCACCGGCGAGATGGACAGCGTCGCGTTCGAAATCGACAACACGCCGCCCACGGTGAAGATTGGATCCGTTCGCGTCGAGCGCGGCCACACGATCATCAGCTTCGATGTCGTGGATGATCACTCGCCCATCCAGCGCGTCGAGTACTCGGATGATGGGCAGCGCTGGCGGACGGTGTTTCCGGTAGACGGGATCGCCGACTCGCTGACCGAGCACTATGAGCTGTCCGTCGACGGCGAGTTGTCGGATCGCGGTCTGACGCTGCGGGCGACCGACTCGATGAACAACGTCACCACGGCGCAAGTCGAGCGGCGCCGTCCATAGCGATCGATTCACCGGAGACCTACTGCGAGGCGGGAGGTTCAGGCGCGAACTGCGCGCGCGGCGGCCGATCCCGTTTCCGCGCGCTTCTTGAACGCGCGGTCAGAATCGAGCGGCTTGATGGTCGTCGCACGAACCGTCGCATGCTCGACGAGCCAGATCAGGTTGCCCGGCAGCGGCACGCTCACCGGCAGCGCGCTCTCGAGCCGCAGCCGCGTCACCGAATCCAGGAGCGCTTCGATCAATCGAGCCTGCCCCGCCGCATTTCGACGGCCCGAACGCAGCGTGCCCAGGTTGGCGAGATGGCCACTGCGGTGCGTGACGACCGAGTCCAGCGTGAATACCGATTCCTGCTCCGCCGACTCGTTCGCGCGCTGCACGCGTTCTTCCCACCGCGCGCGGCAGCCGACGTTGGCGAGGTCGATGCTCGTTTCGCATTCACGCGGCGTCGCAACCAGCGTCACGATGGCCGCCAGCGAATCCGGCCGTTCGTTCGTCGCGAATCGCATCATGCCGAGCATGATCATCACGAAGACCACGGTGGCAGTTGCCGCGCCGACGCCCGCGTAGACGAGGCGGATGTCGTCGAACATGTCGCGCATCCGAGCGAGCAGCGACGCGTCTTCTTCGGCTTTCAGGCGATTGACGACGGCGGCGGTGAACGCGGCCGATTCGTCACGCGTGAGCACCCTGCGCGGCGCGAGCGCGGTCATCAGCGAGCCGACGGACTGCAACTCGTCCAAGGCATCGGCACACTGCTCGCAGTGCTCGACGTGCGCGCCCACGGCAATCTGATCGGTGACCGGAAGCTCGCGGTCGTAAAACGCCTGCAGCATCCGTCCGGCTGCCGCGCAATCGAGGGCTCTCATACGGCCCTCGCTTCGCGCAGTTCAAGCCGGAGCGCCTGGCGGGCGCGCGTCAGACGCGATTTCACCGTGCCGACGGCGACGCCCAGCGAAAACGCGATTTCTTCGTAGCTGAGACCGTCAACTTCGCGAAGCACGATCGCGGTGCGCTGATCGAACGGAAGATCGGCGAGCGCGCGTTCAAGGCGAACCGCCAGCTCTTTCTGCGCAAGCACACGGTCGGGCGTCGACTCGCCCGCGGACGTGAAGTCGCCATGCGTCGCGATATGCTGATCGAGAGAGACCTGGTCGGCCCTGTGTCGCCGGCGCCAGAAGCGATGGCGATTCCTGGCCTGGTTGACCGCAATCCGGTAGATCCAGGTCCGAAGACTCGACTGGCCGCGGAATCGATGGATGGTCCGGAAGACCCGGAGAAATACTTCCTGGGAAAGGTCGAGGGCTTCGTCGCGGTCTCCGAGCAGGTTTACGGCCAACTGCACGACCATGCGCTGATGCTCGGCCACGAGCTCTGCGCATGCCATTTCGTCGCCTTCCGCGCAGCGCTGCACGAGCGCCGCTTCACGGCCGCCGACCTCCGACCAACTGACGACCCGCGCCTGCTTCACAGAGACTTCCACTATAGTAACTTAGACCCCGGTCGCCGCTCAAAGTTCCTGACGGCCGGAGCCACGCTAAACCCGTCATGCGGAAAACGATAGCCGTTGCCGGCATCCTCGCGGCCGTGCTCGGCGCCGTCATCGTCGCCAATCAGCTGGCGCTGCGCCAGCGCGATTATCGCGTCCTCCTGCTGCGGGGAGACGACGCGCTTCGCCGGGACGAGACGTTCGACGCCATCGAAGCCTATAGCGGCGCGATTGCGCTCCGGCCCGATTCGATGCTCGCGTACTTGCGACGCGGCGAAACGTATCGGCGCCGCGCCGACCGCGGCGACCTCGAGGCCGCCGCCCGCGACTTCAAGAAGGCGGCGTCGCTCGACGACCGGGCGGCCGTGCGTCCGCTTGAAGAGCTTGGCGACGTGACCTACCAGCTCCGCCGGTTCGACCGCGCGATCGACGCTTACGCGAATGCGCTTCGCCTCGACGATCGATCCGCTCGGCTCAGCTACAAGCTGGCGCTCGCCCGCTACCGTCAGCTCGACGTCAACGGTGCTATTACGGCACTGACTCAGGCGGTTCGACTCGACGATCGCATGGCCGACGCCTACTACCTGCTCGGCGTTTGCGAACGCGAGGCGGGACGGACGCCCGAGGCGTTGCGCGCGCAGGAAAAAGCCGTTGCGCTGTCCCCTGCGCTCATCCCCGCGCGTGAAGAGCTCGCTGACCTGTACGCGATGAGCGACCGGCGCGGCGATCAGATCGGCCAACTGCAGCTGCTGTCGGGACTCGATCGCGACCACGTCGATCGAGCGGTGGCGCTCGCGCTCGCGCATGCGCGTGCACATCGCTGGGACACCGCGGTCGTGGTTCTGAGCAGCGCGCTCGAACGGTCCCCGAACGATCCGACGCTGTACGGTGCGCTGGGACAAATCTGGCTCGAGAGCGCCACGGCACGCGAGGATCGCGTGGAGCTGGGCAAGGCGCGAGAGGCACTCGAACGCGCGGCGTCCAGTTCGACCGCCAGCAGCGAAACGCTGCTCCTGGCAGCGCGCGCCGCCATCGAGGACGGCGAATTCGACAATGCCGAGCGGACGCTGCAGAACGCCACCAGCCACTATCCGGTGGAACTGCCCGCTTTACTGCTGCTGGCATCGACGGCGGAGCGGCAGAATCATGCGGACGCGGCAAGGCGCGCACTGCTGCAATACGAGGCGCTCGTGACGGACGATACGGACTTCGTGGCCCACGCCTCGAAGATCGCTGCGCTGTCGGCTCGCCTCGACGATGTCGCGACCGCCGCCGAGTGGGCTCGGCGTGGTCTCGACAAAGATCCGCAGAACGTGCAGCTTCAGGCGCTCTGGCGGCGCGTCAGCCCCCCGTCCTCTGATCAATTCGACGGAGCGGATCGCCCGCGGTAACTTCAGCTCGCCAGACGACCAGCGTCATTCGATGCCGAGCCTCGAGATCAGCTTCGCCAGACCCTGACGCGTGACGCCGAGTTCGGCCGCAGCCCGTGCGCGATGGCCGCCTGTTCTGACGAGCGCTGCTCGGATGAATGTCTCTTCGAACGTCCGCCTCGCTTCCTCCAGACGGCAGCTCGCCGGGCGAATCGCATTCGACAGATGAGGCGGAAGGGCCGCGGGCTGCACGATGCCGCGGCGCGGACAGCGGACAGCCAGCGCCGACAGCACGTTCTGCAACTCGCGCACATTGCCCGGCCAGTCGTGCGCCGCCAACGTCGCCCGCGTCGAAGAACTGAGAACGGCGTGACTGCCGGTTCGGCGTGCCGCATCGGCCCAGAAATGATCGACGAAGAGTGCGATGTCCTCGCGCCGTTCCCGAAGTGGCGGCATATGAATCCGCACGACGTCCAGGCGATATAACAGGTCGAGCCTGAAACGCCCGCCTTCGGTTTCGCGGCGCAGGTCGCGGTTCGTCGCCGAAACGATGCGCACGTCGACCCTGCGGGCGACGTTCTCGCCGACGCGCCGCAACTCGCCTTCCTGAATCACGCGCAGGAGCTTCGCCTGCGCGCGCAGCGAGAGCTCCCCGACTTCGTCGAGAAACAGCGTACCGCCGTGCGCCTCTTCGAAGACGCCAGGCCGTTCCGCGACCGCGCCGGTAAACGCACCGCGCGCATGTCCGAACAGTTCGGCCTCGACAAGGTCGTCGGGCAGCGCGGCGCAGTTGAGCGTGCAGAACGGCCGATCGCGCCGCGGGCCGCCGCGATGAATCGCTCGCGCGACCAGTTCTTTGCCGCTGCCGCTCTCGCCTTCGACGAGCACGGCGAATGGTGCGGGCGCTGCACAGGCGATCAGCCGTCTGACCTCTTCGATGACGGGCGTGATCCCGATCAGATCCGCGCCGGGAGACACGGCCGCGGCCGACCGGCGCGTAAGCGCCGCGAACACCAGGGGAGCGGCGGCAGCCGCAGCCAGCGTCAACATGTTCGCGCGCGCAAGGCGGTCTTCGTCGGTCGCCAGCGTCCACCGCGCACACAACGCCGCGATGGGTTTCCCACCAAAACGCACCGGCGCCGCCGCCTCCACCCGCGCGTCGATTGTGTGCGGTGCGATGAACAGGTCCGCGCCGATCGCCCGCGCGCCGACATCGCATTCCATTCGCGCGCCGTCACCGACGAGGAACGCACACCCCGTAGGCGCCGACGCCACAAAGCACGATGCGACGGCGCCGAGGCGCGCCCGGACCGCAGCGCAGATGTCCTTCAGCAGCCCGGTCTCATCCTCGGATTGCTGACAGATCTGCATGATGTGCACGACATCGTCTACGACCGACTCGACGCCGGTCGCTTTCGCGCGCGCCGGCTGCCCGAACAGCCGCAGGGCCGGCAATCCGGCAACTGACGCGTGACGGCATGAGATTGAGTGGCCATCCGCCGGCGCAGCGTTGACGAGCGCCTCGAACATCGTCCAGCGGGACCGGAGCAGCGGCGGCGCGGTCGATGCCAGACGACGAAGGCGCGCGAGCGCACGTGGGCTGAGCGACCGCCCTGCGCGGCGAACGGCTTCCGCGTGCAGCAGCAGCGCGGAGAGCGCTTGCATCGGTGCCCGCGCGGTCCTCGCCAGCACGACCGCGCCCATCCCGTCCGCTTCCGCTGCGGCGAGATCGCCGACCACAAGCTTCACAAACGCGGAGGTATTGAGGGCGTACGTTCGCAGCAGGACACTCCCGTCTCTGTCCGCAACTGCCTGCGCCTGCGCAGCCGCCGCGAGCGCCGTGGACGAATCGCCGAGCGCGACGGCCAGCCTGGCGGTGATTCGATGGCGGCGACTCCTCGAGAGAATGCACGACGGCTTCGCGGCCGCCTGCAGCACGTGAAGACCGTCTGTGAACTCGCCTCTCCAGAAGAAGCAACGCGCCAGCACGTCGGCGAGATCGGAAGCTGCAGCTGCGTTGCCCTCTGCGCGCGCCGTTACAAGCGCCGCGCGCAGGACGCGCTCGGCTTCGTCAAGACGCGCCAGGTCGATCCATGCATTCGCTGTCAGCCGCGAGATCTCGATGAGCGGTGCCGCATCGGCCGACTCCGTCGTGCCCCTGCGCGGCAGCTCGAGGACCTTCAGCGCGTCGCGAGGTCGTCCGCGGTCCAGCAACGCGCTCGCGAGCAGCTTCGCGCCGGCACACGTCTCGGGCCAGGCGTCTCGGCGCGCGAACGCAGCGACCGTGTGACGAAGGAGCCGAAGTCCCGGAGCATGGCGGCCCTTCGTCAACAACAACGATGCCTCGGTCAGCTGACGATTCAGCGCTGCGACATCGGCTGCTGGCCTCCATCCAACCGTGGCCGGCGTGGTGACCACAACTGGGCCGCCTCCGTCTGTCGCGACGCCTGAACCGTACACCGCACCTTGTTCGGCGACGCGTGTGGGCTTTCTTCGATCCAGACGATAGCGGCTATTGGTGGACCACAGCGCCCGGGCAAACACGCCGGGGAGCCCGGCCGAGCGACGGGCGATGATCTCCCAGTGTGTGCGCGAGGCATCCGCGGGCTTCGGACACATCGCGTCGACGAGCGATGCCGGAACAAGTCGGCCGAGCGAGACGCCACAGAGACCCGGAATGTCGTCCGAGCCGGCTGCCACGTACAGATGCGGGCCGCCACTGCGAAGGACGTGGTCGAGCCATCGGCTGAGCGATGAGCCCTGCGGATTCGGGTCGATGACCATCAGGCTGCGGCCACGAAGCAAAATCTCATGTCGCACGAGCGCGGTCCTCGCAGTGGGCACGAACCCGTTGATGCGCGCTTCCCGAGCCAGCGCAAGGAGCGCCGTCGTCAGCCCTGAGTGTCTCGTTCCCCGGAGCATCGTGGCACGAGGCGCAGACGGACCAGATTCCCGAACGAGCTCGCACACTGCTGTCAGCGCCGGTCGATCGACGAGCACGAGTCCAGGGACGCAGGACGTGCGGCAAGTCGCAACGTTGTTGTCGTAGCCGCTCTCGGGCGACATTACCACTCGAAGATCTCCTTTCGCATCCACGATCGCGGCGCCTCCATCGCCGACCGTCAGCCCATTCCGCAGCAGGAACGCGCGCGCCGCCTGCTGAACCTTCCAGGCCAACGGCGATCGCTCCACGTACCGTTCACGGCATGCCCAGGCCTCAAATCGATCGGCCGATCCGAGTGCGCCGTAGTCGACGAGAACCGCCAGCGCAGGATGTCGGATGCGAAACAGGCGGTCGCACCGCGAGAGCCAGCGTTGAAATTCTGACGGCTCCCCTGCGCTGTCGATCTCAAGCCAGACCGGTTCGTCGGTGGCGAGATCCAACGCGAAGCCGGGACCTTCCCTCGCAGTCACGAATCGATCGGCAATCAACTGCATCCGTTCGGTCTGCATCATCGGCCGTGCCGAGCTCACTGCAAGATCTCCTCCCCGCGCGATCGCTCGTCAGATCGCGCGGCGGTCAACGAAGTGCGGCATTTTTTTCAGATAGAATGAACCGCGCATGTTGAGGTTTCTTACCGCGGGCGAGTCGCACGGCAAGGCGCTCGTCGCTATCGTCGAAGGACTTCCTGCCGGCCTGTCGATCGACTTCGACGCCGTAACCGCCGATCTTCGGCGACGGCAGACCGGGTACGGCCGCGGTCGTCGTATGGCGATCGAATTGGATCGGGCCGAAGCGCTGAGCGGCATCCGCCACGGCGAGACGACCGGCGGTCCGATCGCCTTCATCATCCCGAACAAGGATTGGGAAAACTGGCAGCGGACGATGCACGTCGAGGCCGAGATGCCGGCATCGGCGTCCGGCGCTGACCGTCAGGCGGTGACGCGGCCGCGGCCGGGACATGCTGACCTCGCAGGCTTCGTCAAATACGGGCACGACGATCTGCGCAACGTCCTCGAGCGCGCGAGCGCCCGCGAAACGGCGGCCCGCGTCGCTGTCGGCGCCGTTGCGCGACAACTGCTGCGAGCCATCGGCACCGAGATCGCGAGCCACGTGATCAACATCGGCTCGGTGTCCATCGACGATCCGCTGCGCTTCACGTTCGCCGACATCCGGGCGTTGCCGCTGGACACACCGCTGCATTGCGCGGACGGCGAAGTCGAACAGCAGATGATCGCCGCCATCGACAGCGCTCGCGACGCCGGCGATACGCTCGGCGGAAGCTTCGAGATTCTGGCGCACGGTGTTCCGCCGGGGCTCGGCAGCTACGTGCAGTGGGATCGCAAGCTCGATGGACGGCTGGCCCAGGCGCTGATGTCGATTCCGGCGATCAAGGCGGTCGGCTTCGGCCGAGGCCCGATGGTGGCCTCGTTGCCCGGCTCAAAGGTTCATGACGAGATTGTCACCGGCACGAGCGAGTCGCCGCTCGGCGTCGCCCGGCCGACGAACAATGCGGGCGGCCTCGAAGGCGGCGTGACCAACGGCGAGGATCTGCGCGTCATCGGGTACATGAAGCCGATCTCCACGTTGATGCGCCCGCTTCGCTCCGTTGACCTGACGACCATGACCGAAAGCCCGGCCGCGATCGAGCGGAGCGACGTCTGCGCGGTGCCCGCAGCCGCCGTCGTCGGCGAAGCCATGGTCGCTTTCGTGCTCGCCGATGCGCTGCTCGAGAAGTTCGCGGGGGATTCGATGGAAGAGCTCCTCGCGAGCTGGCAGAGCTTCAGGCAACGGACCACGGAGCGCTTCGTCCGGCGTTGAACGAGCGAGCCGCATCCAGACGATGATTCGCCCGATCCTGAAGTACGGTGACACGCCGCTCCACGGCACAGCGCAGCCCGTCGAAACGATCACGCCGGAGGTCGAGCGGCTCGTTGACGACATGGTCGAGACGATGTACGCGGCACCTGGCATCGGCCTGGCCGCGCCTCAGGTCGGCGTTCCGCTCCGCATCTTCGTCGTCGACTTGACGGCGGGCCGCGATCGGGCCGCCCTCATCGTAGCCATCAATCCGACCTTCACCGAGATCGACGGCATGCAACTCGAAGAAGAAGGATGCCTGAGCCTGCCCGGCTTCAACGCCACGGTGGTGAGGCCGTCTCGAGTCGTGATGACCGCTCTGGATCGCCAAGGCACAGAGCAGCGGCATGAAGGCACGGGACTCCTCGCGCGGGCGTTCCAGCACGAAATGGACCATCTCGACGGCACGCTGTTCGTCGATCGGCTGCGCGGAATCAAGCGGGACATGATCGTGCGCAAGATCCGGAAGATGGCGCGGTCCGGCAAGTGGTAGCTGATGACCGTCTTCGCGTCGTCTTCATGGGGACGCCGAACTTTGCGGTCCCCACGCTCGATGCGCTCCTGACGTCGCGGCATCAGGTCGTCGGCGTCGTCACCCAGCCCGACAAACCACGCGGACGCGGCCAGAAAACGAGCGATGCGCCTGTCAAGGCGCGGGCGTCGGCGGCCGGCGTTCCCGTCCTCCAACCGACGCGCCTGAAGGATCCAGAATTCCTCACAGCGTTCCAGGCGCTTCGGGCCGATCTCGGCGTCGTCGCTGCGTACGGCAAGATTCTGCCGAACGTCATTCTCGATGCGCCACGCCTCGGCATGATCAACGTCCACGCGTCGCTGCTGCCGCGCTATCGCGGCGCTGCGCCAGTTCATCGCGCGATTCTCGCCGGCGAAGGCGAAACAGGCGTCACGATCATGCGGGTCGTCCCCGCACTCGATGCGGGACCGATGCTCGCGAAGGCCACGCGAATCATCGGACCGGACGAAACGAGCGAGACCGTCGAACGCGATCTCGCGTCAATCGGTGCGACGCTGCTCGTCGACATCGTGGACCGCCTGGCCGCCGGCGCTGTGACTGAAACTCCACAGGACGATTCGTTGGCGACATATGCGCACCGACTCGTTCGCGAGGAAGGTGTGATGGACTGGCAGCGAGATGCACGCGAACTGCACGATCAGGTCCGCGGTCTCCGGCCGTGGCCGCAGGCATTTACGTTCCTGGACGGTCACCGCTACATCGTCCAGCAGGCGGCTGTCGATGTGACCGACGGATCGAGCGCTGCCCCGGGAACGGTCATCGAGGCAGAAGGCGATCGCCTCATCGTCGCCGCCGGACGCGGAGCGCTTCGACTCATTGCAGTCCAACCGGAAGGCAAACGAGCGCTGACCGCCCGCGAGTTCCTGGCCGGCCACCGGCTGGCGCGCGGCGCACGGTTTTCCGGGCCCCCATGATCGCGCCGGCGCGACTCGCCGCCTATCAAATCCTGACGGCGGTTTCAGAGGGACGCTCGGACCTGCCGTCGGCCATCGCCGCGGCGCGCGAAACCCTGCAGGACGATCGCGATCGCGCGCTCGCTGCCGAGATTGCGACCGGCGTCCAGCGCTGGCGAGCGGCGCTCGACTTCGTCATCGAGGTTCACGCCAAACGGCCGCTTCACAAGATCGACGCAGAGGTCGTCGAAGTTCTGCGGCTGAGTGCGTATCAACTGCTCCACCTGACCCGCGTGCCGGCCAGCGCAGTGGTTGACGACGCGGTCGATCTGACGAGGAGAGTGCGCAAGCAAAGCGCGAAGGGCTTTGTGAACGCCGTCCTGCGCTCTATTTCGCGAGGACGGCGGACGCTTCCGCTGCCGCCGCGGCCGGTCGATCCCACAGACCGCGAGGCCGCGCTCTCGTATCTGACCGTCACCTTGTCGCACCCGCGATGGCTGGCGGTCCGATGGTTGGATCGACTGGGTTTCGATGCAGCCGAAGCGTGGATGACGTTCAACAATTCCGCGGCGCCGCTGACGCTTCGCGCGAATCGCCTTCGCTCCACACCGGAGCAAATCGTCGAACGGCTTGCCGCAGACGACGTGACCACCCGGCCCGGCACCTTTGCCCCAGATGCGATCGTCGTCGTCGAAGGACATCCGCTTCGCGGACCTGGCTGGGAGGACGGCTGGTTCGTCGTTCAGGACGAGGCGTCTCAGCTCGTCGGCGTCCTCACTGGTGCCCGACCCGGGATGCGAATCCTCGACGCGTGCGCATCGCCTGGCGGCAAGACGACCGCCATGGCCGGCGCGATTGGCGGCTCCGGATTGGTCGTCGCGAGCGACGTTCGGGAACGGCGCGTATCGCTTCTGCGAAGCACCGTCGCGCGGACGGGCGCCACGCGCGTGCCCATCGTTCAATCCGACCTGCTGCATCCGCCGCCGTTCCATCGTCCATTCGATCTGGTCGTTGTCGACGCGCCGTGTTCTGGACTCGGTACGCTTCGGCGCGATCCGGACATTCGATGGCGACGTCAGGAGGATGACCTGCCGCGCCTTGCGGCTGCCGAACTGACGATGCTGCAGCACGCAGCGGAGGCGGTCGCACCTGGCGGACGTCTGCTGTATGCGACCTGCTCGAGCGAGCCGGAGGAAAACGAAGCCGTCGTGGACGCGTTTCTCGCGAGCACGCCCGGGTTCGTTGCAGTCGATGCGCGGACGGCGTCGCCCGCGCTGCCGGATGCGGTCGTGGATCCGCGCGGTCATCTTCGAACGACGCCGCACGTCCATCGCCTGGAAGCTTTCTTCGGCGCGGTGATGGAGAGGGCCGAGCGGTTGTAGTACGATCGGGGCTTCCATGGCACTCAAAACCCGCATGTGGAGTGCGGGCAAGCTCGTGGTTCTGGCCGGCGGCCTGATTGCGACGTACGTGCTCTTCGCAGGCGCGTCGATGCGGCTTGCGCTGCGCTCGCGCGAGGTGGAAGTGCCGAATCTGACGGGCCGGACCGCGAACGAGGCGACGGCGCTTGCCAGCGATGTCGGCCTCAACGTGCGCGTGGACGAGACGCGGCGGTTCGATCCGAAGATCGCGGTCGGCCGGATCGTGGCTCAGGATCCGCCGGCCGGGTCCACCGCGCGCCGTCAACGCAGCCTGCGCGTATGGCTGAGCGCCGGGCAGCGCGCGTCCACGATTCCGCAGCTGATTGGCGAAACCGAACGCGCCGCGCAGATGCGTCTTGCCCAGGACGGCCTGACGCTCTCGGGCGTGTCGGAGATTCGCTCGAACGATCTGCCGGCCGACGTCGTCGTGGCCCAGGATCCTCCGCAGAAGAGCGCGGCGTCCGCCGTGTCGCTGCTCGTCAACCGCGGCGAGCGCGGACTGAGCTACGTGATGCCCGATCTGATCGGCGTGAACGGCGACCGCGCGGCCGAAATTCTTCGCGAGCGCGGATTCCGCGTGGCGGTCGTCGGTTCAATTCCGTATCCGGGCGTCGCCGCCGGCGTCGTCGTGCGGACGGTACCGCAGGGCGGGTTCCAAATCGGTCCGGGCGAGCCGATTTCGCTGGAGGTCAGCCGATGAGCGTGCTCATCGCTCCGTCCATTCTGTCGGCCGACTTCGCCGCGCTCGGCGACGCGATTGCGGCGGCGGAGCGAGGCGGCGCCGACCTGATTCACGTGGACGTCATGGATGGTCATTTCGTCCCGAACATCACCATCGGTCCGCCGGTCGTGAAGTCGATTCGAAAGGTCACGCGGCTTCCGCTCGACGTGCACCTGATGATCACCGATCCCGATCGCTACATCGACGCGTTCGCCGAAGCGGGCGCCTCGATGATCTCGGTTCACGTGGAAGTCCTGCCCCACCTCCACCGGACCGTCCACGCGATCAAGGCGCTCGGCGTGAAGGCCGGCGTCGTCCTGAACCCGGCCACGCCTGTCGTGGCGATCGAAGAAATTGCGTCCGACGTCGACTACGTCCTCGTGATGTCGGTCAATCCAGGGTTCGGAGGTCAGACCTTTATCCCGCGCAGCGAGTCCAAAGTACGCGATGTCCGTGCGCTGCTCGACCGCTCGGGGAGCCAGGCGCCCGTCGAAATCGACGGCGGCATCGACCAGCGAACGGTCGGGCGCGTCGTGGCGGCCGGCGCGCGCATTCTGGTCGCCGGGTCGGCCATTTTCCACACGGCCGATCCCGAACGCGCCACACGCGATCTGAAGACAGCGGCGCTCGGCGCCCTGGCGGCGGCCTCCCCCACCGGGATGCCGAGTTAGCCGGACGTGGCGCATCCCCACTCGATTTCGAGCCTGCGCGTTCGCTACGCCGAGACCGACACGATGCGGGTGGTCTACTACGCGAACTATCTGGTCTGGTTCGAGGTGGCCCGCACCGACCTGCTGCGCCAGGCCGGGTGGACGTACAAAGAAATGGAACGGGAAGGATTTTCGTTGCCGGTGATCGAAGCTCATTGCACTTACGCCCAGCCCGCACGCTACGACGATGACATCGAGGTTCGTACGACCGGAGCGATCGTGTCGCCGGTCCGTTTGCGGTTTGACTACGAGGTCGTGCGGCCCGCGGACGGCGTGACGCTGGCCGCCGGCTACACGGTTCATGCGACGCTCGATCAGAACGGTCGCCCCTGCCGCCTTCCGAAACGGGCGCGGGAGCTCTTTTCGTGAAGGCGCTCGTCACCGGCGTCGCCGGGTTCATCGGGTCCACGCTCGCCGACCGGCTGCTGAAAGACGGCGCGGACGTCGTCGGCATCGATTCCTTTACGTCGTACTACCCGCGGTCGATCAAGGAGCGCAATATTGCGCCGGCCGTCGGCCACGGACGATTCCGGCTGGTCGACGCGCGCATTCAGGACGCGGATCTGGCCGCGCTGCTCCGGGATCGGACGCACGTCTTCCATGTCGCCGCGCAGGCAGGCGTTCGCAAAAGCTGGGGCCGCGACTTCGACGTCTATACGTCCGACAACATTCAGGCGACGCAGGTTCTGCTCGAGGCATGCCGCGACCGGCAGCTGGAAAGGTTCGTCTATTCGTCCAGTTCCTCTGTGTACGGCGACCACGTGCCGATTCCGATGCGCGAGGATGCGCTGCCGCAGCCTGTCTCGCCGTACGGCGTCTCGAAGCTGGCCGCCGAGCAACTCTGCTATTTGTACTTCGCGAACTTCGGCATCCCGACGGTGGCCCTTCGATACTTCACGGTCTACGGTCCGCGCCAGCGACCCGACATGGCCTTTCATCGCTTCCTGCGCGCGGCGGTGAGCGGCGAATCCATCACGCTGTACGGCGATGGTGAACAGACGCGCGACTTCACCTTCGTCGATGATGCGGTCCAGGCGAATGTGGCGGCGGCGGCCCGAGGGGTTCCGGGGCGTGTATACAATATCGGGGGCGGTTCTCGCGTGTCCGTCAACCACGTGCTCGAGATGATTGCGCACGTGTCGGGCCGTCAGCCCGCCGTCCGGATCGAATCGGCCCAAAAGGGGGATATGCGGCACACGTACGCTGAGACAGCGCTCGCGCGAGTCGATCTGAGCTTTACGCCAACCGTCGGCCTCGAGGAAGGGCTGGCCGCGGAGTACCGATGGTTGTCGAGCAACTTGTGAAGACACCTGCCGTTCGTCATCTCCTTCTTCTTCCGCTCGTCGCTGCCCTTGTCGCCGTCGCGGGGTGTGGTTCGACGCCGCGCGGCCTCGTCCCGGCCGGCACGAGCGAACCCGACAAGTTCCTCTTCGAGAAGGGAACGGAAGCGCTGAACGCCAAGAAATGGACCACGGCGCGCGAGTACTTCAAGCAGGTCACCGAAACCTACACGCAGAGCCCGTATCGTCCCGATTCGAAGCTGGGCATCGGCGACACGTACCTCGGCGAAGGCAGCGCCGAGTCGCTCGTCCTCGCGATCAACGAGTACAAAGAGTTTCTGTCCTACTACCCCACCAGCAAGCGCGCGGACTACGCGCAGTTCAAGCTGGGACTCTCGCACTTCCGTCAGATGCGCGCGCCGCAGCGCGACCAGACGGAGACGCGCGAGACCGTGCGCGAGCTGCAGGCGTTCGTGGACCGATACCCGGCCAGCGAGCTCATGCCCGAGGCGACCGAAAAGCTTCGCGAGGCGCGGGATCGCCTGTCGGAGTCGAGCTATCTCGTCGGCTATTTCTACTATCGCCAGCGTTGGTACGCCGGCGCGATCGATCGTTTCAAGTCCGTCCTGAAGGACGATCCGGAATTCAGCAACCGCGACGCGGTCTACTTTCACCTGGCCGAGTCGTACATCAAGAGCAAGGGCCACGAAGCCGAGGCGCTGCCGCTGCTCGAGAAGCTCGTCGAGGAGTTCGAGCAGAGCGAGTATCTCGAGCAGGCGCACAAGCGGATCGACGAGCTGAAAGCAGCGCAGGCAAAAACTTCCGGAGGCTGACATGCGAAGCATGTGCGTCGTCGCTGCCGTCACCATTCTCGCAACCGGAAGTTTCGCGTCCGCTCAGGACGCCGCACTCACGCCGCTCCAGATCGCCGTGGCGTGCGCGCCTCCGACGAGCCTCGCCGTGCCGGACCGCGCGGCATCGGTCATCGGTGCACAGGACACGGTCGCGCGCACGCTGTTCGACGAGCACGACATGCTCATCGTCAACCGCGGCACGCGCGACGGGATGCGTGCCGGGCAGGAGTTCTTCGTCAGGCGTCCGCTCAATTCCGGCATTTCCGATTTCAAGACGAGATCCATCCAGACGCTCGCCTGGATCCGCGTCGTCGCTGCCGCCGATGCAACAGCGGTCGCACAGGTGGAACACCTTTGCGGCGCCATTCTTCAAGGTGACTATCTGGAGCCGTTCACCGCGCCGACGGTGCCGCTCAATGTGAATCTGGAGCAGCCGTCGGGCACTCTCGACTTCGCTGCCCTCGGCCGCGTCCTGTTCGGCGTCGAAGATCACGCGCTGGGCGGCGCGCCGGATCTGATGATGATCGACCGCGGTTCGGATCAGGGCGTCGCGGCGGGAGCACGCTTTGCCGTCTATCGTGACGTTCACGCCGACGGAGTGCCGCTTGCGCAGGTCGGCGAACTGGTGATTGTGTCGACGGGTCAGACGATGGCGCTGGCGCGGATTACGCGATCACGCGACGCGGTCGTCTCGGGTGACTACGTCGTTCCGCGAAAATAGCGTAAAGCGGCGGAAGTAATCGGCGGCCGACGCGAGCGCGGTCACGACGACGATCCACAGCGCCGCCTGGCCGACCCACCACAACCTGTCTGCCGCGCCGCCCGCGGACGACAGGATCAGCGCGAGGATCGCGACGACCTGCGCGATCATCTTGATTTTTCCGAGTCCCGATGCGGGAATGGCCACGCCGCGCGCGTAAGTCAACGAGCGCAGCGCGGTGACCGCGAACTCGCGACCGATGATGACGGCGACCATCCACGCCGGCGCGAGCCCCATCTGCACGAGGGAAATGAAAGCCGCCGACGTCAGCAGCTTGTCCGCCAGCGGATCGATCACCTGTCCGAGCGCCGTGATCTGTTTGCGCCGACGCGCGAGATAGCCATCGGCCCAGTCGGTGAGCGACGCGAGACCGAAGATGCCCGCGCCCACCAGTTCCGTCGGGATACCGAGAATCTGACGTCCTTCGAACTTCGTGAGGAGCACGACCACGAGCAGCGGCACGAGGCAGATGCGCGTGACCGAGAGCGAGTTCGGCAGGTTCATGACGTGCAGTCTTCACATGATAACATCGGTGGTTGCGATGAAAGCGATCCTGCTCGCCGGGGGCAAGGGCACGCGACTGCGTCCGCTGACGATTCATACACCCAAGCCGATCGTCCCGATCTTCGAGCGGCCGTTTCTTCACTACCAACTCGACCTGCTGAAGCAGGTACCGGAAATCGACGAGGTGATCCTCAGCCTCAACTATCAACCGCGCCGCATCGAGGAAATCTTTGGCGACGGCGCCGACTCCGGTCTCGCGCTTCGCTACGTTGTCGAGCCCGCGCCGCTCGGCACGGCCGGCGCGATTCGCTACGCGGGCGACGCGCTGCGCGAATCCGTTGTCGTGTTCAACGGCGACGTCCTCACGCAGGTGAACCTGGCCGAAGTCATCGCACGTCATCGCGAGCGAAAGGCACGAGCGACGATCGTTCTCACACCCGTCGAGAACCCGGCGGCGTACGGCCTCGTCGAAACGGATCCGGACGGCAACATCCAGCGCTTTCTCGAGAAGCCGAACCCGGACGAAATCAGCTGCGACACGATCAACGCCGGCATCTACGTCCTCGAACCGGACACGTTCGATCGCATTCCGAAGGACACGCCCTGGTCGATCGAGCGCAGCTTTTTCCCGTCGCTCATCGAACGCGGCGAGACCTTCATCGGCTACACGTACCGCGGCTACTGGATCGACATCGGCACGCCCGAAAAGTACATGCAGGTTCATCGCGACATCATGGACGGCCGCTTCGTCCACAGCGAGCTTCCGTTCGCGGCCGGTTCCCGGACCGCGTGGGTGTCTCCGAACGCTCGCGTCGAGGACGGCGCGACGCTCGATGCGCCGTGCTTCGTGGACGAGGGCGCGGTCGTCAAGGCGGGCGCGCATATCGGTCCCTACGCCATCGTCGGACGGCAGTGCCACGTCGAGGAGCAGGCCGTCGTCGAGGACGCCATCGTGTGGGCGAACAGCCGCATCAGTCAGGGCGCGGTTGTCCGTCGATCGATTCTCGGCCGCCAGACTCACATTGGCCGCAACGCCGTCGTCGACGGCGGAACGGTCCTCGGCGACAAGTCCGTCGTCACTGATTACAGCCGTCTATGAAGCTCGAACCAGATATTTTCAAGGCGTACGACGTTCGCGGCGTCTATCCGACCGAGGTGAACGAAGATGCGGCGCGAGCAATCGGCGCCGGCTTCATTGCCTACCTGAAAGCCAGGCGCATCGCCGTCGGCCGTGACATGCGCACCTCCTCTCCGTCTCTCGCCGCCGCGTTCATCGACGGCGTGACGTCGCAAGGCGCGGATGTCGTCGACTACGGCATGATCCCGACCGACATGCTGTACTTCGCCGTCGCGAGCGACGGGCTCGACGGCGGCGTACAGGTGACCGCGTCGCATAATCCGAAGCAGTACAACGGCATGAAGATGGTGCGGCAGGAGGCTTTGCCGCTGAGCGGCGAAGCCGGCATCTCGGACATCCGCGACATGATCGCCGCGGATCGTCTGCCGGTGCCAGCTGCCAAACGGGGCCAGGTGACTTCCAGGAACGTGCTCGACGCGTACATCGCGCACGTGATGGGGTTCATCGACCCGTCGGTCATCCGGCCGTTCAACGTCGTCCTCGATGCCGGAAGCGGGATGGCAGGACTCATCGCTCCCCGCCTGTTCGAGCGGCTGCCGTGCAAGACGACGAGGCTGTGCTTCGACATCGACGGGACCTTTCCCAACCACGAGGCGAATCCGCTCATCGAAGAAAACCGGCGCGACATCACCGAGCGCGTGATCAAGGAAAAGGCGGACATCGGCATCGCGTGGGATGGCGACGCGGATCGCTGCTTCTTCATTACCGGCACCGGCGAGTTCGTGTCCGGCGATTTCGTTACCGCGCTGCTCGCCGAGGCGTTCCTGATGCGGCACCCGGGGGCGTCGGTCATTTACGATCTGCGCGCGAGCTACGCGGTTCGTGACGTGGTCGCGCGCTACAGCGGCGTCGCGCTGATGAACCGCGTCGGACATGCGTTCATCAAGCAGCGCATGCGCGAAACGAATGCGATCTTTGGCGGCGAGGTCACGGGACACTACTACTTCCGCGACAATTTCTACGCCGACAACGGCTTCATTCCGGCGCTGCTCATGCTGGAGCTGATGTCGAAGAAGGGCAAGAGCCTGCACGAACTCCTCGAACCGCTGACCGCGAAGTACTTCATCTCCGGCGAGATCAACACGAAGCTCGCGAGCATGAACCTCGTGCCCGAAAAGCTGGACACCATTGCGGCGAAGTACGCCGACGCGAAGCAGTACAAGCTGGACGGCTTGTCGGTCGAGTACAACGACTGGCACTTCAACGTCCGGCCGTCGAACACCGAGCCGCTCCTGCGACTGAACCTCGAAGCGCAGACGAAAGCGATGATGGAAGCGAAGCGCGACGAGGTCCTTGCCGTAATCCGCTCTTGAAAACGGTCGCACCTCACCACTGCTGACACGCTAGACGGCGAAACGTTCGGCGTCTGCTCGTTTCAGCTCCAGCCCGAAGCCGGCGCGCGATCGATCCGGACGCAGCATCCCGTCCTCCGGCGTCAACGCGCCGTCGAACAGGAACTGCTCGATTCGCGCGTGATCATAGAAATATTCGACGTTGCGCACGCGCGCGACCGCGCACCCGAGATGCGCGTGCAGGCTCGGCGCCGTGTGCGCGGACATCGGCATCCCCCACGCGTCGGCAATCGCTGCCGCGCGGAGGAAGCCGCTGAGTCCGCCGCACCGTGTCGCGTCGGCCTGGAGCACGTCAACCGCCCCCGCCTCCGCCATGCGGCGGAAATATTGAACCTCGTAGCCGTACTCGCCGGCGGCGACCTCCATGCCGGCCGGCGCACGATTGCGAATCGCGCGCAGGCCCTCGAGATCGTCGGAGGATACCGGCTCCTCGAACCATCGCACGCCCTCTGCGTCGAACGCTGACGCGCACTGCAGCGCGACTTTCCGGTCGTACGCCCCGTTGGCGTCGACGAACAGTTGCGCGTCGCGGCCGATCGCTTCACGCGCGACGTGGACACGGCCAGGGTCCGCGGCCGGATCGCGCCCAACCTTCATCTTGACCGCCGGAAGACCCGCTGCGATCCAACCCTCGAGCTGCTGCCGGAGCTCGTCCGCCGAATAAGACGTGAAACCGCCGCTGCCGTACGCCGTCACGCCCGGGCGAACGCCGCCGAGAAGCGCGACGACGGGGATTGCGAGCACGCGGGCCTTCAAATCCCACAGCGCCGCATCGACGGCCGAGATCGCCGTCGCCGCGAGCCCCTGCCTCCCCAGATTGCGAACCGCCTGCATCATCGCGACGAAGCAGGTCTCGACGTCCATCGCATCGCGTCCGATGACGCAGGGCTCCAGCACATCGTGGACGAGCGCAGCGATCGACGAGTGGCTGTACGTGTAGCCCAGCCCCGACGTGTCGCCGCCGCGTGCGTGCACGACGACGATCGTCGTCGAATCCCATTCGAGGGTGCCGTCTGACTCCGGAGTGTCGGTAGGAATCGTGTACGTGGACGTCTCGATCGCGGTGACCGGAACGCCGATGTGCGTGCGTGCGCGGCGATCGGGATGTGCCGTCATCTCACTGGCCTTTCATACAAGCGACGTTCCGAAACAGGATGGCAACTTCGTTGCTCAATCAGCACTCCGGGACCGCTCGCTGTTGAGCAGCCACGTCTCCCGCAGAGACGCTTCGTAAGGAAGATCCATGCTGCTGAAACTCATCGTCTTCACTTCGCTCGCGCTCGCGATCGGCACCGCGCGCGATGCCGATCCACAACGTGCGTCGATGGATCAGGCTCAGGTTGCCCGCGGGCGGTACCTGGTCAGTGACGTCGCGGTCTGCTGGAGATGCCACACACCGCGCGACGCAGGCGGACAGCCGGATCGAACGCAATGGCTGCTTGGCGCGCCGGTTCCATTCGTGCCGGCAACCGCAACGCCGAGCTGGGCGCAGGTCGCTCCCCGACTGAGCGGCTTGCCACCCGGCACCGACGAGGAGTTCGTGAAGCTGATGATGACGGGTGTCTCGCGAACGGGCTTTCCGCCACGACAACCGATGCCGCAATTTCACATGACGCGCGCCGACGCTGAGGCGGTGCTCGCGTATCTGAAGTCGCTCGGATCGTCCGAGTAGCGACCGTGTGTCCGGATTACCGACGTGCTGACAAAGAGCGTCGTGTTTCGATTCGCTCACGACGATCACGACGTTCGCGCGGCGTGGCGATCGCGTGCGCATCTCGCTGCTGCGGACGCTCACGCGCATCGCAGGATTCGACACGCGGGCACAGCTGGCCGCCGCTATGCATCAGGGACGCGATGTCGACCGATCGAATAAACCTGCCGCATGCCGCAAGTCTTTCATCGCAGCACCAACATGATCGCCAAGGTCACCATCCTTGGCGCGGTGTTCATCCTGGGACTGCTCACGTGGCTGTTGATCGTGATTTTCCGCGCGGACTACCTCACCGAAGTACACGTCGTACGCTCGCAACCTGTTCCGTTCAGCCACAAGCATCACGTCGCCGGCATCGGGATCGATTGCCGCTACTGCCACACCTCCGTCGAGACGTCGGCGTTCGCGGGGTTGCCGCCGACGGAAACGTGCATGAGCTGCCACTCGGAGATCTGGGTCACGAGTCCCACGCTCGAGCCGGTGCGCAACAGCTTCGTCAGCAACACGCCTCTGCGCTGGACGCGCGTACACGACCTGCCGGACTTCGTCTACTTCGACCACAGCATTCACGTGACGAAGGGCATCGGCTGCAGCACCTGCCACGGACAAGTAGACGAGATGCCCATCATGTGGCGCGAGAACACGCTCCTCATGGAGTGGTGTCTCAACTGCCACCGCGAACCCGAGCAGTACGTGCGGCCGCGCGAAGCTGTGTTTCGCATGGATTGGAAGCCTCCGTCGGACCAGCTCCGTGTGGGGCGCCAGCTGGTGCAGGCGTATCACATCCGCTCGTTGACTGACTGCTATACGTGCCACCGATGACGACACCGCGCGCAGCCAGACTGTGGCGAAGCCTCGATGAACTGGCCGACACCAACGAATTCCGGCGATTCCTCGACGCGGAGTTTCCCGACGACGCTCACGCGCTCGTCGACCCGATCCGTCGTCGCGAATTCCTGAAGCTGATGGGCGCGTCGCTCGCGCTCGCCGGCGCGGGTGCCTGCACTCGTGCGCCCGCCGAGCAGATCGTGCCCTACGTGCGCGCGCCGGAGGAGTTCGTCCCTGGTCATCCGCTCTTCTTCGCGACGGCAATGTCTCTGGGCGGATTCGCCACCGGCGTGCTCGTCGAAAGCCATCTGGGCCGCCCGACGAAGATCGAAGGCAACCCCGATCATCCCGCGAGCCTCGGCGCGACGGACGCGATGACGCAAGCGTCCATACTCACGCTCTACGACCCGGATCGGTCGAAGACGGTCACACACAACGGACGCATCAGCACATGGGACGCGTTCGTCAAGCCGCTCGATGATGCACGGGAGGAGCAGCGGATCAAGAAAGGTGCGGGACTTCGAATCCTGACCGAGCGCGTCACGTCGCCGACCATCGCCGACCAGATCACGAAGCTGCTCGCCGACTTCCCGCAAGCGCGATGGCATCAATACGAGCCGGTCACGCGCGACAACATTCGCGACGGTGCGCGGCTCGCCTTCGGCCAGTTGGTGCACACACGCCTCCTCGTCGAGCACGCCGACGTGATCGTGTCGCTCGACTCCGATTTGCTGGGAAGCGGACCTTCGGCTCTTCGCGACGCGCGCCATTTTTCGGACCGTCGCCGCCCGCGTGACGGTCAGACGATGAACCGGCTGTACGTGCTGGAGAGCACGCCATCGATTACCGGCACGATGGCCGATCACCGCGTCCGGGTGCCCGCGCACGACGTCGAACGCGCCGCCAGGGGTCTCGCCCGCGCGCTCGCGGGACAGGCGGCGCAATCCGGCGTCCCCTCCGGCGCGGTCGACGCGTTTCTCGACGCTGCGGCTCGCGATCTGCTTCAGCATCGGGGCGCCTCCCTCGTCGTCGCGGGCGACGCGCAGCCCGCGAGCGTCCACGCGCTCGCGCACGCGATCAACGCGTCGCTGGGCAATGTCGGCCGGACCGTGGAGTACAGCGATCCGGTCGAAGCGTCGCCGGTCGACGAAATGCAGTCGCTCGCCGATCTCGTGGCCGACATGGCGCAGGACAAGGTCGATCTGCTCGTGATCGTCGGCGGCAATCCGGTCTTCAACGCGCCGCGGGATCTCGCGTTCGGCGAGCAGTTGTCGCACGTCAAGCTTCGTATTCACCTGGCCCTGTACGAGGACGAAACGTCGGCCCTGTGTCACTGGCACGTTCCTGAAGCGCACTACCTCGAAGCATGGGGCGATACCCGCGCGTTCGACGGCACCGTGAGCATCGTCCAGCCGCTGATCGCGCCGCTGTACGAGGGGAAGTCCGCATACGAGATCCTTGCGGCGCTCGCAGGGCAACACGCGTCCGGATATGACGTCGTCCGCGAGTACTGGCAGCGTCAGGGCTCGAACGGATCCTTCGACGAGCGATGGCAGCGGGCGCTGAACGATGGGTTCATCGCGGGTACCGCTCTGCCGGCGAAATCCGTCGCGTCCGCGAAACCTGTTCAGGAGTTGCTCGGCCAACCGCTGGCTGGACGACCTGCCGGCATCGAGCTCGTCTTCAGGCCCGATCCCACCATCTGGGATGGACGCTTCGCCAACAACGCGTGGCTGCAGGAGCTGCCGAAGCCGATGACGAAGCTGACGTGGGACGCCGCGGCGCTCGTCAGCCCGGCGACGGCAGGTCGGCTCGGCCTCGTGAGCGGCGACGTCGTCGATCTGCGCTACGGCGGTGCGACGCTTCGCGCGCCGGTCTGGATTCTGCCTGGACAGGCGGACGATTCGATTGCGATGTCGTTCGGCTACGGGCGCACGCAGGGCGGCCGCGTCGCCGCGGGCGTCGGCGTCAACGCCTACGCGCTCCGCACATCGAACGCGCCCTGGTTCGGCGGACCGGTCGAGATCGCCAAGACAGGAACGACGTACGAGCTGGTCTCGACGCAGCACCACTTCAGCATGGAGGGGCGCGGGCTCGTTCGTGTCGGCACGGTCGAGCAGTTCGCACGCGATCCGCACTTCGCGACGGCCGTGGACAGCGAACAGGGGACGCCTGATTCTCTCTATCCGGGTTTTCAGTATCGCGGGCATGCGTGGGGCTTGAGCATCGATCTGAACGCCTGCATCGGCTGCGGCGCCTGCATGGTCGCGTGTCAGGCCGAAAACAACATTCCTGTCGTCGGCAAAAGCGAGGTCGCGCGCGGACGCTCGATGCACTGGATCCGCATCGATCGGTACTTCGAGGGGAACGCAGACGAACCGGCGATCCATCACGAGCCGGTGCTGTGCATGCACTGCGAGAATGCGCCCTGCGAGCTGGTCTGCCCTGTCGGCGCGACGGTCCACAGCGACGAAGGCCTCAACCAGATGGTCTACAACCGCTGCGTCGGGACCCGCTACTGCTCGAACAACTGCCCCTACAAAGTCCGCCGATTCAATTTCTTTCAGTACGCCGACTGGGACACGCCGAGCCTGAAGGGTCTCCGGAACCCCGACGTCACCGTGCGCAGCCGCGGCGTCATGGAGAAGTGCACGTACTGCGTGCAGCGCATCAACGAAGCGAAGATCAAGGCGGAGCGAGAGGACCGTTCGGTCCGTGACGGCGAGATCGTCACCGCCTGCCAGGGCGTCTGTCCTGCGCAGGCCATCGTATTTGGCGATCTGAACGATCCGAAAAGCCGCGTCGCCGCGCTCCGGGCTGACTCGCGGACCTATGGACTCTTGACCGATCTCGGCACCCGTCCACGAACGTCGTACATGGCGCGTCTCCGCAATCCGAACGGCGCGCTGCAAAACGATCCGGACCATGGATCCTGAACCCGCGCCAACGCGCGACCCGAACGCACCTCCGCCCGTCATCTCCCCCGGCTACACGTATGCGTCGGTGACCGACGCCATCAGCTCGATCGTCCTGACTCGTCCGACGCCGCCCGCCTGGATGGTCGGGTTCGGCATCGCGTTCCTGCTCGTGATGCTGTTGATGTACGCGATCGCGTACCTGCTGACGGTGGGCGTCGGGATCTGGGGAATCAAGATCCCGGTCGCGTGGGGATTCGCGATTGTGAACTTCGTCTGGTGGATCGGCATCGGCCACGCGGGAACGCTGATTTCCGCGATCCTCCTTCTGCTTCACCAGGAATGGCGGACGTCGATCAACCGTTTCGCTGAAGCGATGACGCTCTTCGCCGTCGCCTGCGCCGGACTGTTCCCGCTGCTGCACCTCGGACGTCCGTGGTTCTTCTATTGGCTGTTCCCCTATCCGAACACGATGCGCATCTGGCCGCAGTTCCGCAGTCCGCTCGTGTGGGACGTCTTCGCCGTGTCGACGTACGCGACGGTCTCGTTCCTGTTCTGGTACATGGGGTTGATTCCGGACATGGCGACGCTCCGCGATCGCGCCCACCACTGGTTCGGTCGCAAAACCTTCGGCTTCCTGGCGCTCGGATGGCGCGGATCGGCCATTCACTGGCGACGATACGAAGTCGCGTATCTGCTCCTGGCTGGCCTCGCCACGCCGCTCGTCGTGTCCGTGCACAGCGTCGTCAGCTTCGACTTCACGATCGCGATTCTGCCGGGCTGGCACAGCACGATCTTTCCGCCGTACTTCGTCGCGGGCGCGATCTTCTCCGGCTTCGCGATGGTGATGACGCTCGCCATTCCGCTGCGGCGCATCTACAACCTCGAAGACTTCATCACGATGCGGCACCTCGACAACATGGCGAAGGTGCTGCTCGCGACGGGCCTCATCGTCGCCTACGGCTACTTCATGGAAACGCTCATGGCGTGGTACAGCGGCAACCAGTACGAGCAGTTCATGATGATGAACCGCGTGTTCGGTCCGTACGCGTGGGTGTACTGGCTGGTCATGACCTGCAACGTGCTCGCGCCGCAGGCCGCGTGGTTTCCGCGCGTGCGCGCGAGCGTGCCCGCATTGTTCGTGCTGGCACTTGTCGTCAACCTGGGCATGTGGCTCGAGCGGTACATGATTGTCGTCGTCAGCCTGCATCGCGACTTCATGCCTTCAGCCTGGGGGATGTACGCGGGGACGGCGTGGGATTGGGCGACGCTCGTCGGATCCATCGGCCTGTTCCTGGCGATGATGTTCCTCTTCATTCGCTTTCTGCCCGTCATCTCGATCTTCGAGCTGCGCGAGCTCGTGTCGAAGCGTGAGTAAGCGCCTGGTCGTGACATGAGACGACTTCCGGTATACGGCTTGATGGCGGAGTTCAAGAGCTCGGAGGAACTCCTGCATGCGACGACGGCGGCTTACAAGGAGGGCTATCGCCAGATGGACGCGTATTCGCCGCTGCCGGTGGAAGGACTAGCGGATGCGCTCGGCTTCAAGCACACGAGCGTACCGCTCATCGTGCTCGTGGCAGGGTTTCTCGGCTGCGTCGGCGGCTTCTTCCTTCAGTACTGGATTTCCGCCATCTCCTATCCGGTCAATGTCGGTGGACGGCCGTACAACAGCTGGCCGTCGTTCGTGCCGGTGACCTTCGAGCTCACGATTCTGGTGGCCGCATTCGCCGCCCTTCTCGGCATGCTGATCCTGAACGGCCTGCCGATGCCGTATCACCCGGTGTTCAACGTCGCGCGCTTCGCGCAGGCGACGAAGGACCGCTTTTTTCTGTGCATCGAAGCGGTGGATCCCAAGTTCGACCGCGCGGGGACTACGGAATTTCTCGAGTCGCTCGGGCCGTTGAGGGTCTGCGTGGTCGAACAATGAGGCGGATCGTTCGTCTCCCGCCCGTGCTCACGACGGCGCTGTGGATAGGCGCCGTCTCGCTGGCGGCAGGCGGCTGCAATCAGATGATGAACGACGAGCCACGATACAAGCCGCTGGCGTCGAGCGATTTCTTTGCGGACGGCCAGTCCGCGCGTCCGCAGGTGCCCGGCACGATTGCCCACGGTCACCTGCATCTGGATACGGCCTTCTACACGGGCCGATCGAACGGCGCCTTCGTCACCGCGTTTCCGATTCGCGTGACGCGCGACGTGCTGTCGCGCGGGCAGCAGCGCTTCGACATTTTCTGCTCGCCGTGTCACGGACGCCTGGGCAATGGCGACGGCATGGTGGTCGAACGCGGCTTCCGCGCGCCTCCGTCGTACCACACGGATCGGTTGCGGGCGGCGCCGATCGGCCATTTCTTCGATGTGATGACGAACGGATTCGGCGCGATGCCCAGCTACGCCTCGCGCGTGCCGCCTGACGATCGCTGGGCGATCGTCGCCTACATTCGCGCCCTGCAGCTCAGCCAGCTGGCGTCGATCGGCGACGTTCCAGACGACGAACGGCAGCGATTGCAGGAGTCTCGATGACAACACCGACAGACCACGACGAGGTGAGGGAGCGGATCGACGAGCTTCAGCGGCGAGCGCTCGTGATCGGCGTTGTCGCGCTGGTCGTCTGCTTTGTCGCCGCATGGTTCACTCCCTCGCAGTTCTTCCGGTCGTATCTCGTCGCGTTCCTGTTCTGGAGCGGGATTCCGCTCGGCTGCCTCGTGGTCCTGATGCTGCACTACCTCGTCGCCGGCGGCTGGGGATTTCTCATCCGCCGGCCGCTCGAATCGGCGACGCGCACGTTCCCGCTCGTCGCGCTTCTCGTCGTCCCGATTCTGGTCGGCATGTCGTCTTTGTACATCTGGGTCCACGCCGACGCAGTCGCGCGCGACGCGCTGCTCCAGCACAAGCACGTGTACCTGAACGTGCCGTTCTTCGTGGCACGGACGATCGCCTACTTCGTGATCTGGATCGTGCTCGCCGGAGTGTTGAATCGATGGTCCGACGATCAGGACCGCACCGGCGAGCCGGCGGCCGCGCGTCGTCTCTACGCGCTCAGCGGTCCCGGGATCGTCATCTACGGGTTGACCGTCACCTTCGCATCGCTCGACTGGGTCATGTCTCTCGAACCCGACTGGTTCTCGACGATCTACAGCGCCGTGTTCATGCTCGGCCAGGTCCTTTCCGCGATGGCGTTCGTCACCGCCATGCTCATGCTGTTGATCGCCGCGAAACCGCTCGCCGAGATTGCGTCGCCACAGCACCTGATCGATCTCGGCAACATGCTGCTCGCGTTCGTCATCCTGTGGGCCTATGTCGCGTTCTCGCAGTTCCTGATCATCTGGTCCGGCGATTTGCCCGACGAGATCAGCTGGTACGTCCATCGCGTACGCGGCGGCTGGCAATGGATCGCCGCCTGCCTCATCGTCGGCCACTTCGCGCTGCCGTTTTTGTTGTTGCTGTCGCGCGACATCAAGCAGCGGGTCCGGTACTTGGCGCTGCTGGCCGCGGCGCTTCTCGTGATGCGCTTCATCGACATGGTCTGGAACGTGGACCCGGCATTCGACACCGCCGGCTTCCGGTTCCACTGGCTGGATGTGATGGCTGCCATCGGCGTCGGCGGTGTGTGGATCGCGGGATTCCTGGCGCGGCTCAAGCGTCGGCCGTTGCTGCCGCTCCACGATCCGGATTTGCCGGGCGTGATCGCCGCGGCGGAGGGTGCACGATGACCGCTGCCGACGCGATGACTGGCGGGACCGACGGCCCGCGGTACGAATCGAGAGACGCGACGGTGTGGGCGCTGGTCGTCCTCGGATTGGTCCTATGCGTGGTGGTGATTTTCACGCTTTTCGGAAGCGGCCTGCTCGTCTCCTACTTCGCGGCGCGGCAGCCGCACGCCGCCCGAAAGGCCGCCGCTGCACCGCACGCGGCAGAACCGCCGAAACCGAGACTTCAGACGCAGCCGAGCATTGACCTGGCCGAGATGAGGCGCGCCGAGGACGCCCGCCTGCACAGCTACGCGTGGATCGATCGAAACGCGGGAACCGTCAGGATTCCGATCGACCGCGCGATGGATCTCGTGGCGTCACAGCAGCTGGGCCCGCAACCATGAGCGTTAATCGCCAGACCGTCGCGCCGCGGACGCTCGCCCGACTGGCGGTCGCCATCGCCATCGTCCTCGTCGCGTGCGCGGCGAGACAAGCGACGGCCGCGATTCCGGACGACCGGCCTGTCGGCCTTGCGGCCGTCGGAATCGATCAGCGGCTCGGCGACTCGCTGCCGCTCGACCTGCGCTTCCACGACGAGCACGGAAACACGGTCCGGCTCGCCGACTACTTCGGACGCCTTCCCGTCATCCTCACGCTGAACTACTTCGACTGTCCGATGCTCTGCCCGCTCGAATTGAACGACGTCCTCCGCGCCGCGCGTGCAATGCCCCTCAACCTGGGATCGGATTATCAGATCCTCACGGTCAGCATCGATCCGGACGACACGCCGGCGCGCGCCATCGAGAAACAACACTGGTTCGCCGAGCGGTACGGACGGCCCGGAGGCGCAACCGGCTGGCACTTCCTGACCGGCGACGCCGACGCGATCCGATCGCTCACGCAAGCGGTCGGGTTCCGATACTCGCGCGACCAGGCGTCCGGCCAGTACGCACACGTCGCGGGACTGATGGTCGTAACGCCGGACGGCCGGCTCACGCGTTACTTCTTCGGCCTGGAATACTCGCCGCGCGACGTCCGGCTTGCACTGGTCGATGCCTCGAACGGGCGCATCGGATCGATCGCCGATCAGGTGCTGCTCTTCTGCTTCCACTACGACGAGTCCGCCGGACGGTACAACTTCGCGATCGTCCGCGCCGTCCGCGCAGGCGGCATCCTCACCGTGTTCGGCCTCGGCGCGCTGATGACCGTGATGTTCCGCCGCGAGCGCCGCGCCACGAGGAACACGCGATGAATTCCGACCTGCCACTGTTTCCCGCGCGCGCCTCGGTCTTCGCTGCCGACGTCGATCATCTCTTCTTCTATCTGCTCGGGGTCGCGATCTTCTTCTCGACGTTGATTTTCGTCCTCGTGATCTTCTTCGCCGTCCGGTATCGACGCCGGACCGCGCAGGACAGGGCCGAACAGATTACGAGCTCGCTGCCGCTCGAACTCGCCTGGACCATCATCCCGCTCGGCCTCGAGATCGTGATGTTCTGGTGGGGCGCCACCCTCTTCGTCCAGCACGCCTCGCCGCCGCCCGACGCCACCGACATCTACGTCGTCGCCAAGCAGTGGATGTGGAAGGTGCAGCACGCGGAAGGGCCGCGCGAGATCAACGAGTTGCACGTGCCGACCGGACGATCGTTCCGGCTCGTCATGACGTCGGAAGACGTCATCCACAGCTTCTTCATGCCGGCGTTCCGCATCAAGCAGGACGTGCTGCCCAACCGCTATACGACGCTGTGGTTCAACGCGACGACGCCGGGGAAATATCACCTGTTCTGCACGCAGTACTGCGGCACGAACCACGCGCGCATGGGCGGCTGGGTGTACGTCCTCGACGATCGCGACTACGAACGCTGGCTCGGCAGTGCCGAGCGCAGCGAGTCGATGGTCAGCACCGGCGCCGCGATCTTCGCGCGCCTCGGATGCGAAAGCTGTCACGGCTCTGAGAATCGGCCGCGCGGCCCGGCGCTCGCGGGGCTGTACGGGAAGCAGGTCGTGCTCGCAGACGGCCGCACCGTGTCCGGAGACGACGCCTACATCGAGGAGTCCATCGTTGCGCCGGCCGCGAAGATCACGCGCGGCTACGAGCCGATCATGCCCACCTTCAAGGGACAGGTCAGCGAAGACGACTTGTTCCAGCTCGTCGCCTACATCAAGTCGCTGAAGGCGCCTGAAAGGATGCCGGTCTCGCCATGAACGCCACCGTCGCCGCAGTCGCTCGCCCGCTGCCCGAGCCACAGGAGCCCAGCCCGCGCGAACACTACCTCAACGCCAGATACGGCGTCCGCTCGTGGCTGCTGACCACCGACCACAAGCGCATCGCGCTCCTCTACCTCGCCTCCATCACGGTGATGTTCTTCGTCGGCGGCACGTTCGCGGTGCTGATGCGCCTGAATCTCCTGACTCCCGATGGCGAGCTCGTGTCGGCTGAGACCTACAACAAGCTGTTCACGATGCACGGCCTCATCATGATCTTCTTCTTCCTGATCCCGTCGATTCCGGCGGTGCTCGGGAATTTCCTGGTGCCCATGATGATCGGCGCGCGCGACGTCGCGTTTCCGCGCCTCAACCTCATGAGCTGGTACATCTTCATGATCGGCGCGACGCTGGCGATCGTGTCCGCGGTCATCGGCGGCGTCGACACCGGCTGGACGTTCTACACGCCGTTCAGCACGACCTACTCGAACACGCACGTGATGCCGATGGCGATGGGCGTGTTCATCACCGGCTTCTCGTCCATCCTCACCGGCCTCAACTTCATCGTCACGATGCACACGATGCGCGCACCAGGACTCACGTGGTTCCGGATGCCGCTCTTCCTGTGGTCGTTATACGCAACCAGCCTGATCTTCGTGCTCGGCACGCCGGTGCTTGCGATCAGTCTCCTGGCGCTCGCGGCCGAGCGGTTGTTCCATGTCGGAATATTCGATCCAAGGCTCGGCGGCGACCCGCTGCTCTTCCAGCATCTGTTCTGGTTTTACTCCCATCCGGCCGTGTACGTGATGATTCTGCCGGGCATGGGCGTCGTCAGCGAGATCATCCCGTGCTTCGCGCGAAAGAGAATTTTCGGCTATGGCTTCGTCGCGTTCTCGAGCGTCGCGATTGCCATCATCGGATTCCTCGTGTGGGGCCACCACATGTTCGTGGCGGGCCAGTCGGTCTACGCTGGCGTGATCTTCTCGATCCTCAGCTATCTCGTCGCCATCCCGTCGGCGATCAAGGTCTTCAACTGGACCGCGACGCTCTACAAAGGGACCGTCACGTACGAGACGCCGATGCTCTACGCGCTCGGCTTCATCGGGCTGTTCACGATCGGCGGGCTCACCGGTCTGTTCCTCGCCGCGCTCGCTGTCGATGTTCACGTGCACGACACCTACTTTGTCATCGCACACTTCCACTACATCATGGTCGGCGGCATGGTGATGGCGTATCTCGGCGGCATCCATTACTGGTGGCCGAAGATCAGCGGCCGTCTCTATCCTGAAGGCTGGGCCAAGCTCTCGGCGCTGGTGGTGTTTCTCGGCTTCAACCTGACGTTCTTTCCCCAGTTCGTGCTCGGCTACCTCGGCATGCCGCGCCGTTATCATTCGTATCCGCCGGAATTCCAGATCCTGAACGTGATGTCGACGGCCGGCGCCTCCATCCTCGGCGTCGGCTACCTGATCCCGCTCGTGTATCTCATCTGGTCCATGCGCTACGGTCCGCCGGCGCCGTCGAATCCCTGGAACGCCACTGGACTCGAATGGCAGACGCCGTCGCCGCCGCCGACCGAGAACTTCGAGGAAGTGCCGGTGGTAACGGAAGAAGCGTACGCATACGCCAACAGGCCAGCGCCGTATGTCTGACGCGCACGCCGCGCTCGCGCACCAGTTCGAGGACCTCGATCAGCAGCACGACGCCGCGACGCTGGCGATGTGGATCTTCCTCGTCACCGAGGTGATGTTCTTCGGCGGCCTCTTCGCCGGCTACACGATGTATCGCGCGATCTATCCCGCCGGGTGGGCCGAAGGCAGCCGGCTGTGCGAAGTGACGCTTGGCGCAATCAACACGGCGGTGCTGATCACGAGCAGCCTGACGATGGCGCTCGCGGTCCGCGCGGCGGCACGAGGTGAACGCGGCGCGACGCTCATTTGCCTGGCCGCGACGATGGTATTCGGCCTCGGCTTTCTCGGGATCAAGTTCCTGGAGTACTTCCACAAGTATCAGGAACACGTCGTGCCGGGCTTGAACTTCTCGCATCCCGGACCCAATGCGCGCGCGGTCCAGCTGTTCATCGTCTTCTACTTCGGCCTGACCGGTCTTCATGCGCTGCACATGATCATCGGCCTTGGCGTGCTGACCGTCATGATGGTGCTCGCGTGGCGCCGGCGGCTCACGCCCGTTCACTACACGCCGATCGAAGTGGCCGGCCTGTACTGGCACTTCGTGGACATCATCTGGATCTTTCTGTTTCCGCTCTTGTACCTCGTGGATCTGCACAAATGACGTCAGAGGCGCTCTCGCTGAAAACGTACCTGTCGGTGTTCCTCACGCTGCTCGTGCTCACCGGGCTGACGACGCTGGTGGCCCGCTTCGACATGGGCCCGTTCAACCTCGTCGTGGCGCTTCTCATCGCGGGCGCAAAGGGGATGCTCGTCGCGCTGTTCTTCATGCACCTCGTCCATATGAAGCACCGCACGCAGCTCGTCGCTGGGGCCGGCATCCTCTGGCTGCTCATCCTCATCACGCTGAGCTTGAGCGACGTGCTGACGCGCGGCTGGTTTCCGCAGCCGACGGGCTGGTAGGTCGCTGACAACTGTTCGCGGTCGAGGACAGACCTTGCAATTTTTGCCAATAAATCTGATGGCCTTCGCTGGCGGGCAATTTGCGATAGTACGACGCAGGTATCGAAAGAGGGTACTGCCGAGGCAGACCATGCATCATTCACTGTCGCACTTTCTCAACGACCTGTTTCCAGAGCTCGGGCATCCGGCGTATCAGACCGCAACCGAAATCGTCAGCTTCCTTCTCGTGTCGATGATGCTCATCGGCGCGCTCTTCGGCGCCGTTGTGCTGCTTCTCTACGGGCTGTAGCTGAACGGTCTCCCGCGACCTCGACTCCCCACGCACGCTGAGATTTCTGTTTGACGCGCGCCGGCCGAGATCTGGCGTCTGCGGCGAACGTTTGTGAACTTTGGCACAGGCTCGACAGCTGGCGAATCCGCTGACGCGCTGACAGACTAGCTCGACCGATCTGAGCGCGGGAGTAGTTCAGCGGTAGAACGCAGGCTTCCCGATTTGATTTGAGTTGTTCCGGCCTGTTCCCTGGTGTTGGGGACAGGCCGTTTTTGTTGGTGTTTCCGATCTGGCACGATTCGCCCGTTCCGTCGTGATACGTCGTGTTCGGGAATCCGTTGCAATCCCGTTGCAATCGAATCTCAGGGGTTCCACAGGCCGCACGAACGCGGTCGTTTGTTCCTGACGCGACGTCGCACGAATTCGACGGTATCTGCGCGATGTCCGGCGCTACTCTACCGAGCATGGCCAAGCGCGGCCGACCGCCGAATCCAGAACCGTCAACGGTCATCACGGTCCGCATGAGCGCGAAGGCCTACGATGAGGTCTATCTGCGGGCGAAGCGGGCAGGCGTCAGCGTGCCGGCGTTTTTCCGTCTGGCTGCTCGGTGCGCTTCGCGTCGGGCCTTGGGTCAGTCGGACCGCTAAGAAGCGCATTGTTGCGTTGCTGTTCAAGCGAAGCAGTGACGGCAGCTGAAAGCACGCCCGTCGAAGTCCGTACTGTTTCACTTTGCTGAAGCTGCAGCGTTACCGAACGCTCACGAGCCCGCCGCTGTTCGTCTGATTCCTCATACAGGAACTGCTGAAATGACTGCGCGAATCCATCCATGCCGGGAAATAACTGCTCCCGCGTGACGTTCATCCTTCGCAGGCGTTCCAGAATCACGGCACGCTCGGAATACGGCACTCGATACTTCCGGATGAAATCTCCCGAGTCGCCCAGTGCGTTTAGATTGTCGATAAATGGCTTGTCAACGTTGCGTGGGACCAGGAATTCGCCTTGCTGAATCGACAGACGCTGACTTAGGGTCTCGGGCACATAGGGCACCACGACGGTATGTTGCAATTTGCTGCGCCATGCGTCGCCACGCAAACGTGAGCTGTCCTTGCCTTGCGCGAACGCGGGATCCGTTCCCGCCGGATACCGTCGCCCCGGTCCAATCTTGCGAACCATTGTCGCCTTCTGGTCCGGAAGGTCCTTGAAAATCGCAGCGCCAGCTGCTGTCAGGCACCACGTTCGCTGGAATCCCCATACGGCCGCATAGTGATTCGCGCGGAGCGTACCGTCGTCGTTCCTCGGTGGCAACGACTCGATGGCGAAATACAACGCAACGTAAGGCGACCTCGTGATATCGAGTAATCGTGTCGGGGCGCCAAAGTGCTGCATCAACGCGAGCCACTCAGCGGTTTCATCGCGGTTGGGAATCAGCTGTGCAGGCAGATAGAAATGCGCTCGCGCTTTAAATTCCCTGAGTAACCTCTCCTCCGCTCGCGCTCGCAGTATTCCGTCTGGCGCATGTCGTTCGAGCGACGTCTTTGGCGTCCAGGTCGCATCGAAGTCGCCACGGAACAGCCAATCCCGGTCGAAGCGATTGCCTTCGAACTCCCTAACGATCTCGTCCCACGAAACCAAATCGGTTTCGATCATTCGTATCCTGTTTCAAGCGTCTGCCGAGCAACGGTCCGCGGGATGTCCATGATGCGCGGCGGACTATAGCGCATCCGAAGCAGTCGCCTTGCACAGTATCCAGATTCCGGATATTGCGTTGTGCGGAAAAAAGCCGCCGACCAGACGCCGTTGGCTGTAGTCTAACTACCGGAGGAGGCGTGACACCATGAAGACAACGGCCGTCATTTTCGCACTGGTGGGATTACTCGGCACGACCGGATTGGCCCAGAGTGTGTTCTACCCTGGCAATGGTGTAACACTTCCCACCGTCGTGAAAGAGATCCATTTGGTTGGCACCTCTGCCGCCACCATCGGAGTTGATTGTGTGGTTGCGCAAGACGGCAGAGTGACAACGGCCACCGTAGCGTCCTCCCCGGATGCCCGTCTGAACGACGTGGCGATACGGGCGCTCCGTCAATGGCAGTTCAAGCCCGGGACGAAGGACGGCAAACCAGTCGCCGTCCGGATCTTCGTGGAAATCGCAATCGACAAGATGTGAAATCGCGGTTGAGGACCGCTTGCTGCCAATAGACGTCGCGGCGATCTGGTATCGGTCTACGGGGGGCGCTGCGGTGCCTGCTCCACGCGGAACCGATGCTTCGAAATCAGCAGCCGCAACGCGGCTTCGACCGCAGGGCGCGTTCGTTCGACGTGACGCGCCATCAAGGCATCGGCAGCGGCTTCGCGGTTTATCCCGTCTGCGGCCATTGCCGCGCTGACAGTGACGACGGCATCGGCCTGCAGGTCATCGAATGCGACCAACATTTTTTCGATGGCGATTTCGACAGCGTCATCGACTCTCATGTTTCCGCAGGTCCTTTCCGTCTTTTCCTTTTTTCACGATTAGTTTCCATGCCGCGAAGTCAAACGATTCGCCAGCCGTATGCGACCGAACGCATTCCCACAAGGAACCAGAATGCGTCGTGACGTCATGTTCGCAGTAGGCCACGCCGGACTCATAGATGCCTGCAGACTTCAACGCGGTGGCTTCGAGCACCCTGACCTTTTCGACCAGCGGGCGCACGGTGCTGTAAACCAGCTGCGCGACTTCGTCGGCCGTCAGAAATTTGGGTTTGGCCGGTTGCGTCACAGTCCTGGTCCTCTTACGGCGCGACGCTATACGCGACCGCGCCACTTTGTGCACTCCACGTGACTCGTCGTTCGGCACGAATGCCGACGAGATCGTTTTGCCACAAGCTCATCATCGTGACAGTCGCATCGGGCCGTGACATCGGTGTGCTGTCCATTTGCACGATCGCATGCGACGTCACGCCAAACTCGCCACCGTCATCTGAAAATGGAATTTGCCATCGAATCGAGACCAACAATCCATTGCGTTGCGCCGTCGTCAGTCGACTGCGCGCCGCCGTTCGAAACGATGTCCACGCCAAGGGCGATACCGCCCGTCATTGCAGACAAGTTCGCAGACGGCACGTCTGCCGCAAGCTTCACGATGCTTGCAGGCGACATAACCAAGACCGGATGTCCGGCGTTTGGTTTTTGCGCGAGCAGTTTTGCGAGCACTGCGGCGGCGGTGTCCTTCATCGTGGTGCCCGCCGTGACGGCGACCAATCCGTTTGTCAGCGATGCTGGCCGTGATCCGCTCGCGCCGCTCGCCGGATCAAGTGCCGCTCGATCCGGCTGGCAAGGAATACAAACCCAATCAGTATCCGTTTGGCGAACTGGGCGGATACGTCAGCAACATCGACCGGGTGTTTAGCACGCCGGTGCTCAAAGCTCACGGCTATCAACCAGCGTGGTCCAGTCCGGGCAAACTGACTCAGGAAGCCCGGGCAACCCTGAAGACCATCAATCTGAAATTTCACGATCTGCGGCACGAAGGCGCGAGCAGACTGCTGGAGAATGGCTGGCCGCTGCATCACGTTCAGCACATGCTGGGGCACGCCTCAGCCGAACAAACGAGCGCGTATCTCAACGTCACGTCGCATGGATTGGAAGACAGCATGCGTCGCTTCGACCGTAGTGCTTTGCAATCCGTTGCAATCAACGCCGAAAATCGGTGTCAGCCGACACGCGCGTAGCCGTTGTTGAAAGCGGTAACGTCCTGCTACACTGACGCTTACCGACCTGGGCGCGGGAGTAGTTCAGCGGTAGAACGCAGGCTTCCCAAGCCTGATGTCGCGGGTTCGATCCCCGTCTCCCGCTCCATCAGCGCACTGGATTTCGCGTATTTATCTGAACGGCGGATTTCCGGCGCCGGCAGAGGACGCGATCGCTGCCAGCGCCGACGTGGCTCGTTGCTCAGCCCTGCGGGTTGAATCGATATCCCACCCACGGCTCCGTCACCAGGTACCTGGGATTCGACGGATCAGGCTCGAGCTTCTTGCGAAGCTGCCCCATGAAGACGCGCAGGTATTCCGGCTGCTCCTGCGATGCTTCGCCCCACACCGCTTCGAGCAGCGTGCGGTGCGTGATCACGCGATTGGGATGCCGCGCCATGTAGACGAAGAGCTCGAACTCCTTCGGCGTGAGCCGCACTTCCTGGCCGCGCACGTGGACGCGGCGGCTGCCGAGATCGACGCGGAAATCGCCGGCGTCGAACACTTCCACTTCGGCGTCGGCGCCGCTCCTGCGAAGGGCCGCGCGCACGCGGGCCAGCAGTTCGTCCATGCCGAACGGCTTGGTGACGTAGTCGTCGGCGCCGGAGTCGAGCGCCTCCACCTTCGTCCGCTCCTCGCCTTTGACCGACAGCACGATGATCGGCACGCTCGACTGCGCGCGAATGCGCCGGCACAGCTCGAGCCCGTCCATGTGCGGCATATACAGGTCGGTGATGACGAGCTCGGGCCTCCACTCGGTGAAATTGGTCAACGCGGACTCGCCTTCGGCGGCGGTCTGCACCTGGTAGCCCTGGCTGCTCAGCACGGTCCGCAGCACGCGCGTAATCTGCGGTTCGTCATCGACCACGAGCACACGGGAACGTTCGGCTGTCGCTGTCATACACACTCCTCTAGTTCGCGGCGAGCGCGGCGGCTGGCGGCGCCACGTCCACGTGTTCGACGGCAATCGGCAGGAGCAACGCCATCACGGTGCCGCGCCCGGCGTCGGGCGCGTCCACCCAGATTCGTCCACCCTGCGC
>DATBHR010000017.1:0-51732 GCA_036557365.1 Vicinamibacterales bacterium
CAGGGGCGGTTTCGGATGTCGAGGCCGCACCGGGCGGTCCGACATCAGCGTTGGCGGCGGTCAACTCCAGCGAGACGTCGCGGCCTGCGGGAAGGTTGACGATCTCGTGCCACTCGTAGGCCTTGCCTTCGAACACGAACGGCGCATCCGACTCGACGATGTAACTTCCCGGGTGGAGATGCACGCTGACGGTGCCGTCGACGCCGGTCACCACTCGACGCGGTGCCGCAGTCGGCGGATTGGCGCTGATGAGGAGCGCGTAGCTCGGCACGGGCCTGGCGGTCTGCTGCGCATCCGCGAGGACGACCTTCACGTGGACGACCCCGTCGGCGGGCTGCAGCGGCGCCGCGGCGACGACCGCGGAGCACAGGACCGCGAGCGTCAGCGCGCGCACGCCGCCGAATCGACGTGGACGCGATCGTGAAGCGGCTGAGATTCCCGTGACGCGACTCCGTGCCGGGCGCTACTGTCGCGGCAGGGTGAATGCGACGTACTCGCCCGAATAGTTGCCGCCACTGATGGCGACGACGATGTACTGCTTCCCGTCGGCGAGATAGGTCATCGGCGATCCGGTCTCCGGCGCCGCCATCCAGATCGCGCCCACTTCCTTCCCGCTCGTCTTATCGTATGCCCGCAGCATCGCTCCGCGTGGATGCTCAGCTGTCGTCGTCAGCTGGGGATCGCCCATGACGACAAGCGTCTTCGTCACCATCAGGCCGACGCCGCCGCTACCGGCCTGCCCGGTTTTCGGAATCGTCATCCCTTTGAGAGCGGGATGATTGCGAACGACGTCAGGCGTATCGCCGTGCGCCACCTGCCACACGATGTCGCCGCGGTCGAGGTTGATGGCGGAGATGGTGCCGTACGGCGGTTTGAGAATGGTCATGCCGTCAACCGTAAGACCTCCACCGGCCGTCGCGGTGACGAGCGCGCCGGATGGACCGCGTTCCTGCGCGGCCTGCGCAGTTTGCGTCCGCGCCCGCGGCGAATCGGCGGCACAGCAGTCGCCAGGTCCGAGCACTTCCTGAAACGGACGGCCGGCCATGCCCGACACGTAACGGATGTCTGAAAAGCTCGGCGGCGGCGGGACGAGCGATGTGGAGGTGATGCCGACGTTGTTCGCGTTCGCGAAGATCGTGTGCAGCTCCGGATCGTACCCAACGCCAGGCCAGTTCGTGCCGCCGACGGCGTTCCCCATGTTGATGGCGCCCAGGGCTCCGTTGACGTCGCCGAGAATCGGCGGGTTGTACATCCACGGTGCGACCTTGTAGCGCGCGATCTGCTTCAGCGCCTGCGCGCGCAGCTCCGGCGTGAAGTCGATCAGGTCGTCGGGCACCTTCAGCGTGTTGCGCGCGTAGGCCGGCGGCTTCGTCGGAAACGGCTGCGTCGGGCTGGTTTTCTCTCCGGGCACGTCGGACCGCGGCACGGTGCGCTCCTCGATCGGCCACACCGGCTGCCCGGTGACGCGATCGAAGACGAACAGAAATGCCTGCTTGCCCGGGACGGCGACGGCCTTGATCGGTTTGCCGTCCACGGTGATGTCCGCGAGGATCGCGGCGGACGACATGTCGTAGTTCCAGAGCGAGTGGTGCACCACCTGGTAGTGCCACTTCCGCTTGCCGGACTTCAAGTCGAGGCAGACGATACTGTCGGCGAAGAGGTTGTTGCCGGGGCGATGACCGCCGTAATAGTCCGACGTCGGCGTCTCGACCGGTAGATACACGAGCCCCAGTTCCTCGTCCACGGTGATCTGCGTCCACACGCCTGCGTTGCCGTTGATCGCCCACGATTCGTTTTCCCACGTGTCGTTGCCGAACTCGCCCGGCCGCGGAATCGTGTTGAACGTCCAGAGCAGCTTGCCGGTCCGCACGTCGAACGCGCGGACGAGTCCTTTCGTGTTGTTGTGCGTGTTGACGGTTGCGCCCTCGCGGAACGACGACCCGACGATCGCGACGTCCTTGACGATGAGCGGCGTCGAGTGCACGCCGATTTCGCCGGTCTCGAGATCGATCTGCTGACCCTTGCCGAAGACGACGCCGACCTTCAGGTCGACGATGCCGTTCGTGCCGAACGAATCCACGGCGGCGCCGGTGTGCGCGTTGAGCGCGACGAGACGATAGCCGGTCGTCACATACAGCACGCGATCGTCGCCCTTGCCGTCGGTCCAGTACGAAAGTCCGCGGCCCGAGAGCTGCCGCGGCGCGATGCCGGCGCGGCGTCCTTCGCGGAGGCTGTGCGTCCAGAGGAGCTCGCCGGTCTTTCCGTCGAGCGCGACGACCGCTCGACGCGTGCCGGCGGTGGCGTACAGGACGCCGTTGATGGCGAGCGGTGTTCCCTCGAGCTTGTATTCGGGCCGCGGACCGAGCATGTCGGTCTTGAAGCGCCACGCGACCTCGAGCTGGTTGAAGTTGGACGCGTCGATCTGCGCGAGCGGCGAGTACTTGGTGCCGCGGACGTCGGCCGTGTAATGCGGCCAGTCGCCGTTGGCAAGGGATGGCGGCCGTGCGCCGGCCGATCGATCCTGCCCCGACATGCTCGCCGAAATCAGCGTGAGCGCGGCCAGCGGAAGGAGTCCGGATCTGCGGAACATGGCAGCCTCCTGGTGTTGGTGCGGAGGATAACATCGGCCGAGGCGGGGCGCACGCGATGCCTCGAACCGGCAGGACGGCGGAGACATCGAGCATTGCGGATTGCGGATCTCGGATTGCGGATTGCGGATTGATTGACGGATTGCGGATTGCGGATTGCGGATTACAGAGCTTCGCGCTCGAGATGTAACGATGACTGGATCCGCGCGATCAAAAGGCGCACAATTCGAGGAAGAGCATCCTGATGAAACCAGCCGTCCTCGTCGTCCTGTCCGCCACCCTTGCGGGCGTTCCGCTTCTCGCGCAGCAGGAAAGCAAGCCGGTGCCGAAAGACTCGGTCCGCGTCTCGGTCCCCGGATGCACGAAGAACTACATCTTCACAGCAGGGCCGCGGACGGCGCACGAGCCCGGCAACTTCGAAATCCCCGAAGGCATGCACCTCCGCATGAACGGGCCGAAGAAGCTCATCTCGGACATCAAGGCCCACGAAGGTTCGATGATCGAGCTCACCGGCCTGATGAAGAAGGGTCAGTACAACGAGGGGATCAACCTCGGGGGCGGCGTGCGGGTTTCGCCCGGCACTCCGCCGACCAGCACCGGCGGCATGATGCCGAGCGCGACGGTCGGCCAGATCACGATCGACGTCGAGACGTGGCGGCCGCTCGAAGGCAGCTGTCCCTCGCGTTAATTGCGTCCGCGGACAGAGTCGCGTCGCGACGCCGCTAGCCGGCGCTGTGTCCGGCGCACTGCATCACACCGAGAAACACACTCCACGGTCCGACGGCATCCTTGTACTGATGCGCCATCACGCGCGAGATCTGATGCAGGTGCGTCAGGTCGTGCGCGGCCCATGTCGCCAGCAGTTGCGAAAGCGTGACGGATCCGAATACCGGATGTCGTCCGCGCCGCTCCAAATCCTCGGGACGCAGGTTCAACGCCTTCAACGCCTCGAGATTCTGAGCGCGTACGGCTGCGAACTCGTCGAGAAGCTGCGCGAGCGACTTGCCTTCGCTCTCGCGGAATTGCGCCAGGCGATCGAAGCGTTCGAAGGGCCGCGATTCACCGTGCTCCAGAATCATTTTCGCTCGCGGCACCCAGTCCGTCCGGTCGCCGTGAATCAAATGACCCATGATGTCGAAGACGCTCCACGTGGATTCGCCTTCGTTGCTGCGTGTCCAGGTGTCCGGCAGGTCGCGCAGGAGCGCGTCGAGCGCCGCCGGAGTCCGCTTCAGAATGGCTGTCGTCCGATCGAGGTATTGATCCACAGATCACCGTGCTCCGTCGTGTCCGAGGTGCGAGTCTTTCGTCTCTGCCGTCGCCAGCAAACCAATCAGCGTGATGACGGCGGACGCCGACAGGTAGTAGCCGACGAACGAGAGGCCATGATTCTTCGCGAGCCACGTCGCGATGTACGGCGCGAGCGACGCGCCGAAGATGCCCGCGAAGTTGTACGTCAGCGAGCTCCCGGTGTAGCGGACCGACGTGGGAAACAGCTCTGACAGCACCGTGCCCAGCGGACCGTACGTCAATCCCGTCAGCCCAAGCCCCAGCGCCATCGTCAACACAGCGCCGGCCGTGCCGCTGGTGAAGATCGGCGCCATGACGAGGCCGAACAGCGCGATCCCGATCGTGACCGCGATGAGCGTACGCCGGCGGCCGCGTTCCGCGATCAACGCCGCGATCGGAATCGTCACCGCGAAACAGATGACGCCGAAAAGCTGAATCAGGAGAAACGACTCGCGGCTGTAGCCCAGCGCCGTCGTCCCCCACGACAAGGCAAACACCGTCATGAGGTAGAAGAGCACGAACGTGGCGAGCGAGATCATCGTGCCGAGGACGAGCATCTTCGTGTGATCGCGGAAGACGAGCGCGAGCGGCACCTTGACCCGCTCGTGCCGCTCGAGCGACTGGCGGAACACCGGCGTCTCGGTAATCGTGATGCGCACGTACAGGCCGAGCAGCACGAGCGCGGCGCTCGCGATGAATGGCAGGCGCCAGCCGAAACGGAAGAACTGATCGTCGGTCAGCCACTGCGACAGCATCAGGAAGACGCCGCCCGAAAAGAAAAATCCGATCGGCGCACCGAGCTGAGGGAACATCCCGTACCAGGCGCGCTTTCCCGGCGGCGCGTTCTCGACCGCGAGCAGCACCGCGCCGCCCCACTCGCCGCCGAGGCCGAGTCCCTGGCCGAAGCGGCACAATGACAGCATGAGCGGCGCGAAGACGCCGATCGTCGGATACGTCGGCAGCAGGCCAATCGTCACCGTCGAAAGGCCCATCGTCAGCAGCGCCGCCACGAGCGTCGCCTTGCGACCCACGCGGTCGCCGAAATGTCCGAACAACGCGGACCCGATCGGCCGCGCGAGAAACGCGATGGCGAACGTCGCCAGCGACGCGAGCAACGCGGACGACGGATCGGACGCCACGAAGAACAGCCGCGGGAAGACGAGCACCGCCGCGGTTGCGTAAATATAAAAGTCGAAGAACTCGATGGTCGTGCCGATCAGGCTGGCGAACAGCACCTGCGCCGGTCTGTTCAGGGGACGAGCGACAACCTGCTTCGTCACGCCGGTTTGTGTCATGTGGCTGCAAGGATAGCGCGAACGCGCCCGCAGCCGCTCGAGCGCGGCCCTGAGCTGCGGAACATGTCCCTGCGCGTGTAGAATCCTGCCGAGCGGCAGACTCTCTCAGGAGGCTTTATGAAGACAGCGGCTATCGGCGTGACGGCCATCCTGGTTCTGGCCTCGGGTTCGTTCGGACCAGCGCGTGCGGGAGCGGATTCGTACGGTGCGCTGCTCGTCCCCGGCTACGAGGCGGCGCGCGATCTGCCGGGCGCGCGCGAACTGCCCGATCCGAAGACCGACTACAAGGTCGTCTTCGCCGATGGACAGGACGCGAAAAATCCGGGCGACGTCAATCCGATGCTGCCGACCATCGCGACCTACGTCAACACGCTCGGCAAGTACGGCGTTCCCGCGGAGCATCGGCACATCGTGATCATGTTCCACCAGCGCACGCCCGACATCGACATCGTGATGAGCAACGAGGCGTACAAGGAACGCTACAACCGCGACAACCCGAACATCGCGATCATCCACGCGCTCAAGCAGGCAGGCGTGGACATCCGCGTGTGCGGTCAGGGTCTCATCGCGAGGAAGATCGACTCGAAGCAGGTCAATCCCGACGTTCAGATCGATCTGTGGGCGATGACGACGCTGGTCAACCTGCAGCTGAAAGGCTTCGTGCGCGTGGGCTGAGGTCAGTGTGCGGGCTGGAGCGCGTCTGAACGCTTGGACAGCTCGATGACGCGGATGCCTGCGAGCGGCGCGAGGGCCGGAAAGGCGCCCAGCATCGCACGGTCGAGCCGGTACAGCTTGTCGATGTAGCGGCTCCCCGGGACGATCGTCTGCGCGACGTTCACGAACGGCAGCGAAAACGCCCGCACCGATTCTGTCGTGAAAGACGACGAGAAGCGTCCAATATCGGACGACGTGAGCGGACGCTCGAAAGGCGAGACGTCGTGCCTGCGGTACGGGATCGCCTTGCGCGCCGCCCGCAGCAGGCGCGAGTCGCGCACCGGCTCCTGAAAGATGCCGCGTCCTCCGGGTTTGAGGACGCGGAACACCTCGTTCGACGCGAGCTCGAGATCGAGGTGGTGCAGCACCGCAAAACCGACCACCAGGTCGACGCTGCCGCTCGCGATCGGCAGATCGTGCGCGGAGCCGACGACGAACTCCGCCTGCGAAGCGATCCTGTTGAGCTCGAGGCGCCTGCGCGCCAGGCGGATCAGCGAATCCGAGATATCCACGCCGATGACGCGCGCGCCACGGCGCGCCAGCGGCAGCGCGTTTTCGCCGTTTCCGCAGCCGAAATCGAGAACGGTCAGGCCGCGGATGTCGCCGAGCAGCCCGAACGCATATTCGCGGGGAAACGCGGAGTCGCGCGGCGGGTGAACGTACCTCGCCAGCTGACGCTCGTCCGTTCGAAGCGCCCACGCGGGCGTCTCGATGGCTTCACGATGACTTCGCTCGACTTCGGCGAGCTCCCACTCTCGTAGTTGTGCTGGCACCGCGGCACAGGTATCAACAAGCGTGCCGAGCTCGGTCGGTTACCGGGCGACCAACGGACTCGATGCTGCGTAGTACTGGCCGGCAGGGAGTCCGCGAACGACGAGGCGCCAGGTTCGTCGAGTGTATCGATTTGCACGAAAGGTGAATCGTGATGCCAACGTTTTTCGTGACCTCTCTGTCATGCGTCAACGGCTCGTCCGTTAGCACGGGCCCGCACCTTCGCATGCGAGAATCTGCCGTGTCCAAAGGCCGGACCTGCTAGCGTGCCGCGTTACCGCTTCAGCGCCTTCATCCTGTCGCCTCGCCGCCGGCTTCTCGTTCGCGACGGCCGCGAACTGCCCCTGATCCCGCGCTACTTCGACCTGCTCGTCTTTCTCGTCGAGCGGCGCCACGAAGCCGTGCATCGCCGCGACATCTTCGACCGCGTCTGGGCCGACGTCATCGTGTCCGACAGCGCGTTGAGCCAGGCCATCCGGACGATTCGGCGCATCCTCGCCGACGATCCACGCGAGCCGCGCTTCATCCGCACGGTCTCGCGCCACGGCTACCGCTTCGTCTGCACCGATGTCGTCGAGGAGGACGACGACGGTGCGTGGCCGCTGGCAACTGAAGAAAAAAAGACCGCGTCGGCGGCAGAATTACCCGCGAGCGGTGACGCGTTCGAACCGCTCATTGCACGGCTGACGCGAACGCCGACCAGCGTCGGCGACGAGGAGGACCAGCACGAGGCCGCGGAACTGCTGCACGCGCTCGGCACGTCGGCGGCGATCGCGCGGCTCGGCGGCCGTCCTGGCCATGCGCACGCTCGCGCGGTGCTGCGCGACGCACGATGGGACTCGCCTTTCGCCGGGGACGTCCCGATTGTCGGTGCCGCCGCACCGATGGCCGTCGCCCGCGCGCTCGTCGCGCTGCGGTGGCGTCGCGCCGCGCGCATGGTCGCGCTGCGCTGGGCCGGCGCCTCGGTCGGAGGCGGACTGGCGGGCGCGGTTGGCGGCGCGGTCGGCGCTGCGATTCTCGTCGCCGTGCCGGGAAGCACCGCACCGATCGCCGTCGTCCCTGTCCTGGCAACCGTCGGCGCGACGTGCGGCGCTCTCGGTGCAGCAGGCGTGGGCGCCGGGCTCTGCGCCGCCGAAGCCGCCATCCGATCGAGAAGGCTGTCCACGCTCGTTGCGGGCGGCGCGCTCGGCGGAGCCGTTGTTGGCTGGGCTGTGCAGGAGATCGTTCGTGCCGGGCTTGCGGCCGTGGTCGGCCTGACGATCGGCATCGGCGGCGGCCTCGAAGGGATCGCGATCGGCGCCGCCGCTGGTTTTGGATACGCCATCGCGACGCGCGGCGTCGAAGGCGGACTGGCGGCGCCGCTCGGCAGCCGACGCCTTCGCGTCGCGGCGATCGTCGGCGCCACCTGCGCCGTCGCCGCCCTCGTGCTGACGCTGGCCGGCCGGCCGCTCGTCGGCGGCACCGTCAACGCGATCGCCCACGCCTCCCGCGGCTCTCAGGTGAGCCTCGCCCCGCTCGGCCGCCTGATCGGCGAGCCGGATTTCGGGCCGGTGTCGCAGGCGGTCATCGGCGCGGGCGAAGGCGCGCTCTTCGGCTTTGGACTCGCCCTCGGCCTCACCCGCCGGCCCTGACTGCACCTTTTCTCACGCACATCTCAGGCGATGCTCACGCATCGCTCAAGACTTTGGAGGCCCCGGAGCGGAAGCTCGGAATGAACGCGCCGCACTGACGCGGCCCGTCTTCGTCCGGAGAACCGCTCATGGAGACCGTTGCTGTCGCCCCGACCTGCCGTCACGCCCGCATCCAGCTGCTCACCCGGCGTCCCACCGAGTTCATCGACATCACCGAACGCATACACGCGTTCGTGATCGGCGCCGGCATCCACACGGGCGTCGTCAACGTCCAGTCGCTGCACACGACCACCGCGATTACCGTCCAGGAGAACGAGCCGCTCCTGCTCGAGGATTTCGCCGAGCTGCTCGAGCAGGCAGCCCCGGCGCACACGGATTACAGACACGACGACCTCAGCGTCAGAACGGTCAACCTCACGTTCGATGAGCGGCGGAACGGCCACGCGCACTGCCGCGGACTGCTCCTCGGCGCGTCCGCCTGCCTGAACATCGTCAACGGACGGCTCCAGCTCGGTCCGTGGCAGCGCGTCCTACTGGTCGAGCTGGACGGTCCGCGGACGCGGGAGCTGTCAATCCTTCTCATGGGAGAGTCGGCGCGATGAGGGTCAAGATGATCCTTCCGGCGCTGACCGAGGCGACGAGCCCGTTCTGGCGGCCGATCAAGTACTCGCTCTTTCCCCCGCTCGGCCTCGCGACGCTCGCCGGCTACATGCCGGACGACGATGTGGAGATCCAGGACGAGCACGTCGAACGGCTGACGCTCGACGACTGGCCGGATCTCGTCGTCATCCAGGTCTACATCACCTCGGCACGACGGTCGTACGAGATCGCGGATCGCTACCGGCGACGCGGTGTGCCGGTTGCGCTCGGCGGCCTCCACGTCACGTCGCTGCCCGAGGAAGCGGCGCAGCACGCGGACTTCGTCTTCATCGGACCCGGCGAGGACACATGGCCGCAGTTTCTGTCTGACTTTCATCGCGGTACGTCCTCGCGCGTCTATCGGTCGCGGGTGCGAACGCTGGAGAACCTCCCGCCCATCCGGCGTGATCTCATCAAGCGGCGCCTTTACCTCGTGCCGAACTCGATTGTCGTGTCGCGCGGCTGTCCGCACGTCTGCGACTTCTGCTACAAGGAAGCGTTTTTCGAAGGCGGCCGTTCGTTCTACACGCAGACCGTCGATGCGGCGCTCGCGGAAATCGATCGCCTGCCCGGCCGGCACCTGTACTTTCTCGACGACCATCTCTTCGGCAATCGCCGATTCGCCGCGGCGCTCTTCGACGGCATGCGCGGCATGGGCCGCCTCTGGCAGGCGGCGGGGACGGTGAACGCGGTGCTCGAACCCGATCTGCTCGAGCGCGCAGTAGCCGCCGGACTCCGGAGCCTCTTCGTCGGTTTCGAATCGCTGACGCCGGCGAATCTGATCGAACAGCGGAAATATCAGAACCTGCGCCGCGACTACGCGGCCGCGATTCGACGTCTCCACGATCTCGGCGTCATGATCAACGGCAGCTTCGTCTTCGGTATGGACGGCGACGATCCGTCGGTCTTCGAGCGCACGGTGGCATGGGCGATCGAGCACGGCATCGAGACCGCCACCTTTCACATCCTCACGCCGTATCCAGGTACGGCGCTGTATCAACGGTTCGCCAGCCAGAACCGCATCGTCCACCATGACTGGGATCTGTATGACACCCGACACGTCGTGTTTCGGCCCGCGCTGATGTCACGCGACGATCTCGAACGCGGATACTGGCGCGCCTATCGCGATTTCTATCGGTGGTCGTCGATCGCACGTGGCGCTGCGGCGCACGCGGACCTCGTCGCCGGCCTGAGACATTTCGCGTACGCCGCCGGCTGGAAGAAGTTCGAGCCGCTCTGGGATTTCGTGATTCGCGCGAAGCGCGCCGGCATGATGCTGCCGATGCTCGAAGCGATCCTCTCCGAGTTCGGCCGGCGCTCGTCCGGCCACGCTGTTGTTGCGCCGCGAGCGCCCGTCGATCGCACCGACGCGCTCGACAAGGCGGAGACGAGAAAGCCGCCGAAGATCTGGCGGCTCAATGAGTCGATGTAAGGCGGCTATTCGTAGCGAAGGGCGTCCATCGGGTTCACGCGCGATGCACGCCGCGCCGGGATGTACGCCGCCAGGATCGTCACGAGCAGCACGATGGCCGCGACGATCAGCAGCGGCATGATGCCGCTCTGGCGCTCCGCGCCGGTTGGAAACGCCGCGCGCAGCAGCCGGCCGGCGCCGACGCTGCCGGCCAGGCCGATCACAAGACCAATTGTCGCGAGCACGAATCCCTGGCGCAGCACGAGGCGGAGCACCGTCGGCGCGGTCGCGCCAATCGCCATGCGGATGCCGATTTCGCGGGTGCGCCGGCTCGCCGCGTACGCCACGAGCCCGTACAGGCCGACGATGGCCAGCGCGAGCGCCATCACGCCCATCGCGACCACCGTCGTGATGAGTACGCTGAACACGCGAATGGCGCGGAGCGTGTAAAGCTCCTCCATCGTCCGCACGTCGAAGATGGGCATGTTGACGTCGAGGCCGTGCACGACGTCGCGCAGCGGCGCTGTCAGTCCGGCCGCATCGCCCATGGACTGCGAGAGCATCATCATCGGCCGCACGCTGTTCTGCCGGTACGGCATGTAGACGCAGTCGGACGGCGGCTCCGCGATGAAGACGTACTTGGTCGTCTTCGCAACGCCGACTACTTGCACCCACGCGTTGTCGTCGTCGGTCAGGCGGAACCGTTTGCCGATCGCGCTCGCGTTGGGCCAGTAATGCTGCGCCATGTGCTGGTTGACGATTGCGACGCGCGGCGCGCCGGCGTCGTCCGTGCGCGCGAAATTCCGTCCCTCGAGCAGCGGGATGCCGATGGTGTCGAAGTAGTGCTCGTCCACCATCGACGCCAGCGTCGTCGCGTTGTCCTTGCCCTGGGGGAACTGAAATCCTTCGGGCGCGATGGTCACGAAGTCGAGCGAGTCGTTCGACATCGGAATCGCGCTGGTCATGGTCACCGACTTGACGCCAGACACCGCTCGCGAGCGCTCCGCGACCTGCTCGAAGAACTGCCGTGACTGATCGTCGGTGTATCGAACGAGCTTTGGATCGAATCGCATCATCAACAGGTGATCGATCCGGTACCCCGGCCCGCCTGCCAGCTCCTGGCGGAAACCGCCATACATGAACAGCGCGACGACGAGGACGACGACGGAGACCGCGACCTGGCCGGTGACGAGGACGGCGCGGCCCCACCGGCGCCGCCGCCCGGGTGCGATCGCGTCGCCGGCCTTCATGATCGCGGTCAGATCCGTGCGTGACGCCTGGATGGCCGGCACGATGCCGAAGAAGAGCGCGCTCGCCACCGCGACCGCAAAGCTGAAGAACAGCGCGCGCTGATCCATCCGGAACGCGAGCACGATCGGCAGATCCGTCGGGATTTCGACCTGCCGGAACATCAGCATCCCCGCATAGCCGACGCCGATGCCGAGGATGCCGCCCGCCAGCGCGATCAGCAGGCTTTCGGTAATCAGCTGCCGCATGAGCTGTCCGCGACCGGCGCCGATCGCCAGCCGAAGCGCCATCTCGCGCGCGCGAACGGGCGCGCGGCTCGCCAGCAGTCCGGCGACGTTGCCGCACGCGACGAGCAGCACCGCAATCGCGAGCGTGGAAAGCATCGCGACGAGCATCGCGTCGGGCGGATCTTCACCAATGCGCGACTGCAGCTCGGTGCGAACGACGAAGTCGCGGTTCTTGTTCGTATCGGGATAGGCGCGCTGGAGATCGAGACCGATCGCCGTCAGCTCGGCTTGCGCCTGCGCCTGCGTGACGCCCGGCTTCAGGCGTCCCTTGATGCGCAGGTTCCGTGCGTCGCGCGCCTCGAGCGACGCCGCTTTCGGATCGCTGACGATGCGCGGCGACATCATCAGCGGCACGTAGAAGTCCGACCGGACGAATTGATCCATGCCGGTAAACGCCGGCGGCGCGACGCCGATGACCGTGAACGGCACGCCCTTGATCCGGACCGTCCGTCCGAGGATGCCTGGATCGGATCCGAGCGTCTGTTCCCAGAACGTGCGGCCGAGGATGACGACGGCGTCGCGGCCGGGAACCTGATCTTCTTCGGGCCTGAACGTGCGGCCGATCGTCGGTTCGACGCCCATGAGCGGCAGCAGGTTGCCGCTGACGAGCATCCCCATCGTCAGCTTCGGGGTCGCCGTCGCATCGGTGGCGAAGCCAGCGGTGAAGAACGAAAAGGCAGCGAGCCCCTCGAACGATTTGTTGCGGTCGCGGATATCAACGTAGTCGCGATAGGACGAGACCAGCGAGCTGCCGTTCAATGCGTCGATCGTGGACCGGGATCCGACGGTGAGGACTTCTCCAGGACGGGCGACGGTCAGCGGCCGGAGGAGCAGCGCGTCTGCAAAACTGAAAATCGCGCTGTTGGCGCCGATTCCGATGGCCAGCGACAAGACGGCGACGATGGTGAACGCGCGGCTGGCCGCCAGCATACGGAAACCGTAGCGGATGTCTTTCCAGACGCGCTCGAGCCACACTACGCTGAACGCGCGTCGTTCTGTCGCCACTCGGTCCTCCAGCGTGATGATAGACGAACGAAGAACGTTGACGGTTCCCCGGACTACCGTCGCGAATCGATGGCCTGAGTCGCGGTGAGAAGGCGCGTCGAGACATCCCCGCGCAGCTCAACCCATGCCACGCCCGACTCGTCTACGGCCTGTGCAAACAGCCGCTGCATCTCGTCCCGCATGTGCCCGCGGTCGCGGACCCCGTCGGCGACCCACTCGACGTCGATGGCACACAATAAATAAAGGTCCGGCCTGCGCGCGGCGGCCGCTTCCTCTATCCATGGGGGACAACGGCCGAAGTAGTGCCGGCAGTAGACGACGGTGCTCAGCAGGTCGGTGTCCTGCACGACGAGGTCGCCACCGCGGCGCATCGCGTCGTCCTCAAGCGCTATCTGTCCGTGCGCGATCGGGCCGTGATCGCTGAATTCGATCGCCGCACCCTTCTGCTCGGCGAACGCGCGGACGAACTCCGGCACCAGCTCCGCGTGATAGTGCCTCGCCAGCTCGGTCGCCATCGTGGACTTCCCCGCCGATTCCGAGCCGGTCAGCACGACGCGCACGATGCCACACGAAGCGAACGCTTCCACGCGATGTGTCCCGCCAGGGCGAGCGCGAAATAGACGCTGTAGTTGGCGGCCGTCAAATACAAGCCCTTGAAGATGAACATCGCGACGTACAACAGATCGACGGCCATCCACAGCGTCCAGTTCTCGAGGAGCTTCCGCGTCATCATCCACTGCGCGATGAGGCTTGTCGTCGTGGTCGCAGCGTCCACGTACGGCAGCGAGACGCCTGGCAGCCGCGATGTGATCGCGCCGAGCACCGCCCACACGACGACGGCGATGGATGCCAGCGTCGCCCAGAGACGACGAGGCGTTTGCGAGACATGAAGTCGAGTCTTGCCTTCACCTCCGTACAGCCACTCGTACCAGCCGTAGATCGACAAAGCGAGATACACGAGCTGAAGGCCCATGTCGGAGTACAAACCCGACTCGTAGAACAGCGCGAAGAACAGGCTGACGTTGATGATGGCGGTCGGCCAGCTCCAGATGTTTTCGCGGACGCTCAGGTAGACACTGACGATTCCCATGGTCACCGCGACGAACTCGAGACAGCTCGAGCCGTGCGCGGACAGCCATGCGCAGAAGGCGGTCATCTTCAGAATTGTGAGATCAACCGGTACGATCCGCGACCACTTTCTTTGTGAACGTGCCGATTGAAGGAGACGCCTTACGGTACTCGTGCGGGCGGTAGCGTGACGTCGGGCATGAAGTCGGAGACCTTCGTCGGCGACGCAGGCGCGACGCCGGGCTTCATCGAATAGGCGAGCACGCGAAAGCTCACGCGTCCGTCAGCGCTGCCGATGAGGGCAAGCGGCACCGTGGCCGTCATGCCGCCCGCTTCGACGGCCAGTTCTCCGTTGCCAACGACGACATAGCACGGCTTGCACGCCACGCCGTCCGCAGGCTGCGGCGCCGCCTTCATGACGTGCGTCCGGCCGTTGGCCGGCCAGAGATCCAGGATGTAATCGATGCCGAGGCCGTACGTCGTGCGGATTCCGGTCAACGGATCCTGATCCGTATCGAGCTCGATCGTGAGCCGCGTGCTCTCGCGATCGAACGTGCTCGGAACGAAGTGAACGGTGAACGTGATCTGCCCGTTCGCGACGTCCACGATGCCGTGGCCCATGTCGGGTGGATTCGAAACGTCGGGCATCGGTGTGGCATCGCCGATCGGATCGGTAACTTCCCGATGAAACGACGCCGCGGGTGTGGTGCGCGGATGTTTGCCGCCGCACGCAGCCGACGCGAGGAGCACGCCAATTACGGCGATGGCGGCCGGCGCACCTGACGCACGATCCAGTCGGTTCAACACTGCCCTCTTCTATTAGGCAGCGATGAACAGAATCTTTCAGGGCGTGACGGTCACCGGCGGACTGGTCGCCGCACGCGTATACGAGTTGTTGAGGAACAACCGGAACTCGTAGGTCCCCGCCGTCGCCGGCATGTTGACCGTCCAGGTTCTCGTTGTCACGCCGTTCCCGACGTAGACGTACTGAACGTAGTTCGTGTCCGCCGCCGACGAAGCCGCCAGCGCGAGCCAATCGGATCCGCCGCCGTAGCCATTCACAAGCGTGACCGTCACCGCGGCGCCGGTTTTCACCGATGTCGCGCTGACGCCGAGCGTCGGCGCGGTCCCGGACTGCACCGTCACGGTCTGACTCGTCGCCGCGCGCGTGTAGCCGTTGTTCAGGAACAGGCGGAATTCGTACGTGCCTGGCGTGCTCGGCATCGTGACAGTCCACGTCCGGGACGACACGCCCGCGCCAACGTAGATGTACTGCACGTAGCCTGTGTTCGCCGCCGTCGTCGGCGCGAGCGCAATCCAGTCCTGCGATCCGCCGAAGCCGCCGGCAAGCGTCACCGTCACCGGCGCACCGGTCACCGCGGACGTCGTGTCGACCGTCAACGTCGGCGTACCGCCAACCGTGAACGGCATCGACGTCGACAGCCCACCCGCGGGTTGCGGATTGAACACCGCAACCTGCGCGGTGCTCGTCGCCGAAAGATCCGCCGCCGTGATCGCCGCCTGAAGCTTGGCGCCGCTCACGAACGTCGTCGGGCGATCCTGCCCGTTCCAGCGGACGATCGACGAAGACACGAACCCGCTGCCGTTGGCCTCGAGCGTGAAGCCCGGACCGCCGAGCGGTGCACCAGCCGGCGTGATCGACGTCAGAACGGGTACGGGGTTCGGACCCGGGACGACCGTCACCGTCGGGCTCGTGGAGGCGCGCACGTAGCCGTTGTTCAGGAACAACCGGAATTCGTACGTTCCCGGCGTTGACGGCGCAGTGACAGTCCACGTGCGCGTCGCGACGCCTGAACCGACGTAGACGTACTGCACGTATTTCGTATTCGGGTCGGAGGTCGCTGCGAACGCAATCCAGTCGGACAACCCGCCGAGGCCGTTCGTCAACGTGACCGTCACGTTCGCGCCGACCCCGACCGTGTTCGAATCGACTGCCAGCGTCGGCACCGGCGCAATCGTGAACGCCACGCCAGGCGAGCTGCCGCCTCCGGGCGCCGGCGTGAAGACGCTGACCTGAGCGCTTCCGATGGCCGCGATGTCAGCCGCCGAGATGCTTGCCTGCAGGACGCTCGCGCTCGTGAACGTCGTCCGTCGGTCCGCACCGTTCCAGCGAACCACCGACGATGGCGTGAAGCGCGCACCGTTGACCGTCAACGTGAACGCCGGTCCGCCGACGACCATCGCGGACGGCGCGAGTGACGTGACGCCGGGCACCGGGTTGATGGATCCGTCGACGAGGATCGGTGCGCTCGTCGCGCCGCGCGTGAATCCGTTGTTGAGGAACAATCTGAATTCGTAGCTGCCCGGCGTCGTCGGCATCGTGACCGTCCACGTGCGGTTGGCGACACCCGAACCGATGTACACCCACTGCAGATAGCTCGTGTCCGGCGCGCCGGCTGGCGCGAGCGCCAGCCAGTCGGACGCCCCGCCCAGTCCGTTCGCAAGCGTCGCCGTGACGCTGCCGCCCGGGGCGACGGCGCTCACCGACCCCGTCACCGATGGCGGCGGATCGATGGTGAACGTGACGGACGACGACGTGCCGCCGCCAGGTGTGGGTGCGAACGCGTCGACCTGCGCGGTGCCTGGCGTTGTGAGCAGGCTCGCCGGAATCGTCGCCTGAAGCTTCGACGTCGTCGCCGCTGTCGTCGGGACGGCGACGCCGTTCCATCGGACGACCGTCCGGCTGTTGAACCCGCTTCCGACGACGGTGAGCGACACGCCGGTGTTCACGCGCGCGTGCGTCGGCGAAAGAGATGCGACGGCGGGCGATGGATTCGTCGCTGCGATCAACCGCGTGAGCGCGTCGAAGTCCTCGATGCGCGGCGCCGTCACGGTGCCGAACGTCCGCGTGTCGGTGATCGGCTTACCCGTCTGCTGCAGCGCGCTCAGGATGTCGATGACGCTTTCCGAGGGAACCGCCTGCTTGAGCAGCGCGAACGTCCCGGCAACGTGCGGCGTCGCCATCGACGTCCCGCTGTACGCGTGATACCCGCCGCCCGGGACGGACGATGTGATCGATTCGCCGGGCGCGAAGAGCGACATGAACGACGCGACGTTCGAGAACGACGACACGACGTCGCTCTTGTCGGTCGAACCGACGCTGATCGCGGACGAAATGCACGCCGGCGTGCTCAGTTCGGCGGTGCCGCCGCTGTTGCCGGCCGCGACGACCGTCGCGATGCCCATCGACCTGAGCGTGTCGATGATGGGCTTCGCCGCGTCCGTGTCGCAGGGAGACGTGAACGACCCGCCGCCGAGGCTCATGTTCACGGACACGATGTTGCGGCCGCCGGCGGCGACGTCGCGGACGCGCTCGAGTCCGGCGAGCAGATCCGAGGTGAACGCTCCGGCGCACGAGTCAGCGCCGCCGCAGTACTGCGGATTGATCAGCTCGGAGAAGACCTGCACCGCCATCAACTGTGCGTCTTTCGCGACGCCTGAGAACGGAACGCCGCCGGTCGTGCCGTTGCCGGACGCGATGCCCGCGACGTGCGTGCCGTGCAGGCAGACGTCGAGCGGGCACGGAACCGCCGCGCCCGTCCCAATCATTTCGTCCTGACCGTTCGGGCACACCGATCGAGACACACCAGCCGACGTCGTTGAGTAACACGCTTCCTCGACGACTTTTCCCGCGAGGAATGGATGCGTGGCGTCGACGCCGGTGTCCACGATGGCGATCGTCGTGCCGGCGCCCGTGTAGCCGGCGGCCCAGACCTGATCGGCCTGGATCAGCGGCACGCTGTCGGCAAGCACCGGTCGCAGAATCGCATCGTCCATCACGCGGACGACGTCGGGACCTGCGGCCGCGAGCGTCTCGAGTGCGGCTGGCGTCGCCTCAATCGCGACGTACGGAAGCCGCTGAAAGCGACGCGCGACGCGATGAGAATTCGGCGGAAGCGTTGCGAGGACGCGCGACACGGCGTCGCGTGTCAAACCAGGATTGACTTGAACGATAACGCGTCTGCGAGATCCGGACGCGCCGGACGGGGGGATCTGGCTCTGTCCCGACACCAGCACTCCCAACGCCGTCACCGCCAGTAGCACTGCCGCCAACGCCGACGCTGCGCGTCTGGTCAAGTTGTCCTGCTTTCAACCCGCGGTGGAGCACGGGCCGTGCCGCGGAGTCTGTAGCAGGCAATAGCGTCAGTTACGGCGGGGCCGTACGTTCTGTGAAACGCCGTTTTGTAACCCCAATTGCAGAAGGGTGCCCGCGGGAATACGCACGCGTTCACCCGGAAAGCCCGTTTTTGATAACGTGACGCGTCAGTCACGCATGCGAAGGCCGAAGGAATCTCAGTGGTGGGTGTTGGTGGGCGTTGCCCTGCTCGTCGTGGTGGTCTGGCCGCCGCAGGACGACCGAAGCCTCGCGATCAAATTCGTGAACTGGATCGTGGATCCGCGCGGGGCGCTTCCCGTCCTTCCCGATCAACTGGCGCTTGGCGCGGGCGACGATCCCGACGCGGTCGCCGCGCACGACGACGAGACGCAGCGCTATGACGCGCTGTATATGAAAGGTGGATGGACGCGCAGGCGGCTCGAGCTCAAAGTCATGCGCGATCCGTTCAATCCGTCGACCGAGCGTCAGCTGTTGACGGGTATCGCGGTGCTGACGGCGTTCGTCGCCTGGCGGCTTGGGACGGGCCGCGCGTAACGATCTGCGCGGCCCATTCCTTTATTACTGTGCTGACGCCTTGGCGCTGCCTTTGATGGTGATCTTCTCCACCGTCCACGTCGAGCAGTCACCCTTGTAGACGACGTTCGCCGATTCGCAGTGCAGTTCGTGCACGAGGCAACCCGTCTGTCCGTGGCCTTCGCTCGTCTGCGCCCAGCCGAGCAGGTTGCCGTCGAGATCCAGTTTGTACAGCTTCCCGTTACCGTCGCCGCTGAAGAGATATTGCGTCGGACCCGATGACGTGCAGATGCTCCACGGCGCGCCGATGTTCGAGATGATCTTCACCGCGTTCAGATCGGAATCGAAGACCTGGATGCGCCGGTTGCCGCGATCGGCGACGTAGATGTGTCCCTTGGCGTCGGACGCAATCGCGTGCGGCGTGTTGAACTGGTTCGGTGCGGCGCCGCGCGTGCCGAGCGTCTTCACCCACTTGCCGTCCTTGCTGATCTTCACGACGCGCGAGTTGTTGTAGCCGTCGCTGACGAAGATGTTGTCCTGCGGATCCCACGTCACGTCGGTCGGCCGATTGAACGTGCCCATGTTGCCGGCCGGATAGCGTTCCGTTTCTTTCTCGCCGCGTTCGGTGAAGCGCTCGAGGTAGTCGATCGCTTCGGTCTTTCGGCCGAGCACCATCGACACCATCCCCTGCGGATTGAACTTGACGATCATGTTCGCGCCTTCGTCGGTCATCCAGACGTTGTCGTACTTGTCCACGCGAACCGTGTGCGCGAACGACGCCGCATAGTTGTCCGGTCCCCACTGCTTGACGAACTTCAGGCTCTGATCGAACTCGTAGAGTTGCGACGCCGTCGCACCCTTGGCCGGGCCGACGTTACCGCTCCGCGTGAAGACGAACAGATGGCCCTTGGAGTCCTTCGACACGCCGACGGCCTCTCCGATGGTGTGTCCGGGCACGCTCAACGGCAGGACCTCTTCCGTGATCTGCAGCCGCGGCGTCGCCTTTTCGAGCGCCTCCTGTTTCGCCAGCGCCTCCTGCATCTCAGGACTCGGACCCCTGCCGCCGCCGCGCTGGGCGGTGACGACAACTGCGGCCGAAACAGCGACGGCTAATCCGACCACCAACGTTCTCATGGCAGCTCTCCTCCAGCCGATTTGGGTTCGTGCGGCAGCACGTGCCTGCGCCGGACGCATTCTCCTTCCTCTCCGCGGCGGTTCGGCCTCATCAATACGTCAAAAAATGTCTTTGCCGGGGACACCAGGCGTGTCGATTTCGACGGCCCGGGTTCGACTAAACAGCGGAGAATGATGCCGTCATGAACCTGATCGCCGACTTCCGTTTCGCTTTTCGCTCGCTTTCGCGGGTCAAGGGCCTCGCCATCACGGTCATCGTCACGCTGGCGCTCGGGATCGGCGCGAACGCGGCGATGTTCAGCATCGTGCGCGGCGTCCTGCTGCGACCGCTCGTCAATCGCGACCAGGACCGGCTCATCTACATCCGCCAGAGCGCGCCGGGCATCCACATGGACAACGTCAAGTTCTCCGTCCCCGAGCTGCACGATCTGCAGAGCCGGGTGCGAACGCTTGGCGCATTCGGCGACTTCTCGACGATTGACTTCACGATGATCGGCCTCGGCGATCCGCGCGTCGTGCGCGCCGGCGTCGTCGGCGGATCCTATTTCGACGTGATGGGCCTGCGCGCCGAACGCGGCCGGCTGCTCGGACCGTCCGACGACGGCCCACAGGCGGCGGGCGCCGCAGTCCTGACGCATCGGTTCTGGACGACCGGTCTGCACAGCGACCCGTCGGTGCTCGGGAAGAACATCCGCCTGGGCGATCGCACCGCGACCATCGTTGGCGTGCTGGAACCGTCGGTGCCGTACCCGACCGAGACGGAGATCATCGCGAACGTCGTCACGAGCCCGCATCACCTCGACGCGACGATGATCGAGGGGCGCGTGCACCGCATGACCGATCTGTTCGGCCGCCTGGCGCCGGGCGCCGATCTCGATTCGGCGCGGGCCGAGCTTCGCGCCGTGCACGCCGCCATGGTCAAGTCGCACCCGGAGGCGTATTCGACGCAGGCCGACTTCCGAATCGACGCCGTGCGGCTGCGCGACCAGATCATTTCTCCGGCGCGGACCATCCTGCTCGTCCTTCTCGCCGCCGCGGCGCTGGTCTTCGTCGTCGCGTGCTCGAACGTGGCGAACCTCGTGCTCGCGCGATCCGTGCGCCGCGAAGGCGAGCTCGCGATTCGCGCCGCGCTCGGCGCGAGCGCCGGCGCACTGCGGCGGACGCTGCTCGCCGAAAGCCTGCTGCTCTGCGGCGCGGGCGCCACGCTGGGCGTGATCATCGCGAGGCCGATGGTGGCGGTGCTGGCGCGGTACGCGTCGCGGTTCTCCGTCCGCGCGCTGGACGTCACGGTTGACGCGAGCCTGCTGTGGGTGGGCGTCGGGCTCGCAATCGCCGCGGCGGTGCTGCTCGCGTTCGTTCCGCGCCTGCCCTCGCAGGATTCCGCGAACGGCTTCGGCCTGTCGAACGGCAGTGTTCGGATCACGTCGGGCACGAACCGCCGCCTGCGCGTCTTCGCGGTCACGCAGATTGCCGCGTCGTTCGTCCTGCTCGCCGGATCCGGCATGCTGCTGACGACGCTGTTCGCGCTGCAGCGGACGCAGACAGGCTTCGAGACGCGCAACGTCCTCGCGGTGAACGTTCCGATCGTGTCGTACACGCGGAAGCCCGAAGAGATCGCCGGCTTCTATCGCGAGGTCGTGCGGCGCGTCAGCGAGCTGCCGGGCGTCCAGCAGGTGGCGATCGGAACCGCGGTGCCGTGGCGCGATCGCGGGTTCTTCGAAGCGCAGTTCACCGTGGAAGGCTACGCGAAAGCGAACGGCGAGGAAGATCCGCGCGCACGATTCCGGACCGTGTCACCGGGATTCTTTGCGTCGCTCGGCGTGCCGATCATCGCCGGACGCGACTTCACCGAAGCCGATCGCCGCGACGGCGAGAAGGTCGTCGTCATCAGCCAGAGCCTCGCGCAGCGGATGTTCCCGACGCAGGATGCGATCAATCGACACTTGATGTGGACCGATCCGGTGACGAAGTTCATCGACGTCAGTAACGGTCCGCGGCGAATCGTCGGCGTCGTCGCCGATGTGGACGACGAGAACATCGTGCCCGGCGCGGCGATGACCGTGTATCACCCGCTCGAGCAGGAAATCGGCGGCGGACGGCTGTTCGTGCACGCGCGGACGGATCCGTACGCGCTCGTCAGTCCGATCACGCGGATCATTCGCGACCTCTCCGCGGACCAGCCGGTCGAACAGGCGGCGACGCTCGACGACGTGCGCGCCGAGGTCCTGGCGCCGGATCGGCTGAACGCGATCGTCTTCGGCGGGTTCGCCGGCGTCGCGCTCGCCATCGCCGTCGTCGGCGTGGCCGGGGTGCTCGCGTTTTCGGTCAGCGCCCGGACGCGGGAATTCGGCGTGCGCCTGGCCATCGGATCCGCGCCTCGACATCTTCTGACGCGGGTTCTGAGCGAGGGCGCCGTCATCGCGGTCGCCGGCATCGCGACGGGGATTGTCGGCGGCGGCGTGCTGGCGCGCCTCGTGAGCGCCTATGTCACGGACATCCGCACGCCGAACCTCCTGCCGACCATCGCCGCGGCGGTCATCCTCGTGGTCGCGGCCATCCTCGCGTCGGTGATGCCGGCCGCCCGCGCATCGCGCATCGACGTCGTCGAGGCACTGCGATCCGAATGATGCTCCGGTCCGCGGATCGTGTAATCTCTTGAGTTGGACCGCTGGCGCGCAACGCTTGCCACTGGTCATGGACTTCCGAGAAAAGCAGTGGAGGCAGAAATGAAGCGGATCGTAGCAATCGGCCTGGGAGTGCTGGCGGTGTCGGCCATCGCGTACGCACAAGGGGACGCCGAGTACATCGAGCGCGCCCTTGCGGCGGCGCCGCGGCAGATGAAGGAAGAGGCCACGGTCATCAAGTGGAAGGCCGACAACACGTACGACACGGTGAAGAAGGGCACGAACCGTCTGGTGTGCTACGACCGATCTGGCGAGCCGGGACGGCAGCCGTTCGCGGTTCAGTGCACGAGCATCGCGAACCTTCCGCGCGTCGCGCAGAGCCGGAAGTTCGAAGCGATCACCGACAGAACCGAGCGTAAGAAGGAAATCGACGCTGCCGAAGCGGCCGGCACGCGCGTGAAGCCCGAGTTCGGTTCGGTCTGGCTGACGATGAACGGACCCGACAAGGACCATGCGCGCATTCACACGACGATCGCCGTTCCCGGCGCGACCGCGCAGTCGATGGGACTGCCTGACAACCCGAAGCAGGGCGGCGTGTGGATTATGGACGCCGGAACGTCGACCGCGCACTTGATGACGCCCGGCAGCTAGTCGCTCCGGTCGCACTTCTCGAACGATCGGCGCCGCGCCACGAAACAGGAGGCGGTATCCGCTTCCTGCTTTCGTGCGCCGGCGCTGCGTTTCAACAGCCTTCCCGGATATCTTGATCAACATCTCCTGACGCGTCAGACTCTCCCAGGGAGAGTTGACGATGCGTTCATCTGCCTTCACCCGAGTCACGATCGCTGCCGCGCTTGGCCTCGCCACCGCTGCGCTTCCCTGCCCGGCGAGCGCGCAGGGCACACCGGCAGACTACGCGCGTGCCGCTCAGCTGAAAGAACGCTACGAAGCCGCTGCCGTCGACATCGCCGGCGCGGCGACGGTGATTGGCGACACGCACAAGTTCTGGTATCGCAAGAGCTCGCGAGGCACCGAGCAGTTCGTCGTGCTCGACGCCGATACCGGTCAGCGGCAGCCGGCATTTGATCACGAGAAAGTCGCGGCGTCGCTGTCGACGCTGACGCGCAACCAATACAAGTCCACGTCACTGCCGTTCTCCACGCTGAACTTCTCGCCGGACGGATCGTCGTTCACGGTCAACGTCGACGGCGCGCAGTATCGGTGCTCGGTCGCTGCGGGCAACTGCCAGGCCGTCGACGGCAACCGCGGACCTGGTGCTGGTGGTCAGGGTCAGCGCCGGGCCGACGACGCTCCGCGCGTTTCGCCTGACGGCCGGTGGGAAGCGCTCATCGAGAACTTCAACGTCGCCGTGCGGCGCGCGGGCGCGAAAGCTGCGGAGCGTTTGAGCACGGACGGATCCGAAGGCAACGCGTACGAGATCCGGACGATTTCGTGGTCGCCGGATTCGAAGAAGATCGCCGCGTATCGCGTCCGGCCGGGCTACCGGCGACAGGTCCACTACGTCGAATCGTCGCCCGAGGATCAGCTGCAGCCGAAGGAGTTCTCCATCCGCTACGCGAAGCCGGGCGACGTGCTCGATTTCGATCAGCCGGTGGTCTTCGATCTCGAATCGAAGGGGCATGTGCTCGTCGATTCCGCGCTGTTCCCCAACGCGTACTCCATGTCCCCGCTCGAATGGCGGAAGGACAGCCGCGCGTTCACGTTCGAGTACAACCAGCGCGGCCACCAGATCTACCGCGTCATCGAAGTCGATGCGGCGTCGGGAAAGGCGCGCGCCGTCATCTCCGAGGAACCGAAAACGTTCTTCACGTACCGCACGGCCAACGGAAGCCTCGCCGACTCCGGCAAGGAGTTCCGGTACGACGTGGACGATGGGAAGGAGGTCGTGTGGATGTCCGAGCGCGACGGCTGGAACCATCTGTACCTGTATGACGGCGCCACCGGCAAGGTGAAGAATCAGATCACCAAGGGACAGTGGGTCGTCCGCGCGGTGCAGCACGTCGACCCGGAGAGGCGCCAGATCTGGTTCAGCGCCGGCGGAATGGACGCGGGCAAGGATCCGTACTTCGCGCAGTACTGCCGCATCAACTTCGACGGCACGGGACTGACGCGGCTCACGACTGGCGACGCCAACCATGCGGTCGCGTTCACGAGCGACATGAAGTACTACGTCGACACGTACTCGCGGATCGACATGGCGCCGATCATGGAGCTGCGGCGAATGGACGGGAGCGCGCCGGCGCAGACCGTCGAGCGCGGCGACATCGCGGCCCTCGAGAAGGCCGGCTGGAAACCACCGGAGGTCTTCGTCGCGAAAGGACGCGACGGCGCGACCGACATCTGGGGCGTCATCTTCCGTCCGACCCGATTCGACGCCTCGAAGAAATATCCGGTCATCGAGAACATCTACGCGGGGCCACAGGGATCGTTCGTGCCGAAGTCGTTCTTCGCCTACAACCAGATGCAGTCGCAGGCCGAACTCGGATTCATCGTCGTCCAGATCGACGGGATGGGGACGTCGAACCGATCGAAGGCGTTCCACGACGTCGCGTGGAAGAACCTCGGCGATGCCGGATTCCCCGATCGCATCCTGTGGCACAAGGCCGTCGCGGCCAAGTATCCGTGGTACGACATCACGCGGGTGGGCATCTACGGCGGATCGGCCGGCGGCCAGAACGCGCTCGGCGGACTCCTCTTCCATCCGGAGTTCTACAAAGCCGGAATTGCGTACGCCGGCTGCCACGACAACCGGATGGACAAGATCTGGTGGAACGAGCAGTGGATGGGATGGCCTATCGGCCCGCAGTACTCGGCGTCATCGAACGTCGATAACGCGTACCGCCTGCAAGGCAACTTGCTCCTCGTCGTCGGCGAGCTCGACACGAACGTCGATCCGTCGTCCACGATGCAGGTCGTGAATCAACTGATCAAGCACGACAAGAACTTCGATCTGCTCGTGGTTCCCGGCGCGAACCATCCGGCCGGCCGCGGAAACGACCCGACGGCGCCGTACGGTGATCACAAGCGCTTCGACTTCTTCGTCCAGCACCTGCTTGGCGTCACGCCGCCGCCGTGGAACCAGACCTCGACGTCCACGTCGGAGCAGGCGCAACAGCGACCGGACGCGCGGAATTAGTCGTCGACCGTTGACAGTGCGCCGCGTGCGCGGCTACTTGCGCGGCGCCGCGAGATACTGCTGATCGGTCACCGGCTCGAGCCACTTCACCTGGCCTTCGTAGATGGTCAGCTGAAGCGCGGCCTGGTCGGGTGCCGCACCGTGCCAGTGCTCGACGTTGGCGGGCGTCCACCACGGCTGTCCCGGTTTCATCGCCTGGACCTGGCCGCCGCGCACCTGGGTCCGTCCCTCACCTTCCTCGATCATGAGGAGCTGTCCCCATGTGTGCGTGTGCCAGTTCGAGCGGCTGCCCTTCGGAAAACGAAGCCGGGCCGTCCGGATGGCCGAGGCGTCCACGGTCGCGGGCGTTCCGCCGCTGAACGTGCTCTGGCCCTGCGCTTCGGCGCGCGCCTGAAAGCGCAGGCCGACGATCCAGATCGGCGCCGCGACAGCGAGGATCGCCGCCAGCAACTGCACGCGAGTCAACCTGTGTTTTCGAATCCGCATAATGTCCTCGATTCCAGCCTTCACGATCATGACCGCACGAACCGCATCGCAACGACTTGAGAGCCCAGACCGCTGGCGACGAACACAGCGCGCCGGTTGGACGTCAGGCGCGCCACCCAGTCGAACGCGCCGCCGTCGATGAGCGGAAGCTCTTCACCGTCAGTGCTGCGCGCCGAAATCTGATACCGGAGCCCGTTGTAGTACGGATGCTCCAGGACGCGACGCGCGACGTCGGGCCATCCGCAGGCCGACGCGATTCTATCGCCGAGCGCGACACGATCGGGCGCCGCGAACACCGTGACTCGGCGATCGGGAAACGCGAAGCCGTGCGCATCCAGACCGGCCAGCGCCGACAGCATCACGCGGATGTGCTCGCCGAGCGCGCCGACGACGAACGCATGATCGGCGCGCTCGACGCCTGCGGACGCGAGACAGAAAATCCGAAAGCTGGCCGTGAATCCTTTGACGCGCGGGATCTCCTGCGCCCGAACGCAGCGCTGCGACGTCGCCAGCCGCACGTGTGCATCCGGCGCACCGCGCAGCCGGCGAGCGCATTCGAGCGCGAGGACATTGGTGGGATCCGAAACGACCTCCGTCCCGCGAAGCGCCGACAACACGCGGTTCTGGCTGGAGCGCCCCATCGCCGACGACACGCCGAGCGGCGCGACCGGAGACAGTTCGATCGACTCGAACGCCTCGGCGGCCGCCAGGAGGTGCCGATCGATCTCGCCGAGCGTCCGCTGGTCCACGCTCGACGGAAGCACGAACCGGTCGGCGTCCCATTGGGTCGTCAGCGCCGAGATCGGACGCGCCTTCGCGCGCGCGTCGAGAATCTCGAGCAGGAGCGACCAGAGTCGCGACGCCGGCAGGCTGCGCGCCAGCAGGTCGTACGTCCCAGCCGGCAGACCGGCCTTGATCCACTCGCGCGGTGCGGCGCTCATCGTTGGAATCGACGGGAGAGTCGTCGGCTCGCCGAAATCGTATCAGACGGCGCCGACTCCGATGACGTGGGATGCGTAGCGGCGGACGGTGAGAGGGGCCAGAACACAACGAGCCGCCGGCGAAAGCACCGGCGGCTCGAGTTTGCGCGCGATTGACGTGGGCGTTGGTCTCAGCGCCGATGATCGCCGCGATCGCCGTCGTCGTTCCCCCGCTGTCCGCGATCGTGATGGTCGTCGTCATCACCGCCCTGCTTGAACGGCTGCGGCACGTAGAACGGCAGGTCGTGATCGTCGAACGCGAAGACGAAGAACTGATTCGGGTTGTCGAGGCCGGCGAACGACGCGAGAAAGTCGTTGTCGTTCGCGATGTAGAACGTGTGCTTCAGCGCGCCGCCGACGAACACGTCCTGTCCGAACGAGATGCCTTCGAGCTTGGCCGGAATCTCCGTCGGATCCATGTCGACCGGATCGCTCGTGAGCACCGCGACGACGTCGAGGAACAGCGTCTTCGGCACGGCCCAGCCGGCGATGTTCGTCTGTCCGGAGAGATCGCTGATGTCGTGCGCGAACTGCAGGTCGATGCGGAAGATCTTCTTGAAGCCGGCTTTCGATCCTGCCGTATCCGCACGGCCCTTGCTGTCGCGCTCGTCCACCAGGAACTCGTGATCGTTGATCGCGAGGATGTCGCTGATGGTCGTCTTGACGCTCGTGTCGAGCTGATACGCGTACTCGTGCGTCTTTCCCGATTCGATGTCGATGGTGAGGATGCGCGTGACACCGCCCTTGACGTCGCCGCCGTCCTGCGCGAGCGGGCTCTGCATCGCGCCGACGAGCGTCCTGCCGTCCGGCGTGATCGCGAGCCCTTCCATCCCTTTGTTCGCGACGCGGCCGACGGTGTTTCCGGAGATCTCGGTGTCGCCGTGGCTGTTCAGGTTCGTGGCGAAGAACTTGACGGGAACCGAGAACACCTTCGTCCGCTCGCCGGTTCGCCGATCGAACTGATAAACGAACGGACCGTACTCGTCGGACATGTAGACGAAGCGGCGATCGTTCGAGACGCGGATGCTTTCCGGATCGAACCGTGCGTCGGCGGCGAAACCAGAGTTGTGCGTCGCGCTGAAGCCGTCAGAGCGCCCCGTGAAATAGAAGGTGTGATCGGCGCGGTTGAGCGCCGGCGCGCCGTCCTTCGCGACGCCGCAGCCCTTACCGTAAATCAATGGCTGGTGACTCGACAGCAGCGTCGTGCCGACGAGCATCGGCGTCAGGGTGAACGGCAGCTTCGACCCGGCATCGCTCGGTGACAGGCTCAGATGGAGCGTATGAAAACGATTGATGAAGGTCGTGGTGTTGTCGAGCGCGTCGGAGCAGTCGTCGTAGTCGTCGGCGTTCGGACCGCGATCGGGCACGCCGAGGAAGTAGTCGCCCCAGAGATGCGTCAGGCCCGATCCGATGCCGCCGAGCCGGTTGCCTGGCTTGCCGCTTTCGAGCGGCGCGGCGGTGTCTTTCGCGAAATCCTCGTAGAGGCCGTTGATGGTGCCGATGGCGATGATCGCCGGACCGGCCGGCGCAGGCGCCGCGCGCAACGCGGCGACGGCCACGGCCGAAAGAGCCACACCTGTCACGAGTATCTTGTTCACGCTGAAATCCCCCTTGTCGGCGGGAATGATGGCAGCGCGAACACTCAGCGATATGACGACGATGTGTCGATGGTGTAAACGCGTTCAGCGAGCCGGAACGCTGCGGTATTCCTTCTGCGACTGACGATGATCGCCGGCGATCGTGACCGTGAACGATCCGTCCTCGGCCGCCACGAGCTTGATCCAGTTCGCGGTCCGTTCGTCGAGGTTCGCGATTCGCGTCTCGGTCGTGTTCGCGTCACCGGCGTTCACCGCACGATGCAGCTGCCAGGTATCGACGCCTTCGGTCTTCGCCAGCAGCGCAAGCGTCTCGGTCGACCCGCCCTTCACCGCGCCGTTGTTGACGATGGCGACACGCGGTTTGAAGGCGGCGAGGGTTGCCGGATCGGCGGCGTCGGGACCGCCGTGATGCGCGACGAGATAGGCATCGACCGGCCCGACGCGATTGGTCGGGCACGCCAGCGCGAAAAGCGGCGGTCCGGACAGGTCACCGACATCGAGGAACCGGAAGCGGCCGAACGACACGACGACACCCGTCGAGCGCGGATTCTCGGTGGGTTCCTGCGCCGGCATCGCCTGCGGCGCGCATGCCGGATTCGTTTTGCCCGCTCCCGCGAGCGCGTGCGTCAACGTCTCGCGAGCCGAACTGACCACCGTCGCGGTCATCTCTTTCAACGGCAGTCGATCGCCCGGCTTCGGTTCGAGGTGACGCTTGCCCGCGCGGATCGCCGAATACGCCTTGAAGACCGCGTTGGTGCCGGAGACGCCCTTCTCCGCGTCCGGTGCAGGCGAGCCGTGATCGACGAACGTGACGATCGGAATCAGCTTCGAGAGCTCCGGCACACCGCCGACGTGGTCCGCATGGAAGTGCGTGATGAGGAGGACGTCGATCTTCGAGACGCCGGCATCATGCGCCGCCGCCAGAATGCGGTTGGCATCGCGCGCCGATCCGGGATCGCCTGACGCCGACTCGAACGTACCCGTGCTCGCGTAGCCGGTGTCGATCAGCAGCGTTTCCTTGCCGGGCCCGACGAGAAGCGTCGACTGGCCGCCTTCGACGTCGATGAAGTAGATCGTGAGCGCTCGCGCGACCGCTGTCTGCGCACTCGACGTCATCGTCGCCGCGCACGCGACCGTCGCCACGAAAAGGAGGCACATCCTCCCACGATTGATCGCCTTCCACCGGCCTCGCGTCATCGCTGCCTCTCGCCGCCATTCTGGTCGATCCCGTGGACGTCCGTCATCCTGGACGCAAATACTAATTTGTCTTACGGAGTCTCATAAATGACCATCGCGTGATCAGAAAAGGGCCGCGCACATAACTGCTTGTCATTGAACGAGATTGCCTTGCGCACCGCCGATTTTGCCGCGCGATTTCTCACCACGACAACGTTTGGCGATGCTCCGGGCACCTCGCGATTCCGTGCGAGTCAACTCGAAGTCAATCAACAGCTTACTGTCACGGACGGATTCCCGGCGAGATCAACTGCGATCGGGGAACGCCAATTGCTCAGCCAGTGCCGGTTGGCATTCGGTAACCGTGTTTGAGACGTGGTGTCCGCGATGACTCAGCAACCCTCGACCGGCGCTCCTCAGGCGGGCGTCCCCGGCTCTATTCGTCAGTTCGAACGGGTCAACAAAGAGCTCTGGTTGATCCTGTCGATGTTCGTGATCGCGCTGCTGCTCAACTTCGTGATCGATTCGCAGCGCATGATGCTCAGCTTCTACACGCTTCCGACGCTCGGGTCCGCGTACCTGTACGGCCGGCGTCACGCGACGCTGACCGCCGTCGCCAGCGTGCTGATGGTCGCGCTGCTCACGTCGACGTCGACCGGCATGTTCGGTTCGAAGCAAGGCGAATTCGGCGCGCCGATCGGCGCCTGGCTCGACCTCGCCGTCTGGGGCGGCATGCTCATCGTCACCGGCTATTTGATGGGCACGCTGTACGAGCATACGAATTCGCAGCTGACCGAGCTGCGCGAAACCTACAACGGCGTGCTCATGCTGCTCCGCCACTTCATCTCGAAGGACGAGTACACGGAGCATCACTCGTATCGCGTCTCGGTGTACGCGGCGCGAATCGCGGCGCATCTGTCGCTGCCGATGGCGCGCATCGAGGATGTTCGCGCGGCCGGGCTGCTGCACGACATCGGCAAGCTCGAAGTCAGCCGCGAGCTGCTGTACAAGGCGGCGCGCTTCACGCGCGAGGAGTACGAAGAAATCCAGCGCCACGTCGACAGGGGCGTGGCCGTGCTCGAAACCGTGGGCGGATCGCTCCGGCGCGTCATCCCGATCGTCCTCGCCCACCACGACAAGTTCAACGGATCGGGCTATCACCCGACGAAGGGCGAGGAGATTCCGCTCGAAGCGCGCATCATCTCCGTCGCCGACGTCTACGATTCGCTCACGAGCGATCGTCCCTATCGCAAAGCCATGTCACCGTTCGAGGCCAAGGACATCATCGTCAAGGGCACGGGCACCGACTTCGACCCGCAGGTGGTCGAAGCGTTTCTGGCCGCGTTCCGGTTCGGCGAGATGGACGTCCGGACGGCGGTGGCCTAGCCCGCGGGCGCGACATGGCCAGATCTGCCGATCCCGAACCCGACGACAACGCGATCGTCCGCCCGCGGCTGAAGCTGACGCGCAGCCGCGCCGCGCGCCTCGATCGCGCGTCGCTCCCATGGGTCTCAGGCGTCAAGCTGCCGTGGGGCCTGGAAGTGCGGCTGCTGAACATCTCGAGCAGCGGCATGCTCGTCGAGTCGACCTCCAAGCTGATGCCGGGCAGCGTCGCAGACGTCGAGATCAGGAGCGGCGACGATGTGCTCGTCGTACCGGCGCGGTTCGTCCGTAGCGAGATCGTCGGCGTCGATCGACGCGGCGTCCGTTACGTATCGGCCGCGGTGTTCGAGGAGGAACTCGATCTCGAGGATCCGCGCGCAAACCGCGCCGCCACCGCGTCCTCGCGCAAAGGGCTCGCCGCGTGGCTGAAGCGGCTCGCGGCGGTTCTCGACAAGCCCGCCGCGCCGGCGTCGGTGCGAAAACACATCGAGGAGGGGCTGCGCACGATAGTGGGCGCGCACGACGTCCAAATTCTGGACGAACCAGCGCCGGCGCCGCCCGGCTGCGAGTCGATCTACTTCAGCGTGGTCCGGAGCGGCGATCGCCGCGCGATCCTGCAGGTCACATTCGAGCCCGGACAAACGCCGTCAGAGCTCGACTTCCGCCTGCTTCAGACCGGCGCTGCGCTTGCGGGCGTCGTCATGCAACTGGGCAGCAAGCGCTAGACATCCTTTTCTTAGAAGCTGAAACGCGCGCCGATCTGGAACGCGCGAGGACCACCCGATCCGAACGTCTGGCCGACGCGCTGATTGGCCTTCCCGAACGTCGCCGGGACGACCAGGTTGTAGTTGAAGTTCGTCAGGTTCGACACGTTGAAGATGTTGAAGCACTCGGCGATCAGGCGAAGATCCGATCGCCCGCTCAGCCCGAACGTCTTCGTGACGCGCAGATCCTGCGACGAGAAAATGTCGCCCAGCTGATAGTCCGACGGCAGCGTGATCTTCGGATAGCGCTGGTTCGCCGAGACTCCGGCGACGCCGGCCGGCGTCAGCGTGCCCGCGAACTGCGAGTTGTACTGATTCACGAGATTCTGCAGATCGCTCTTGCTCAGGAATCCCGCATAACCCTGCCCGAGGATGCCGAGGAGCGGCGTATAGCCGCTGCTGGTCGTATTCGTGCCGGTGTTGTCGTAGCCGTTGATGACCGGCGCCACCGGTGGCCGGCTTAGGAACGTCGAGAGCAGAGACAACTGGAATCCGGCTTTCAGATCCACCATGCCCGCGACCGTCAGGTTGTGGTGCGGCGAGTCGGGACCGTACGATGCGAAGTAGTTGTCCAGGTTCTGCGTGACGTCGAGAACGCTCTGGCTGCTCTGCAGCGCGTACGACACCGTGAACTGATAACGGTTCGAGAAGCGCTTGTCGAGCCGTGCGAGCAGCGCCTTGTACACCGACGTCGCACCCGGCCACCAGAAGTTGATCGGCCCGGACGAGCATTCGGCGTTCGGATCGTTGGACTGCGCGGTCGTCGCGCAGCGCGGGATGATCGGCCCTTCGATCGAGTTGAACTTGTTGTAGTCGACGCTCGCGCCGAAGAAGCCCCCCGGCGTCTGGTTGAGCCCTTTGCGGTAGACGAAATCGGCCTGGAGCGACATCTCGTTGCTCAGCTGACGCTGGACGCCGACGTTGAAGTGGTTCGCGTGCGCCGTCGGAAAGTCCTTCGGATACAGCGCTCCGAGTGCCGTCGCCTGCTTGGACAGCAGGATTTGCGGCGAATCGCCTGTGCCCGGATACTTCAAGTCCTGCTGCGCGCGCAGCGTCGGCATATCGATCAGGAACTGGCCGTACGTGTACTGCAGCGAGTTGAGGAACGCGGTCGTGAACGGTTGCCCCGTCCGCGGATTGGTGACGGCGACGTTCTGGATGAACTGACGGCCCGAGCCGCCGATGACGGCGCGCTCGCCGAGGCGCCACCAGCCGAGCGCCGTGTCGTAGAAGATGCCGGCGCCGGCGCGGATGACGGTCGGATGCGTGGTGCCGAGCGACCACGCGAAGCCGCCGGCCGGTGCGAAGTTCTTGTTCTGATGCGCGGTCGGGCTCAGGTCCGAGCCGTAGATCGGCGCGAGATATTGCGGCTTGGAGAGATCGTAGTTGAGCACGTTGCTCTCACGCTCCCAGCCCAGCCCGAAGTTCACCGTGATGGCCGGCGTCACCTTCCAGCTGTCCTGCGCGAAGAGATGGACCCGATCGTTCCCCCGCGCATCGTCCGCGTGATAGGACGGCTGCGAGGGATCGCCGATGCCGAGAATGAACGTCGCGACCGGCAGCTTCTTCAGATCGTTCGCCGTGTGAATGATCCCGTCCGGCAGACCGAACAGCGCCGGCAGCGCCGGATTGATCGACGCCAGGAACTCCGGCGACAGGAGGTACACGCGGGCCGGATCGAAGAATCCCCAGTAGCCGACCGAGTCCACATGCTCGAACTCGCCGCCGAACTTCACCTGGTGCGCGTTCTTCTGCCACGTGAGGTTGTCGGAGATCGGATAGCGATGGAGATCGCGACCCTGCGGTGAATTGAAATTGTTGCCGAGGGCGAAGTTGACCGAGTTGAGATAGAAGATTTCAGGTCCGCCTGCGCCCACGCAGTTGCCGTTCACGTCCCCGGCGCATGACGCCGGCGTGTTCCGGTTCTTCCAGTACATGTGCGAGAAGCGGAAGTCGTTCACGAGCGAGCCGCTGAGGATGCTCGTCAGGCCGACCAGCTCCTGATCGACGTAGTTCGAGTTCGACACGAAGTTCGATGGCGGAACGGGTGTCCCGAACGGACCGCTGTTCGTGTTGCCGTCGTGCGAGTAGCGCGCGAACAGCGAGTGGCGATCGTTGATGTGATAGTCCACGCGTCCGCTGAGCTGATGGCCGTTATACGGCGCCGGCGCCAGCGTGCCGAAGCCGGCGACCGACGGCAGGTCGGGCTGCACGACGTACACGCCGTTCTGGTCCGTGTACTCGTAGTTCGCGAAGAAGTGCAGCTTGTCCTTCTTGATCGGGCCGCCAAGAACGAAGCCTGTCTGGCCGCGCGAGAAATCCGGATTGTCGGTGAGCGAGTTGCGCGCGAGGCTCGGATACGCCGACATCGCCTGGTTGCGGAAGTACCCGTAGCCGGCGCCGCGGAACTCGTTCGTGCCCGAGCGTGTGACGACGTTGATCGCCCCGAAGGCCGCGATGCCGGTCGAGAGATCGAAGTTGGCGGTGGAGATCTGGAATTCCTGGACGACTTCCTGCGAGAAGTTCTGGCCCGTGCCGCCCTCGATCGGATTGCGCACGTTGCCGCCGTCCACGGTGATGGCGGTCCGCGATGATGGCGCTCCGAGCACCGACACGTTGAACTGCGCGTTGAACTGCGCCGGGTTCCCGATGCTGACCGTCACGCCCGGCTGCAGCGTCGCGAGATTCAGGAAGCTGCGGCCGTTCAGCGGCAAGTTCTCGATCTGCTGCCGCCCGACGAGTCCCTGTACCTTGTTCGATTCGAGATCGACGAGCGAGGCGGCGCCCGTCACCGTCACCGCCTCCGTGCGTGAGCTGACTTCGAGCTGGATCTTCACGCTGGTGACGCTGCCGGTTGCGACGGTCACCGTCGTGACCGTCGGCTGGAAGCCCTGCGCCTCGATCAGGATGTCGTACTCGCCGGCCTGCAGCGACGGTACCGAGAACGAGCCGTCGGTCCCGCTCTGAACCGTGCGTGCAGCGCCCGTCGCCTTGTTGGTTACCGTGACGTTGGCGCGCGCGAGCACGCCGGCCACTTGATCCGTCACGGTGCCGGCGATGCCGCCGGTGGAGACCTGCGCCACAAGCGGCGCAGCGGAAATCGCGACGAGCGCAACCAGCAGACCCAATCGACGCATGTGTCCTCCACACAAGTGCCAGGTTTCCGCGAGCACGACCGGCCGTTCGGTAGGCGCGCAGCATACACCTCTTCCGTGCGCGCTGGAAGAAATCAGTTGTGAAGAGTGGCGGCTAGGAGCGCTCGTCGGCCCAGACGAACGGGGTCTTCTTGTTCGACTGGAGCTGATCGCCGGGAGGAGCGTCGTCGAGGTCGACGAACCCGCTGAGGCTTTGATGGATCGCGGGCTCGGCTTTCTGGATCCGTCCCTGGCGATCCAGCACCAGGCGGGCAACGGGATGCTGCAGGAGGAACAGATTGCCGTCCGAATTCATCGTCGCGACGCGGATGCCGACGAACGCCGCGCCCTGCGAGGCGACGCGCGCCTCTTCGGCGCGCGCCGGATCCAGGGCGGCGGACAGCGTGACGACTTCCACCCCGCCGGCCTTCACGATCAACGGAACCTTCGGTGCGACCAACGGGATGTCGGGATGCACCTTCTTGAACAACGGGAGCCATTCCGGCGACGCGTTCTCGCGGCGGCCCCACAGCGCCGGCTCCACCCTGAGGAGCGCGGCGTCGCGGTTGCCGCCGTTCGAAAACGCGACGGTCATGTAGAGGCTGCCTTCGTTCGTGACGTAGGACACCTCGGTGACCGTCACCTCGAGGTTGTGCTTCGTGTACAGGTAACTCCGGTAGAAGCTGAGGACCGACACGCTCAGCGCGAGCACCGCCATGATGGCGGTGAAATCGATCTGCCACAGCTTGCCGGCGATCTTCCGGATGTCTTCCCGCGTGTAGTCGGCCACGATGCTCTCGTCGAGCTATCGCGGATCGCCGCTGCTCGTGGATCGCGAGCGGTCGGCCCGCGCCTTCGTGACCATGTCCTTCACCTCGCGCATCAGCGTCGGCACGTGGTACGGAATCCCATCCTTGATGGTCCATTCGATGCCGCCGCCATGTACCATCCGCACGTTCGGATCATCGGGCTTCACGATGCCCGAAAAGTTGTCGATGATTTCGCCCTTGTACGTCATCAGATCGGTGCCGTACGGGTTCATCAGCCGCAGGTTCTGGAGCGGGTTGCCGTTGACGACCAGCAGGTCCGCAACGAAGCCCTCACGGACGCGGCCGAGGCGATCGTCGAGGCCGAGGACCTTCGCGCCGTTGAGCGTCGCGTGCTGGAGGACTTCGAGCGGCGCGAAGCCGGCTTCGTGCTGCATCTCGAGCTCGCGGCTGATGCCAAAGCCATAGAGCGACCCGTACAGAAACCCCGCATCGTCACCGGTCGTGACGGTGCCGCCCTTGCGCGCGAACTCGAGGACCGCCGCCATCCAGACCTCGTAGTTCTTGCGCCACTTCACCTCCTCGGCCTCCGTCCAGCCAATCCAGAACGTTCCGTGGCGCGTCATCGACGGCTTGAAGTAGTCCGCCAGCGATGGATGCAGATAGTCCGCGTACCACGGCAGGTTCTGCGCGCGAATCAGATCGCGCGTCGCCTCGTACGTCGAGAACGTCGGACTCCAGGCGACGCCCTTCGCGACCATCTCTTCGAGCAGCTGCGACAGCTTTTCGTGATTCAGGTTCGCCTGCGTGTACAGATCGCCGGCGCGACCGAATCGATGAATCTCGTTCGCGAGGTTCATCTCGGGCGGGAAGTCCTGGATGCCGTCGAGCGCCGAGTCGGCGATGCCGTAGAAGTGCTCGATGCAGTTGACGCCGTCCTCGATGAAGTCGCGGGCCTTCGCTTCGCCCACCGCGACGTGCACGGTGCTCGGCAGCCCGACCTTCTTGGATTCATCAAGTGCCGCGGCCGCCTGATCACGATCCATCGGTCCGATCAGCTTGATGCCGTCGGCGCCGCGCTCCTTCGCCTGTCGCACGAGCGCGCGGTACTCCGCCGGCGTCTGGTTGAACGGCTCGCCCGGCTTGAGAAGGTTGACCAGCATCGGATACAGCACGATGCGCGGCGCGATGATCGTGTGGGCCGCGCTCTCGGCGCGCCACTGCTTCGTCTTCTCGAAGTTGCCGCCCACCTCGCGGGCGGTCGTCACACCGGCGGCGAGGTAGAGGTTCCGCTCGTACTGGATCGGAATCGGCCCGACGCGCTCCTCATGCCAGTGCATGTGCGTGTTGACGATGCCGGGCATGACGTACTTGCCGGTGGCGTCGATCGTCTCGTCGGCGGCGGGCCATTGGCCGTCGGTGCTGCTGCCGAGCCTGGCAATGCGTCCGTTTTCGACGAGGATGTCCATCGGGCCGGCCGCCGGCACGCCGGTTCCGGGGATGACCATCGCGTTGCGAATCAGCAGGCGACGGACCGCTTTCGCATGCGCGGCGGGCGGTGCCGACGGGGTCTGGGCTGTCGGTCCGGCGCTCGTCAGCACCGCGCCGGCCGTGAAGAAGGCGAGGAACGTCACGAGATGAGAACGGTTCATGCCGAAAGTCTAACTGAATCGCGGGTAGAATCTTTCCCTATGCCGTACCCTGATTTTTTCGTGGCGCCGATGCGGGCAGACCTCACGGCGCTTGGCGTCCGCGAGCTCCGAACCGCTGAGGATGTCGACGCGGCGGTCACCGCGACCGACGGTGTCCTGATGATCGTCGTCAACTCTGTCTGCGGCTGTGCCGCCGGCCGCGCGAGGCCAGCCGTCGCGCTCGCGCTGCGTCATCCGGTCCGTCCCGACGCCGTCACGTCCGTCTTCGCCGGCTTCGACATGGAAGCGACCGACCGCGCGCGACACTATCTCGCGGGTTACCGTCCGTCGTCGCCGTCAATCGCGCTGCTTCGCGACGGCGCGCCGGTCTACGTGCTCGAGCGCCACCAGATCGAAAATCGCGACGCGTCCGATATCGCGGCGGAACTGACCCGGGCATTCGATCGCTTCTGCACCACGGCAGGCTCGCCAGCCTGAGCGGTACGCCGGCCCGCGAGCGCCGGCCAGGGAGGGACCATGCGGAAACGCAGATTCGTGTGGCTGCTGATCGTCTCCTGCGCACTCGCGGTGGCATCGTCGCGCGCCGAACAAAAGGCGTCGTCTGGTGAGGCGTTCGTCGGCGCATGGACCGGTACGTGGGACGGATCGGGTTCAGGCAACTTCGATCTCATCCTCGACAAGAAGGCGGGCGACGTCGTCGGACGCGTCGAGGTGACGACCGACGGCGGCAATTACACGGCCGACCTCAAGGAGGTCTCCTTCAGCGGAAAGACGATGAAGGCGAAGTACGACTTCCCTCTCGATCCAAGCGCCGAAGTCGGTGTGTCCGGGACGTTCGACGATCGGAGCGCGAAGGGCACGTGGTCACTTCATCCGAAGGGACAGGACGCCGAAGTGGCCGGCGGCAGTTGGACGGTCACCCGCAAGTAGCGAACGCGTACAACCTCTTCGCCCGAGCGCACCAGCGCACCGTGCACCCGAGCACACGAAAGGTGGGAGACATGATGTCCGTGGATCGTCGCCAGTTCCTCATCGGCGCCGCCGCGCTCGCCGCGCCTGTCCTGCCCTCGCTCGAGCCGTCGACGGTATTCGCGCGTGCGGCGGACGGTTCCGTGTTTCCGCCGTCCGTGCGCGCCGACTTCCCGATTGCGTCCGCGCAGACGTACCTGAACTCCGCCGCCATTCACCCGATGAGCGTGCCCGCGTCGCGCGCGCTCGAGGATCACATCGCGTTCCGCCTGAAGGGGGGCGGCGAAGGACGCATGGACTTCGGAGAGGCCCAGCAGAAGGATCTCAAAAAGCGCTTCGCCGAGTTGATCGGCGCCAAGCCCGAAGAGATCGCGTTCACGCAGAACACATCGGACGGCGAGAACATCGTCGTCATGGGGATGGATCTGCCGAAGCGGGGCGGGAACGTCGTCCTCGACGAGCTGCACTTCGAGACGTCGCTCTACATGTACAAGTCGCTCGAGGCCAAGGGCGTCGAGCTCCGCATTGTCAAGCATCGCAACTGGGCGATCGACATCAAGGACATGGATCGCGCGATCGACAAGAACACGCGGCTCGTGTCGATGGCGCTCGTGTCGAACGTGAACGGCTACCTGCACGACGCGCGCGCGATCAGCGACATCGCGCACGCGCGCGGCGCGTACGTCTTCGCCGACATGGTGCAGGCGGCGGGTGCCGTTCCGATCGACGTCCGCGCGATGGGCATCGACTTCGGATCGACCGCCACGTACAAGTGGCTGATGGGCGAACGCGGCTTCGGGTTCCTCTACGTGCGCGACGATCTGCAGAACACGGTCGTGCCGACGACGAGGTACGGTCACCGGCAGCTGGCGAAGTTCGATCGAGTCGGCGTCACGTGGGAGCCGCTGCCCGGAGCGGCGCGCTACGAGACCGGCACAATCCCGAATGCGCTCGCGCTGTGCTCGTACACGTCGCTGCAATACATCGAGCGGCTGGGACTCGCGAACATCCGGATGCACGCGCGCCAGTTGACCGACCGCTTGCAGCACGAGATGCCGCCGCTCGGATATCCGTCCGTCACGCCGAAAGGCACCGAGACGCCAATCGTCGCGTTCGAGCTGAAGGACGTCGCGGCCACCGCCGAGCGCCTGAAGCGCGCCAACGTGACCGCGACGATCATCGCGGACGAGAAACGACTCCGCGTCGCGGTCTCGGTGTTCAACACGCACGCGGACGTGGACCGTCTGTTGAACGCGCTGTCCGCGTGAACATGAGTCCACGCCTTGACCCTCGGACGATGACTGCATAGGCTCTGAGAACAGCCGATGTCATTCATCGTCCGCACGCTCGTCAACGCCGCGGCGCTATGGGTCGCCACGCGCGTCGTTCCAGGCGTCACCTACCAGGGCGGCTGGCTGCCGTTCATCGGCGTCGCCATCGTGTTCGGCGTGATCAACGCGTTCATCCGTCCGGTGCTGAAGGTCCTCACCTTCCCGATCATCATCGTCACGCTCGGGATTTTCGCGTTGGTCGTCAACGGCTTGATGCTGTGGCTGACGAGCTCGATTTCCGACACGCTTGGATTCGGCTTTCATGTCAGCGGCTTCTGGGCCTCGTTCTTCGGCGCGCTCGTCGTGAGCATCGTCAGCACGGCCCTCTCGGTCCTGGTTACTGAGCGGTCACACCCGGTCCGTCACTGGTAGAGCCCTCCGGTAGGCCCGCAGGAACCGTGTAGCGAGCAACAGGATCGAACACGGCGGCGACAAAACCGTCGGCCTCGCAGCCCGCAAATACTGAAAACAATAGAGTTATCGATGGCGCACGCATTGCTCGGGCCAACGGTATGCCCAGCGGCGCCTTCCTACGCCACCTGACTGCGGCCGCCCTCTGCGCGGGCGCCGCCACCGTCGTTCTCTCGGGAACCGTGGCCATTGGCGGTCCCGTTCCGGGACCGCTTCCCGTGTTTCCGGCCGACAACTGGTGGAACGCGGACATCTCGTCCGCGCCGGTCGACACGCAGTCGCCGTCCTATATTTCCTTCATCGGGACGACGCGCGCGCTTCATCCTGATTTCGGCGGCGATGCGGGCGGCGTGGACATCTACGGATTCCCGTACGGGGTGGTCGACAGCACGGTGCCGCGGCAGGCGGTGCAGTTCGATTACTCCGACGAAAGCGACGGCGTGAATCACACGACGGACACGAGCGTTCCCTTCTATCCGATCCCGGTGCAGGCGCAAACACAGCCGCACTGGGTCGAGGGCGGCGCAGCGGGCAACGTCGATCAGCGCAGCAGCAGCGATCGGCACATGCTGCTCGTAGACGGCGACAGCCGCGGTCTCTACGAGCTCTATAACGTGTTCTTCGACGGCGCGAAGTGGCACGCGGGATCCGGCGCGTTCTTCGACATGAACGCGAACGGACGGCGTCCCGACGGGTGGACGTCGGCGGACGCGGCCGGCCTGGCCATCTTTCCCGGCTTGATCCGCTACGACGAGGTTGCCGCGTCGGCGGAAATCCGTCACGCGTTCCGCGTGACCGTTCGCGCGACGAATGGCTGCGTCTACCCCGCGTCGCATCGGGCCGGATCGACCACCGGCGCGCTGCCGATGGGCGCCCGCCTGCGGCTCAAGTCAACGAAGTCGCTCGCGGGTTTCACGCCCGAGGTCCAGAAAATCTTCCGGGCGATGCAGCATTACGGATTGATCGTGGCGGACAACGGCTCCGACATGTTCATCAGCGGCACCTACGACACCCGCTGGAACAACGACGTGCTGAATCCGGCGTTCGGCTCGCTCCGGGCGTCGGACTTCGACGTGATTGCCCTCGACTACCGGCCGCCGACGGGTCCCACTGCGCCGACGAATATAAGGATCATCGGTGGTCTGCTGACCGCACCCTGGCACGCTGTCGGTTTTTGAACACTCGCCTCCGTCTTTAAGTATGATGGAGGCCGCTTCCAGGTCATCTGTGGTCATGCGGCGCCTCCTGCTGGTTACCACGACGATCGTGTTGTCGACGAGCGTGCTCTTTGGCGCCGCCGACGATCTGATCGTCTCGCGCTTCGGCGATTATCTCGACTCGTTGCGCGCCCAGGCCGGTATCCCCGGTCTCTCGGCGACGCTCATTCGGCCCGGCGACTCCGTCTGGGAACAGGGATTCGGCCGCCGCGACGTCGATCGTGCCCTCAGCGCGCAGCCCGACACGCCTTTCGAAATCGACGGTCTCACCACGCTCCTTTCGTCGACGCTCGTCCTGCGCTGCGTCGAGGAAGGACGCCTGGCGCTGGACGACCTCGTCGCACAGTATTCGCCCACGAGCCCGGATGCCGGTGCCACGATCCGCCAGCTGCTGAACCACACGTCCGCTTCGCCCGACGGTCTCGTGTACTCGTATCGCCCGGCACGCCTCGATTCGCTCGCGCCCGCCATCGCACACTGCACCGGCTTGTCGCTGCGCGAGTCGATGGCGGATCTGCTCGAACGCCTGATCATGTACGACTCGATTCCGGGTGCGGACACCCTGTCGGTCATCCCGCCGACCGACGGAATGACGCCGGCCCGTCTCGAGCGCTACACGTCGATCTTCGACAACCTCGCGAAACCGTACAGCGTCGACGCGCGAGGCCGGCCGAGCGCGTCGGAGTACGTCGCCCTCACCCTGACGCCGGCCAGCGGATTGATTTCCACCGTCCGCGACCTGGCGCGCTTCGACGACGCGATTCGCAAGGGGTTGATCCTGAAGCCGGAGACCCTCGCGGCGGCATGGACGCCGCCGGTGGATCGCGACGGACTGCGACTGCCGCACGGCCTCGGCTGGTTCGTCCAGAACTACAACGGCGAGCGGATCGTGTGGCAGTTCGGCGTCAGCGACAACGCCTCGTCGTCCTTGTACATCACCGTTCCGGGCCGCGGAACCACGCTCATCCTCCTGGCCAACGGTCAGGGTCTGGCCCGGCCGTTCCCGCTCGACGCAGGCGACGTGCTCGTCTCGCCGTTCGGCCGGCTTTTCCTGTCGATCTTCGTGCGATGAGGATGCTCCGGTCCCAGCTGTACTGGTTATGGGTCGCGAGTGCCGTCATTGTCCTCGTCGCTGCCACCGCTCAATCAGCGTCCGCAGCTGACAAACAGATTCGGCCCTTCATTGGCGCCACGTTCGCCGGAGACACGTCGTTCATCGACCTCGACCGTGTCGGCAAGCGCGCGAACGTCGTCATCGGCGTCTCCGCGGTCACACTGGGCGAAGTCTTCGGCGTCGACATCGATCTCGCCGACGCCCCAGGATATTTCGAAGGCGGCAACGAACATCTGGTACTCTCGAGCCGTGTGACGACGCTGACCGGCAACGTGGTCATCGCCGCACCGAGGCGGCTGACGGAATACGTGCTGCGGCCGTACTTCGTCGGCGGCGCCGGGCTCATGCGCGTGTACAAGGAAGACTATTTCGGGGTGTTCACGGTGGACCGAATCCTGCCGGCGTTCGATCTCGGCGCCGGTGTGCTGATGTTCTTCACCAACACCATCGGGGTGAGCTGGGAAGTCCGACGATTTCAAAATTTCTATCGTGAGAGCAACGAGCCTGGCACGACGCTCGGCGGGCAGGAACAGCTGTCGTTCTGGCGTGCCGGCATGTCGCTCACGATTCGCTACTGACGGGTACGCATGAAGATACGAACGACATTCGCCGGACACCTGACCGCCGCCCTCCTGGCGGTCGCGCCGATCGTTCACGCGCAGCAGGAAAGCCTCCGCATCATTCCGACGGTCCGCGACAACCGGGTCCTCGTCTCGTTCGAGCTGAACGACGCGTACACGGATGCTGTCCGCGACGCGATCGCAAGCGGGCTGCGGACGACCTTCAGCTACGAGCTGGAGCTGAGAACCGTCGTTCCGGGCTGGATCGACCGCACGATCGCCAAGACCGTGGTAACCACTTCGGATCAGTTCGACAACCTGACTCGCCGTCACACGCTGACGCGAACCGTTGACGGCAAAACCGAGGATTCGATCGTCACCGAGGACGAAGCCCTCGTGCGCGACTGGTTGACGAAATGGAGCCGCGTGCAGGTGTCCGACACGTCGAAGCTCGATGCGACACGCGACTACTACGTCCACATCACGACGCGCGCGCGGCCGCTCGGCGGCTCGCTCCTCGGACTGACGAAGAGCATCTCCGGCTCGGCGAAATTTACATTTATTCCTTAGGGCGGGTCGGTCGGGTCGGGCGGGTGGGTCGGGTAGGGCGGGTTGGTCAGGTGGGTCGGGCTCACCGCCGCAATTGCTCGACGTCGATCTCGCGGACGGCATATCCGACGGTGCGCGTCGCGGTGTCGATGGTGGTCATGCTTGACGCGTGCAGCGTCACATCGTTCGTCCCGGTTTTCCACGCATCCTTATTGACAGTCCAGTCGTAGGTTCCCCAACCGGGCGCCATCGCGTGCGGCTCGAAGCGTCGTCCGTTGACGCTGATCGCGACGGTCGCGTGGTTCGGCTCGTCCGACGCGGGCCGCGCGCGCACGCGGATGCGGACTGTTTCCGGCGTGCCGATCGGCATCAGGACGTGCGCGTCGGATGCCGCCATCCATCGAAACGCGCCCTCGCTGTCCTGCTCTTCCGAATGCCAGCCGCCCGCAAAGAGTTCGTCGCGTGATCCGTCGGCCAACAGACGCTCGAATCCGTCGATCGCTCCGGCAAGGACGTCGAAGTTGCCGAGGGAGCCGGCGCAGACCGATGCTTCCGGCGCGCTGCCATCCAGCGTGCCGCTCGCAATTCGCGGCTGACCGCCGAGGACGAGCGCGACCAACGCCTCGTCCCCTGCCGGCGCCGGACCGACGTCGATGCGCGTCCAGTGCGCAGCTTGACCGTCCAATCCTGACGGCGCGGCGCCCTCGCTGTGGACGGCCACTGGCGCAGCGCCACGATCGAAGCTGCTCGGCCGCGGACGCAGCGGCTCGTCGCTGCCCAGTTCCAGCGTCAGCCGCCGCCCCGGCGGAACGCTCATCGTCAACGCGGCCTGCGACGCGAGCGGACTGAGGTCCGCGCGTGTCGATCCGACGGTCGCACACTGGCGCGGCCCCGCAATCCGGTACGTCGGCTGTGACCGCCATTCGATCGGGACCTGATAGTCCATCGCAGCCGCGGCCATCGTCTGGTCGACCACCGAGCCATGCGCGTCCACGACGGCGAGGACCATGGCGGACGGCGAGAGCGCAATCTCGTGGCCGTTCACGAAGATGGATGCCGAGTCCGAACTGCACTCGGCGACGAACTCTGCTTTCTCGACATGCTCGGCGCTGTCGTCGATCGCCGGTCGGCCAACCTCGACGCGCGCGACGGCGCCGGCAGACTCCTGGACGTGCCGGCCGCCGCCGACGACTCCGGCGATGGCGAGACATTGCCCGTTCGTGATTGGCCGGCCCGCACTGCCGATCGATTCGAACGGCTTGATGTCCGATCCGATCACGGACTGCGCGACTGTTCCTGGGGCCGCGGCGATCACGAGCGAACCGCGCGGCAGACGGCGGACATATTCACCGAGCGGTCGCTCGGGGACGCGAACCGGATCGAGCCGGAATCCGCGCGCCCGCATTCGCTCGGCGAGCCGCGCGAAGACGTACACCGCGGGCCGCTCGGCGACGAGCCGATCAATGGCGGCGGGATTGCCTTCGACGACCGGATGTTCCGGCGTGCTGCGCACGAATCCAAAGACGCGCGTCGCGCCGAATTCTTCAGGGACGACGAGCGTCAGATGCTTCGCCGCCACCGAAGGGTCTGAGAAGATCTTGTAGAGCAGCATCTGCGAGACGTCGATCGTGTCGCCGACCACCGCCGACTCTGGCGGCATCCGATCGAACAATCGGTTGACGAGCCGCGCATCCAGCGACTCAGGGCGCAGGTTGTTCGCGAACGCGTTCGGTCCCGCCTGTACCGCGACCCAGATCCCGAGGGCCGCCACGATCGGCACGCGGACGAAGCGGCTCGACCGCCAGACCGCGTCGATCGCCGTGCCGATGGCAATCCACGCCAGCAGGAACAGCGGCAACAGAAAGACTTCGATGTCGGGCGGATAGTAGTTGAAGACGAAGAGCAGCACACCGATCGCGCCCAGCCCGATCAGCAGCGCGACGCGCCAGTCACGCCTCCATAAAACAGGTAGTCCGACGAGCGCGAGCAGCGCGCCGCCGGAACCGAGTTCCTGGACGACGAACCGGCCGAGCGGCTGCCATCGATCGCGAATCGCGTCGAGAAGGCTGCCCCGGAACAGCAGATACCCGAACTGGCGCCCGGCGATGATCGCGGGCAGATCCGAGAACTGCATCGCGCGCGCCTCGACGTACTCGGCGCCCTGCCGCGTCCGGATCACGATGTAGGCATACAGCAGCAACGGCGCGAGCACGAGCGCCGCGCAGGTCGCGACCGTTCTCCACGACGCGAGCGTGCGCGGCCGGACCGCGACGACGAACACGAGAATCGCCGGCGCGAAGACGGCGACGTCCGTGTGATGGGCAAGGTCCAGTCCGAAGCAGAGCGACGCGGCATAAAGCGGCCGGTCGTCCGCAGCATCTTTCCAGACGATGAGCGCGAGCAGCGTTCCGGTCAGGAGCAACGTGTGGAGCGTGTAGACCTCAGGAATGACCGCTTGTGCCCAGAACACGCGGCCAGCCGCGCCGAGAAACGCAACCAGGCCGGCGACAACCGGCGGACATCCGAGCCGGCGAAGAATCAGCGCGACCAGACAGACGGTGCCCGCGCCGAACACCGCGGACAGCGCGCTCATGCGGAACATCAGCGATCCCAGAGGAAGCCAGGAGAACAACCAACCGAGGAGCAGGTAGAGGGGATATCCGGGAGGATGCGGGACGCCGAGAATCCGGCTCATGTACCCGAACTTCGCCGAGTCGAGGCCGGCGGTTCCGGCGACGTCGCGGCTCGCGGTGGCGAGAAACAGCGCGAGCGCGGCGACGCCGGCGAAGACGGAAGCGAGATCAGCAGTCCGGCGGCGCGCCATCGCCGGGTGACGATAGCACGGCTCAATCGCGCGGCCGAACAGCGAGGCCGCGCCTCTGCGTCAGTCGATCGCCGGTTCTTCGTGCCCGCACTCGAAGCAGAACCATACGTGGGTCGCCGAGTGCGCGGTCACGTCGAGCATCGCCGTGTTCGGCGCCGGGGAGACCCGGACCGCGGCCTGTGTGCCGCAGCTGCCGCACACCTTCGCGTTCGCCTCCGTGAGGACCGCCGTGAGTGCTGCGTGGGTCGATTCGTTGGTTGTCATCATCGGCCCCATTTATCGCAAGAATGCGGCCTGCACGCGGCTGCACCGGACCGCACACAGGTTCGCGGCCGCCTGTTCCAATCCGGGTCCGGCATTGTTTAAATCTGGAGCCTCGAGCGCCGGCGTTACTCGTCGCGGAGCGCCAGCAGCGGATCGATGGTCGCAGCGCGCCGCGCTGGAAGCCAGCACGCGCAGCCGCCGACGGCCATCGTGAGCAACGGCACGCCCGCGAACACGGGCAGGTAGACGACGCCGTGAAGCAAGTGCAGGTCCACCACGAACATGACGGCCCACGCGGCGAGCACGCCGATGGCGATGACGAACGCGCTTTCTGACGCCACCTCGCGCGTCACGCGCCGTGGCGACGCGCCGAGCGCCAGGCGGACGCCGATTTCGGCCGTCCTGCGCGAGACCGCGAAGTTGACGACGGCGTAGATGCCCACTGCTGCAAGCGCGAGCAGCAGCGGGCCGAGCACGACGAACATGCGCGCGGGAATCCGTCGCAGGAAGAGATTCTTCTCGACGTGGTCGCTGAGCGTACGAATATCGTAAACGGGCAGCCCGGGATCGAGATCCCGGACGGCGCGCTCGATCGCGGCCGCCATGAGTGTCTCGGCACCAGGCCGCGTCCGAACGTGGATTTCGCCGGTCTGCGCGGGGCGATCGCGGTACGAAAGGTAAATCACCGGCGTGGGCGGTTCACCGAACGCCTCGCTCACCGAGTTCCGCACGACGCCGGCGATGACTGTAGACGAGCCGCGCGTCTCGATTCGGCGACCGATCGGCTCGCCCTTCCCAATGAACCGCCGCACGAACTCATCGTTCACGATCGCCTGCGCCGGCGCGTGCTGATCGCTCAGATCGACGAAGTCGGACCCGCTCGTCATCGGGATCCCCATCGTCCGGAAATAGCCTGGCGTGACGACGTTCGAGAGCGCGCGGTCGGGATCGGCGTCGTTGCGCGCGCGGCCTTCGAGCGTGAACGAGCGCAGCGGCAGGCCGTGAATGTCGAGCGGCACCGAGGCGGCGATCGCCGCGGACTCGACGCCGGGAGTCGTCCGCAAGCGCGCGAGCAGATCTGAGGCGAACGTTCGCTGATAGACGGCACCAGCCTTCGTGCCTGAGAGGTCGTATGCCGCGAGCAGCACGCCTTCACGCCGGAATCCCGGATCGACGTCGCGCGTTTCCGCGAAGCTGCGCAGGAAGAGCGCGGCCGCCATCAGCACGAGCGACGCCACGAACACCTCCGCCGCCATCAGCGCGCTCCGTGTGCGGCTTCGACCGGCTGTGCGCGCCCCGGCGCGGAGCGCTGCGTGCGGATCGAGGCGAGCGAGATGGATCGCAGGGCCAAGGCCGACGCCGAGACCGCACGCAATCGCCAGCGACACGGCGACGGCGAGACCGAGACCGTCGATCGATGTCTGAAACTTGATCGGAAACCCGCCGATGAGCGGCACCGCCCGGAGTCCGTTCGTTCCCCACACAGCCAGCGCGATGCCGAGTGCGGCGCCAAGCGACGCGAGGAGCAAGTTCTCGATGAGCAGGAGCCTGACGATCCGTCCCGGCCGGGCGCCGAGCGCGAGCCTGACGCCGACTTCCCGTTGACGCGTACTCGCGCGCGCGAGCATCAGGTTCGCCGCGTTCGCGCCGACCGCACAGAGCAACAGCACCATCACGGCCTGCAGCACGACGACGGCCTGCGCGAGCATCCGTTGCGGACCGCGCGGCGCCTGCCAGAACGACAGGAGCTCGGCGCGGATTTTCGCGTTCGTCGCCGGATACGCGCCGGCGAGGCGCTGCATGCTCGCGTCGAGATCGGCCTGCGCCTGAGGCCGCGTCACACCGGGAAGCAGCCGCGCCATCATCGAGTACCCGCGCGTGCCGCGGTCTTCGAGCTCGCGCGACCCGCCGAACAGCGCGGGCGCCAGCGTCGCCGGCACGAACATGTCCACGTCGATCATCACCACGGTCCCCTGGAAACGAGGCGGCGTGACGCCGATGACGGTCAGGTCCAGGCCGTTGGCGCGAATGATCTGTCCGAGGGCCGTCGGCGACGCGCCGAAGCGCGTCAGCCAGTAGCTGTGGGAGATGACGACGACCGGGTCGGCGCCTGGTCGCTGCGCTTCCGCGTCGCTGATGAATCGCCCGGCAGCTGGCCGAAGATCGAGCGTCTTGAAGTAGTCGCCGGACACCAGCATGGCAAAGGTCCGTTCGCCGCGACCGGTGTCGTTGACGGTGAGCGGCACCAGGCGCGCTGCGAGCGTCGCGCCGATGGTCCGCAGGCCGTCGCGCAGATCCGCGTACTCCGGCCACGAGACGCCTGGATACGATCCGGTCTCCGCCTTCGGCTCGATCAGCACGAATCGTCCGGCGTCGGGCACGCCGGGCAGCGGCCGCAGCACCATCGCGTCGAGCCACGAGAACACCGCTGTGTTGACGCCAATCCCGATGCCGAGCGACGCCACGACGACCAGCGACAATACCGGCATCTTGATGAGCGTGCGACACGCGTGCTGGATGTCACGCATCATCGGTCACGGTCCCCATGCGACATCTCGACGCTGCCGACGCGCACGTGCACGCGCGGACGATGCATCGCAATGACTCCCGCCACGAGGATGGCCAACACCACGACAGCGATGACGAACGAACGCAGGCTCATCGAGGATCTCCGGCGGGCAGTCTAGGAGACCGGCGCTGAACGTCCCGTGAACGCCGCGTTCAGCTGCCGTTCAGGCGGAGTTGCGCTATAAACGGTCGGGATCATATGCGAGTGCTGGTCGTCGAGGACGAATCCGCGCTGGCGACGCAGCTCTCGTCGGCGTTGAGCGCCGCGGGATACGCCGTCGACTGCGCGGCCGACGGTGAACGCGCCGATTTCCTCGGCCAGACCGAACAGTACGACGCCGTCGTGCTCGACCTCGGACTTCCGCAGGTCGATGGCCTGACCGTCCTGCGGCGCTGGCGCGAGTCGGGCATCAGCGTCCCGGTCCTCGTCCTGACCGCGCGCGACGGCTGGCACGAGAAGGTGATCGGCATCGACAGCGGCGCCGACGACTACGTCGCCAAGCCGTTTCGCATGGAGGAAGTGCTCGCGCGGCTGCGCGCGCTCATTCGCCGCGCGAGCGGTCAGATGGCGCTCGAGCTCCGGTGCGGATCGCTCGTGCTCGATCCGCGCGGTGCGCGCGTCACCGTCGGCGGATCACCCGTGCGCCTCACGAGCCACGAATTTCGCGTGTTGTCGTATCTCATGCACCAGCGCGGACGCGTCGTCTCGCAGGCGGAGCTTGCGGAGCACATCTACGCGCACGACGCCGATCGCGACTCGAACACCGTCGAAGTGTTCGTCGCGCGACTGCGCCGGAAACTTGGCGGCGCGTTCATCGAGACCGTGCGCGGACTGGGCTACCGGATGCTCGAAGCCCGGTGATGTCTCCTCTCTCGCTGCGCGCGCGCCTCGTCCTCGGCGCCGTCCTCTGGTCGTCGGGCCTCTTCATCGTCGGCGGCGTCGCGCTCACCGCCGCGATGGTCCATCATCCGCATGTTCCCGCCGCCTTTCATGCGCTGTTATCTCCAGCCCTCACGCCATCTCTGGTGGCCATCGCTTGCCTTGCCGCCGGCGTGTGGCACGTGCGACGCGCGCTGTCGGCCCTCGACGGCCTGCGGTCCAACCTTCTAGATCTGCGAGAAGGACGAAGCCGGAGGATCGACGGCGGCTATCCGGCCGAGGTCCAGCCGCTCGTCGACGATTTGAACGCGCTCCTCGAACACCAGTCGAAGGCCGTTGCGCGCGCGCAGGCGCAGGCCGGCGACCTGGCGCACGGACTCAAGACGCCGCTCGCGATCATCGTGCGCGACGCCGAGCAACTCGCCTCGTCTGGTCAGGTCGAGCTCGCGCATTCCATCGATCAGCAGGTGGAGCGGATGCGGCGTCAGGTGCAGTACCACCTCGCGCGCGCACGCGCCGCCGCATCAGGCGGCACGCCGGGCGCGAACTGCCTCGTCGCGGACTCCGCGCAGGGACTCGCGCGCACGATGCAGCGGCTGCATTCCGAGAAACGACTCGTCATCGACGTGCACGCCGCGCCCGACCTGCGGGTCCGCGTTCAGCGTGAGGATCTCGACGAGATGCTCGGAAACCTGCTCGATAACGCGTGCAAGTGGGCGCGATCACGAGTTGCGCTCGAGGCGGTCGCACACGACGGGACCGCGACGATTGCTATCGACGATGACGGTGCAGGAATCGAGGAGGCGATGCGTGAGTCGGTTCTTCAGCGGGGCGTGCGCGCCGACGAGGCAGCGCCCGGATCCGGCTTCGGCCTGGCGATCGTCGGCGATCTGGCCGCGCTGTACGGCGGGACGATCGCACTTGGACGCGCGCCGCTCGGCGGCGTGCGCGCGACGTTGCGGTTGCCGTCGATTTGAAGAGCGAGCGGGAGCGACGCGCGTCCCGCTCGCGTTCATGTCAGCGGCTCAGCCGCGCAGGTACTTGTTGAAGAAGTCCAGCGTCCGCTGCCACGCGAGCTTGGCCGCCGCTTCGTCGTACCGCGGCGTCGTGTCGTTGTGGAAGCCGTGCTGGGCGCCGTCGTAGATGAACACCTGATAGGTCTTGTGATTCGCCTTCAGCGCGTCCTCGAACGGTTTGATGCCCTGTCCGACGCCGGTGTCCTTCGTCGGATCCGCGTAGTGCAGCATGAGCGGCGCCTGAATCTTCGCCGTGTCCTCCGCGCTCACCTGGCGGCCGTAGAACGGCGCGCCGGCCGCGAGATCTTTACCCAGGCGCACGGCGAGGCTGTTGACGATGCCGCCGCCGAAGCAGAAGCCGATCGCGCCGATCTTCCCGGTACAGTCGGGGCGCGCCTTCAGCCACTCCGCCGACGCCACGAAGTCCTCGAACATCTTCGGCCCGTTGACCTCGCGGAACTTGACCGCGCCCTGCTCGTCGTTGCCGGGAAAGCCGCCGACCGAGGTGAGTCCATCCGGCGCGTACGCAATGTAGTTGGCGACCGCGAAACGGCGGGCGACGTCCTCGATGTACGGATT
>DATBHR010000018.1:0-7020 GCA_036557365.1 Vicinamibacterales bacterium
ATTGGAGTGGCGGCATCGCTTGCGCTCGTGAGCGGGGCGCCGTCACCAGCCATGGCTCAGGATCACGATCACACGTCGTCGTCGCAGGTTTCGCAGGATCCCAAAGGGCTGAACGTGCTCGTGCAGATCGTGCGTCAGGTCACGGCGGCGTTCCCGCGGCCGGAGGACGCCGAGCATGCCGGTTTTCAGTTGATGTTCGGCTGCGTGACCGGACCGGATTTCGGCGCGATGGGCATGCATTTCGTCAACGGTCAGCGACTCGACGACCAGATCGACGCGTACGAGCCGGAGATCATCCTCTATGAACCCCTCGGGAACGGGAAGTTCAGGCTGCTTGGCGCCGACTACCTGGTCGATAAGGCGGCGTGGGACGCAAAACATCCCAACGATCCGCCGCAGCTATACGGACAGATCTTTCAGTTGATCGACGCACCGAATCGCTTCGGGCTCGATGCCTTCTACACGCTGCACGTCTGGGCATGGAAGGACAACCCGACCGGGACGTTCACGAACTGGCACGCGAACGTGTCGTGCGACGGTTTCAACGGTAAGGTCCCGAAGTAACCGATCAGATGAGCCTGGGCCTTCGCCCAGGCTCTCCTTCCTACAATCCCGCAACCGAAACAAGCGCCGCACGCGGCATCTGCCGCGCCCACTGAGATAGTTGCGGTTCTTCGCCCACCTTCTTGATAGTCGCGAGCTGTCGGTAAACCCTCGATCAACGCTGAGGAGTTCCATGGCTACTCTGATGACGGCGAAGTTCCGTATCCATCACATTCACATCAACACGCAGCGCAACAAGAGCGACCCGGATGCCGATCTCGTCAATTTCCAGGTCGGCACCACGCACAATTTCACGGCGGACGACTTTGCGTTCGACACGAATCTCGATCCGCTGAACCGGCGAGAAGTACTCGGCGTCTCGGTAGGCACACCGTCAAGCGGCGCCGAGATTGGACCGCCACTCGATCCGCCCATCGAAACCGGCGAGCTCGTCTTCACCGAAGCCGACGACATCGTCATGACGTGCCACATGAGCAACGGCAGCCACAGCGATGGCGCAGCACATTTTTCCAACCTGCTCAAGATCGGCGGCGCGGTTGCGGCCGCGATCGGAGGCGGAATCGAGCTCGCCGAGAAATTGAAGCGGTTGAAGCTGACATCGCAGCTCGAGATCGCGCTCGAGGACGGCACCATTCTCGGCCTGCTGGCAGCGCTGGCGGGTGAATTTCTGAGCGACTATGGAGTGTCGCTCGGATTGGTCGAGCCTGACTGCGACGGTCCGGTGTTCGATTCGATCACGTCCAATCAGATCGTCAAGTTGTCCGGGTCGGTCTTTGCCGACGCGATCGCGAACGGACAGCTCCGCATCGGCCAGGAGATCGCACTCGGACGCCTGACCGACGCGTCTCAGGTCGGCCAGACCCACTGCCAGAATCCGTCGACGACGATCTTTCTTTCGGCCACGTTGACGTCGGCCGATCCCATTACGCTGTTCGGGCGCGCTGCGGGACCTGCCGTCAGGTTTGTGCCCGCGGTCGGCCGCATACCCGACGTCTGGGTGAACACATGGGGCGACCACGACACGATCGAAGGCTCCACGTTGCAGTGCACGATTGCGAAGTCGTCGCTGGCCCAGCTCGCGTCCGGATCTTCGGGGGACGTCGTCCAGGCGAAACTCGCGCTCGTCCCGTCCATCGCGGATCTCATCGGCGATTCACCGCGCGCCGCCGGCAAGGGACCGACGACAGAACTCCCGTCCAGCATGTTGTCGCCCGGGTCGAACGTCGCCGCCGGCAACAAAGCGATCGCGACGATCGCCGAGCACGTGCTGCAGGTGACGGTCGTCGAGCGCGAATCCGTGACTGGCGGAGGCGGCACACAGCTGTCGAATGTGACGTCCGGAGCCGCCTTCTCTATCCCGATGAATACATCCGCGTTCCGCGGTAACACGTTTGCCCTGTCGCTCGCGGGCTTCCAGCATCATCCCTTCCAGTTCACGACCAACGCGCCGGCCGCAGTGGCCGTGGCCGCCTCAGTTGCCGGGAGCGGTACCGCCGTGAGCCATGTCGGCGACCAGCCGATATTCGCAGACTCCGTCGCCCTCTCCGGCGGCGTCACGCTTCAGTTGTACAACGCGTACGACGCCAACAATCTCTTCGCGGGTACGCGGCTTCGCTACCACCGCATTGGATCCACGACCGCGTTTTCCGATACCGACGTCATGCTGCAGCCGGCCCAACCCGTGCCGAAATAGACCTGCAACGATTCGCGCAACCGGGCGAGTCGAGTCGTTCATGCGCTGCGCAGGATTTGTCCTTTCCGCCGCGTCGCCGGTCTAACCGCGTCAGGGACCGCAGCAACGTTTACGGTTTCCTGTGGAGGGGCGATGAAGATGGCGCAGATAGCGGGAATGGCGGCGGTGGCGATTTCACTGCTGCTGGCGGGAACGGCGATCGCACAGCATCCGGCGGAGAACGTCAGTCCGAAACGGCATCCGAACCTGGCGGCGGCGCAGCGCCTGGTCGATCAGGCGTTTAACAAGATCGCCGCGGCGCAGCAGGCCAACGAATGGGACATGAGCGGCCATGCGGCCAAGGCCAAGCAGCTGCTCGACGAAGCGAACGCCGAGATCAAGCTCGCTGCTGAAGCCGCGAATCGCAAGTGACGTGAGACACGGGGAGCGAGCTCGATTGCGAGCTCGCTCCCCGTGTCATTTTCAGCGGTACTTGTGTGGTTGTTGCGCCGTATCGTCAGTGGCGCCAGTAGCCACCGACCCACGCCGCCCCGTGCGTATGCGCATGCGCCACATACCTCGGCGCGACCCAGACGGCGTGCGGATACGGTGGACGGACCCAGCCGGCCGGTACGACGTGGTAGCCGTAGCCGCCCCAGACGTAATACGCCGGACGCCAGACGTAGCCGTAGGGCACCGGTCCCGGCGCGACGACGACCGGAGCCGGCGGCGGTGGAGGTGGTGCCGTCACGACAACCGGCGCCGGGACAGCAACGGGAATCGGCACGCCGATCTGAACGTACACATGCGCCGCCGCGTGTGCGTTGGCGGCCATCACCATCACTGCTCCTGCGGCCAGTAGCGCGATTCGAGTTCTAAACATGACCCCCTCCACGGTCCACCATTCAGCGAAGGCCGTGCCAACCTCAATTTATCGAAAACGCGCCGTATTCTGGCCACTTTCGCTGTCCGTCGGCAGCAGCATCGCGGACGCAGTGTCCATTGCAGGCGACGGTTCTATCGGTAGAAATCGTTCGACGCCGCCTCGGCTGGACGGGGACGCCTGACGCGAAACGCGAGGCTGATACGTCCGCCCACGCTGTCGCTCGTCTTCGGGATGCCGTGCGTGTAGTGCAGCTGCGTGGCATAGTCCATCACGAAGAGGCTGCCCGGCTCGAGATCAACGTGGAGCACCGTTCGCGGTTCCACCTTCGCGCGGACCGTCATCCGCCGCGTCGATCCGAGCGACAGCAGCGCGATCGGAAAATCTTTCCGGAGTTCGTTCAGGTGATCGTTGTGCGGCGCGACGCTGTCGCGGCCGTCACGATAGAGGTTGAGGCCAACGCTGTTGAACGGCTGATTCAACGCGTCGACGACGCGAGCGGCGGCCTCCAGGATCGGATGCGGCGTGTCGGCCGCGGGCGGGTCTAGCCGGTAGCTGCTGACCATCCTGGGGACGTCCACTTCCCGGTCATACATCATTCGACGTTCACTCCGCCACGGAACGACGCGCCGGATCTCGTCGAACCAGGCCGCGGCGGTCGCCTCGTCGATGAACCGCGGCGCGTACGTAATCCGCCCGCGCGCATCGTCGATCAGCACCGATTCTGTGGAGTCGAAGAGCGTCAGCTGAGCCATCGAAAAACTCTTCCTCGATCATAGTCTTAGCCCTGCACTGGAGCGTATTTGCGGTCGGACCGATAGGTCAGCCATGGCGTGGCTGCGGCGTCTGGCAATCGGGACACCGATAGCGCTTGTCGTCGCCGTCTACGTTCTTCGGCTCGATCGCGTCGTCGGCCTGATCGTTGACGATGCGTGGTACGCGCTGCTCGGGCGGGCGATCGCGCGCGGCGACGGCTATCAGCTCGTGAACGCTCCGATCGCCGGCGTCCTTCCGCCGAACCCCCCCGGGTTCGCGCTCCTGCTCTCGATCGTGTTTCGCATCGCGCCGAATTTTCCCTCCGATATTCCCTGGCTGAAAATGTTGTCCGTCGCGGCGATGTTCGTGACCGGCGTAGAGGCATACGTCTACTTTCGCCGTCGAACGGCATGGCCATCGGAGTTGGCGGGCGCGGCGGCTGTCGCGATCGTGCTGATCCCGAGCTTCGTGTTTCTCGCCACGTCCACGTTGATGTCCGAGTGCGTGTTTACCGCCGCACAGCTCGGGACAATCCTCGTCCTCGATCGCGCACGCACATGGCGCGGACACACTGCCGGCGCGATCGGCGCGGCAATCGTGATGCTGGTCCGAACCGCGGGCGTTGCGCTGCCCGTGGGCGTGGTCCTCTACTTCGCGGTCACGCGCCAGTGGCGCCGCGCCGTCGTGTTCGCCGGCGTCGTGCTGCTGGCGCTTGCGCCGTGGCTCGTGTACTCGCGCATTCACGCGCCGACGATGGCGCAGCGGATCGCGCACGGCGGTGCGCATGCGTTCAGCTACGGTCAGGAATTCTGGATGCGGTGGGCGGGCGACGAAGAATCGGGCGTCGCCGGCCTGCGCGATCTTCCGGCGCGCGTGTGGACGAACGCCGTGGAAATCGGAGGCCGCGACGTCGGCGGCATCGTCGTGCCTGCACTGTATCGAGGAGCGTCGGAGAGCGGGCAGGAAGTGATCTCGATCGGCGGCGGCTCGTTTCCCGGCAGCATGGGCAACACCGTGCCGACCATGATCGTGTCGCTGACGTTGTCGGCGATCGTGCTCATTGGTTTTGCGGCGCTCGTACGTCGCCAGCTCACGGTCGCCGAGTGCGTCGTCCCGGTGTCGCTGTGCGTGATTCTCCTCTGGCCGCAATGGACGTTTCGATTCGTTCTGCCGCTTGCGCCGTTCCTGCTGCTCTATCTCGTCGAAGGCATCATCAGATTGGCCGGCCTGACCGCCGCCCGCATCGTCGTGCTGCTGATGGTCGGCTTGAGCCTCGTGGATCACGCACAGTACCTCGCCATTGCGCGGTCGGGCGAACCGGACTGGCTGGTCGACGCACGCGATACGGATGCGGTGATGGACTGGCTGCGCGCGCATCCGACGAATGGCGTCATCGCGACGACGAATCCCGCGCTGGTCTATCTGCGAACCGGTGCGAAGACTATCGCGATCACCGGCGCGCGAAGCCGGCAGTCCGAGTTAGCCGCCCGCGGCGTCCGCTATCTCGTTTACGTGAGGCTCGGCGGCGTACGGGAGCCGCCTGACGGCGCGGTCGTCCGCTTCCAATCACCGCGGCGTGGATTCTGGGTCGCGACGCTGACCGAGTGAGAATGCGACCTCGACACCTGAACAGAGACAGATAGAGACACCACGGCCTGCGAATGCGTTCGGAGGTAAAGTAATCCGCTGTCCGCACACATACGAGGGTTCCCATGAGTCAGAGAGCAGGCATCTACGCGTCGGCGGCGTTCGCGACGCTGGCCCTGGCCGCCGCTTACAGCGAGACGTCGATCGCGCAGGCTCCCGCAGCGCCGCAGGCCCCGACCGCGCAGACGCCCCGCCGCGGCCGCGGCGGCGACAACAGCGACAGTGCCGCGCCCGCGCGCAAGCCGGGCGAAGGCCTTGGTCCGTTCAAGCGAATGGTGATTCGCAGCGTCACGCTCATCGACGGCACCGGCGGTCCGCCGCTCAGCCCGATGGACATCGTGATCGAGAACAACCGGATCACCGCGGTGCGCCAGGCCGGATGGCCGGGGCTGCCGCAGCAGCCCAATCGCGAGCCGCGCGACGCCGACTACGAGATCGACGGCAAGGGCATGTACGTGATGCCCGGCTTCATCGACATGCACGTCCACGGCGCGACGAAGGACAAGGCGCCCGATCTCAGCTACAACTACAAGCTCTGGCTCGCCCACGGCGTCACCACCGTGCGCGGGGTGTCGCTGTCGTCCGCCGCGCTCAGCAGCTCGGAGAAGAACCGGTCGGCGCGCAACGAGATCGTCGCACCGCGCATCTTCAACTACCAGACGCTCGGATCGGGCTGGTCGAACGGGCCAGTACGATCGCCGGAGCAGGCGCGCGAGTGGGTCCGCTGGGCCGCCGCGAACAACATCGACGGCATCAAGTTCTTCAATCGCGGGGACGAGACGCCGGAGATCGACACCGCGGCGATCGACGAAGCCCACAAGAACAAGATGGGAACGGTTGCGCACCTGTCGCAGAACAACGTCGCGATGTTCAACGCACGCATCGCCGGCGACGCGCACCTCGACACGGTGACCCACTACTACGGCCATTTCGAGTCGCTGCTGAAGGACAAGACGATCCAGGAGTACCCCATCGGCTACGACTACAACAACGAGCAGGATCGGTTCGGCGACATCGCGCGGATCTGGAATCAGATCTACGAGCCCGGCTCGCCGCAGTGGATCGAGTATCTGAAGCACCAGAAGGAGAACCACGTCACCTTCGACCCGACGTTCAACATCTACGCCGCGTCGCGCGATCTGATGCGCGCGCGCAACGCCGACTGGCATCAGACCTACACGATGCCGCAGCTGTGGAACTACTTCCAGAGCACGCGCGACAATCACGGGTCGTATTTCTACGACTGGACGACCGAGAACGAGGTGGCGTGGAAGAATTTCTACCAGCGCTTCATGCGGCTGATCAACGACTACAAGAACATGGGCGGGCGGGTCACGACCGGCACCGACTCGGGATTCATCTGGAAGACGTACGGCTTCGCCTATATCGAGGAGCTCGAGCTGCTGCGCGAAGCCGGGTTCTCGCCGCTGGAGGTCATACGTTCGGCGACGATGTGGGGGGCGAAGACGCTGTACGAGCCGAAGGGCGAGGCGCCGCC
>DATBHR010000019.1:0-277814 GCA_036557365.1 Vicinamibacterales bacterium
GCGATCCGCGTCAGCACGAGCGCCTCGTCGTCATCGCGGAGGATGTCGAACTGTCCGCGAAAGGCCGCCGCGACCGCCTTTCGATACGCAGGCCATCCCGCTGACACTTGCAGGTCCCATGACGCTAATTCACCGCTCGGGGTCCGGCGGAGATCTGACGCGTTAAGAACGACCGCACCGGCTTCGACGATCCGTCGTTGGATTGCATCCCGATGCGGCGCGGAATGGCCGCAGGCGATGGCACAGACCGTAACAACGACTACGGCGCCTCGGATCGCCGCCATCCGCGGGCATCCACGAGCCAGCTGACCCGTTGTTGAATCTCGTCGCGGATAGTCCGTACTTCGTCCAGTGGTCGATCCTTCGGATCCGTCAGCGGCCAGTCGTCACGGCGCAGGCCGGGAATGTATGGACACGATTCGCCGCAGCCCATCGTGACGAGCAGCGACGCGCCGCGCGCGAGCTCGTGCGTCAGCCGTTGTGGTGTGTTGCCGCTGAGGTCGATTCCGATTTCGCGCATCACGTCGATGACGGCGGCGTGCACGTGATCACCGGGTTCGGTGCCTGCGGATACGGCCTCGGCTCGGCTCGGATCGGCGACAGCATTGAAGAAGGCCGCTGCCATTTGCGAGCGTCCGGCGTTGTGCACGCACGCGAAAATCACACGGTCCATCACGACCTCGCGTCCGGGTGCGGGACAACAACGTGATCAGCGGTGACTGGGAGGGCGGGCACCAGCCATCGAAACAGCGCGGTCGCCGCCGCACCCCCGACGATCTGCGCGGCGATGAATGGCGGCACGTCAACGGGACGGATGCCGGCAAACGTATCCGTCATCGCACGAGCCACGGTCACGGCAGGATTGGCGAATGAGGTGGATGCCGTAAACCAGTAGGCGCCGGTGATGTAGGCGCCGACCGCAAACGGGACCGCCGCCGAGCGCCGACGCGAACATCCCCAAATCACCGCGAGCAAACCAAATGTCGCGATGCCCTCGCTGAACGCTTGGGGGACGCCGCTGCGCACGTGGCGCGACCAGGCGTAGATCGGTTCCTGAAACATGGAGTCGGCGGCGCCAACGCCGACGACCGCCCCGAGGAGCTGGGCGATCGCGTAGCTGAAGGCGCGCGTCCACGTGAGGCCTCCCTGCGAGGCATCCGCAAACGACACGACCGGATTGAAGTGCCCGCCGGAGATCGGACCGAACGTGAGGATCAGCGCGACCAGTGCCGCGCCGGTCGCGAGGGTATTGGCGAGCAGCGCGACGGCGACGTTGCCGCCAGCGAGGCGCTCGCCCATGATGCCCGAGCCGACGACCGCCGCCAGGAGCAGCGCCGTTCCGATGAATTCCGCGACGAGTGCGCGCACGCTGTCAACCGATCAATGACTGCAGCACGTTGGTCCGCAGCACGACTTCGCGACGGGCTTCGTTGCTCGGATGAATGCACTGGCGAACTTGCCCTCGACCTGCCGGGCGATGGCTTCGACATCGACGCCGCTTTCCGTCAGGAAGGCACGAGCGTCCTCGACGCGGTAGATGCGCCACGCCTCGACGTCGATGTTCTCGAAGCCGGCGGCGGAGAGCTTCGCCTGATAGTCGCGCTCGTCGAGCGCGCCGGCGATGCAGCCGACCCAGAGCTCCATGCTGCGACGGACGTCGGCAGGCACCTCGCCGCGTACCACGACGTCAGAGACGGCGAATCGTCCACCCGGTTTCAGCACACGGAAGGCCTCGCGCAATACAGCGTCCTTATCGCTCGAGAGATTGATGACGCAGTTGGAAATGATGATGTCGACCGAATCGTTCGGAAGCGGAATCGCCTCGATCGTGCCTTTCAGGAACTCGACGTTCGTCGCGCCGGCCTTTCGCTGGTTCTCGCGAGCGAGCGCCAGCATCTCGTCGGTCATGTCGAGTCCGTAGACCTTTCCGGTTGGACCCACGCGCCTGGCCGAGAGCAGCACGTCGATGCCGCCGCCGGAACCCAGGTCGAGAACGACCTGGCCGGCTTCGAGCGCGAGGAGCGCCGTCGGGTTCCCGCACCCGAGCGATGCCGCGACGGCCGCTGCGGGAAGGTTCCCGGTTTCAGCGTCCGAGTAGAGGTCCGAGGTAATGGGGTCACTGCAGCCGCTGGGCGTTGGACCGCAGCAGCTCGCCGTCGCAGGTGACGATTGGCTGACAGCCGTCGCGATCGCGCCGTACTTCTCTTTGACCGCTTGCTCAATGTCTGACATCGCCAGGCTCCTGATATATCTGCTCACGCGAATACTGTCAGCTTAGGCAGTTCATGCTATATTTGTCAAGACAGATATATGGCGAAGCCCGTGAGTGAGATGGAGACCTTGTTCAAGGCGCTGGCCGACGAGACGAGGTTGCGGATCCTCGGACTGTTGCTCACCGGCGAGGTGTGCGTCTGCGACATTCACGAGAGCTTGAGGATTCCGCAATCGAAAGCGTCTCGGCACCTGGCGTACCTGCGACGGTCCGGTCTCGTGGAGACCCGCCGCGAAGGACTTTGGATCCACTATCGGTTGGGACGTCCTTCCGATCCGGTGCTGGGGGCCATCGTCAACGCCACGGGACATGCGCTGTCGCACCTGGATATCGTGCGCAAAGATGCCGAGCGGCTTCGGAAGCGAACCGGCTGTTGCGTCCCGACGCCGACCGATGTGACCGGCGTCCCCTGCTGCTCGGGGCCGTTGAGAACTGCCGGAGAGTGACAGTAACGGCCACCAGCTCGATCAGCGAGCCTCCAACAGCGTTTTGAGTGCGGCGAGGTCCTTCCGATTCGCCCGTCGCATCGCGGCGGACATGAAGGGTGCGACGATTCGGGAAAAGCCCGAGGGCGTGCCATGATTTCGCAGCGTCATGCGCGTGCCCATCTCAGTGGGTTGCCATTCGTACGTTGTCTGCATGGGAAATGGACCATCAGCCGTGCGCATCACGAGCCGCTTGTCGGGTGTGTACTCGACGACTTGATACACGTACTCCAGGCGCCGGCCGAGAAACTGTGCGACGAATGCGAATCGCGAGCCGATTCCGATAGGACGCGGCGTTTGCCATTCAACGCTTTTGATGTTCACGTACCATCGCGGCGCGTTGTCCGGCTCGGAAGTGAACGCGGCGACCGCTTGGACCGGCGCCGCGATCTCAGTTTGTGTTGTCACATCGACGTTCATTGGCTTCGCTTCCTGCGCTCAGCGCCGGTCGCCCGCTCTGGCGCGTGAGGCGGCCGCGAGCCAGTCCAGCTCGCTCTTCTCGACCTGCCGATCATGCTCGAGAGACGCGTCGGTGATCTGCTGGAACGTGGGATCGGCTGAGGCCTGGTCGACAACGTGTCGCGCCGGCGCCGGCAGCGTGCCGTCGAGCGTCTTCAGTGCGGCATCGACTGCCGCTGCGGCCAGTCCTTCCATCTTCCGCCGTCCGGCCGTGACGTTGGCGATTGCCGGCGTGCCGAAGTAGCCGGGCCAGTCGGGTTTGCGCGCGAGCGCGACGAGGTCAGCAGGGTCGTGCGCGACGACCGCCGGCGCCTGATGAACGGCGGCCCCCACGAGGTCAGACTTCAGAAAGAGCATGCGGCTGTGTTCGTCGGCGTCGGCATGCACGCTGAATCCCTCGGCGTCACGTTCGGCCTTCGTGAACTGATCATGCGGAGGAGCTCCGGCCACGTCGATGAGTCCCATGAGGTTCACCATCACGGCCCCGTACTTCTCGCTGAAATATCGCGAGGCATCATCGAGTGCTTGGTTATGCGTCGGTCCGCCGTGATAGTTCAGAACCATGACGTATCTGAAGCCCGCGTCGCCGAGATCGGTGGCGAGATCCATGAAGACCGCACGAAGCGTCGCCATCCGTACGGGGTAACTGCCGGGAAAGCTGAATCGCCCTCCAATCTCGTTGGCCGGCATCGCGCCGAGGGGCAACGGCGGAAAGCGCAACACCGTCCAGCCGGGCGGGCGGCGACAGCCCCAGCAACCTTCGTCGCGATGAATTCGGATTGATAGCCGTCGGAGGAGGACGGCACGTACGGTCCGTGCTCCTCAAGAATCCCACCTTCGAGCAGGACGACCGTGTGCTGTCGATCCAGCGCCTGAATCTGTTCGGTCCTGAGATCTCCGACGTCCAGAATCCGCGTGTTGCTCGAAGTCGACTGCCGAACAACAGCCGAACACGCCACGATCGACGTGAGCAGGCAAAGAAAGACAGCCGCTGTTTTCATGTACGCCTCTACGTCGAAACGGTCGGTTTACCCGGGCGTCATCGTCCGGCCGATGTTCCCACGCGTTCTACGCGTATTTGTTTTGACGAAGGCTACACCCTTTCGCACCCACTCCCGCAGCGAGCTGTCCTTTGTTACGCCTGCCGCACCGACGTATACGAACCCACGAAGAGGTTTGCCGGTGAAGTCCATCGGGCGCACATGTGCGCGCCGCAGCGCGGAGGACATGTCCTTCTCCCGAACGCGGACCATCAGATCCGGACCCACGATGCCGCAGCACATCTTGCCATGGCACATGAACGCGAGCCCGGCGAACATCTTTCGCTCGCTGATCCCGGCCGTGCGGCGCAACAACCGCCGAATGCGCGCGGCGAGTTCCTCGTCGTATGGCATCGCCGCACTCGATTAGCCGACCGCGCCGACACGACGCTCCTGGCGGCGGGATTGAAGCGACGTCGCGACCGTCAAGGGCGCCACAAGCACCCACTGCACGATCGTGAACGCGGTCTCGATGAGCAGGTAGCTTGGGACGGACACCATCACGTTCTTGGCCGCAACTGCCAGCGTCGTAAAGCTCCACGACAGCACCGCTCCGACCAGGCCATAGCGCACCGCACGAGGAAGCACCGGTCCGCCAGCCGCCGCAAAAGCCTTTTCGTAAACCCACGCGAAGATCGCGGCTTGAATCAGCATGGACAGAAATCCGAACGGAATGATGATGTCTCGCCGATAGATGCCGAGCGCGTCGTAGTACGACTCGAACAAGACGAGGTGCCAGACGAATCCGAGCGCGAACGTCGGGACCAGATACGCGAGAACGGCGAGTATGTACCGCTTCATCCTTGCCCTCCAATCGTCGATGTGCCGTCGTCTGATGCGCTGACCAGCGCCGCGAGGTGATCCAGCGCACCGCTCCAGCCAACGGCGTGTCGTTCGCGGGCGCCGGGCGCACTGAGCTGCGCGTGTCGAATCAGCAAGTCGGTGCCGGTCCCACGAGCGGTCAGCGTGACCGTCACCTCCGAGCGCACGCCGGCGTGTTCGTCCGGGGGCTCGATGTCCCACGTGAACACGATCCGTGAAGACGGCTCGATCACGCGGTACACACCGCTGACGACCATCGGCTCCCGGCCGGGCACGCGATACGCAAATCGGTACGCGCCACCGACACGAAAATCAAACTGCACAACGTCCAGCCCGACCTCGCGGGACGGCGTCAACCACCGGCTCACGAGCATCGCGTCGGCGAATGCGGCGAATACCTTTGCGGGCGACACGGCGAGGAACCGCCGCACTTCTGCGATCGCCTCGTCACGAGGCATCGTCGGTCTCCGAGAGCAGCCGATCGAGTTGCGCGACGGCGCCGCTCCAGAACGATTGGTGACGTGCGAGCCATCGTTCGGCATCTCGTAGCGGTTTGCGGCGTAGCGCGAACCGGTGAACGCGCCCGTCGACCGTGCGCATGACGAGGCCAGCCTCCTCAAGGACTTTCAGGTGCTTCGAGATCGTGGGCTGGGCGGACTGAAAGCGGCGCCCGAGATCGCCGGCACTTCGCGGTTCGCCTCGGGCGAGCACACGGATCATCGATCGACGGGTTCCGTCCGCGAGTGCGTGAAACGTTCGGTCGAGCGTCGACAACGATTGCATAGCCATATGACTATATGTATAGGGGAGGCCGAAGGCAAGTGCGTCTGTGGTCGGGGACGGGCGAGAGGTCAGAAACGATTGACTCGCCGCAGGCGAGTCGAGTGGCATTGCGATCGAAGTCTCACACCGGGAGTGGCCGTCCACCCTCAGCCGCGGCGTGCGGCCGTCATTCCGAGAGCTTCTTCACCTTCGCGCGCAGGTCATCGACTTGTTGCTGGATCTGCGCCATACGTCTCATCTGGACATTCAGCTCTCGGTAAATGTCCTCGATGTGGCCGTTGACCTGGGTAAGGAGAGCGGCCCGATCCGTCGAAGGCCCGTCTTCGCCGACGTGGCCATCCGCTCCTCGGACGCCGCGCTCCCCGCGCGGCCCTGGATCTCCGCGTCGCCCCTGCGGTCCGGTTGGGCCGCGCGGACCTGGTGGTCCCGGTGGTCCCTTCAGTCCGCCGCGAGCTTTTGCCATACGTCCTACTTCCGACTGGGCCGTCGCGGTGGTCGGTCGTCACTGTTCGCTCGGACACGCTCAGGATGCAGGCCAGCGAGCACGTGCTCGACCACGTCAACCGCGGTTTTACGCCGGTCAACGTGCATCTCGCGGTGTTCCTTGCGACGTTCAGCCCGAGCCTTCTCGCTCACAAGGGTCTCGCGTTGACGGCGCGTGCCTGCAAGTCCTCATTCTGGTGTCCGGTTTTGCTCCGCCCCGTTCGGTCCATTCCCGGCTGAGTCTCCCGCCGATCCCATTTCCGCTCGAGCGCGCGACGACGTTTGCGCAGTTCCTGGGCAGAAGTACCACATCGTCGCTCGACCCGTGGAGCAGGCCTGTTACTCACCGTAGGGCTAACTGCAATTGACTGACCGCAACCGGCTCTGCCGCGGTAAGTGATCTCGATCGAGATCACTTACCGTCAACTGGGCTACTTCCTCTCTTACCCCAGCCGACGCCAGCAGCCAGACGCACTTTCTGCGGTGATCGATGCACTACGGTTCACCGGCGATCACCGTAGCGATCCCAACAACTTTCGGAGACGTGGTCCGCACGCCCAGAACCTGACTCATCCATCGGAGCATCGGAGGGTGACGGGCCATCGTATTGCATGAGCTGGTGCCCATGGCGCGACGGGCTCGACCCACGCGTGACAAGAGTGTTCCACACGCGGACTTCGAGGAGCGGTTCCAGCTCTTCGTTGACAACGTCAGGGACTACGCCATTTTCATGACCGACGCCGACTGCCGCATCGTGACGTGGAACGCTGGCGTGGAGCGTCTGCTCGGATATACCGAATCCGAGTTCATCGGCCGGGCTCTGGAAGTTGTGTTCGTCCCTGAAGACGTCGCGTCGGGCGCGGCCGGCCGCGAAGTGACCACGGCCAGGGAAACGGGCCGCAGCGAGGACGAGCGGTGGCACCTTCGCAAGGACGGCTCCCGATATTGGGCCAGCGGCGTCCTCACCGCGCTTCGTGACGACGACGGCCGCTTGCGCGGGTTCGCCAAGGTGATGCGCGACATCACGGAACGCAAGCTCGCCGAAGAGGAGCGCAAGCAGCTCCTGCAACTCGAGCAGCAGGCCCGCAAGGAAGCGGAAGCCGCGAATCGTGTCCGCGATCAGTTTCTCGCCATGGTGTCGCACGAGCTTCGCACGCCGCTCAACGCGATTCTCGGATGGGCGCGGTTGCTCGAGGGACAGCAGTTCGAACCCGAGCGCGCCAAACACGCAGTGGAAACCATCGGCCGGAATGCCGCGCTTCAGGCGAAACTCATCGACGACCTGCTCGACGTGTCGCGCATTCTAGCCGGCACGCTCACCATGGAACGCCGACCAGTGGAACTGACGCCGATCATTCAGGCGTCTGTCGACAGCTTGAGCCCGGACGCGCGAGCGAAGAACGTGACCATCGACTGTCGGCTCCATCCCACGGAGGTCGCCATCCCCGGCGATCCACGCCGCCTGCATCAGATTTTGTGGAACCTGTTGTCGAATGCCGTCAAGTTCACGCCCTCTGGAGGACACATCTCGATCGAATTGCGTCAGGACGAGACCAAAGCATTCTTGAGCGTCAGCGACACCGGCGCGGGAATCTCGCCCGAGTTCCTCCCTCGCGTCTTCGAGCCGTTCAGCCAGGCAGACATGAGCATCCAGCGGGAGCAGGGAGGCCTCGGCCTCGGGCTCGCGATCGTTCGGCATCTGGTGCAACAACACGGAGGGGCCATTTCCGCGAGCAGTCTCGGTGTCGGTCATGGTGCAACGTTCACCGTGGAGCTGCCATTGACGCCGGTGCGTACTGAACCGACGGTTGGAGGCAGTTTAACTACTGATCTCCAAGTGGCCCTCGATGGCGTTCGAGTGGTCGTCGTGGAAAACGATGCGGATAGTCGGGATGTATTGATTGCCACCCTCGAATTGGCCGGTGCCTCGGTCCGCGACGCAGGCACCGCCGCAGAGGGCTTCGACTTGATCGGTGCCGATGTTCCAGACGTGATCGTCTGCGACATCGGGCTGCCACGGGAAGACGGGTTCACATTCATTAAACGATTGCGAGCGCTGCCCGCTGACCGTGGGGGCACCGTACCCGCGGCGGCCCTGACGGCCTACACGCGGCCCGAAGACCGGTTGCGCGCGCTCGAAGCGGGCTATCAGATTCATCTCGCGAAACCCCTCGAGCCATCCGAACTCGCTGCCGCCGTGGCCACTCTGGCCGGCAAGGTGCCGACGAAGCCGGCCTAAGAAGACTCCGCCGAAGGAATGGATCCTTGCTTGGCTCTCGAACATCCTCGAAAGGGAGGCCATATGCTCAGCGATAACGATGCAGTGGCGACCGTCGGTGTCAAAGATCTTGAGAAATCGAAGGAGTTCTACGAGCGCATGCTCGGGTTGGCCAAGGTCATGGAAAATGACGACGTGCCTGCCTTCAAGAGCGGGGCGTCAACGCTGTTCGTGTACCGCTCACCATATGCCGGGACGAACAAGGCGACGGCCGTGACGTTCGTCACCAAAGAGGTCGATGAGCTGGTTCGGATTCTAAAAGGCCGCGGAGTCACATTCGAGCACGACGACGTACCGAACATGACCCGGCAGGGCGACATTCACGTCGCAGGATCCATGAGAACCGCGTGGTTCAAGGATCCAGACGGCAATATCTACAGCGTGGTCACGCCTCTGAACACCGCGGAACGAGAAGCGGGGACTGCATCAGCTCGCTCGACACCGTAGAGAGTCCGGCTGCTGTCTGAGAGAATCACGCAATGAAGCAGGACAAGTCGCCCACATCCAGGGGGTTGTCGTTGAAGCGCAACCGATCGGGGCCGAGGTGCTCATCTCAAATCCTGCGCTGCAGGCTCTGAGCTTCTTGATCGCGAGCTGGCGTACTGAGGGCACCCATCCCGACGTGCCCGACAAAACCTTTCACGGCCGGTCGTCCTTCGAGTGGGTCGAAAGCGGCGTCTTCCTGATCATGCACTCGGAGATCGATGAACCGGAGATTCCAAGTGGCGTCGCGATCTTCGGCAGCGACGACGGCGCTGAACGGATCTACATGGTGTACTTCGATGAACGCGGGGTGTCCCGCAAATTTGATGTGACCGTCGGGATCAACGAGGTGACCTGCCGACGAGACCGTCCCAAGTTCTCGCAGATCATGCGGCTGCGAGTTGACGGCGGTGGCGACCGCTTAGTTGGCAGCGGTCGGCGATCGGAAGATAGCGCGGCGTTGCAAGACGATCTATCGCTCACCTATACACGCGTGCAGGACTGACCAGGGCCCTGGCTTCAGGTAGCACGGCTGCCTCAAATTCGAGAAACCCTCGCGAGGTGACGGGGGCCCGCGTCGAGATCGAAGACGGCGACGGAATAGAGCGGGTCGCGATTACGCGGATGATGTGTCGATCGACTGCGGCTCTCGAGCGTGCGAAAGCTTGCCGAATCCGCCCCTTTGGCGATGCCGGCGAAGCTGATGTCGGACTCGGCACGGTTGTAGTTGTCTACGGTCACGAGCGTCGGCGACGACTGCGCAATACCGACCAGACCGGTTGCAAGAATAGTGAAGGGAATGAGCAATCGTCGCTCGCTACGCTTCATGGGGAGAACTCCACCGGCGGCCAATTTTCCTGCCCGATTTTCAAAACGCCGTAAGTGATTTCAGAACATTAGAAGCGATTGCAGTCGAGCCCAGGAGACGCGTCAGCCACTCGATCGGTCACTTTCCGAATGCGCGCGCCGACAGTGATGCGTCAGCCGTCGACACGAGATCGAGTGCGGACCTTCCGAGCGCCACACGGTACGTGCCCGCGCTGATCTGCCATCGGCCCGCCTTGCCATCGAACGTGGCGAGGAGCCGCGGATCGGCGGTGACCGTTACCATCCGCGATGCGCCCGGCGCGAGATCGACGCGCTCGAACCCGAGCAATCGCATGCGTTTCGTTCCTGCCGCGTCTGTCAGATAGAGCTGCGGCACGTCAGCGCCCGCTACCTTGCCCGTGTTCGTCACGGTGAAGGTTGCCGTGATGGTCTCGCCGCCGCTCGCCTTGAAATCCGTGTACGAGAAGGTGGTGTAGCTCAGACCATGACCAAAAGCGTACATCGGCTTCTGACTTTTCTGCGCGTCCCAGCGATAGCCGACCTCCGCGCCTTCGTCGTAATGGATCGTGGTCGCAGTACCCCACGCCGTGGCGATGCCAGGGAGTTCAGGCCGCGGCGTCTGGGCGAGCGACGTCGGAAAGGTGAGGGGCAGTCGTCCCGACGGGTTCACGCGGCCCGTAAGGATCTCGGCAATCGCCTGGCCGCCGGCTTGTCCGGGATACCACGCTTCGACGATCGCCTTTGCCTTGTCGCGCCAGGGCATCGACGAGGGATTACCCGTCTCGAGTACGACGATCGTATTCGGGTTCGCCGTCGCGACGGCGTCGATGACGGCGTCCTGTCCCCACGGCAGCGACAGATCGGCCAGGTCGAACCCCTCACCCTCGGCGCGGATCCCGAATGCGATGACCACGTCGACGCGCTTGGCGAGCAACGCCGACTCCGCCGGCGTGTAGGCGCCGTCGAACTCGATCTGGGCCTTGGGCAACAGCTTCTTGAGCTCGGCGAGCGGCGACGACTTGAATACATAGAGGTTACGGGCATTGCCGATGGAACCATGCGCGCCGCCGATGGGCGTGGTGTTGGCGAATCCGCCCACCGGATTGACGGCGCCCGAGCCGGTGCCACTCGGAACCCCCAGTTGCGCGTAGCCTCCAATCACCCCAATCCGCAACGGCTTGTCGGCCGCGATCGGGAGGACGTGATCATTCTTCAGCAGCACTATGCCTTCGCGGGCGATCTCGAGCGCGAGCTCGTTGTGTTTGGCGAGATCGACCGCTGGCGCCGGTCCCCACTTGTCGATGCCCACGGCATACGCCGATCGCAGAATGCGACGCACCATGTCGGACAGCCGCTCTTTCGACAGCTTGCCCTCGGCGTACGCCTGACGCAGCTTGTCGCTGAACGCTTCGCCGCCCCATTGCCTGACGTCGATCTGAATCCCGGACTCCTGATCGAGGCCCTTGAGCGCAAAATCCCAACTCGGCACCGCGCCCCAGTCGGACATCACGTAGCCCTTGTAACTCCAGGCACCTTTGAGGACGCCGTTCAGGAGCGGGTCGTTGCCACTCGCGTACGCGCCGTTGATCTTGTTGTAGCCGCTCATGATGGCGCCGGGGTGCGATCGCTCGATCGCGATCTCGAACGCGAGCAGATCCGACTCGCGCAAGGCGTCCGGATCGATGATCGCGTCGAGCCAGTGGCGGTTCGTTTCATTGTCGTTGAGCACGTAGTGTTTGAGCGTCGAGATGACCTGCTGGCTCTGGATGCCGTTGACCTGTTCGGCGCCCATGGCGGCGGTCAGAAACGGATCCTCGCTGTAGTACTCGAAATTGCGTCCGTTGCGCGGGTCGCGGGCGAGATTGATGCCGCCGGCGAGCTGGATGTTGAAGCCGCGGCTGCGCGCTTCGCGGCCGATGGCCACGCCGCCGTCGCGGGCGAGCTGCGGATTGAAGCTGGCGCCGACCGCGATCGAGGCGGGGAAGGCGGTCGCGCCCTTGTCGTCGGGCCGATAGCCCGGGTTGGTCACGCCCATGCTGGCGTCGCTGCTCTGAAGCGCCGGAATGCCGAGCCGTGGGATTCCCGGCGTATATCCAGCGCTCATGTTCGTCACGGTGTCTGGAATACGCTTGTCCCGCGGAACCCCGATCGACGGGACTGCTCCGATCAGACTGACCAGCAGCGCAAACCGCTCGTCGTCGGTCATTTTCGCTTCCGTCTCGCGAGCCCGCGCGTCAATGGTGGCATCGTCCACTGGCTGAAACGGCGCGGCAGCAGCACCCTGCGCGGTTGACGCGGCTGCCTGTTGACTCGTATGGTCGGTCGGCGCGGAACAGCCGAGACTCACGATCAGGATGATCGCGATCGACGGTCTCAGAAAAGCCTCTGAAGGCGAGAATCGAAATCTTCGGCCGGTGACACTCACAGCAAACGGCGCCATGGGGGGTCCTTTCTGCGACTCGCGTCAGGCGTGTCATCTGTCCGCAATGTTCGATACGTAGTGAGAAATATCCTCGTGTTCGTGATCGCGGCCTTCCTCGAAATCGCGGGATACTTCGCATTCTGGGCCTGGCTGCGCAGCGGTGCGTCGTGGTCGGTCGCCATCGCTGGACTCGCCAGTCTTATTGGATTCGCCGCCGTACTCACCCGTGCCGATACGTCGTTCGCCCGCCGCGCACACGCCGCGTACGGTAGGATTTACATCGCTGCCTCGCTCCTCTGGCTGTAACGTGTCGAGGGGCAGAGAACCCAGCGCAACAGACCTCGTCGGAGCGACAATGGCAATTGTCGGAGCGCTGGTTATTATCGGTTTCTCGACGAGCCGTTAGAACGTTCGACGATCCTGACTACCTGTAGCGCGCCCTGGCGCCGGGCTCTTCGCAACCGTCGTCAGACGTCGGCCGTCGCGATGTTGGTCGTCAGCGGAATCACAAACGCACCGTTCGTCGTAGCCTTTGCGATCGCATCCGCACTTTCCGCGGCGATTCGGCCGGCGAGCTCGCCGCGTTCGGCCTCGCTCATCGCTTTGCCTTTGTCGCTCATGCCGAGCACGGCCATCGCATTCAGCCGAGCGAACAACGCGCCATCGGCGAACTGAACGTCGTGTGCATGGGTTTTGACATTCACGTTGTTGAATCCGGCATCCACCATCAGACGCTTCAGTGCGTTGCCGTCTCCCAAACTGTGCCGTGAATCGACGATCCGGCCGACATGCTGCTCGGCAATCGCATTCAGCTCGCGCATCTCAGGAATGTCCTCGAGCGCCCTCCACGTCGCAATCGCGACGCGACCGCGCGGTGCGAGTACGCGTCGCATTTCGCGGATCGCCGCGGGCTTGTCGGGCATGAACTGTAGCCCTTGGTGGCATGTCAGGACCGAGAATTGCTCGCCGGCGCTCACCGGCAGCGCGACGGCATTCCCCTCGCGCCAGTCGATTGTCGGGTCGACGGTACGCGCGACGGCGAGCATCGCCGGCGCGACATCGACGCCCACGATTCGTGCCTCGGTCCCAAGGCGTTCACGCGCCACGCGCGCCACGATGCCGGTGCCGCAGGCGACGTCGAACACGCTGTCGTCGCGATCCAGAGCGACGCGCGCGATCAGTTGTTCTGCGAATGGCCGGAACAAGGGCGCGACCAGAACCCGCTCGTAGATTTCGGTGAACGTCGTCGCCACGAAAAGCTGTGCCTCTGACATGTTCGTCCTCCTCGACTACGGTCGGCGCATCTGGCGCGTGGCCACGCGTCGACTGATCAGCCTAGCACGTCGGATCGTACCGAGCCACAACCCCATTCGCTGGAATTGACTCGTAGGTTCGATCCGCGAGGAATTGGACTTCCTCCGGTGTTGGATCGACTGGGCTCGGTGTGACGTCATCGCTGATATTCATTGCACCTGCTCAACGCTGGATGGCGCCTCTGGAGTGTGAGACAGCCGCCAGCCAGTCCATCTCGCGCTTTTCGATTTGACGATCGTGTTCGAGCGAAGCGTCGGTGATGCGCGCGAACACCGGATCGGCTGCGTCCTGATCGACCACGCGTGGCGCATCTGCCGGCAGCGAGCCGTCAAGCGCCTTCAGTGCTGCGTCCACAGCGGCCGCGGCTAGGCCCTCCATCTTGCGCCGACCGGCTTCGATGTTGGCGCTCGCCGGAGTGCCGAAGTACCCAGGCCAGTCGGGTTTGCTAGCAAGAGCCGCGAGGTCGGCGGGTTCATGCCCGACGACCGCAGGCGCCTGATGAAACGATGCCGCGACGAGATCCGGTCTCAAAAAGAGCACGCGGCTGTGTTCGTCGGCATCGGCATGTACGCTGAATCCCTCTGCGTCACGCTCGCGTTGCGTGAACTGATCGTGCGGCGCCGCGGCAGCTACACTGACGAGCCCCATCAGGTTCACCATCACGGCCCCGTACTGTTCACTGAAGTATCGCGAGGCGTCGTCGAGTGCGCGATTGTGCGTCGGTCCGCCGTGATAGTTCACGACCAGGATGTATTTGAAGCCGGCGTCGCCAAGATCGGTCGCGAGATCCATGAACACTGCACGAAGCGTCGCCATCCGCACGGGATAACTGCCAGGAAAGGCAAAGCGGCCGCCGATCTCGTTGGCCGGCATGGCGCCGACGGGCAGGGGTGGAAAGCGCAGCACGGTCCAACCGGGCCGCGCGACGATTGCGCCAGCGACCTTCGTCGCGATGAAATCGGACTGATACCCGTCGGCGAAGGACGGCAGGTATGGTCCGTGCTCCTCGAGAATCCCGCCTTCGAGCAGCACGACCGTGCGCGCCCGCTCCAGTAACCGAATCCGTTCGGTGCTGAGTTCCGCGACGTCGAGGATGTGCCCGTTCGCCACGGTCGATCGCTGAGATCGTGACGAACAGCCCGCGATCAGCGGTATCAAGCAAACGAAAAAAGCCGCTCCTCTCATGGGTGCCTCGACTCCGATAGTAATCTCGTTTACCTGGAAGTCGCCGAAGCCCTCGTCGAGGCGCGCATGGCGCCGGGCTGACAGTGTCTGCTGCGGCGACGGCACTGCTGTCTACAGCACCACGCCGGCACGGACGAGCGCGACACCAAGACCGAGCGAGACGCTGACGGTGTCGTGAAACGTCATCGCCGAGATCAGTAGCCCAAGGCAGGCCACCGCCACGAGAATCTCAATAGAACATTGCCGCACACCGCGATCACGTCGCACCCAATCGACGGGCTGACCCTAATACGCGAGAATCGCGGTGACCGGAAGCCCCCACACTTCGAGCCGCTCAACTCGCGCAATGACGAATCCGGTGTCGGTTTGCGATCCGCTCGACATCAATCGGCCGACAGTCGACGATGTGGGGAAAATGCCGTGAATCCATCCATAGATTCGCTCGGGACGGCTGGGTTCCGCCGGATCATGCGCCATCGACACCACCGATAGCCGGCCGCCCGGGCGGAGCGTCGGTCGGACCTCGCTCAGGACGAGCGGAATCGTGTCGTTCGGAAACAGCTCGAGCGTGAACGCCATGAAGACGGCATCGACAGTGGCATTTTGAAGGGGCGCGTGAGGCTGATCTCTCCGGCCGGAGCGCGCCTCGGCGACGGCTTTCATTCCTGGCGAAATGTCGACGCCGAACACGTGCCCCGATTCGCCGACCGCTTCCGCGAGCGCAACGACGGACGTGCCGGTGCCAAATCCGATCTCGAGGATTCGTTCACCGCGGCGGGCTTCGAGCAGAGACAATCCCACCGCTCGAATGCGACGGTCGCCATGGTCCGAGAGTGTGTCGTAGATCGAGCTGATGCGGGTATAGAGGCTTGAGCCGCTTCAATATCCTGCGACATTCGCGCCATCGTCGCTACCGCGTCCCGGGTTGCTTCAGCTGATTGATCAGGACAGTCAGCAAACGACTGTACGCGGCTTCCGCAGCCGCGAACTCCGTCTCGTATGCCTTTCTCGTCAACTTGTGTCTTTCCGGTTGGCCGTCGAACATCATCTGCTTCGTCGCGCCCTTGTACAACACATCGACCGAGTCCGCGCCTCCGCGCAAGCCGTCATACCCAAGGTCCATAAAAAACAGCTTTCCGTCGGGGTGCCCGATTGCTGCAGAGCGAGATAGACGTCGCGGTATTTCGCGTCGGCAATCTCTTGGCGCAGTAGAGCCGGAGCAGGGTAGACGGCGTCGACCAGGAGCAACTGCGATTTCGGATAGGAGAGCGCCGCGACGAAGCGGTCTGGCTCCTGCAGATCGAGCGGCGATGGCCTCCAGATGTCGAGCCGTCAGGAGCGAATCGAGGTCCGTCGCAAGTTGCGTCAACGGCGGCGCGTGAGCCCGCGCCGAGACCGCCATGCAGCTCGCCAGCCCGATGGAGACGCCGAAAAGGCGGAACGACATCAGACCGCCATCGCCTCAACTCTAGCACATATTACTTTGACCTCAAAGTATCTCATGTATCCATGTTTTGCTAATCTGGAGTCCTGTGGGAGTGAAGGACGCCAGCCACGACGACCATGACGGCCGCGGTGCCGATGCTCTCATTCATCGCGAGATTCTGCAGATCGGTGCCTTGATGCTGATCGCCGTCGTCAGCTTCTTCGCGACCCGAGCCGTCGCCGCCAACAACCGCGAACAGACCTTTCGCGACGCCGAGGCCTGGTTCGCGCGCGGGCAGCAGTTGATGGCGGCAGGCCGTGTGGAAGACGCCATCGCGTCGCTGCGGCGTGCGTCGGTACGTAACCGCTACGAGCGGAAGTACGCGTTGGCGCTGGCCAGAGCACTGTCGCAAAAGGGCGACACCGAAGCGGCACGCGCCGCTCTGCTCACGCTCAGAGAAGCATCGCCGGAAGACGCCGAAGTTAATCTCGCGCTGGCGCGGCTCGCGTCACAGCGGCAGGATGTCACGGAGGCGCTCCGCTTCTATCACAACACGCTCTATGCGCCGTGGTCCGCGGATGCGGCGGAGGAACGCCGCGAGGTTCGTTTCGAGCTGATCGACTTCCTGTTGCGGCACGATCAGGGCGGCCGGGCCCTGTCGGAACTCCTTGCCGCGTCTGCCGACCTTCCGGATCAAGCCGACGCGCATATCCGCGTCGGGCAGTTGTTTGCCCGCGCTGGCGACGGGCGCCACGCGCTTGACCAGTACGAGCGCGCCCTGCATCTGGCACCCACTAATCGGCTCGCGCTCGCCGGAGCCGGTACCAGCGCATTCAGTCTTGGAGATTTCCAGCTCGCGGGTGGCTACCTCCATCGGGTTCCCGACGACATGGATGACGTCACTCGAACGCGAGAAGTCGTCGACTTGGTGCTGTCCAGTGATCCGCTCGCGCGTCGCGTCGGATCGGTGGAGCGCCGTCGACGCGTCGCCGCATCGATGGACTACCTCGACGAGCGGTTGGCGGCTTGTCGCCCGGCCGGCCCCGCGATGGAGCAACCGCACTCCCCAGCGACATTGGAGCAGGAGGCGGCGAGCCTTCGCGAACGATTGAAAGCGTCGACGCCACTCGAGCAGGACGCGATCGAGGCGAGCGTCGATCTTTTCGGCCGTATCGAGCAGTACGTGTCAAAGACGTGCCCGCCGCCAACGGCACGCGATCAGGCGCTGACATTGATCGCACGGACACACGCGCTGGATTCGAGATGAAAGTGTCGCCGCCTTCGCAGCAGATCCGTCTGCGTGAGAATCAGCTGTTCCTGATTCTCACGATCGTCATCGGCATCATCGCGGGCCTCGCGGCGGTGTTGTTCTCGGTGGCGATCGACCAGGTGAACCATCGACTCTTCGGCCTGTCACCGTCCGCGCTGCGACTATTCCTCGTGCCCCCGGTGGTGAGCCTGCTGACCGGTGTTCTCCTGGCGAAAGTCTTTCCCGATGTGCGCGGGAGCGGCGTTCCGCAGACCGAGGCTGCGTATCACTTGTCCGGCGGGATCATTCCGCGCCGCGTGCCACTTGGGAAATTCCTCACCGGCGTGCTCTGCATTGGATCGGGTCATTCAATGGGCCGCGAGGGCCCATCCGTTCAAATCGGGGCGGGAATCGCATCCGTCGCCGGTCGTTGGTTGCGGCTGCCGCCGGGCCGGATCCGCGATCTGGTGCCAGTCGGCGCGGCGGGGGCGCTTGCCGCCGCCTTCAATACGCCAGTCGCTGCCGTTCTGTTCGCGCTCGAAGAGATCATCGGCGACATGAACGCCGCGCTGCTCGGATCGACGGTTGTGGCGTCGGTGGCTGCCGTCATCGTTGAGCGCGCGATTCTGGGCAACGAACCGCTCTTTCACGTGCCGGTCTACCGACTCGTCCACCCAATGGAGCTGTTCGCCTACGCGGGTCTGGGCATCATCGGCGGAGCGCTGTCGCTGGTGTTCTGCAAAGGATTGCTGAGCACGCGCCGCCTGTTCCAGCGCATGCCCGTGAAAACGAGGATCGTGCAGCCCGCCATCGGCGGCCTCATCATCGGTGCCATGCTCCTCTATTCGCCCGCGATTATGGGAGTCGGCTACGAGTATGTCGATCAGGCATTGAACGGCGGGCTGCTGTTCCGAACGATGGCGATCCTCTGCGTCTTGAAGCTGGCCGCCACGATCGTCTCCTATTCGTCCGGGAATGCCGGTGGGATCTTCGCGCCCAGCCTCTATATCGGCGCCATGGCGGGCGGTGCCGTCGGCTCCATCGTGCACCGTTTCTCTCCGGTTGCGACGGCTGACGCGGGCGCGTACGCCCTGGTCGGGATGGGGACTCTGTTCGCAGGGATCATCCGTGCCCCTATGACGTCCGTTTTCATGATTTTCGAGATTACGCAGGACTACCAGATCCTGGTCCCGCTGATGGTCGCGAATCTTCTCAGCTTTGTGATCTCGCGACGGTTTCAACCGGTGCCGGTCTACCATGCCCTCTTGCATCAGGACGGAATCCACCTGCCTTCGGCTGCCGCCCAGGCGCCGCGGCGTGCCCGAACCGCCCGGCAGGTGATGACCATGGGCGACGGATCTGTCCTGGCGCCTGAGCTGACCATCGCGGATGCCTGGCAATCGGCACAAGCGAACGACCATCCGGTCTATCTCGTTGGTGCGCCTCCGCGACTGCTTGGCGCTGTCGCCCGCTCCGATCTCGACAGGCTCCATTCGACCGACAAGGCCGGCGAGCTCGTCGTGACAATCGCCCAGAGGTCATTCGTTCACGCGCATCCGGACCACACGATGGATATCGTGTTCGAGCGGCTGGAGGAGAGTGGCGGTCTGCTACCGGTCGTCAGCAGGGCGGATGCATACCATCTCGAAGGCATTATCACGGCCGACAGCTTGACACGCCGTCGGCACCGTTCCGCCGATAGTGCGGCGTCGTGATCGCAAAGCCGTGGCGGTTCGCGTCTTACCACCTGGTCAATCGTGTGCGTCGATGAAATGATCCGCCAGCCCTCGATCCTTCAAAACGATACCAATGAAGATGACGACAAACGCGACAAGCCGGATGATGAACGCATACGCCCGTCGTTCGTCAGCGTCGGGCAGAGCTCCCAGGATGGCGTAGTTAACCGTAAACGCAACGAACGCCGCGCTGAAACACCCGAACAGCTGATCGGCCGACTCACGCCAGAATCGATAGAAGAACAGCGCAATGCCGAGGCAAGCCATCGCCGTCGCGCCGTTCAACAAGGCCGCCATCGAGTCAGCTGGCATCCCAGATGAGTCCGAACAACAACACGGCACTGGCCAGGCAAGCCGTCGCCGCGCGGGCCGTCGCCAGCGCTCCATTACGCAGCACGATCAAATCGATCACCACCAGGCCATTGCTGATGGCGAAGCCGGTGAAGCACAGCGCGGTCCAGAACACGAGGGGTCTGACCCGGCCACGGTGATTCCAGGACGTCCAGAACAGCAGTCCGGCGCAGCCTGCGCTCGCCACCGCACACAGCAGATAGACCGCAGTCGCCATCAGTGCACCTCCGCCGCGAGTCGCCGTGGGACCTCTCAAAGAGCGTTGAGGCGCTCGGCGATCGCCTTCAACACCTTCCGCGCCGCGCGCACATTGACCGCACCCACCTGGTCGAGCGCCTCAGTAACGGCCCTTTCCACTGTCCCTCGAGAGCCACGCGTGTGCGTCGATGCCTTTGGCTTCAACCGAAGCCGTGCACGCCGCGTGTCGGATGGATCGCGCTGCCGTTCCAACAAGCCGCGGGCCACGAGCCGCTGAAGCACGCCCGTGATCGTGCTGGGGTGCAGCCGAACGATGTGTGCGAGCTCACTGGCAGACAGGCCCGGAAACTGGCCGACCACGCGCAACACCAGACGCTGTGGAGCGGTGATCCCAATCTCATTCTCCATCCGCTTCGACATGCGCTGAAGGCCGTGTTCGATCGACCACAGCAGCCGCATGAAATCCAGCACAGGATCGAGCTCGTACTCCACTTCGCTCTCAGGGCGTGTCGTTGGCATCGGCCGATGATATGCGAACGCGATGCTCTGCCACGAGTGCCAGCAAGAACCGCGTCTCAGTTAATACTTTGACGTCAAAGTATTATCGTTGTATAGTCGAGGCGAGTCGATCGTGGGGAGGCGGCTTTCATGACGAGACTGTCCGCTGCGTCGTTGTGCGTGATGATCGTCACGCTAATCGCAACCTCAGGCTGTCACGCCCGGCCACCGGCAACGTCGCCCACACGTCCTGCGGCTGCTGTGCCGGCCGCGCCCACCCCGCCTCCGGCGCCACCTCCACCTCCACCGCCGAAAGCCGCTGCACCGGCATCGGTTGCATCCACGGACGAAGAGCTGTTCCGGCGAAAGTCGCTCGACCAACTGAACGGTGAACGTCCGCTGTCGGACGTGTTTTTCGATTACGACCAGAACGCGCTGAAAGACGAGGGTCGAACGGCACTGCAGGACGACGCCCGATGGTTGAAGCGATGGCCCAGCACCACAATCCGCGTTGATGGCCATTGTGATGAGCGAGGAACGGGCGAGTACAACTTGGCGCTCGGGGATCGACGCGCAGTCATCGTTCGAGACTACCTCGTGAATCTGGGCGTTAATTCCAACCGAATCGAGGTGCGCAGCCTCGGCAAAGAAGCGCCTTTCTGCCACGGAGGCGGCGAAAACTGTTGGTCGCAGAATCGACGCGGACATTTCGTCATCATCGGGAAGTAATCGCACATGCGCATCGCCATTAACGGCGTCGGCATTGCGGGTCCGACCCTCGCGTACTGGCTCAGCGACGCTGGACACCAGGTACTGCTCATCGAAGAGGCACTGGCGCTTCGGACCGGAGGCTACGTTGTCGATTTCTGGGGAATCGGATACGACATCGCCGAAAAGATGGGGCTGCTCCCGAAAATCAACGCGATCGGCTATCAGATCCGCGAAGTGCGCCTCGTCGATCAGAAAGGCCGTCGGACCGGCGGTTTCCCGACCGATGTGTTCTGGCGCATGACGAACGGCCGGGGCACAAGTCTCAAGCGCTCTGATCTGTCAGCCGCGATCTATGGCCTGCTCACCGGAAGAGTCGAGACGGTGTTCGGAGATTCGATCGAGAGCATCGAGGAGCGCGCCGAGTTCGCTCGCATCCGGTTCAGATCGGCGCCTCCGCGCGACGTGGACCTCATCATCGGTGCTGATGGACTCCATTCGACGGTTCGACGGATTGTCTTCGGACCCGAGTCAGCATTCGAAGTGCCTCTCGGTTACCACGTGGCCGCGTTTGAGGTCCGTGGGTATCGGCCTCGTGACGAGCTGGTCTACGTGAGCCATGCGCTCCCTGGACGTCAGGTGTCCCGCTTCTCGATGCGAGATGACAAGACGCTCTTTCTCTTTGTTTTTCGCGACGAGTACTTGGCCGGCCAGGCTTCAATGCCCATCGCCGATCGCAAATCTGCACTGACCGACGTGTTTGCGGATGTGGGTTGGGAGTGCCCGAAGATCCTTGAAGCCATGAGGAACGCCAGTGATATCTACTTCGATCGCGTCAGCCAGATTCGAATGGACCGCTGGACGAAAGGACGCACTGCGCTGATCGGCGACGCTGCGGCATGTGTGTCGCTCCTTGCCGGAGAAGGAACCGGTCTGGCGATGGCCGAGGGATACGTCCTTGCTGCGGCCCTACGCGCGTCCCGCGGCGACTACCACATCGCCTTCAATCGTTACCAAACGTGCCTGATGCCGTTTCTGAAGCGCAAACAGGAATCTGCCTCGAAATTCGCCACGTCCTTCGTTCCGAGAACGGCACTCGGCATTTCGTTTCGAAACGTCGTCACCCGGCTCCTTGGGATACCGCTCGTCGCGGATTTCTTCATTGGGCGAGATCTGCGAGACGACTTCGACATGGCGGAGTGCGGATTCGCAATGTCTCCTTTGCCCTGATCCTCTGGGGCCTTCGCTTGTCCGAACACGTGAGGAGGCGCCCGGCGCGCATAAATCCCGTCTCGGCGCAAGCACTTGGGGCGAGGCCTCCGTCCTCAATCCCACTCAACTAGATCGCTGGAAGTCATCTGAGCATCTCAAGAGAGTCTGACACACGTGTGCGTCGAGTGTGCTGTCATTTCGTGCCGACGTCGCTAAGCACGCTCGCGCTGAGCGCCGCGAAACGCGCTGAACTCCTCCAAGAGAAATGACTTGATCGCGGCATTTCCCCCGATTTCTATCCACGTTGTGCCATCAGCCTTAAGTGACAGGTCGATATCCAGGAAAGCACAACAGCGATGTTCCATCTCGATCCATTCAGCGACATCGGCAATCGACGGAGCACCGCCGATACGGAGGCGAAAGGCCGTCGGCGTTTCCTGACGGCGATCAACAGCGTTGAGGACGCGCGGTCGCAGCACGTTGTAGCGGTCGCGCTGCGCAGCGGACAGCGCAGTCATGTCGCAGGCAATTGGTCGAGTGACTTCCGCTTGTGATCCAGTTGCCTTCCGCTTCGCCCATCGTCGTATGGCCACTGCGGTCCACACTGCCTCGACGGTGCCGAATGGCCACGTTCCGGCTAGGAATCCGTAGGCAGATGACGCGGCGCATGCGGCTGCGAACAAGAGGACGAACGCACGCGAGCGGTCCTCGAGTGCGTACGCGATCAGCATCGTCGAGACAGCAAGCGAGCCGAACAAAGTGAGAATGCTCACCGACTCAGTGTAGTCGCGATTGTCTGCCGGCCCGCGCGATCGCCTAACGGCTCACAGAAAGCGCCGCGCCAAAAGAAAGCCGACGAGGATCACAATTCCTCTCGCCCAGTGTGCCCACCATGGTTCCGACCGCTTGAGTCGGGCCACCGGGTAGAACGTGATCCAGATCGCGCATACCAAGGCGAGGTCTGTCGCTGGAGGCGGCACCAGACGCTGCACGATCAAGGCGACGACGGACGCTAGCGAGAAACACAGAAGCGCGACGTGCAGATGCCGCCATCCTCGGGGCCACCAGGCACCTGGATCCGGCGACGAGCTGTCAGCGCCGTTCATCATGACGTGGATCGTCCACACGGGATGTTCCCCATGGCGGTCCAGGGGGCGGCGGTCCCGTCAACATCATTCGGATTAGCGCCGCGAGGGAAAGCGCGCCGAGCGTGAGAACGATCACTGCTGTCGCCATAAAACAAAAACTCCTGCAGAACGATCCGCAGGAGTCATTGGTCCCACCGAGGGACGGTTTCATGGCGGACTCCACCGCCCGATATCGAATCCTACATCAACCCAGCGTGCCCGAGCCGCTTCGCCCACGCGAAACACGGAATCGCAAGCATCTGCGCGAGCACTGAGAAGGCGATCAGCCAGCCAAGCGATCGGACGTACATCCAACCCATGAGCGCGCTCCCGCCGAACCAGGCCACACCATAAACCAGGTTGAAGAGACCGTAGGCCGTCCCACGCCTTGCCGGCGACGTCATATTGGCAATCGCCGCGCGCATGATCGACTCCTGGGCGCCCATCCCAATGCCCCACAGAACAGTGCCAGCGATTTCCAAGCTAGTGCGATTGTCGAATCCGAGCGGCGCGAACGCCGCCGACATCACGGTCGCGACTATGAGGACGTCGACCAGAGCGGCCGGTGAGCGATTCCGAACCGATCGAAGAAGCGCCCGAAGAATAGAGCCGCCAGCGCATCGACGCCAATGGCTAGTGCGTACAACGCTGGAATCCACGCGAGCGAGATCGTTGCGGCTTGCCCGAAATGGAACGCGAGTAATGGACAGTCGGCATCGCGGCAGCGACCAAGGCGCTTCCGGAAAGGTACACGCAGTTCGCCTTCGGGAAGGCGTCCCGCCCCGAGCTGCACTTCGTCGATTTCCAGATCACGCGGATGCGGATACAAACGCCACGCGTCGGACAGTATCGTCAGCGCGGCCAGCGCCGGAATCAGGAGCACCGGGAACCCACGGCGGTAGCCCTCCGACTGCGCGACCGCGACCTTGAGCAGCAGAGGTCCCACGGTCGCGCCAATCTGATCGAGCGCCTCGTGGAGTCCGAAGCCCATCCGCGTCCCGTGCTCTGCGTCGCGTACGACAGCATCGCGTCGCGCGCCGGAGTGCGAAGTGCCTTGCCGGTCCGCTCGAGAATCACCAGGGTCGCCGCGATCTGCCAATTCCCCGCGAACGCCAGCACCGGCACCGCGAAGAGGATTAACGCGTACCCGACGGATGTGATCGTCCAATAACTGCGTCCGATCGGCCAGACGTCCGAACCACAATCGAAGCGCGTACCCGACGAGTTCTGCGCCGCCGGACACTATGCCGATCGCAAACGCTGACGCACCGAGCATGCCGAGAAACGGGCCGACCGCGCTGCGCGCTCCTTCGTACGTCATGTCAACGAACAGGCTGACGACGCCGAGCAGGATGACAAAGTTCAGTGCTCCCGACGATCGCCTGCGGCCTCCTGGCAGCGATTCATCTGCTGAAGCATTTGAGCCGCGGCGCGCCGGACGATGAACGAGCGATGCCCGAGTGCGTCCTGTGCGATTCGCCTGGCCTCCTCATCGCCTACGAACATCAACGCAGTCAGCAGACCACCGAGAACATGTGGCTCATGTGGGAACCTTGCCATCGCGGTCTCGATGGCGTGGGAGGCGTCCGGATCGTGACGGGCTGCGAGCGCGACCGCAGCACGGATCACCGTGTCGCGATCCGGATGCGTGAGCGCGCCGAGGAGCTTGTCTCGCAAGTCTCGCTGATGCAGTGAGGAAAGGGCAGCGCCGCAGTGATTGCAGCGGTGCGCGTCGTTCGGAACAACGCGCCAACAGGCGGGACAGAGCGTCGTCATGGCGACCTCCAGGCAGATTCCTGCCGAACTGGATTCAGCAGGAGTCATCAGCCTGGCGATCGGCCAGACGGTCGACGGCGGACTCCATCGCCGTTCGCGTGTCTCTTCTTCTGAAGACGAAGTTCTCCACGGCGGCGTTCCGTCACCGCGTCGTCGGCCGAGACTCTTCGCGACAGCCGCCTCGAGCGTCATTCGCATCGTGAGCGGATGACCGTGCGTTGAACGGGCGGTTTCGCGAATGTCATCTGCGCTCCACGCTAGCCCGAGTTCTTTGACGGCCGACGAGAAATACCGCACGGTCGTACTGGTGCTTAGAGGGCGGAGTTGCACGAGGCGGGCGGCTCCGAGTATCGCTCTCAAATGGGCGAGTTGATCGGACGACATGGAGCGCTCGACGACGACGATGATCTGGCATCGCGCGCCTCTCAATAGCTCGCGCATGAACCGCCTGCGCGGGGCTGAAACGTGAACGGCATCATCGAGGACGACGACGGGAGGCTCACCAGTAGCGCCGTGCGCGTCGTGCTCCCGAGCAATCGCGGCGCGCATCGTGCGCCGCGTATCCTGCTCGTGCCAGAACAGGAACGGGTTCGCCACGTGCGCTGATAAGGCTTTGACGAGCGTCGTGCGGCCTGATCCAAAAGCGCCGGTCAGTACGATGTTGTGACCGGCCTCGAGCTCATGTGCGAGCAGCGAGAGTTCGCGGGTGCGGCCGACGAATGAGACCTTCACGCCGTACCCTCCCAGCTCCTCGATCGCGATGCGAGCCTGACCAGGAGATGCGACGCAGCCGCGCTCGGCATCGCCAGATCGCGGCTGACGTGATGGCAGACGCCATGGCGTGCGACGGTCATCGTCAGCGTGATGTCGTTCTCGTTCGGATCGTCCGGCAGGCGCAGCCCGACAGTCGACAGGGCGCGCGTGGACAAGCAGGTCACATTCACGCCGAACATGAGCATGCCGGGTTCGAGCGGCCGTTCGCTTTCCGCCAGCAACACGGCGGAATCCATCAGGATCATGACGCTGGCAGCAGCGCGACACCGCGAACGCCCACGAACATCCGCCCACGCCTCAGGTACGTTCACGATCTCGAGCAAACGGAGATCCCTGACCAGCGGCCTGGTTTGGGTGACCACATACGGCGGGCTCGACGTCCATCGCGAGTCATTATCAGAGCCGGCGTCGACACGACACGATTGCCGTTGCAGCCACAGGCGGACAACGTTTCGGAACTGTTCGATGCCCGATGAGTGAAAGAACACAACCTCTGCTTCGGCCGTGTTTTCAACCGCGTACCGCACCTCCAGCCAGCCGAGCGTCAGCGCCTCGCCGATCGCCATCGTCAAGATGCTTGCGAGCGGAATCGAGCGCACCGAAGGCTTGATGCTGCGCCGATGTTGATCTCTGGAGACGATGAGCGATTCGCTCGTCAGAGCCACGGCATGCGAGCCGCTCGGACCTTCTAGTCCGAACGGCCCGCGATTGCTCTCGCGGTGTGGCGAGTACAGGAGGTAATCCGGGGCATCCCCCCGGAGAGCTTGCTCGACCAGCTCAGGATGGTGTCCGCAGAGCTCGTCCGGTGACGAGGCGCGATAGACCCAGCATTCGCGGCCGCCGTAGATGCGTGGCGACATGGCTCCAGCCCTCTGAGCGCCGCTTCCGATGAGTCTGAATGAGGCGAGAAGGACGGTGCTGTCGCCTCAACCCCAGAACCCAAGAAGCAGGTCGTTTGGAGGAGTCATCATCCCGGTGGACCCGGGCGGTTGAGGCGGACTCCATCGCCGAGCGCGATGTACTTTGGTAGCGTAGCACACGGCACATGAAGATCCTGATTCTTTCAGACCTGCACGGAAACGCCGAAGCGTTGGACGCTGTCCTCGCCATCGAGCCGTACGACGAGTTGTGGGTATTGGGCGATCTCGTCACGTACGGTCCTGAGCCTGAACGCGTCGTGCGCGCGATTCGGGAACGCGCGGAGATGGTTGTCCGAGGCAATCACGATCACGCGGTTGGCTACGACGTTGACCCGCGATGCTCACCACCGTTTCGAGGAATGGCCGAGGCGACGCGACAGTTGGCATTGAAGACACTGTCGGATGACGACAGGCGGTACCTTCGCGAACTGCCGCTCACGGCGTCCGCTGAATGTGGCAGCCAGCGATTCTTCCTCTGCCATGCCACACCGTCCGATCCGCTGTTTGCGTACTGCCCGCCCGACTCCCCGGCATGGGTTGCAGAGGCGTCGGCCGTCGATGCCGACGTGATCCTCGTCGGTCATACGCACTTGCCATTCATTCGTCCCGTCGAGGGACGAACGGTCATAAACCCTGGCAGCCTCGGGCAGCCGAAGGCCGGCGGCCCGGAGGCGTCGTACGCCGTGTGGGACGACGGACGCATCACCCTCCGGAAGATCAAGTATCCGGTCGAGCGCACGGTCGCCAAGCTCGGCGAACTCGGTTTGCCGGCAGAGATCGTCGCGGCTTTGCGACATCTGCTCGAAACCGGAACCCCGGCAACGGCGTAAGCCCTCCGAGAATGGCGCATTTGACGGGGCCGGCAGCGCTCCCCATAATTGAAGAAGACACTGGCGGTGGAGTCCGCCCGTAACCGTCGCGTCGCCTGACGCGGCCAATGACTCCTACAGCAGGAAACCTGCCGTGGGTGAGTCATTGCACACTCCCGGCATATCTGTCCGAGCCGGGAGCATGAAGCACCACGCGAACATCTCCGGTCATCGCGGCGGCGGCCTCAGAGGGGCGTCATGACGGACGTCTGGCTGCGCGCCGCGCTCTGGTTGGGCCTGGCCCTCGCCCCCACGGTCCTCTCGATTCGTCTGCGTGTCGCGACCGCGCGTCCGAGATCGTCGTGGGGACGGTCGCGCAACTGCTCATCGGCGCGTTCGTCGGGACAGCTCTCCTCGGCACCACCGAGGGCTGGATCACGTTTCTTTCCGCGACCGGTGCGGCCTTTCTCACGTTCCTCGCAGCCGCCGAACTCGATCCAATCGTGCTGCGGGAAAAGTGGCGAAAGACTGGCGCGATCGGTTCTCGCCCTAGTGCGGCGCCTGCGCGCGCTCACGCTTGGATTCCTGACGAGGTTCTACTTCATTCGCGCAGGATCGTTGGTCTCGGTGCCCGCGCCGACGGCGGCGGGCGGGCCTCTCCTCGCCAAGCTCGCAACGAAGACGTTCGGCCTGTGGCCGGTCACCCGATCGTTCCAGTGTCCGCGCACGGGGGCCGCGTACGCCACGCTGCTGATGTCGACGGGCCTGACGTTTGGCAGCATTTCGGCGCTGTTCGGACTGACCCACCATGTGATTGACCAGGGGCAGTACTCGTACCTGATCGCGGCGGTCATCGGGAGCGCCGTCGTACCGACCTTGATCGCGAATGCGTTCTTGCTGCCGCGATACTTGTTGCCTAGAGCGAAGGCGCCACTGCCGTCAGATCCAATGCCGTCTGCCGTAGCCGTCGGCGAGCGGGAGGGATGATGATTGCGACGCACATTCTGGTGGGCCACGACGGTTCGCGAGATGCCGAGACCGCGTTTGAAGACGCGCTGGACCTCGCGGCCCTGGCACGGGCACGATTGACCGTCGTCTCAGTGGCGAGCCCGCCGGAACCGCCGACGGAGGTCGAGGCGCAGGCCGCGATCGACGTGGCGACCACGCACGACGAGAAGCTGTTCGAGAGCCTGCGACGACAGGCACAGGAGCGGAATGTGAAGATGGAGACACACGTACTGGTCGGCCATCCAGCCGATCAAATCCTGAAGAGCGGCCAGAAATACGGCGCAGATCCCATCGTCGTCGGACGCAGAGGTCGATCAGCGATTCGGGAGTGGGTGTCGGGATCGACTTCGCGGCGGGTCGTCTCGCACGCTAACTGCCCGGTCCTCGTCGTGAGGGCTCGCTGATGGCCTCCATCATGCCTTACCTCCTAGTTGGCGTGGGTGGGTTCATCGGAGCCAACGCACGCTTCGTCGTCGCACGCGTAGTGGGCGCAATGTTCGAAACAAAATTCCCACTTGGAACGTTCGTGATCAATGTCAGCGGCTCGTTCCTGCTCGGTGTGCTTGGCACCATCGTGGCCCAGAAGGTGATGCCAAGCTCCGAGTCCATGCGTCTCGCCCTCGGCGTCGGCTTTCTCGGCGCGTATACCACCTTCTCGACGTTCGAATTCGAAACGCATGCCTTGTTCGACGATGGTTCATGGCTGACGGCGACCACGAATATGTTCACCAGCCTCTTCGTCGGACTGCTCGCGGTGCGCGCCGGCATCGTGGTCGCCAAGACCTGGCTGACATGAGGTCATCGTGAAGATTGACACCGAACAGGTCCTTTGCCGCTTCCAGCTTTCCAACTTCATTCGACACGGGATGTCCCCGTTGTACGAGTGGATCGTCGAGCAGGCCCATCACGAAGAGATGCAAGGCGCAACAGTCCTGAAGGGCTTCTATGGGCTGCGATCGGATGGGTCGGTGCTCGAAGAGCACACGTGGTCCATCTCCCAGGAGCTTCCCGTCATCGTCGAGGTCGTGGACGAAGCCGCGAAGATTGAAAAGCTTCTCGCGAAGGTCGAACCAGCGTTTCGCGAGGGCGTGATCACGCTCGAGCGTGCCCACGTGTTTCTGTATCGAGCAGGTGAGCGAGATGTCACGGGGCCCTTCAATGGGCGCAACATCATCGGCACCGTCACGACGAGTGCCGCGGCAGGAGTGCGGACCATGAAAGTGCCCGAGAACGGCGTGCTGCTTCGGATCTTCATCGGCGAAAGCGACAAGGAGCCTGGGCGCGACCGGCCGTTGTTCGAGGCGATCGTTCGCAAAGTCCGCGAAGCGCATCTTGCCGGCGCGACGGTCCTGCGCGGCCCTATGGGGTTCGGACGCCACTCCCGCGTGCACACCGCGAAGCTGCTGGAGTTGTCTACCGATTTGCCAATCGTGATCGAGATCGTCGACGCAGAGGACAAGGTGGAGGCGTTCTTACCGACCGTCGACGAACTGGTGACCGAGGGGCTCGTGACACTCGAGGCAGTACGAATCGTTCGCTACGTGTCGCCCGACAGCCGACAAGGATGAAACCCAGGGGCGTGACACATGTTGAACGGGCTCACCGAGAATCATGAACGCAGTCTGTTGGCGAGCGTCCAGTATGCCGCCAGCCTGATTCGCGACTGCGACGACGTTCTCGCCGGCGCGAGTGGGGCCGATCCGCTGTCGAAATACACGAAGGCGCTCTCGGCTCCTCAAGAAAAGATCGCGCGCGATTACCTCTTACGGTTACGCGAACAGCTCCTGCGCGCCTTGCGCGCCGTGCATATTCAGCCGCCCGCCGCGGCAATTAGCGCGGTCCACGCCCTGCATACCGCGCTCATGTTTCTCGATGACACCTTCGAAGAAATGCGCGGGCGGCACCTTGCCGGATACGGCCCCGTTCCGCCTGATGCCGACCAAGTACTCGACGGCGTCGTCTCCGAGCTGCAGGAGCTAACGCGCGATTTCGAGGCGTTCCTGACGGGTGTCTCCGATGATGTGCTTCGAGAGCGTTTGGCCCAGCTCACGCCAACGCAACCGCTCGCGCACGATCTCCGCGAGCTGTCGAGGATCATTGCCGACCAGGGGCTGATCGATCTTCGGCCGGCGCTGGCCGTCGTCGTGGACCGCGCCCTCGAAGACGCGTTCGACGTCGCGGTCATCGGCCGCATCAGCAGTGGCAAGTCGTCCCTTCTCAACGCGCTCCTGGGCGCGCCCGTTCTGCCCACTGGCGTCCTGCCCGTGACGGCGTTTCCCACGCGCTTGCGCCGCGGGACGGCCCCTCGCCTCGACGTCGCGTACGCCAACGGTCGTAGCGAAGTCACGACGATCGAGCGGATCGAAGAGTTCGTCGCCGAGACTGGCAACCCCGGAAACGAGAAGCGGCTGACACGTCTGCTCGTCACGTATCCGTCGGAGCGGCTGCCGGCGGACGTCACGTTCGTCGATACACCGGGGCTTGGGTCGGTGACGTCAGCGAGCGCCCTGCAGACGTATGCGTACCTGCCCCGTTGCGACCACGCGACGTTTCTCTTCGATGCAACCGCTCCCGTCGCAGCGGAGGACCTCACGGTACTAGCGTTCCTGCACGACGCGGGAATCACCACGTCCGTGCTGCTCAGCAAAACCGATCTCCTCAGTCTGAGCGATCTGAATCGCGTGCGCCTGTTCACTGCCGAACAGATCCAGAAACGTCTCGGCACGCACGTGCCTGTTCGGGCCATGAGCACGGTATCCGGCCACGAGCCGCTGTTGCACGACTGGATCCGCGACGAGGTGGCACCGCTCGGTCAGCAAGCTAGACAACGCGCACACGATGCGCTCGCACGGAAGATTGACGTGCTGCGTCAGCAAGTGCTTGCCAGTCTCGAGCAGATGGGGGATGTCGCTCGTACCGCTCCGGCGCCAGAGCAATCAGCATCGCTCATCTCACAAATGCGAGAGATGAGCGCGCAACTCGAGCGCACCAGTCGCGAATTGCTGTCACTCCACGATCGCAAGGACGCGATCGTGGAGTCGGCGCTTCACGCTGCAATTGAGGCGTTCGGCGGTCAAACCGACGGATCCGGCGGTGCTGAGACGCTACGAACGGTCGTGATTGCTGCGTCCGAGGACGCGGCGAACGATGTGACGCGCACGCTCCATGATCGGGCTCGTGAGGTCGCAGCCGTACTCGAAGAGGCAGCAAAAGAAACAGGAGCACCAGCGCCTGTGTTCGAGCCGATGGCGCACCTCCGGGACATTCCGCGGTTGGATCTGCCGCCTCTCGCCTTGGAGTTGCATCCGCCGCTGTGGGCCAAAGCCAGTCGTCGCCTGCTGCATCGATGGAGCGACGATCGTGTTCGGGACGCCTGGCAGTCCGTCGTTGCGGACGCGGTCGATGCGTTTCTCGACGTGCTCAGCCGATGGGCCACCGAACGTCTCGCCGAGCTGCGCCGGGAATTTGAGGGACACAGCCGGCCGCTGCTTACGAGGCTCACTGGTACTGCGGCGACCCGAACCACTGCCACTCGATCAACGTCCAGCCGGCAGCGCGACCTTGCATGGCTACGACACGGACGCACGGAGATAAGTCATGCCCGTCATTAGCGACATCCGAGCCCGCGAGATCCTGGATTCGCGAGGCAATCCCACGGTGGAAGTCGATCTGCGCCTCTCGGATGCGTCCCTTGGTCGCGCCGCCGTCCCGTCCGGTGCGTCAACCGGCGAGCGCGAGGCTCTGGAACTCCGTGACGGCAACCCCATGCGTTACGGCGGCAAGGGCGTCACCAAAGCCGTTGCTCACGTGAACGATGTCATCGCACCGGCACTGCGTGGCACGCTCGCGGCCCCGCAAGACGCGGTGGACCGCGCGTTGATCGACTTGGACGGCACACCAAACAAGGCTCGACTCGGCGCGAACGCGATTCTCGGCGTTTCGATGGCCGCGGCACGCGCGTCGGCCGCGAGCGCGGGTGTACCGCTGTATCGATATCTTGTCGATCGCGAGCACTACTCGTTGCCGATTCCTACGGTCAACGTCCTGAATGGCGGCGCGCATGCCGCCAATGCGCTCGACTTTCAGGAATTCATGCTGGTACCCGTCGGCGCGCCCACCATGGCCGAAGCCGTGCGCTGGAGTTCGGAGACGTTTCATGCCCTGAAAGCGATCCTGCGAGACGCCGGACACGCGACCGGCGTTGGCGATGAGGGCGGATACGCGCCGAATCTCAAAACGCCAGAGGAAGCGCTGGACATGCTGATGCGCGCGATTGAACGCGCTGGTTACCGGCCGGGCCATGACATCAGCCTCTCAATGGATCCCGCCGCCAGCGAGCTGTTCGACGACAGCCGCTACGAGTTCGCGAAGTCAGGACTACCGGCGCGATCGACGAACGAGATGATCGACCTGTTTGCGAGATTGATCGGCCGGTACCCGCTCGTCTTCATCGAGGACGGCCTGTCCGAACACGATTGGAATGGGTGGAAGCTCTTCACAGACCAGCTCGGATCGCGCGTGTTGCTGGTCGGCGACGACATCTTCGTCACCAATCCAGCGATTATCCGAGATGCCATTGCGCGCGGCATCGGAAACGCCACCCTGATCAAGCTCAATCAGATCGGCACCGTCACCGAAACCCTCGAGGCGATTCGCGTGTCGCATGATGCCGGTTATCGAACCGTCATCTCCCACCGCTCGGGTGAGACCGAGGACACATTCATCGCCGATCTGGCCGTTGCAACGGGCACGGCGTACATCAAGACCGGCTCGATGGCGAGGTCCGAGCGCGTGGCCAAGTACAACCAGTTGATGCGCATCGAAAGCGAACTCGGCGCCGCGGCAGTATTCGGCGAGGCGGCCCGGGCAGTTACCGCCGGCTCGTAGCGTTCTGATGAGCACCACCAATACCGTGGATGCATCAGTCGCCGTCGGCGAACGATTAGGCCGTCTCGCGGAAGTCGCCCGAGAACTGGGCGATCAGGATCTTGCGGCCGAGGCGTCGGCCGAACAGCGACGCCTCGTCGAAGCGAGATTCTTCGTAGCCTGCGTCGGTCAGTTCAAACGCGGCAAGTCGACGCTCCTCAACGCGCTGGTCGGCGAGTCGGTTCTTCCGGTCGGCGTCATCCCCGTCACGTCGGTGATCACCATCCTGTCGTATGCCGATACGCCGGGAGCGGTCGTGCGATTCTCGAACGGCCAGTCGGAAGCGGTCGACCCGGACGCAATTGCCAACTTCGTCGACGAACGCCGCAACCCTGACAACCAGCGAGGCGCCACCGTCGTCGAGGTTGGTCTGCCGAGTGCGCTTCTACGTGACGGGCTGTGCCTGGTCGACACCCCGGGGCTCGGCTCCGTCCATGCCACTAACACGGAGGCAACGCGGGCATTTGTGCCCCGCATCGACGTCGCTCTAATCGTCGTCGGCCCAGATCCCCCCATCTCCGGGACAGAGCTCGAGATGATTCAAGAGGCCGATCGCGAGGCCGGCGAACTGACGATCATCCTGAACAAAGCGGATCAGGCCTCGCCGGGCGATTTGCGAGAAATTCTCGAGTTCACTCGAACGACCATCAGTCCGGCGCTTCGTCGACCACTGGAGCACATGTTCACTATCAGCGCCCTCGAAAGGCTGACGAGTGGCGAGCCGACACGCGAGTGGTCCGCACTGGAATCCTACTTGCGTCGGCTCTCGACCCTTGCGCGGGAACGATTGGTGGCCCGAGCGACAGACCGCGCCGTGAAGCGCATCGCGCGACGCATTGTCGGTCAACTCGCGCAGCGGCAGGATGCTCTGCGCCGCCCGATCGTCGAGATCGAAGAACGGGCAGAAGGCCTGCGGCAGGCGCTCGCCGACGTCGACCGCGACCTAGCCGAACTACGATTCCGGTTCGATGCCGCGGAAGCCGACCTGGGAGCGCAGTTTGAGCGGCAGCGCACGCACTTCATCGAACGCACGACGTCGTTGACGCAGACCCTCCTGGCGTGGGTCGAAGCCAACGCCAGCACTGGCCCATCTCTGCGAGGGCAAGCATTCGAGGAGGCCCGCCGCCTCGCGACGGACGCGATCCAAGAGTGGTTCGACGCAGTGGAGCCGGAAGCGACGCGCCTGTATCGCGCCACGACAGAACGATTCATCGACGCTGCCAACGAATCGATCAGACGCGTTGCCGCCGCCGCGGCCGACCTGGAGGCCGATCAGATGCCCGCAGACGGCGGGTTCCGTCTTCGCCGCCAGTTCTATTTCACACACCTCATGCACACGACCGCCGGGACGCCCGTTTCGTGGATAGTCGATCGCCTGGCGCCGAGTTCGATGCGGCAGGCATACGTAGCAAGAGCGACCGCTGCGTACTTGGCACATCTGCTGGAATCGAACAGTCACCGCGTCGAGAATGACTTCAGGGATCGGACCCGGGAAAGCCGACGCTGGCTGGAAAGGCAAATTCGCACACGATTGGCCCGAACACTCCAAGCGGCCGAACGCGCGCTGACCGTAGCTCGCGATAAGCGCCAGATGTCTGAAGCCGATGTCAGTGCCGAGCTTCATCGTCTTCAAGGGATTCAAGTCGAGATCGCGGCGCTCCTCTGATCACAGGCGGCCACGCGGTCTACGCTTCGCAGCCGTGTTCGGTCGCCAACATATCGCGAAGGCCGCGAAGGGCGTCGCGCTGGTGACTGAATGGGACCGGTTGCGGGGTCCGACGTCGGGCAGCATCTGCTGTCGGGCGTGACATCGCGCACGACCGTCGTTACCGGGAGGCGGATTCGTCACCACCGTCGCGCGCATAACGGCCGGGAGGTCGACCGACATGACGACGGAAGGCAATGCTGAAGGTGCTGGCCGAGCTGTAGCCGACACGCTCCGCGACGTCGCCAAGCCCAACGTCCTCCCTACGAAGTAGATCCTTCGCAACCGCCATTCGCCAAGCGAGCAGATACTCCATCGGCGGCAGGCCGATCGTACGCGTGAATCGCTCGAAAAAACCCGACCGCGAGAGCCCCGCAATCCTCGCCAGCGAGGGCACCGTCCACGGACGTGCGAGGTAAGCGTGCATTTGCCGAATCGCGGGCGCCAGGCGCACGTCGCCCAGCCCACGCACCAGGCCCGGAGCCCCATCGTCCCCGGGCGTCGCTCTGAGCGCCTCGATCAGCAGCACCTCAACCAGTTTCGTCAGCACAAGCTCGCGACCTGATCTCCGCTCGCTCGCCTCCTCGCCGACCAGGCGCACGACCGTCGAGAGCCGTTCGACGCCGCGCACGTGCACGAGTGCGGGCAATAGCGACACGAGGAGGGCGGTGTCAGTCGAGCCGAAGGCAAACCAGCCGCCCAGCAACCGCACGTCGGGGCGCCGACCGCGTGTGCCGTGACGAATCTCACCGAGCACCTTTGAGGTCACGCCAGGGTCGAAGTTCTCGAGTCTCCCCGGTTCGACACTCGACATGACGAAGCCCGGCGTCGCCGGCAGTAATACGAAGTCGCCCGCCTCGATCGTCAGCGGACGATGTCCATCGACTGACAAACGACAGCGTCCCTCCAGCATTGCGCAGAAACTCGGCTGACCGAATGCCGAGTACCGGACGCCCCACCGGCCGGCGCCGCTGATACGCCTTGAGAACACCGCGCGCGGCTGGAGCAGAGTAATGACCTCCGACAACGGATCGTTCATTCTGGACGCTCGCCAATGAAATATGGACTCCACATGGTAGATCGTCCAGGCTCGGCTCCGCTATCGTCAGTGGCATGAGACGGGTCACCGGAACAGACCAGGGCGGAGTCGAGATGAAGGCCACGTATGGATTTCGCGCGACGATGACCGCCCGCCCCGGCAAAGGCAACGAGTTGGTTGAGCTGCTGCTTGCGGCAACGACCGACGGTCCCGCCGCGAGTGACGCGTGCGTCGTCTTTCTGGTCGGTCGCTCAGCCAGTAACCACGACGTTGTCCATGTCACGGAGGGTTGGACCACGCGGGAGGCGCACGCCGCGAACTTCGCGAGTGATCGTGCCAAGGCGTTCACCGCGAGGGTTGCCCCTTTGGTCGGCGGGGAGGTTCAGTATGAGGACGACGTGGCGGTCGGCGGAAAGTGTCGCATTGGAGGTGTTGCGTGAAGACGGTGCTGATTACTGGATGTTCGTCGGGCTACGGCCTCGAGACCGCGCGCCACTTTCACGCGCAAGGCTGGAACGTCATCGCCACCATGCGCACGCCGCGCGAAGGCATCCTCCCTCGATCTGAACGACTGCGCGTTCTGCCGCTCGACGTCACGAGGCCCGAAAGCATCAGAGCTGCCATCGAGCGGCCGGCGACATTGATGTGCTCGTAAACAATGCCGGCATCGGGGTCGTCGCTGTCTTTGAGGCGACGCCGATGTCGACTGTGCGCGACGTGTTCGAGACCAACACCTTCGGCGTGATGGCCATGACGCAAGCGGTGCTGCCGCGGTTTCGGGCGCGGCGTTGTGGCGTGATCGTAAATGTGACGTCGAGCGTGACGTTGGCTCCGATGCCGCTCGCGGCGGCGTACACCGCGAGCAAGATGGCCATCGAAGGATTCACGGGATCGCTCGCGCATGAGCTGGAACCGTTCAACGTGAGGGTCAAACTAGTCGAGCCTGGCTATGCGCCCACCACGCGCTTCACGACCAACGGTGGGTTGCGCATGGCAGGACTGTTTCCCGAGGCTTATGACGCGTTCACCGGGCCCGTTCTCGCCGCCTTTGCACACGTCACAACCGTGACCAAGGAGTCCGATGTCGCGGAAGTGGTCTACCGCGCCGCGAACGACGCCTCGGGACAACTGCGGTTTCCCGCCGGCCCCGATGCCGTGGCCCTTGCGCAGGCCGGATAGACACTTCGACGCTGTGTGGTCAGGGCGCGAGTCATGATAGTGAACGTCATGACCCACGACCAGGCACCGGGAACAAACGGCCGGATCCACGACAGCGCGTCGGCCGGCTACTCGCGGGCCGCCGAGACGTACGAGATGGGACGCCCCGGGTATTCGCCCGCGGTCATCGCCTGGCTTCGCGACATCGTCGGCATTACAACAGGACGCACTGTGTTGGAGGTGGGGGCCGGAACCGGGACGTTCACGAGCATCCTGAAGGAGACCGGTGCCGAGGTGTACGCGGTCGAACCCGTCTCGGCCATGCGCGCCTTGCTCAAACGGCGGATTCCAAGCGCGCCGACGCTAGCCGGAACGGCCGCGGACCTGCCTATCCGGGACGCGTCGGTCGACGCGGTCGTATGCGCCCAGTCATTCCACTGGTTCGCCACAGGCCAAGCGCTGCGGGAGTTCAGCCGCGTTATGACGTTTGGTGGGATGCTGGTGCTCGTCTGGAACGTGCGTGACGAGACCGTGCCGTGGGTGAAGCGGCTCTCGGCGATCACCGACGAATATGAAGGGGACACGCCGCGCTTCAAGACGCGACGCTGGCAGGACGCGTTTGCAGGCTCGGGATTCGTCGAGATAGATCATCGGGAAGTCGGCCACGTTCATATCGGCCTGGCCGATCATGTCGTGATTGCCCGTACGCTATCGGTAAGCTTCGTCGCCGCCCTTGGCGCCGAGCAACGTCAGAAGCTGACACAGCGCCTGCACAGGTTCGTTGACGAGGAACCCGCACTCGCCGGCCAGACACGCGTCGCGTTTCCCTACCGGACCGCCATGTTTGCCTACCGCGCGCCGGGGACGCGCCGCTAGACAGTCTCTAGTCCCGTTACCGTCGAAACCTGACGAGAGCCAGCCTCACTCGGGACTTGACTGCACCTCGAGGCGCTCGCGAAATCACGGCGGGTGCTGCTCGCGGTGTGACGCCATTGGTCGTGCTTCTCCGCATCCGAGTTTCATCGGGTATGCGCGCTTCCGCGCTGGGGCTGAATAGACCAGGTGGATGAAGAACAGATCAGTCAGAACAAATGCTGCGAGGAATTCGGCGCGGTGGAGACCTCATTGTGCCATCGTGAGAGTGTCGGCCCGCTCGGGCTACGTTCTGAACGGGGGATGGAATGACATCGATCTTGGTGCGAGTGTCATTGGCCATCGGAATGATGGCGGTTTCTGCGATCGCCCAGGTTCAACGAACGACCGTAACCTGGCTCGACGATGTGAAGCCGTCAGGCTGGAACAAGGGCGGTGCACCCATTCCAGAGGCTCCGAAGGCATCACAACCGGTGGAAGCGAAGTGCAGAGAGCAGGCGCGTCCAGCGCAGTCAGACGACGACAAGCGTGTTCGCGATCGCGGCTGGGATCTGATCGGCGCGTATGAAGGCGGTTGGGAGGTCGTCATCATTCACGCAACCGCCGGCTACGACGGTATGTGCCGACCGCAGCAATACCAGGAGTTCGTCTTCGTCAAAGGGGCGTTCGCCGGCACCTTGTCGCCGCAGCCGATGGACAGCCGGACCGACGGTTCGCTGACACGGGTATCCCTGGAGGGACCGGCGCGGTTGATAGCGGAGTATCAGCGATATGCGGCAAAGGATCCGTTGTGCTGCCCGTCGCGGACGACCACCGTCGTATTCAAAATCCCAGTCGGGTCCCCGGTGGTGCAGCCGGTCTCGTCATCAACGACCGCGCGGTAAACGGCGCGGCGATCGTCTCGAAGGAGGGCAGATGCCGCCCGCGATCATCGACACCCGCAATGTCGCGTTAGCCGTGCTCCTCACGTTGGTTGGAAGCATCGCGATGGCTCAATCTGGCGCCGGGCCGCCGCTGGAAGGAACGTACTGGAAGGCCGTCGAATTGGCTGGAGCACCCACGCCTGTGCAGGACCCGACGCGAGAGGCGCATCTCGAGTTTCACGCCGATGGCCGCGTGTCTGGTTCGGACGGCTGTAACCGACTGGCTGGTACATTTCAACGCAATGGCGATCGCCTGACATTCGGCCAGATGATCGGGACGCAGATGGCATGCATCGATCCGAGCGGGAACGAGGCGCCATTCCGGGAAGCGTTGAGAGTGGCCGGGCGATTGAGGCTGGCTGGAGATCGCCTCGAACTGATGGACGCGAACGGCACGCGTGTCGCTGGATTTATCGCGACACGGCAGCCCCCAACGGCTGCACTCGCGGGAACCTCGTGGCAACTGATCAAGTTCGAGGGGGGCGACGGCGCGACGCTCAGACCTGACAACTCCGCGAAATACACGATCCAATTGCTTGCCGGCGGATCCCTGACCACACGTATCGACTGCAATCGCGGACGCGGGACGTGGGAGTCGAGCGGTCCGAACCAGATTGCATTCGGTCCGCTCGCGTTGACACGCGCCAAGTGTCCTCCCGGGTCGTTGTACGACCAGATGGTGAAGCAGTGGGGCAACATGCGATCGTTCGTGGTGAAGGACGGTCACCTTTTTTTGTCACTGAAAGCGGACGGCGGTACGTACGAATTCGAACCGGTCAAGAAGAACAACCCGTAGCTCAAAGTCTGCGACCGGAGCGCGAGTCTGCGCCGGTGCGGTTGATTCGATAGGCCTGAGGCGTCGTGCCGTACGATCGCCGAAACGCTCGGTCAAAGGCGGCTGGTCTGAGCAGCCGAGGAGATTCGTGATTTCGTTGATCGCGAGCATCGTGTCAGCGAGCTAGGCGTCCGCCGCCTGCTTCCGCGTCTCGTCGCACACCGATTCGAACGATGTTGCCGCAAGCGACAGCGGCGCTGCAGGTCTTCTGTTTCCGAGCCAGGGTATTCCGCGCTTCTCATACGCTCGGCGAGCGGCAAACGGTTCACGAGGCCGTGGCGCGCGCCTGGTGAAACTTCTCCAACTCGCGGTTGGCGCGCACGATCACGGCCAGGTGCTCCTCGACGCGACCCAGTTCCGGGCCGGGAATCGCGAAATACGCGTCGGTCTCGTTCGCTCCGGTATAGACGCGGTTCCCGATGCAGCCGAAACTGGCGGCCGTGCGCGACGAGTTGATCGCTTGCGGCAGCACCGCGCAGGTGGGCCTTCCCAGTGTCGCGCCGCTGCCGGCGACGTCGGCGGCCTGCGCCGCCTCGGCTAACAGCATCAATTGCCATGCGTTGCCGCGCACGAGCACCACGTCCGGCGGCACCGGCGCGTCCGCGAGCGGCGCGTAGACCGCAACCGCCAACGGCGTGTGGCGCGTCGGGATCTGCGGGACGTCGGCCATCTTCAGGTACGAGAGGCCCACCATCGTCTGCACCAGCCCCATCAACTCCTGCTGTTCGGAGGGTGACAGGGTGACGTGGTGCGTGTGGGCGCCGACCGGGCAGCGTTTGTGATCGTTGGCGACGGTGAAGAACACCTCTCCGGCAGCGGCGCGCCGCCAGTAGCCGCAGCCGGCCGGCTCGACAGCCGAGACGTGCGGCACGCCCGGTGGCGGCGTTTCGACGAACGCAATAGCTACGGGTGCGGAAGCGAGATCGAGAAGATCGACGAGCGTGGTTGACGACATGGCGATTCTCCTGAGCCTGAAGACTATGCTCGTCGCGTGGAAGACGCCGCGCCAGCCCAGCGGTCAGGGTGGTGCGGCCCGCCCCGTCGACGATTCATCAGAACGGTCGAGCATCGAACGATCTGAATCCTGGAAGTCTCGCACAGGTGGACCCTCATCGCGGGGTGAGATCGGATCCGAGCTCTCCAAACGCGGTCCACCCGGATGTTGATCGTGTCCAAAGCAGCGACGACATGCCCTGCACTATTTTGCGTAATGGCGTCGATGGGACATTTGATCAGTCATACATAGCAATATTGCTATAACATGTCTGAATGCCGCGACACACTGATCGCAGCGGCGTCAGACCCAAGCTTTTCGACGCGCTCCGAACGTACGATCGACGACAGGCCGCCGCCGATGCGATCGCCGGCGTCACGGTGGGGCTCGTGGCGCTCCCCCTGGCCATGGCCTTCGCGATTGCGTCGGGATTGACGCCACAGGCCGGCCTCTACACCGCAGTCCTCGCCGGGGCGATCATTTCCATCTTCGGAGGCTCACGCGTCCAGATCGGCGGCCCGACGGGGGCGTTCGTCGTGATCGTCGCGGGCATCGTCGCGAAGCACGGCGTGGACGGCTTGTTCATCTGCACGATGATGGCGGGCGGGCTGCTCGTCGTGCTTGGCGCCACCGGCATGGGCTCGGCGGTCCGCTTCATCCCTCGGCCAGTCGTCGTGGGCTTTACGAACGGCATCGCCGTACTGATTGCCAGCACCGAAATTCGCGACTTCTTCGGCCTGCACGTCGACGTGGTTCCGAGCGAGTTCCTGAGTCGCCTCGAGGTGCTCGCCGCGGCGTTTCACACCTGGTCGCCGGCGGCGACCGGCCTGTCTCTGGCAGCGCTCGCGGTCGTGATCGTCGCCAGCCGTATATCTAAGCGCATCCCGGGAAGCATCCTGGCGCTTCTCGTTGGGACGGTGGTGGTGGCGCTTTTTCACGTGCGTGTTGAAACGATTGGCACGCGTTTCGGCGGCATCCCGTCCGGGTTGCCGGCACTGCATTGGCCAGCCTTCCACGTCGACACTATCGGCAGCCTGGTCGTGCCCGCCATGACCGTCGCGATGCTCGGCGCGATTGAGTCGCTGATGTCGGCGATGGTGGCGGATCGCATGAGCGGCGACCGTCACGACTCGAACGTGGAGCTCGTCGCGCAGGGGCTCGCCAATATCGCATCGCCGCTCGTCGGTGGGCTACCGGCCACCGGCGCGATCGCCCGTACCGCCACCAACATTCGATCCGGCGCGCAGACGCCGGTCGCTGGCGTCGTCCATGCGCTGACGCTGCTGCTGATTCTGCTCGTCGCCGCGCCGCTCGCGCGCTTCGTCCCGCTCAGCGTGCTGGCGGCGATCCTGATGGTCGTGGCCTACAACATGGGCGACTGGGCCGAAATCCCGGAGCTCCTTCGGTTGACGAAGACCGACGTCGCGGTGTGGATCGTCACCTTCGCGTTGACCGTGTTTGCGGATCTCACGCAGGCGGTCGGTATTGGCATGGTGTGCGCCGCACTGCTCTTCATCAAGCGCGTTGCCGACACCACGACAGTCTCCGTCGTGACCGAGGCCTATGTTGAAGATGGGCATGTCCACAGCCTTCAAGGCAAGACGATTCCGCCCTATGTCCGAATCGTGCGCATTCATGGTCCATTTCTGTTCGGCGCGACCGACAAGCTGCGGCCCTTGCTCGACCGCGTACAGGAGCTGCCCGAGATCGTGATCCTGCGGCTCCGCAACATGACCGCGCTCGACGCCACGGGGCTGCGCGCCTTCGAGGAACTCGCGCTGGCGCTGCGCGAGTCAGGCCGTTCATTGCTGATCTGCGGGGCACGTCATCAGCCGGCCAACCTGATCGGGCGCGCCGATTTCCATCGTCATATCGGCGACGCGAACATCTGCGACAACGTCACCGATGCCCTGCGCCGTGCAGGGGAGATTCACAAAGCCGGCCTCGGCGAGCCGACGCGACCAGCGGCCTGAGCGTACGAGGGCGCTACGCAATGGCGAAACCGTCTCCACAGCTCCAGACGTTGAAGGCCGAGTTCTTCAGAGCCCTGGCGAACCCGATTCGTATCCGGTTACTCGAAGTGCTGGTTGCCGGGCGCGACAGACGCGTGCAGGACCTCCAGCGCACGCTCGGCATCGAGCAGCCGATCGTCTCTCAACAGTTGGCGCGGCTGCGAGCCAGCGGCATTGTCGTCGCGAGGGGGCGGGGGGCCGCTACCCGCTACGCGGTCACCGATCCGCTCCTCAAAGAGCTGTTGCAGGTGGCCAAGCAGATCCTGAATCGCCGACTCGTGGGCGTTCAGTCATTGCTTCGCGAGCTGGATCGCGAAGCTCCGCGACCGCGAGCCCGTCGTTCCGCCTGAATAGGCCGTTCAGGCTTGTGCCCGCCGATTTTGGGATCAATCGGGAGATGCAGACTGAAGACTGCGCTCTTTGACGGCTACGCTGCGGCTGAGCCAGCTGGGCAAGGCGTCCAGACTGGTGAAGCCAAAATTGAGACGTGGCTCAAGCCGCCGGGCGCCAGAGCTGCAGATAATGTTGGTTGCGCCCCCCCGCAAATCCCTTCAATACAAGCTCAATCACTACAACAGTTGCGGTGCCGCGTTCTATCGGACACGATTTGAACCCGCAGAAATCTCGCGCGCTTCCAGTGGCGGCGTTCGCCGCGATTGGCGCTCAATATCCCGTATATCGAATCGAACGGGCTGCCCGATGACGTCGCGGGTCGAATCGCACCTCACAGCACTGACCGCGGCGTCGAAGGTGCCGGGAATCCAATACGCCGTGGTGGCCGACGCCGGCGTGTTGTTCGAACACGCCAGCGGATGGGCGGATATTCAGCGTTACGTTCCCGTCGATGCCGCGACCACGATGATGGCGTATTCGATGAGCAAGACGATCACCGCCGTTGCCGTCCTGCAGCTGATCGAGACGGGGCGGATCGGCCTGGACGAACCTGTTGAACGGTACCTCGGTTCGCAGCAGCCGTACGGATCGGCGGTGACTGTTCGTCAACTCATCGCGCACACATCGGGCGTTCCGAATCCGATTCCGTTGCGATGGGTCCATGCGGCCGACCAACATGAGAGCTTCAACGAAGACGCCGCACTCGCGCCGTACTGAAAAAGCATCCGCGTCTGTCGTTCGCGCCGGGCAGCAGGTACGCGTATTCAAATATCGGATACTGGCTGCTCGGGAAAGTCGTCGAACGGGCCAGCGGCCAGGCGTTTGCGACATACGTCACCGAGCAGATCCTGCGCCCGCTTCACATCGAACCACGCGTACTCGGCTATGGTGTCGTGGATCCCGCTCACCATGCGACAGGCTATCGCGATTCGCGCCGCTGAGCGGATATGACTGCACGTGCACTCGAATCGGCACTTTCGACGCGAGGTCGAGGAACATCCGGGCGTCCTCGCGGGTCAGGTTCGCGACGGACCTCACGACGCGCTCCTGCCAGAGGAGCCGATACGGAAACGACGGCACATCGCTCATGTGGATGCCCGCGCACAGGACAGCCCCGCCGGCGACAGTATGCATGAGCGCTGCAGGGACCAACCGCCCGACCGGCGCGAACAGGATCGCGGCATCGAGCGGCTCCGGCGGCGCATCGATGGAGGACCCCGTCCAGCGCGCGCCGAGCTCGCGTGCGAACGCTTGCGCCGCTTGGTCGCCGGGCGAGGTGAATGCAAAGACCTCTCGACCCTCATGCAGGGCCACCTGCGTCAGGATGTGTGCGGCTGCGCCGAACCCGTACAACCCGAGGCGGCGCGCATCGCCGGTCATGCGTAGGCGCGATAACCAATCAGTCCGCCGCACAGCAACGGCGCCACCTCCGCGTCGCCGTAGCGTTCCGGAAGCTTGAACACGTAACGTGCATCGGCGGCGGCATACTCAGCAAAGCGGCCGTCGATGTGACATCCCGTGTAGCGGGCCTTCGGACAGAGGTTCTCCCTGCCGCTCGTGCAGTACTCGCAACGGCCGCAGGTCCAGCCGAGCCACGGGACTCCGATGCGATCGCCGAGGGCGAGGCCCGTCGTTTGAGCCCCTAGCCGTTCGATCGTGCCCACAATCTGGTGCCCGGGGACCACTGGAACCGTGACGTCCGGCAACTCGCCATCGATCACATGGAGGTCGGTTCGGCAGACAGCGCAGGCATGAACGCGGATGAGGGCGTCCGAGTCGCCGGTCGCCGGAAGGTCGCGTGCGATCGCGTCGAGCCTACCGGACGCGCGACGCGTGAGCACCATCGCGTTCATGTCTGCATTATGGCCGCGGCAGTCACCGGATCGAGAAATCCAGCATGAGCGTGACCAGCACGTCGACGGGTGTGCCGGAGAGCCGTCCAGGCTCGAAGCGCCACTGCGCGGCGGCTGAGATGGCCTGCCGATCGAGTCCGTCCGGATCCAACGATCGAATCACTCGAATCTGCGAAGGACGACCGTCGCGCGTGACGATGAGTTCCAGCACGACGGTCCCTTGAATTCTCTGCGCTAGTGCGTCGGTCGTGTATGTCGGTTTTACTTCCGTGATGACGCGCGGAGAAGTCACGGCGCCACCGGGCCGATACGCGCCACCGCCGATTCCGCCGCCGGACCCGGGGCCTATGCCAGGTCCGCGACCGGGTCCGATGCCGGTTCCGACACCGGTACCCACGCCACCGCCAGAACCGGGGCCCGTCGAGTCGCCGAACGTGACGCCGCCGGTTGGAAGACCGATGTGCTCGAAGCTGCCAGACGCGAGCGGCTTCGCGTCGAGCACCATCGCAGGTAATTCCTCGGCGTCAAGCGCGCTGTCTGTCGAAGACGGTCCAACGGGGACCGCTGTCGCGGGCGGCGCTCGCTTGATCCGCAGCGTGATCGCATCCGAGCCGACGCCCTCTGCATGACGGATTGGCGCCGTTTGTCGATTGCCGCCGCCGCCGCCACCGCCGCCGCCAAGAGGCAGATCGGTTGCGATGAACACGATATGCCGCAGGTCGATGTGCTGTTCCTCTGCGGTCGACGGACTCGCCTGGTTGTCGACCGAGGGCATGGGGGCTTTCGCAAGGGCGACGATCATCGCGGCAAAGGCCAGATGCACGACTGCGGACAATCCGTAGTGGCCGACGAAACCTGGTGGATGCATCGGCAGGCGCGGTGTTTCTGGTCCGATGTCTTCGAGGTGAAGCACGCCAAGAGAAGAGGCAAATTCGATACCGCGAAAGGTCAATCCGTTCGCGGCCGTCGTTGTCCGCTGACGGCTATGACGGTTGGGTATCCGGCCGTCGATTCCGATGCGCGCGCGCCGTAGCCACGCGCACGAGCGCCGGTGCGATTTCTTCTACCGGCAAGATGTAGTCGACCGCACCTGTTGCAATCGCCGACCGCGGCATATCGAAATGGCGAGACGTCTCCAAGTCCTGCGCGATGACCACTCCGCCACCTTGCTTGATGGCCTGGACACCATCGGTTCCGTTTCGGCCATACCCCGTGAGAACGACGCCGATTGCGCCGATACCGTAGATCTGCGCCGCGGACTCGAAGAGGGAAGTCGCCGACGACAAGACGTGATGAATGCGATGCCCGTCGACATAGAGAAAGCCCCCTGTATCAGTCAGTTTCAAGTGCTGATCAGGTCGCGCGACGTAGACGACGCCGGCCTTCAAGCTTTCGCCTTCCAAGGCGTCCACGACCGGCATCGTTGAGCGCCGCCCCAGAATCGGCACGAGTAAAGACGCTGTCGTCGGGCTACGGTGTTGGACCACAACAATCGGAGCCGGAAAATCCTTGGGAAGGCCTCCCAAGATCGTCGACAACGCCTCAATCCCTCCTGCCGAGGCACCGATCACGACAACGGCGGGAGGCTTGACAACCGATCGTTCGTCGAGGACTTCCGGCATATCGTCAGGTCCAGACATCCGAGATCACACCGTCACCATGTGCAAACGGCCTGCCTCCATCGTCGCCGCGCATTGCCGCCTGGTGCCGCGTTATTCCCGTTCTCGCGTTTTCTCGCTGCAGAAATATCCATTGACTAACCGGCTGAGACCCGCAACGACGATGTTGGATTTCATCCCAGATGGGTTGTGCAGGAGTCGCTTCTTCGGGATTTGAGCGGCGCTGCGGGGAAATTCTCTGTGGGGGTGCGAAAAAGTCCGCAGCAACGCGGTCCCCGGCGCTAGACGTTTGAAGCACTGATTTCAAAGACTCCTTGGCATTCTCATTGCCAATCGTCCTCCTGTTAAAGGAGTCGAAGCCATGCTGGTCAAGGACATCATGAAGAAGAGCGCAGCGACCTGCGCGACTGAGCACGATCTCGAATCGGTCGTCGGTCTCATGCGCAACCATGACTGCGGGTTCCTACCGGTCGTGGATTCCAACGGCGTCGTCGTTGGCGTGATCACGGATCGTGACATCTGTTTGGCGAGTGGCAGCAAACATCGGCCGCTGGCGCGGATCTCCGTGGAGCAGACGATGTCGCATCCCGTGTTTTCGTGCTTCCCCGACGAAAATCTCAAGATCGTACTCGCCACGATGGCGAAGCGCCGCGTCAGGCGACTGCCCGTGTTGAACAAGAGCGGACATCTGGAAGGCGACTTGTCGATGGACGATATCGTCTCCGCCCCGGTTCGAAGAGGCGGGCCGACGGCCGATGAGATTGTTGCGGCATTGAAGGGTGTGTACGCACTGCAACCGGTGACGAATTGAGGCCAGTCGTTGGCTGACGATTCGAGGATCTCATGCAGCTCGATGCGGAAAAGATTCAGCGATACCTCGAGCAGCGGCTCGGCATGGGCGTTCGTGTCCTGAGCCTCTCCGGGCTGGGTCACGACCCGGGTGCGGATGCGTTAAAGAGGTACGGGTACGGCTTGCCCGTGAAGATCGAGTACGAGTCTGGCGGAGATCGTCATGCCGCCGTGCTCGAAACGGTGAGTCCCGGTCCGTTTGGCCACGAGCACATGGCTGACCGCGCTCAGATTCTCCTGTGGAGTCACGCCGCGTTCAATCGTCTGCCGCGCCACGTCCGTAGTCTGGATGTCGGCGGTTTCTCAAAAGACGGATCGCTGATTTCCGCCGGCGACGTGGACGAATTCTTCATCCTGAACGAATACGCCGCGGGTGAGGGATACAACCGCGACCTCGAGCAGCTGCGCGACGGGAGGGCCGTGGAGAATCGTGATCTCGCTCGCATGGACGCACTGTGCGACTACCTGGTCGAGATACACCGGGTGCGTGGATCCGATCCAGCGCTCTACGTTCGCCGGACGCGCGAGTTGATCGGTCACCACGAGTGCATCATGGGCATCATCGATTCGTACCCGCAGACGTTCGATGGCATGACCGACGAGATCCTCGAGGACATCGAACGGACGCTCGTCGATTGGCGCTGGCGATTGAAGGGTTGCTCGCATCGGCTGCGTCAGGTGCACGGCGATTTCCATCCATGGAACATCCTTTTTCAGGAAGACGCGCATTTCGTCGTGCTCGACCGGTCGCGCGGCGAGTGGGGCGATCCAGCGGATGACATCACCGCGCTGACCATCAATTACCTGCTGTTCTCTTTGCAGCGGACTGGCCGGCTCGAAGGCGGGTTCGCGACGCTGTTCTCGCGTTTCTGGCAGCGTTACCTAGCCGCCACCGCAGACGAGGAACTTCTCGACGTCGTCGCGCCGTTCTTCGCGTTTCGAGGGCTCGTCGTCGCGAATCCCATTTGGTATCCGAACCTCCGTCCCGGAATCCGCGCGAAGCTATTGAACTTCGTCCGCGCCGTAATCGATCGTCCACGGTTCGATCCCCTCTGTGTGAACGCGTATTGCAGCGGGTGAGGCGACAATGACGGCCTTCGCGGTTTGGATCACTGGCCTGCCCGCTTCTGGAAAATCCACGATCACACGTGCGCTCGTCCGCGAGTTGGCGGCCCGCCGGATCGACGTGGAGGTGCTCGAGTCCGATTCGCTGCGTCACATGATCACGCCGTATCCGACCTACCGCGATGAGGAACGGGACATGTTCTACCGAGCGATGGTTCAGATCGGGACGCTCCTCGTCGCGCACGGGATTTCGGTGGTCTTCGACGCGACTGCCAACAGGCGTGCGTATCGGACAGCGGCGAGGAGCGGCATCGAGCACTTCGTAGAGGTGCTGGTCGACTGCCCCCTGGAGGTCTGCATTGCGCGCGACCCGAAAGGCATCTACCGCAAGGCGCAGTCGGGTGAAGCCGCCACCGTACCGGGTCTGCAGGCCTCGTACGAGTTGCCCGAGCGTCCGGACGTCGTCGTCTCCGGCAGCGGTGACACGACAGAAGCCGCTCTGGCCATCGTGCGAACGCTGGAGGCACGTGGGTATCTCGCAGATTCTGGCGTCCAAGCGATCCGATGAAGGCAGACACATGGCAGCGAGAGTGTGAAGTCGCGGTCGCTGCCGTGCGGGAGGGCGCCCGGCTGGCGTGTGAGATTCAGCGACACTTTGAGGGAACGCTCGTCAAAGCCGATCGTTCGCCTGTGAGCGTCGCCGATTTCGCGGTTCAGGCCCTCATCACAGATCGAATCGGCAGAGCCTTTCCACTGGATGTCGTTGTTGCCGAAGAAGACTCCGCCGCTCTGACGGCGCCGGCCGGTCAACCAACTCTGAGCTCGGTTCTCACATGGCTCCGACATGCCTTGCCGGGGCTGGAGCCGAGCTCAGTCTTGCACCTTATTGACCGGGGTCGAGCCGCTCCAACCGAGCGATTCTGGGTGTTGGATCCCGTCGATGGCACGCAGGGCTTCCTGCGCGGCGATCAGTACGTGGTGGCGCTTGCGTTGATTGTGCGAGAACAAGTGGTCGTTGGAGTGATCGGCTGTCCAGCGCTTCGAATCGGTCACCCGGCTGGGCCGATCGGATGGATCGCGTATGCGGTTCGTGGTCGCGGCGCCTGGGCTCTGCAAGAGCACAGGATCAGCCCGCTCCATGTTTCCGGCCATCGCGATCCTGTTACCGCGCGAGTTCTTCGGTCATTCGAGCCCGCGCACATCGACTTGGCGCGGTTCCGCGCGATCGTCGAAACTCTCGGGGTGCAAGAGCCACCGGCATTGATGGACAGCCAGGCCAAGCACGCACTGATTGCCGCGGGCGATGCCGATCTGCTGGTCCGCGTTCCCGCGCTGAAGACATATCGCGACAAGATCTGGGATCAGGCTGCCGGCTCCCTCATCATCGAGGAGGCTGGCGGCCGTGTCACGGATCTGAATGGCGCCGCTCTGAATTTCGGGACAGGGCGCCTGCTTGCCAGCAATGAAGGCCTCATTGCGTCCAACGGCCTCCTGCACGACGCAGTCGTCGAGGCGATTCAGGGGATGACGTGAAAAACGACACGGAATCGCCAGCTGTCGTTCTCGAGAACGTCTCGTTTGCGTTCGACGAGCACGTCGTCCTCCGCGACGTCAGCTTCGTTGTGCCCAAGGGCGGCATGACCATCCTGCTCGGACCGAGCGGCGCCGGGAAGTCCGTCATTCTCAAGCTGATTCTCGGGTTGATGCGGCCTGATGCAGGCAGGATCTTCGTCAACGGCGAGCGAATCGACGCGATGGCGGAAAAAGATCTCATGCGGGTCCGGGCCAACATCGGCATGCTCTTCCAGGAGAGCGCACTGTTCGACTCGCTGACCGTCGCGGAGAACGTGGGCTATCGGCTCTACGAGGAAACGGACATGCCTGTGGAGCAGGTCCGTCAGCGCGTCGAGGAAGTGCTGGGATTCATTGGGCTCGAAGAGCACATCGACAAGATGCCGCCAGAATTGTCGGGTGGCCAGCGGCGTCGCGTGGCGATCGCCCGCGCAATGGCGGCCAAACCGAGCATCTTATTGCTCGATGATCCGACGACGGGCCTCGATCCGATAACCGCCACGACCGTCGACGACGAGATTGTGAAGCTCCGAGACCTGCAGCAGGTCACGTCCATCACGGTGACGCACCAAATTCGGGACGCCTTTTACATTGCGTCGCACGAGGCCGTCAGAGCGGATGGGCACGTACAGATCTTGGCGGCTGACGAACGGCGGATTGGCGGCGCGACATTCATGGTGCTCCACGACGGCCGCATTCAGTTCGAGGGAAGCGCCGCCGACCTGCGCGCGTCGCAGGAGGAGTACTTGCGCGAATTCCTGTTCATGACCCTCCCACCCTGGTGAGGCCGTCGATGGCGTCTGCACGAACGTCCCTGCGGAAAATCCCGCACTCCGCTGAAAAACCCTCACGCAGTTCAGCGCCGAATTGTCGGCAAATGTTGCCCAAAGGCCCCTCTGAACGGCCTCACGCGGCACGCGGTGCCTATTTTCAAGTGGTATCGCGATTGCCTCTGTGATCGTCAACACAGGAGGCGCCATGTTCAGCATCTCGATGATTCACGACTTTTTGCACGAAGCGCACGTCCCCTACACCGTCGTGCCGCACCGCCCGGCGTTCACCGCTCAGGACGAGGCCGCCGCGACGCATGTCCCCGGACGCGACTGGGCCAAGGTCGTCGTGTGCTACATCGACGGCGACGCCGTTGAGGCAGTCGTGCCCGCGCCGAACGTCGTGAACCTGGAACAGCTTCTCCAGCTCGCTGGCGGAAAGACGATCCGCGTCGCCGAGGAAGGAGAGCTGCAGCGTCTGTTCCCTGACTGCGAAGTCGGGGCGATGCCGCCGTTCGGTCCCTTGTATGGACAGACCGTTTACGTCGACGCGGAGCTCGCGTCCGAGCCGGAGATTGTGTTCAACGCGGGTACCCATCGGGATGCGATCGCGATGCGCTGGAACGATTTCGTGAAGATGGTAAACCCCATCGTCGGCAAGTTCGCGGAGTGATCAAGCTGCGGTGATGCGATGACGACTCGATCGCTGCTTGTTGATGTGGTCGTCCTTATTGTGGCGAGCGCATCTCCAAGACTCGCCGAAGGCCAGATTGCACCGCAGAGCGGTTATGCCGATTGCCACTTCGCCGATCCTCGCTCGCCCAGGCGGGATCATCTCGAAGCATGGACCGATCGCCGCATGCGCGCGCCAGGATCGGCTGCGAGAAGTGTCACGGCGGCAACCCGCGCACGTTCGAAGCATTCCCCGCTCATTCCAGCACCATCGGGCCAATCGATTCTAGGAGCCCGGTCAACCGACGCAATCTCCCCGCGACTTGCGGCACCTGTCATGCCGGTGCGCTGACTGCGTTTCGAAGAAGCCGGCACAATGGCTGCTGCAATCCGGAAGTCGGACGGGGCCGACCTGCTCGACGTGTCACGGCGAAGTCGAGGGCCGCGTGCTCTCGCCGAAAGCGCTGGCCTCGGCCTGCAACGAGTGCCATGGTCCCGGCGAACAGGCGCCCCGTGCGGAGCCTGCACGCGAGGTACGAGATCAGTACGAAGCGCTGACAGCCGTCCGGCAGGACATGAAGCTGGCGCAGTCGCTGATCAAGCGCGTGGATGACAAGAACCGACATGCGTCATTGACCGAGGCCTATCGACAGGCGGAGGTGCCTCTGCAGCGCGCGATCGATGCAGGGCATCAATTTGTGTATGCGGACATGCGCGAGTATCTCGATGTTGCGCGAGCCCGTGTGAATGTTCTGCTCTCCACGCTTGCGAACCGATGACGAGCCTGCTACGGAAAGGGATTCAGATGAACCTTGCTGGAGCACAGGTGGTCGTACCCGTTGGCGGTCGGTCGTTGCACGGCGATCTTGGGGTGCCGGGCAATCACAAGGGCCTGGTATTGTTTGCGCATGGCAGCGGCAGCAGCCGGCACAGTCCGCGCAACCAGTTCGTTGCAAGGATGCTGGAGCGTCGAAGCCTGGCCACGCTGCTGATCGACTTGCTCACGCCAGAGGAAGAAGCCGCGGACGAGCAGACCGCCGCATTCCGGTTCGATATCCCAATGCTCGCCGGCCGGCTGGTGACGATCGTCGACTGGCTGCGCCAGCGCCCGGAAACGTCGTCGTTGCCGCTCGGCCTCTTCGGTGCGAGCACCGGGGCTGGCGCCGCCTTGATTGCGGCTGCCAAACGGCCACAGGCAATCCTGGCAGTGGTCTCGCGCGGGGGACGCCCCGACCTGGCCGGTGCAGCGCTCCCCAGGGTCGTCGCACCGACGCTGCTGATCGTTGGCAGCTGCGACAAGCCGGTGATCGCGAAGAATCACGATGCAATGAAGCGAATCCGTGGCCCAGTGGCGCTCGAAATCGTGCCCGGCGCCTCGCATCTCTTCGAGGAGCCCGGCACCTTGGAATGCGTCGCCGAGCTGGCGGGCGACTGGTTCGTGCAGCACTTGTGTCCGATTTCAACAGTGACACACGCAAAGGACTCGCCGTGAATCCAAACCGCATTCTGTGTCCTGTCGACTTCTCGCAAGGCTCGAAGCATGCGATCGATCTGGCTGTCGTCGTAGCGGGTTGGTACAAGTCAAAGATCACCGGACTTCACGTCATTACGCCATTGGCGCTCGCCGCGTCGGGTTTTGCGACGTCCGCGGAGGAAAAAGGCGAAGTCGACCGCCTGCGGCAACTTACGATCGAAGAATTCGCCAGCGCGATGGCGGCTGGGATTGCCGTCGATGGTGTGATCGATGTGGGACCACCTGCCGCTTCCATAATTGAACGCGCGACGAAGCTGCCGGTCGGCCTCATCGTCATGGGCACGCATGGCACGGGCGGTTTCCAGCATTTACTCCTGGGATCGGTGACTGAAAAAGTCCTGCGCAAGGCGGCATGTCCGGTCCTCACCGTTCCACCGCGTGCGCACACGCGCTCCCACCTGCCGTTCAAACATCTTCTGTGCGCGGTGGATTTCTCCGATGCGTCGCTGGACGCCGTACAGTCCGCGCTGTCGATGTCGGAGGAGTCTGGAGCGACGCTCACGCTGTTGCACGTCCTCGAGTGGCCGTGGGACGAGCCGCCCGCGCCGTCGATTGAGGCGCTGCCAGCGGAACAGGGGCTGGCCCTTACCGAGTTCCGCCGCTACTCGGAGGCAAGTGCAAAGAAGCGCCTCGAGTCGCTGATTCCCGACACGACCCGTGCGCCGCACATTACGACGACGCTCAGAAGCGGCAAGCCGTACTTGCAGATCCTCGAAGTCGCCGCTGAAGCACAGGCCGACCTCATTGTCATCGGCGTCCACGGTCGCAATCCGGTGGACCTCGCGCTGTTTGGATCGACGACAAATCAGATCGTCCGGCGAGCCACGTGTCCCGTCCTCACGCTGCGGCGATGAGCACGCGTCCGCTCCTGAAGATCGCGCCGATTGTTCTGGTCGTCACCATGGTCGGCGTCTTCCGCTCACTGACCTCGTTACTCGGATTTCCACTCGGGTACTTGTGCGCGTTCGCAGTGTATTGGGTTGGATGGTGTGGCGCCCTGCCGCTCGCGGCCCTGGGGCCTCGCGATCTCGCCGGGCTGTTTGCCGAGGTGCAGCATGGCAAGCCCGGTCGCGACGGCAGGGTGATCGCGTTGGTGGCGTGGCCGATCGCCTTTCCCTTGATCTTTGCATTCCTCCCTCGCATCCCGCAGGCCACAGCGCCGACTCTCATAATGTCCGCAGGTCTCGGCATCGTCACGGGTGTTGCCGAGGAGGTGTTGTGGCGCGGTGTGTATCTCCGTCAGTTTCCGGATAGCCGGTGGTGGAGCACGGTGTACCCGTCGCTTGCGTTTGGCGTCTGGCATACGGCGCCACTCTCTGTCCTGCCAAGTCGCTATTCCGGAGGCGCCTTCGCTTTCGTCGCTTATTCGACGGTACTGGGTCTGTCGTACGCAACAGCGGCGCGTCGCACCCGTTCGATCCGGTGGGTTGCGATCTCGCATTGCATCCATGACGCGCTCGGCCTTGGCGGTTTTGCGTACGCGATCTGGTTCACATAGAGTCACCGTCAGCTTGAGGCGTGGCCAATGCTAGCGCAGCGCTATTCAGGGCAGACTTCCAGAGTCCGCAGCTTCACGACGTGTGCCGTTGGTGAAGAGGGAAGAGCCTTTGGCGCGGCCGCGCCGGCCAGTATGATCAGGCGGCTTCGATCGACGGAGCTCATTTGCCCGGCGAGGCTTGCCGACGGCTGCAGCGTGACCACGATGCTGACCTTCTTGCCACCGTAGTCTTTCAGGTTGAAGTTCGTGATCGAGTAGGTGACTCCGGTGTCGGTGTCCTGAATTGCGGCCCATGGCTTGTCGGAGAGGACGTTCTTGACACAGCCGACGAATGAGAATGTCTGTTTCTTCGATGAGAGAAGCGCAGGCGATTGCGTCTGCCGGCCGATTGCGTCGCGCGAGAGGAAGAGCGTCCAGGCAACGACGGTGACGTGAGCAAGCCGTTTCCTCATATGACGCCCTCCTGAGGTCAACGAAGAGCGGACGACGCTCGGCGAGCCGAAGGCGATCGACCCGGAACGGTTTTGGTTGTGGATGGATCCTCAGGATACGGCCAGAGCATTTCCTTCGGCCAATTTCGGCTCAGAACGGTCTCCGTGCTCCCTCGGCGCAGGATGAATTCGTTGCGTGTTCCGACCCGCTTGAGGTAAGTGAACGCGTCCGGCCCGCTCCACACCGCTTGAGGGAGATCGCGCGTGACGTAGCCTTCCGCACGATGAAGGCCGAGAGGAAGCAGCTCGGTCCGACCGTCCTCGAGCGTCAACAGACGAATGTCGCCGGTTCGCGTTCCGAACAGGACGCGCATCCGGTCGGGGCTGACGTCGAAGAACGCGATGCTCTGGTCGCGGTCGAGCACATCAGTCGAGATGAATGGCAGGACCGGAAACCTGTCGAAGGATGTGTGTCGTTTGTCGGGCTCGCGTGTGAGCGTGAACAGCCGGTTCGGTCCACCGAGCTCGCGAGGGAGTTCGACATTCATGCTTTCGAAGACGACGCGGCCATCTGGAAGAGAAAAAGCGCGACTGGAGCGGTCGAAGATGACATAAGAGAGGCATCGCGCAAGCGATTCGTTGGTTTGTCCGATCTGCCCTGACGCGTCGATGACCGCACGCCGTTCGAGGCATCCGAACCGGCCGATGTTCGGGTCCGACCCCGATTCTGAGAAGTAGAGCAGCGCCCGACTGTCCAGGCTCCAGTCGAGGAAGTCGCCGGTATTTTCGGCCACCAGCCTCGGCTGTGCCAGAACGTCAATCGGAACGAGGTGGATCCGCGCCGTATCATCGAACCACGTTTCTTCGTTCCTGGTCACGAATGCCACTGACCGCCGATCTGGCGCTGGCCGGATCGCCTTGATCGGGAGCACGTCCTCGCTCAACTTCGTTCCGAGTTCGAGTCGATCGCCGACGACGCGCGCCACGATCAGTTGGTGCAAGTCGGCCGTCGTGTGTTCGACCTGTCCCCAGTCTTCACCCGACTGCTCACGGAGTACGTCGCCGTAGTGTTCGCGCAGGTACAGCAACAGAACCTTCTCGGGGACCTCGATGCGCACATCCGGAAAATCCGACGCATCCGGCGTCGCAAAGCGGGAATGGGTCCAGGCGTGCTCGGCCTGGGCGACGATCGCCCGCGTTCGCTCCCGGCCGACGGCCGCCGCAACATCCGCAAATGTGCCGACTGTTCGTGTACGCGCCAGCACCACGCGTTCGGAGTCGAGCCACGCCACGCGGTAGACGCGATCATCCAGTTGCGCGGAAAGGTTCCCGTCGGCATCCGAGACACGGAATCCCAGTCGTAACACGGCAGCATGTTTGCCATCGGGCGACCAGATCAGATCGTCGGGCCAGTCCCGTTGCGGTCCAACACACGCACTGCTGCAGCAGCCGAGAACGAGGATGCCCAGTGCGCCACGCACCCACGGAATCAGCTTGATGCTCATGGTGCTCATCCCTCAAGCGCTTAACGATTCTTCCCTCTGACCGTAATGACCGGGCACGACGCCGTTGACACGACACGTTCGGCGACGCTTCCGAGAAAGAACCTCGTCAGTGCGCGCCGTCCGTGAGTGCCGACAACAATGAGATCAGAATTGGTGGAGCGAGAGGTGCGGACAATTTGATCGGCAGGGTCGCCATTGCCGAGCCATACGGAAGCCTTGACGCCAGCCTTCCTGGCCCGCGCGGCCAATCTGTTTAATTGGCGCACACTCCATTCGCGCGCTTGCTTGTCGACGCGGTCCAGCGTGACCGTGTCGATGTACTGGTCAGGAACAGTCACCATTGGCACCAATACGGTCACGATCGCCAGTCTGGCCTTCAGCGCGATCGCCAAGCCCACTGCAGTGTCGAAGGCCCTGCCAGAGGCTGACGAAAAGTCTGTTGCGTACAGGATTCGTTGTATGCGCTTCATGGGCGTTCATCTCCTCTCGGTGCGGGAGGCGGTGGCCGAGCCGACGGCAGAGGGAAGGTGGCGCTCCAGGAAGGAGCGTGCCAACGCAAGTAGCGAGATCACCGGCGATCGATGCGACTCACACTCGCGAACGATGCCGAAGACGCCATCGGCTGTGAACGCAGGGGCACCGAGACAGTCAACGAGCGGCGACGTGTCGCGTTCGCCCACCATGAGCAGTGTGGACGCGAAGCGAACGTGCTCCGAAACCGTTGTGGCCGCGCCCGCGCGATCAATACCGGAAAGCCAGAATGCAGTGCCTGCCCGCGGCGGGTCATACACCAGCGGAGTCGAATGAAGTGCCGGGACATCCGTGGTGGTTACGCGCAGGATCGCGACGTCCACCAGGCCACTGCCGTCTGCAAAAACATCATTGCAGTTCAGATCCAGCTCGTGCGTCCTGTCGATTCGCAACGTGACCGATTTCGAGATGCGCTGGTAGTTGCCATCGGGTCCGCGAAAGAGACGCGCAGAAGTGAGGAAATACAGCTTGACGCCGGACTGGGTATCCTCGCGACGAACCATGACAGCAGTGCCGTGCATCTCGCCGGCGTCACTGACGACGCGCACGGTCGCCAGGGATGGAGCGGTGGTTTCGCCCTGAGCGGCGGTTCGCTCCGGCGTCGGAATAAGCGCCGCAGCGAGGATGAAGACCAGACGAGCACCACGTGCCATTTGGATGAAAGCACTGCAGTGGTGATGCCAAGGAATCGGCATGACGGGAGCGCGTGCTCGCGTCCATGCCGAACATCATTGGCGGTTCATGGCCGCGGGATTTTCCGCATACTGCGAAATAGTCCGCGAAACCACACGCTGCCAGGCATCAAGGCACCCGATCCCGCGAGCACAGCAATTGCTAATCGAACCGATCGAGGGAATGATGCCAAGAAAACAGGGTCCCCGGCTTCGTCGCGCCTGGCTGGATCCCCTCAAGCAGCTGTACGACTCTCATCGGAATATCCGTCACTTTGTTGCCGTGATCGAAAATGTTCTTCGGCAAACCGACGGAGGGCGTCTGACGCCCGCACAGTGGTACGATCTCGCTGTGTCGATCATGTACTTCGACACGCAGGGCGTCGCGCATACAGCCGACGAGGAAGAGAGCCTGTTTCCGCGAATGCAAGCGCGTCGCGGCCAGGACGGCCGTCGGACGGTTGAGCGCATCCGCGGGCTGAAGCGCGATCACCGCGCAGCGCCCCACCAACTCGATGCAATCGCCACGATTGTGAGGCCTGAGCAACGATGCGATCGAGGCAGAAGATGTTCGCGATCTTCGCGCGGCGCTCAAGGTTCTGACGACGCTTTACGCTCAGCATCTCGCGTTTGAAGATCGCGATCTGCTGCCGCTCGCGAAGCGGCTTCTTTCGCCAGGACAGATCCGCGAGATTCGAGACGAAATGGTTGCCAGACGCACCGTCGGCGAGCACCCTCAAATCCCATAATCCTGGTGACTCCAGGACCGCCTGCGCGCGCGAAATCGCTTCGTGCAGCTCGGCCTACCGTCCGATCACGTGCCCACTCGCACCGATCACGGCAAAACGATGATGACCGCCGCGCACCGACGTCAAGAACGGACGCTTCGCGTATTCTGTCCGCCACGGAGCGCGCATGACCTCACCGATCGACGAACTGCACGACCGCATTCTCACGTTGGAGAAGGAACTCGAACTCGAGCTCGATCGCGCACGCGGTCGATGGCGTTACCGCATCGATGCCGGTCGCGTGCGCTTCGAGCGGGAGGTGCGTCAGGCGCACAAACGCTTGAAGAAGAGCATTCCTCGTTTCCTGCGTGAAAGCAGCATCCCCAATCTGCTGACTGCTCCGCTGATCTACTCGATGACGGTACCCATCGCACTTCTCGATCTGTGGATCACGATCTACCAGACCATCGCATTTCGCGTTTACGGCATCGCCCGCGTGCGGCGCTCGACCTACATCGTGATCGATCGCCAGCATCTCGCATATCTCAATGCCATCGAGAAGCTCAATTGCGTCTATTGCGGGTACGCCAACGGCGTGTTCGCGTACGTGCGAGAGGTCGCCGGCCGTACCGAACAGTACTGGTGCCCCATCCGACATGCCAAGCGGCTACGGGCGCCGCATGCGCATTATCGACGCTTCGTCGACTACGGTGACGCGGAAGGCTATCACCGACGGCTCATCCCTCTGCGCGACGAACTGCGCGACCGCGACGCGAGCGAACCGGGTGACTAGGCTTTGCGACTCCGTTCACGTTTGTTGACGGAATGGCGGCACGTCGCCGGTGTTTCGCCAATACGATGCGTGCATGGAAATCGTGAAGGATGATTGCCGCGTCGATTCCCTGAGCAAGACAATTGCATCCGACGGGAATTGTTGGAGGTTGTGGTGCGACACAAACAGCTCCTCGTCCAGTCGGCCGCGCGGGAGAAAATCTTGCACGGCGCCCAGGCTCTCGCTGACGCCGTCCGGGTGACACTCGGTCCAAAGTCGAAGTGCGTGCTCATCGAGCAGAAATGGGGCCGGCCCCTGGTCTGCAACGACGGCGTGACCATCGCCAAGGCCTTCGAGTTGGCCGATCACGAAGAAAACCTCGGGGCGCAGGTCATCCGGCAGGCGGCCGAGCGGACCGGCGATCAAGTCGGTGACGGCACGACGACGTCAACGCTGCTCGCGACGGCGATCTTTGCGGAAGGAGTACGGAACATTGCCGCCGGCGCCAGCGCAATCGAGTTGAAGAGCGGCCTCGATCGCGCGCTCGGCGCTGTTGTCGCCAGTCTGCGCGAGCTGTCGCGGCCGGTGGTCGAGCACAATCAACGGGTCCAGGTCGCGACGGTATCGGCGCACAACGACCCCGCGATTGGGTCGATGGTCGCTGACGCCCTCGAACGTGTCGGCGCCGAAGGCACCACGTCAGTGGAGGAGGCCAAGGGCACCGAGACCACCGTCGACGTGGTCGAGGGAATGCAGTTCGACCGAGGCTTTCTGTCGCCGTACTTCGTGACCGAACCGGAGAAGATGCGAGCGGCCCTCGAGGACCCCGTGATCCTCATTCACGAGAAGAAGCTGACGACCATGACAGATCTGCTTCCGCTGCTCGAGCAGATCGCCAAAAGCGGCAAGGCCCTGCTGATCGTCGCCGACGACATCGAAGGCGATGCCCTGGCCACACTCGTGGTCAACAAAGTCCGCGGCGTGTTGCCATGCGTGGCGTCCAAGGCACCGGGGTACGGCGACAGGCGGCGCGCCATGCTGGAAGACCTGGCGATTCTTACCGGGGGCCGGCTGATCGCCGAAGAACTCGGCATCAAGCTCGAGAACGTCACGCTGTCGGACCTGGGCCGGGCGAAGCGTGTGCTGGTCGACAAGGATTCGACGACGATTGTCGGCGGCGGAGGTTCGAAGCAGGCCATCGACGGGCGCGCAAGCGAAATCCGCGAGCAGATCCGCGTCGCGACCTCCGATTACGATCGAGAGAAGCTCCAGGAACGTCTGGCCAAGCTGACCGGCGGTGTGGCCGTCATCCGAGTCGGCGCACCTTCCGAAGCCGAGCTCAAGAACCGACGAGAGGCGTTCGAGGACGCGATCAGCGCAACCAAGGCGGCGATCGCCGAGGGCATAGTGCCCGGTGGCGGTCTTGCGTTGCTGCGCGCGATGGCGGCGGTCGACCACGTGGCCGCCGAGTGCGCGGGCGACGAGCGGACTGGCGCGCTGATTCTGAAACGGGCGCTCGAAGTTCCGACGAGGCAGATTGCTCAGAATTCCGGCGTCGACGGCGGCGTCGCGGTGGACCGCATGATTGGCGGCACGGGCGCATACGGGCTCGACGCCAGTCGCGGGGTCTACATCGACCTCGTCGAGGCCGGCATCATCGACCCAACCAAAGTCGTTCGATCGGCACTCGAGAACGCGGTTTCGGTGGCCTCCGTGCTGCTGCTCACCGAGGCGACGCTGACCGAGATACCCGAGCCGGAGCACGAACACTCGCAGGCAGCGGAAGTCGCCTAGCAACGGGAAATGCCGACGTCGAGTCCGGCATGCCAGTCAGGGAAATTTCCCCGCGGACGCGGACGATCCCGCAGCCCTTGCTGAACATCCTGTGATTTCTCCGTATTTCGGCGTTTCCGTCACAGGCATTGGGGTTGCGTAGAGCCGCGGCAAGGCTCGAACGATTCACACCGGGCCGGGAGAACGCGATGCTCGACGAAGTCAGCGTAACCGCGATCTTGACGCGATATTTTCCAACCGCAGCCAATCGTCATGTTGCTGATGCGGCCAGAGATCTGGTCCTTCTCGAGTTGTTGTCGGACGACCGACTTCTCGTCTGGGAAGATTCGATGAATGACCGTCAGGATCCGATTCTGGTTCGGACGCGTGCGCCGAGGCCGTGTCGAGAGTCGTAGGCCATGAAGATTCTGCTCGCAATCGATGACTCGGCGTGTTCGAACGCGGCAGCGGACGCCGTGATACGTCAGTTCCGGCCGCGTGAGACGGAAGTGCGTGTCCTGCATGTCGACGAGTGGCCGAAAGGGCTCCCGACCTCGATGCAATTCGCCGGCGGGGTATCGGCGGCAGACGCCCTGTGTTCGCTGCACGAGACACTCCGGCGAAAGAACAAATCGCTCGTTGCCGATGTGGCGAGACAACTCGAGGACACCGGGTTCAGCGCACGGACCGAACTGCGCGCGGGCGATGCGTCCCACGAGATTCTCGATGCAGCCGCCGAGTGGCAGCCGGATGTGATTGTCATGGGATCGCACGGCCGCCGCGGCTTCAACCGCCTGGTGCTCGGAAGCGTCTCGGATCATGTGGTCCGCCACGCCGATTGCTCGGTCGAAGTCATTCGGACCGCCGTCGATGCTTCGCAACAGAACACGACGTAGCTGTCGGCGTCCGTCGAGCCGGCGTCAGGATGCGATATCGTCCCCGCCATGCGCTTTCAGGTTGGCTTGATAGCCGAGCCATGAGCTCCAGCCGGTGAGCGTATGCAGGTATTGCGCCCGTTCGAACGCACTCGGCTCTTCGGTCTTGGCCAAGCTCAAACGGCCGCGAACATCGTCGAGACGGCTCAGTTCGAGCGATTCCATCCAGCGACGGAGCCGTTCGCGCATCACATCGAAATACGACGGGCCGTGCCTGAGGATCGCTGAAACCATCTGGACGACATCAGCGCCCGCCAGGATCGCCTTGATGCCATCTTCAGGCGTGGCGACGCCGCCCGTCGCGCCGAGCGAGCATCGTACACGTCCGTGCAGGATGGCTAGCCATCGAAGCCGCAGCAGCAGTTCCGCACTCGTGGAGAGCTCGAGATGCGGCCAGACGGCCAGGTGCTGCAAGTCGATGTCCGGTTGCAGGAAGCGATTGAACAGCACCAGGCCATCGGCGCCGGCGCGATCCGCAGCGCGCGCCACATTGCCGAACGCCGTGAAGAAAGGTGAGAGCTTTACGGCCACCGGGATCCGGAGTTCCTGTTTCAGGTCCTTGACGATCTGAACAAGAGCGTGCTCGACCGTCATGGCGCTTTGATCGAAATCGGTAACGACCTCGTACATGTTCAGTTCAAGGGCATCGGCCCCGGCCTGTTCGAGCTGGCGGGCAAACATCAGCCAGCTCTCCGCAGTACTGCCGTTGAGCGACGCAATCACCGGAATCCGGACTGCAGCTTTTACGCGTCTCAAATGCTCGAGGTATTCCTGCGGCCGCAGCGCGTACTGATCCTGCTGCGGAAAAAGCGACGTGACCGTGGCGAACTGCGGGTCGAGCGAATCGAGCTGTCGAATACGCCCGGTCTGTTCCTCGGAGATCTGCTCCTCGAACAGCGAATGGAGGACGATGGCCGCACAGCCGCCGTCCTCCAGTCTGCGGCACGTCTCCAGGTGGGCTCCAAGGGGAGACGCGCCGACCATGAACGGACTGGTCAAGGTGAGACCCAGGTACCTGGTCGATAGATCAGTCATGGTCATGGCCTCCGTTCGCCGAATGTTTCTGCAAGAGAACGGCCGTCATATTGCCGGAAATTCGGCGGAAGGTTGGGTTCGTTGGCGGGCTTCCGAGCGACGACGGTCGATCAGCAGGTGGCGGTCGGTTTGCGTATCGACAGCGCGGAGATGTTCATATGAGGACGAAGTCGCTGGCGCTGGGCGTTCTGCTGGCCGTGACGAGCCTGGGCGCCGGCGCTGGGCAATGGCGGCAGGTCGACCAGATCATGCGCGAGAAGCTCGGGCTCGCACAGAAGATCCTCGAAGCAGTCGTGACGAGCGACTGGGTCGCGTTGGAAACGACGAGCCGCGATCTCGAACGGCTCGTCGACGATCCGCGATGGGCCGTACTGAATTACCCGGAGTACGGCCGCCACAGCGCTGAATTCCGTAAGTCGATTCAGAAGCTGAACGCGTCGGCGGCTCGACGTGATCTCGATGCAACGCCCGACGCTTATGTCGCCGTCACGTTGCAGTGCGTTGCCTGCCATCGCTATCTCGCCAGAGCTCGCATCGCGAATCCTCCGCTGCAGTGGTGAGGTATGGCGAAGGCATCCTTTGGCCGTCGCTGCGTGCGCGGAATCGCTGCAGGCCTTGGACTGGGCGCAGGGCTCTACGCAACCTACGCCGCGACGACATGGCTTCGCTACGGCCGCGTTCCTGCCGCGGGAAATGAAGAAGCAGACGCGCTGCTCGACGAGTTCATGCCGGTGTTCGAGATCGTCGAGCGGCACCACGTCTGCGTCGATGCGCCTGCCGAGGTGACGCTCGCGGCCGCGCGCGAAGTCGACTTCAGCAAGTCGGCCGTCGTAAGGGCCATTTTCAAAGGCCGCGAACTCGCCATGGGGACGGATCCGGATGACGCGAACAGACCACGCGGGCTCGTGCCGCTGGCGCTGTCACTCGGATGGCGCGTCCTCGCAGAGATTCCGGACCGAGAGATCGTGCTCGGCGCCGTCACGCGTCCGTGGCAGGCGAATGTCGTCTTTCGTTCGATTCCGGCCGGGCAGTTCGCCGCGTTCGACGAGCCGGACTACGTCAAGATCCTTTGGAATCTGCGCGCGGACCCCAACCCAGACGGCAACTCCATACTCCGAACCGAGACGCGGGCTGTCGCGACGGACCTTTCCGCGCGCCGCAAGTTTCGCCGGTACTGGTCGCTGGTGTCCCCGGGCATCGTCCTGATTCGCCTCTTTGCCCTGAGGCTCCTGAAGGACGATGCCGAACGGGCCGTGCACTCGAGGAGTTTTTCGCCATAGGCGCGCAAAATTCCCCACCTTCCATCGCCGGAATATCCCAAACGCCACTCTTCCTGCCGTCTGAAGCAGGCACATCGATTGCTCAACTCTTCCGTATTCACTGATTCGACGAGGATTCGACCATGTCTTGTGACCAGAACACGGTGCGCGATTGGCTCCCTCTCATCCAGGCCGAATATCTGGAGATGCCGGGTCTCAAGCTGACGAGGCCACAGGTTCAGCGCCTCTGGGCGCTCGATCCGGATGTCCGCGATGCGGTGCTCGAATCGCTGGTGGCGTCGGATTTCCTGAGAGTCACGCGGCAACACGCCTACGTGCTCTCTGGCGGAGCGAGCCATAGGGCGGCCCAGTCCGGCAGGCCAGTTGCAGCTTGTGAGACGTGAACTGGATGTGGCGCGCGGGTCATCCGCCGCCAACGGTTCGACTCGACAAGGGAGAGCGCATATGGCGACCACGACCATCAGGTGCCCCGTTGCGCAGCGGGACATCGACTGCGAGGCCGATTTCGAAGGCATGATCACCAGAGTGTTCTGCACGGAACTCGACGAGCGCACTGGCATCTGTCGACTGAAGCGGAACGCGCTCGAGGGTGGTCCGCTCACGCAACTGCTGGAGCGCGTATCGGAACACACGCTGGACAGCCGCGGACTGACGTGCGGACTGCGGTGACTCGTGAGGCTTCCGCTCCGCTTGGCGAACATCGCGGCGATCGTCGCACTTGTCCCGCCGGCGTTTGGTTGGGGAACGCCGACCCGCTTGCCGGTCCGCTTCGCCGCGTCCGACTCGAGGCCCTCTTCGTCCATTGACCAAGTCTCGGAACGCCGGTACCGCATCATCGGACGCATCCGCCTCGTGCTGTTCTGGGTTGGGTTCGACGATGTCGGCGGCGCACGCATGACGAGACGCTCGCACGACAATGCGACCACGCTTGCCCTGCTCGCTGGTTCTGATCCCCAACGGGCGCCTCGCCAGGTGAATCAATGGGTTTACTTGCGCGAGGAGACTCGCGTCGATCGTGCCGAAGCCTTCGCCCTGCGCACGCTCGGCGAGCAAGCGCCGGCACAGACGGACGTCAGCACGGGCGACGCGTCACTCTTCAGCGCGTCGTGTGCGTCGATCAATCACGATCGGATAGACAGCGCCGTCACGGTCAGCACAGGAAAGCTGACCTATCGTATGTTCGGTCACGCGCTGGACCAGGTGGCGGAGTCCACGCGGTGGCAGGCGCGGCATCTGTCCTGTCCGGTCGGCGCGGCGCCAGGCTTTCTGAGCGCCCTCGAACGCGTCATGCGCGGCGCACCGGCATCTCCCTTCGTGTACAACGGGGCGCTCTACGATCTCAACGTGCGCCGGCGACAATCACTGGGCCGCAGACAAGTAGGCGCGCGGACGTTCGATTCGCTGATGCGTGCCGAGCTGGCGATCGGCAGCCGCGAGAACGGCGAGACCGAGACCACGACATTCAGTGTGACCTACGCTTCCGGCTCGACCGAGATCCCGCTGCCCGTTCAGATCTTCTATCAACCGAGTTTCTGGGTCAGCATCGAGCTTCGACAGGACGATGTGGCCGACGTGCCGCCCGATCCAGCCGAAAGCCGATCGACGCTGACACGCATCCAGGCAATCTGCAACGTCGAGACGGAGTAAGCCGCGGATGAAGCTCAGACGTGCTCTGTCGTTTGCCGCTATTCTCGGCGCACTGTTCGCAACGCTCGCCGCGACCGGCCAAAACGTGGTGTGGCTCGATGGTGCCGGCCACCCGACGTTGAGTGCGAAACAAGCGCTTTCCTTGATCGAACGATCGTCGGACGATGGGCTGGACCCGGACGACTACCAATACGAGGAGCTCAACCGGTTGGCCAATAGGCTTGGCGGCGCGTCCTCGGCCGCCGACGATCGAGAGCGATTCGGTGCTGTCCTGACTGCGGCCATGATCCGTTTGTTTCACGACGTGCACGATGGCCGCGTGGATCCGCGCGCGATTGGCTTTCGGCTGAACACTCCAGCCGATCGACACGACTTTGCGGCGGACCTTCGTCAGGCGGCGGCCAGTCGACGACTCCTGGAAAGAGTGGACGAACTGCGACCGCCACTGGCGCAGTATCGCCTGCTGCAGCGCGCGCTCGCTCGATACAGGGAGCTCGCGGGGAACGGCGTCGGTGATCAGGTGGTATCCGCGTCGGTGTCGAAAGTCGTTCGGCCGGGGGATTCGTGTGAATGGGCCGGACGGTTGGGTCAGCGTCTCATGCAGCTTGGCGACCTTTCGGCATCTGAGCAGGCGATGGTCGACCTGGCTCGATACGAAGGCCCAGTCGTGGAGGCTGTGAAGCGATTTCAGACTCGCCACGGCCTCGAGCCGGATGGTGTGCTGGGAAAGGCAACCATCGCAGCACTCCGCGTGCCGACGCAGTGGCGCGTGCGACAAATCGAGCTGGCACTCGAGCGCCTTCGATGGCTGCCGCATCTCGGCGACCAGCGCCTCCTCGTCGTCAACATCCCGATGTTCCAGTTGTGGACCTGGGACCGGATTCCGCCGAGCGGGACGCCGCTGTTCGGCATGAACGTCGTTGTCGGCAGGGCGCCCGGCACGCAAACTCCGGTGTTCGTGGCGATGATGCGCGAAGTGATCTTTCGACCCTACTGGAACGTACCGCGGTCGATCGTCCTCCACGAGATCCTTCCTGCTTTCGCGCGCGATCCCCGCTATCTGGAACGGCATGACATGGAACTGGTCCGAAGCGACGGCGGGCCGGCGCCGGTTGTCGAACGGACGAGCGATGCGATGAGCGGCCTTCGTCGGGGTACTCTGCAAGTGCGACAACGTCCAGGTCCGCAAAACTCGCTCGGACTCATCAAGTTCGAATTCCCCAACGACGAGAGCGTCTACATGCACGGCACGCCGGCGCAAGCGCTGTTCGCCAAGCCGCGGCGCGATTTCAGTCATGGCTGCATCCGGGTCGAGGATCCGGTTCGCCTAGCCCAATGGGTGCTGAACGACGACGTGCGTTGGAGTCGCGAGCGACTCCTCGCAGCGACGGCAGGCCCTACGTCAATTCGCGTGAGCGTACCGCAGCCGATTCAAGTGATCCTGTTCTATACGACGGCCGCGGTGATGCCCGATGACGGCAGCGTCCGCTTTGCGGCCGACATTTACGGCCACGACGCGCGGCTCGATCGCGCGCTCGTGCATCGCGTCGTCAGCGAGTAGGCCGTGTTACCAAGCGCGGACTCGTCCGATGTCGACGTGGACGAAATCCGACGCGGGATAGTAGCCAACGCCACCGCGGTGCGCCGACAGCGCCGCGGCTTTCAACTTGACCAACGGCACGTCCGCGAGGCGAATGTCGATAGCCTGGCCTTGCATGTGCAGGCTGCCCGCGGCGACGCCTTCACTGCGATGGCGGAGCATCTCGTTCGTGGCTGGCGAGCGATAGCCCGAAATCACCTGGAACGGCCGCGCGCTGTCCGTCGTCGTTGCCAACCCGTGCAGAAGATCGAGGAGGCCCGCGTCGATGGCATGGACGTCACCGGTTCGAAAGTCTCGAAGCAGCCAGTTGATGGCAGACAGTGCGTCCGGCCAGTACTGGCCGGAGCCGAAGTATTCAACAGAGAGTTGTTCGCCCGTGTGGGTATGAGAAAACCGCAACGCGCGCGTCGAAACGGCGTCCGCCAGGCCCGGTTTGGGCAAGGCGAACATCGGCGCTGCCAGCGCGAGCGTGCGTACGAATGCACGGCGTGATTGATCGGACAAGCATCGCATTATAACGCGCCGCTGATTCACATCGGCCGGTTCTCCGGGGACTGTGACACATGGCGATGAGTGCCGACTCTCTCGAGGAGCCAGTCGATCACTCGATCGACGCGTCCTGCGTCTTCTCTCACGGTTGACGTCACCTCTTTCACGTCGTCGAGGATGGCGTTGACACGTTTGACCGTCGGCGCCACGTGCTGCTGCTCGATAACAGTCATGAGGCGCAAAACGCGGCGAACGACCAGCGCGCCCGCGACCAATATGCCGATGATCGAGATCGCCTGCAGCAGGCTGACGGCCGCCATGATTCCCAGGAACATGTTCGTCCTCGCGAGGTCCGGCGCCATAAGATTCCTCCGATCTCAAGGGAGCACGATCAACGCCGGCCCCGCATGGTGAGCGCTGCGACGCGAGCTTCATGGCGCCTACCAGCGGCCGCTTGCCCCGCGACTTCGCCGGTGCGCAATCCGATGGTGGAGGGCAGCCCGGTCTTCGCGGTTCGGCCGATCCGCACTGCCGCCACCCACGACGTTCAGGATGTCGCGATAGTGACCACGCCAACCAGCCGTTCATTGTCGATGACCGGCAGACAGCCGATCAGGTGTCCTCTCATGAGATTGGCAGCTTTGCGCAGCGTCTCGTTCGGGCTCACCAAGACGACGTGGCGATCCATGAGATCGCCAACGCGCACATTGCGCCGTACCGTGGCGCCGGAACGGCCGCCGGCATCGCTGTCGGAGAGAACGCCCACGACTTGCGATCCCTCCTTGATAATCAAATGACGAACGCCCTTGGTGTGCATGTACTCCCACGCTTCTTCCGCCGGCGTCGTAGGAGATGCCGAGTGGATGGTCGTCGTCATGATCTCCTGGATACGCATAACGCCTCCGCGTGACACCTGCCGAACGTTCGGCGAGGTTAGTCCATTTCGAGATGACTGCAAGACGCTTGCTGACCCGATTCAGTGTGATTCGTCGCAGGGCTGCCGGATTTTCGGCAATGCCTGCCTGTGTCGCCAGACGAACAAGTCACGCGTCTTGCAGTCAAACCGAATTGGCAGGGTGTGAACCACGGACTGACCAGCACGGAAGCCGCGCGCCGGCTGGCGCGGGACGGGCCGAACGACCCGGCTCCGGTTCAGCGTGCGTCCGTATTGATGGACATCGGGCGGCTCCTGGCCAGTCCGCTCATCGCCATTCTGCTCGCAGCTAGCGCGATCGCGGCCGCACTTGGCTAGCAGACCGACGCTTTGATCATCGTCACCATCGTCCTGGTAGGCGCGTCCATCGACTTCGCGCAGACCTACCGATCGCAGCGGGAGACCGACCGGCTGTGCGCGTCGGTCACGCCGACGGCGACCGTCAGTCGGGATGAGGTGTGGCAGGAAGTGGCGCGGCGCGAACTCGTGTCCGGCGACGTCGTGCGGCTGTCGGCCGGCGATCTGGTTCCGGCCGACGGCCGTCTGCTGGTCTCGCGCGACCTCTCGGTGCAGCAGTCGATGCTGACCGGAGAGTCGCTGCCGATCGAGAAGATTGCGGGCCCCGGCGCGCTGACTGGCGGCAGCGGTCCCGACAGTCCTCAGCTAGTCTTTCTTGGGACCTCCGTCATCAGCGGCACGGGTGAAGCGCTGATCACGGCGACCGGCCCGCGCACCATGTTCGGCGACATTGCGCGACGACTTGGCACGCGGCCGCCTGAGTCCGAATTCGAACATGGACTACGGCGTTTCAGTCTGCTGATCCTGCGCACAACCATCGCGCTGGTGCTATTCATCGCGCTCGTCGGACTCGCGGTGCGCCGAAGTGCGTTCGAGTCGCTGCTCTTCGCGGTCGCGCTCGGGGTGGGACTCACGCCGGAGTTCCTGCCCATGATTGTGTCAGTGACACTGACCGCCGGAGCCACCCGGATGTCACGCGACGGCGTCATCGTCAAAAGGCTCCGGGCGATTCAGAACCTTGGCAGCATCGACGTCCTGTGCACCGACAAGACGGGTACGTTGACGACTGGCGAGATGCGCGTCGATCAGTCGGTCGATCCCTCTGGCCGAAGTTCGGACGGCCCGCTGCAGCTCGCCTACGTGAACAGCACCTTCGAGACGGGCATTCGCAGCCCCCTCGACGCAGCCATTCTCAATGGCCGCAGCTTCGATGTAACCGGCTACCGCAAGATCGACGAAGTCCCGTTCGACTTCGAGCGGCGGCGGCTCTCCGTCGTCGTTGATGCACCCGATGGCGCCCGCCTGTTGATCGTCAAGGGCGCGCCCGAGTCCATTCTTTCTCTGTGCGCAGCGGCCGACGCCGGCGCTGCGCAAACTGCCGAACGGTTTGCCGCGGATGGCCTGCGGACGCTCGCGGTCGGTTATCGCAATGTCGATCGTCGCGCGAGGTACTCCCGCGACGACGAAATGGGCCTGACGCTCGCGGGTTTCGTCGCGTTTGCCGATCCGATTCGTGTGGATGCCGCGCGAACGATAGCGGCGCTGGCCGGCGACGGCGTCGCGGTGAAGGTACTGACAGGCGACAACGAGCGTGTGGCGCGTTATCTCTGCGGCTGCGTCGGCCTGAACGGCGGCCAGGTGGTGACCGGTGACCGCCTGGCGCAACTCGATGATGCGGCGCTGGGGCACGTCGCGGAAAGCGCCACGGTCTTCGCTCGCGTGTCGCCGGCGCAGAAGAACCGCATCATTGCGGCGCTCAAGCACAGGGGTCATGTCGTGGGCTTCCTCGGCGACGGCATCAATGACGCGCCATCGCTGCACACGGCCGACGTCGGCATTTCCGTCGTCTCGGCCACCGACGTGGCGCGTGAGGCCGCGGATATCGTCCTCGGGCAGTCAGGCCTCGCCGTCCTGCATGGCGGCATCGTCGAGGGGCGTCGCGCGGCCGGCAACTTGATGAAGTACCTGTTGATGGATACGAGCTCCAACTTCGGCAACATGTTCAGCATGGCGGTGGCGTCCGTCTTCCTGCCGTTCCTTCCGATGCTGCCGACGCAGATTCTTCTCAACAACCTCCTGTACGACCTCGCTCAGATCGCGATTCCCACCGACGATGTGGATCGCGACTATCTCAGGCGGCCGCAGCGCTGGAACCTCGAGCTGGTCAGGAAATTCATGCTGTTCATCGGTCCGGTCAGTTCGGTGTTCGACTTCCTGACCTTCTTCGTGATGCTCCGCCTCATGCACGCTTCAGAGGCGGTGTTCCACACCGGCTGGTTCGTGGAATCCCTCGCAACGCAAGCACTTGTCGTGTTTGTGATCCGAACGTTCGGCAGCCCGTTGCGCAGCCGTCCGAGTGGAGCGCTGATCGTGACGACGGTCTCAATCGTCTTGGTTGCGTTGGCGTTGCCCGCGACGCCGATCGGTGCGCTGCTCGGCTTCACGGTTCCGCCACCAGCCTATTTCGCGTTCCTGATCATCACGGTTGTGGCCTACCTGTGGCTCGTCGAGATCGTCAAGCGTCGTGTGATCTCTGTTCACGAGCGCGAAGCCGCAGCCGCGCTGGGCGAGTCGAACCCATGAGCGGCGCTTCCGTCCACGTCGAACCGCGCGGGTTGCTGCAGATCGCGCAGCACTACGTGCGCGAGCTGGTCTATGGCGCCAACGACGGCATCGTCACGACATTCGCCGTGGTGGCTGGAGTCGCCGGGGGTGGGTTGTCGATGCGTGTGGTACTGGTCATCGGCGCGGCGAATCTCTTTGCCGACGGACTGTCCATGGCCGTCGGCAACTATCTGGCCATCCGATCGCACGAAAGCGTGCTCGCGGCGCAGCAGCTCCCGGAGGAGGAAGCCTTTCCGTTTCGGCATGCCGGCGCCACGTTCCTTGCGTTCGTGACAGCCGGTGCGGTCCCGCTCGTGCCGTACATGGTTCCCAATCTGTCGGTCGATCGGTATGCCGCGTCGGCTGTTTGTACCGCGCTGGCGATGTTCGCCTTCGGCGCATCGCGAGCGCGAATCGGCAACGTTCGCTGGTGGACCGCCGGCCTGGAGATGCTCGGCCTGGGCGCGCTCGTAGCAGTGGTCGCTTATGCGAGCGGCGCTGTCGTCGCGGCGGTGATTGGCGGCGCATAACGGACTCGGTCCGGCCGTGGAATTGCACTAGCGAGAGTGGAGTTCGCGCCGCCATCTGTAATTGAGGGTGAAAAGCGAGCCACTGCCGAACTCTCGGCGGATCATCGGGCATCCGGCGAGAATCCGACAGAAGCAGCTCTTGAACGTTACAGGCAAAGCGGCGCGAATCTCCTTCAGAGGAAAGGAGGCCGTTATGAACATCGTCAAATGGAACCCGTTCCGTGAGCTCGAGGACATGCAGTCTCGCCTGAACCGGTTCTTCATCGAAGGTGCGCCGCGTCGCGCCGAAGCCGAGGGCCCATTCTTCGCCGACTGGGCTCCTGCAGTCGACATCGAAGAGACCGACGCGGAGTACCTGATCAAAGCCGAGCTTCCCGACGTGCGGAAGGAGCAGGTCAAGGTCCAGGTCCTCGAAGGCGTGCTCACAATCGAGGGTGAACGAAAGCAGGAGAAGGAGGAGAAGGGGAAGCGATACCACAAGGTCGAGCGGGCGTACGGCAAGTTCGTCCGACAGTTCGCGCTTCCGACTGAAATCGAAGCCGACAAGGTGAAGGCCGAGTTCAAGGACGGGATGTTGAACGTCCATCTGCCGAAAACGGCAGCAGCCAAACCGAAGGCCGTCGACGTCAAGGTCGCGTGAGTGCTGAATTGTCGGGCCACGGGGCGCCGCCAAGGCGCCCCGCGATTCTTGAAGGTGGCGGTCATGAACACAATGAAAGCGGTAGTCTTCAAAGGCAAGGATCGAATCGCGGTTGAGGAAGTTCCAAAACCTCGGCCTCGTGCGGGCGAGGCGGTGATACGGATTACGACGACGACGATCTGCGGCACCGACGTCCACATCGTCCGCGGCGAATATCCTGTCAAGCCGGGACTGGTCCTCGGACACGAACCCGTCGGCGTGATCGAGGAGCTCGGACCAGGCCTCGAGGAGCTGTACGCGGTTGGTCAACGGGTGATTGTCGGAGCGATCACGCCGTGTGGTCAGTGCTTCTACTGCCTCAATGGCGTCCATTCGCAGTGCGGCGGAGGCCTGGGAGGATGGCACTTCGGCAACACGATCAACGGTGCCTGGGCGGAGTATCTGCTCGTGCCGGATGCGCGGGCCAATCTCGCGCTCATACCCGCAGATCTGTCCGACGAAGCCGTCGTGTTGTGTTGCGACATCTTTTCGACCGGCCTCTCGGGCGCGGAGAGTGGCGGCATCAAGGTCGGCGACGCGGTTGCGGTATTTGCACAAGGGCCGATTGGTCTTTGCGCGACGCTCGGCGCCAAGCTGAAGGGCGCGTCGCTCATCATCGGCGTGGATTCGAACGTCGAGCGCCTGCGCATGGCGCGCAAGCTGGGCGCGAACGTGACTCTCGACATCCGCGACGGCGATCCGGTTACGGCAATCAAGCGCCTGACCGACGGTCGCGGCGTAGATGTCGCCATCGAGGCGCTCGGTCGGCAGGAAACCTTCGAGAACGCGCTCCGGGCAATTCGACCCGGTGGCACGTTGTCCAGCCTGGGCGTGTATTCAGGGAAGGTCGTCGCGCCGTACGAAGCGTTCTATGCCGGCCTCGGCGATCAGAGGATCGTGACGACGCTCTGTCCGGGCGGCAAGGAGCGCATGCGCCGGCTGATGTCCACAATCGAGCACGGTCGCGTCGACCTTGCGCCGTTGGTGACCCACCGGTTCGCGCTCGACGACATCGAGGATGCGTTCGATCTCTTCAGTCATCAGCGCGACGGTGTATTGAAGGTGGCGTTGTATCCCGAAGCTGCGCGGGCAAAGGAAAGACGTCCCGCCGTCGCGGCCGGAGTGGACGAGCAATGTTGATGGGCGCAGTCACCGCCACACCAGCGACATGGTGATCGTCAGAGCCATTGCCAAGAGGACGCTGCCGGCCAGCCGCCGAAACGCCGGGGCTCCCAGGGCGGCGGCGAGCCCGGCCTTGAGAACACAGTTCGCGACAATGCCGATGGCGATCGCCTTCGATGCGATCGCGTCGGCACCCGAGTCGGCTGCAACTCTCGTCATCGAGACAGTCAACGCATCGACGTCGGTAAGGCCGAGTACCGCACCGGACGCGAGCAGTCCGCCCTCGCTGAAGTAGTGTCTGACTACGTAGACCGCGAACAGCACGACTTGAAAGAGAGCCGCCATCTGCAGCGCAGCCCAGACTTGCAGTGGATTCGAAGGCCCTGCGTTCGGATCACCGTCTGGGGCCGCTAACCTCCACGAAGAAGCCGTCGCGATGGCGCCGAGGACGAACGGCGCGATGAGATAGGGCAGGAGAGCGCGTGCCGTTGTCGGCCGCAGGACGGCGGCCGCGAGGGCGACGCGCGGGAAGAGCATCGTGCTCGCTCCCACCGCACCTGTCGCCAGAGCGCGGGCGAACCCGTTTTCGTGGCGGCTGAGCCGTGCGAACGTGAACGTGACGTTGGTGGACGAAATGAATCCGCCAAGAACGCCGGCAACGGCGTAACCGCGGCCCGGTCCGATCAGTCGTCGTGCGACATAGCCGCAAAAGCTCAGCCCCGCAAAGAAGAGCACGAGCAGCCACAGTTCGCGCGGCTTAATGCCGCCAAGCGGTCCGAACGGTCCCTCGGGCAATAGAGGAAGGACGACCACCGCCATGACGGCGAATCGTGCTCCGGCGCGGAGTTCGTCATCGTCGATGCCGGCAACCAGCGCGTGGAGCCGGGACTTCTCGACCAGGAGCAGCGCGCACATAGCCACGGTGCCGCTGGCGAGCGCGAGATAGCCGATGCCGGCGATGAACCCCGCGGCGATGACGATCAGCGCGGCAACCTCGGTTGTCGCGTCTACGTCGCGACGGCTCGCGGCGACGTATCCGATGACAACGACGGCCACGGCTCCCGCTTCGATGACGAGCGCCATGCCGGCAAGATCCATCCGGGTCAACCACCCCGTCAGGCCTGCGACACCGCCGAGGAGCGTGAATGTTCGAACGCCTGCGAATCTCGCGTCGATGCCAGTCGCGTGGCCGGACTGCTGTCGTTCGACGCCGATGGCCGCTCCGCCGAGAGCCGCGACCAGGATGCCCAGAAGCGACGCGTCGGTCATGTGGCGGGCCTCACCTCTCTGAATGCGCGTTTGACGGCTTCCATCCAGAGCAGCGCGCCCAGACCGGCTGCCATGATGACCGCCGTGTCGTCGACGTGCGGCTGCGCCATTCCGAACAGCCCTCTGACCAGCGGCACGTAGAGGACGATTCCCAGCAGGCCGAACACGCCGGCGAACAGCCACGCCAACGCCGGATTTGGCGTGCGCCAGTTGGCCCAGACTGAATCCGACAGCGATCGGTTGGCAACGATGAGGGCCAGGTTGCCGACGATGAGGCTTGCGAACGTGAGCGTCCGCACGTCGGCCGCGGAGAGGCCGGCGGCGACACTTGCGGCCCAAACCGCCAGTGCCGCCCCGAGCGCGCCGGTTCCTTGAAGGAGACTGCGTGCCACCAGTCGCGGCGTGAACAGCCGCCTCGCACGTGCGCGCGGCGGCCGCTGCATCACATCGCGCTCCGCCGGTTCCATCTCGAACGCGATCGAACAGGCGGGATCGACAATCAGTTCCATGAAGATGACGTGCACTGGCATGAGCACGAGAGGCCAGCCAAGAAGCACTGGGAGGAGAGAGATTCCGGCGATCGGTACGTGAATGGCGAGCACGTACGAGGTGGCCTTCTCGATGTTGTCGTAGATTCGCCGTCCGAGCTTCACTGCGCGGACGATGGAGGAGAAGTCGTCGTCGAGCAGCACGAGTGCGGCCGCCTCGCGAGCGACGTCGGTGCCACGGCCGCCCATGGCGACGCCGATGTCGGCCGCCTTGAGCGCGGGCGCGTCATTGACGCCGTCGCCGGTCATGGCGACGACCTCGCCGCTGGCTTTCAGGGCGTTGACGATGCGCAGCTTCTGGTCGGGGACGATGCGCGCAAATACGTCGACGTCCCGGACGCTCCGTCGCAAGGCGTCGTCGTTCATGGCGTTGAGATCGGCACCTGTTAGGCATTCGGTCGATCGAAGCAAACCCACCCGTTTCGCGACGTTCATGGCCGTCCCCGGATAGTCACCCGTGATCATGACGACTCTGATCTGCGCTGTACGGCAGTTCTCGATGGCCGCGGGAACGCCCGGCCGGACGGGATCGGCGAGGCCGACCAAACCCAGAAACTGCAGGTCGAAGCTCGCGGGTGACGCTGGGAGTTCGCTCGCGCGCCACTCGCCGACAGCGACGCCCAGAACACGGAGTGCTTGCGACGCCAGTTGTTCGACCTGCTGAAGGACTCGCGCGCGTTTCGATTCGTCCAGCCTGCACAACTCGACGACGGATTCTGGCGCGCCCTTGACCGCAACCTCGAAGAGGTTGAGGGCGTCGTTGCGCCACACGTGCGTCACCGCCAGCATCGAGTCCGACAAAGGATACTCGCGAACCGTCGTGGAAGGTTCGGTCGCGACCGCGGGCAGCTGGCGACCGAGTTCTCTGAACGCCCGCTCCATTGGATCGAACGCGTCGGTTTTGCTCGCTCGAATCGCCGCGGCGATCACGCGCGCAGCGGACGTTCCGAAGCCAACGCCTTCGTCCAACGATTCGATCCGCCCGTCGATGGCCACTGCCGCGACCGACATCCGGTTCATCGTCAATGTGCCGGTCTTGTCGACGCAGAGCACTGTCGCCGAACCAAGCGTCTCGATCGCCGGCATTCGTCGCGTGAGCACCTGGCTGCGCGAAATGCGCCACGCGCCCAGCGCAAGAAACACCGTCAGGATCACTGGGAATTCTTCGGGGACCATCGCGATCGCGAGCGTGAGGCCGGCCAGTGCGCCGTCGAGCCACCGCTGCTGCGCCAGGCCGTACGCCACACCCAGCACGACACACGCCGTCAAGCCGAGTGTCGCGAGCAGTCGAACCATGCGGCCCACCTCGAGCTGCAGAGAAGTTGGGCCCGCTTCCAGGTGCTTCAGCGCTTCGCCGATCTTGCCAAGTTCGGTCCTGAGTCCTGTCGCCGTGACGCGTGCGATGCCGTCACCGCTCACGATGAGGGTTCCCGAATAGACGAACGGCCGGTTGTCACCACCTGGACTTTCGGCGCAAGGGTTTCCAGTAAGAGGCGTCTTCCGCACGGGAACCGACTCGCCCGTCAGGAGTGACTCATCGATTCGAAGGTTGCTGCACGATTCGACGCAGCCGTCGGCTGGCACACGATCTCCCTCGTGCAGGACGACCAGATCATCGCGAACGACATCGCGGCCCGCGATCCGCTTGGTCGTACCGCCCCGGATGACGAGCGCCCGCGGGCTCGAGAGGTCCCGCAGCGCCTGCAGTGCACGTTCCGTCTTCTGCTCCTGGTATAACGTGATGCCGATGACCAGGAAGACCGCCACGAGCAGCGCGGCGGATTCGGCGGCATCTCCGAGCACCAGATACACGGCGCCGCTTGCGATGAGCAGCATGAACATCGGCTCACGGATGACTTCAATCGCGATCGATGTCAAGCGGCGCGGCTTTGACGAGGGGAGCTCGTTGGGCCCGTCGGCTCGGAGCCGCATTGCCGCTTCGGCGTCAGAGAGTCCGGCTAGTGGATGTGTCGAGTCCGACATGGCTGGACAACCGGCGTCAAGGTAACCGCCATCGCGGTGGACAAGCCAGGACCGGGATTCTCGCTCGCAAAATGAGCTGATAGGAGACGGAGCCTCGTTTGGGCTCGAACCAACGACGCCGCGCACGCAGCGTGGTCACGATGAGCTGCAGATTTTCGGCTTTCGCCAAAGCGCCCAATAACTCTCCCGGCGAGCCCTTCACGACCCGAATGTCTGTGGCCATCTTGCGTCTTGCGACAGCGGCAAGGCTCACCATTCGTCGCCATACGTGTCTGAGTTGCCCGGCGGGCCCAAGGCGATTGTTTTTCAGCCAGGCGGGTGTGGCTCGATCCTTCACTGCGTGTGCCAGCACCAGCGTGCTGCCGAACGCTGCCGCCGCGCGTATCGCGACCGTAACATCATGGGTCGATGCACCATTCACATCGATGGCTGCGAGAATCCGTTTGCCAGGCCAGGATCTGTGCAGACGAGCGCGACGACGAGGGCGGCTGGGGATGATGAGGACCGGCACGCGCGTTCGTCGAAGAACATCCAGCGTCGTTGAGCCGACGAGCCATCGATCAGCGCCGGTGAGGCCGTGCGTACCCATCACGATGAGATCCGCTCCTTGTGAACGTGCGACTTTCAGAATCTGTGTAACGGGATCGCCGACCCGGACCTGGAGCGACACACGACTTCGTCGCGTCGGGCGCACGGATTTGTTCACAAAGACCCGCAATTCGCGCGCGCTCCGTTTCACCATGTCGTCGTGCATCGCGGTCGCGGCGGCGACGACGAGCAGCGGATCGTTCACATAGACCACGTGCAAGGCCGCACGTTGGCGACGGGCCACAGCCCGCGCGTAGTCGAGCGCTGCGCTGGAACACGCCGAGAAATCCACCGGACAAAGAATCGATCGAAAGTTCAAGTGCTTCGTCGCCGCGCTCATGACGGAGTCCTCGTCGTCGACTTCCGCCGCTTGGCCGCGGTCCGTGGCGCGCGTCTTCGCTCGAGAACGGACAGGACCGCGTCCGCGGCTCTGAGTTCTAAGCGATCGCGATCAAGAAGGATTTTCTGTATCGCACGAACGAACTGTTGACGACGGGTGCCCGCCATACTGCCTCGAGTGATCGCACGGGGCATGCCAGGGGATTCTCGAAGGGCAGTGCCGATTCCACGCATCTCATTCGGTGTCCGACAGGCGGCTGACGGGATTCCGGCAATCGAGCCTCGCGACGCCCCAGCGTCTCAGAGGCACGGTGTTTGACCCTCGCGAAGACGGCCGTCGGAGAGAATCATCGACGGCCCGCCCGCACTGGCGCCGCTTCTGTTTCCGAACCTCGTCGTGCTGGGGTGTATTGCCCTCGCGGCGATGTGGGCCGGCGTTCCCGACGCGTCGAATCCGACGTCAACGCGCTGAAGGCCTCACGCGGCTTCTCTTTCTACCACGGCGGCGCGCACGCGGACGGGTGTCGACAGCGAAGCCGAAACGAGGCAGGCTCGTTCCGCTTTCTCGAGAAGCCGGTTGATCCGATCACGATCGATCCCGGCGGCCAGCGTCACCGTCGGGCACAACACGATCTCGGTGAACCTCGTGACGCCATCGGTCCGGTCGACCGTTCCGCTCGCGCCGACATCGACGTGGAGCAATTCGATCTTGGACGCCCGCGCGACGGCGCGCAGCGTGAAGAGAAAACACGCCTGGACAGCGGCCAGCAAGAGATGCTCTGGGGTCCACGCGTCTCCGGGGCCGTCGAACTCGACGGGCGGGGCCATGCGAAGCAGCGGGGCCAGACCATTCGACGCGATCGCGTATCCGCTTGTGCTGCCGCTCAGGCGGACGTCGTATCGGTGGGGTAGCGGCTTCATGGCGCATCCACTCCCTTCTATGCCGGTAACAGAACTCTTTCGACGAACCGATCGACCGCCGGCCAGTCGGTGAAGTCGTAGTTGCGCGACGAGTCGGTCGGCGCTCCGGCCTGTCGGGCGATCCGTTTCATGACGAATCTGACGAGCGGGTTGTAGCGCCTGTACATCAGCGCGCCAGCGACCGGCAGTACGTGCGCCGGTTGCCAGCCAGTCTCCGCGACGAACCGATGGATCATGCGCTGCACGTCGGCCGCGGCGGCGCTGCGCTTGTCGGCAGTCGAGTGAACGTTTTGCGCACCCGCCTGTGACAGCGTCACGGAGATGAATGCTGCAGCAAGCCGTACCAGTTCGGAACGATGCTGGCGCACGAACGCAATCATTTCCGGCTCATGACGGCCGATGTGGACGGAGGCGGCGACGCATGCAGCCTGATAGCCGGCCCAGTCGACCGGTTCGTGGAGTTGCCGCACGTCCACGAGGTCAACCGCCACGTCACGATCGCGAAGCGCGTCGGCGATGTGCTCCGCCACGCGGCAGGTGTGTCCCTCGCGGGTTGCGAAGAATATGACGACTCTCATGTGTTCCTCCCTGGGGCCGGGCGCCGGATCTTCGGCGCTGCCGCGTGCACCGGGCCCTCAAGTCTGCAAATGGCATGCTGATGACGCCGGCACTCTCCTTGCCTTCAGTCGAGAGAACGCGTCATCGCGCCGGATTGTCGACGACGCAACACGACCTCCAAGGGAGGACATCATGAAATTGCGACTGCTCATCACGGCGGCGGCGCTCGTCGGTTTCTTTGGTGCGTCGACGCTTGGTGCTCGGAGCGCGGACCGGAACTGCGCGATCGCCGGCGGCCAGGAACATCGCGTCTGTTGTGCGGAGCTCGAGCGGTGCTGCGCGGGAACGGGCGAGTCGTGCTGCCCGAAGAGCGACAGGCAATGGTCGATCGCGAGCTTCGCCGTCCCGGTCCTCGTGGCGCGCGCACTCGTGAGCGGCACGGTGCTCATCGTCCATGACGATGTCAAGATGGCGCAAGGCGAGCCCTGCACGACGATCTATCGTTTCGATCCAGTCGAAGGGACCAAAGAGGCGCTCGTCTCCTTCCACTGCAAGCCGCGTCGTGCGGAACGAGTGGAATCGACGACGTTCACGACGGAGCCCACCGATCTCGGCGTGAAGCGTCTCGTCGAATATCAGATTTCCGGCGACACGGAGGCGCACGGCATCCCGCTCCGTTAATTGGATCGGGCGCGGCCCCCGCCCGGCCCGACGAACGGCACGCCTCCTCGGACCGTTCGCCGGGCGTGCGGCGGGGGATTTTCCCCATCGTCCGAAGTATTCCGCGCTCGCACGTGTGACGGCTCCCGCAAACCCCGCAATCTCCTCTAAAACCTGGACGGCGCAACGGCATCTCGTTTGCGACGGGAACCGCATCTCGATTCGCACGGACTTCCGGGAATACGAACCGGATTCATCCGAGGAGGTTTTATGAAATCAGTGATTCTGGCGTCGAGTCTTCTGGTGATGACAGCCGGTCTCGCTTTCGGCCAGTCGCCCACGGGCTACAACAAGGCGAACGAGACGACTCTCAGCGGTCCGATTCGCTACGTCCTCGCAGCGGCGAGCCCGGACGGCACCGTCGGCGTACATCTGGAGCTGAAGACACCCGCCGGTCTCGTGCGCGTGTCGTTGGGGCCCGCGCTCTTCATCGCCAGCAACAACTACTACTTTTTCGCGGACGAGCAGGTGTATGTGGTCGGCGCAAAGGCGGCGACCGGCGAGATCTGGGCGAGGACGATCAGCAAGGACGGCAAGACTTTCCTGACGTTGCGGGACGAAGACGGGACGCCCCGGTGGCAACGCGCGACTGACGACGACCCGGACGGCTGCGGCGTTTCGCATGCGCCCATCCGCTAGCGACAGAAAGGGAACGTCCATTGCGTGAGCAGTTCATGGCTGCCGGTGAGATGCCGGATGCCCGGCATCGGGAAACCGCGGATCGAATTCGGGAGGGTCGTATGCATCCCCGTCGGTGCTTCGGGCGATGGATTCTTCTGATGGTCGCGGCCGTCATCACGACAGGGATGACCGCATCACCGGCAGCCAAGCGGTCGGCGGTCGCGTACCTCGATGAGCCGACGCTCGTCGGTTCGACGTTCGTCGTCGGACCGGTGTTGTTCACCCATGACAACGCCGCGATGGCGCGCGGCGAGCCGTGTACGACCGTGCACCTCTTCGATCCTGCGACCCAGCGTGCGACTGAGGAGATCGCCGCATTCCAGTGCGTTCCGCGGCGCGGTGATGTCGTATCGAGGCTCACGATCGCGACCCGGCCCTCGTCGCTGGGATACGGCTGTGTCCTGACGTCGTATCAGTTCGCAGGTGATCGGGAGGTGCACGGCGTTCCGGAACAGGCTGGCGTGAACTAGGTGGTGCCCCATGATCGCACATGCCCCATCGATTGATGCGGACCAGCTTCGGCTTCGACACGAGTTTCTGGCGATGCCAGGCCTAGTCCTCACTGTCCCCCAGACCGCGCGGCTGCTCGGCGTTCGGCGGGTGACCGCTGAAAATCTGCTGATGTCGCTCGAGGCCGACGGATTCCTGATGCGCGTCGGCGTCGAGACCTATCGCCGCACTGAGCTGTCGACTCACTGAGACGAATCCCCGGCTGCCGCGTCACCAGGGCTATCGGCGCGCGGACCGCACCCTGACGCGCGCGTCGACAACGCGGCAGCCCTGTCCAGGCGCCAATGCGATGACCGGGTTGAGGTCGAGCTCCGCGATTTCCGGCACGTCGACCGCCAGCCGGGAGATGCGAAGCAACAGATCTCGGAGCGCGTCGCAGTCCGCAGGCGCGTGACCACGATAGCCCTTGAGCAGGGGAAGACCGTGAATGGCGTGCAGCAGTTCGTCGGCGTCGCGATCCGTCAGCGGCGCGATACGGAACTGGACGTCATGGAGAATCTCGACGTGAATGCCGCCGAGCCCGAACGCGATCAAGGGACCGAACAGCGGATCCTCCGATACGCCCATCATCGTCTCGATGCCGTTCGGGACCATCGACTGGATCAGCACGCCATCGACGGCGGCTTCGCTGCCGAGCGCGCGTCCCGCCTTCACGAGATCCTCGAATGCCCGCTCGACGTCGGCGTCGGTTGCGAGGTTCAGGCGAACGCCGCCGATTTCGGTCTTGTGTGACACTCCGCGCGTCGCAAGCTTGGCCGCGACCGGGAAACCAATGGTGTGTGCCACAGCCGCGGCATCCGCCGTGGTCCTGGCAACGAGGCCGGCGGCAACCGGCATGTTGAACGCGCCGAGCAGTTCGCGTGTCTCGTCGGCCGTCAGCCACGTGTCGCCGCGCGATGCAATTGCCGCCTTGCATATGTCGCGCGCCGTCTCGACTCGAACGTCGTCGAAGCCCCAGAGCAGGCCGGGCAGCTGATTGCGCCATTCGCCGTACGACGCCGCCCTCGCGAGGGTGCGCGCGGCATTCTCCGGAAAAAGATACGTTGGTACCCGCTCGTTGCCGGCCATCAGCTGCACGGAGCCGCCTGATTCGCCCATGATGCAGGCGAGCACTGGCTTTCCGGTCGCGCCGTGCGCTCGAGCGTCGACCACTCCGTCCCGGATTGCTTCGAGCGTGGCCGCGCTCGTGGCGCGATCCACCGGCGTGTAGATGACGATGAGCGCGTCGACCTCGCTCGAGGTTGCCGCGATTTCGATCGCCTGCCTGAACTCGCTCGGGCCGGCGGACGCCACCATGTCGATAGGATTCGTCATGCTGGCTTCCTGGGGCAGGAACGCGGCGAGCCGCTGCCGCGTCTCCTCGGACAACGGCACGACGTCGAGGCCGGCCGACTCGCACGCGTCAACCGCGAGAATGCCGGGACCGCCAGCATTGGTCACGATGGCGACACGTCGCCCCGGCGGTAAGGGCTGCGCATCGAGACATGCTGCAATGTCGAACATTTCATCGATCGTCCCCGCACGGATAACGCCAGTTTGATGAAAGAGCGCATCTACTGCCGTGTCGCTGGCCGCCAGCGCGGCAGTGTGGCTCCCGGCTGCGCGCGAGCCTGCGCGGGTGCGGCCGGCCTTGACGCAGATGATCGGCTTGACACGACCGATGCGGCGAGCCAGCCGCGCAAAGCGGCGCGGATTGCCGAACGATTCGAGGTAGAGAAGGATCAGCGACGTGTTGGGATCGGCTTCCCAGTACTGAAGAAGATCGTTGCTCGAGACGTCCGCCTTGTTTCCGACGCTCACGAACGTCGAGAGCCCGACCCCCCGCTGGCCGGCGAGTTCGAGGATGGCAATGCCGAGCGCACCGCTCTGCGATGAGAAGGCGACGTGCCCGCTCGCGGGCATCACCGGCGAAAACGACGCATTCATGCTGATCGCCGGATTGGCGTTGAGCACGCCCATGCAGTTGGGGCCGACCATCCGCATGCCGTGGCCGCGCACTTTCTCGAGGAGCTTGGTCTGCAGCGATCGACCGTCGTCTCCCGTTTCGGCAAAGCCGGCGGTGATGACGACGATCGATTTCACGCCGGCCGCCGCGCATTCGTCGACGACACCGAGTACGAGTGCGCGCGGGACGGCGATTACCGCCAGGTCGATGCCGCGCGGCGCCGCTGCCAGATCGGGGTAGCAGCGCAGACCCTCGACCTTCGACGCCGCCGGATTGATCGGATAGATGGAACCCTTGAAGCGCGCGTCGCCCAGGGCCTTCACGATTCGATGCCCGATGCTCGAGGGCGTTCGCGACGCGCCGACGACAGCGATGCTCGCGGGTTCGAACACGGGTCGAAGAGAGGCGGCGGTCGCAAGCGCCATGCGGCGTTCGGCGGAAGCGACGGTCCCGTCGGTCGGGCGGAGGGAGAGCTGGACCGCGATCGTGCCCTGCTCGGACTTGGATCGGATCTCGAAGCCCGACTCGTGAAAGACCTCGAGCATCGCGGCGTTTTCGGGCAGCGTCACGGCCTCGAAGCGATCGACGCCGTGGGCGACGGCAATGGCTGCCAGGCGCTCCAGCAGAATCGTCCCGATGCCTTTGCCGTGAAAGTGATCGTTGACGGCGAAGGCTGCCTCCGCCGAACCACCGCCGGTCGCGAAATACGATCCGACGGCGATTGGCCTGGTGGTTCCGTCGACCGTCCGCATGGCGAGGAGCGTCACCGCGCGCGCCGGATCGCTCGAGTCGCAGAGTCGTCGAACCAGCTCGTCGGCGGGCTCGGCCAGCGTGAAGAAACGCCGGCGTCGCGACTCTGCAGACAGCTCGTGGAAAAAGCGCTGGATCGAGTCGTGGTCGGACGGGTCGGACACCTTGAGCGCCGCCACCGAACCGTCACGGAGGACGGCGCGCATCGTGGTTTCGTCGGAGCTTGGCAGCGTGGCGCTCAGGCGTTCCATGAGTTCATGCTCTGATCGCGGCCGTGACGGCATCGGGCAGCACGAACTCGTGCTCGGGGTGCTTGACTGTCAGCACAGGGCAGGGTGCGGTCCGCACGACCCGTTCCGCAACACTGCCCATCAACAGATGCGCCATCGCGCCGCGGCCGTGGGTGCCCATGACAATGACGTCCGCGTTGATGTCCTTGGCGAAGTTGATGATCGTCAGAGCCGTCGCGTTCGACGTCAGCAATACGCTCTTGCCTCCGAGGTCGGTTCGATCCGATTCAGTAAGAAGTCCGTCCAAGTCTTTCTGCGCGCCGTCTTCCGCGTCTCGTTGGAGATCCGAATAACCGGCGACGTACCCGTCGACACCGTAGCCTGAGGTCATGATGTCGCCAACCACATGGAGAACCGTTAGCTTGGCCCCGAACCGTCGCGCGAGTGCCCGTCCGTAGTCGAGAGCCGCGCCGGCGGCCTCGCCGAAATCCGTGGCGACGAGAATTCGATTGAGTGTGATCATGAGAATCCTCCGTTCTGCGCCGAACTCCGCGATGGCTTGCGCCTCTGTCGATGTTGTTCTAGTGCAATTGCCATGCTCGGAACACCGTGTCGGAAAGCGCATGTTTGCGACGGAGCCGCCGGAAATTCGTCAGAATCTTCGGCACTCGCCTTGCGTTACCGGCTGATCATAAGAGAAGGCGCCATGGCTTACGTTCACACGCTCGTCGGATTCGTCGAACACGCCGTCTTCGTGATGGCTGGCTTCATCCTCATGGTGATCGGGCTGGCAATGGGCGTGACGATGGTCATGCTTCCAGTCGGTCTGGTGGTCGGCCTGATTGGATTCGCGATGTTCGTAGGCGGATTGTTCGTCAGGAACGTTCAACGATAGAGGTGGCCTTGCGCGATCGTCAGAAGATTGAAGCGCTCTTGGCGCGTCGCTTTCCTGGGTCGACGCCAGGACAGATCGCCGCCGCGGCCAACGCGATCATGGCGCTCGACGATCCTTCGGAAAAGCTGTTCCGAAGCACGCGTGTCGAGCTCGAGGAGTTCGGCGATGCGAAAAACGGCGCGGCCAAGGGCGACGACGAGGACACAGCGGTTCAGAAGACGATCCACAACCGGCGTTCATGAGTGGCATGGGGGTGAGGGAACGTCGTCGCGGGTTTTTTCCCGCACTGGGGAATAGTTCCCATGCCTGACCGCCCTGCCTTGCGAGAACCCGTGACTTAAACGGTATTTCGGCACTGATCTTCTGGCACAGGGGTTGCCCTTCACTCGGCATCGTCCGAGGAGGGCCCTGTGATTAGCCGAGAACGAATCGAAACCATCCTGAATCGGGTTCGACCTTTCATCCAGGCCGACGGCGGCGACATCGAGCTCGTCGACGTCGTGGGCAACTCGGCGGAGGTGCGGCTTACCGGAATGTGCGCCGGTTGTCCCAGCGCGCACCTCACCCTGTATCAGGGCGTCGAGAATGCGCTTCGCGAAGAGATTCCCGAATTCGAATCGTTGCGCGTCCGGTGAGGTTGCCATGACATCCATTGAATCGTCGGCGGATATCGTCGTCGGCCACAGCGCGCGCATGCGCGCCGTCTTCGATTTTCTTCGGGTCATCGGCGACAGCGAGAGCACGGTGCTCGTGACCGGTGAGAGCGGAACGGGCAAAGAAGTGATGGCGACGTTGATCCACAGCTCGAGCCGCCGCAAGCATCATCCGTTCGTGGCCGTCAGCTGCGCGTTGTTCTCTGACACGCTGATCGAGAGCGAGCTCTTCGGGCACGAGCGCGGAGCGTTTACCGGTGCCGTGAAGGACCGGCCCGGCCGCTTCGAACTGGCCGATCGCGGCACGCTGTTCCTGGACGACATCGACGATGTTCCGCTGGCGATGCAGGTGAAGCTGCTGCGCGTGCTGCAGAATCGCACGATCGAGCGCCTGGGCGGCACTCGCACTGTGCCCGTCAATGTCCGAATCATCGCCGGCAGCAAGAAGGATCTGAAGCACATGGTGGCGGAAGGAAAGTTTCGCGAGGATCTCTTTTACCGACTGAACGTGCTGCCGCTTACGCTTCCCCCTCTTCGTGAGCGTCGGGAGGATATCCCGGTGCTGATGGATCACTTTCTGGGACGTTACTTCCGACGCAGGGGCGGAGAAGTGCCGCTCGTGTCCGAGGCCGTCCGTCAGGCGTTCATCCGATACAACTGGCCCGGCAACGTCCGCGAACTCGAGAACGCCTGCGAGCGCATCGCGCAGACCTGCACCTGCGGAACCATTCGCATTGGCTGCACGTCGGCCAATATCCTGTTCAAGGCCGGCGGACCGCTCGAGCCGCTTGCGGCTCTGGTGCCGGCACTCACGGCCTCGACGGCGGTCGTACCGTCAGCGCCGCCTGAGACCGTGGTGGGCGCGCCAGCGTCCACAGCGATTTCTCTCGACGATCGCCTTCGTGAACTCGAGTCGAGCCTGATCAGTTGGGCGCTGAAGGTGAGTCACGGCAACAAGTCGAAGGCGGCGGAGCTTCTGCAGATCAAGCGGTCGACTCTCGGCGATCGCATCGCGCGATGCCGGCTGGAGCGTCCTCATCTGGACCCGGTTTCTCACAGTGGAACAGAGGATCCGGTCGAATCGATCACATCGCGAGGCACGTATGGACACCATAGTCTGCCCGATTGATTTTTCCGAGGCGTCAAGGCACGCGGCGACGTACGCCCTCGCTATTGCGCGTTACACCCGAGCGCGAAGCATCGCTCTGCACGTGTGCGAGTCGGCTGCGGCGACGATTCACGAACGACTGCGCAATCAGTTTGGCACCGGCCAGGCACCCCGCCCGGAGATCATTGCCGAGGTGAGCGGAGGCGAGCCGGCAGCCGTGATCGCGGAGAGGGCTCACGCGCACGACGCGAAGGTCGTATTAGGCACTCGTGGTGATAGCGGCCTGAGACACCTCGTCCTGGGATCGGTGACCGAGCAGGTCGTTCGAACTTCGCCGATGCCGGTCTTTTCCGCTTCTCCACATGCGCCGTCTCAGGCGAACGTGCCGTTCGAGCGCGTTCTTTTCGCGACCGATTTCTCGGCTTCCTCGCTGGCGGCGCTGAGCGCCGCACTTCGGATCGGCGTGCATCCCGCGGCTGACATCACGGTGCTGCACGTGATCGACGAAGCCGACGAGAATGCTTTGTTCGTTTCTCATGTCTACGATGTTCGTCATCATACCGAGGCTCTGGAAACGAGCGTAAGAGAAATCTTTCCATGATTACCTGTCAGCCGCTGAGAGGGCGTCCTCGCCCGGAACTCCGCATCGCTCACGGGAAGCCCACCGAGAACATTCTTCTAATGGCCGAGACGAAGAACGTCGATCTGGTCGTGATCGGTACGCATGGAAGGAATGGGATCGATCAGGCCATGTTCGGCTCGACAACGAATGACATCCTGCGACACGCGAAATGCCCTGTGCTCACGGCGCGGTGCTGATAAAGTGAGCGCCATGGCTCAGGCAACCATTCTCGTCGTCGATGATGAGCAGCTCATACGCTGGTCGTTGAGCGAACGGCTCGGTCAGGAGGGCTATCAAGTTCTCGAAGCGGCAACGGCGGCGGAGGCATTGTCGCGGTACGCCGAAGGCGTGGACCTCGTGCTGCTCGATTTCAAGTTGCCCGACGGAGACGGCCTCGCCGTCCTTAAGCAGATTAAAGAGCAGGATGCTGACGCGCTCGTCATTCTTCTGACCGCACATTCTTCCGTCGACCTCGCGGTGGAAGCAATGAAGCGAGGGGCCTTTCATTACGCCAACAAGCCGTTCAATCTCGACGAGATTGCGATCCTCGTCGATAAGGCCCTCGAGACCACGCGGCTCCGGCGCGAGGTTCGCTCGCTCCGCGCGACGCAGTCGAAACCGTACTCGGTCGATCGAATGGTGGGCAGCAGTTCGACGATTACCGAATTGAAGGCGCTGCTGCGAAAGGTCGCGACGAGCCCTGCGTCGACGGTGCTCCTGACGGGCGAGAGCGGTACCGGGAAGGACCTTGCCGCGAAGATTCTTCATTATCAGAGCGATCGCGCCAACCGTCCGTTCATGAACATCACGTGTTCGGCGCTGCCTGAGACGATTCTCGAGAGCGAGCTCTTCGGCTACGAGCGGGGCGCGTTCACCGATGCGCGCCAGCAGAAGCGCGGACTCCTGGAGTCCGCGGATGGCGGCACCGTGTTCCTGGACGAGATCGGCGAGATGGCGCCGGCGCTTCAGGCGAAACTCCTGCGCTTTCTGGAAGAAAAGACGTTCAAGCGCGTTGGCGGCGTGGCCGACGTCCGCGTCGACGTCCGGGTCATCGCCGCCACCAACCGGACTCTCGAAAGTGAAGTCAAAAAGGGACGCTTCCGGGAAGATTTGTACTATCGCCTCAACGTCCTGCCCATCGTGCTACCGCCGCTGCGTACGCGCGCCGACGACGTCCCGATTCTGGTCAACTATTTCGTCGATACGTTCAACACGGAATTCCGCAAGAAGGTGCGGCGCGTCGACGCTGATGTGATGCAGGGGCTTCAGCACTATGGTTGGCCGGGGAATATCCGCGAGCTCCGCAATGCGGTCGAGCGCGCGATGCTCCTCGCCGAAAGCGACGAGCTGACGGCCGCGCAGTTTCCCGTGCTGTCCGGCACGAGTCGGTTGACCGAGCAGATCGAGCTGCCGGCGCATGGCGTCAACCTCGACGATCTGGAGCGTTCGCTGGTCGTCCAAGCGCTCGAACGATCCGGCTGGAACCAGACCCGTGCGGCCGCGCTGCTCGGCTTGAATCGCGATCAAATCCGGTATCGCGTCGAGAAATTCAAGCTCGAAAAGACGGTCTGAACCGGATATGAATGCCAATTCCCCGGGCTATGACGCAGCTATTCTCGCTGCGCTGGTCGAATCGTCTGAAGATGCGATTCTCGTCAAGGATCTCGATGGCCTGATCCGGTCATGGAATCCGGCGGCGGAACGTCTGTACGGTTACACCGCACCCGAGGTCATCGGTCGCTCGGTGTCTGTCATCGTCCCACCCGATCGCCAGGACGAGTTGATCGCGGTCCTCCAGCGGTTGCGCAGCGAGCAGCGGGTGGAGCGCTACGAGACCATTCGGCAGGCCAAGGACGGACGACGAATCGACGTGGCGTTGACGGTCTGGCCTATCAAGGATGCCGGCGGCCAAGTCGTCGCGGCGGCCGCCATCGCGCGCGACCTCACCGATCGGAATCGGACCGAATCAGCGCTGCAGACGAGCGAACTGCGCTGGCAGGCCGTTGTCGATTCGGCCGTCGACGGCATCATCGTGATCGACGCGAGCGGCCTCATCGAAGCCTTTAATCCAGCGGCGGAACGGCTGTTCGGCTACTCCGAGCAGGAGATGATCGGCCGCAACGTCAACGTACTGATGCCGGCTCCGTATCGCGACGAGCACGACGGCTACATTGCGCGCTACCTGACGACAGGCGCGAAGAAGATTATTGGCATCGGCAGGGAAGTGACGGCTCTGCGCAGAGACGGAACGAACTTTCCCGTCCATTTGAGCGTCGGGGAAATAGCGGTCAACGGCGAACGGAAATTCACGGGAATCCTTCACGATCTCAGCACCCGGGCTCACATCGAGGCGCAACTTCGCGAGCAAACCGCGCTGGCCCGGCTCGGGGAGATGGCGGCGGTCATCGCTCACGAGGTCAAGAACCCGCTGGCTGGTGTGCGAGGCGCCATCCAGGTGATCGGCTCGCGTCTGCCGAAGGACAGCAAGGACGCCGCGATGATCAAGGAAATCGTGGCGCGACTCGACGCCCTGAACGAACTGGTAAAGGATCTGTTGCTGTTCTCGCGACCGCCGCACCCGAAAACAGGTCCGGTAGATCTCGCGGCGCTCCTCACGGTGACGGGAGAGCTCCTCAACAGCGATCCCGCGCTCAAAGAAGTTCGCGTCGACGTGCGCGGCGCTGCCCCGATTGTGTCGGCCGACGCGAATCTGCTCAAGATCGTATTCGAGAACCTGCTGGTCAACAGCGCGCAGGCGATGAAGGGGCGCGGCACCATTCGCGCCCTGATCTCGCTGGTGGGCGGCGAGTGCCGTATCGAGGTTCGGGACGAAGGCCCGGGCATTCCCGCGGAGGTGCTGGAAAGAATCTTCACGCCGTTCTTCACAACCAAAGCCCGCGGCTCGGGCCTCGGCTTGCCGACCGCAAAGCGGCTGATCGAGGCGCATCTGGGGTCGATCAGCATTGCGAGCCCCGCCGGCGGCGGCGCCGTCGTGACAATCCGGCTGCCTGTAGAGCTCGCGCACACTTCCTAGCTGGATCGCTTCTTGAAGTGTTCGGGCCGAGAGAGTCGGCCCTGCTTAGTCACGTGCACTTCTGATGCGCGGGCCGCGATGTTTGCGAACTTTTCCCCACATGGCTGAAAAATCCCGTGCATTGCGCGTTCTGGTGGTTGAGGACGAACTGCTTATCCGCTGGTCGATCGCCGAGACACTGGAGGGTTGCGGTCATGCGATCGTCCAGGCCGAAGATGCGGCCACGGCAAGAGAGCGCCTGCGCGATTCGTCTTGGCACTTCGACGTCGTCCTCTTGGATTATCGATTGCCGGACTCGAGTGATCTTCAGCTCCTCGCCAGCGTTCGTCAGCTCTCACCGCGCAGCGCCGTTGTCCTCATGACGGCGTACATCACTCCGGACGTTGTGAAGGGTGCGTTGGACCTCGGCGCGTATCGGGTCATCAGCAAGCCATTCGATGTTCACGAGCTCGAGGCTCTACTCCTCGAGGCCTCGACGAGCGGCGTTTCGCGCTAGCGGCCTGCGATCTTCCGGTAGGTAGAGACCAGACTGCCAGGATTGCTGGTGATGAGCGCGATCAGCGCGGGCCGACCGTTCTCCTGTTCGATGCGCTCGGCCATCCGCGCGCCGACGCGGTACCACAGACGCTCGCCGCTTGACATCCTGTCGAGGACAGCAAGAGCGTGCTGGTCCGCGGGGTCGGTGTCGCGCCTGGCGAGTGCGTCGTACTCCTGGAAGTACAGTTCGTCGTCGTGCTGCATTCGCAGCGTATCCGCCAGCGCCACGTAGTCCTCGTCATCCTTCAACGCGCCATCCCGCCTGCGGCGCTCGAGGCCCGCGAGCACTGCCGTGCCTTCGAGTGCCGTGGAGTAGTCGACCATGCGCAGTACATCCGCGCAGGTCTTCAATTCGGAAATCCGAGGTGGCGGCACATATGTCATCAGTCCGACGTGATGGAGCTCGTGAATGGCGTAATAGAGCAGCTCGCGCGGGTGACCTTCGAAATGGCGATGGGCGGCGTTGAGCGACGCGTCAGGGGCGAGCGCGACACCGATGTCGTACCCGGAGATCAAGAATAACGTTCCGCTAAAACGAAAATCGGGCGGCAGATAATTCAACGCGTCATTGACCCAGTGTGGATCATCGAGAAGCGGCCCGACAAAATAGGCCAGCGTCTCTCGGATGGCCTGTTGTTTCCGTGCCGAGCGGGCGAGGAGCTCATCGACCAGCGCGTCGCCGGAATTCTTCGGAACGTCGTAGTCGAACTGCTGGGCATGTGACTGAAGATGCCGCGTGGCAGGCAATGCCGCCAGAACGGGAATGACGCGCCGGTCTCCAGAGTCGAGATAGTCGGCTGCGAACTGTGCAAATCGCGCATCGAACTGCAAGTTGTGACGGTGCAGCGGATCGGCGGGTGGCACGAGGTCGACGAGCGATATCGGCCGGCGAGAGTCCCGGGCATTTTGTGCATCGAGTAACAGGGCCGCGAGAATCGTCAGGCTGCAGATTACCCAGAGGCGCATCGAGGGCTCAGCGACCCCAGAGCATGCAGCGTGCCGGGTGATGCACCGAAGTAGTGCAAGTTGGGCCGTCGGAACTGGAATCGTTCGCGTCGACGCTGATTTTTCCGCGGTGAAGCTAGGCAGCCGATCGTCGGTCGGGCCAATTCGAGACGGCGCGGCTGGTACAGCTGTTGCCATCAAGACAAAATCAGAGTTGACCGTGGAGGAACAACCAGCGATCTACTGGCATCGTGACCTGCCGCCTTTCGATGCGCAGGCGATAGCGGAGCATGTTGTGGAGGCATCGAGCCCCCATGTGCCTGACACTATCGCACACCGAGAGGAGTTGTGGAGTCGATGTGCAGGCGAACTCATGTCAACTGTTCGCGAGCGTCTGCGTTGCGAAATCACACGTCTCGGCGGCCGCTATGCACATGTGGTCGATGAATCAATCGAAACGCGGCACAACCCGGGCGCTGGCGACGTGTGGCTCCACGGTCGCTTCACCTACATGTTGTATCGGTGACGGAGGGCCATGGGCGGCGCGAGAATCGCGTAGCCGCCCATCGCTGCCGACCTGCGTCAAACATCGTGGCGATCCCTAGTCTTGTGGGCGCCCCATGGGCGGCGGCCTCGTGCTCGTACCCACGCGCAAGATGATACAAGGCGCGATCGAAAAACTCGCCGACCTGATAATTCAACTCCTGGATCGTGTGCAGCTCGAGCGGCAGCAGTTCCTCCGGGATGACGCGGTCGCCGGCAAAGTCCACGAGGCCGTGCTCACGGATGTAGCGACGCATGTGGTGCTTGGCGATCAGGAGCGCGTACACGAGCTCGCTGATGGGTACACCCTGACGGAAGCGAGTGCGCCCCATATCCTCGTACTCGGTCTGGATGGCGCGTTCGTCGGCATCGCCAATCCATTTCCCAAGGTTGAAGAACAGCGTCGAGACCCGGGTTTTGACGTCTGCGGGGTTGAGTCGCCGAAACGCTTGTGTACGTTCGTCCGTGATCAGGTCCTTCACCACGTCGTGTGTAAGAGCACCGGCGTGGGCTTGAATCAGCAGCAGCAGGCGTGATCCCAGCATGGCAAACCTCCGGTCAAATCCGCACGAAGCTGACGCAATCAGAGTGCCGCGCAATTAACCTCCATTCACGGCGGCAGATTCTGCTACTGCCGCTACTTCGGCGACGGCGATCCGTCAGCCGCCGCCGCCTCAGGGCTCGCACGGCATCGCTCGCGAGCAGGACGACGACGCGAAATCCGAGCGCCGATTTGCGCGCACGGAATATGCAAGAGCGTTCGTCAGCCAGCATTTCACGCGCGATCCTCAGCGGGAGGGCTCGATGGAAGTCATAACACCGACGGTCGTGGCACCGTGGCGCGCATTTCGCTCGGGCCAGTGGCAGACCGCGATCGACGTACGGGACTTCATTCAGGAGAACTACTTGCCGTACGACGGCGACGCGTCCTTCCTGGTGCCGGCGACTGCGCGCACGAAGCGCATCTGGGCAAAGCTGAACGACCTCTTCGTCGAGGAACGCAAGAAGGGTGTGCTCGATATCTCGCAGGTGCCGGGTGCGATTACCTCCCATCCACCGGGCTACATCGATCGCGAACAGGAAGTCATCGTCGGCCTTCAGACCGATGCGCCTTTGAAGCGAGCCATCATGCCGAACGGCGGCCTGCGCATGGTGCTCAGTGCATTGAAGGCCTACGGCTACACGCCGGATCCGCACATCATCGAGGCGTTCACCAAGTACCGCAAGACGCATAACGACGGCGTGTTCGATGCGTACACGGAGGACATCAGGCGTTGCCGCTCCTCGCACATCCTGACCGGATTGCCGGACGCCTATGGCCGCGGCCGCATCATCGGCGACTACCGGCGCGTCGCGTGCACGCGTAGAGGAGGCAGTGCTAGGCCGGGACTAGACGATGATGACGGTCAGCCACGTTCTCGTGCCCGTCGATTTCAGCGAGCAATCGATGAAGGCCCTCGACTGCGCGAAAACGTTGGCCGAGAAGTTCGCCGCCTCGCTGCACGTGCTCACGGTCGTGCCGGACCCGTTCGTGCTGCCGGATCCCGGGCCGCTGTTCGTGCCGCCGCCGGAAAAGTACAAAGAGGGCCTGCGACAAGCCGAATCTCATCTCCGGCGATTGCTCACACACGCCGAGCGCGAGAAGCTCCATGCTGCAGTGGCCGTGGCTTTCGGCGATCCGTATCGCGAGATCACGGAGTACGTCAGGCGCGGATCGATCGACTTGATCGTGATGGGCACGCATGGCCGCGGCGGCGTCGCGCATGCGCTGATGGGCAGCGTGGCCGAAAAGATCGTACGCTCCGCACCGTGTCCGGTTCTGACCGTGCGTTGATGGAGGCCCTCAACATGAATGCCCGCTGGCACCGACAACATCCAATGCCGAAACATCCAACGGAGCAGGCGCGCGTGAAATGGCACCTGGCGCACACGAAGGTCTGCGGATGCCGCGACATGCCCGACTCCGTCGCCGCGCTGATTCGGCGCTTCCGGGCTTCGCGCGTAGCGAGACCGAAGGACCGAACCCGATCGCGATGATGTGCTGAGCGAAGGCACGATTGATGCTCTTTGGTTGGTCGTATGCCGTCAATTCGCCATCTCGTCTTCCCCTACGACTTCTCGGCTCAATGCCGTCAAATCGTGCCGTTCGTGCGGACGCTCACAGAGCGCTTCGACGCCCGCATCACACTGTTCAGCGTGGTCCCGCCGACGTTCGATGCGATATCCGAGGAGATGGGCGGTCCCCAGCTGCGGAAAGGCGACGACGCCGCCGGATGGATACGCAACCTGCAAGTCCGGCTGGATGCCGCGTTGACCCAAGAGTTCGTCGGCCTGCGAGTGGACCGCATTGCCGCATGCGGCGATCCTGCGTTGAAGATCGTCGAATTCACCCGCGCGAGCAGCGCCGACCTGATCGCCCTGCCCACGCATGGCGTGAGCGCTTTTCGCGCGCTGACCATCGGATCCGTGACGGCCAGCGTGCTGCGCGATGCCCCCTGTGCCGTGTGGACCGCAACGCACGCGGAAACCCAAACTGCGGTCCCGCTCCCGCGCACTGTGCTGTGCGCTGTGGACGATTCGCCATGCGCCGTTGCGACTGCGCAGCGGGCGCAAAGTATCGCCAGGCGATTTGACGCTCGGTTGACGCTGTTGCACGTCGTTGAGCAAGTCAGCGACTTGACGTGGCTCGAGAGCGAGCGTCGCCTCCAGGATCACGTGCGTGACGAAGCCCGTGAGCACCTGGCAACGCAGATGCGCGCCTCAGGTGTCGACTCGCTGCTACGCGTGGCCGTTGGGAGTGTCGTCGAGACGGCCGCCGAGGAAGCGAAACGAGAACAGGCCGACCTGATGATCATTGGCCGCGGGCTGGCGGCGGAGCCATTCGGCCGTTGGCGAACTCACGTGTTCGGCATCGTTCAACGATCACCTTGCCCGGTGCTGACCGTGTGACTGCGAGAGGTTTCCAGTCGCGTGCGAAGAAGTTCGGCGGACGCCGACCGCAGCTGGAGCTTCGAGCCCGGATGAACCGCGTTCGCAAGGAGCTACGGCGGATTCGGAAGTCTGCTGACGCCGAGGCCGTTCATGACCTCCGCGTGGCGATTCGCCGTTGTCGGTCCGTCGCCAGCGTCATGATGGAAGTGGACGGCGATCCAGACTGGATCGCGATGAAGAGGCTCCCTCGGAAACTGTTCCAGGCCTTGGGCGCCCTCCGGGACCTGCAGGTCCTCGAGGCGTGGCTGAAACAGCTCGCTTCGGTCGACGATCCGCTCCGACGCAAGCTGCTCGAGGTTCTGGAAATTCGGCAGGCCGGACCGCGCGATCGAGTGTCCCGTACGGTTCGAAAATTCGATCGGCGAAGCTGGGAACGGCTCGCCATTCGAGTCTCGCGGCGCGCAGGCGTCATAACAGCGAACAGTCTGACCGCTCAATGTCTGGCGCTCGAGCGCTACGAGGAATTTCGGCGTCTTCACGCCCACGTCTTACACAGCGATGCGCCCGCGCCTTGGCACGCCCTCCGGGTGGCACTGAAGCGCTTTCGCTACGCCGTCGAGATCCTGCTTCCCGAGCGATCGGCTGAGTGGGCCGATTCTCTCGGCCAGATGCAAGGCTTGCTCGGGGATATCCACGACTTGGATGTCCTCCGCTCGCGAATCACACAGGAATCCGGCGGCATCGGGACGTCTGCCGGGGCGCTCCGCCGCGCTATTGCCGTCAAACGTCGTGAAAGCATTAAGGAGTACCGTCAGCGCACCCAGGGCGAAGCGAACCTTCTGCTGGAATGGCGAGCAGGGCTCCCGCGTGGGAAAGCGATCGAAGCTGCCACCGCGGCACGGTTGCGAACCACCACGCGGGCGATGGATCCGCGTCCTCGTCGGACCGCTGCGATTTCGCGCATCGCACTCCTTATCTTCGATGGCCTGACGAGGCCGAGAGCACTGCGTGTCCGAGACAACGACAGACTGCGGCTTGCTCTTCGCTTCGCATCGCGTCTTCACGCCATTCGCGTTGAAGGTCGTTCCGGCGCACGGAACAAAACGGTCCGGAATTTCCTGCTGGGTGTGGGGACGCCGCCCGGCTGGACGTCGAAGGAATGGGAACTGGTCGCGCACGTGGCCCGGTACTGCCGAGGGGCAGAGCCCGCATCGAGGCACAAGGTGTTCGCGCGGCTCTCTCGCGAGCAGCAGGATCGAGTGCGCGCCCTGGGCGGCGTGCTGCGGCTCGCCCGCGGGCTGCACAAGTGCGGTCTAAGGACGGCTGCCGACGTCCACATTGACACGTCTGCGGCGTACGTTCGGCTCCTTCTCTCAGGTGTTGAAGATACCGATACGAACGCTGCGCGACTGGGCGCTGCGAAACATCTTTTGGAGAAGTGTCTCCGGCGATCGTTGCTGATCGAGTTCGCGGAACGTGCGAAGTCGACGCATGCGCTCCACCTGATCCATGCGGTCAGCGCGCTTGGAGAGTCGCGATATGCGAAGGAGTCAACGCGCCGGCCTCGTTATCCACGTCTCGCACTCGCCCACATGGACCCGGACAATGTGGGTCCAAAGAAGAGCCCGAGGACCAGTGCGAAGGGCAACGAGAGTAGAAGCGCGAGACCACACACCGCAAGTGCCCGACGCGTGCTGGAGTAGTCGAGTGCCTGGCGCACGGCGACGACGCTCGCTGCGAGGGACCAGACGATCGCGACGGTGAATACCAGCGCCGTTGCGCCGGGAAAGATGCCGAAAACTTGCAGCAAGCCAGGCGTGGCCGCAAATCCCAACGTTCGGAGCAATTCGCTGACAGTGACGCGTGTGTCGGCTGTGGGCAGAATGCGTGCGCCAATTTCGAAGGTGAGCAGCGCGAACGAGGCCCAGGTCAGCAGCGCGACCACGCTTGCTGTCGTGAAGAAGGCCAGTGTGGCAGCAGCACCGCTCGAACCACGTGCGCCAATACCGGCGGCCAGACCGGACAACAGCACGACGGTCAAGGCCTGCAGCGTGGCTGAACGATCAGCCTCGATTTCTTCGTACGTGGTGATGTCCAACATTGCCGCGCCGACTAGACGATGGATGAAGGCATCAGCAGCCATAAGGTGCATCCTTCCGAATCCTGTCATCTCCTGCAGAGCACGGTGCGTGCCACGGCAACTGACAGATTTTCGGCACCCGCCGTCCAGTTCGTGACCGCCGGCGAGCTCGCAGCCTCGGGGTGAGCGATTCGCGCTTGAACGCGGCTTCCCGCAGTTAGCCTGGAGAAGCACCGAACAGTCGACCGACACCAGCAGTGGCAGCCATCGCCAACGCACCCCAGAAGCCTACGCGTGCAGCGCCAACCAGTGCCGATGCTCCACCAGTGCGTGCAGCGACGGCGCCCAGCAGAACGAGACATGCAAGCGAAATCGTTGACACGAGCAGAACGCTTGGCGGCGCAATGACGATTGTCAGTATCGGTACGGCGGCCCCCACCGCGAACGTCGCCGCCGACGTCATCGCGGCCTGTAGCGGGCGCGCCGCAAGCTCCTCGGTCAGCCCGAGTTCATCGCGTGTATGCGCGCCGAGTGCGTCCTTTGCCATCAGCTCGCGAGCGACTTGACGGGCCAAGTCAACGTCCAGACCGCGGGCCACGTAGATTGCAGTGAGTTCGTCTTCTTCCGCCCGTGGTTGCATTGCAAGTTCGCGTTTTTCGCGATTCAAATCCGCGCGTTCCGTATCGGCCTGTGAGCTGACCGAAACGTATTCACCGGCGGCCATCGATAGAGCGCCTGCGACGACTGCCGAGATGCCAGCGACGATGACCTGCTGACGACTGGACGCCGCGGACGCGACGCCGACGATAAGGCTGGCGGTGGAGACGATGCCATCGTCGGCTCCAAGTACCGCGGCGCGAAGCCAACCGATCCGCTCACTCCGGTGTTGCTCGCGGTGTCTCAATGGTCCTCCAGGGATCCTGATCTTCCACCCTTAACGTCGCGCGTACGTGCTGCCGCGAATCACTGGCCGACGTCATGCCGCTCGAAGTGGTATCCGATGCTCACAGCGGCGATGGTGACCACATACGCGCTCGATCCGTCGGTCACGAGCTTGACGTTCACGGCTGGCCGAATCGACCAGCGCGCCCGCATCATGATGTCGATACCCGCGCTGAAGGCGAACATCGGGTCTGTAAACGTCCGGCGCGTGGCGACGGAATCCTCCGCAAACCGCGCTCGGTAGAAGTCCGGCACCGGGCCGGCAGTCGTGTCGAATGATGCGATGTAAAGCCCCATGCCGGCGCCTACGAACGGAACCACTCGGGCTGGGCGCGTCAGATTGACGAGCGCCATCAGATCAGCCGAAAACCCCTGATCTTCGTGCCGTGGCACCAGCCAGGCTCCGTATCCTTCGATCGCCGCCCAGTGATTGAGTTCCCAGCCGAAACCGCCGCCGAGCACGGCGCGCGTGTCCGCCGATGGGGCAACCGCCGCGCCCGCCAGACCGGTCAGCATGGTGCCGTGCTTCCAGTCATAGGTCGCGGTGCTGGGATCCTGCGCGATGGCCGGTGAGGACAGAACCAGGAGCGCGATGAATGCCCACGAGGAGAGAACAGCATTCCGGGTCATGTCGATCCCCCTTTCCCTCCGCTGCCGCCAATACGGCGGTCTCGTTCAACCGATCAGAGTCTCCGCAAGCACGATGCCGGTCAGGCAGAGCAGGATCGCCGGCTTTTCGGCACTTCGAATCGGCATCGCAGTTGCGTTTGTGACGGCCGAGAGGAGCGCGATGCGTGGAGCGTGTCTGGTTGGTTGCCTCGGTCTATGCGAGTTCCGCCCTCGTCGCTGGGCTCCTCTTGCCACGGCTCGAACAGCGTCTACTGTCAGGAGTTGCCGCCAGGGATGAGCACGAGTGCCGCGACGGCGGTGTATTCCTCGATCGCCTCCGGAATGCTTGTCCTCACCGGGATCGTCTTGTCGCTCGTTTTCGTCACGGTGCAGTTCAGCGCGTCCGCGTATTCGCCGCGGCTGGTTCTCTGGGTCGCGCGCAGTCCGTTGATTTCGCATTCGCTCGGCATCTTCACTGCAACTTCCTCTATGCGATAGCCGCGCTCGCCTGGATCGATCGAGGCGGGTCCGAGACGGTTCCGCTCCTGAGTGCCGCGGTGGTCATCGTCCGGCTGTTGACCAGTCTGGGCGCGTTGATCGCTTTGATACGTGAGGAGGCTCATGCGCCTGCTGCCTTCGAAGCATTGCGAGCAGCAATGAACATCGGGATGGAGAGAAGCTGGCCGATGACTGAGACGACAACGAGCGTTCCCAATGAGTGCTCGTACAACAAGCCGAACGTGATGCGGCCGGCAAGCCAGGCCGCACCGAAACAGCTGTCGAAGACACGAAGGCCGTCGTCCGTCGGTCCGCGCTAATCAACGGTGCAATCGCCGGCTTGAGAATCGTGTCCTGCGCCCCTTTGTTGAGTCCCCACAATGCCATGCCGACCCACGCCAATATGGATGATCCAAAGAAGAAGAGCGGAGTGAACAGCGCGCCGACGATGAATACGCCGAGCAACACGGGGAACCCAGCCTGATCGAACCACCGACCGAGCACGTAGTTGCCGATGGCCCCAGTACCCATCGCCACCGTATATGAAACCGAAATCAGGCTGGTGGTGAATGTGTTCGCGCACTGAAATGAAATGCAATCAGGGAAAAGTCGACGAATCCGAAGCCGACCACGGCTCCGCCGGCCACGTACAGCCAATAGGCTCTCGGAAAGCGCTTCGTCGAACCACCGCCCTCGCTTTCGAACCCTCGAGGATTCGGAAATCGGCTCCGGCTGAAGATGATCAATCCAATCGAGAGGAGTGCAGGCACGAGCAGCAGTCCGAAGCCGAGCCGGTAGCTGCTCTGCGAGAGGATGACGTAGGCCATCACCAACGGACCGATCGTCGCGCCGAGCGCGTCGAGCGATTCGTTGATGCCGAACGCGCGGCCGCCGCCGCCGTCCTCCTTTGCATGCGACAACATGCCTTGCACGATCGGTCGCCGGATCGCGCGGCCGGTTCGTTCCGCAGCAATGAAGATCCCCGCGATCGGCCAACTCCCGGCCAGTGCAAGCGCTGGCACCGCAAGCACATTCACACCGTATCCGGCGATGGTGAGCGTCCAGTACCGCTTCGTCTTGTCTGCGACATATCCAGCCGCGGCGCGGAGGGTGTAGCCGAAGAACTCTCCGACGCCGGAAACGATGCTCACGACAGCGGCGCTGGTCCCGAGCTGCGCGAGGAATGGTCCGATGATGCTCCGACCGCCTTCCTAGGTCAGGTCGGCGAACAGGTTTACCGCATCGAGCAGCAGAACGAAGCGCAGGACGGTCGAGCGTCGCGGAGAGGTCATCGTCCAGGACTAACGCTGGAAGGCCGGTTGATCGCCCAGATGCGGCCATTGCTCGATCTTGATGCGGGCGACGAGCATCGCACCGCCCTTGCCGTCTGGCCCCAGAACGAGCGTTTCGCCGTCGGCGAGCCCCTCCGTCCACTGCGGAAACGCCGCCGACATGTTCGGCATGTGCGTGAGCAACAGCGCGTTCGTGCCCCGCGGAAACTCTGTCGCCTTGCGTTTCAGCCAATCGGTCTGGACCGGCGTCACGCCTTGCATGCTCTGTCCGCTGTCTCCGAGCTCGGGCTGTGCGTGCGGATTCGGCAGGTTTGCGACGCGAGCGGTTTCTTGTGCTCGGTACGTCGGACTCGTCCACACAGCCCCAATCGGAATGCGCAACCGACGCAAGGCCTCGCCCATTGCCTTGGCGGTCGTTCGGCCATTCTCTTCTAGTTGCCGTTCACGGCCGGTGTTGTCGGCGTTGGCCGACCGGGCATCGGGCACTTCGCGCGGCGAGCTGGCATGCCGCACGACAAGCACGTACCCACCACGTTGCAGGGCGCTAACGAGCGCAGCGCCGGAGAGTGCCTGCTGCGCGTTGGCAACGGGCGCACTGAGCAACAACCCCACCGCTGAGCCCAGCCGAATCCCACACGTCATGTATCAGGTCCTTCCACCATAATCGCTTTCCGATTACGAAGTGACGGTGTTATCATCCCGCCTGATGCGCGATCCCATAGCGCGGGAATTCCTGTTAGCGTTCTGGAAGATTCACATCCTCCATCACGCGGCCGACGGCCGCGGTGTCTACGGGCAATGGATGCTCGAAGAACTGCACGAGCACGGCTATCGGTTGAGCCCCGGAACCCTCTATCCCATCCTGGCGCGCATGGCGCGCCGAGGCTGGCTGCGCGCGTCTGAGCCAAAACGGTCGAAGGCCGCGCGCGTGTACCGACTCACGCCGCGAGGCCATGAGGTCCTGGCGCAACTGCGCCACGCGCTCGATGAACTCTATGGCGAGGTTGGCGCTCACGAGGAAAAGGGCCGTGCGACCCGTGCCGTGACGCCGCAGAGCCGCAACAAGCGCTCGAATTCTTCATCGCGCGTCCGCCCAGACTAGCCCGCACCTGCGTCGTTTGACACGTGTCCGCCTCTGCATCATATTACGTATTTCGTAGACCGTTTACGATTAGGCAAAACGCGCTACGCGTCGCCTACACCAGACTGCAGAGGCTGTTGATGATTCGTTGGCGCGTGTTCCTGCTGGTCCTCAACTTCTTGGCTCCGCTGCCAACTGTCGCCGCGGCACAGGCGTCGAGCCCATCAGGTCCACCGCAAACGTTGACGCTCGAGCAAGCCATTCAATACGCGATCGATCACTATCCGACGATCCGGGCCGCCTTCGAACAGGTCAATGCCACGACCGCGGGTGTCGATGTCGCTCGCTCGGCCTATTTGCCGCGTCTCGACTCGCTGTGGCAATCGAATCGCGGTACCGCGAACAACATCTTCGGCCAGGTGCTCCCGCAGAGCGTCATTCCGTCCTTGACCGGTCCTGTCCTGTCGTCGACATCTTCCGACAGCGTTTGGGGAAGTGCCGTTGGAGCCCTATTCTCGTGGGAACCGTTTGACTTCGGCCTGCGGCATTCGCGCGTCGCCAGTGCAGAGGCCGCATTGGCGCAAGCCAAGGCCGGCGAAACACTCACGCGCCTCGACGTGCAGAACGCCGTCGCCAATGCGTTTCTGAATGTGGCGTCAGCGCAGCGGGCCGTCGTCGCGCTGCAGGCTGATGTTGAACGCAGAAACGTCCTGCTCCAGGCGGTGCAGACGCTCGTCACCAATCAGCTTCGGCCCGCCGCCGATCAGTCGCGAATCGACGCCGAGCGTGCGGCCGCACAGACCCGTCTGATTCAGGCGCAGCAAAGCCTGGCCATCGCGCAGGCCACGTTGAATCGTGTCCTTGGATCAACGACCGCAGGCGTGACCATCGCGGCGAACGCGTTAACAGAAGGAGTCCCTGCGGGTGATGTCACACCAACGGCCGCGGCCAACCACCCGTTGGCGCTGGTTCGACAGGCGTCCGTCGCCCAGGCCCGCGCTCAAGAAGATGTTCTCTCACATACCGACCTGCCGCGTGTACTGGTGCAGTCGAGTGTCTTCGCACGCGGGAGCGGGGCGAATCCCAATGGGACGTTCGACGGCGGAATCGATGGACTCGGGTTGCAACGAGCGAACTGGGCTGCTGGCATCGAAGTTCTATTCCCGAATGTCTTCGATTTTTCCAGTTTGCATGCGCGCAAGGCTGCGGCAGCCGCCACCGCACGTGCGAACACTGCGCTGTACGACGAAGCCGTCCTGACCGTTTCGAATCAGCAGCAAACCGCTGCTGCGATCCTCCAGGCCGCGCGAGCGATCGCCGCCAACACGCCAATTCAGTTAGCGGCCGCGCAACAAAGCGAGCGACAGGCCCGCGCCCGCTACGATGCCGGCCTCGCGACCATCGTCGAAGTCGCCGATGCGCAGAGCTTGCTCGCGCAGGCGGAAGTGCAGGATCAGCTCGCCCGTGTTGACGTCTGGCGGGCCCTGCTCGCCGCCGCCATCGCGCAAGGCGACCTGACTCCCTTCCTCAATATCCTCAAGCAGCCCTAGGGAGTTCGTTCATGTGGCTCATTCGCGCCGCGCTCCGTCGTCCGATCACCGTGCTCGTCGCGGTGATTGCCGTTGCGCTGACGGCCGTGTTTGCCGTCAGCCGCATGCGCATCGACATCTTTCCCGACTTGAATCTGCCCGTTATCTACGTCGCGCAGCCGTACGGGGGCATGAGCCCGGCGCAGATGGAGGGCTACATCACGTACTACTACGAGTATCACTTCCTCTATATCAACGGCATCGAGAGCGTCGAGTCAAAATCGATTCAGAACAACGCGCTGTTGAAGCTCACGTTTCATCCCGGCAGCGACATGGCCGAGGCGATGGCCCAAGTCATTGGCTATGTGAACCGAGCCCGCGCGTTCATGCCACCTGGGACGGTCGGCCCATTCGTCATGCGGTTCGACGCCGGCACCGTGCCGGTTGGTTATCTCGTGTTCGCGAGCGAGAGCCGCAGCCTCGGCGAGATTCAGGATCTCGCACTAAACCGCGTGCGGCCGCAATTCGCGACGCTGGAAGGGCTCACTTCGCCGCCGCCGTTTGGCGGCAGCCAGCGCACCGTGGTAATCCGCGTCGATCCGGATCGACTGCGCTCGTACGGGATGGCGCCAGAGGAAGTGATTCGCGCCGTCAGTGCCGGCAACGCCATCATGCCGTCAGGAAGCGTCAACGTCGGCGACTACACGCGCGTCTCGCCGGTCAACTCCGTCGTGTCCAACATCAATGACCTGCTCGAGCTTCCGATTCGCACCGGTGCAGGGCCGACGGTCTTCGTGCGGGACGTCGGCTCGGTCAGCGACAGCACGGATATTCCAACCGCCTACGCGCTGGTCAATGGACGCCGAGCGGTGTACATCCCGGTGACGAAGCGGCCGAGCGCGTCGACGCTGGCCGTGGTCAGTGAAGTCAAAGCGAATCTCGGGCGCTTTCAGGCGTTGGTTCCCGACGACATCAAGGTCACCTACGAGCTCGATCAGTCCGGCAACGTGTCTGGTTCGCTCCAGGCGGTGCTGCGCGAAGCCATCCTCGGCGCGTTGCTGACCGGTCTCATGGTGTTGCTCTTCCTGCGCGAATGGCGAAGCTCGTTGATCGTTATCCTCACGATCCCGTTCGCGTTGCTGACGGCGGTCGTCGCGCTCTGGGCCACCGGCCAGACGATCAACATCATGACGCTCGGCGGCCTCGCACTCGCCGTCGGCATTCTGGTCGACGAGGGCACCGTCGCGATCGAAAACATTCATACGCATCTCGCGCGAGGCACGCCGATCGCGCTTGGCGTCTACGACGCCAGCGGCGAAGTCGTCGTCCCGCGCCTGCTCGCGATGCTCGCGGTGGTCGCCGTTTTCGTGCCGTCGTTCTTCATGGCGGGTGTCTCGCAGTCGCTGTTCGTGCCGCTTTCGTTGGCCGTCGGCTTCTCGATGATTGCCTCGTTTGTCCTGTCGAGTTCGCTTGTACCAGTCCTCTCGGTCTGGCTGCTTGGCAAACGTCGCCATCAGTCAGACGGAGCAACTACGGAGGATTGGGTCGATCGGTTGCGAAACCGTCTCTCGCGGACGCTCGAACGGATCGCGCCCTTCCGCGCATTGCTCGTGGCGGCATACCTCATTGTGACGATTGCGGTCGTCTCACTCGTCGGGCTGCGCCTCGGTCGCGAAATCTTTCCGGCCACTGGCGCGCGTCAATTCCAGCTGCGGTTTTATGCGCCCGCGGGCACCAAGTTCGAGCGAACCGCGCAAGTCGCTGAGAACATTCTTGACGAAATCCACAAGGCCGCCGGCCCAGGCAATGTCGACATCACGCTCGGCTACGTCGGCGTGCAGCCCTCGTCATATCCGATCAACACGATCTTCCTGTGGACGGGCGGGTCTCACGAAGGCGTGTTGCAGGTGGCGCTCAAGCCCGATGCGTCGATTGATCTCAACGCCTTCCAGGAAGAGCTCCGCCACCGGTTCGCGACGCGTTTTCCGGACGTGCAGTTCTCGTTCGAACCCGGCGATATCGTCGGTCGCATCATGAACTTCGGCGCGCCGACGCCGGTGCAGGTGGCGATCATGGGCCCGGATTTCGCGGCCACCCGCACCTTCGCCGCCAAAGTGCAAGACCAGCTGCTGCAGATACCGACCCTGCGCGATCTGCATGTTGAGCAGGCACTCCAGTATCCGGGCATCAACGTCAACATCGATCGTGAATTCGCCGGGCAGTTGGGCGTGACGGTGAGTCAGGTTGGCCAATCGTTTGCCGCTGCCACCTCGTCGAGCCGATTCGTGGCACCGAACTATTGGGCCGATCCGCGGACCGGCATCGCGTTTCAGGTGCAGGTGGAAGTGCCGCAGCCGCGCATGAAAAGTCTTGAGGACCTGCGGGTGATGCCGGTCAGCGCCGGCGGTTCGTCCTATCCCTTACTCGGCGACGTCGCCCGAATCGAAAACAGCACGATCGTCGGCGAATACGACCGCTTCAACGGACAGCGGATGGTGACGATGTCCGCGAACGCGTTCGGTGAAGATCTCGGTCGCATCGCCAATCGTGTTGATCAGGCCATCGCCCGGGCCGGCACACCGCCGCGCGGCGCGACGGTGGCCGTGCGGGGACAGATCGCGCCGATGCGTGAGACGCTGAGGAACATTGCGGTCGGCCTGATCGTGGCGGTGGTCGTCATCTTCTTGCTGCTCGCCGCGAATTTCCAGTCCCTCAGACTCGCGTTCGTCGTCGTCTCCACGGTGCCGGCCGTCTTGATGGGTGTGGTGCTGATGCTGGCGCTGACGCGGACCACGATCAACGTGCAGTCGTTCATGGGCGGCATCATGGCCATCGGCATCGCCGTCGCCAATGCCATTCTGCTAGTAACGTTTGCCGAGCAGACTCGCCGAAGTCGCCAATCAAAACTGCCGCCCGCGATTGAAGCCGCACGGGCGCGGATGCGGCCCGTACTGATGACCAGCGCCGCCATGATTGCCGGCATGATTCCGATGGCCCTGGCGCTCGGTGAAGGTGCGCAAGCGACGGCGCCGCTCGGTCGCGCCGTGATCGGCGGACTAGCGGCGGCGACGTTCGCCACGTTGCTGGTTTTGCCGTCGGTGTATGCGATGGTCCAGCAATCGGCCAGTACGAGGTCGGCTTCGCTGGATCCTCACGATCCTGAGAGCGCGTATCACGCGTAGGACATGACTATGAACTGTTCGAGCTCCCGCGTACGCGGTCAGCGACGGCTGGTGGCATGCGTTTTCCTCTCGGTGGGTCTCGCCGGCTGCGGCGATCGTGGCGCAGCACAGGCCGACAAGCCCGCGCTGCCGACTGGCCCTCCCTCTATAGACGTCGTGCGCGTGGTTCAACAACCCACCAGCGTGATGCTCGAAATGCCAGGCCAGCTCGATCCGTACGAGACGGTTGCCGTGTACCCGAAGGTGACCGGATTCGTGAAGAGCATTCGCGTCGACCGTGGATCGCGCGTGCGGACTGGTGAATTGATGGCGGAGCTCGAGGCGCCCGAGCTGATCGCCCAGCGTGCAGAAGCGCAATCGAAGCTGCAGGCGGCCGAAGCGCAACTGGCGGTCGCCCGTGCCAAGGCAGACGCCGACACGAGCACGTTCGAACATCTGAAAGCGGCAGCAGCGACACCGGGTGTCGTGGCCGGCAACGATGTGGTGATCGCGCAAAAAGCCGTCGAAGCGGATCAGAGCCAGATCGCCGCGGCACAGCAGACCGCCGAAGCCGCGCGGCAAGCCGAGCGTTCGATTACGCAGCTCGAAGGCTACCTGCGGGTCACGGCGCCGTTCGACGGCGTGGTGACCGAGCGCAACGTGCATCCAGGTACTCTCGTCGGTCCGAACAGCGGACCAGCGGCGACGACGCCGATGCTGCGGGTCGTGCACAACGATCGCCTGCGCCTCGTGGTGCCGGTCCCTGAGGCCTATACCGCCGACATTCCGTCAGGAGCCACCATCGCGTTTACCGTCTCCGCGTATCCAGGGCAGACGTTCTCCGGCACGGTGGCTCGCATCGCCCAAGCCGTGGACATCAAGACACGGACCATGGCGGTCGAATTGGATGTCATGAACAAGGATGGACGGCTCGCGCCGGGTACGTTCTGTCAGGTGAAGTGGCCCGTCCATCGACGAGCGCCGTCGTTATTCGTGCCGGCCGGCAGCGTGGCCAGCACGACGGACCGCACCTTCGTCATTCGTGTGCGCAACGGCAAGACCGAATGGGTCGATGTCAAAACCGGACTCGCTTCGGGTCCGCTGGTCGAGGTCTTCGGTGACCTCCAGGCGGGTGACGAAGTTGCAGCTCGTGGAACCGACGAGGTTAAGGCGGGAACGGAAGTCAAAACGAAAGAAACGAAACCGGCGAGTTCATAGCCGATACAGCCGAGGAAGGACTCATGGCAGACGTGCAGCAGGCAACGTCCAACGCGGGCCAAGAACACCTCCAAGACACGACCTTTCATGGTGTCCGCTACCAGGTCAGCGACGTATCGCGATCGGTCGCGTTCTATACGGAACAGCTCGGGTTCAAGCTGCAGCACCAGCAGCCGCCGGCGTTTGCCAGCGTCTCACTGGGACCTTTGGTCCTGCTGCTGAGCGGTCCCGCGTCTGGCTCGCGTCCGATGCCCGACGGGCGTCATCAGGAATCTGGGGGATGGAATCGGATCGTGTTGCGAGTCGCCGATCTGCCGAGACAAATCGAGGCACTCAAGGCCGCTGGCATTCGCTTCCGGAATCAAATGGAAGTGGGACCAGGAGGCCGGCAAGTTCAAATCGAAGACCCCGACGGCAATCCCATCGAGCTGTTCCAGCCGGGAAAGTAGTTCAAGGGGACGGTTTCCACTCAGAAGGATCCACGATGACGATCGACCGCCGCGCGCTGCTCAAAGCTGGAGGTCTGACCGCGCTAGCGAGCGTTTTCCCGAGTTGCTCGCGGTCCGAACGCGAGTCGTCGGCGCCCGCAGCGGCTCCTCAGTCGGCTGCGGAGTACACCATCCGCATCGGGACCGGCCTAGTCGAACTCGCGCCCGATCGCATCGTCGCAACCACGCTCTACAACAAACAGTTTCCGGGACCGTTGATTCGGCTGAAGGAAGGCCGGCCGGTGACGGTTGATCTCCACAACGACACGGACACGCCGGAGCAACTGCACTGGCACGGGCAGACCGTCCCGGTCGACGTCGACGGCTCCGCGGAGGAGGGCACGCCCTATATTCCTGCACATGGCCATCGTCGGATCACGTTCACGCCGGGGCCGTCAGGCCTGCGCTTCTATCACACACACCTCATCGCCGGAGCCGATCTGCGCGCCGGTCAGTACGGCGGGCAAGTCGGACCGGTCTACATCGAACCGGCGCACGATCCCGGTGCGTACGATCGCGAAGTGTTTCTGACGCTCAAGGAGTTCGAGCCCGCGTTCAGTCGCGGCGGCGATATGGCGATGGACTTCCTTGCGCCAGCGGGTACGGACGGGACACTGCGCGAACAAGGCGAGTCGGCGATGAAAGCGTCTGTGGCGAGAGGGGCGCCGCATGGCTACGAAGTCGGCTATCAGGCCTTTTCGATCAACGGCCACATGCTCGGTCATGGTGAACCCATTCGTGTAAAGACCGGCGAACGGGTGCTGCTCCACATCGTCAACGGCAGCGCCACAGAGATTCGCAGTCTGGCGCTTCCGGGGCACACGTTCAGCGTCATCGCACTCGATGGCAACGCCCTCGCCGCGCCGGTCGACGTCCCGGTCCTGTGGCTCGGCACCGCCGAGCGCATTTCCGCCGCTGTCGAGATGCGTCGCCCGGGTGTATGGGTGCTGGGCGACACCGGCGACGATCGAAAGAACGGGATGGGTATCGTCGTCGAGTACGCCGGCGCGACCGGCAAACCGACTTGGACGCCGCCTCCGGCATTCAAATGGGATTACACGCGGTTCGGTCGTCAGGGCTGGACTCCGCCACCGGTCGACGACACCATCGAGATGACGTTCACGAAGGACAATGCGGCGCTCGACGGGTTCAATCAGTGGCGCATCAACGGCACGGCGTTCTCGATGGAGACCAAGAAACCGCTCTTCACACTCCGGCGCGGCGCACGTTATCGGCTGCGCATGCGCAACGCGACGGACGACATCCACCCGATCCATCTGCACCGGCAGAGTTTTGAAATCGTCTCGGTCGCGGGTCGGCCGGCGGGTGGTGTCCCCAAGGACGTCGCGATGCTCAACGGCTATCAGGTCATGGAGGTGGACTTCACGGCGAACGCCGCCGGGTTGTCGCTGTTCCACTGTCACCAACAAGTCCACATGGACTTCGGATTCATGGCGTTGTTCGACTGTCGGTAGCCTCCTCGCCGTCGTGTCAGGCCACGGCGGGCGACCTACCATTCCCGGATGTTCGATCGGGATTCATCATGACCCTCACCCTCCCTCTTGTTGTGGCTGCCGTGGCGGTCAATGGACTCTTGGCGGGCGCCAGTCTGGATCAATCCGTAAAGCAACTGCCGGCCCGAAAGCGCATGGGCGCGGTCGCCTATTCGGTCTACGCACAGGCGGCGGATCTCCGCCAATGGGATCCCGCTGTACGCCGTGCTCGGCGTTGGCGCTGCGCTCCTGAGCGCGGCGGCCGCGGCCATCGTCTGGCGTGGAGGCGGCGAGTCGGCGCACGCCCCGGCGGCTCTCGTTGTCGCGCTCGCGGTGCTTCACAGCGCCATGACGACGAAGGCCGCGCCGACGATGTTCAGACAGAAGGAGATACTCGAGAATGAACCGGCGCTGAGCAGGCTGTTCGATCGTTTCGCGCGCTGGCAGGCATACCGCTGCGCATTCCAACTCGCAAACTTCGCGGCGCTGCTGTGGCTCTGGGCAACGGCTTTTGACGCGGCCGTGTGATGTTCTGGGCCTTAATCGCGTTTCACTTCGATCGCAGCCGCCGGCCCATGGGCAACTGAATCGCCGGCCTGACCTCGACGGCTGAAGAAACTGTCCCCGAAATTGTCCCTGGCAGCTCTCAAAACTGGCCCAAGAGCCAACGGCAGCCAAGTCGCTCGATCGAGGAAGTGGTTGTGCCGCGAGGATTTGCGAGGAAAATGGGCGATTGCCGAAATGCTGATTGGCGCTTAGCAGACCGTTTTACGCCGCAGGCCGCCAGAGCTGCAGATAATGTTGGTTGCGAGCCCCCGCAACCATTTCAACTGTCGCCCGAGCGCGTGTGAGATCAATAGACAGTTCGAGCCCGAAGCAATCTTCGGGTTCGATGCCTTCTTTTCCTCGATTATCGTCGTCGAAGAACCCGACGACTTCCTCGCTCTCGAAGTCGATTCCGAACACGACAATCGACCGACTTTGGAGCAACTGATCGAGCACGAACCGGGTTTCGTCTCGGAACTCCGAGAGCAACCGCGCCTTCCAATCCGCAACCCGCTTTTCAAGAACCGCCCGAAGCTCGGCCCGGCTCGTCGGGGCGGGTAACAACGCGATCCGCCGATTCAGAGCCTCACGCTCAGCCGTTCGCGTCTTGAGCTTCGCCGCAAGCTCCGACACGTCGCCTGCGCCGGCTTCCGCGAGCGAGAGCAGCCGGTTGATCGCGTCCGTCAGCCCGTCACGTTCCGCTTCGAGCCGTTGCCGTCCGCTGTCCGCGTCGCTGCCGTCCGACAGCCGCATGACGCGATCTACGAACGCCGCAGAGAGTTCACCTGTCAACATTTGAAGCGCGCCGGTATCGACCGTTTCGACCGACGCGCGCAGCGCGTTCGAGCAGACCGAGTCACCCTTCCGCCGATGCACGGCACATTCGTAGACGTATTTCGCTGCCGCCTTCGATCCCGGTCGCTGTGCGACTTTCGCGCCCGTGAATGTGCCACCACAGACCGGACAACGAAGTTTGCCCGTCAAGAGATGCTTCGGCGACGCAAGCCCGCCCCGAGATGACTTCTTGCCGAAGCCGACGCCGTTCGCCTTGTTCTCGGCAAACCGTCGATTAACCGCCTCGGCGAGTTCGGGCGACACGATCCGCCATGACTCGTTGACCGCGATGACGTGTTCGGTCTCCGGATTGATCTCGAAGATCGGGTTCCCTTCGTCGTCGTGCTGACGTAGCCGGTTCGACCGCGCGATACCCCGATAGAGCGGTTGGAGCAGCACGGCCCGGACGCTCGACGCATCCCAACCCCGGACGCGGCCCGGTTTCGGTCTCGGCGTCGGCAGCCCACGCCGATTCAGTTCGTCGGCGTTCGCTTTGTAGCCCCGACCGGCCGCGTAGCGTTCGTAGATCAACACGACGACGTTCGCTTGTTCTGGATCGATCTCGCGCGTGACATGTGACCGGATCGGCCGGCCGCTCCCGTCCGTCTGCCCGGTCATCACGTCCACGTTGCGATACCCGAAGGTTCGCCCGCCCATGACGTAACCGAGACCGGCCTTCATCTTCTGCGCCGCGAGCGTCTTGATCGCGATCTTGCGTGGATAGTCGTTGTTGATGACTGCGTTCGCGAACGCCGCGATTTTCGCGCCCGAGTCGTCAGCCTGATAGCGGGAACCCGACTCGTAGAACCACACCTGCGCCTTCCGCGCGATCTGCCGAAGCTCCCGCACGACTTCATCGCCTTCGCGTCGCGAAAAGCGCGACATGTCGGCCATGATTACGATCTGGATCACGCCGGCTTCAACATCGGCCATCAACCGAGCGCGTTCCTTGAGGTTCCGAACGTCGCGGCCCGATACGGCGTCGTCTGCGTAGACATGATGATCCCGAACGACAGGGAAGCGCATTCGCTTGGCGAACGCGCGAGCATCCGCAATCTGCCGTGCGACCGACTTCGTTTCTTCGTCGCCGCGTTGAAGCGTGCTCTTGCGCGCGTAGATGGCTGCGATCATTGGTTCCTCACGGAATCGGCACGGACGGGCACGGCGTCTGCGATACGTAGCTGTCGCGTCGGCATTCCCGCTGATAGAACGGAGCCGGATACGAGCAACGCTCTTGCGTCTGACAAATCCACGGCCCGGCCGTGCTCGGAGCAGTCGGCCCGACGCATGACGACGAAACGAGAAGGACGGCAAGGACGAGCGCGATCCTCATCGCTTCCTCTTCGGCTGAAGTCGCTGCAACGCCTTGACGGCGCGATGCGCCGCGCCTTCGAGATCGACCGCGATCTGTGCGGAGTCGCCGAGCGTTCGGCGAAGCTCGCTCGACCGAAGCGCGACAACCTTATCAGATCAGTTCCACAGCAGGGAACGATCGCAAGCACCAGTGAGGACCACTGTTCACGGAAGATCCGTGATCAGCTCGTCGCGGTTCAGTAGAACGTTTATGTTCACGTTCATCGCCCAGCCCCTGTTCGCGATCGTGGCGATCGGGTATCTGCTCAAGGTCAGGGCTGACCAGCACGCCATTTGATTCAGGTGTGCGCGCGCGCGAAGCCACCGTGTGCCACTCGTCAGGCACGAACCGATTTTCTTCGACGAGAATTCGATGCTGCCGATGCGGACCGATCCCACAATCGGAGGCCGCCACGGATGGCGCAGTGGTTGTTGCTGATGCGGACTCCTGACGGTATCGTCTTGAGCTTCTTCGTCTGCCCGCCGCCAAGGACCACGGTGTCGGCCTGCATGCCGGCGCTCAACAGCGCGACGACCGCATGGACGTGGTACGTCCATTTCTTTCGTCCGAGCCGATCGAGGCCGCGGACGCCGAGGTAGTCCTCGTAGGTGCGACCGCGGCGATACGGCAGGTGCGCGAGCTCGAGCGGCATCAGGATCCCCTCCGCGACCAGCGCGGAACCGAGGCCCGTGCCGAGCCCAAGGAACAGCGTGCGTCCACCAGTGTGCGCGCCGAGTGCCTGCATCGCGGCATCGTTGACGATCTTCACGGGCGCGCCGAACGCTTTCTCATAGTCGAAGCGCATCCAGCCTCCGCCAAGGTTGTGCGGTTCACGCGCGGGCCTGCCGTGCCTGACGGGTCCGGGGTAGCCGATCGACACCGCGTCGTACTTCCAACCTGCGACCGCCTTGCGTACGGCGGCGGCCATGCGGGCGGCCGTCATCGTTGGACCGGACGGGATCTTCAGCGCTTCTCGGCGTCCCGCGGTGCCGACTTTGAGGTTCGTGCCGCCGACGTCGATGACCAGGATGCGTTTCATTGCGGGGCATTCCAGCCGCCGACGCCGGCCACGAGTCCGTCCGCCTGCGGCGGGCCCCACGATCCGGGTTCGTACTCGAACATCGGACCAGGGTTGTTGAGGAGGGGATCGACGATCGCCCATGCCGCCTCGACCACATCCTGGCGCGCGAAGAGCGTCGCATCGCCATTCATCGCATCGCCCAGCAGGCGCTCGTAGTCGCCCAGGCTCGCGTCTGCCGGATGCTCCACGACCGACAGTTCGACCGGCTGCCCGCTCATGCCCTCGCCGGGCCGCTTGGCCCGCGCGCCGATCGCGATGGCGACTTGCGGGTTCAGACGAAAGCGCAGGTAGTTGCCGAGCGAAGGCCTGGTCTCCTTGAAGACCACCTGCGGCGGCGTCTTCAACTCGACGAAGACTTCGGTGGCGGTCATCTTCATGCATTTGCCGGCGCGCACGTAGAACGGGACGCCCTCCCAGCGCCAGGAGTCCACGTCGAGGCGCAACGCCGCGTAGGTCGCCACAGGAGAGTCCGGCGCGACGCCCGGTTCGTCGCGATATCCGCGGAACTGGCCGCGGGTGATGTTCTGCGCGTTCATCGGGCGAATCGTGCGCAGCACCTTGGCTTGCTCGTCCCGGATGGCTTCGGGATACGTCGACGAGGGCGCCTCCATCGCGAGATAGCTCACGACCTGCAGCAGGTGGTTCTGGATCACGTCGCGGACGATCCCGGTCTCGTCGTAGAACTTGCCGCGGCCCTTCACGCCGAAGCTCTCGCCCATCGTGATCTGCACGTTCTCGACGTAATGCCGGTTCCAGATCGGCTCGAGCAACGCGTTGGCAAACCGAAAGTAGAGGATGTTCTGTACCGCCTCCTTGCCGAGGTAGTGATCGATGCGGAAGATCGCCGGCTCAGGGAAATGCTCGTGAAGCACGGTGTTCAGGCTCTGCGCCGATTTGAGGTCGCGTCCGAACGGCTTCTCGACGATGACCCGTGCGTCGGTGACGCAGTTCGCTTGCGCGAGCTGCCCGATCACGAGCGGGAACATGCTCGGCGGAATGGCGAGATAATGCGCCGGACGGCTGCAGCTCTGGAGCTCGGCGCGCAATCGCGCGAACGTGTCGGCGTCGCCGTAGTCACCATCGACGTAGCGCAGCTGCGCGACCAGCCTGGCGAAGGCCGCGGGATCCTCGACGCCGTGCTCGGCGACCGACGCGCGCGCCCGCTGGACGAGCTGATCGAGCGTCCAGCCCGACTTCGCGACGCCGATGACCCGGCAGCCGAGTTTTCCGCGCCGGGCGAGGGCCTGCAGCGCAGGGAAGATCTTCTTGTAGGCGAGGTCGCCGCTCGCGCCGAAGAACACGAGCGCATCGGACGGTGGCTTCTCCATGCGGCTACTTCTTCTCGATGTGTCCGCCGAAGCCGAAACGCATCGCGGAGAGCACCTTGTTCTGGAAGAGATCGAGGTTGCGCGAGGCGAAGCGTTCGAAGAGTGCGGCACTCAGGACGAACGCGGGCACGCCCTCGTCGTTCGCCGCCGCGATGGTCCACCGGCCCTCGCCGGAATCCGAGACGGCGCCGCCGAATTGTCCCAGCCCGGGGTCGTTGGCAAAGGCCTGCGCCGTGAGATCCAGGAGCCAGGAGCTGATGACGCTGCCGCGCCGCCACACCTCGCTGACGTCTGCCAGATTCAACTCGTACTGATAGTGCTCGGGATTGCGAAGCGGCGTCGTCTCGGCGTCCTTCTCGTGCGAGCGTTTGCCGATGTCGGCGTTCTTCAGGATGTTCAAGCCTTCGGCGTAGGCCGCCATGATCCCGTACTCGATGCCGTTGTGCACCATCTTGACGAAGTGGCCGGCGCCCGCCGGACCGCAATGCAGGTATCCGTGCTCCGCTGTTCCGCCAAGCTTCTCGCGCCCGGGGGTCCGCGGGATGTTTCCCGGCCCCGGCGCCAGCGTCTTGAAGATCGGATCGAGCCGCGTCACGACGTCCGCTTCGCCGCCGATCATGAGGCAGTAGCCGCGCTCGAGGCCCCACACGCCGCCGCTCGTCCCCATGTCGACGTAGTGGATCCCGTTCGGCCGCAGCCGTGCGGCGCGCGCGATGTCGTCGTGATAGTGGGAATTGCCGCCATCGATGATCACGTCGTCGCGCTGCAGGTGCGGCACGAGCGTGTCGATGACCGAGTCGACAAAGGCTGCCGGCACCATCAGGCAGACCGTGCGAGGTGGCGAGAGCTTCTTCAGGAAGTCCTCGGTCGACGAGGAGGCTGTTGCCCCTTCTTTCGCCAGTCCTGCCACCGCGTCCGGCGACACGTCCTGGACGACGCAGGTGTGTCCGCCGCGGATGAGACGCCGCACCATGTTCGCGCCCATCCGGCCGAGGCCGATCATTCCAAGCTGCATCCCGATGCCTCCATTGATCCAGTGATCCAATCCAGGCTATCCCAACGCTTTTTCGATCGCCGCGTCGAGCGCGCGGAGACCTCCGGCGACGTCGGAGCCGATGTGCACGCGAAGCGCCCGGCGGTGCCGCTCAGCCAGCACCTGAAAATCCCCACGGGCCTGCGCCGCCTTGACGAGTCCGAACGTGTACTTCTGTCCGGGGACTTGCAGATCCCGGGCATCGTCACACGTCACCTGAAGGAAGACGCCGGTGGCGGGACCACCTTTGTAGCCTTGACCCGTAGAGTGCAGAAAGCGCGGCCCGAACCCCAGGCACGTCGCGACTCGCTTCGTGTCACGCACGCGATGGCGCGTCCGCTGCAGCGTGGCTTCGTGGGCGGCGTTCATCTCCACGTACGCCAGCAGGCCGAAGTAATCTCCCTCGCCGAGACGGCCGAGATGCGCGTTCAGGAGCGAGGTCACCGAGGGAGACGATCCCGCGGCGTTCCTGAGCGCGGCGGCGTTGCTCGCGTCGGCGAACAGCTTGATGCCGTCGCCCTCGAAGAAGGGGGACTCGGACGGAAGCGCGCCGGTTTTCTCGTACTCGCTCGTCAACGCTTTTGTCGCGATCTTGCTGGCCTCGACGTCCGGCTGATTGAAGGGGTTGATGCCGATGATCGCGCCGGCGATGGCTGTGGCGATTTCCCAGCGGACGAACTCCTCACTGAGATCGTACTTCGTCGCCACGCGGATCGTGATGACCGGCTTCCCGGCTTTTTCCAGCACGGCGACCGCGGCGTCCTGCGCAAGATCGGGCGCGTCTTCCAGCCGGAGGTACGCGAAGACGCGGTCGTTTCCGTACACCGTCGGTGGGCCGATGGTCTCGCGATCGACGGGAATGATGCCCTTGCCTTGCTTGCCCGTGGATTCGGCGATCAGCTGCTCGAGCCATGCGCCGAGATCGTGGATCCCGGGCGAGGCGATGAGCGTCAGCTTGTCGACCCCTTGCGTCGCGGCGACGCCGAGAATGGTGCCGAGCACGAGGCCGGCGTTGTCGTCGGCGGGCACACCGGGCGCGCAGGCGTGGAGCATGCGCTCGGCTTCGTCGAGCAGCTTGCCCACGTCGAGGCCCATGACGGCGGCCGGAACCATCCCGAAGTTGGAGAGCGCTGAATACCGGCCGCCGATGCTCTTCACCCCGCCGAAGATGTGCCGGAAGCCATCGGTCCGCGCTTTCTTTTCCAGGTTCGATCCCGGATCGGTCACGGCAATGAACCGGCCCCCAGCCTTCTCCGCGCCGACGGTCTGCGCCACGCGGTCGAAGAAATACGCCTTGAAGATGTTCGGCTCGAGCGTCGATCCGGACTTGCTCGACACGATGCCGATCGTCCGCGCGAGATCGACCCGCGCTTCGACGGTGCGAATCTGCGCCGGATCGGTCGAGTCCAATACGAAGAGCTCGGGCGACCCCGCGATCGTCCCGAACGTTTTCTTCCACACCTCGGGGCACAAGCTGGACCCGCCCATGCCGAGGAGCAGCGCGTGCGTGAAGCCGTCCTTCCGGACCTCTTGCAGGAGATCGAGCAGGACCTGCTTGCTCTCGATCTGCTGGTCCAAGATGCCGAGCCATCCGATCCAGCTCGACTCGTCGGTCCCCGTCCAGAGCGACGCGTCGCCGGCGAAGAGCCGGCGCGTGCCGCCCTCCGCGTCCCACGCCTTCAGCCGTTCGGAGATCTTCGCCTGAAGCGCCGGCGGCAGCGAGTGCGACTGCGTGTTGATGCGGGCCTTGTTCGCGGCGCGAGATCGACGTTCGACGGCAGCCAGCAACTTCGTGAACGGCTCGACGAACTTGCTGACGCCGTCCGTCAGCAGGCCGTCGGTCACCGTGCGCAGCGAGATGCCGGACGTGTCGAGATCCTCGAGCGTTTGCACCGCGTCGGCGACGTTCTCCTCGAGGCTGGCGCGCGGACGGCCGTGATCGCGGAATGCCGCGAGCGTCGCCGGAGGCACCGTATTCACGGTGTCGGGTCCGATCAGCTCTTCGACGTAGAGCACGTCGCTGTACCGCGGGTTCTTGCTCCCCGTACTGGCCCAGAGCACGCGCTGTCGCTGCGCGCCTCTCCCCTGCAGGGCCTCCCAGCGCGGGCCGGCGAAGATTCGCTGATAACTCTGATAAGCAAGTTTGGCGTTGGCGATCGCGACCTTGCCAAGGAGGCGTTCGAGGCGCGCTTTCTCGGCGCCCGTCGCCGTCTTCAGCTTCGCCTCGATCACACCGTCGACGACCGTGTCGATGCGGCTCACGAAGAAGCTGGCGACGCTGGCGACGTGCGCGAGCGGCTGACCCGCAGCACTTCGATCTTCGAGCCCCTCGAGGTACGCGTGCGCGACGGCTTCGTACGCGTCGCGGGCGAAGAGCAGCGTCACGTTGACGTTGATTCCGCCGCCGATGAGCGTGCGGATGGCGGGCAGCCCGGCTGCTGTCGCGGGCACCTTGATCATCACGTTGGGCCGCGCCACCGCCTTCCACAGCTGACGCGCTTCTGCGAGCGTGCCATTCGTGTCGTTCGCCAGGTCCGGAGACACTTCGAGGCTGACGTAGCCATCGTGCGACCCGGTGCGGTCGTACACGGGACGAAGCACGTCGGCGGCGTTCTGGATGTCCTCGATCGCGAGGCGCTCGTACACCGCCTTGGCGTCCAGCCCCGGATGGTGATCGGAGATCGCCTGAATCGCCGACGCGTAGTCGTCGCTGCCGTCGATGGCTTTTTCGAAGATCGCGGGGTTCGAGGTCACGCCGCCGAGACCGTCCTCGTCCACGAGGTGCTTGAGCTCGCCACTGGCGATCAGGCTGCGGCGGATGAAGTCGAGCCAGACCGACTGGCCGTACTGCCTGAGAGCAGCGACCGGCTTCGCGACCGCAGAGGAATCAGATGGAGGATGGCTCATGACGATGCTCCATTCACGCACGCGGTCGCGGTACTCCGCCGGTTGATCGTCGAACGACTCCCAAGAGAGCATGCTAACGATGATCGTGGACGAAAGACAGTTCATCGTGGAGACCATCGCGCACGCACGTCAGGTAAGCCCTCCTGAGAGATCAGACAGCATGACGCCGATCGTGACTTCTTGATTCTTGTCGAGCGTGACAGAGTTGAGGGTGCATGATCGCGTGGCGCACGCTGCGCCAATGGGTCGTCGAGCCCCCGACGTGCCCGGAGCATGATGATTTCCTTACGTTGACGATCGAAGAGGGCTGTCGTCGAGACGCCTCGGCATCCAAGCCGCGTCACGACGGCTGTCGGGAGAAGAGGCCCGCATGGACGAAGAACGCCGCCTGGACGAATCCGCACGCAGCGGCTGGAAGACGTGGGGGCCGTACCTCAGCGAACGCCAATGGGGAACTGTCCGCGAGGATTACAGCGCCAGCGGCTGCGCATGGGAGGCGTTCAGCCACGATGCCGCTCGCAGCCGTGCCTATCGGTGGGGTGAGGACGGTTTGCTCGGGATCAGCGACGATCAGCAGATCCTCTGCTTCGCCCTCGCGCTGTGGAATGGCCGTGACCCGATTCTGAAGGAACGGCTCTTTGGTTTGACCAACCGCGAAGGTAATCACGGCGAGGACGTCAAGGAGTGCTACTACTACCTCGACGCGACTCCGACTCACTCGTATCTCAAGGGGCTGTACAAATATCCGCAGCGCGCCTATCCGTATGCGGAACTTGTCGAAGAGAACCACCGCCGTACGAGGGATCAAGCGGAATTCGAACTGATCGACACTGCGGCATTCGACGACAACCGCTATTTCGATGTGGTCGTCGAGTACGCGAAGGAATCCGCGTCGGACATCCTCATCCGGATCACGGTGCACAATCGGGGACCGGAAACGGCCGACGTTCACGTGCTTCCGCAGATCTGGTTTCGCAATACATGGTCATGGGGATATCCGGTCCGGAAGCCTGGGCTGACGCTGGCCAGCGACAGTGTCACCGCCGAAGCCGACGGGCTCGGCACCTACCACTTGTATCGAGACGGCCACGCACCATGGCTGTTCACCGAGAACGAGACGAACGGCCGCCGTCTGTTTGGATTGTCGACGAGCGGTTATTTCAAGGACGCGTTTCACGATTACGTCATCGGCGGAGAATCGGCGACGAATCCGGCGCAGCGTGGAACGAAGGCGGCCGCGCACTATCGCCTCATAATCCCGTCGAGTGGTCAGACGACGGTGCGGTTGCGCCTATCGTCGTCCACGCACGACGAGCCGTTCGCTGGCTTCGACCGCGTCGTCGACCGGCGTCACGTTGAGGCTGATGACTTCTACGAGTGCCTGCAACGGACCCTGACCGACGATCAGCGCCTCGTTCAGCGTCAGGCACTGGCCGGCATGATCTGGAGCAAGCAGTTCTTCTACTACGACGTGCCGCAGTGGTTGAAGGGTGATCCCGGCCAGCCGCCGCCGCCGCCCGAGCGCGCAAGAGGCCGGAATCACCAGTGGAGACACCTGAACAACGCCGACGTCATCTCGATGCCGGACAAATGGGAGTACCCGTGGTACGCGGCCTGGGACCTGGCGTTCCACACTATTTCGCTCGCACTGGTGGATCCGGATTTCGCGAAGCATCAGCTGCTCCTGCTCACGCACGAGTGGTACATGCACCCGAATGGCCAGCTGCCGGCCTACGAGTGGGCGTTCGGCGACGTCAATCCGCCGGTGCACGGCTGGGCCGCCTGGCGAGTCTTCCAGATGGATCGCAAACGGCGGCGACGTACGAATCCCGACGATCCCGGCGATCTCGCATTCCTCGAACGGGTCTTCCACAAATTGATGTTGAACTTCACCTGGTGGGTGAACCGGAAGGACGCTGAGGGCCGCAACGTGTTTCAAGGCGGTTTCCTCGGCCTGGACAACATCGGCGCGTTCGATCGCAGCGCGCCGCTGCCAACCGGCGGCTACATCAATCAATCGGACGGCACCAGCTGGATGGCGATGTACAGCCTGAACCTGATGCGCATTGCGCTGGAACTCGCGCAGCACAATCACGTGTACGAGGACATCGCCACCAAGTTCTTTGAGCACTTTCTCAGCATCGCCGAAGCGATGACCCAGGTCGGCGACGGCATGGACCTGTGGAACGACGAAGACGGGTTCTTCTACGACGTGCTCAACCTGCCGGACGGGCAGATGCTGCCGTTGAAGATCCGATCGATGGTCGGGCTGATTCCGCTCTTCGCGGTGGAGACGATCGAGCCCGAACTCTGCGCCAAGGTGCCGAAGTTCACCGAGCGGCTCCGCTGGTTTCTCGATTATCGGCCGGATCTGGCGAGCCTCGTTTCCCGGTGGAACGAGCCGGGCAAAGGCGAGCGGCGGTTGCTCTCACTCCTGCGCGGCAGCCGCATGAAGAAGCTGCTGAAACGGATGCTCGACGAATCGGAGTTCCTGTCGGATTACGGTGTGCGCGCGCTCTCGCGGCATCACCGCGAGCATCCGTACATCCTCGACTGGAACGATCAACGCTTCTCAGTGGAGTACGAACCGGGCGAATCGAACTCCGGGCTGTTCGGCGGCAATTCGAACTGGCGTGGCCCGATCTGGATGCCGATGAACTACCTGATCATCGAATCGCTTCAGAAGTTTCACCACTACTACGGCGACGATTTCCGCGTGGAGTGCCCGACTGGCTCGCAGCGGTACCTGACGATTGCCGAAGTAGCAAGCGAGCTGGCGACGCGGACGACCAGGATTTTTCTCCGCGACGAGAACGGCGGGCGCCCGGTGTTCGGGGATCAGCGGCGTCTGCAGGACGACCTGCACTTTCGAGACTACGTGCTGTTCCACGAGTACTTCCACGGCGACACTGGACGCGGTCTCGGCGCATCGCATCAGACTGGCTGGACCGGCCTGGTCGCAAAGCTCCTGCAGCCGGCCGAACGTCCGTCCGAAGGTGCACGCGCCGCGCATGTTCCCTATCGCGCAGCGGACGGTCTTCAGTCCATCCCTGCAGAATGAAATCGAAGGCCGACGCCAATGGTTGTCGCTTCCGGGAACGTTGGCTGATACCAATTGCTGAGCAGAGTCGATGTCGCAGGGACTCAGGTGCGAATCGCGAGCGGGTGGATGCCATCCCAGCCGGCCGGTCGTGGTAATCGGTGTCGGGTATCAGGTGCTGCACATTCCTGACGAGACGTTCCTTTCGGTATGAACTTCGACGTCGCGGTTCCTGTCGCTCGGTCGACGGCTCTCGTTGGCGAGCTTGGATTCGCGACCGATGATCAGAACGAACCGGGCGTCAGCGGGAACCTCAAGTTCTACACGGTTGCGGGAGGCGCGCGCTGGACGACGACCAACCGTATGCGACGTGTCGTTTCACCGTACGTGCAGCTACTGGTGGGCGCTGCACGTACCCACGCCGACCTCATTCAGAACGGCATGCCGTTCGACGACGGTGACTGGGCGTTCATGTTCCAGCCCGGCGTCGGAGTGACGGTGCCGCTCACCACTCCGATCGGACTGATGGCCCAGGCCGACTACCGGCGTGCGTTTTTTTACGGAAGCGAGAACGAGTGGCGTGTCGTCGTCGGCGTCCGCGTATTCGGCCATTGAGCCGCCGTAATCTGACGATTCGATTCACAAGCGCGGTGCAATGTGGTGCACGCGGCCGACGTGCTGTGCATGGAGCCGCAGCTCTCGCCGAGGTCGATTCGCTTGCAGCTGACCAGCGTTGATGACGTCCCGACTGCGCGCACACCGGCGCTGTAGGTTCCCTGCGCCAGCTTCGGCGAGCGCGGTCCGCGGAAGAGGTGGTGCGAGGGTTGTCGAACGCATCAGGCACGGCGTATACGGCGACGTTCAATCGCCTGCCCTGAGGAAGGCGCGGTCTAACTTCTTCGCGTGCCTGGTTCGCACGATCAAAACGGCCATGAGCGGGACGGCGATCGCGTAGATGTACTGTGTCCGCGACACGCCGATCCCGAACGGGAACCAGATGCCCGGCACGCCGATCGGATCGAGCAGCTCGCCGCCGAACGATGCGATCACGATCACTGCCAGCGTGATGAGCGCCAGGATTCGCGTGGGTCCACTGCGAACGATGCGCGCGCCGATCACGACAAACAGCACGATCGACGCCAGCCGGCTCGCGTTCGTCACGCGCGCCGAATGGGTCAACGTCGCGATGAGTGCGGCGACCGCGAGGACGATCGCCGCTAGATCGACGCTTCGCGACGCACGCGCGGGCCAGCGGTTCCACGCGACCGTCCATGCGGCCACCGTGGGTATCCACATCACCAACGCCATCCACGAGTAGGTCGTCAGATCCATCAGATCGGTCCAGGACACGATCGCGTTGTTGAGGCGCCTGGCTGCCGTGAGCGCGAGCGCGATGCTCGCAACGATCAGGAAACCCTTCTGGGCGCTGCCGGACCAGCACGCGAGCGCCAGGCCGATGAGTGCGAACATGGCGATCGGCTCGATCGCATCGACGATGTAACCGGCGATGGTGCGCTCCCATTGGACGCGGTACAGAGCATCGCTTGTCGGGCGCGGAGCCAGGATGGGCACGCTGTGCATGCCGCCGCCGTCTGCACTGGGTCCGGACCTGCGACGCATGAAGACGCGGATCGCGAGTTCGCCGCGCGCGCCTGCCGCGTCGGCCGGAAGGGCGTACCGCAGCGGCCGCGTGCCGACCACGCGCGGGGCCGGTCCGAGCTTGCCCGACCCGCCGAGCAGTTGGCCGTTCCAATAGAGTTCGTACGCGTCTTCGACGAGGGTCGGCCCGAGGATCTCCCAGGTCGCCTGTCCGGGCGGCACCGTCACCGCCCGCCGGTACCAGGCGTATCCGTCATAGCCGCGATGACCGTGCGCCATCCAACCGCCGACATAGTCGGGCAAACCCACATCGCCGTCGTGGCTGCCCGGCTTCGCGGTCATGTCGATCGTCTCCCAGCGGCTCTCATCGGTGGTGGCGTCCGCCCAGCGCGGGTCATCGCCAATATGGAACCGCCAGGGGCCATTGAGGGTCGTCGCAGCGGCGCGAAGCGTTGGCGGATCGGTGCGGCCGCCTCGCGCGAGGTCCGCGATGACGATGGCCGCTGTCAGCAGCGTCGCGATGGCGATGCCGACGAACAGCTTGCGTTGTGTCGGATCGATCGAGGTCGTTGTCAGCGAAATCGATTCGGACATCCGGCAAACAGGTTACCACTGAAACGAGTTTTAGTAGTATCACTTGGACAGGACGAAGGACCGAGCAAATCGCATGGCGACCGCGCACCGTCGGGTGCCTCCACGGCCGATAGCCGCCGTCCGTCTGGATGGCGGGCGCTTGTGCCTGGACTTCGTCAACAGCATCCACAACCGCTACGCCGTGGACGTCGAGGATTACCTTGAAGAGCCGAAGCGGTTCCTCGAGTGGTGCCTCCGCACCGGAGCGCTGCGTTCGAACGATCGCGTTCGCGCACCGCGTACCGCGCGCGAGCGTGCCGCGTTGATGCGCGAGGTAGTCATCCTGCGCAATCTTCTGCATGCGCTGTTCGCCGCGCGGATCGACGATCGGCGGCCGCCTGCGGATGCCGTGCGCGGCCTCGACCGCTGGTTGCACCGGGCGTGGGCCAGCCAATCGTTTTCCGCGGACGGCCACGTGCAGTGGCAGACCGACGCCCGTGATGCGCGGCTGCCGCTGAAACGGATCGTCCTCGATGCGGCAAACCTGCTTGGCGATCCCTCGATCTCGCGGCTTCGCCGCTGTGCGAATACCACCTCCTGCGGGTGGCTGTTTCTCGACAGCAGCAAGAATCAGCGCCGCCGCTGGTGCGCCATGGCCACCTGCGGGACCGCTGACAAGATGCAGCGCTATCGCCGCGGTTGACTTCAATCAGCGTGCTTCACGCGCGGCTTACTTTTCGCCAGTCTTCAAGCCACGCGGCCCGTCGCGGTACGTTTTCCATTGCAGATCGACGAGGTAGGCGTGCAGCGCGTCCGCTTCCTCCTGCGTCATCGCGGTCTTCACCCACGGCCAGCCCGGAGGCGTGCCGTATTTCGGCATGCCGTTCCTCTGGTTGCTTCCGCCCAACACGATCGCGTTGAAGCGCTGATGCACACCCGCGGGCATGTAGCGGAGATCCGGAACCTCGCCGTCGAGTGCCCAGGCGCCGCTTCCGTCGGCTTCCGGCGAGTGACACTTGTGGCAGAAGAACTTGGTGTAGACGCGCGCGCCGCGCTGAATCGTTTCCGGGCTCGCGGTCTGTTCCGGCGGCTTCGGAACGTCGGGAATGGTGGCCGGAATCGACGGGAGCGCCGCTCGGCCGCCAAGCTTGAACGCCAGCAGGCTCGCGGGCCCGCGCTTCGATTCCATGGTCGCCATGTCGCTGGCGCGACCGAACAGCCGGAATCCGCCTCCCATTCCAATCGGCATCAGCACGTACTGCTCGCCGTTCACCGTGTACGTCACAGGCACTGACTGAATGGCGGAGCCAGTCTTGACGGACCAGATTTTCTTCCCCGAGTCTGCCGCGTAGCCGGAGAATTCGCCGCTCGCGTCGCCATGGAACACGAGGTTCCCCGCGGTGGCGAGAACGCCGCTGTTGATCGAGAGCGGGAGTGTGACGACCCAGCGGGGCGTCCGCTTGATCGGATCGAACGCGACGAGCTTCCCGTGCGCGAGGTTCGCACTGCGATGGCCGCCCTTCGCTGCGAGTTGATCTGCTTCGAGCGTCGGATCCTGAGTCGAACCTCCGGCCGGAGTTTCGTAAGCCGGTATGTAGACGAGGCCGGTCTGCGCGTCGTAACCCATGGGAAACCACGCGTGACCCATGGTGGTGACCGGGGCGTTCGACGCTGCAGTACGCTGCGCGTCCTCCCAGACAGCGCCTTGTGTGTTTTCCGCAGCGCTCGGCGACGTCGTCGCGAGTGCCTTCAAATCAATCTGGTTCAAGGTCGCGACCGACTGTCCGTCGATGCCTCGCGGTGGAAGGACTGTGTTTCCCGTCCGAGCGTCAAGCATGTAGAACACGCCGTTGCGCGGCACGGTCATCACCACACGCTGCTCGCGGCCGTTGACTTTCAGCTCGGCGACGAGAATGTGGAACTCCTCGGCGCCGCTCGGCGGGGTGGCCGTCTGATAATGCCACACGTATTCACCGGTCGAGGCATCGACGGCGACGATGCAGTTGGCGAACAACCGGCTGCCGCTGGATCTGGTGCCGGTCAGATCACCGACGTCCTCTCCGGTGGTCGACGTTCCGAGCAGCAGCAGGTTCGTCACCGCGTCGTAGGTGATCGCGGTCCACACGTTCGCGCCACCGAGCTTCCACGATTCGCCATTCCATGTTTTCGCCGCCAGTTCGAGCGTCTTCGACTCGTACGGCTTCGACGGATCGCCGGGGGTGGTCCAGAAGGTCCAGATTTTCTTTCCCGTCTCCGCGTCGAGCGCGACGACGCCGCCGCGCACGTCGTACTCCATGCCGGCCCAGCCGGTGAACACCTTTCCATCGCCGACCTTCGGCGCTTCGGTGATGCCCGTCTGATCGGGATCGCACACAAGCGTCTCCCACACCTGTTTGCCCGACGCCGCGTCGATCGCCACCATCCGGCAATCGCCGGTTCCGACATACACCTTGCCGTTCCACACGGCGACGCCTCGGTTCTTGCGTCCTTCGTATGAGTTGCGCCACGGGCCGTTGAGCCGGATGTGCGGGTCGAACTGCCAGCGCAGTTTTCCGGTCGCCGCTTCGATGGCGAACACTTTGTCGAAGGGCAGACCCAGATAGATCACCCCGTCGACGACGATCGGTTCCGCTGACAGGCCCATCGGACTCGGCACGTCGACCGCCCACGCGAGGGCGAGACGACCGATGTTCCTGTCCGTGATGCTCTTCAACGGACTGAAGTGCTGGGATTCGAAATTTCCGCCGTTCACCAGCCAGTTGTCGCCACGGCCGGCGTCGGCAAGCACCCGCGTTTGCGTCACGTTCCCGGGTGCGCCGGGTGTGCCGCTGCGCTTCGCGGCCGTTTGTGCAGGAGCAGTCTTCGCAGAACCTTGTGATGCCGTTGCGCGACCAGGTGATTGGGCCTGCATCACGCCGTAGACGAGCACGCCTCCCGCAACGACGCCAATCAACGGAAGTCTCAACGAAGCTCGCATCGAGGGCTCCCTTCTGCGTCGAACCGTACGCGCAGCTTCTGACGAGCGCGAGTCTACATTAGACTCTCGCCCATGCCCACCGACATGAACCGCCACGCCTCGACGGCAGATGTTCAAAAAGGGCAGCCCGCGCCGCGACCTGACGGTCTGCAGACCGCAGTGACCGCAGCAACCACAAGATTTCGCGCGGCGAACCCGAAGAGCCTTGCGCAACACGCCGCCGCGACCGCGGTGATGCCGGGCGGTAACACCCGGACGGTTCTCTATCACGATCCGTTTCCCCTCACCATCGCGCGCGGCGAGGGCTGCCGGCTGTGGGATCTCGACGGCCACGAGTACCTGGACATGCTTGGCGAATTCACCGCCGGCATTTTCGGACACACGAACGACGTCATCCGCTCTGCCGTGACCTCGGCGCTCGAGCGCGGCATCGATCTCTCTGGACATACCGTCACGGAGGCCGAGCTCGCGCGCCTGATCTGCGATCGATTTCCGTCCATTGAACTCGTCCGGTTCACGAATTCGGGAACCGAGGCGAACTTGATGGCGCTTGCCGCCGCGACGGCGTTCACCGTTCGTCGAAAGATCCTCGTGTTCCAGGGCGGCTACCATGGCGCCGTTCTGGGTTTCGCGCGAGGCCGGTCAGCCTCCAACGTACCGCACGACTTCATCGTCTCCACCTACAACGACGTCGCCGGAGCAACCCGGCTGATCGAGTCGCACGGCGATCAGCTGGCAGCGATTCTCGTCGAGCCGATGCTTGGATCTGCCGGCTGCATTCCGGGGAATCGACTGTTCCTGGAGGCGCTGCGTCGTGCGTCGTCGGCGTCCGGAGCCGTGCTGATCTTCGACGAGGTGATGACGTCCCGGCTCTCAGCTGGCGGGCTGCAGCAGGCGCTCGGCATCGTTCCCGATCTCACGACGCTCGGAAAATATCTCGGCGGCGGCTTCTCGTTCGGCGCGTTCGGCGGTCGGCGGGAGATCATGGAGCAGTTCGATCCGCGACGACCAAACGCGCTGCCGCACGCCGGCACGTTCAACAACAACATCGTGACGATGTCGGCGGGTGTGGCGGGATTGAGGAAGGTGTTGACTCCCGCCGCCGTCGAGGCGCTCAACGCCCGGGGCGACGCACTGCGGGAACGGCTGAACGCCGTGTGTCGCGGCCGACGGTTGCAGTTTACGGGGATCGGTTCGCTGATGTGCGCGCATCCCGTTGACGGCGCCGTTCAGACAGCGGCCGACACCGCCGGCGCCGAGCCGTTGCTGCGCGATTTGCTCTACTTCGATTTGCTCGAGCGCGGCTTCTACCTTGCACGACGCGGGTTCATCGCGTTGTCGCTCGCGCTCGGTGACGACGAGATTCGCCGATTCGAGGAGGCGGTGGCGGACGTTCTGCAGCAGCGCGGCGAATTCGATCGTCCGTCCGCACCGTAGGCCTGACTCGAATATGGCCCCGCAATCTTTCACGGGGCCGCGCGCTGAATCGTGCGTTATTCGAGCGTGAACGACACGTACATCAGCCGCCCCTGTCGCTGGACCTGCAGCGTGACGGCGGTGCCGGGCTTCATCGCGCGCATCGCGTCCTTCAAACCTTGAAGCGTCGCAATCTGCTGATTGTTCAGGCTGCGGATGATGTCCCGCGGTTGAAGTGGCACTTCCGTCGTTGCACCCGCCGCGCGAGCGACGACGATCACGCCGTACGGATCTCTCAGGCCCGTCGCCGCCGCGGAAATCCGCTTGTCGATCTCGACACCGAGCATGCCGAGCTCCGGCACGAGGCTCTTCTCGGGATCAGCCGCTGCGGACACGTTGTCGAGTTCGTTCCGATCTTCCACCGGTGTGATAGCCAACGTCTGCTGCTGCGAGCCGCGCATGACCACGAGCTGCACCTTGTCCGTCGAATCGCGCAAACGGAAGCCGTAGTTGACCGTCGGCAGATTCTCGGCGGGCTGGCCGTCGACGGACACCAGGATGTCGCCAATTTTCAGGCCGGCCGCTTCCGCGGGTCCGCCCGGCCAGACGTCCGACACGATGACGCCGTAGTCCCTGACCAGGTGGAGCGAGGCCGCCATGCTCGGTGAGATCGTCTGCAGGCTCATCCCGACTTCCTGCCGGCGCAGGACGCCAAACTGTTTCAGCTGGCGGAAAACGGTCCGCGCGGTCGCGCTGGGAATGGCGAACCCGAGGCCTTCGTTTCCACCCGATTGCGACACGATGAAGGTGTTGACGCCAACCACCTCACCGCGAATATTCACCAGCGGCCCGCCGGAATTCCCGGGATTGATGGGCGCATCGGTCTGGATGAAGATCAGCGGCGAATCGGGATCGATCTGTCTGGCGACGGCCGACACGAGGCCATGCGACAGCGTGTTCCGCAGTCCCATCGGACTTCCGAAGGCGAACACGGTTTCGCCCTGACGCAGTTGCGAATACGTGGCCAGCGGCATCGGCTGCAGCTTCATGCCGTCGATCTTCAGCAGCGCCAAATCGAGTTCGCTTGCGACGCCGACGATGCGCGCCGCGACCGTGTACGAACGGCCCGACAGCGCCGTGGCCAGCGTCCCGTCAGCATTTTCCTGCGGCAGCACGACCTGGACCCGTTGCGCGTTGCTGACGACGTGGGCGTTCGTCATGATGTAGCCGTCCGCGTCGATGACGAAGCCGGATCCGACCGACCGCTGGCGACCGACGACCACATTCGTGTCGGTTCGGCCGCCGTCGTCACGCGCCCCGTAGCTCGTCACGAGGATCTGCACGACGCTCGGCCAGACCTTCTTCGTCAGCGCGTCCACCGCTTCGTTCATGCGCTGCAGCGGGTCGAGCGACGCCGGCGGCGCTGGCCGCTGTGCAGCGGCGGGCACCGCGACGGACAACGTGACGAGCGATAGCAGCAGCCGCGACAGGTAACTCACGGGTCTCTCCTCCAGACAAGCGCGAGGTTCTGACGGTCGTTGACCGACTGTATCGTGAGCGGCAGGCTCGAGCAAGCGCGATCGCCTGCCGGAATCCGCAGCCCGTTTCGCGTTCGCGGCTGATGCCACTAGAATCGGTCGCACTGCGAGGAGGCTCATGGCCAAACGGCGATCGAATCGGGTTCAAGAGGACGTGCTCTCTCAGATGGTCATCGGCAAGTGGATCAGTCAGGCAATCGCGAGCGTTGTCGAAATCGGCGTTCCCGATCAACTCGCCAAAGGTGCGAAGCGCTGCAGCGAGATTGCCCGCAAGGCCGGCGTATCCGAGGATGGCGTGTACCGTTTGCTCAGAGCGCTCGCGAGCGTCGGCCTCTTTTCTGAAGGCGCCGATCGCCGTTTCAAGCTGACGCCCATGGGACAGCGCCTTCGAACCGATCATCCGCAAAGTCTTGCGGGGTACGCCCGCTTCACGGGTCACGACAGCACCTGGCGGCCGTGGGGACAGCTCACCTACAGCGTGAAAACCGGTCTTCCGGCGTTCGACCAGGTGTTCGGCAGTCCCGTCTTCGAATACTTTTCGAAGAACCCGGAGGCCTCCGCGATCTTCGACGATGCGATGACCGGCCTCAGTGCTTCCGAGGCGCTGGCAGTCGCCGACGCGTACGAGTTCAAGAAGGTCGACACGCTCATGGACGTCGCCGGCGGGCACGGCCTGCTGTTGGCCACCGTGCTCCGCCGCCATAAGACGATGCGCGGTGTGCTGTTCGATCTGCCGCACGTCGCGGCCGGCGCCGCCGCGACGTTTGCGCGTGCGGGCATCACGGGACGCGTTCGAGTGGAGAGCGGCGACTTTTTCAAGGAGCTGCCGTCGGGCGCCGACGCGATCATGATGAAGCACATCATCCACGACTGGGATGACGAATCGGCGACGCGGATTCTGCAGGCGTGCCACCGCGCGCTCGGACCGCGGGGCAAGGTCCTGATTGTGGATGCGGTGGTGCCCGTCGGCAACGCGCCGCACTTCGGGAAGCTGCTCGATCTCGAAATGCTCGTGCTGACGCAGCGCGGCCGCGAACGCACGAAATCAGAGTTCTCGGCGCTGCTCCGCGGCGCCGGTTTCCGCCTCTCGCGCGTCGTCGCGACCAAAGGTCCTTTGTCGATCGTCGAAACTGTGAAGGCGTGATGAAGCGGGAGGGCGCGAGTTGGCAACGACAACGCTGGCGGCGCGTCGTCCGGGGATGTGGCGGCTTGATCACGCCGCCTATTTCTTCATTGCGCTGACAATCGGGGCGCTGTTCGCGTTCTGGCCGCCGTACCTGTCGCGGCTGCCGAACGACGACGTCCACGCGCACGTCCACGCGATGCTGGCCGTCACCTGGTGCGGCCTCCTGATCGCGCAGCCGCTGCTCGTCAGGCGACATCGCGCGCTCCATCGGCGTCTCGGCGCAATCTCCAAAGTCATCGCGCCACTTTTCGTGGCGTCCACTATTCTTCTCACCCATCATCGGTTCGCGATCATGAGCGCCGCGACGTTTGCCGAAGATCCGGCGGCGCTGTACCTCGGCCTGATCGGAACCGTTCTCTTCTCGGCCTCATATGTCCTCGCTCTGCGCCACCGTCTGACGAGCGCACTGCACGGCCGGTTCATGATTGCGACCGGCCTGACGATGATCGATCCGGTGTTCGTCCGTGTCCTGGGCTACTACGGGCCGTCGTTCACGCACCCGCTGATGTATCAGGTCTGCGGCTACGGTCTGACTGATCTGCTGATCGCGCTGCTCTTGTGGCGCCCGATGATCTCCGCGCGCGACCGTCGCCTGTTCGCCGCGGGCGTCGCGATCTTTCCCGTCGCGCACGTGGCCTGGTTCACCGTCGTCCAGGGACCGCTGTGGGTCCCGTTCGCGTATTGGTTTCGATCGCTGCCGCTGCCGTGAGTCACGAAGAAGGTGCACTCGGCCGCGTGAAGGCGTAAGCTCGCCAAGGCACGGAAGCCGTTCAGGCGAGTACGAAGGAGGACGTATGAAGCGAAGGTGCGGTCTGTGAGACGGTGGCGCTGACGATGCATCCGCTCGACGAGGCGAAATGATCGTTATCTATCAGAAGCCGACCTGCACGACATGTCGTCAGGTGCACGCCGCGCTGAAGGAGAGCGGCGTGGACTTCTCGGCCGTGGACTACTACCTCGATCCGATCCCAAAGAAAAAGCTCGTCGAGCTGCTCCGCAAGATGAAGATGCGGCCGGCGGATCTCCTCCGCAAAAAGGAAGCGATCTACAAGACGCTGAAAATCGACGAGGCGAAGCTGACCGACGACCAGATCGTCGACCTGATGGTGCAACATCCGGATCTCATCCAGCGGCCGATCGTCGAGCATGGGAGCCGCGCCATCCTGGCGCGGCCTGCCGAACGGCTGAAGGACATCCTCTAGCCGCCGACGCGCGCCGCGAGGACGTTCGTGTGCAGTCCGCGCTGCGGCGCAAGCATTCCGCCCAGGTACGTCAGCGGCACCAGCGTCAAGAGGAAGCCGAGGTGGTACCAGATCGGGAACTTGTCCCAGATCGAGATGTGCTGCGGGATGAAGGCGGCGAGCAGCAGGATGCCGGGCGCCAATCGAGCCCAGAGCGACGAAGGCGCCAGGGCGGCTGCGACCATCCCCATCGTCAGCGTCGCGAGCACGCTGATCGCGAGGCGCGCGAACAGCATGGGCAACGTGAATTTCATCTCAGCGGCGACGCTTTCGTATGCGGGCCACGAGCGGCGCATGATCTCGCCGACCACGAAAACAACGGCGATCCACGCCACCAGACCGGCGACGACCCCGAGAATCTTCCTGATCATTTGAATGCCTCCCGCTCGATCGGAATCCTTCGGAGAATCGACTCCGATCCGATCGCCCGGAACGAGCTTACGGGAGGTCGTCGCAGCGGGTCTTGGAGAAATCGGCCACGTTCTTGGAGGCAAGACGGCCCGGCGTCGCGCCCCCGAGTCGAGCGACGTCCTGCGTCATGTGCGCCTGATCGAAGTATCCGATCTCCGAAGCGATCGCCGCGGCGGGACGTGTGGGGGACTCGTCGATCTGTTCGAGCGTTGCCTGGAATCTCGCGATGCGGCCAAAGCGTTTCGGACCGTATCCCACCCACTCGCGCATCAGCCTGTTCAGGTGACGCGCGCTGACCTCACACCGCCCGGCGATGTCGGACACGGACGCACAGCCGTCGCCGCGCTCGATTTCGACCATCGCCTTGGCGACGACAGGATTCACGCTCGCATCACGAAGTCTCTCGATGAGAAAGCGCTGGAGACGATCGACGTACTCGGCTGGTTGACGATCCGCGCGTTCGTCAGAGACCAGTGGCCGATACGCGGCGATGTCGCTCAGGCTCACGCGACGGCCGACCAACGCATGCGCCGCGATGCCACTGAGGATGAACGCGACACCGGGTCGAAGCCGCACGCCGATCAGGGTGGTCGGCGTCGGAAATCGCATTTCCTCGGCCTGGACGAGCGGGCCGCGCAGAAACCAGCCGCCGGACGTGTTGTTCGACAATTCGATCGAAATGGACGTGCTGGCGTCCGGCACGATGCGCAGCGTCGCGTCCGGCTCCGCGGTCACGACCCAGAAGCACCCGACGAAGCGGCGAAGCGACTCGTCCGCTTCGATGAAGCGAATCTCTGCACGGCGGACGAGCGTGCTGGTGATGCTCATAGTAATAATGATGTCCGGACCCGGATATCTCGCTCAGAGAGAAATGTCGTCCTCGCCCGGTTAGTTGTCAAGCGCCTGGCGTGCTGCGATTGATCGCCCAAACGCAGGACGTGTTACGCGGTCGGAAAGCGGCGGCCGCGTTTCGAAAACCCGCCTGATTCAGATCGATCAGAACACTCGTAAAGAAGTAGCAAAGGCGCGGCAGCGTTCTTGCCGTGCGACCGCCGGTCACGCGCCGCCCCTGTTGGAGGGAGCGGCCACATCGGAGGTGCACGATGAAGCGACGCGAGTTCTTCGAGAAGGCCGGCCTCGGATCGGCAGCACTGGCTTTACCGGCGATGGCGAAGTCCGACACGAAAGGTGCGAGCGGGCAGGAACACGATCACGGCCACGGTGACAACGACGATGTGAAGGGTCCGCTCTCGACGGCGACGGTCAGTTTCGGCCAGTGGGATCTCGACACGCCGCTCGACCGGTTTCCGAATAACTCACCGCGTGACCGCAACAACCATCATCCGATCCCGAGCGAGGCGACGATCAAGGCCGGCGGCTCGATCAATTTCGTCATCTCGGGATTCCATCACCTCCTGATCTACGGCAACAACACGAAGCCGTCCGACATCGACATCACGCTGCTGGCGCCGACCACCGTTCAGCCGGGACCGCCGCTCATCAACGATCCGATGAACCGCGTCTACCGCGGCCTCGATCCAAGCGTCTTCCCGCTCCTCCCGGGCGGCGCGCAGCCGCCGCAGCCGATGCAGGATCGCGTGGAGGCCGTGCGTCTCACGAAGCGCGGCCGCTATCTCGTGATTTGCGGCGTCCTGCCGCATTTCTTCGACGCAACCACCGGCGAGTTCATCATGTTCAGCCACATCAACGTGCTGTAAGACAGACGGGTGACCGGAGCCGGCCGCGACCGGCTTCGGCACCTTCGCTTCGTCGCCCTGCCCGCCTAGGCGTCGTGCTTCAACTGCATCTATGATGGTCCCTCGACAGGAGGCCCCATGAAGGTGCGCGTCATCCACGTCGTCCTGCCGCTGTTCCTCATCGTCAGCCCGCTCGGCGCGCAAGGCACGAAGAGCACGCCGCTCGTCGAGATGGTGACGCGCATGGCCCGAATCGGCCGCGCTTCATCACCGACCTTTTCGCCGGACGGAGCGCGTGTCGCCTACGTGTCGGATCAAACCGGCGTGCCGCAGGTGTGGGTGATGGGCGCGGACGGCAGCGCGCCGCACCAGGTGACGAAGGGCGACGATCCGACTGGCCGCGTCACATGGTCGCCGGACGGCCAGTGGCTGGCGCTGTCGCTCGCGCCGGGCGGCGGCATGAACACGCAGATCTATGTCGTGCATCCGGACGGCAGCGGATTTCATCGTCTCAGCGACGGCGGAAAGGAAACGAATAACCTCGGCGACTGGACGCACGACGGCCGGCGGCTGACGATGGGTTCGAACCGCGCCAATCCGTCCGTCATCGACGCGTACTTCGTGGATCCGGCGAGCGGCGCGCGCACGATGGTGTCGGCCAACAAAGGGCTGCAGACGTTCGAGGACGTCAGCCGCGACGGCAAGCTGGCGCTCATTTCGCGCCTGCGCGGCCGCGGCGACAACGATCTGTATCTGCTGGACCTCGGATCGAAAGCCGAGAAGCTCGTCACGCCTCACGATCCGCCCGGTTCGTTCGCCGGCCAGCTCGCGCCGGACGGCCGCGCGATCTATCTCTCGTCCGACAAGGGCCGCGACAAGGCGGCGTTCGCGCGCGTTCGCATCGATGGCGACGCCGTGGGGCCGATCGAAATCATCGCCGGCCGCGACGACGCCGAGCTCGGCGGCTTCGAGATCAACGAGCAGGGGACGACGGCTGCGCTCCTGTGGAACGTTGCCGGCCGGAGCGAGCTCGCGTTCGTGGATCTGTCGTCGGGGAAGGCGACGCCGGGACCGCAGCTCCCGAGTGAGATCGCGGGCGGCCTGAGGTTTTCGAAGGACGGCAAACGCCTCGCGATGACGATCTCAGGCTCGACGGCGCCCCCGGATCTCTGGGCACTCGATCTTGCGACGCAGCGGCTGCAGCAGTTGACGCACACGCCGCACGAAGGCGTCGATCTCGCCACGCTCGTCAAGCCGACGCTCGTCACGTTCAAGGCGCACGACGGCCTCGAGCTGAGTGGTTGGCTCTATCGGCCTGCCGGCCGTTCCGGTCCCGCGCCCTTCGTCGTCAGTTTCCACGGCGGGCCCGAAGGCCAGGAGCGCCCGTCGTTCCGCAGCGACTATCAGGCACTGCTCGCGCAGGGAATCGGCGTGTTCGCGCCGAACGTGCGCGGGTCGTCGGGATTCGGCAAGCGCTTCGTGAACCTCGACAACGGTCCGCTGCGGTTCGAAGGGATCAAAGATCTGAAGGACTGCGTCGACTACCTCGTCGCCGGGCGCATCGCCGATCCGGCTCGCGTCGGCATCACCGGCGGATCGTACGGCGGCTACATGACGATGGTCGGCGTGACGTTCTATCCGGATCTGTTCGCCGCCGGCGTCGACTTGTACGGCATGGTCAACTTCTTCACGTTCTTCGAGCAGACCGAACCGTGGATGGCGGCAATCTCGACGACCGAATACGGCGATCCGAAAACGCAGGCGGATTTGCTCCGCGATCTGTCGCCGCTCGGCAAGCTGGATCGCATCAAGACGCCGCTCATGGTGCAGCACGGCGCGAACGACACGAACGTCCCCGTCGTCGAAGCAGCGCAGATCGTGGAGAACCTGAAGAAACGCCACGTGCCGGTCGAATACATCCTCTTCCCGGACGAAGGCCACGGGTTCCGCAAAGAGAAGAACCGGATCACGTCCACGGTGAAGATGGTCGAATTCTTCGTTGCCCACCTGACCGATCAACGGCCGACCGAGGCCGCGAAAGGCCGCTGACATGAAACGACTCGCGCTGATTGCGTTCGCCGGCGTCATCACATCGATTGTGCTGCCGGCGCTCGCGCCGACGATGGGCGCACAGAAAGCGGAATACCCGATCATCGTCATCCCGACCGGAAAAGGTCTCTACACGTTTCCGCCGGGCTATCAGATTCCGTGGGACAAGATCGAGATTCGGGTGACGGAAAAGATGTCGCCGAATCTGTTCGTGCTGCACGGATCGCAGGGGCTCGATCCTGCGCATCCCGACGCGTCCGGCGGCCGGGCGATGGCGCTGTTCGGTCCTGACGGCATCCTGCTCGTGGACACCGAGAACCGGCAGGTCGCTGAAAAAACGCTGAAGGCGATTCGCGGATTCAGCGACGCGCCGCTCAAAATCCTGGTGAATACGCATATCCATCCGGATCACACCGGCGCCAACGCGTTCTTCGCGAAGCAGGGCGCCGTGATCTTCTCCCAGGTGAATCTCCGCGACGAGATGCTGCGTCCTCCATCACGCGCCGACGGTCAGGCCGCGCCGGCGCCGGACCCGGCCAGTGTCCCCACCGCGGTGTACTCCTACAACTCAGCGACCGCGGGGCAACCGGCGGTCACGTTCGAGATGAACGGTGAGACGGTCGATTTCATCCCGATGATGCCGTCGCATACGGCCGGCGACACGATCGTCCGGTTCCGCAAGGCGAACGTCATCTACATCGAGGATTTTTATCGGAACTTCGGCTATCCGTTCGCGGATCAGGCGAATGGCGGATCGATCAAGGGGATGCTCGACGCCGTCGATCTGATCGAAGAGCTCGCCGACGCGCAGACGACGCTCGTGCCGGGCCACGGCACGCTGGTGAAGAAGCAGGACCTGCTGGCCTACCGCGCGATGATCGTCGACGTGCTCGCCAAGGTGCAGTCGATGCGTGACGCAGGGAAGTCGCTCAAGGAGGTGCTGGCGGCGAATCTGACGGCGCCGTACGACAGCAAAACGGAAGGCGACACGCAGCAGAGCAAGGATCGGTTCATCGCCGAGGTCTACGACGAGATCAAGGACTTCCCGCCGGTCGTCGACGGCAAGCGCACGATGCCGCGGCGTCCCTAGTCCCGATGACCGACGAGGAACTGCTCGGGTACTTCGAAGCCGGACAGGCGCCGCCGGGCGGATTCCATCACGCCGAACACGTCCGCGTCGCGTGGTGTTATGCGCGCCGCCATCCGTGGGTCGCGGCGCTCGAGCGCTTTCGCACGTCGCTCAAGGGATTTGCAGAGGCTCAGGGGAAGCCGACGCTCTATCACGAGACGATCACGACCGCGTTCATGGCGCTCGTCGCCGAGCGCCTGGACGCAGGCGGGTCCGGCGCCGACTGGGAGACGTTCGCGGCGCGCAACGCCGATCTTCTGTCCTGGAAGCCGTCGATTCTCGATCGGTACTACCGTCCGGAAACACTGGCGTCCGAACGCGCGCGCCGCATGTTCGTGCTGCCGGACGCACGCTGAACGTTGCGGACGCGATCCCGCGTCGTGAATCCTCAGGCCTTGACGACGTCGAACGGACGCATCATCTCGTTGTCGCCGTGCTCGAGGACGTGGCAGTGCCACATGTAGCGGCCGGTGAAGCCTTCGAAGCGGACGGCGATGCGCGTGATCATGGCTGCGTCGGCGCGGACTGTATCCTTCCATCCCTCTTCCGTCCGATCGCGCGGACGCGGAGGCCCGGTGAACACGATGCGGCCGGCAGTCTGGTAGTTGAACAAGTCGAAATTTCTGCGGTCGAGGACCTGGAATCGCGCCAGGTGCAGGTGGATGGGGTGCGATTCGTCGGTGACGTTCGCGAAGCTCCAGATTTCGGTGGTATCGATCTGCGGCCGTTCGGTGACAGGCATCTGCCACCGGGTTCGATTCAGCAGCATCCGCATCGGCCGCGCCAGCAGATCGTCGTCTTCGCTCAGCGTGTGGACGCGCGACTGCACCGCATCGTGCTCGGTCAGCCAGTCAATCGATCGGAGCTGCGACGGCAGCTCGCTCGTCTCGTCGACGGCCGTCGGCGACACCCGGAACTGCATCACGGGCATGCCGTCGTTCTCCACGACGATCGACGTGCCACGGCACGCTGCGAAGTCGATCACGACGTCGGCGCGTTCGGCCGGCGCGAGCCTGATTCGATCCGCTTCCACGGGCGCGGCCATCAACCCCTGATCGGTCGCGATCTGATGGATCGGCGGTCCATCCGCGAGTCCGAGCCGAAGAAAGCGGCCGTTCGATCCGTTGACGATCCGGAATCGATACTTCCGCGGCTCGACGTCGAGGTACGGAAACACTGCGCCGTTGATCAGGATCGCATCGCCGGTCGCATCGTCCACCCACGGAGCATCGGGCTTGCCGGAGGTGGGGTAGTCGAGCTGACCGTCGGTGCGCAGCAGGCGATCGCAGATGAGCAGCGGCACATCGTAACGGCCCGCCGGCAGGTTGAGGCGATCCTCGGCGGCATCCCTGATGATGTACAGCCCCATGAGGCCCGCGTACACGTTCAGGCGGTTGATGCCCATCGTGTGGTCGTGGTACCAGAGCGTGGCGGCGTCCTGATCGTTCGGGTAGTAGTAGCTGGCCGACGATCCCGTGTCGAACCAGCGCTCCGGATAGCCGTCGTGCTCCGGCGCGACCTTCGCGCCGTGGACGTGGACGACAGCGCGGCCTTGCGGCAGGTGCGGCTCGGCGCCGTGGATCGTGTGATCGATCGGCAGGAAGTGCCTGGCGGGCAGACGGTTGATCCAGTCGATCCAGATCCCCTGGCCGCGACAGACCTCGAAGGTCGGACCCGGAAACGTCGGACCGAAACTCCAGAACCGGGTCGGCGGCAGATCGCGATGCACGCGCCGCTCGACCGCCTGCATCACCGCTCCGTAGCACGGCGCCTTTGACCCGTCGGTGGCGCGGACGCCAGTCGGCGCCGCCCTCGCTGGAATCGGAAGCGGATCGACGAACTTCGCAAGGCTGTCGGCGCGGAGCGACATCGCCGATTTGACGCGCTTCATCACCTGGTGCTGAAAGGCGTCGGCGCATCGCGGAAGAGCCAGCGTCGCGCCGGCAGTCGCGGCGGTCGCCTGTCTGATGAACGAACGTCTGGTCACGGACACGATGAGGTCTCTGATCGATTGAAGGTGGACAGGCTTCCTGAAACGCGCAAAACGGGCACGCGCCGAAATGGCGCATGCCCGTTCGTCGCAGATCGGCCGTGTGCGAGCGTCAGCGGCGGCCGCTGAACCGGACCTCGCCCGTGTTCTCGTCGAGGATCAGGAAGCTCGACACGTCGCACTTGTTCTTGTGATCGAAGACGGTGTGACGATCGTCGCCGCCGAAGTCGAACATGTTGCCGATCGAGTTCGCCACCGCGTCGAACGATCCGTCGCCGACGCGCTTGCCGTTCAGCCAGTAGTCCTCGATGAAGCGGATGATCGACGACTGATCGAGCACGGTGTTGTCCACGAAGTTCTTCTTCGCCCACGGCGAGATCACGAGCATCGGCAGCCGCGGACCGTATCCGCACCGGCCCTGGGCGTGCGCGACGCCGTCCGGACCCGGCATCGCCGTCGTCGGACCGTCGGTTCCGCACTGGCCGACTCCGGTGGCCGGATCGACCGGGCTCGTCAACGCGTCCTGCGCGCTCGTCGAGTGGTTGACGATCGGTCCCATCTGATGATCGTACCAGCCGTCGGAGTCGTCGTAGGCGATCACGACCGCCGTTTCGCACCACTCGGGACGCTGCTGCAGGAAATTGATCACGTGGACGATGAAGGCCTGCTCGTCGAGCGGGTCGGAGTTGCTCGGGTGCGCGTCCTGGTAGCGCGACGCCTTGAGAAAGCTCACGTTCGGGAAGTTGCCGGCGTTGACCGCGTCGTAGAAGTCCTGCAGGTCGTACTGATGGTTGCCGGCGTCGCCGTCGCGTCCGATCGTGTGCACGCTGGTCGGCCGCGTGTGCTTCGGATTGCGTGTGGACGGGTAGTACTGGAACGGCTGATGATGCGGCGAGTAGTCCGCCTGCGTCGCGCTGCTCGGCGAGACGGCGTTGATCACCGGCGAGACGGTGCTCCGGTTGCAGCCCGTCGTGCCGTTCGGATTCATTTTCGTCAGGTCGAAGCCACCCTGGAACCAGCCCCAGGTCAGGCCCGCGTCGCTCAGCATGTTGCCGATGTTCCTGCCCTTCATCTCCACCTGGTTCGTGGTCGTGCCGGAGCAGACGTCGAGATACGGATCCGGGTCGCCGATGACCGTCAGCGAGCCCTGGCTGCCGTCGGTTTCGTCGCCGGTGCCGTTCTCGAAGTGCGAGACGCCGTTGGTCTGTCCTGCGACGAGATTCATCGCGCCGACGGTGGAGGGCCCGAAGTTGGTGCCGTACGAGTTGTCGCTCATCGCGAAGTGCTGCGCGTAATTCCACATCGCGGTCACGGTGTTGCCGTCGTAGTAGCCCATCGTCAGACCGGTCGTCGCGGTGAGGCCGGTCGGTTTCATCGCGGCCTTGTCGGGCGTGCCGACGTTGGCGGGGAAGAGATCCATCGCGCCGCGATTGATGGCGGCCTGCTCCGGCATGTAGTCGTGATTCTGCGACGCGGTCCACGCCTGCGCGCGGCCGAGGCGGAACGGGTTGGCCGCGCCGGCGCCGTTGGCGGCGTTCAGATTGGGATTGTTCGTCAGGAGCGAACCCGAGAGACCGTTGACGGTTGGCGTGCCCGGCTGCGCGTGGAATGCCGGCTCGCCCTTGGGATTGAGTGCGTTGGGATAGGTGCCGAAGTAATGGTCGAATGAGATGTTTTCACCGAAGATTACGACCAGATGCTTGATCGGGCGATCAGGCCACGCGTCGAAGCGATTCGAGCTCTGCCCGTTGCCCGACGCGATCATCAGGCTGGGCTGCGTCAGCACTCCCGTGAGCGCGATCGCAAGCATTTTGCGAAGTGTCATCTGTTGTTCCTCCGATATGGAGTTCCGAAACGTTGTGAGCAGCGGACGCATCATCGCGGAGCGCGACAACCGCGACGTGACACGTCAGTCACGTCCACGTAAACTCACCGGCGGAACTCGAATCGGTTGAACGGCCGAACCGTAAGAAACTCGTAGTGGTCGCGACTGATTTTTCTAAGGACGGATATGAGCGTCGTGCGCATCGCGCTCGCCAACGTCGAATTTCCCGAGACGCGCGAACACTCGGTCGAGCTCGCGACGAAGGCGATTGCCGACGCAGGCGCTGAACGCGCCCACGTCGTCTGCTTTCCCGAGTGTTTCGTGCCCGGGTATCGCGCTGACGGAAAAGCCGTCGCTCCGCCGGACGTGCAGTTCCTGGAGCGCGCGTGGACACGCGTCGCGGCGGCCGCGGCCGCTGCTCGCGTCGCCGTTATCCTCGGGACGGAACGCATCATCTCGAATCGACTCGTGATCTCCGCGCTCGTGATCGATCGCGACGGAACGACCGCTGGCTTTCAGGACAAGGTGCAGCTCGATCCATCTGAGGAGCGCACATACGCCGCCGGCGAAGGACGCCAGCTCTTTCGAAGCGGCGACCTGACGTTCGGCGTTTCAATCTGTCACGAAGGCTGGCGGTATCCGGAGACGGTCCGCTGGCCCGCGCGGCGCGGCGCGCAGATCGTGTTCCATCCGCACTTCCACGAAGCGGAGCCGGGCAGCTATCGACCGACGACGTTCGCCGATCCGGCGAACACGTTCCACGAGAAGGCGCTGCTCTGTCGAGCGGCCGAAAATACGTGTTTCGTGGCGAGCGTGAACTGCGCAAGCGCGGGATCGCCGACGACGTCTGCGATCGTCCGGCCGGATGGGACGCTGCTGCGTCATCAGCCCTACGGCGTTCGTGGACTGCTTGTCGCTGACGTCGATCTCGCGGAGGCGAACGGATTGCTCGCACGGCGCTACAAGCCCGACGTCTGAGAGCGTACTGAGCGCTTCAGTCGAGACGCGCCACGAGCCGGCGAAGCTTCCGATACGCCGCGAGCATCTCCGCGTAGGAGAAATTCGCGTTGCGGCCGCTCGGGTTGGGCAGCACGAACACCTCCGCGCCTTCGAGCGTCTCGCGTTGCAGTCCGAGGACGACGGCCTCTGACGCGCGTCGTCCGAAGACCGCGCGAAACAAAGTGACGCCCACCATCGCCACGACCCGCGGCTTCGCGCGCCGCACCTTCCGCCGCAGCACACCAACGCCTGACGCGAACTCCTCCGCGCGCAATGTGTCGATCCCAGGCGTCGGCCGCGCGACGAGGTTCGTGATGCCGAAACCCCATTCGGGCAGACGGCGATCGTCGGCGTAGGAGATCGGTTCGTCGACGAGCCGCGCGTCGTACAGGAGCTTCCAGAACCGGTTCGAGTAGCCGGCGAAGTGATGACCGGTGAGCGACGACCGGATGCCGGGATTGATGCCGACGAACAGCACGCGCACGGGCGGCTGGATGCAGTCCTTGAGCGGCGGGAGGGCAGCGGGCACGTGGCTGGTCGCGGCCAGCCTAGCACGGCGCGACGCGCTCGGACCGTGACTCGATTCGCCACGAAAACTCGAAAACACGAAAAGAACGTTCATCTAGTTTCGCGATTTCATGGTTCGTGGCTCCGGTAAGGAGTTCGGCTCAGTCTCCAGCCAGGCCGCGACGACGCGAAGCTCACGAGGATCGTTTGTGCCACGAAAACCAGAACAGCACCAAAGGAACACTTCTCTGGTTTCGTGATTTCGCGATTTCGTGGCATGCCGACCGGAGCTGCCGCCCCATAACCTGTGAACCGACGAAAGGGCCGCGGCCCTCGAGCCCGGCCCTCCGATATTTGGGACGAACCTCCACCCCCGCGGAGTCGGCGGTCGTCTGCCAGGCCGGTCCCCGCAAACGCGCTCAGAAAAGCCCAGAAAACGAAGGCGTTCTTCCGTCCCGCAGGGAACGTCGCTTGCTCAACCCACCAGGCACCCACCGTACGCCCGCGCGGCTCGAAACGGTTCGGCAGTGGAGGACGATCCCGTGACAGGAACCGGTAAGTACGAAGCATTGCTCGAACGGTGCCGGGATCTCGCAGCGGTGCCGACGGCGGTGGCGCATCCTTGCGAAGAAACCGCGCTGGCGGGAGCGATCGAAGCCGGCGAGAAGGGCCTCATCGTCCCCATCCTCGTCGGGCCCGAGGCGAAGATTCGCGAGATCGCGGATCGCCACGGCATCAAGCTCGGCTCCGCACGAATCGTGGACGCGCCGCACAGCCACGCGGCCGCAAACAAGGCCGTCGAGCTCGTGCGCACCGGCGAGGCCGAGCTCCTGATGAAGGGGAGCCTGCACAGCGACGAACTCCTCGCCGCCGTCGTCGCGAAAGACACCGGCCTGCGGACGGGACGGCGCGTCAGCCACGTGTTCATCATGGACGTCCCGAGCTACCACAAGGTGCTCGTTGTGACGGATGCGGCGATCAACATCGCGCCGACCCTCGAAGACAAAGTGGACATCTGCCAGAACGCGATCGACCTGTTCGTCTCGGTCGGCACGCGGCAGCCGAAGGTGGCGATTCTCGCGGCCGTGGAGACGGTGAATTCCAAGATGCAGGCGACGCTGGACGCGGCCGCGCTCTGCAAGATGGCCGATCGCGGACAGATCACCGACGGCGTGCTCGACGGCCCGCTCGCGTTCGACAACGCGATCAGCCGCGAGGCCGCACGCATCAAAGGCATCAAGTCGCCGGTCGCCGGCGACCCGGACATCCTGCTCGTTCCCGATCTCGAAGCCGGCAACATGCTGGCGAAGCAGCTCATTTTCCTGGCCAACGCGGAAAGCGCCGGGCTCGTCGTCGGCGCACGCGTCCCGGTCATCCTCACGAGCCGTGCCGACAGCGTCCGTTCGCGTATTGCGAGCTGCGCGGTGGCGCTGCTGGCCGCGCACGCACGCCGGCGGCAGCTTCAGGCGTCAACGTAGCGCGCCATGGATTACGCGCTGACGCTCAACGCCGGCTCCTCCAGCGTCAAGTTCTCGGTCTATCGCCAGCCGCCTGCCGCGGCGTGGAATCTCGACGCGCGCGGACAAATCGAAGGCATCGGCACGAGCGCGCGATTCTCGGCGAGCGATGCCGCGGGCGCACGCATCGCCGACGAACGCCCGTCACAGGTTGCCGACGCGCGCGGCGCGCTCGACGTCCTCGCCACGTGGCTCCGTGCTCACTATCCCGACGCGCACGTGCTCGCGGTCGGGCACCGCGTGGTGCACGGCGGTGCGAAGTACGCGGGCCCGGTCGTCGTGACGCCGGAAGTCGTCGAGGATCTTCGTCAGCTGATACCGCTCGCGCCGCTTCACCAGCCGTACAACCTTGCGGCAATCGACGCGGTCACCGAGCGGCTTCCCGACGTCCCGCAGGTCGCCTGCTTCGACACCAGCTTCCACCAGAACCAGCCGCCGGTCGCGCACGTCGTGCCGCTGCCGGAGGACATTCGCCGCGGCGGCGTTCAACGCTACGGTTTTCATGGTCTCTCGTACGAATACATCGCGTCGGTTTTGCCCGACGCGGCCCCGGAGATCGCGGGCGGACGCGTCATCGTCGCGCATCTCGGCAGCGGTGCGAGCCTGTGCGCGATGAAAGATCGGCGCAGCATCGACAGCACGCTCGGCTTCACCGCGCTCGACGGTCTCTGCATGGGCACGCGACCGGGCGCCGTCGATCCCGGCGTCATCCTGTATCTGTTTCAGCAGCTGAAGATGTCCGCGAAGGACGTCGAGTCGCTGTTGTACAAGAAGTCCGGGCTGCTCGGCATTTCCGGCATCAGCAACGACATGCGCGACCTGCTGCAGAGCGCCGAACCGAAGGCGCAGCTGGCGGTTGATTATTTCATTTATCGCGCCGCGCGCGAGATTGGTGCGCTCGCAGCCGTTCTCGGCGGCGTCGACGGATTGGTCTTTACGGCTGGCATCGGCGAGAACTCCACCGAGATCCGCAAGCGCATCTGCACGGCGTCCGCGTGGCTCGGCATTCAACTGGACGACGAAGCGAATAACCGGAAAGGTCCGAGGATCACGCGTGCCGGCAGCGCGGTGTCGGCCTGGGTGATTCCGACGAACGAAGAACTGATGATCGCGCGCCACACGGGCTCGCTCCTGGGCCTCGTCGAGGCGCGCGCCTGATTGAGCACAGCACGCGATTCCCTCCGTGTCGAGAGCCGCTGAATCGAGAGGATCGGACATGACGAACCGCCGACGGATCACAGTAGACGGGAACGAAGCCGCCGCATCGGTCGCGTACCGGGCGAGCGAGGCGATTGCGATCTATCCGATCACCCCGAGCAGCCCGATGGCCGAAGTCTGCGACGAGTGGGCGAGCAAGAAGAAGACGAATCTGTGGGGATCGATTCCCGAGATCGCGGAGATGCAGTCCGAGGGCGGCGCGGCCGGCGCCGTCCACGGCGCGCTTCAGGCCGGCGCTTTGTCGACGACGTTTACGGCGTCGCAGGGCCTGCTCCTGATGATTCCGAACATGTACAAGATCGCCGGGGAGCTGACGCCGTTCACGATGCACGTCGCCGCCCGAACGCTTGCGTCGCACGCGCTCTCGATTTTCGGCGATCACCAGGACGTGATGGCCTGCCGGCAGACGGGCTTCGCGCTGCTGTGCTCGAACTCGGTTCAGGAAGCCCACGATCTTGCGGCGGTGTCGCACGCCGCAACGCTCGAGTCGCGGATTCCGTTCCTGCACTTCTTCGACGGTTTCCGCACGTCGCACGAGGTCGCGAAGATCGAAGAGATTTCCGACGACGACCTGCGCGCCATGATTTCCGAGCCGTTGATCTACGCGCATCGGCAGCGCGGATTGACGCCCGACAAGCCCGTCCTGCGCGGGACCGCGCAGAATCCCGACGTCTTCTTCCAGGCTCGCGAGGCCTCGAACGGCTTCTACGACGCCTGCCCGGCTATCGTCGAGCGCACGATGGACGCGTTCGCCAAGCTCACCGGACGCAAGTACCGGCTGTTCGACTACGTCGGGCATCCGGCCGCCGAGCGCGTCATCGTCCTCATGGGATCGGGGGCGGAGACGGCGCAGGAAGCGGTCGATTTCATGACGGCGCGTGGTGAGAAGGTCGGCGTGCTGAAGGTCCGGCTCTATCGGCCCTTCGCCCGGGACGCGTTCCTCGCCGCGCTGCCGACGACCGTTCGTGCGCTGGCGGTGCTCGACCGGACGAAAGAACCCGGCGCGCCCGGCGATCCGCTCTATCTCGATGTCATGACGGCGCTCGGCGAAGCGCAGGCGGAAGGGAAGTCGCCCTTTGCAAACGCGCCGCGTGTCGTTCCTGGACGCTACGGTCTCTCGTCGAAGGAATTTACGCCGGCGATGATCAAGTCGATCTTCGACGAGATCGCCAAGGATCAACCCAAGCGGCACTTCACCGTCGGCATCGTCGACGATGTGACGCACCTGTCGATTCCGTGGGATGCATCGTTTCGGACGGAGGCGGCGGATGTCTCCGCGTCGCTCTTCTACGGTCTCGGCGCCGACGGCACGGTCGGTGCGAACAAGAACTCGATCAAGATCATCGGGCAGGAAACGGATCTCTACGCGCAGGGCTACTTCGTCTACGACTCGAAGAAATCCGGCGCCATCACCGTCTCGCATTTGCGCTCGAGCAAGACGCCCATACGATCGGCCTATCTCGTCGACCGCGCCGGGTTCGTCGCCTGCCACCAGTTCGAGTTCATCGACAAGATCGACGTCCTCGAGTACGCGGCGCCGGGTGCGGCGTTTCTGCTGAATGCGCCGTTTGCCGCGGACCAGGTCTGGGATCAGCTGCCGCGCGAGATGCAGGAGCAGATCATCGAGCGCAAGCTTCGCTTCTACGCCATCGACGCGTACGAGCTCGCGAAGCGCGCCGGCATGGGGTCGCGCATCAACACGATCATGCAGACGTGCTTCTTCTCGATTGCCGGCATCCTGCCGCGCGACGAAGCGATCGAGCACATCAAGAAGTCGATCGAGAAAACGTACGGCAAGCGCGGCCCAGAAGTCGTGCGGCGCAACTGCGAGGTCGTCGATCAGGCGCTCGCACACCTGCACGAGATCCCGGTGCCGGCGTCGACGAGCGCCAGCCGCAAGCGGCCGCCGCTCGTCTCGGAGAAAGCGCCGGACTTCGTGCAGAAGGTCACGGCCGTCATGCTCGCCGGCAAGGGCGATCTGCTGCCCGTCAGCGCGTTCCCCGTGGACGGGACGTGGCCGATGGCGACGGCGAAATGGGAGAAGCGCAACATCGCGCTCGAAATTCCGGTCTGGGACTCGAGCGTGTGCATCCAGTGCAATCAGTGCGCGCTCGTTTGTCCGCACGCCGCCATTCGAGCGAAGGTGTACGACGACTCGTCGCTCGCCGGCGCGCCAACGACATTCAAGTCCACGGCCTACAAGGGCAACGAGTACAAGGGCAAGAAGTACACGATTCAGGTCGCTCCGGAGGACTGCACGGGGTGCAACCTCTGCGTCAACGTCTGCCCGGCCAAGGACCGCACCAATCCGAAGCACAAGGCGATCGACATGCACCCGCAGGCGCCGCTCAGGGAGAACGAGCGCGTGAACTACGACTTCTTCCTGAACCTGCCGGAGGCCGACCGGACCGAGATCGTCCGCATCGATCACAAGACGTCGCAGTTCATGGAGCCGCTGTTCGAGTACTCGGGCGCGTGCGCCGGATGCGGTGAGACGCCGTACCTGAAACTGTTGACGCAGCTCTTCGGCGATCGCCTCCTTATCGCGAATGCAACCGGCTGCTCGTCGATCTACGGCGGCAACCTGCCGACGACGCCGTACACCACGAACCGCGACGGACGCGGGCCCGCGTGGTCGAATTCGCTGTTCGAAGACAACGCCGAGTTCGGCTTCGGTTTCCGGATGGCGCTCGATGCGCACAGCGCGACCGCCCGCGGATTGCTGCAGGGGCTCGCGTCGAAGGTGGACAGCGGTCTCGTGCCCGCGCTGCTCGACGCGGATCAATCGAACGAAGCCGGCATCGCGCAGCAGCGTCAGCGTGTCGTGGCCCTCCGGCAGCAGCTTGCCGGCATCAAGGACGCTGAAGCGCGTCGCCTCGAAACGCTCGCCGACTATCTCGTCAAGAAGAGCGTCTGGCTCGTCGGCGGCGACGGGTGGGCGTACGACATCGGTTACGGCGGCCTCGATCACGTGCTGGCGAATCGCCGCGACGTGAACATCCTCGTGATGGACACCGAGGTCTACTCGAACACCGGCGGCCAGCAGTCGAAGTCGACGCCGCTCGGCGCGGCGGCGAAATTCGCGGCGTCCGGCAAACCGGTCGGCAAGAAGGATCTCGGCCTGCTCGCCAACATGTACGGCCACGTCTACGTCGCGAAGGTCGCCTTCGGCGCGAAGATGGTGCAGACGGCGCAGGCGTTCCTCGAAGCCGAGTCGTATGCGGGTCCGTCGCTCATCATCGCCTACAGTCACTGCATCGCGCACGGCTACGACATGGCGCAGGGCGCGTCGCAGCAGAAGCTGGCGGTCGAATCGGGCGTGTGGCCGCTCTATCGCTTCGATCCGCGGCGTCTCGTCAAGGGCGAGGCACCGTTGAAGCTCGATTACGGGCCGCCGAAGCGGAACGTCGTCGAGTACCTGCGCAACGAATCGCGCTTCCGCACCATCGAACGCGCCGATCCGGCGCGCTACAAGGCATTCGTCGCTGAATCACAGGCCGCGGCGCAGCGCCGCTACGCCGTCTACGAACAGCTCGCGGGCATCACGGTCCCGGTCGTCGCGGCCGCTGAAGAACCCGCACAGCCTGGCGCCAAGGAGGAATGATGGATCTCGGCACCACCTACCTCGGGATGCGGTTGCCGCATCCGCTCATCGTCGGCGCGGGACCGCTAGCCGACGACGTCGACACGGCGAAGGCGCTCGAGGACGCGGGCGCCTCGCTGCTCGTGCTGCGGTCGCTCTACGAGGAAGAAATCACCGGCGAACAGATGGAGGGCTTCTTCAACGTCGAGACGTACACCGCGTCGTTCGCCGAAGCAGGCTCGTTCGAGCCGGAGCCCGTCGCCGCGATCGGCCCGGACGAATACCTGGAGCACCTGAGGAAAATCAAGTCAGCGCTCCAAATTCCGGTGATGGCGTCGCTCAACGGCGTCACGCCGGGCGGCTGGATTTCCTACGCCAAGCTGCTCGAGCAGGCGGGCGCCGACGGTCTCGAGCTGCACATCTATCACGCCGCGAGCGACATGAACTCGAGTGCGGCCGATGTCGAGCGTCAGGCGATCGAGATCGTCAAGGAAGTGAAGCGCAGCGTTCGCATTCCGATCGCGGTGAAGCTCGCGCCGCTCCTCACCGCGTTCGCGCACTTTGCCAAGCAGATCGACAACGCCGGTGCGGACGGGCTCGTGCTGTTCACGCGCTTCCATCGCGTGGACATCGACGTCGAGGAGCTCGAGGTCGTCCGGTCGCTGCCGTTATCGGATTCGTCCGAACTGCAGCTCCGCCTGCGCGGCGCGGCCGCGCTCACAGGCCGCATCAAGGCGTCGCTCGCCATCAGCGGCGGTGTTCACACCGGACTCGACGTCATCAAGGCCACGATGACCGGTGCGCACGTGACGCAGATGGTGTCGGCGCTCCTGCGCCACGGTCCGTCCTACCTGCGCACGCTACGCAGTGAAGTCGAAGCGTGGATGCGCAAACACGAATGGAATTCGCTCGACGAGATGCGCGGCAATATGGGGTTCAATCGGATCCCGGATCCGGCCGCGTACGAGCGGGCGAACTTCCGCCTGTCGCTCCGGTAGTCGTCGCGGCCCAGGAAGGATCGGTGCTCGCCGGCGCGGCGAACCAGTCCTTCCTGGCGACCACCTTTGGCGTCTTCGGATCGACGACGTAGTTGGGCGACATGATCTGCACGCCGTACTCGTTGAAGAGATCCTGGATGTTGGCGTGCAGGTCGTGCAGCGTGAAGACGCGCAGCTCCTGCCGCTCGAGCGCGACGAGCAGCGTGTACTTCACGTAGTAGTCCTGGAGCGCGCTCTGGAGCACCATCGGCTCGGGCTGCTTCTTCAGGCCCGGCGTGCGCGCGGCCGCCGACAGCAGGAGCGCCTGCACCTGACGCCACGGCGCGTCGTACCCGATCGTGACCACGGTCGGCGTGAGCACGCCCGATTCCGCGAGCCGCGAGTAGTCGGTCGTCGTCTGTCCCACCACGACCGCGTTCGGCACCGTCACCTCCTCCGTCCACGGCGTCCGGATCTTCGTCGAGAGGACGCCGACGTGCGTGACGGTCCCTTCGACCTCGCCGATACGGACGTAGTCGCCGAGGCGCAGCGCCCGGGAATAGGTGAGCATGAAGCCGCTCATGACCTGGTTGACGAGGCCGCTCGATCCGAGCGTCAACATCAGACCGAGGAACACGCTGACGCCCTTGAACGCGTCGCTCTGGCTTCCCGGCAGATTGGGATACGCGAGCACGAGGGCGAAGATCCAGATGGCGCCCGTCAGCAGCCGCCGCGTCGGTTGGGCGGTTTCAGGGTGGATCCAGCGCGCCCTCACCCGGCCTTCTTCGACGCCCTTGAACCAGATGCCCACCAGGTGTGTGAGAAACCGCGCGATCAGGAACATGACCGCGGCCGTGAACAGGCCGGGGACGGCGTCGACGATTCCCAGCGCCATCGACTCGAGGGTTCGGAGCATGAATCCGTTCATCGACTCGCCCCAGGGGCGGGTGAACGGGAACCGGCGGAGGATGAAAGCGGTCGTCGCGTAGACGACGACCAGCTGCAGCACGACGGCGATCGCGATCAGGAGCCGGCGCCCGAAGTCGATCACCCTTGACGCGCGGAGAATCTGTATTTCGGCGCGACCCGACCCGGACACGGCCCATTCGGAGATCCTGTCCAGCTGCGCGCCGAGCAGCTGCTCGGTCCGCCAGATCGCCCACACGAGCGCGATCGCGAGCGCGAGCGCCGCCAGCGCCGCTCCGGAGGCGATGAGGAGGACCCACGGCGTGCGCGCATCGACCGCTTCGCGCAGCGCGAGCCGCAGGTTCGACGCCGCATGCTCGGCCGTGTCCTGCAGCGTGTCGCCGGCGAGCACGTCGACGTCGACGGTCGTGACCGCGAAGACGGCGCGTTGGCCGACGTTGATGAGCACTCCGCCGTCGTATGACTGCAGGTCGACGGGGCCGGCGACATGAGCCTCGACGAGATCGTCGAGAATTCGTTCCGCGCCCTCGACGCGCTCCGCCGGCGGCCGCCCGACGACGCGCGCGCGAAGGACGACGATGGTGCGGTTGAAATAGGTGAGGGTGGCCGTTTGGCCGGAAGGTTCGACCGTAACGGCCGGAGGCGGTTTCGGGAGCGCCGCCTGGCCGGCCGCCGACGTCTGCGGCTGCGCCAGCAGAATGCCCGGGAGGACCAGGATCGCCGCGACCCACGCCGGCGATCGTCCTGTATCGGCGCGCAACCGCAGCCGTGAAGGTATCAGTAGACCTCCGGCACGAAGCGTCGCTTCGCGATCGACGCCTCATCGTCGTAGGCGTGCTTTCGCGACCGGTTCGGCAGCTTCACCTTGTCCCGCTTGATCTTCTTGTGCGGGATTTGATCGAGAAGGTGCGCGATCGTGTTCAGCCGCGCGCGCTTCTTGTCGTCCGACCGGACGATGTACCACGGTGCGTAGCGCGTATCGGTGGCCTTCAGCATCGCGTCGCGCGCTTTCGAGTACTCGTACCACTTCTCGCGCGACGGCAAATCCATGTTGCTCAGCTTCCACTGGCGAAGCGGATCGTCGATGCGCGCCTTGAACCGGCGCTCCTGTTCCTTGTTGCCGACCTCGAGCCAGAACTTGAGCAGATAGATGCCGCCGTCCGTCACCAGGTGCTTTTCGAACGCGGGCGCCAGCTCGAGAAACTTCTCGTACTGGTCGTCCGTGCAGAACCCCATCACGTGCTCGACGCCGGCGCGGTTGTACCAGCTGCGGTCGAAAATGACGACTTCACCGGCTGCCGGGAAGTGCGCCATGTACCGCTGGACGTACATCTGCGTCTTCTCCCGGTCAGATGGGGCGGGCAGGGCCACGAGACGAAACACGCGCGGGCTCACGCGCTCGGTAATCGCCTTGATCGTCCCGCCCTTGCCGGCGGCGTCGCGGCCCTCGAAGATCACGATCACGCGGAGACCCTTGGCCTTGACCCATTCTTGAAGGACGCACAGCCGGGCCTGGAGGCGCCTCAACTCTTTTTCGTACTTCTTGGTCTTCATCTTCTTCTGGTCCGCCATCGGTCACGGCCTCCGGATCAAGGCTGCCAGCCGCCGCCGAGCGCGCGGTACAGCTCGGCGCGCGCTCGAAGCTCCGCGCCGCGCGCCTGCGCGAGGAGAAGCTGTTGTTGGAAGAGGTCCTCGTCGGCGGTCAGGATTTCGAGGTAGCTGGCCAGGCCCGAGTCGTAGCGCGACCGCGCCAAATCCGACGCGTCGGTCAACACCGTGACCCCGTTCTGCCGCTCCACCCGCGTCTCGGCGAGCTTTTGAATCGTGATCAGCGCGTCCGCCACTTCGCGGTAGCCGTTCAGCGCAGCTTTCTGATACTGAGCCAGCGCCTGATCGAACTGCGCCTGGACGGCTTCGAGGTTGCGGCGGAGCCTGCCGGCCTGGAACACGGGCTGCAGCAGTCCGGCGCCGAACGACCACACCGCGCCATCGCCGCCGAGGAACGTCGTGAGATCGCCGCTCACGCCGCCGAGAAATCCGGTGAGGCTGATGGCGGGGAAGAACAAGGCTTTCGCGGCGCCGATGTTCGCGTTCGCGGCGACGAGGAGTTGCTCCGCCGCGACGACGTCCGGCCGCCGCTCGAGGAGCGCGGCGGGAAGGCCGGGCGGAATCGGCGGCGGCAGCGGTTCTTCGACCGTCAGCTCCGAGTGCTGGATGGAACCCGGCGCGCGGCCGAGGAGCAGTGAAATCGCGTTCTCGGTGACGGCGATCTGGCGCTGGATATCCGGGATTGTCGCGGCGGTCTGCGATCGGTTCGCCTGAATCCGATCGAGCTCGAGGCGGTTCGAGACGCCGCCTTCCAGTCGATCGCGGAAGTAGGTGACCGTTTGATCGTTGAGCTGCAGCGTCCGCCGCGCGATGTCGAGCTGGAGCTCCAGCTCGCGGAGCAGGAAATAATTCGAGGCGACGTCGCCGACGAGCGTGACCAGCACGCCGCGGCGACCCTGCTCGGTGGCCAGCGCGACCGCCGTCGCAGCTTCGTGCTCGCGGCGGATGCGTCCGAACAGATCGAGCTCCCACGAGAGGCGGAATCCGTAGATGCCGCTCTGGTGCGTTGTATCGTCGCTTTCGGTCGTGCTCGACGCTCCCCGCGCGTTGTAGCTGGCGGCGCCGTCCACCTGCGGGTAGAGGAAGGACTTCGCGATGCCCGCGCGCGCCCGTGCTTCCTCGACGCGGGCGACGGCCGCACGCAGGTCGAGATTGTTGGCGATGGCGTCGCGGATGAGCGCCTGCAGCGTCGGATCGTCGAAGATCTGGAACCACGGCGCGTCGGCGATCGACTGCGCCTGTGTTCCTTCGACGAAGCGGTACTCCGGCGGCGTCGGCATCTGCGGCCGCGCGTAGTTCGGACCGACGGGCGCGCATCCGGCGAGCAGCGACGACACCGCCGTGAAGACGAGAGCCGACAGGCGTGCGGACCGCACGTCAGTGGCTCCCCTGGCCGTGGGACGCCGCGAGCGGCGCCGCCGGCGCCGGTGTCGGGGCGTGCTGTTTGGCGCCGCCGATCGATTTTTCGACGGCCACGAACAGCATCGGGATGAGCAGGACGCCGAGAATCGTCGCGATCAGCATGCCGGAGAAGACCGCCATGCCCATCACCTTCCGCGATTCGGCGCCCGCCCCGGACGCGGTCAGCAGCGGCACGACGCCGAGGATGAATGCAAAAGCAGTCATCAGGATCGGGCGGAACCGAAGCTTCGCCGCCGTCATCGCCGAATCGAACAGCGGCTTGCCGGCATCGTGCTCCATCTTCGCGAACTCGACGATCAGGATGGCGTTCTTCGCCGCAAGGCCGATCAGCATGATCAGACCGATCTGTGCGAACACGTTGTTCACGTAGCTCTCACCGAGCGCCTGGCGCGCCGCCCAGAGGCCGAAGTACGCACCGAACGCGGCGAACGGCGTGCCGAGGAGCACGCTGAACGGCAGCCCCCAGCTCTCGTACTGCGCGGCGAGAATCAGGAAGACCAGGAAGATCGCGAGCATGAACGTCAGCGCGACGCCCGGTGCCTTTCGCTCCTGGTACGACATGTCGGCCCAGTCGTAGCTCATGTCGCCGGGAAGCACTTCGCGCGCCGTCTGCTCGAGCGCGTCGAGCGCCTGCGTCGACGAGAACCCGGCTGCGGGCACGCCCGTGACCTCCGCCGCGCGGAACAGGTTGAAGCGGTTGGTGAACTCCGGTCCGGACGTCGGGCGCGTCGTGACGAGCGTATCGAGCGGGACCATGCTGCCCGCCTGGTTGCGCACGAAGAACAGACCGAGCTGATTCGGGTCGCGGCGGAATTCCGGTTCGGCCTGCACGTAGACCTTGTAGACGCGGCCGAATTTGTTGAAGTCGTTGATGTACGAGCTGCCGAGCAGCGCGCCGAGCGTCGTGTTGACGTCGCCGAGCTGCACGCCGGACTTCGTGACCTTGTCGCGATCGATGTCCGCGTAGATTTGCGGCACCGACGCGCGATAGAGCGTGCTGATGCGGCCGATTTCCGGTCGTTTCCGCGCCGCGGCGACGAACTTCTCGGCCTGCGTCGCGAGGTATTCGGGTGCGCCGCCGCTGCGGTCCTGGAGTTCGAACGTGAACCCGGCGCCGGTGCCGAGGCCCGGAATCGCCGGCGGTCCGAACGCGACCACCGCGCCCTCGCGAATCTCCTGCGCGAACGCGCGATTCAACTCGGCGGTCACGTTCGCTGCGGTGTGCGTGCGGCCGCGCTCCTCCCACGGTTTCAGCTGCACGAAGAAGAAGCCCATGTTCGACGAGTACGCGCCCGTCAGCAGGCTGAAGCCGCTGATCGCGTTGTAGCCGTCGACCGCCTCGGTCCTCTTGAGAATCGCCTCGGCTTTTTTCATCACCGCGTCGGTGCGTTCGAGCGACGCCGCGTCGGGCAGCAGGGTCTGCGCGAGGATGAAGCCCTGGTCCTCCTCCGGCACGAACCCGCCGGGGATGTTCCGGACGAGCGAGACGATCACGAACATCAAGATGGCGATGAACGCGAGACTGCGGAACATCTTGCGCGCCAGGATGCCGGCGAAGCTGACGTAGCGGTCCGTCGTCCAGCCGAACACCTTGTTGAAGCCGTTGTAGAACGGCTGCAGGAACGATTTGCCGGTCGACGGCTTCAACAGCAGGGCCGCGAGCGCCGGGCTGAGCGTCAGCGCGTTGACGACCGACAGGAGCACGGACAGCGCGATGGTGATCGCGAACTGCTGGTACAGCCGGCCGGTGATGCCGCCCATGAAACCGACGGGCACGAACACCGCGCTGAGAATCAGGCCGATCGCGACGACCGGGCCCGACACCTCGTCCATCGCCTTGATCGTCGCCTCCTTCGGCTGCATGCCGTGCTCGATGTGGTGCATCACCGCCTCGACGACGACGATCGCATCGTCGACGACGATGCCGATCGCGAGGACGAGACCGAGCAGCGAGAGCACGTTGATCGAGAAGCCGAGGAGCGGGAAGAACATGAACGCGCCGACGAGCGAGACCGGAACCGTCATCAGCGGGATGAGCGTCGCGCGCCAGTTCTGCAGGAAGACGAAGACGACGATGATGACGAGGACGACCGCCTCGAACAGCGTGTGAACGATCTCGTTGATGCCTTCCGAGACCGGCAGCGTCGTGTCGAGCGAGACGAGGTACGACATGTCGCGCGGGAACCGCTTCGACAGGTCGTCCATCGTCGCCTTGATTTTGCTGGCGACGTCGAGCGCGTTGCTGCCCGGAATCTGGTAAATCGCCATGACCGCCGCCGGCTGGCTGTCGTGGCGACCGATCGCGTTGTAGAGCATCGTCCCGAGCTCGAGGCGCGCGACGTCCTTGAGCTTCACCTGCGAGCCGTCCGAGGCCGTGCGCAGGATGATGTCGCCGAATTCGTCTTCGTTGAGCAGGCGTCCCTGCGTGCGGACGGTGTAGGTGTACTCCGTGCCGGCGGTGGCGGGCGGACCGCCAATCTGACCGGCGGGCGTCAACTGGTTCTGCTGATTGATGGCGTTGACGATGTCGGGCACCGTGATGCCGAGGCGGCCGATGCGGTCGGGACGGAGCCAGATGCGCATCGCGTAGTCGCTGCCGCCGAAGAGCGTCACCTGGCCGACGCCGGGGATGCGCGCGATCGCGTCGTTGATGTTGATGGTCGAGTAGTTCGACAGGAAGTTGCTGTCGTAGGTCCCCTTCGGCGACTTCAGCGAGATGACCATCAGCGGAAACGCGAGCGACTTCTTGACGGTCACGCCGTACTGCTTCACCGCCGACGGCATCTGCGGCTGCGCCTGCGAGACGCGGTTCTGCGTGAGGACATTGTCCATGTCGAGGTTCGAGCCGACCTCGAACGACACCTTCAGCGTCAACGTGCCGTCGTTGGCATTCGTCGACTTCATGTAGATGCCCTGCTCGACGCCGTTGATCTGCTGTTCGAGCGGCGTCGCGACCGATGCCTCGACGTCCGTCGCGCTTGCGCCGACGAAGGTCGTGGTCACCTGGATCATCGGCGGGACGATATCCGGATACTGCGCGATCGGGAGCCCTTTCATCGCGACGAGGCCGAGCATCACGATGATGATCGACATCACCATCGCGACGATGGGACGGCTGACGAAGAAACGGGACATGGCTTACTTCGCCTCGTTGGTGGCGACGTTCGCCGGCGGCGTCGCCGGCATCGGCTTGGTTCGCACCGTGGCGCCGTCCGTCAACGCCTGAAGCCCTTCGGCCACGACCTGCTCGCCCGGCTTCAGCCCATCGTCGATGACCCACATCGAGTCGACGCGCGGGCCGACTTTCACGTTGCGGAACGAGACCTTGTTGTCGCTGCCGACGACGGCCACGCTGTACAGGCTCTGCAGCGTCTGCACGGCACGCTGCGGCACCAGCATCGCGCCCTTGCGCATCTCGAGCAGGATGCGTGCGCGGCCGTACTGGCCGGGCCGGACGATGTTGTCGGGGTTCGGAAAATCGATCTGCAGACCCAGTGTTCCGGTCGAGGCGTTGACGGCGCGCTCCACCGATCTGATCGTGCCGGTGTGCGGATAGACGGAGCCGTCGGCCAGCGTCATCTCGATGCCGCCCACACGCGGCGTCTCTTCGATCTTGCCGGGATCACGCTTGGCGACCTTCAGGTAGTCGGCTTCCGTCGCCGCGACGCGCAGCACGATCGGGTTGAGCTGCGAGACCGTCGTCAGCAGCGTCGCCTCGCCGCGGCCGACGAAGCTTCCGGGCTTCACCTTTGTCGTGCCGGCGAGGCCGTCGACCGGCGCGAGGATGCGCGTGTAGCTCAGATCCAGCGTCGCCTTGTCGATGACGGCCTGCGCCGCTTCCACCTCGGAGCGGCCTGCGTCCTGCGCCGCGCGGGCGTTGTCGAGCTCCTGCCGGCTGACGGCCTGCTTCGTCACGAGCGGCGTATACCGGTTGACGTCGTTGGTCGCTTTGTCGAGACGCGCCTGGGCCGTCGCCTTGTCGGCCTTCGCCTGCGCGAGCGCCGCCTCGAACGGCAGGCGATCGATCGTGTACATCAGGTCGCCCTTGCGGACGAACCCGCCCTCGCGATAGTTCATGGTCTGCAGGAAGCCCTCGACGCGCGCCCGCACGTCGACGTCCTGGTTCCCCTCGGTCTGCCCGACGAGATCGAGATACGTCGGCACGTCCTTCTGGATGACGGGGGTGACGTACACCTCCGGGGGTTGTGGCGGAGGCGGCGCCGGCTTCTCGCAGGCGATTCCGGCGGCGGCCGCCAGTGCGGCAGCTCCTATCAACGCGCGTCTGGCGGCGCTGGCCATGCTCTCATCCTTTTTCTCAAGCAGCGATCGCATCGGCAACGTATCCGGCTTCGCCGGCGTTTCTCGAAGTCGGACGTGGGATTAACCTTCGTCGAGCAAGTGATGTACCAGTAACAGCAGGAACGCGCGTTCGCCGGTGCGCAAATGTTAACGCGAAACACTGCGATTACGGATGCCCGTTGCCGCGCGAGTCGATCGCCGGCACGCACAGGTCCACGGTCACGGAGGTACATCCGAATACTCGGAGGACGGCTTCGACGATCCTTCGTGGCACGAAGACGGGCTACCCGCGGTCACGGCCGGTTCACGCCGGCTCGAAAGTCGGTGAACCGTTCCGGAATCTCACAGTTGCGGACCGGAGCGTCGGAACGGCCGGCCCGCATCGCGGCGAGGACGGCCGAAGCGAGGGCGCCGTTCCTGACGTACTTTTCACGAACACCCGCTGGCAAGGCTGGTGCAGACGTCCGGTCAGGCATGTTGGCCAGGCGGGCGATCACGACCGGCGCTGCGCTCGGTGCACTCTTCGTGTCCGTCGGCAGCGGCGTCGTCTTCGCCGCCTCCGAGGAGCACGGCCTCTCGCAGCGCGCCCTCGACATCGCGCGGCCGTTCGGCATCCCCATCACCAACTCGATGATCGTGACGTGGGTGGTCGCGCTCTGCCTCGTGATTTTCGCGCGGTTTGCGACGCGCAACATGAAGCAGGTGCCCGATGGCGCGCAGAACCTTCTCGAGTGGCTCGTCGAAGGCGTTTATCGTTTCCTGGAGGGCATCGTCGGTTCGGCGCTCGTGGACCGCGCGTTCTGGTATTTCGCCAGCGTCTTCATCTTCATCCTCGCCGCGAACTGGGTCGGGCTCATTCCCGGCATCGGATCGATCGGCTGGGGACGGCAGACCGCGAACGGATTCGTGCTCGACCAGCCGCTGTTCCGCGGCGCCAACGCCGACGTCAACATGACGCTCGCCATGGCGCTCGTGTTCTTCGCCGCGTGGTTCGTCTGGGGACTGCGCGCGGTCGGACCGATCGGCTTCGTCAAGGAGCTCTTCGCGCCGAAAGGTGAGAGCACCGGCGTCCTGAAGCTGCTGCTGATCGTGGTGTTCTTCGCGTCGGGCTGCCTGGAGATCATCTCGATTCTCTTTCGGCCGATTTCTCTCAGCTTTCGGCTCTACGGCAACATTTTCGCCGGTGAAACGCTGCTCGAAACGATGGCGCAGGTGCCGCGTTTCGGATGGCTGGTCCAGATCCCGTTTTATTTCATGGAGCTCCTGGTCGGTCTCGTCCAGGCGCTCGTGTTCATGCTGCTGACCGCAGTCTTCACGCTGCTGATTTGTCAAACCCACGGGGAGGGCGCGGCCGGCGCGCACCACTGACACGAACGATTTCCACAGCACGCATGCGCGATTCGCGCGCGGGCACACGAGGAAGGCAGGGCGAGCGATGGTTGGAAACCTGCACATCGGTCTTGCGGCACTGGGCGCGGCCCTGGCCGTCGGCTACATCGGCGCGAAGGCCTCCGAGGCCGTCGGACGCAATCCGGGATCGGCGACGCCCGTCATGGTCCAGTCGATTCTGGCCATCGCGTTCGCCGAAGCGATTGTGTTCTACGCGCTGTTCCTCGCGAAGTAACGCGACGCACGGGAGCCGTCCGCGGACGCTCCCCGCGAAAGGCACGCGGCCATGAACGTGATAGCGCTCTTCGTCCAGGCGGGCAGCGGCAGCCAGGTCGAGACGATCGCCGAGACCTTCGGTGTGGACTGGCCACACCTCACGGCCCAGATCGTCAGCTTCTCGATCGTGTGCGCGCTGCTGTACTGGCTCGCGTACAAACCGGTGCTGCGGATGCTGGCGATTCGCCGCGAGCAGATCGCGCAGGGCGTCGCGAACACCGAGAAGATCAACGCCGCGCTGGCGGCCGTCGAGCGCGACCGGCAGCAGGTCCTCGCCGACGCACGCGCCGAAGCGGCGCGCATCGTCGGCGACGCCCGCGACGTCGCGCGGAAGATCAACGAGCGTGAAACGGCTCGCGCGATGGTTGCTGCCGAACAGATTGCAGCGAAGGCGCGGGACGCCGCGGTTCAAGAGCACGCGCGGATGCTCGCCGATCTCCGGCGCGAGGTCGGGCGCCTCGTCGTGCAGACGACGGCGGCCGTGGCCGGCAAAGTGTTGACCACGGACGATCAGAAACGCCTGGCGGAAGAAACGGCCAGGCGGCTGGCGTCGTCATGAGCGGAAGGATGCAGTCGTCATGACGAGAGCGCGTCAGGCCGCGCGCGACGCCAGGGAGCTCTGGCGCCTGTGCCGGGTGAACGGGTCGGTCGACGAAAGCCGCGTGCGACTGGTCGTGAGCCGCGTGCTCGCGTCGGGCAACAGCCGCGCGCCGGGCCTGCTCAGACACTTTCTCCGGTTGCTGAAGCTCGATGTCGCCGCGCACAGCGCGAGCGTCGCGAGCGCGGCGCCGCTCGATCCCGCGCAGCGGGCGGCCGTCGAAAGCGGCCTCGCCGAGCGCTACGGTCCCGGCATCGCCACGACATTCGAGATCGATCCCACGCTCATCGCCGGCATGCGCGTGCGCGTGGGCAGCGACGTGTACGACGGAAGCGTCAAGGCTGGCCTGGCGGCACTCGAATCCCGATTCTGACCGCGAGGCTGGCCGCGTTCGAGGTGAATCCATGAGCACGCTCGTCCAGGAGCTCGAAGCCCAGATTGCCGGCGCGCAAGCGTCGACCGCGAAGCAGCACGTCGGCGTCGTGCGCGAGATCGGCGACGGCGTCGCGCGCGTGGACGGCCTCGCCGACGTGATGCTCAACGAGATGCTCGACCTCGGCCACGGCATCACGGGGCTCGCGCTGAGCCTCGACGAGACCGACGTCGGCGTCATCATCCTCGGCGACGACACGAAGATCGCGGAGCTGAAGGAGGGCGACGAGGTGCGCGCGACCGGCAAGCTCCTGCAGGTGCCGGTCGGCATGCAGCTGCTCGGCCGCGTCGTGAACACGCTCGGCGAGCCGCTCGACGGCAAGGGGCCGATCGTCGCGGATGCCGCGTATCCCGTCGAGAAGATTGCCCCGGGGATCATGCGCCGCAAGCCGATCAGCCAGCCGGTGCAGACCGGCATCATGGCCATCGACGCGATGATTCCGATCGGCCGCGGCCAGCGCGAGCTGATCATTGGCGATCGATCCACCGGCAAGACCACGATCTGCGTCGACACCATCATCAGCCAGGCGCGGCTGAACGACGCGGCGAAGGCCGCCGGCGACAAGGACTATCGGCCGCTCTACAGCATCTACGTCGCGATCGGCCAGAAGCAGTCCACGATCGCGCAGATCATTTCGGTCCTCGAGCAGGCGGGCGCGATGCCGTACACCGTGGTCCTCGCCGCGCCGGCCGCGGACTCGGCGACGAGCCAGTACCTCGCGCCCTTTGCCGGCGCCGCCATCGGCGAGTGGTTCATGGATCACGGCATGGACGCGCTCATCGTGTACGACGATCTGTCGAAGCACGCGGTGGCGTATCGTCAGGTGTCGCTCGTCCTGAAGCGGCCGTCGGGCCGCGAGGCGTATCCGGGCGACGTCTTCTACCTGCACAGCCGGCTGCTCGAGCGCGCCGCCCGCGTCGGCGAACAGTTCGGCAACGGATCGCTGACGGCGCTGCCCATCATCGAGACGCAGGCCGGCGACGTGTCCGCGTATATCCCGACGAACGTCATCTCCATCACCGACGGACAGATTTTTCTGGAGACGGACTTGTTCTACCAGGGCACGCGCCCTGCCATCTCCGTCGGCATTTCCGTCTCGCGCGTCGGATCGGCCGCGCAGATCAAGGCGATGAAGCAGGTCGCCGGACGGCTCAAGGGCGATCTCGCGCAGTTCCGCGAGCTGGCGGCGTTTGCGCAGTTCGGGTCGGAGCTCGACGCAGCCACGCAGGCCAAGATCGATCGCGGCAAGCGCATCATCGAGCTGTTCAACCAGCCGCAGCACGCGCCGGTTCCCGTCGAGGTGATGGTCGCGCTGCTGTGGGTGGTCCAGAACGGGTACGTCGACCAGGTCCCGGTGGATCGCATCAAGGACTATCAGGCGCGCCTGACGGAATATCTCACCACCTCGAAATCCGATCTGCTCGCCGCCATCGTGCGACAGAAGACGCTCGACGAGACGTTGACGGCCAACCTGAAGGCGGCCACAGACCAGTTCAAGCAAAGCTGGAGCTGACATGGCGAGTTCGCGCGATATCCGCCGGCGGATCCGGTCCATCAGCAGCACATCGCAGATTACGAAGGCGATGCAGATGGTCGCGGCGTCCAAGATGCGCAAGGCGCAGCAGTTGGCGATTGACGCGCGGCCGTTCGCGCGCCTGCTCTACCGCATTCAGCGGACGGCGACGACGCATCTCGGCGACTTCACCCATCCGCTGCTCGAAAAGCGCGAGGTCCGCAAGCGTGCCGTGGTCCTTGTCGCCTCCGACAAGGGGCTCTGCGGCGCTCTCAACAGCAATGTGTTCCGCCTGGCCGGCCGCTTCGACCCGAAGTCGACCGTCTTCATCACCGCGGGCCGCAAGGCGTCGCAGTTCGTCGCGCGCACGCGCCGCGAGCTCGTCGCCGAATTCCCGTACGGCGACACGCCGCACTTCGCCGAGTCGCGCGCGATCGCGTCGCTCGCGCGCGATTTGTTCCTGAAGCGGGACGTCGATCAGGTCCAGCTCGTGACCACGAGGTTCGTCAACACGCTCACGCAGGTGCCGACCATCGTCGATTTCCTGCCGATTGGCGACGTCAGCGGGGCCGACTACCCGGGCCGGCCGACGGTGGACGAGCTGCGCGATGGGCGCGAGTTCCTGTTCGAGCCCGACGTGGAGAGCGTCACGGAGTTCATGCTCGGCATCTACCTGAACATCTTCATGCACTTCGCCTTGTTGAACGCGAAGGCGAGCGAGCAGAGCGCCCGCATGGTGTCGATGAAGGGCGCCACGGACAACGCGACCGAGATGATTCGTGACCTGACGCTCGAATACAACAAGCTGCGGCAGAACCGCATCACGCAGGAACTGCTCGAGATCGCCGGCGGGCAGGCAGGGTAGATCGAAGGAACGCGACATGAGCACCGGAAAAATCGTCCAGGTCAACGGTCCCGTGGTCGACGTGGAGTTTGCTGACGCGCTCCCCGCCATCTACAACGCGCTCTCGGTCGAATACTCCGTGCAGAACGATCCGGTGCGGCTGACGCTCGAAGTGCAGCAGCACCTGGGCGATCGCCGCGTGCGCGCGATCTCGATGTCCGGCACCGAAGGCCTCAAGCGCGGCTACGCCGTGAACGACAGCGGCGGACCGATCTCGGTCCCGGTGGGCGACGCGGTGATGGGCCGCGTGTTCGACGTCACCGGCACGCCCGTTGACGAGCGCGGTCCGGTCGACGCGCAGAAACGCTATCCGATCCACCGGCCGCCGCCGCCGCTCGCCGACCAATCGACCTCGCCTGAAGTGCTGCCGACGGGCATCAAGGTCATCGATCTGATCTGCCCGTTCCTCAAAGGCGGGAAGATCGGCGCCTTCGGCGGCGCCGGCGTCGGCAAGACGGTCGTCATCACCGAACTGATCAACAACATCGCGAAGCTGCACGGCGGCGTGTCGGTCTTCGCAGGTGTCGGCGAGCGGACGCGCGAGGGCAACGACCTCTATCACGAGATGGCGGCCGCCGGCGTCATCAACACGCAGGACCTCGGCAAGTCGAAGATTGCGCTCGTCTACGGACAGATGAACGAACCGCCCGGCGCGAGACTGCGCGTCGCGCTCGCGGGCCTCGCCATCACGGAGTATTTCCGCGACGAGCGGAACCAGGACGTGCTGCTCTTCGTGGACAACATCTTCCGCTTCTCGCAGGCCGGATCCGAAGTGTCGGCGCTGCTCGGGCGGACCGCCAGCGCGGTCGGCTATCAACCGACGCTCGCGGCTGAAATGGGCGCGCTGCAGGAACGGATCACGTCGACCAAGAAGGGATCGATCACGTCGTTCCAGGCGGTGTACGTGCCGGCTGACGACCTCACCGATCCGGCGCCGGCCACCACGTTCGCGCATCTCGACGCGACCATCGTGCTCGAGCGCGCGATCGCGGAGCAGGGCATTTACCCCGCGGTCGATCCGCTCGCGTCCACGTCGCGCGCGCTCGCACCGGAAGTCGTCGGCGCCGAGCACTACGCGGTCGCACGCGGCGTGCAGAAAACCCTGCAGCGCCTCAAGGATCTCCAGGACATCATCGCGATTCTCGGAATGGACGAACTGTCGCCCGAGGACAAGACGACCGTGCTGCGCGCACGGAAGATTCAGCGCTTCCTGAGCCAGCCGTTCAGCACCGCCCAGGCGTTCACCGGCCGCGAAGGCAAGCAGGTCGCGGTCGCCGACACCGTCCGCGGCTTCAAGGAAATCCTCGACGGAAAACACGACCAGGTGCCCGAGGACAACTTCTACATGAAGGGCGGCATCGACGAGGTCACCGCGAAGGCGTAGCCATGGCCGAGACGCTGAAGCTCCAGATCGTCACGCCCGCGGCGGTCGTCTACTCGCAGGACGTGCAGATGGTCACGCTGCCGGCGATCGACGGTCAGATCGGCGTGTTTCCCCATCACGTCCCGCTCGTGACGCGAATCGTGCCCGGCGAGATCCTCGTGAAAAAAGACGGACGCGACGAGGCCTTCGCGGTCGGCGGCGGGCTCGTCGAGGTGACCGGGAGCGAGGTGTCGATCGTCACCGACATGGCCGTTTCGGCGACGGACATCGACGAAGGGAAGGTCGAAGAAGCGCGGCAGCGCGCTGCGGCACGACTCCGCGACAAACTGTCGGACGCCGAGGTCGCGACGGTGAACGCCTCGCTCGCCCGGGCGATGGCGCAGCTGCGCGTCAAGAGGCGTCGTCACGTCTAGCACCCGCATGGACGCGGCGCGGCGGGAGACACCCACGTGGTGATCGAAGCGCCACGCTGGCTGGCGACCTACGACAGATCGTGGCTGACGCGGGACCTCGTAGCCGGAATCACGCTCGCTGCGTATCTTCTGCCGGCGGCGATTGGCGACGCGTCGCTCGCCGGCATGACTCCGCAGGCCGGGCTCTATTCGTGCCTGTTCGCCGGCTCGATCTTCTGGCTGTTCTGCAGCTCGCGCGTCACAGCGATCTCGATCACCTCGGCGCTGTCGCTGCTGATCGGCGCGACGCTCGGGCCGATGTCGGCCGAAGACCCATCGCGTCATGCGGCGCTGGCCGCGTGCACGGCCGTGATGGTCTCGGTGATTGCGCTCCTGGCGTACGCCGCCAACGCCGGCACGGCGATCAATTTCCTCTCGGAAACCGTACTCGTCGGCTTCAAGATCGGCGTCGGTTTCTACCTCGCCGCGACGCAGCTGCCGAAGCTGTTCGGCATCCCGGGCACCCACGGCGACTTCTGGGAGAACATGGAGCATCTCTTCAGGAGCCTCGGTCAGACCAATCCAGCCGCGCTCCTCCTCGGCGCCTCCGCGCTCGCGCTCTTGATCGGCGGAAAAATCTTTCTCAAGAATCGCCCCGTCGCCCTCATCGTGCTGGTCCTGGGCATCGTCGCCGCCGGCAGCCTGCATCTCGATCGACATGGCGTGGCGCTGCTCGGCGACGTGCCGACGGGACTGCCGCATCCGGGGCTGCCGACGGTCACACGCGAGGACGTCGACGAGCTCATGCCGCTGGCGCTCGCGTGCTTTCTGCTCGCCGCCGTGGAGACCTCCGCCATCGGACGGATGTTCGCGGGGACGCACGGGTATCGGCTCGACGCGTCGCAGGAATTCCTGGCGATTGCGGCCGCGAACCTGGCCGCCGGCCTGTTCCGAGGATTTCCCGTCAGCGGCGGGACGTCGCAGTCGCTGGTCAACGAATCGGCTGGTGCGCGCACGCCGTTATCCGGGCTGGTTGCCGCGCTCATCACGCTCGTCGTCGCACTGTTCCTGACAGGACTCCTCAAAAACCTTCCGCAGCCTGTCGTCGCCGCCATCGTGCTCGCCGCCGTGACGGGCCTCGTCGACGTGTCGAAGCTGCGAGAAATCTGGCGCTTCAGCGGTGCGGAATTCGCGGTGGCCGTCGCCGCGATTCTCGGCGTGCTGGGATCCGGACTCTTGAATGGCGTCCTCATCGGCGCCGGCCTTTCGATGGTGCTGCTCGTGCGCCGAGCGTCGCGTCCGCGGGTGACCGAGATCGCCCGTGTTCCTGGAACGGCGTACTTCTCGGACATCGTCGAGCATCCGCAGAACGAACGTGTGGCCGGCGTGCTCGTGCTGCGGCCCGAAGGCTCGATTCTCTATTTCAACGCCGACCACGTCCGCGAACAGGTGCTGACGATCCTTGGCAGTCAAGAAGCGCGTCCGCGGCTCGTCGTGTTGTTCCTTGGGAACGTGCCGCACGTGGACATGGCAGGTGCGGAACTGCTGTTCACGTTGCGGCGGGAACTGGCCACTCGCGGCATCGAGCTGCGTCTCGCGGAGGTTCATCTGTCCGTCCGGGACGCGGTCGCGCGCGCGGCGGCGGCGCACATGGGAGACCCGCCCGAGTCGCACCGGACCGTCGACGACGCCGTGGCGCGATGGAAAGAGATCGAGGAGATCGGCGGTGTGGCGTCTGAGGTCTGACGGTCGAGTCGTCAGGCAGATCGGCGCTCACGCACTTCGCGCGCGTATTCGAGGCCGCGGGTGGTGCCGGCCAGGTTGAACTGCACGATCGGCGGCTCGCTGGCGCGCTCCATCAGCTCCGCGAGCTGGGTGAAGCGGTCGGACCGCAGCTCGCGTTTGAGATCGTCCTCGCTCTGCCACTCCTCGACGTAATCGATGAGGGCCTGCGCCCCCATGTGGGTCGACAGCGAACATCCGGCGCACCCCGGTTCACTGCGAGTCGTCACCATCAACCCCTGGAGTGCCGATGTGATTGGGCGCGATTCGCCCTGCGGCACCGCCCATCTGACCGTCATCCGCACTGGCACCGAATTCATCGCCGTTCTCCAGCCTCGTTGGCCGGCCCCTTTCTGCAGTCTTGATGCCAGAGGTGCGAACGCGTCGGCTCGTCAGAGGCCTGCAGAACTGGCCGATGATCGGCCGTCCCGACACGACAGGTTGACTTGTGGCTCCGAGGAGACGGCGACCGCTCCAATATCTCGGAGTCAGCAACGGGTCTGATCGGCGCGAATCGAATCGTGCCGGCGACGGAAGTGGCGGTGTTCGCAGTGCTCGGCATCTCGCGTCATGGTCGCGTCCACGGTACGGAACGTGCTCGGCCACAGGGCACGCCGACACGGCCGACGCGCGATCTGCTGACGCGACGACGCTCGGCGTCAGGAGGAGATGATGAGTCGCAACATCATGGCTGGATTGCTGGTGGTTGGGCTGGTCGCCATCGTGGCCACGCCGATCGCGGCGCAGAAAGCGGTCAAGCAGGGCGGCACCGTCAGCGAATCGGCCACCATCGAGGCCATCGATCACACCACACGCATGATTTCGCTCAAGGACAGCAAGGGCGAAGTCGCGGACGTGTACGTCGGGCCGGAAGTGAAGCGCTTCAACGAGTTGAAGGTTGGCGACGTTGTGACGTTCTCGTATCACGAATCGGTCGTCTACCAGATTCGGCAGCCGGGGCAGCCGGCACCATCACCCAGCGCAGCGGTGACGCCGAGCACCGGAGCAAAACCCGGTGCGACCATCGCCCAGCAGCACACGGCGAGCGTGACCGTCACCGCGATCGATGTCAACGTGCCCTCCATTACCGTGAAGACAGCCGAAGGGCACACGATCTCGGCGCGCGTCGAGGACAAGAAAAACCTCGAAGGAGTGAAGGTCGGCGACAAAGTCGACGTCACCTACACCCAGGCCGTGATGATCAGCGTCGCGTCACCAAAGAAATAACGGAGTGGCACGCAGGAAGGACCGCGGGCGGGCCGCACGCGTCGCCGATCCCGACGCGTTCGCCGAGGCCATCGTCGCCAACCTGCATCACCTGCAGGCGAAGGAGCCGCAGCACGCGACGCGCAACGACTGGTATCAGGCGCTCGCCTATACCGTGCGCGATCGCGTGCTCGATCATTACATCGACACCATCGAGGCGACGACCGATGCGAGCGGGTCGAAGATCGTCGCCTATCTCTCCGCCGAGTTCCTGACCGGTCCGCATCTCGGCAACAGCCTGATCTGCCTTGGCCTCTGGGACGTTGCCGAGAAGGCCGTGGCCGCGCTCGGTCACGATTTCGCGGCGATTCTCGAACAGGAAGAAGAGCCGGGACTCGGCAACGGCGGCCTGGGTCGCCTCGCGGCCTGCTACATGGACTCGCTCGCCACGCTGAACGTGCCGGCGATCGGATACGGGATCCGCTACGAGTTCGGCATCTTCGACCAGGCGATCCGCGACGGCTGGCAGGTCGAGCTCACGGACAAGTGGCTGCGATTCGGGAACCCGTGGGAAATCGTCCGGCCCGAGACGACCTTCGACGTCCAGTTCGGCGGCCGCACCGAGTGGTACCGCGACGCGCACGGCCGCACGCGCGTCCGATGGATCGGCGACCGCGTCGTCAAGGGCGTCGCATACGACACGCCGGTGCCGGGCTATCGCGCCCGCACCACCAACCTCCTGCGTCTGTGGAAAGCCGAAGCGACCGAGTCGTTCGATTTCGAGGCGTTCAACGTCGGACACTACTACGGTGCGGTTGATCAGAAAATCGCGTCGGAAACGATCTCGAAGGTTCTCTATCCGAACGACGAGCCCGAGGCCGGCAAGCGCCTGCGCCTCGAGCAGCAGTACTTCTTCGTGTCCTGCTCGCTGCAGGACATGCTCCGCCTCCACCTGGCGCGCGGCAGGCCGCTGCAGACGTTCGATTCAGGCTGGGCCGTGCAGTTGAACGACACGCACCCGTCGATCGCGATCGCCGAGCTGATGCGCCTGCTGATCGACGAGCACGCGATGGCGTGGGAAGACGCGTGGGGCGTGACGCAGCGGGCGTGCGCCTATACGAACCATACATTGCTGGCCGAAGCGCTCGAGAAATGGCCGCTCTCGATCCTCGGCGCGCTGCTTCCGCGTCATCTCGAGATCATCCACGAGATCAACCGCCGCTTTCTCGACGATGTGCGAGATCGATTTCCACGCGACGAAGGCCTGGTCCAGCGGCTTTCGCTGATCGACGGAACGGGCGAAGGGTACGTCCGCATGGCGCATCTCGCCTCGGTTGGCAGCCATGCGATCAACGGCGTCGCCGCGCTGCACACCGAGCTTCTCAAGCAAACCGTGCTGCGCGACATGTGGACGGTCACGCCCGACAAGTTCATCAATGTGACCAACGGCGTGACGCCGCGGCGCTGGGTTGTTCTCAGCAACCAGAAGCTCGCGGCGCTGATTACGCGCCGCATCGGCGACGACTGGGTGTCCGACCTCGAGCATCAGATCGATCGCCTCGAGCCGTTCGCCGACGATGAGACCTTCCAGGACGAATGGCGGGCGATTAAAGCCGAGAACAAACGCGCGCTCGCGCGCCTCATCGAAGCCCGCACCGGCGTCGTCGTCAACCCGTCGTCGCTCTTCGACGTGCAGGTCAAGCGCCTGCACGAGTACAAACGGCAGCACCTGAACGTCCTGCACCTCGTGACGCTGTACAACCGCCTCGTCCGCAATCCGAATGCGCTGGCGACGCCGCGGACCGTCATCTTCGGCGGCAAAGCGGCGCCCGGATACCGCATCGCCAAGCTGATCATCCGCCTGATCAACGGCGTGGCGTCCGTCGTCAACGCGCACCCGACCGTGTCGAAGGTGCTGACGATTGTGTTCCTGCCGGACTTCAACGTGACGAGCGGTCAGCAGGTGTATCCGGCCGCGGATCTGTCCGAACAGATCTCGACCGCGGGCAAAGAGGCGTCCGGCACCGGCAACATGAAGTTCGCGATGAACGGCGCGCTGACCATCGGCACGCTGGATGGCGCGAACGTCGAGATCCGCGAGGTCGTCGGTCCGGAGAACTTCTTCCTGTTCGGCCTGTCGGCGGACGAAGTGAGCCAGCGGAAAGCGCGTGGATACCGGCCGCAGGAACTCTACGAGTCGAACGCCGATCTGCACGAAGCGATCGACACCATCGCCAGCGGCCTGTTCTCGAACGGCGACCGCGATCTGTACACGCCGCTCCTCGACTCGCTGCTCCATCACGACGACTACATGCTGTTTGCGGACTACGACTCGTACCTCGATGCGCAGCAGCGCGCCAGCGACGCGTATCGTGACGACCGCCGCTGGACGCGCATGTCCATCCTGAACAGCGCGCGCGTCGGCCGTTTTTCCTCCGATCGATCGATCCGCGAGTACTGCCGGCACATCTGGAACATCGACATCCCCGCGCGGAGTCGTCGCGTTGCCGGCGTCTGATTCGACACCGCGTGCAAAGGCCGGCCGCACCGCTCCGCTTGGCGCGACGGTGTCATCGGGCGGCGTCAACTTCAGCGTGTTCTCGAGGGATGCCGAGCGCGTCGACCTGCTGCTGTTCGACGACGTGCAGGCGCCGGCGCCGGGACGGATCATCGAGCTCGATCCGGCGACGCACCGGACCTATCACTACTGGCACGCGTTCGTCCCGCATCTCGAGCCGGGACAGCTGTACGCGTACCGCGCCCACGGTCCGTCCGCGCCGGAGCGAGGTTTACGATTCGACGGCGACAAGGTTCTGCTGGACCCGTACGGCCTCGCCGTCGCCGTACCGGATACCTACTCGCGTGAAGCGGCGAGCCGTCCGGGCGACAACAGTGCGTCCGCGATGAAAAGCGTCGTGGCCGATCCGCATCGCTATGACTGGGAAGGCGACGCGTGCATCCGAAGGCCGTTCGCCGAGACCATCGTGTACGAGCTGCACGTGCGCGGCTTCACACGCCACCCGAGCTCGGGCGTCTCGCCCGCACGGCGTGGCACCTACGCAGGCCTCATCGAGAAGATTCCGTATCTGACATCGCTCGGCATCACGGCGGTCGAGCTGATGCCTGTGTTCCAGTTCGACGTGCACGATGCGCCGCCTGGCCGCGTGAACTACTGGGGCTATCAGCCGGTGTCGTTCTTCGCGCCGCACCAAGCGTACTGTTCGCGCCGCGAGCCGCTCGCGCCGCTCGACGAGTTCCGCGACATGGTGAAGGCGCTTCACCGAGCAGGGATCGAGGTCATCCTCGACGTCGTGTTCAATCACACGACCGAAGGCACAGACAACGGTCCGACGCTGTGCTACCGCGGGCTTGCCAACAATTTCTATTACATCCTGCAGGCGGATCGACGCCGGTACGCCGACTACACCGGATGCGGCAACACGCTGAACGCCAATCAGGCGATCGTGCGCCGTCTCATCCTCGACAGCCTGCGCTACTGGGTTGCGGAGATGCACGTCGACGGCTTCCGCTTCGATCTGGCGGCGATTCTTTCGAGAGACGAGGGAGGCCGGCCGCTCCCGGCCCCGCCTGTGCTCTGGGACATCGAGTCGGATCCGTTGCTCGCCGGTACGAAACTGATTGCCGAAGCGTGGGACGCGGCAGGCCTGTATCAGGTCGGCACCTTCGTCGGCGACGCGTGGCAGGAATGGAACGGGCGATTTCGAGACGACGTCCGGAGCTTCCTGAAAGGTGATCAGGGTACCGTGTCGCGGCTCGCGACGCGGCTGCTCGGCAGCCCGGACATCTACGCCCATGAGGAGCGGGAAGCGGAGCAGAGCATCAACTTTGTCACGTGCCACGACGGGTTCACGTTGAACGATCTGGTCAGCTACGACCACAAACACAACGAGGCGAACGGCGACGAGAATCGCGACGGCTCCGATAACAACCTGAGCTGGAATTGCGGCGTCGAAGGTCCGACCGACGACCAGGCCGTGAGCGCGCTGCGCCATCGGCAGGTGAAGAACTTCCTGGCGGTGCAGTCGCTGGCCGTCGGGACGCCGATGCTGCTGATGGGGGACGAGGTTCGCCGGACGCAGCAGGGCAACAACAACGCGTATTGCCAGGACGACGAGATCAGCTGGTTCGACTGGACGCTGGTCGATCGCTACGCCGACGTGCTGCGTTTCGTCCGGGTCCTGAACGCGTTCAGAAAACAGCGCGACGTCGTCGTCGAGGGATCCACGCTGAATCTCAACGAGCTCCTGCAGCGCGCGAAGATCCGCTGGAGCGGTGTGGCGCTCGATCAGCCTGACTGGAACGATCAGTCGCATTCGCTCGCGATGACGATCGAAAGCCTCCGCGCCCGTTTTCTGTTCCACTGCCTCTTCAACGCGTATACCGGACCGCTGACTTTCGAGCTGCCGATCGTCGAGCCCGGCGACGAGCCGTGGCGACGGTGCGTCGACACCGCGCTCGCGTCGCCGGAGGATGCGTCGCCCTGGGACCGCGCGCCGGTCGTCCACGACCGCGCCTACGTCGCGCAACCGCACTCGGTCGTCGTGCTGGCCCGGCGGCTTCATGCGGCCCCGAAGGAGAAGACCTGATGCCGGTCGTCGATTACGCGACGTATTGCCGGATGCTCGATCACGCACGCGCGCACAGGTTCGCCTATCCGGCGGTGAACGTCACATCGCTGACGACGGCCAATGCGGTCCTGAAGGGGCTGGCAGAGAGCAAGAGCGATGGCCTCATCCAGGTATCAACGGGCGGCGCGGCATTCGCGTCCGGCGGCGCCGTGAAGGACATGGTCCTCGGCGCAACGTCGATCGCAGAGCACGTTCACCGCGTCGCCGAGCGCTATCCGATCAATGTGGCGCTGCACACCGATCATTGCCAGGCGGACAAGCTGGAATCGTTCGTCCTGCCGCTCGTCGAAGAAACAGAGCGCAGGCGGGCCGCCGGCCGGCCGAATCTGTTCAGCAGCCACATGTTCGACGGCAGCGCGCTGCCGCTGAAGGAGAACCTCGACATCGCCGTCACACTGCGCGAGCGCTTCCGAAAGAGCGAGTTGATCCTCGAGATCGAGGTTGGCGCCGTCGGCGGTGAAGAGGACGGCATCCGCGCGACCGGTGCGGCAAAGCTTTACACGACGCCAGAAGACACGCTCGAAGTCGCGAAACGACTCGGCAGCCGCGGACCGTATCTGCTGGCCGCGACGTTCGGCAACGTCCATGGGGTGTACAAGCCAGGGCATGTGAAGCTGAAGCCGTCGATCCTCAAGGACTGCCAGGACGCCGTCGTGCGCGAGCTGGGAGAGCCGTCGCGTTTCTACCTGGTGTTTCACGGCGGATCGGGATCCGATTTGACGGACATCCACGAAGCACTGGACAACGGCGTGGTGAAGATGAACGTCGATACCGACATGCAGTACGCCTTCACGCGGGCGCTCGCCGCTCACTTCTTCAAGAACTACGACGGCGTGCTCAAGGTGGATGGCGAAGTGGGCAGCAAGAAAGCCTACGATCCGCGCACGTATCTCGGGTTGGCGGAGCAGGCGATGGCCGAGCGTGTGAAGCAGGCGGCGACCGAGTTGCGGTCTGCCGGCATGACGCTCGCAAAGCAGTGACGCGCGGACGCGACATGGATTCCGTCCGCCTCGACTTCACGATCCAGACGCATGGCGACTGTCGCGTCCCGTCACCGATGACGTCCGCGCGGTTCGTGCGCGACGATCAGAAAGTGCTGTACGCGTCGACGCCGGACGAACTGACACGTTTTCGCACCGCCAGCGGGGAACCGGCGGCGATGGAATGCGCCGGTCCGCGCGAGCGGCTGTTCTACACGCCCGCGTCGATCGCGTGCGGCATCGTGACGTGCGGCGGACTCTGTCCCGGCCTGAACGACGTGATCCGTGCGATCGTGTTGAGCCTGCACCATCACTACGGCGTCCCGACGATCTACGGATTCCGCCACGGATACGAAGGCCTCGTCGAACGGCACGGATATCCGCCGATTGAGCTGACGCCGTCCGTCGTCAGCCGCGTCCACGAGATGGGTGGATCGCTGCTCGGATCGTCGCGCGGTCCGCAGGAGCCGGCGGCCATGGTGGATTACCTCCAGCGCCTTGGCGTCAGCATCCTCTTCGCGATCGGAGGCGACGGGACGCTGCGCGGCGCGCAGGCGGTCGCCGACGAAGCGATGCGGCGCCGTGCCGGCATCAGCGTCATCGGCGTGCCGAAGACCATCGACAACGACATCTCGTTCGTTCAGAAAACGTTCGGCTTCGAAACCGCGGTCGCCGAGGCGCGGCGGGCGACGTATGCGGCCAATGCGGAAGCCGAATCGGCGCGAAACGGAATCGGCCTCGTGAAGCTGATGGGCCGCGACTCCGGCTTCATCGCGGCCTACACGGTGCTGGTGGACGGCCAGGTGAACTTCTGCCTGATCCCGGAAGTGCCGTTCACGCTGGAGAAGCTGCTGTCCGAGCTGCACAAGCGCATCGAGCGCCGCGGACACGCCGTCATCGTCGTCGCGGAAGGCGCGGGACAGGAACTGCTGGCTCGCGTCGAGGAGCGCGACGCTTCAGGGAACATCAAGCACGGCGACATCGGCGTCTTCCTGCGCGATGCCATCGCCGCCGACTTTCGCGATCGCCGTGTGCCCGTCAGCGTGAAGTACATCGATCCGAGCTACACGATTCGGAGCGTGCCTGCGTCGCCGCACGATTCGGCCTTCTGTCTCCTGCTCGGGCACAACGCCGTCCACGCCGGCATGACGGGCCGGACCGGGTTGGTCGTCGGGTTCTGGAATCACCAGTTCACGCACGTGCCGATCAATCTTGCCGTCTCGCGACGCAAGAAGGTGGATCCCGATAGCACGCTGTGGAGCAGCGTGCTCGCCTCCACCGGACAGCCGAGGGACCTGTGCTGAGGAATCCTAAAACGAAGATCGTCGCGACGGTTGGCCCGGCGTCGTCGTCGCCGGCCATGCTCGAACAGCTGATCGACGCGGGCGTCAGCGTGTTCCGCCTCAATTTCTCGCACGGTACGCACGACGATCACAGCGCGGTCGTCGGTCATCTTCGCAGCATCAGCCGGCGAAGAGGCCGGCACGTCGCCATCCTGCAGGACCTGTGCGGCCCGAAGATCCGGCTCGGGCCGATTCCGGGCGACGTCGTCGATTGCCAGCTCGGCGAGGAGTTCAGCCTCGTCGCTGGCGCGTCAAGTGAGCGACCGCACGAGCTGACGTGCTCGTACGAGCAGATCACGAACGATCTCAAAACCGGTGAGACGGTCCTCTTCGCCGATGGCACCGTCGCGATGGTCGTCGTCGATGCGGTGCCGGGTCGCGTGCGCATGAAAGTGACGCTCGCAGGACGACTGCGATCGCGGCAGGGTCTCAACCTGCCCGGCACTGAACTGGCGGTCCCTTCGCTGACGCCGAAAGACTTCGTTGACTTGGATTGGACGGCGCGCCACGCAGACGATGTCGATTTCGTCGGGCTCTCATTCGTGCGAACGGCCGCCGACGTGCTTCATCTGCGCGAAGCGCTGCGATCCCGCCGCTGTCCCGCTCACGTCGTCGTCAAGATCGAGAAGCCGCAGGCCGTTGCGCATCTCGACGAAATTGTCGCGGCGGCGGACGGTGTGATGGTGGCGCGCGGCGACCTTGGCGTGGAGATGAACATGCCGCAGGTACCGGCGATCCAGAAGCGGATCATCGCCGTCTGCAATCGGGCGGAACGGCCGGTCATCACGGCGACGCAGATGCTCAACAGCATGGAGCATTCGAACCGTCCCACGAGAGCCGAAGCCACCGACGTGTTCAATGCCGTCATCGACGGCACCGACGCGGTGATGCTGTCGGGCGAGAGCGCCGTTGGTGAGTATCCTGTGGAGTCGGTGAAGACGATGGCGGAGATTTGCCGGGAGGCGGAGGCGTACTTGAAATCGCAGCCGCATCGATCGCGCGGCGACGCGGCTCCGCGCGGTCTGGTCGACGACGTGACGGCTGCATCTGTCGACGCGGCGTGCGAGATGACTGAACGCCTCGACGCGGCGCTGATCGTCGTCGCATCCGAAACGGGCCGTACCGCGGTGGCGATCAGCAACCGGCGTCCTTCCGCGACGATCCTCGCGCTGATGCGGACCGAGGCCGTCGCGCGCAGCCTGAGTCTCTGCTGGGGCGTGACGGCGACGCTGCTGCCGGAGTCGTCGTCTGTGGAGCGCGTGCTCGAGTACGGCGTCGACTGGGCGAGAGCAAACGATCTCGCGAAGACAGGACAGCACGCCGTGCTGCTGCGCGGTCATGTCGTGGATCGGCCAAGCATCCGCGCGATTCTCGCCGGCATCATTCCGTGAGCGCTGTCGGATGAGTTACGCGGTCGAGTTGGACCTCGATCTGGCGTGACTCATGCACCACAGCACCTCATGCGACAAACACTGACCACGACGCTCACCGTTTTGATCGTGCTCTTCGCAACATCATCCTGGGCGCAATCGTCGGATCCATATTTCGCGACCGTCAGCGGCAACTACGACTTCGTGTATCACGAGACCGGCGCGACCAGCGCCGCCGGCGCGCACTTCGACATCGCGAGCACCGTGAAACGCGACGTGCCGTTTCTCGGCATCGCAGGGGAAATCGGCTTCAATCACTTCGACAGCGCGACCGTCTCCGACTACATGGGAGGCGCGCGACTGCGCATTCCGAACATCGGCCCGCACGTGTTGCCGTACGCCCAGTTTCTCCTCGGGCTGTACCACTGCGGCGACTGCAACATCAACGACTTCGCCATCCAGGGCGGAGGCGGCCTCGATTTCAAGCTGACCGACAGCAACGCGCTGCGCATCCGTGTTCAGCTGGACGTGCGGCACGTCTTCGACGACGTGAGCAGCTTCACGCCGGTTCGGCTCTCGGCCGGCATCGTGTTTCCGTTGAACAGATAGCGATAGCGACGGCGGCGCCGGCTGCGCGGTTGAAACGATTGTGCAACCGCGCGGCTACGCGTCGTCCGCCGACGCCCGAGTGTGAGAAGCGGCGGTGTCACTGCGCGGCGGTGCGTCCGCGATCGCTGGACGTGTGCGCCTTACGGACCGAGCAGGTCCGGCAGCGAACGCAGGAATCGATGGATGCGCGAGATCTGGCTGTTCTCGGAGATCAACTCGAAGGCAGACTCGTCTACCGATCGCGGTCCGCTTCCGGACGACGCTGCGATCGCTGCGTGAACGACCGGGAACTCGGCGAGCAAACTCAGGAGCGCGTACCACGACGGCAGGTCGAGAATGGCAATCACGTCGAGGTCTTCGCGTACGCACCAGGGCGCGCCCGCCCGCCAGTGCTTCGTCAAGTCAGCGCGAAGGGCGTCGATCGCGGATTGCGTCTCGCCATCGCCGTACTGCAGATTGGCGAGCACCTCGATCAGGCGCGCGGCGGCGCGCATGACGACGTCCTCGTGCAGCATCGTCCAGCCGACGTGGAATGCGCCGAGCAGGTCGTGATCGACGAGAAATCCATCGGGGACAGCGGCGTCCGACCAGTTCTCGAGACCGAGATTGCAGACCGCGGCCGCGGCGTCTGACGCCTCCCGTGGTGTGAACGGCCGCCCCTGATTCGAGCAGCCGGCAAGCAGCGCGTTCGCGAGGAACGCGAGCTCGGCGTTCCGCTTCACGGCGGCGTCCGGACTGCGCTCGAACGCGACGGTCAGGCATCGGTGGAAGAGTCCGAGGCGCGGGGCAGGCTCGTTCGCTCCCTCGAGCAGCGCGCGCGGTTGCTGCGGATGTCCAACGCCGGCTTCCTGTATCGCGTGCAGGACTTCCACCACGGCTGCGGCGACCTCAGGTGGTTCGTCGGCCGGATCTTCGCTCGATCCGGTCAACAGGTGGACGGGCGGCGTGGACGCGTCCAGTGGCACCGCCTCGTCGATGGCGCCGAAGTACGCGCGCGCGAGGGGATGTCCGCGCGTGAAGACGCGATCGCGCTGACACTGGCGCGCCTCTTCGAGAAACGCACGCGCCTGCGGCGGCGACACGAACCCCTGCTGATCGCGGCGTTGCTCGCGATCGACCACGACATCGAACATCGCCTGGTCCGCGTCGGCGAGGAGATTGTCGAGGCCGTCCAGTTCACGTCCAGAATCGGACTGCTCGCGACATCCGCTCATGAGCCGATCGAAGGCGACGCCATGTTCCGCGTCGAGCGCCATGATCACGTCGACGATTGCGTCCCATGATTCGCTGCGCCTCGCCACGAGCAGGTATCCGCCAATCTCGCACGTCATCCCGTCGCCCACGTCGCGAATCCCCGCGATCTCCTCTCCATCCGTCGTCATGTACTTGGCGACGGCCGCTCGATCCAGGACTCGGCAATGCTGAGCGAGTCCCGCGACGACGACGTCGGCGTCCAGCTGGGCAAGCTTCGCGGCCGCCGCGCTCGCGCCGGACTCGGCCAGCACTTCGATCCACGTGCCGAAGCGATCGGCGTCGAACTGCTCGTCGCGGCCGGGCGTCGCCGCGCGCCAGAGGTCGAGGTCGAACAACCGGTCGATTTGAGCGGGCGTCGCGAGCGCGACCAGCTCCGTGCAGTCTTCGAGGCCGGACGTCTGAATCACCCGGTGCAGGGCTTCGGGTGGCAGTCGCGGCACGACGTGGGCGACGTGGGGCGAGTCGAGGATGCGATCGAGCAGCGGGCGCTGGTCGACGGCCGGGCGCGAGAGCGAGCGGCGGTGCGGTGCGCGCTTCTTCATCCAACCTCCGGGAAAACGGGTTCGGCCGACGGGACTCGGTCGCGGGGACGGCCAATTTACCTGAGGATTTTTTGACGCGGCAGTCTGTTTTTCCGGTTCGTGGACGCGTACAATATGTACAGGTCAGAGAAAAGCCCGGTCGTCAGTTCCCCGCCATCGGCGCCTGCCTGCGCACGTCCGACACTCGATTCGAACAACCCGCTCTAAGATGGAAGCGATGGCGAGCCCATTGGACCGCGGACGGGAACAGTTTGCGCGCCGCGCGTGGCGCGACGCCTACGCGCAGCTCGCGTCCGCCGATCGCGTGTCGCCGCTCGACCCCGAGGATCTCGAGCGGCTGGCGATGTCGGCGTTCCTGAGCGGTCACGAAGCAGAAAGCACCGAGGCTCTCGCGCGCACGCAGCAGGAGTGGCTCGCGCGAGGCGCGGCTGAACGGTCGGCGCGCTGCGCGTTCCTGCTGGCGTTCAGCTATATGGCCAAAGGCCAGCATGCGCGTGCCGGCGGCTGGGTGGCTCGCGCGCGTCGCGTGCTGGACGACGGCCAGCGCGATTGTGTGGAGCAGGGATACCTGCTGCTGCCGCAGGCGCTGCAGGCGGTCGCCGCGGGCGACATCCCGTTGGCTCAGGCCACGTTCCACGACGCCGCGCAGATCGGCGCACGCTTCCGCGAATCCGACCTGATCGCGCTCGCCAACCAGGGCTGCGGACGCGCGCTCATCCGATCCGGCGAAATTGCGCGCGGTCTTTCCCTTCTCGACGAGGTCATGGTCGCCGTGACGGCCGGGGAAGTGTCGCCAATCTTCGTCGGCGTCGTGTACTGCAGCGTCATCGACGCGTGCCACGACATCTTCGACCTCCGACGGGCGCAGGAGTGGACGGACGCGCTCGGCGAGTGGTGCGCATCGCAGCCGGAGCTGGTGCCGTATCGCGGACACTGCCTCGTGCGGCGCTCCGAGATCATGCAGCTGCACGGCGCGTGGCCCGATGCGCTCGACGAAGCGGAGCGCGCGTGCGAGCGGCTCGCGGATACAGCCGACGTCTCGACGGTCGGCGCGGCGCTGTATCAACGCGCCGAGCTGCATCGCCTGCGCGGCGAATTTGCGAAGGCCGAGGACCTCTATCGGCAGGCCAGCGAGTCGGGTAGAAAACCGTATCCGGGCCTCGCTCTGCTTCGACTCGCGCAGGGACAGATCGACGCCGCGCGCTCCGCCATCGGTCGCGTGCTCGATGAATCCGCCGAGCGCAAGACGCGGTCGCGGATGCTCGGCCCTTGCATCGAAATCCTGCTGGCGGCTCGTGACGTCGATGCCGCTCGCGTCGCCGCTGACGAGCTGTCGTCGATTGCCGCCGAACACGAAGTGCCGTACCTGAGCGCTGTGTCCTGTCAGATGCAAGGCGCCATCAAGCTGGAAGAGCACGACGCCCGCTCGGCGTTGCCGCTGTTGCGGCAGGCCGGGAAGATCTGGCAGCAGCTCGACGCGCCGTACAACAACGCGCGCGTCCGCGTGCTGATCGGCCTCGCGTGCCGGGCGCTCGGCGATCGCGACGGCGAGCAGATGGAGATCGACGCGGCGTGCCGGACCTTTCAGCAGCTCGGGGCGACACCCGATCTCGATCGGTTGAAAGCGATGGCGGAAACGACGCGCGCAACGGCGGCGTGCGGGCTGACCGCCCGCGAAATCGAAGTGCTCCGATTGATCGCGGCCGGCAAGTCGAACCGCGTCATCGCCGACGAGCTCGGGATCAGCGAGAAGACCGTCGCCCGTCACGTGAGCAACATCTTCACCAAGCTCGACCTGTCGAGCCGTGCTGCTGCCACGGCGTACGCGTACGAGCACGACCTCATTCCGTCGACTACATAGAAATACCCATACGCCATCGCACACGGGCCTGGGCAGTTCGGCCGATGCGGCCGCGGCAGGCGGATCCCTATCATGCGATCGTCAGCGCCCGCAGAAATCCGTCGTACGAGGAGGGCGCAGCCAGCATGTGAGGTGCACCGTGAGCGCAAAATACATTCAGACCATCGTCATCGGCGGCGGACAGGCCGGACTGTCGGTCGGCTATCACCTGAAGCGGCTCCGCCGTCCGTTCCTGATTCTCGACGCGAATGCGCGCGTCGGCGACTCGTGGCGCCAGCGCTGGGATTCGCTGCGCCTGTTCACGCCCGCGCGCTTCGACGCGCTGGACGGGATGCCGTTTCCCGCGCCGGCCAACGCGTTTCCGACCAAGGACGAAATGGCCGACTACCTGGAGGCGTACGCCGCACACTTCTCGCTGCCGATCGAGCACGGCGTCAAGGTGCAGCGGCTCTCCCGCAACGGCGATCGCTACATCCTGAACGCTGGATCGCAAACATACGAAGCGGACCAGGTCGTCGTCGCGATGGCGAACTTTCAGGAACCGCGCGTGCCTGAATTCGCCGGGGATCTCGACGGACGGATCGTCCAGTTCCACTCGCGCGACTATCGGAATCCTTCGCAGTTGTGCAGCGGCGCCGTGCTGCTGGTCGGCGCGGGCAATTCCGGATCGGAGATCGCGCTCGACGTCGCGCGCGCCGGCCATCGTGTCTGGATGTCGGGGCGCGACACCGGATCGGTGCCGTTTCGTCTGGGCGGACTTCTCGGCCGCCTGTTTTTCACCAGGTTCGTCCTGCGATTCGTGTTTCACCGGCTGCTGACCCTCGACACTCCCGTCGGCCGCAAGGTGCGGGCGCGCGTGCTGCATCACGGCGGAGCGTTGATTCGCGTCAAGGCGCGTGATCTCGCGGCTGCCCATGTCGAGCGGACGGCGCGGACCGTCGGCGTGAAAGATGGACGACCGCTGCTGGAAGACGGCCGCGTGCTCGACGTCGCGAACGTCATCTGGTGCACGGGGTTCCACCCCGCGTCCTCGTGGATCGACCTGCCCGTGTTCGAGCCGGACGGCGAACCGAAGCAGGATCGCGGGCGTGTCCGCGGCGAACCGGGCCTCTACTTCGTCGGCCGATTCTTTCTCTATGCGATGTCGTCGACGATGATCCACGGCGTCGGGCGTGACGCCGAGCAGGTGGCAGAGTTCATCGCAGCGCGCACGGCGGCACCGCGCAGCGCCGTGCCCGTGAGCGACTCGCGCCTGCCCGACGCGGCCGCGGCAGCGGTTGCCGGTCGCGTGGCGTAGCGGTCAGGTGCGTTCGGGCGGCAGCGGGACGTATCGTCCGCGGCGAAGCGTTTCCGCCGTGGACTCGGCGAACGGATCACCGCTGCGACGCAGCAGACGGATTTCCTCGTGCGCGTCGTACTCGACGCGCCTGATCTCGACGCTGCCCTCGTCCACGATTGCATACGAGGCGCGCGCGTCGCCGTCGAAGGACTGGCTGACCGCGCCCGAGTTCGCGATCGTGAACGACGGCAGTCGCCGGACGAACGGCACGTGGATGTGTCCGTAGACGACGGTCACCGCGCCGAGCGCGCCAAACGCGCGCGCGAGATCGTCGTCTGACGCCGTTGCCGCAACGATCGGCCAGACGTCGTCGGGCACCGCGTGAACCACTGCCAGATCGTGCTGCGACCATCGTCGCGGAAGCGTTTGCAGCCACGACAGGCGCTCGTCTCCGATGGCCGCCAGCGTCGCGGGGATCGTGTAGGTGAGAATCAGGTCGCGAATTCGATGCACCTGCGGCGCGTGCAATATTTCCGACACGCGGTGGGGCATCCAGAGCATCTCCTCGGAGTTTCCGTAGACGCCCGGCCAGTTCATCTCGCGCACACGGTCGACGACTTCCGCGGGGCGCGGTCCACCGCTGACCAGATCGCCGCCGTGGACCACGAGGTCGGGTTTCATGAGCCGCAGGTCCGCGATGACGGCTTCGAGCGCGGTGAGATTGGCGTGAATGTCGGAGACGACGGCGATCCGCATGAGCACACGCGCGTGATCGTGCACGCGCGACCCCAGTGTACTCTGCTCGGGTGTGCTGGCCGTCGGTGGGTGGATACAAAAAACGCGAACGCACGAAAGAATCGTTTCTCTCTTCGTGCGTTCGCGTCGTCTCGCTCGCTACGAGCGTGCGGATCCGGCTACACGCGACTGAAAGGTCTCAGAAGCGGAAGCCGAGCGCCATCCTGAACAACCGTCCGCCGTTGGTGCCGGGGATCGGCTGCAGGAACTGGTTGTCGTTCGTCGCCTTCCCGAAGTTCGCGCCGTTGATGTAGCCGGTCGGCAGACCGTTCGCGTCCTTGGGGCTGCTGTTGTCCGCGGACACGGTCGTATCCCAGCGGATCTGCTTGTCGTTGTTCAGCAGGTTGTAGAACTCCACCTTCACCCACGGCTTGAGCGTCTTCCACACCGACACCGAGTACGTGGCGGCGAAGTCGAGCGCGCCATACCCAAGGAATTGACCCACGCCGCGATCGCCGAAGAAAACGGTCTGCGTCGTGTTCGCGTTGATGTCGTTCGTCGGATAGCCGGGATTCCGTGCGAGCTCGATCGGAGTCAGCGGCACGGCGGCGGCCGAGTAGCTGAACGTGGTTCCCGAGTCGATGCGCCAGATCGGCGAGACGTCGAGCGCGCCGAACGAGCCCATCTTCTGTGTGTAGGTTCCGTAGACGCGAACCTTGTTCCGCTGGAAGTCCGCCAGCCGGCCGTCCGGCAGCAGTCGATCGAGCGCCGGCCCGTAAATCTCCGGATAGTCGCCGTAGATCGACGTGATGCCCGGCTGGTTGGCGGCCTCGATGTTGGAATTGCCGTTGTTGGTCAGCTGCAGCGTATAGTGCGCGCCGGCCGTGAACCGGTTCTGGAAACGCGACTGCGCCTGCAGCACGATCGCCTGGTACGTTCGAGAGACGCCGTCGGTGTTGCCGATGATCACCTTCGTCAGGTCGCCGATGTTCGCGCCGTTCCGGTTCACGTTGACGATGCCGTTCGACAGGTCGATGAAGTTCTCGACGATGTCGGACCAGGTGCGGTACTGGTAGGTCGCGCGGGCAAAGCCGCGCCCGATCTCGTGTCCGAGGCTGGTCGTGAACTCCTTGACGAGCGGCGAGTGCAGTCCGTCGGCCACGAAGATGTTCGCGGTCGGGAACGACGCGCTGATGATGGTGCTGTAATTCTTCAGGTCGTACGCGGGGCCGAAGTCGCGACCCTGTCCGGCCGGACCCGTATAGCCGTAGGTGATGCGGCTCGGATTGCCGACGTCCGTGTTGCCGGCGAACTGCGCTTCGCTGTACTTGCCGGCGTAGTGTCCGTACGACGCCTGCACGACGGTCTTGCCATTCCCCTGCAGATCGTAGGTGACGCCGAGCCGCGGCACCCACGTCGTCGTGTCGACGGTCGTGATGTCGCCGGTCGCGTCACTGCGCACGGCCTCGAACCGCAGGCCCAGATCCACGGACAGTCGCGGCGTCGCGACCCACTTGTCCTGCAGATAGAACGACGTCGTGTTGATGTTCACCACGGCGCCGACGGTAGGGAGCCAGTTCTGCACACGAGTCACGCCCGGCGTCCAGACCGGCACCGGAACGCCTTGCCCGTCGTACACCGGTTTGCCGCCGACCTGCAGGTAGTCCGACTGGAACACGTAGTTCGTGGCGCTCTGCGAGTTACCACCGACGCGCGTGCTCCGGTAGTACTCGCCCCCGCCCTTGATATCGTGCGTGCCGGCCTTCTTGTTCGAAAGCGTGTACGACAAGCTCCCGGTCACCTGATGGTTGTTGCGGTCCTCAGGATCGAGTCCGCTGAAGTACGGCGCGCCGTAGAGCAGCCCTGACGAGATGCCGGGCGTGGTGCCTCTGGTCATGATCGGCGACGCGGTGATGGCCGTGTTCGTGTTGCCGCCGCGGAAACCGAACTTCTTCTGCGAGTACTGCAAGGTGGCGAAGAACTTCCGCGCGAGAACGCCGTTGTAGTTGGTCACGAAGAGCGTGTTCGGGTTCGTCTGATCGATCAGCACCGACGGGTCCAGCGAGTTGCTGTTCAGGCTGAAGCGGTTGTCCTGTTCCAGGCTGTTGTTCGTGTAGTCGCCGGAAATCGTGTGTCCCGACGCCGGCGTTCCGGTGAACTTTATTTCTCCGCGCTTGTTCGTGTTGGTCTGCAGCGCCGACTTGTCGCTGAGGATGAACGACAGGTTCGACGGAACCTTCTCGTAGCGGCCCGACGCGAAGAACCAGAGCGCATCGCGCATGATCGGTCCGCCGAACGTGCCTTCCGTGCTCTTGCCGAGCACATCGGGATTCTGGATGCCGGCCGCCTCCTGGCGCGGCGTTTCGGAAATCCATGCGGTGTTGCTGAAGTTCTCGCGCAAGCTGCCGCTGAACGTGTTGCCGCCGCTCTTGGTGATGACGTTGATCACGCCGCCCGAAAAGCGTCCATACTCCGCGGAGATGCCGCCGATGAGGACGTTCGTTTCCTGGATGGCGTCCTCGATGAACAGGTTGTTCGCCGTACCGAACAGGTTGTCGTTCACGTCAACGCCGTTGACCATGAACACGTTGTCGAAGGCGGTTGCGCCGGCAATCGACACCTGGCCCGCGTTCGGCGTGTTGCTGTTCAATCCTGGTGCGAGGTCGGCGATCTGGCTCGGGACTCGGCCGACCGGCAGCGCGTCCACGTCGGACTTCCCGTACGCCTGACTCAGCGTCGGTACGGCGAGCGCGACGGGCGTCGCCGCCTGCGCCGAGACGGTGACGCTTTCCGTCACGGCCGCCAGCGCCATCGTCTGATTCACTTCGACGATGCCGCCGACGCCGAGGGAGACGTCGCGCTGTTCGGTCGCCTTGAAGTTGGACAGCTCGAAGGCGACCGTGTAGACACCAGCGGGTAGACCCTTGATGAAGTAGACGCCGTTGACGTCCGTGACCGCGGTGCGTTGCCCTTGCAGCGCCGACGACGAGACGGTCACCGTCGCACCGGGAAGGGAGAGGCCATCGGCGGACCGCACCGTGCCGCTCAACGTACCTGTCTGGACGCCCTGACCGACTGCAACCCGTGATGCGCCGAGCGCGAAGAGTGCCGCGAAGAGCCAGATTCTGGACATCCGCATGAGCTGCCTCCGTGCTTGAACGTTTGTTCGAACGCGGGAAATCGAGCGGACGACCGAGCAGAGCAGGTGCCAGAACGCTTCGTTTTCGAACGGTGACCGATAAAATTTTTAGTGTTTTATTTTCATTGGCTTATGGCATCACAAGGCCATTAGAGATCTCAACAGATGGGCTTCGATCTCCAACTTAATGCAATTGGATGTTGTCTAAATCCAGTCGATTGGATTGTGATGTCCGATTGTGGGCTCAGAGTGCGCGCGATCTCGTCTGGCGCTCGAAATCTTCGGTGGATCCGACGCGGACGCGAACGCCTGGACATGGCGCAGGCCGGGCGCCGCGTCGAAGTCGCGTGGCCGATTTTCGCATCGGGTACGTAATCGACGACGACCCGGCGGCTCCCATCGCGTCCGACATGCGGAGCGTGTGCGAGGACGTCGTAGTCGGCGCTGAGCAAGACAGGCGCGACGACGACGCGCGGCTGGCGAGACGCGGAGTCGACATCGCGACCGTATCGCGGTGATAATCGCGACTCCCCTTGGCGACTGGCGTCGAATGGGTCGTCGAAGCGTACGGCTGCTCTCCGTCGCTCCTGTGTGACGTTGCGCGGCTGGACCAGCTGTTCGCGCAGGTCATCGCAGACCTCAATCTGCATCCATGTGGCGACGCGCAATGGACGCACTTTGCGGGCGCGGGCGGCGTGACCGGATTCCGCGTGCTCTCCGAATCCCACCTCGCCTGTCATTCATTTCCCGAACATCGGACGTTGTGCTTGAACCTGTTCTGCTGTCGGCCGCGGCCCGACTGGGACTTCGCGCGCCATCTGCAGGAGATGGTCGGCGCGGAGACGGTCACGGTCCGACGTCTCGAGCGCCGCATCGCGGCGGATCCCGCGTGATCGCCGCGTCGATCGAGGCACGCGCATGAGCACCAGGACGGCAAGCTGTCCGAACTGCGGCGCGCCGGTCGAGTTCCGCTGGTCGAGCAGCGTGCAAACCGTTTGCGAGCACTGTCGATCGGTGCTGGTCAGGACCGATCTCGATCTCAAGAACGTCGGTGTGGTCGCCGACCTGCCGCAGGATGCGTCGCCGATTCAGATGCTCACCGAAGGCCGCTACGGCGACAAGGGCTTCGTCGTCGCCGGCCGCATCCTTTATCAGTACGTGCAGGGCGCCTGGAACGAATGGCACCTCGTCATGAACGGCGGGCAGGACGGTTGGCTGTCGGATGCGCAGAACGAGCTCGCGATCTCATTCCGTGTCGAGGCGCCGCAGCTGCCGTCGGTCGAGCAGGCGGCGCTCGGGCGCGCGTTCATCTGGAACGGCATCCAATTCGTCGTCACGTCTCGTACGACGGCGCACTACGCCGGAGTGGAAGGGGAGCTGCCGTTCGAATACTGGAATAAGGACGACGTCGTCTTCGTCGATCTGCGATCGGAGCGGCAGGACTTCGCGACACTGGATTACAGCGACGGCGCGCCGGCGTTGTACATCGGGCAGTCGGTGGACTTCGACACGCTGCGGCTGACGAACGTCCGCAAGTTCGAGGGCTGGTAGATGGCGAGCCCAAGTGGCGGGCGGCCTCCGGTCGCCGTGCGATCGCTCAGTTGCCCGGCCTGCGGCGCGACGACGGCCGTTCGTCTGTTCGGGCACGCGGTCAACGTCGTTTGTCAGAGCTGCCACACGCTGCTCGACGCCCGCGACGCCGGCGTCACGATTCTCCAGAAGTTCACCGACGCCGTCCGAGACGAGCCGCAGATTCCGCTCGGCACGCGAGGCACGCTCCACGACGTCGTTTATGAAGTCGTCGGATTCCAGGTCCGGCAGGTCGTCATCGACGGGACGCGCTACCAGTGGCGCGAGTACCTGCTGTTCAATCCGTACAAGACGTTTCACTATCTGACCGAGTACGACGGGCACTGGAATTTCGTCACGCCGGTCTTCCTTCTGCCGGGCGGCGATCAGACGCCGGGCAGCGCGCGTTCGCGGACATATCGCGGGCAGACGTTCCGGCACTTCCAGACCGCCACCGCGACAACCGTTTTCGTACTCGGCGAGTTTCCGTGGCAGGTCCGCGTCGGCGAAAAGGCGATCGCCGCAGACTACGTCGCGCCCCCGCGGATGATCTCGGCCGAGATCAGCATGGACAAGGAAGTCACGTGGTCGCTCAGCGAGTATCTCGACGGCCGTGACGTCTGGAAGGGCCTCGCGCTTCAGGGTTCGCCGCCGCGCGCGAAGGGTGTGTTCGCGAACCAGCCGTCGCCGCATGGCGGAAGCGTCCGCAGAATGTGGACGCACGCCGCGATCCTCGCCTTGCTGGCGCTGCTGATCTGGTCCGTCGAGGCCATGACCTCGCAACAGAAGCAGGCGTTCACGCAATCCTTCGTCTACAACGCGCAGAATGCCGGCGACGCCTCGCTCGTGACGCCGATGTTCGAGCTCGACGGCCGGCCGTCGGCCGTGCGCGTTGAGACCGCGGCGAACATCGACAATCAATGGATCTTTGTCGGCTACTCGTTGATCAACGACGAGACGGGGCAGACGTTCGACTTCGGACGCGAAGTCTCGTATTACCACGGGTACGACGACGGGGAGTCGTGGACGGAGGGATCGCGCACGGACGCGGCGACGCTGCCCGCGGTGCCGGCCGGCCGCTACTTTCTGCGGATCGAGCCGGACGGCGATCGCGCCGGCAAGTCGATTCAGTATCGTGTGACGGTCGTGCGCGGCGTCACGACCGCGCTCTGGCTTCTCATCGCGCTCGGCCTCATCGTCGTCCCGCCGATCGTCGCGACGTGGCGCGCCGTCACATTCGAGCGCCTCCGATGGCAGGAGTCCGGCGGCGTCTCCAGCGATTCAGAGGAGAGCGATGGCTAAGCTCTATTTCGTGTACGGACTGATCGTCGTCGGCTTGATGGGCTTCGCAGACTATCGGGGCTGGACTTTTCCGGCCGGCACGATGGGACAAACCGTGCCGAAGTCGGTGCGCGACAATCCCGGCTCGTACCGTCCGGCGTACGGGTCCTTCCGGCACTTCTTCGGAGGAAAGTGATGGACATGGCTCACAACATCGAGGCGGCCCTGGTGTTCGCTGTCATCGGCATCACGGTGTTCGTCCTGGCGTTCGCCATCATCGATCGGATGACGCCGTACCATCTGTGGCGCGAGATCGTGCAGGAGAAGAACGTCGCGCTGGCGGTGCTCGTCGGCGCGATGTCGATCGGCATCTGCATCATCATCGCGGCCGCCGTGCACTGATCCCGTGGCCATCGCGCTGTTCGTTTCGATTCTGCTCGTCGCGGCGTGCGGGCTGATCTACGAGCTCATCGCCGGTACGGTCGCGAGCTATCTCGTCGGCGACAGCGTCTTCCAGTTCTCGACGGTCATCGGGGCGTACCTGTTCGCCATGGGCGTCGGGAGCTTCCTCTCGCGTTTCCTTCACCGCGGCCTCGCGCGACAGTTCGTTCGAATCGAGCTGCTCATCGCGATCGTCGGCGGCTTTTCTTCAAGCCTGCTCTTTCTCGCGTTCGCGTTCACGCAGGGCTTCCAGATTCTCCTGTACCTGGTCGTGCTCGTCCTGGGAACGCTCGTCGGACTCGAGATCCCGCTGCTGGTTCGTCTGATCCGAGGACGGTACCGGCTGCAGGACGCGGTGGCGCACGTCCTGACATTCGACTACATCGGCGCGCTCTTCGCGTCGGTACTTTTTCCGCTGGTCATCGTGCCGCGTCTGGGACTGGTGCGGGCAGCGCTCTTCTTCGGCGTCGTCAACGCGGCCGTCGCCTTGTGGAGCACGCGATTGTTTCGCGACGAGCTGAGCGCGCCGAGACGACTGCAGGCGGCGTGCCTCGCCGCGATCGTGATCCTGTCCGTCGCATTCGTCGGCGGCCGCCGGATTTCCGCGTTCGCCGAAGACAATATTTATTCCGATGAAATCATCTTCTCGAAGGACACGCGCTATCAGCACATCGTGCTGACGAAGTGGAAGGACGATCTCCGGCTGTTCCTGAATTCGCACCTTCAGTTCAGCTCGCGCGATGAGTATCGGTACCACGAGGCGCTCGTGCATCCGGGTCTGGCATCAGTGACAGGCGCGAGACGCGTCCTCGTGCTCGGCGGCGGCGATGGCCTCGCCGTTCGCGAGATCCTGAAATACCCGAGCGTCTCCGAGGTCACGCTCGTGGATCTCGATCCGGAGATGACGCGGCTCTTCTCGACCAATCCGCTGCTGACCGATCTCAATCGAGGCTCGCTGCGCTCGCCGAAGGTCCGCGTGATCAACGCCGACGCGTTCCTCTGGGTCGATTCATCGACCGACATGTTCGACTTCGTCGTCGTCGATTTTCCTGATCCGACGAACTACTCGCTCGGCAAGCTGTATACGACGGTGTTCTTCGCCGCGCTCGGCCGTCATCTGAGCGAGCACGGCGCGTTCGTCGTCCAGAGCACGTCGCCGATGTTTGCGCGCCGATCGTTCTGGTGCATCGAGGAAACGGTGAAGCAGGCCGGCTTCCGGACGTTTCCCTACCACGCGTACGTGCCGTCGTTCGGCGAGTGGGGATACGTGCTCGCAAGTCGGTGGGCATTTGCGCCGCCGGCGACGCTGCCCGCTGGACTCCGCTTCCTGGCCGCAGCCGATCTGCCCACGCTCTTCGAGTTTCCCTCTGACATGGCGCGCGTGGCGATGCCGGCCAATCGCCTCAACGACCAAATCCTGGTGAGGACGCTCGAGGCCGAATGGCGCGAGATCACACGCTGACGCCGACGCGCCGCGAGTTCTGCGCGGCCGCAGCCGGACTCATCGGCCTGTCGATCAAGGGCGATCGGTCCATCGCCGGCAGCTTCGTCAACGACGATGTCGCTGCAGGTCATGCGATTCGTGAGAGCCGTCCTTTCGGTCCAGCGCGCGACTCCGTCACGATTCCCATCGTCATCGTCGGCGGCGGCGTCGCAGGCCTGAGCGCGGCGTGGCGGCTGCAGAAGCGCGGCGTCGATTCGTTTGTCGTCCTCGAAATGAGCGAACGGCCGGGCGGCAACTCGCGATGGGGCGAAAACGAGACGACGGCGTATCCGTGGGCCGCGCACTACGTGCCGATTCCCGGAAAAAGCGCCGTCTACGTTCGCGAGCTGTTCTCGGACCTTGGCGTCCTGAAGCCGGACGGGACGTGGGAAGAGCGGTATCTCTGCTTCGCGCCGCAGGAACGTTTGTTCATCCACGGACGATGGCAGGAGGGGATCGAACCGGCGATCGGCCTGACGTCCACGGATCGCGATCAGTTCAGGCGCTTCGCGGACATGACGGACGCACTTCGCGCGACGGGCCGCTTCACGGTGCCGCTGGACGTCGGGGCCTCGAAGGCGGACGACGCGCTTGATCGGATCTCATTCGCAGGCTGGCTTGACGCGAACCGCTTCGATTCGAAGCCGCTGCGCTGGTACATGGACTACGTCTGTCGCGACGACTACGGAGCGCTGGCGGCCGACGTGTCGAGCTGGGCAGGACTCCACTATTTCTCCTCGCGAGAGAGCGACGAGAAGGGGCCGCTCACGTGGCCCGAGGGCAACGGCTGGATCGTCAAGCAACTGCTGAAGAAGGTCGGCCGTTTCGTGCGATCCGGTCAGGGGGTGCGATCCATCCGTCGCGACGGACGCGCCTTCGTCGTACGCGCCGGCGACACGGAGTATCGCAGTCGCGTCGTCATCTTCGCCGCGCCGACGTTTCTCGCGCCCTATGTCGTCGAAGGGATGACGGCGCCGACGACGTTCGAGTATTCGCCGTGGCTGACTGCCAACCTGACGCTCGATGCGGTCCCGGATGTCGATCGCGACGCGCCAGCGTGGGACAACGTCGTGATGAGCTCGCCGACGCTCGGGTACGTCGACGCGATGCATCAGTCGCTGAGGACGTTCGCGGACAAAACGGTGTGGACATTTTACTGGGCGCTCGCGTACGGATCACCGACAGCAAACCGGCGCGTGCTGCTCGAAAAAGACTGGGCCTACTGGAAGGAAGCGATCCTGTCGGACCTCGAGCGCGTCCACCCCAGCATCCGCAAGTGCGTGTCGCGGATCGATGTCATGCGGATGGGTCACGCGATGGTTCGCCCGTCGGTCGGGTCGATCTTCTCTGCAGAGCGCCAGGCGCTCAGGCGCGGTCTGAACAATCTGCTTTTTGCCCACTCCGACATCAGCGGATTGTCGCTGTTCGAAGAAGCGCAGTATCGCGGCGTCACGGCCGCCGACCGGGCCGTGCAGATGTTGGGGTAGATTCAAGGAGACATGCCGAGAGTTTGCGTCAGGAGTTTCGCGATCTCCCTTGATGGCTACGGCGCCGGACCTGATCAGAATCTCCAGAATCCGCTCGGCGTCCGCGGTCCGGAGTTAATGGAGTGGTTCTTCCACTCGCGGGTGTGGCGGCAGATGCACGGCTACGCCGACGGCGAGACGGGTGTCGACAACGAGATGGCGGAGCGGGGCTTTGCCGGCATCGGCGCGTGGATTCTCGGCCGCAACATGTTCGGTCCGGTCCGCGGTCCATGGCCCGACGATCAGTGGAAGGGATGGTGGGGCGAGGAGCCGCCGTACCACACGCCCGTGTTCGTGTTGACGCATCACGCGCGTCCGCCCCTCGCGATGGCCGGCGGGACCGAATTTCGATTCGTGACTGGCGGTATTCAGGCAGCGCTGCAGCAGGCGAAAGAGGCGGCCGGCGAACGTGACGTGCGCGTCGGCGGCGGCGTCGCCACGGTCCGGCAGTTCCTGCGCGCTGCGCTGATCGACGAGATGCACCTCGCCGTACGGCCGATTCTCCTCGGCGCGGGGGAGCACCTCATGAATGGACTGGACCTTCGCTCGCTTGGCTACGACTGCGAGCGCTCCGTCCAGGGCGAGCGTGCGATGCACGTCGTCATCCGCAAGCGGCCGTAAGCACGCTGTTCGCGCGCGTGCCAGTGAGTGCGGAACAAACGGGTCGTCCGCCTACGCGCCGCGCGTCAAGCGTCACTTGTGGCGCATGTGCTTCGCTCTCTTCATTGCCGCCGGATCGTTCTTTTCGATCCGCTCGCGCGTCGCCAAGGTGCTCCCCGAGCCGTTCCTGTCGGCGCCGATGCGCGCGCTCCCGGTGCTGCTCGTGTTCGTCGCGATGTTCTACTGGCTCTGGCGCCGCAGAAACGTCCGCGTGTCCACGCGGCCGCCGGCGCATACGACCGCGGCCGTTCGCTGACGATCGTCTGCCACTCCGGTCCCTACTCCCTTTCGCAGCCTGCGTATAATCGAGCGGTTGCGAGTCGGAACACTCTTCTGCGTGCGCGTTCTTTCGGTGCTCGCCCTGACCGCGGTGGTTTTCGGGCAGCGCGCCGTCTCCGATCACGTCTGGCTCGACGGCATCTGGAATTCGGCCACCGCGACACCGCTCGAGCGTCCGCGTGAGCTGCGCGACAAGCCGTTCTTCACACCCGATGAGGCGGCGGCGTGGGAACGTCAGGTCGTTGAGAACAACGAAGAGCGTCCGCGCGATCCCTCCGCGAAAAACACCGGCACCGGGACCTACAACACGTTCTTTCGTGAATTCGGGACGCGCACGGTCAAGACGCGGCGAACGTCGATCGTGACCGATCCGCCGGACGGCCGCATCCCCGCGCTCACGCCGGAAGCAGCCGAGCTCAAGCGGCGCCGCACCGAAGGGCAGAGGAATCCCGCTGGCGCAGAGGAGAACGGCCTGCAGGATCGCTGCCTCGCGTTCGCCACCGCGGGACCACCAATGCTGCCGTACTCATACAACAGCAACTATCAGATCGTGCAGACGCGCGACGCGGTCGTGATCCACGTGGAGATGATTCACGACGCGAGGCTCGTCTACATGGACGGCCGATCGCATCTGCAGCCGGACATCCGGCGCTGGATGGGCGACTCAGTCGGACACTGGTCGGGCGATACGCTTGTCGTGGACACGACGAACTTCAACGACGGCATCGGTTACTACGGTGAAGCCGGGGGCAACTTCGGCTGGGACCGCAACCTGCACATCGTCGAGCGATTCAGCCGGTTCGACGCCGACACGCTCCTCTATCAATTCGAGATTGACGATGCGACGGCCTTCACGCAGCCGTGGAAGGGCGAGTTGACGATGTCACGGTCGAGCGAGCGGATTTTCGAGTACGCGTGCCACGAGGGCAACTATTCGTTGACGAACCTGCTCAGGGGATACCGTGCGGCCGAGCGTCCGATTCCGTGAGCGCTGAGATCACGCACGTTCCCGCGAGCGTGCCGGATTGAGATCAGAAACGCGAGACCTCGACGTTCGGCGCGTCGCAGAGCGTGAGCGGAAGCGCGCCCGCGTCGCGGAGGCGGCCGACGCCGTGCGCGCGCGGCGGTCCGAGCACGATCGGCAGCGTCAGCGGCGCGTGCGGCGTGCGGTACAGCGTCAGCCTGGCGACGTAGGCCGACGCGAACGCCGCGTTTCCCCTCAATCCTGCCTCAGCAGCCTCCGCCTCGATGCGATCCGCTTCCTCCGGCGAGCGGCGCGGAAACATCCGAAGATCGAAGCCCCAGACGACGCGCGGCGGCCAACCGTCGGGCCCGGGCGTGTAGCTGGTCTCGCCGTCCAAATAGACGATCGCTGGACCGCCCGCGGCGTCGGAGGCTGCCGAAAGCGCGATGCGGCCGTGCGAGCCGATGTCGTCGAGGTCGGACCACGTGTTGGTGAGCGTCACGCACGGACGCGTGCCTGAAATGGCGGCAACGCCCGGCAGCGTGCGCGCGCCCGGCGATGTCGGATCCGGAACCGGTTCGAAGGCGAAGCCGCGCAAGGCGAGCTCACGCTGAGCCGCCGGAAACGCGAACACCTGTCCCTTGGTCGTCGCGGCGAGGACAGCGTCGCGTGTACGCGGGACGATTGCGAACGGCTTCGTCGTCCGGCGTCCGCCGAAGACCGCGGCCCGCAGCAGTAGATCGACGCTCGCGTCCTCGGCGACGAACGCTGAGTGCGGCGGAATCAGGTTGAGGATCGACCTGATTTGCGACAGCGACGCCCGCTCCTGACTGTTCGTTCGCACCACATCGTCGCGTTCGTCGGCGCGGACGTGACTGATCTGCAAGATGGGCACGATCGCGCCCAGCGCGCACGCCAGCACGACGCTTCCGCGATTGGTCGCGATTCGCACGAGCTCGAGCATCCCGACGGACGCCGAGATCCAGATCACGAGCAATGCCGGCGCCAGCAGCATCGCGGCAGGCCATCGCAGGCCGAGCGTGAGCGCGATCGCGTACGCGAGGAGCGCCTCGCCAATTGCGAGCGGCTTCCAGTTCGTTCGCAGTGCCGCGCGATACGCACCAAACACCGCGAGGACGAGGATCATCGGTCCGGCGATGTTGATCACACTGCTCAGAGCGAGACCCGTCGCCGTCGCCGATTGAGGCGCTTCCAGACAGCCGAACCACACGCTGCTCGAACCGCCCGGATCGACGTTGACGGCGCGGACGATGAGCAGTGGCAAAACGATCACGAGCGCAGACGCGGCCGATGCCTGTCCCAGCCGGAGCGCGCGCGACGCCGTCGGCAGCGCCTTCATCATCAGCAGGACCGTGACGGCCGCGAATGCCACCGCCAACGGCGGAACGATCGATCCGGCGACGATCAAGGCGAAGAGCGCGAGCGCCGCGCGGACGCGTGTCGGCCGGCGCAGCAAGGAGAGCGCCGCGAGTGCTGCCGCCGCAGCCGCGCCGAGCGCTGCCGCCGCGGACGGCAGCGCGAAGACGGCTGAAAACGGCTGGCTCGCGGCGAGCGCCAGGCCCGCCAGCACCGCGATCACGCGGCTGCGGGTTGCGCGGAATGCGAGTTCGACGAAGAAGCCGAGCGCCAGCGTGACGCATGCGATCTGCATCACGCTGACGATGCGTCCGGCCGTCAGATCCGGCGAGGTGCGTAGGATGAGGATTGCGGCGAGGTCCAGTGCGCCGGCGCAGGGAGACGGCGCCGCGAGCTGGACAGAGGAGCCGCGCAGCGCGAGCACGAGCGGTCCGATCATCCAGAAGAGCGCGTGGCTGACGAGCGTCACGCGTCGTTGCTCGGTTGTCGGCGACTCCATCCTTCGCGGCTCGCTATGCTAGCATGCGTTTCGTTGATGGCCGGCGTCGCTCGTGTGTCGGACGAGGCGACCTGCGTCGCCGACACGCGCGCGTTGTCGTCGCAGCGCGTGCTTACCGTGCTCGCGATCGCCGCGGGCGCGGTTCTCCTGCGATGCATCGTCTACCTCCTGCACGAACAACTGGTGTTCGATTCCGATCAGGCGATCAACGGCCTGATGGCGAAGCATCTCGTCGAGCACCGCGCGTTTCCGCTCTTCTTTTACGGTCAGACCTACATGCTCGCCGTCGAAGCCTGGGTGGCAGCGCCGTTCTTTCTTGTCGCGGGTCCGACCGTCGGCGCGCTCCGCTCGTCGATCTTCGCGTGGAACGTCGCCTTTGCCGTCATCCTCATCGTTGCGCTCTGCCGCGACGGCGGTCTCGATCCGTGGATGGCGCTCGTGTCCGCCGCGGTCTTCCTGCTTGCGCCGGCGTCGGTCGGTGCGCAGCTGATGCAGGCGCAGGGCGGGATCATCGAGCCGTTCGTGTACGTCGGCCTGCTGTGGCTGCTGCGGAAGCGGCCGCTCTGGTTCGGCGCGGTCCTCGCGATCGGTTTCAGGAACCGTGAGTTCGTTGCGTACGCTGTTCCGGCGCTGATCCTGGTCGAGCTCGCATCCGGCGAGGTGAATCGCGCGCGGCTCGGCGAATGGCTCGCCGCTGCCGTCGTCTTCGTCGCGGTGTGGGAAGCGATCGAGGCGCTCAAACCGTACGCGGACCTGCTCGGTCCAGGCACGCGCGGGCAGTTGATCGGCGGGTTCGCGGGTTCGCAGTTCAACAATCTGGTCAATCGCTTCGATTTCGGATACGCGACCGTGCCTGAACGGATCGCGAGGATGGGACCGGGCATTCTCGCGTGGTTCTCCGGCGCGGGACAGGTGGACACGTCGTTTCCCCTTCCGGATCGCCGGTGGCTGTCCGTACTCTCGGGCGTCTTCGTTTTGTTCGTTGCGGTGAGGCTGGTCTATCTCTTCGCGCGACCCGAAGCGGACGAGCGCGCGCGCTGGTGGACGACGCCCATGGCACGCGCGAAGCGGACGAGCGTCGCGATCTACTTCGCCATCATCGGCGCCGAAGCGATCGTCGTGTTCCTGGTGGGGAAGCCGGTGCTGTCCGGCTACTCGCGCTACGCGCTGCTCGGCCTGCTTCTGCCGGTTGGCCTGATCGCCGCTCTGCTGACGCTCGAACCGGCCACGCTCGTCCGGCGCGGCGTGACGACTGCGATTGTCGCGTGGGCGCTGCTCACGGCGGCGGACCATCTCTCGTTTGCCGTTGGCTACAGCCGGCACCCGGAAATCGACGCCGCGCGCGTCGTCTCCGACAAACTCATCGCCGACGGACGCTGGATCGCGAGCGCCGGTTACTGGCGCGCGTACGTCATCACGTTCGTCTCGCGCGAGCGGTTGCACGTCGCGTCCGACAGCTTCATCCGAATCCAGCAGTATCAGGACGAGTTTGCGGAGCACGCGGCGGAGGCCGTGCTCATTGCCGACACGCCGTGCCCGGGTGGCGAGCGTGTCGGCGTCCTTTACGTGTGCAAACCGTGACGTGGATGCGACATCCAGCGGACGCGTCGGCGCCATGATTCGCGCGGCGCTGCTCTACAGCGCGCTGACGTTCGTTCTCGCGTTTCCGCTGACGATTCATCCTGCGACGACGGTGCTGTCGGACAGCCCGGATCAGCGACTGGTGATCTGGTCGCTGGCGTGGGACACGCACGCGTTCACGCATCGGCCGCTCCGGATCTTCGACGCGAACATCTATTACCCGAATCGCCGGACGCTGGCCTATTCAGAGAGCTTCATCGGCAGCGGGCTGATTGCGGCGCCTGTCATCTGGACGACCGGCAATCTCGTGCTGGCCGCGAACGTCGTGACGCTCCTGTCGCCGGTGCTGTGCGGCCTCGGCACGTTCCTGCTCGCGCGAAAGCTCGGGTTGAGCGAAGGCGGCGCGCTCGTTGCCGGAACCGTCTTCGCGTTCGCGCCCGCGCGATTCCTGCGGCTCGATCAGCTGCACCTGACGACGGTGCAGTGGGTGCCGTTCGCGCTTGCGTACCTGCATGCGTATCTCGACGGTCATCGTCCGCGCGATCTTCATTGCTTCGTCGGCTTCGTGACGCTGCAGGCGCTGACGAGCGGTCATGGCTTCGTGTTCCTCGCTGTATCCGCGCTCCTCGTGGTCGTGTGGCGGTTGCTGCTCGGGGAGCCGATCGAACCGCTTCGCCGCGTCCGCGACTTCGGCTTCGTCGGCGTGTTGCTCCTGGTGCCGCTGGCGTACTTGGCGATCAACTACGGGATCGTGCAGCGCGAGGTCGGTCTCCGGCGATCGCTCGAGAACTGGTCGGTAAATGGTGCAAGCTTCCTCGCATCGCCGACGCGCGTGGACGCGTGGCTGCTTCGGCAACTGGGAATGGAACGCGTGAACGCCACCGCGGACGCCTATCTCTTTCCCGGCGTCTCGTCTGTCGTGCTCGCGGCCGTCGGAGCGGCGCCGCTCCTCTGGTCCAGCCTGTGGCTGGACGTGATCGTCGCGATTGCCATCGGCGCGGCGGCGTTCGTCACATGGGTCCGGCCGATCCGGGTGAAGCTTGGATCGATGATGATCTCGGCCCGTTCCGTCACGACGGCGTGGGTGGTGGCCGCCGCAGCCATCGCTCTACGCCTGGCGCTCGCGCGCTCGTCTCTCGTCGAGAGCTGGCGCGATCGCCGGCATCGATGGACGACCGATCGCCGCACGGACCCATCGCCGCCGTACATCCTCGTCGCCCTCCTTGGATTCTGGCTGGCGCTCGGATCACCGCTCGGCTTGTGGCCCTTCGTCTACGATCTGCCGCTGCTCAACTTCATTCGCGTCCCGTCGCGATTCATTCTGATGGCAACGCTGGGCCTCGCCGTGCTGGCCGGCATTGGCTTCGACCGCGTGCTCGCCGCGTTCGGCGCGCGGGACGCTCGAACGTTCACGCGATCGGCGGCGATCTACACGGCGATCGCCGTCGTCGCGCTCGTCGCGGAATACGCCGCGATGCCGATGGACACCACGCCGTTCTCGATCGAGATCCCGGCGATCGATCGCTGGATCGCGGAGCGGCCCGGCATTCGGGCGATCGCGGAAGTGCCCATCGACAATCGGAGCGACGAGCGGCGCCATACGCTCTTCATGCTGCATGCGACCGCACACTGGCGTCCGACGGTCGAGGGCTACAGCGGGCTTCGTACGCCGATGCACGAAGATCTCTACGCGAAGCTCGTGAGCTTTCCAGACGAGGCGAGCCTTCGCAGCCTGCTGCAACTCGGCGTCTCACACGTCGTCGTTCACGAAGATCTCGTTCCGCCCGACGCGCTCGATGGCTTCAACGAAAAACTTCGCGCGTTCGCGCGATGGTTGACGCCGGTGCAGCGGATTGGAAACGGCGCGGTGTACTCGGTCCACGCGCCGACGGAAACGGCTCAGTAACACAGAGCTCGACCGGTTCGAGGTACGTGCGTTGCTATCTCCTACAGCGGAGGTGCACGCATGCATCGTGTCCGTTCGTGTCGCGGTGTCATCATCGGGATTCTCGTCAGCGCAGCGATCGTCGTCGCCGGCTGTTCGTCCAGCTCGACGAGTCCGACGGCGCCGTCGAGCGGAAGCGGCAGCGGAACAAGCGGCGATCCGATCACGGTCTTCATCACCAATAGCGTCTACGCGCCAAATCCGCTGAGCGTCAAGGCAGGGCAATTCGTGAACTTCAAGAACAACGATTCGATCGCACACTCCGCCACGTTCGACAACGGGATGTACGAGTCCGGCGACATTCCTCCCTTGAGCGCGCACGACGCTCCGGTCGCGATGATGAGCGCCGGCACGTTCGCCTTCCATTGCCGGCTCCACGGCGAGAAGGGCTCGATCGTCGTCACACAGTAGCCCTCGTCGATTGGACCGAACGCCCGCGCGAGCAGGCCGTAAACGTCGGCTCCGGCATTTCGGAGCCGCGTTCCTGCGGTCGGAGGGTTAATCCGAGGGACCGCGCGCCTGACGTCGAAAATTCGCCGGAAATCAGCCAAAAACCATCGAGACCGCTCGACGTCTTCGTTGCGTCGCGTGGTACTTCGGTTGCAAGGAGGCGGCGTCAGCCACCCGACTACCCTGAACCGGAGGAGACGATGAATCGCGCATTGACCGCCATGATCGGTGCCCTCGTACTGGGTCTGTTTGCCGTCTCGGCCTCCGCCCAGACAGACAAGGGCGCGAAGGTCTACGCGGATCAGAAGTGTGCCACCTGCCACTCGATCGCCGGCAAGGGCAACGCCAAGGGACCGCTCGACAGCGTCGGCTCCAAGTTCACCGCCGATGAAATCCACGAGTGGATCGTGGACCCGAAGGGGATGACGGCGAAGCACAAGGCCGCGCGGAAGCCGCCGATGCCGGCGAAGTACGCGTCGCTGCCGAAGGACGACCTCGACGCGCTGGTCACGTATCTGTCTTCGCTCAAAAAGTAGGCTGGCTGCACCGCGGCCATGACACGGCATCCGCTGTCGATCGCAGGGGCGTGGCTCGTCACGCTGAGTGCGTTCGTCTTTCTCTTCGTGCTGTTTCTCGAGCTGGTTGGCTTCCACACCAACCCGTATCTCGGGATTGTGTTCTTCCTGATCCTGCCGGCGTTTTTCATCGTCGGCCTGCTGATGATTCCAGCCGGAGTCATCCTGGAACGCCGCCGCCTCGCCAAGGGACTGCAGCCGCACCGGCTGCCGAAGATCGATCTGAACAACCCGGTGCAGCAGCGCGCCGTCGGCATCTTCATCGCGCTCAGCGTCGTGAACGTGCTGATCGTGTCGCTGGCCGCGTACCGCGGCGTGGAGTACATGGACTCGCCGCGTTTCTGCGGGCAGGTGTGTCACACGGTGATGGAGCCGGAGTTCGTCGCCAATCAGACCGGCCCACACGCGCGCGTGGCCTGCGTGGACTGCCACATCGGCGAGGGCGCGGCATCGTTCGTGTACTACAAGCTGAACGGCCTGCGTCAGCTGGTTCATCTCGTGCGCGATACGTATCCGAGGCCCGTTCCCTCACCGGTGTTCAACCTGCGTCCGGCGCGCAATACGTGCGAGATGTGTCACTGGTCCGAGAAGTACCACGGTGACAAGGCGGTCACGATCCCGTCGTACGGCGACGACGAGAAGAGCAGTGAGTCGCCGACGCAGATGACGGTCCACGTCGGCACAGGCAGCACGTCGCCCGGCGCCGCGAGCGGCGCCCACTGGCACGCCAATCCGACGAACCGGATTGAGTTCGTGTCGACGGACGAGAAGCGGGAAACGATCCCGTACGTCCGGATGACCGATCGCGACGGCAAGGTCCACGAATACCGTGCGGGCGAGGTGACCGACGCACAGATTGCCGCGGGCACTCGTCGCCAGATGGACTGCATCGACTGCCACAACCGTCCAACGCACGCGTTCTCCGCCAGCGCCGAGCGCGCCGTGGACGCAGCGATCGCACGCGGAGACATCGCGCGCACGCTGCCCTTCGTGCGCAAGCAGGCCGTCGAGGTGCTGACGACGGACTATCCCGATCGCAACACCGGCGACCGGACGATCGCCGAGCGCCTGCGGACGTTCTACGCCGGCGCCGGCGGTGCCGGGTCGAACAAGGCCGACGTCGATCATCTGGTGGCCGCCGTGCAACAGGTCTACGGACGCAATGTGTTTCCGGCGATGAAGGTCACCTGGGGCTCACACGCCAACAACCTCGGACACACCGATTCGCCGGGCTGTTTCCGGTGCCACGACGACGAGCACAAGAGCGCGGACGGCCGCGTCATCAGCCAGGACTGCGAACTGTGCCACGCGATTCAATAAGGACCTGCCGATCGTAACGGTCGAATGAGGACGTCATGACACTGCTTGCGTACCTCTGGAGCTTCGTGCTCCTTCTGACGACGCCGGGCGCGCCCGCCGGGCAGACGTCGCAGGCGACGCCTCCGCAGGCGAGCGGCTACGTCGGACAGGAGACGTGCGTCGGCTGCCACGACACGGAAGGCGAGTCGATTCAGAAGACGCTGCACGGCAAGGCGCAGAATCCGCATACACCCGCGGCCACGCAAGGCTGCGAGAACTGCCACGGACCTGGTGCCGCGCACGTCGACGATCCGTCGAAGCCCGATTCCATCCGCCGGTTCCCGACCATGAAGCCGCGCGACGTGTCTGACACCTGCCTGACGTGTCATACCCGCGGCGACCACACGCAGTGGAAGGGGAGCATGCACGATGCGCGCAACCTGTCGTGCATCACGTGTCACTCCGTCCACAATCCGAAGTCCGAGAAGGGACAGCTCAAGACCGCCAGCATCACCTCGACGTGCGCGGTCTGCCACACGACGGAAGTGGCGAAGCAGCAGCGGCAGGGTCACATGCCGGTGCGCGAAGGCAAGATGGAGTGCACATCCTGCCATAACCCGCACGGCACGACGAGCGTCCGCATGCTGCGGACCGGAAACTGGGTCAACGAGGCGTGCACCGGGTGTCACGCCGAGAAGCGCGGTCCCTTCCTGTGGGATCACGCGCCGGTCCGCGAAGCGTGCAGCACGTGTCACGATCCACACGGCTCGAACAACGACCGGATGCTGATTGCCAAGCTGCCGATCCTCTGTCAGAGCTGTCACATCGGCACGAAGCATCCGTCAACCATCTACGACTCGAACGCGCTCGCGTCGCGCAGCAACCGACTCATCGGCCGAAGTTGCGTCAACTGCCACCAGCAAATCCACGGGTCCAACAGCCCCGCGGGCAACACGCTTCTGCGCTGAGAGGACGACCATGCGAATGCGATCGGCCTTCTTCATCGCGTTGTGGCTCGCTGCAGCGAGCGCCCAGGCCGGGCAGCAGAACACGCCGCCGCCCGAGCCCGATCAGAGTCCCAGCCCCTCGACGATCCCCGGTGTCGGCACCGTCGACTTCGGCTTGCGCGGCACGATCTTCACGGACAACTCCGACGAAGCGCGATACCAGCGCTACCAGGATCTCCGGAGCGGTCCGTTCGTCGAGAACTTCCTGTGGAAGAAGGCGGACGATCACCAGTACTGGGACGTCCGGGCGACGCACGTCGGGTACCGCGATCAGCAGTACGCGGCGAACTACAACAACTTCGGAAAGATCAAGGCGTCGTTCGAGTTCAACCAGATTCCGCTGTTCCTCAGCCAGGACACGCGCACGGCCTACACGTCGTCGTCGCCCGGCGTGCTGACGCTGGACGGCTATCCGGCACAGGTGCAGAGCGGCGCGGCGACGAGCGCCATCTACAACAACGCCGCCATTCCCGTCGACCAGTTGATGAAGCGCAGCATCGTCGACTTCCGGTTCGTGTACAGCGCGACCGAGCATCTGGATCTCAGCGCGTCGTTCAAGAACATGCAGAAGACGGGCGAGCAGCCGTGGTCCGGTACGTTCGGGTTCAGCAATGCCGTTGAAGTACCGGTCCCGGTCGACACGCGCACGACAGACCTCGGCGTTGCCGCCGAATGGACGGTTCCTCGCGCGAACGTCCGCGTGGGCTACGACGGGTCGTTCTTCAACAACAACATCGGCACGCTCGTCTGGTCCAATCCGCTGGTCGCCACCGACAGCACGTCGGCGCCCGCGAACGGCCGGATGTCGCTGTGGCCGGACAGCAACCTGAACAGCGGATCGATTTCCGGCCTGCTGAAAGTGACCGACACGAGCCAGGCCACGGCGTACATCTCGCTGGGCACCCTGTCGCAGAACGACGCGCTCATTCCGTACACGATCAATTCGGCGCTTGCCTCGCCGCCGCTCGATCGGCCGACTGCCGACGCGAGCGCCAAGATCACCGCGACGGCATTCAGCTACAACGCGCGCCCGACGCCGACGTGGTGGTTCAACGCGCGGTTCCGGTCATACGACTTCGACAACCAGACGCCGGTGTTCCAGGCGCCGACGACCGTGCAATACGACACGAGCGTCGCGGTCATCGACGAGAGCACGAGCCCGTTCACCTTCTCGCGAAAGACGCTGGACCTCGAAACGTCGTGGACGGCCTCGCCGAAGACCGCTCTTCGCGCGGGATACTCGTACGAAAAGGTGGACGAGACGTTCCGCACCTTCAGCACGACCAATCAGAACACGCTCCGTTTGTCAGCTGACACGACGGCCCTCAAGGCGGTGACGCTGCAGGCGGTGTACGAGTATACCAAGCGTTTCGGGACCGGACTGGACGAGCAGTCGCTCGACGACCTCGGCGAGCAGACGTCGTTGCGGCAGTTCGACATCTCCGATTTCACGCAGAATCGCTTTTCCGCGATCGCGGTGGCGCGCCTTGGATCGAATTTCTCAGTCAACGGAACGGTGTTCGCAGGCGACGACAACCGGCCGAACACCGGGTTCGGATTGCTCAGCCACAACAACGCCGGCGTGGCGGGCGGCTTCGACTACATTCCCAGCGAGGCGATCTCGGTCGGCGCGTCGTATCAGTACGAACACTATTCCGCGCTCCAGAAGTCGCGCCAGGCGAATCCCGGCGATCAGTTCGACGACCCGACGCGAGACTGGACGACCGACAGCATCGACGCGACGCACACGTTCACGGCGTCGGCCGACCTGCTGAAGCTGTTCGCGAAGACCGATCTCCGGTTCATGTACGACTTTGTGCACGGGAACTCGATGTACATCTACGGGCTTACTCCGGACACGACGCTGCCGCCGGTCTCGCAGCTTCCTCCAGTCTGGAACACGCGCAACCGGCTGACGGCCGATGCGCGGTACACGATCAACACGCATCTTGGAGCCGGGCTCGCGTGGTGGTTCGAGAAGTACAACGTGGACGACTTCGCGTTCAGCCCGACGACGCTGAATGCGGTGGCGCTGCCATCGTTCATCACGATGCAGTACACCTATCGTCCGTACACCGCGAACACGTTCTGGGGCAGAGTGACGTACTTCTGGTAGGCGTTCCTCTGGCCCGTCACCGGCGAATCCCGGCGCAGCGCCTGCCATGACCGACTCGCCGCGCCAGCGGTTCGACCGGATTGCGTTCATCGCGCTGGTCGCGCTGACGGGCTACCTGGCGTACCAGGTCCTCAGTCCGTTCGTTGCGCCGCTCGCGTGGGCCTCGGTTTTCGCAATCCTGCTCGAGCCGGTCCACGCCCGCCTGTCGGTGACGAGAGGACCCACGCTCGCTGCGGTCTTGACGACGCTCCTCGTGGTTGTCGTTTTCGTCGTTCCCGCCGCGTTCGTCATCTCGATGGTCGCGCGCGAGGCGCCGCAGATCATCAATCGCGTGCAGGGCGTGTCGCTGACGCCGTACCAGATCGAGCGCGTATGGGATGTCGTCCGCGAACGGAGTCCTGTGCCGTTGCCTGACGATCCAGTGGAACTGCTGCGTCAGGGCGTGACGCGCGCGGTGGCCTTCCTCGTCCCGCGCGCCGGCGCCTTCGTCGCAGACCTGGTGGCCACGATCGGTCAAGTCATCGTGATGCTGTTCACGCTGTTCTTTTTCCTCCGCGATGGTCACGCGATTGCGCGGCGCATCGCCGACATCCTGCCGCTGCCGACCGATCAGGCTCTTGCGCTCATTCGGGAGACCCGCGACCTTGTGAATGCGAGCGTCGGCGCCGGGCTGGTGGTGGCGGTGACGCAGGGCGCCGTCGGCGGACTGGCATACTGGGCGCTCGGGTTCGCGGCGCCAGCGATCTGGGGCGTCTCGATCGCGATCGCGTCGCTCATGCCGCTCGTGGGCGCGGCGCTCGTCTGGGTGCCGACCGCAATCTGGCTTTTCCTGGCCGGCGAATTCGGGCGCGGCCTGGTCATGCTGATCGTCGGTGCACTCGGCATCAGCATGGTCGACAACATCCTGCGTCCAATTCTCCTGAGCGGGAAGACGTCCGTGAACGGGCTCGTGATCTTTCTCGGGCTGCTCGGCGGCGTCGGCGCCTTCGGCTTCATCGGACTGATCGTCGGGCCGATCGTCCTCGTCCTTGCGGACCGGCTGCTCGAGATCTGGACACGCCCGGAGGAACGGAGCCTATAGCGGAAAAGCATCAGAGCCACGAAGACATGAAGGCACGGAAGCAAGCGCCACGAAAACACGAAAACACGAAAAGAGAAGCTAGATTAGATTTCGTGATTTCGTGCTTTCGTGGCGAATGAGTATGGGTTGTCAGTTCCTCAGAACGGCGTCGGAACGCTTGCTTTTCGAGTGGCCCCGAAACCGCGCACCCAGTCCCTGACCCTGCCTGCGCACGGCGGCAGCGGATCGCACGCCAGCACATACAACACGACCGTCGTCAGGATGATCAACGCGCCGGTCAGCAGGATGAACCGCACGCGAAGCCTCAAGTACGCGAACCAGAGCGGATAGGAGAGGATGATCGACAACGTGAGGAATGCAATCCTCAACTGCGCGTCACGGATGCGTCGAGGATTCCGCAGCCCCTTTGCGACGCGTCGGTACGCGGCGCTCTCCGCGATTTCGATCGGCACCCTGAAGATCGTCCCCGTCAGGACGAAGAAGACGCCGCCGCAGAAGAGCATCACGAAGACGCGCAGCGCGATGCTGCTCGAGATCGCGTAGAGCACCGCAACCCACATGAAGTACATGACGATGCTGAGATTCGTGAGTTGAAAGGCGAGCCACACGTTCGTCCGGCCGGTCCACAGCTGGAAGCGCCGGCAGAGCATCTCGATGAAGTCGAGCAGCAGTGAGTCGACGTAGGTCATCCGCGCGTCACCATCTGCGTCCTCACAGATGGTAATCGCTGACGACCACGGAGACGAGTCGTGCGTGTGACGCGCGGCGGATGGCTCGGCCGTACACGGACGAGACACGGCCTTCGAACGCGGCGAAGGCCACGCGAAAGATTGCGGACGCGCTAACGAAGCAGCGCCGACGTTGCCGCGAGAACGCGGCGGCTCTGACGTTCTTGAACGAAAGCCACCACCCGCATGTGGTCGCGCTGCCAGTCCTGCGCGATCTTCATGTCCGTTCGAACCGGCGCGCCAGCCGCTGGCGCGTCGCCCGCAGTGACCATCTCGCGGACGACGGCGGCGTGCGTCAGCGTCCGTCCCTTGTTCTCGCCGCGCTTCACGTCCGTCCGCAACCCGTCCTCGACCAGCGCGACGACGACCTCGGGTCGATCGTCCGAGCCGGCCGGCAGTCCCCTGGCGGTCGTCGTGACGGTGACGCGATTGGCGGCGGCGAGATCCAGCGTGAGCGCAATCGTGCCGTGCGGCGCCGCGCCGGCGCGCTCGATGGCGTGCCGCGCGGCGTCGACGTCGCTGCCGACGAAGGCCGTCTGTCCGTCGACGACCATCTGGGGCGTGTAGATGCTGTCGCCGGTCAGGTGATCCGCGTACAGCTGCTGGCGATGCGTGAACGCCGCGGACGAGAAGCGATCTTTCCATCCGAGTCGGTCCCAGTAGTCGACGTGCTCACCGAGGCCGACGATCACGACGCCTCGCGCAGGCTGCGACGCGATCATCCCTTCCAGCAGCTTGTCCGCCGTTGGGCAGGTCGAGCAGCCTTCGGCGGTGAAGAGCTCGACCAGTACCGGTACCGGCTCGTCGGATGCGGCCGGCGACGCGAGCGGCGCGCCGACCGAGCCGAGCACAATCAGGACGACTGTGGCGATGCGCACGCGCCTACCAGGTGACCTTGACGCCCAGCCGCACGACGCGCGGCGCGACGACGGCGCTGATCTGGTTGGCCGTTGCCGCGTTCTGCGTCCGCTGCAGCGCCTGAACGGTATTCGCGTTCATGACATTGAACACGTCGAGCGCCGGAACGAAGCGGGTGGTCCCGAGATAAATGGGACGATCGACATGGAAGTCGAGGTTCTGGTAGTTCGGCAGGCGGTTGTCGCCGACGCCGTCGAGCAGCACCGTGGCGATGCCGCCGCCGTTGGGGCGCGAGGGGCTCTGCACCGATGCTTCGAACGGATAGCCTTGACGCGCGTTGTAGAACGCCGACACGTTGAAGCCGTACGCCGCTTCGTACATCCCGCTCAACTTGAACAGCCACTTGGCGTTCACGTAGACGTTGCCGATGCCGCTGCCGGATGTCGGGTAGTCGAACTGGAATCCGTTGCGCAGCCCGCGGTTCGTCGGATCCTCGACGAGCGCCGACGACGTGACGTTGGTGGACGTGATGCTGCCGGCGAACTGATTGAAGTTCACGAGCGTGCTGTTGTACGAGAAGCTCGTGTTCATCAGCCAGTGATTCGCGAGCCGTTTGCGCCCGGTGATTTCGACGCCGTTGAACGATCGGTTGAAGCCGTCGGCGTTCGTCAATGTGGTCACCGTCGGCGCCTGGAAGTTCGGCTGGTAGAAGGTGACGGTCGGGCATCGCGCCTCCTGCCCGGCGGGACACGCCGAGGCCGACGGCGTGAAGCTGACCGGCGAGTAGTCGGCGCTGGTCAGGCCGACGGTGTCGGTCCAGTTGAAGTTGGCGTAGCGCCGCCAGATGTAGTTCGCGCCCACGGCGAAGCCGCCGCCGACCTCGTGATCCACGCCGAGGATGAACTCGTCGGTCCGATCGTTCTTCAGGTTGGGATCGACCGTGTTCGCGGTCGTCACCGCCGTCGGGTTGTTCGGATCCCAGTTGCCGGTGACCGCGAGCGGTTTGTTGCTCGCGACGATTTCATTCGCTTCCACGAACTTGTCGCCGTTCAGATCGACCCACGGGTAGCGGACGCTCACGCGGGAGACGGGATTGAGCTGGTTCGACACGCCGCCGGTGCCCACCTGACCCCAATACGCGGCGTAATTCGCGCGCGCCACGGTCTTGCCGTTGCCGCGGAGGTCGTACGTGAGGCCGAGCCGCGGCGAAAAGTTGTTGAAGACGATCCCTGGATCGACGCCGGCGAAGCTCACGGCCGGCAGCCACGCCGGGATGAGCGGATTCGCGTCGACGTCGGCGGCGAACGCCTGATCGTGGTTGCGATCGTACCGGACGCCGAGCTGCAGCGTGAGCCGGTTTCGGGTCAGCGTGTCCTGCACGTACGCCGCCACGTTCAACAGATCGAAGGCGCCGATGCCGTCACGCGTGACGTTCGCCTGGCAACCGGTCGCCAGCAGCGAGCAGTCGTTGCTGATCGACGTGGGGAATCGCGCGACCGCGTAGCCGGGCGTGTGCGTCGAGCTGTAGCTGTACGCGTCCTTCCAGTACCCGCCGATCTTGAACGCGTGATCGCCCAGCTTCGTACCCGGGGCAAACGCATTCAGGTTGACGTTGACCTCGTTGACCGGTCGGATGTTCACGGACTGGGCGCCGTCGGGCGTCGATCGTCCGTTCAGGCCGGTCGTGATGATCAGCGTCGGCTGCACGGTCTGCAGCGAATCGTCGTGGTAGTCGAGGATGAAGTTGTTGCCGACGTGCGCGTACTGCACGTCGAGCAGCAGCCGGTCGTTCAGGATCCACTGATCCGCCGCTTTGTAGGTCGGGCTTGGTCCCGTCGTCCAGCCCCACGCACCGTACGAGCTCGGCACGGCGCTCTGCCTGACGGTCGATTCGGGCGGTGTCAGGTCGCTGGCGTTGCGAGCGTTGCGCTCTTTCTTCGAGAAGCCGTTGAAGAACGTCGCCTTGTTGCCCTTGAACAGCTGCACCTCGGCCTTGACGTTCGTGCTCTGCAGCGTCGTCAGATCGGTGTTCAGGCAGTTGTTGACGTCTTCGATCGGAAAGCTGCCTGGGTTGTTCTTGATGGCCTGACACTCCGTCGTCGGCTGATAGAAGTTGATGACGCCGACGCCGACGTCCTGCTTGCCGTAGCTGCCCCAGATCCAGGCGCGTCCGCGGCGAATGGGTCCGCCGGCCTCGATGCCGTAGTCCTGGATGTCCTGAATCGGGTTGCCTGACGTCGCGCCCTGTGCGCGCTGCTCGTCGCTGATGTTCTGGCTCTCGAGGCGATGATTCGTGTCGTAGAACCGCGACGAACCACGAAAGCGATCGCTGCCGCTCTTCGTCACGAGGTTGATGCCGACGCCGCCGGTCTGCTGCGTCACATCGACGCCACCAGTCGTGATGGTCATTTCCTCGAACGCGTCGAAGTCGTAGTAGGTCGGCGACGAACCGGTCGCTGCCATGTCGGTGATGTCCACGCCGTCGAGCGCCCACTTGTTGTTGAAGGGCATGCCGCCGCGCGAGACGTAGTTCGACTGCTGGCCCGACATGTTGCCGCCGATGTTCTCGCGGTCCATGGCGATGCCGGCCGTCTGCTGCAGGATGACCCACGGATCCCGCGCCGACGGAATGCTCTGCAGGAGCTCGTTGGTGAACGTCTGCTTCGTACCGGTTTCCTTGGTGTCGACGACGGGGCTTTGTCCCGTCACCGTCACCGTCTCCTGAACCGTGGACACCGAGAGCGCGGCGTTGATCTGCGCGCTGTAGCCGACGGTCACGCGCACGTTTTCGCTGACGACGGTCTTGAATCCGGTGAGCTCGAAGGTGACCGTGTACGCGCCGATCTCGAGCCGCGGGAACTGATAGGTTCCCGTGTCGCTCGTGACCGCGGTCAGCGGTTGAAGCAGTACCGGCCCCGTCACGGTGACGGTGACGCCGGGCATGACGGCGCCGGATTGATCCGTGACCTTTCCGAAGATCTCTCCGGTCTGCTGCTGCGCGCGAGCCGGCAGGCTGATCGCGAAGCAGGCGAGTAACGCTAGAGCAACGAGCCGGGCGCTGATTCTCATCCATCCACTCCTGCGACGTGCAAAAGAGTCGCTGATGTGTCGAGTGTGGACAGTGACCGGCTGTGTGTGGAGGTCCAGTTCGTTTCAACGTGATGTGGCCACTTGACCGACTCCAAAGATCCGAATCGGCATCGAAAAAAGTGGTCTTATCGTGTGAACTCGTCCTGCTGAAATTGAAATAGCCACTAAACTGGACGCGTCATGCCGATGCACAGAACCGGCGACCTGCTGATTCGGCTCGATCGCCGCGCGGGAAGCGCGCTGCAGCAGCAAATCTATTCGGGCATCCGCCGCGCGGTGCTCGACGGCATCGTGCAGCCAGGGACTCGGCTGCCTTCGTCCCGTTCGCTCGCCGACGATCTCGCGGTCTCGCGGACGACGACGCTGCTGGCGTTCGAGCAGCTGACGGCGGAGGGATACCTCGTCGGTCGGCGCGGGTCCGGGACGTTCGTCGCGCACGAACTGCCCGACGACCTTCTTCGCACCGCCGGTACGCGCCGCCGACCCGGCAGCTCGAAGCATCCGCCGCTGTCGCGCCGCGGCCTCGCGCTGACGTCGACGCCGCCGTCTGCCCGGCGCATCGCGGGTCCGCCGCGTCCGTTCCGGCTCGGCACACCCGGCATCGATCTGTTTCCGCTCCGCCTCTGGTCGCAGCTGATCAACCGGCGCCTGCGATCGCTGACGCTGGCCCAGCTCGATTACAACGAAGCCGGCGGCTTCCGTCCGCTCCGCGAGGCGATCGCCGATCACGTCCAGAGCGCGCGCGGCACGCGCTGCCGCGCCGAGGACATCTTCATCGTCGGCGGTACGCAGCGCGGGCTCGAGTTGATGTGCGATCTCGTGCTCGATGTCGGCGACGAAGCGTGGCTCGAGGAGCCTGGCTATCCGGGCGCCCGTGCGGCGCTGGTCGGGGCTGGCGCCCGCATCGTGCCGGTTCCGGTGGACGACGAGGGACTCAGCGTCGCGACGGGCGCGCGCGTCGCCGGCCGTGCGCGCGTCGTCTATGTCACGCCGTCGAATCAGTTTCCGGCCGGCGTGCCGATGAGCCTTCCGCGGCGCCTTGCCTTGCTGCGCTGGGCGAGCGCGGCGCGCGCGTGGGTCCTCGAGGACGACTACGACAGCGAGTTCCGGTACGGCTCGCGACCGATTCCGTGCCTTCATGGGCTCGACGAAGACGGGCGCGTGATTTACGTCGGCAGCTTCAGCAAGACGCTCTTTCCCGCGCTGCGGCTCGGCTTTCTCATCGTGCCGTCGGACCTGCAGGGACGTCTCGCGAGCGCACGTCGGGCCGCGGATGTGCACCCGCCGCTGCTCGAACAGGCAGCGCTGGCCGATCTGATGGCCGGCGGACATTTCGATCGGCACCTGAGGCGGATGCGCGCCGCGTATCGCGAGCGTCTCGAAGCGCTCGTCGACGGCGCCGAGCGATGGTGTGGTGGTGTGCTCGACGTCCGGCCGGTGATGGGAGGGCTCCACGCCGTTGCCGACGTCATCGGCGTCGATGCGGACCGCGTCTGCCGCGAGGCTGCGGCCCGCGGCGTCGAGGCGACGCCGCTGTCACACTACTACATCAATCGTCCGCGCGCGCTCGCCGGCGATCGTAAGTCGACGAACGCGATCGTCCTCGGTTTCGCCGCGGTGCGGCCTGATGCGCTCCGGCGCGGCATGGAACTGATGGCCGCCGCGATCGACGCAGCGGAGCGTCCCGAGAACACGGGCGTACCGGTTCGTCGCGCTGCGGGCGGCTGATCTACATCACCCACTCGGCCACCGCCTGGTTCGGCTGGCGGAACGTGTGGCGCGCCGCGATTTCTTCCTTCAGCCGCTCACACAGTGCGTATTCGAGCTGAAACAGCCCCTTCTCGGAGAACAGCTTGTGGGCAGGGTTTCGCCGGTACGAGCCCCGCACGATGATGCCTTCGTAAACCTTGAACGTCCCGAACACGTCATCGGGACTTGGTTCGGCATTCGCACCACGACCGGGCGCGTCGAGGACGCGGGCATCGACGCACGACACCCAGCCATTCTTCTGCTGTTTCGCGGCGGCCTGCAGACCGCGACGCCGCGGGAGCTCGCGCGCCAGGAATTCGTGCAGCAACTGCGCGAATGCTTCGTGCGGCAGGAAGTTGTCCGGGACGAGCGTTCCTCCCTCCTTCAACGAGCGGATCAGGAAGCCGATGACATGCTCCCGCAAGATGACCTTGGATCCGCATTTGCGGAATGCCGGCATCCACACCACGAGGTCGGGCGAATCGTTCGAGTCAGGTTTGCCGGCTGAAACGATCGCGAGCGACCGTGGCGGGACGTAGGTCCCGGAACTGATCCGCTCCTCGCGCGGACGACTTTCTCGCAGCGCCTCATAGAGCAGGAAAAACGCCCAGACGATCGGCGCAACCAGGAACGTCCGTCCGTCAGGTTCGATCCAGCTGATGGCGACGCACAACACGGCGATGACGAGACAGAGGATGCCGACGCGGGCTTTCGTCTCCGGCAAGGCGAGCAGGCGACCCATAACACGTACGACTGAATGTCAAATACTAACGCGCGCGCCGCTCGGCTTCCGGCTCATTTCCCGGCGTCGAGCAACTCATCGCCCTCTCTTCGTTCGGGGCGCCGCGCGTGGCCCGTTGCGCTATTCGTGGCGGAGCGCGACGACCGGATCGACCCGTGATGCGCGCCAGGCAGGTACGAACGCGGCGAACACTCCGAGGACGACGAGCGTGAGCACGGCTCCGCTGAGCGTGAGTAGGTCCCACGGCCTCACGCCGAACAGGACGCCCGCGATCAGGCGGCCGCCGGCGGCCGCAAGCGGAACACCGACGACCAGTCCGATCACAACCAGGCCGAGCGACTCGGTCAGGATCGCGCGCAACACGGCGCCCGGCTGCGCGCCGAGCGCGATGCGGACGCCGATTTCCGAGGTCCTGCGTGCCACGAGATACGACATGAGGCCGTACAACCCGACGCCGGCGACGACGATCGACAGGGCGCCGAACGCCGCCGCAAGGAGCGCGACGACGCGGTCGGCGCCGAGACCGTTGTCCACCTGCTGCGCGAGCGTGGCGACGCGTTCCACAACGAGGTTGGGATCCGACTTCCGAAGCGCCTCGCGCACCGAGCCGACGATCTGTCGCGGATCGCCGGAGGCGCGGACAGAGAGGCTCGTCGTGAACAGCATCTGCTGGTCGATGGGGTAGTACGCCATCGGTTCGGCGGGCTCGCGCGAGCTGTAGACGCGGGCGTCCGCCATGACGCCGACGATTTCCGTGTCAGGTGTCTGATAGCCGAACTTCTGGCCGAGCGGATCGCGGCCGTCGAAGTACCGCCGCACGAGCGCCTGATTGACGATCGCAACTTTCGGCGAACCTTGACGGTCGCGCGCGTCGAAGGTCCGGCCTCTCACAAGCGGGACGCCGATCGCTTGAAGGTAGTGCGCGCTGACCCTGTTCTCCTGAAATTTCACCAGCTCCGACGGCGCCGGCGTGTATCCGCTGATGGCGAACCCATCGCTGGCCGATCGGCAGCCGCCTTCGACGCCGCATTCGGCGACGGCCGCAGCCGCCACACCGGGTACGCCCTCGACGTTGGCGACAACGCGTGCATACAGCTCCGGCAGCGCCGACGCGGCGACGCCGGAATTTCTCGGATCGATGGCGACGGTCACCACGCGATCGCGATCGAGTCCGAGCTCGACATGCGCCAGGTTGTAGAGGCTGCGACTGAACAGGCCTGCCGCCGTGACAAGCATCAGGGAAAGTGCGACCTGCGCGCCGATCAGAAGCCGCGCAGAAGTCCGGTCGCCGGCGTCCTGCTGGCTGCGCCCGCCAATCTTCAGTTCCTCGCTCAGGCTGAGCCGTGTCGCCCGGAGAGCCGGCGCGAGTCCAAACAACAGACCCGTCGCGACCGAGACGAGCGCGGTGAAAGCGAGCGCCCGGCCATCGATCTCGACGATCGACGCGGGTGCACCGGTGACGCTTTGCACGACCATGCTGACGAGCGCATCCGCGGACCATTGCGCCACGAGAACGCCGCCCGCCGCCGCCAGCAGCGCCAGGACGATGCTCTCGGTGACGAGCTGGCTCAGCACGCGTGCGCGTCCGGCGCCGAGCGACAACCGGACGGCGATTTCCCTTCGTCGTGCCGCCGATCTGGCGAGCAGGATGTTTGCGGTGTTGGCGCACGCGATGAGGAGCACCATCGCGACCATGCCCATCAGCGCGTAGAGCAGCGGCGTAAACCGTTCACGGAGCCGCGAGCGGCCCTGCGCGAACGAGTCGAGCACCAGCCGCGACTCGAGAATCAGCTTGCGCTGCAGCGGATCGCCGGTCGCGTCAGCCCGCGGAATCAGTGTTTGCCTGAACGCCGCATCGAGCGACGCGGTCGCACGCGCCGCGTCAGCATCGGAGGCGCGGACGAGGACGTCCAACCACAGGATTCCCGTTTGCGGCAGCCACGGCTTTTCGGCGTCCGCTGACGTGTCCGCGCTGAAGTTCTGGTGATAGCGGACGTCGGCCTGCATCGCCGTGGGAATCCAGATGTCGGTGGGCGTCTCGAGGAAAATGCCCTTGAATCCCCGGCCCGCGACGCCGACGACCGTGAACGGCGCTCCGTTCAACGACACGGTTCGGCCGAGCACGTCGGCCGCGCCACCATAGTGCGCCTTCCAGTACCCGTCGCTCAGAATCGCGACAGGGCCACCTGCCTGGCGATCGTCATCTGGTTCGATCACGCGTCCGACGGCCGGCGGCAGCCCGATGAGATCGAAGAAGGCGCCGGACACGAGCTGCACGTTCGCGCGTTCGGCCACGCCGCCTCGATCGACGCCGACGTTCACCCGATAGCTGCGGCTCATCGCGGCCACCTTCAACGGCGCCGCGTTGTCCCGCAGTTCGACGAAGGCGGGGTACGAGAACGGCTGCGCGGCCGACACCTTCGATTCGATGTTCAGCTTGAAGAGCTGCGAAGGCGCTGCCACGGGCAGCGATCGGAGCAGGACCGCGTTCAGTACCGAGAAGATGGCCGTGTTCGCGCCAATGCCGAGCGCGAGCGACACGATCGCCGCCGCTGCAAATCCCGGATGGCGTCGCAGCTGTCGCAGCGCGTGGGCGACGTCGTGAACCAGGTTCTCGATCAAGACCATCGGCCGCACACACGATTGTGCCCGATTGCCGAAGTGGACGCAGGCTTCCCGCCCGGAGTGGCCCGGCGTCTATCGCGCCGGTCGCTTTGCGGGCTGCACCTCCGGAGCCTTCACCGCCTTCGGCACCTCGAGCGTCAGGTCGTATTTCGCCAGCGACTCGCTGAGCGTCGTCGCTTTCGGCAGGATGGCGTTCAGATCGGCGATCGACTTCGGCGTCTGCGCCTTGACTTCCGTGTAGGCGCGCACCGTCTGCTCGCCGACCGTCATGCCGCCCATCAGCGCATTCTTCGCCTGATTCGCTTTTGCGCTGAGGCTGTCCGTCGCGCCGCCGCGACCGCCGCCGCCACGTCCCTGTGGAGCGGTCAGCTTCGGCGCGAGGCCGGCGAGTTCTTTCTTGAACGCATCGAGCGACGACTTGACGTCCGCCGGCACGTCGTTTCGCTTATCGAGCGTCGTCGTCAGCTCGTTCACCTGGCGGTTGAGCGATCCAAACGCCGCCGACGCTTCGTTGAGCTCCGGCTGGATTGCGTGGATCTCCATCGCCATGTCGAACTGATGCTTGCGCTCCGCGGCGGTCAGCACGACTTCGGGATCGTCGTTCACGCGAATCGGCTTGGTCTCGATCGTCTTGCCGTCCGCGATGAGCGTCACGTTGTAGACGCCGCCGATCACGACGGGTCCTGCGAGCTGGGGACCGCCGCCGAATCCGCCGCCTCCGCCAGTCGGCGGCGGCGTGCATCCCGCGCCGGCCGTGCTCGGTGGCTGCTGCGACTCCGGATTCGCGGCTTCGCCTTCGCGTCCCGCGCCGGCCCGTCCCTCACGCCCTTCACGTCCCTCGCGCCCGCCGCGTCCGCGGCCTTCCGTGGACGGCGGCGTCGGCAGCGGCTGCACGCGCAGGTCCCAGCACGCCGTCTGGATGCCCGGTGCGCCGCTCTTGGCGAGCACGTCACCCGAGATCTCGCGGATTTCACGTCCGGCCGCGTTCGTGATCCGGATCTTCACGTCCTTCACCGGCTTCCGGTTCAGCCACGAGATGACCGCAGCCGCCGGCGGATTCTCGCCGTAGAACGTCTGGTCGCCCCAGAATTCGTAGTTGCGATCGCGCGCGGGACGCCGATACATCGCAAACGGCGGCGGCGTGAACAGCTTCGCGTCGGCCGTTGACGCCTGCGCCGCGGCGTACTCCTGAATCGGCTCGAGGTGATCGAGAACCCACAATGCGCGGCCGTGCGTCGCGAGAATCATCGCGTTGTCGCGCGGGTGGATGACGATCTCGTCGACGCGCACCGTCGGCAGGTTGGCCTTGACGCGCGTCCAGTTCTTCGCCCGATCGACGGACACGAACAGGCCAGTCTCCGTGCCGATGTAGAGCACGTCGGGATTCTTCGTGTCCTCGGTCAGCGTCTTGACGACCTGATCCTTCAGGCTGCCGTTCGCCGCCTGCCACGTCTGTCCGAAATCGTGGCTGACGTAGATATATGTTCCGAACTCGTTCTGGCGATGACCGTCGAAGGTGGCGTAGACGGTCGCTTCATCGAAGCGTGACGGGACGAGCTCGGACACCCAGATGCCTTTCGGCAAGCCAGGAATGTTGGACGTGATGTTCGTCCACGAGCGGCCCGAATCGCGCGACACCTGCACGTTGCCGTCGTCGGTACCGCTGTAGAGCACGCCCGACCGCTTCGCCGACTCCGAGAACGACACGATGGTCGGCCACGCCTCGATGCCGTCGTCCTTCGCGATGCGGATATCGCCGCCCTTCACGCCCATCGTGACGACGTCGTCGCGGTTCGCATTCGACGTGAGGTCGGTTCCAGACGATTCCCAGTTGAGGCCGCGGTTCGAGGAACGAAATACCTTGTTCGCCGCCGCGAAGATCACGTGCGGGTCGTGCGAGGACATGACGAGCGGCGTATCCCAGTTCCAGCGCAGTGGCTGCTCTCCCTGTTCGGGCAGCGGACGGATGGACATCGTCTCACCGGTCACGCGATCGATGCGGACCATGTTGCCGTCCTGCGATTCGCTGTACGCCACGCGTGGATCGCCCGGATCCTGCAGCGCGACGAATCCGTCGCCGCCCTGCATCGTCGCCCAGTTGAAGTTGGCGATGCCGACGGCGCCGCGCACGGCGCTCGGGCCGCACCAGACGTAGTTGTCCTGCATGCCACCGCAGATGTTGTACGGCGTCGCGTTGTCCACGCTCGCGTGGTAGAAGAGGCCGACCGGCAGGTTGTTGACGAAATTCCAGGTCTTCGCCTGATCCCACGAAACCGCCACGCCGCCGTCGTTCCCGATGATCACGTGCTGCGAGTTCGACGGATCGATCCAGATCGCGTGCACGTCGTCGTGGATCGACTGGGTCGCGTTGAGCGTGACCGTCTTGCCGCCGTCGAGCGAGCGGTGCAGCTTGACGCCCGCGTAGAAGACGACGTCGGGGTCGTTCGGATCGACGCGCACCTGGCTGAAGTACATCGGACGCGGGTTCTCGTTGTTGACCTTCTTCCACGTCGCGCCGGCATCGTCGCTTCGGTAGAGTCCTGTCGGCGTCGCGTCGACGCCCGTCGCGACGGTTGCCCCGCGGCCGCCGCCTTGCGGGGCCGGTTCCGCTGGGCCCGCACCGCGCGCCGGCGCCTGACCTTCGACGATCGCATAAAGAATGTTGGGACGCTTCCGCGAGAGATCGAGGCCGATGCGGCCCATGGGTTCGTCAGGAAGGCCGCCCTTGAGGCGCGTCCACGTGTCGCCGCCGTCGGTTGACTTCCAGATGCCGCTGCCCGGACCGCCGCCGTTCATGCAGCACGCGCTGCGGCGCCGCTGGTACATCGACGCGTAGAGAATCTTGACGTTCGTCGGATCCATCACGAGGTCGTTGGCGCCCGTGTCCTCGTCCACGAAGAGGGTGCGCTTCCACGTCTTGCCGCCGTCGGTCGTCTTGTAGACGCCGCGCTCGCCGCCGGATCCCCAGAGGCTGCCCGTCGCTGCGACGAACACCGTGTCGTTGTCGCGCGGATCGATCAGGATGCGATTGATGAACAGGGACGTCTTGAGTCCCATGTTCGTGAACGTCTTGCCGCCGTCGGTGGACTTGTAGACGCCGTCGCCCCACGACGTGCTCTGGCGGTTGTTCGACTCGCCCGTGCCGACCCAGACGAGATCGGGGTTGCTCTGCGAGACCGTCACGTCGCCGATCGAGATGAGACCCTCGGACTGGAACTGCGCCTCGAACGTCGTCCCCGAATTGGTCGTCTTCCACACGCCGCCGTGCGCCGTGCCGACATAAAAGATGGACGGGTCCGCCTCGTAGACCGCGAGATCGGAAATGCGCCCCGACATCGATGCCGGTCCGATCGGGCGGAAATGCAACGTATCGAAGGGCCCGCCTCCCGCATCACGGGCGGCCGGCGATGCCTGGCCGGCGCGGCCGATGAGGGTCTGTGCGGTCAGTCCAATCGCAAGCGCGACGAGAGGAACACCAAGTCGAAGAGGTTTCATTCGCAGCTCCGGAAGACAGGTGACAGGAGATTATCACCGACGGCCGGTCGTCCTGCCGAAGCGCGAGATCGGATGGATGGAGGATGTGGCTGCTGGCGGCCGTCAGTGGGAGCGGCCCGTCGTCTGCCGCTCGATTCTGGCTTTCAGTCGCTCGGTCGCCTCGCTCAGCAGTTCGTCGAGGCTTGGCCGCGGCCACTTGTGAGGGTCGGTCCGCCGTTCGGGTGTCGCGGGACGGTCGGTGCCCGGCGCCACGGCGTCAGCGTCGGTGGGGCGAGTCATAGTCGGACAGCTGCACGAGCACGAGCAGCACGAGAAACGCGGCGGATCCAATGGCAACTACGAGCATGGCGGTGTTCCTTCCGAAGGCTAGTGCGCGCGGCGCGAATTGCGTTTCACGCCGTGTTTGCGCGGCTCAGGCCGGTCGCCGATTGCCTTACGCCGCCCGTGCGCGGCGGCGCTATCATGTGCGGTGGTGAAGACCGCTGTCATCGTGGTCGCACTCCTGGCGAGCGCCTGCGGGGCCCGCACGGACCACGCGAGCGCGCCGGGGCGGACCGGCGTCGCGTGGCGGCAGCTCGGCACCTGGTCGGGTCGCGGCAGCGGCCAGACCGGTTCATTTACCAGCGAGACCGGTGCGCTCCGTGTGCGCTGGGAGGCGACCGACTCGGCGAGCCGCGGCGACCATGCCGCGGAGTCCACGTTCCGCGTGGCGGCGCACAGCGCCATCAGCGGACGGCTGCTGCAGCCCGTCGTCGAGCACGAGGGCGCGGGCAGCGGCGTCGGCTACGTGCAGCAGGATCCGCACGTATTTTTTATGGTCGTCGATTCCAGGCAGCTGAGCTGGACCCTCACCGTGGAAGAAGCGGTTGCCTACTGACGTGATTCAACTGGCGGGCGAGTGATGTGAGGCGAACATCATGGCAAACAAGCTGATCGGACAGAACTACACGACGCCGGATCTCGTCGCGAAAGTGACGGGACGCGCGAAATATGCCGAGGACTTCCGCGCCGACGGCATGCTGTTCTGCAAGCTGCTGCTCAGTCCGCTGCCGCACGGACGCGTGCGGACCATCGACACGAGCAAAGCGCTCGCGATACCGGGCGTGAAAGGCATCCTCACCGCCGACGAACTGCCGGCGCCAGCTGACGTCGTGACCGACCTCGGTCAGCGGATTTCCGCCAACACGAAAGGCGAGAAGGCGCTCACCAACGAGCCGGTGTATCAGGGCGAACCGATCCTCGCCGTCGCTGCCGTCGACGAGCGCACCGCCGTCGAAGCGATTGAAAGCATCGTCATCGATTGGGAGCCGCTGCCGTTCGTCGTCGATCCGCTCGTGAGCCTGCGGCCCGGCGGACCGAACGCGCGCCTCGAAGGCAACGTGTGGGGCCTGGCGAAACCTGCGGTGCCCGGCCAGCCGGTCATGCCGCCGGCGATCGAAGAGCTGAAATGGACGGACGCAGATTTCGCGGACTACGACCAGGGCAAGCTGCCGATGGGAAAGACGCCCGACCAGTGGGCGTACGGCGACATCGACGCCGGATTCAAAGACGCGGCGCTCGTCCTCGATGAAACGTTCCTGACGCCGAACTGCAGTCATCAGACGCTCGAGCCGCGCACGGCGATGGCGTACTGGCAGAACGGGAAGCTGTACATCCACTGCTCGACGCAGAGCGTCGTTCAGACGGTGGGATCGATGTCGCGGTGGCTGCACCTCGATCAGAACGACATCGTGGTCGTCAGCGAGTACACCGGCGGCGGCTTTGGCAGCAAGGCAACCGGCACGATTACCAACGTGATTCCTGCGCTCCTGTCCAAGAAACTCGGCGCGCCTGTGATGATGCGGATCGATCGCGAGACCGAGCACTACATCGGCGGCGCGCGCCCCGCGATCCACGGCCGGCTCAAGGTCGGCTTCGCGAAGGACGGCCGCATCACCGCGCTCGACATGTTCGTCGTCAACGAGAACGGTCCGTACGAACCGGTGGGCGACACCGGCATGACGGGGCGCATGGTGTCGCTGCTGTACCAGCCGAGCGCGATGCGCTGGCGAGGCGTCTCGGTCCTCACGAACACGCCTCCACGGCGTGCGCAGAGCCAGCCGGGCGGCATGCAGGGCATCGTGCTGATGGAACCGATTCTGGCGAAGGCGTCACGCAAGCTCGGCGTCGATCAAGTCGCGATCCATCGCGTCAACGCGCCGGAAGGCAAGGCGAAGTTCGGACCGACGAACCGTCAGGGCCAGCGCGCGTTCGCGACGAGCGCCTTCATCAAGAACGCGCTCGATCGAGGCGCCGAGATGTTCCGCTGGAACGAGCGCAGCGCCGAGGGCGGCAAGCGTCAGGGGACGAAAGTCCGCGGATACGGCGTGTCGATGAGCGCGTTCGTCGCCGGCTCGACCGGGTACGACGGGCTCTTCGTGATCAAGCCAGACGGCCGGATGTACATCCAGTCGGGCATCGGCAATCTCGGCACTGAATCGATGAGCGACTGCCACCGCGTGTCGGCGGAGATGGTCGGCATGCCGTGGGAGAAAGTCGAAGTCACCTGGGGCAACACCGGCAGGAACCTGCCGTGGAGCTGCGTGTCCGGCGGCAGCCAGACGACGCACGCGCATACGCGCGCTGCGCATGCGGCAGGGGCGGACGCGGTGAAGAAGCTGCAGGAGATTGCCGCGAAGACGCATGGCGGCTCGCCCGGGCAATACACGGTGGCCAATGAAAAGATCACCGGACCCGGCGGCAGCATGACGCTCGCGCAGGCCGCACAAAAGGCAATCGAGCTCGGCGGCAAGTATGACGGCCACGAGCTGCCCGACGACATCAACGCGTTCACCAAAACGTCCGCGTCGGCGCTGGCTGGCCAGGGTTTGATGGGCGTTGCGCGCGACTCGTACCCGCGCAACGGCGTCACCCATTCCTACGTTGCCGGCTTCGCCGAAGTTGAAGTGGATGTCGAGACGGGCAAGTACCACATCCTCGACTACGTTGCCGTCGCGGACGTCGGGACGGTCATCCATCCGCACGCGCTCGGCGGTCAGGTGCTCGGCCGATCGATGCTCGGCATCGGCCACGCGATCGGACAGCACTGGGTGTACGACCAGCACTACGGGATGCCGCTCGCGAAGCGGTTCCATCACAACAAGCCGCCGACGATTCTCGACGCGCCGCAGCGGATGGCGTGGGCAGCGCTCGACATTCCCGATCCGGAAACGCCCGTCGGCGCACGCGGGATCGGCGAGCCGCCCGTCGCTGCCGGCTGCTGCGCTGTCCTCAACGCGCTCGCGAACGCGCTTGGCGACGATGTATTCAAGCGGGCGCCGGTCACCGTCGGTCCGCTCATCGCCGCGCTGGACAACAACGGCAAGCCCGTACAGGAGCCGCTCACGGCGAACATCTGAACGTCACGCAGCTCAGCCGCTGAAACGTTTCGTGCCAGTTGCTCACTGATCGTTGAAGCGATCAGGAGGGCACCGTTCATGGGGCTGACAGTTGCCGACGCGTACGCGCAGATCAAGACGCTCGAGAATTCCGGCAAGATCACGCTGCCGGAAACACAGGACACGGTCACGGTCGGGACCATCGATCCCAAGGCCGGCACGTTCAGCTGGGCCGTTCCGACCGTGACGCAGACGACGGTGCTGCCGCCGCCGCCCGGCGGGAAAACCAACATCATCATCAACGTGACCACAGGCGTCGTCGGCACGAAGGCAGTGGACCTGCGCCTGAAGTTCAACGTCATCCCGCAGCGGGAGGTTGTCGTCGCCGAGCCACTCGCCGCGGCGAGCGTCCCGTCACCAGCGCCGACGCGAGTGCAGCCGGGTGCGGTCACCGCCCAACCCGTCGCGCGGACGTTGACGCCAGCCGTCGCGACTGCCGCGGCAACGGTGGCCACCAGCGCGGCCGTTACGGTGCCTGTCACGGGCGTCGGATCCGTCGGCGTCGGCGGCATCTTCGGCGAGACCAACGGCGGAACGACGATCGACGGATTCCCGACGGTCGAGTCGTTCCCCGATCACATCACCGTCGACGCCGGCCTGGCGTGCAGCAGCGTCATCCAGACGAGCACCATGACGCCGCCGGTCACGACGTCGTCGATTACCATCAACATTCCCGGACATCCGGCGATCAGGATTCAGTTCTTCGTGCTCCGGCCGCCCGCGGTCGCGCTTGGCGCGTTTACGATTCCGGCGCTGCCGATGACGATCGTCTACGCGCCGCCGCAAGGCAAGCAGTTGAAGAACAGCGCGACGTATCAGGACGCTGCGACCGTCAGCCGCACGGTGTCCTCGTCCATCACCTCGACGACGAACACGAAGACCGTGCAGGCGTACACCGCCGCGGATCTGATTGGAAAGGTCGCTGGCGCGATCACCGCGGTCGTCGCCGTCGTCGGGTCCGGCGGTGCGGATGCGGGCGGCGGTGCGAGCGTGGCGGGTGCGCTGTCGCAGCTAGGCCAGGCGCTGTTCGGCGGTGCCAAGGACGAGAATGACTCTGCGGCCAGTGCCGCGAAGCAGGTGTCGAGCGAGTTGACGCTCGTCAGCAACATCCTCAACGCGGTCGATAATCAGACAACGTCCGACAACGCGACCGTCACCGTGCAAGACGATCATTCGTTGACGCTGACCATCTCGAACGTCAGTACGTACGGCTCGGAGGCCGCGCTCGGCCCAGGCGTTGGCGATCGCATCGTCTACATGAGCAACGTGAAGGTCGTGTGGATGGCCGTGAACGGTGAAGTCGGGATCCACATTCTCGGCTTCGACGGCATCGGCGCCAACTCCGTGCAGGATCTCCAGCAGGAGCAGCAGCGGCTTCAGAGCGGCGGTGCTTCGACGCTGCACCTCGACCTCGACACGATCGCGTCGCTGCTCTCGATGGATCCACTCATCAGCTCGGCTCGTCCCGTCATCACGCGCTTCGGCGGACCGGCGGTCGGCCCGCCACGGTTCGTTCCCGCCAACCCGCCAGGACGCAAGGGCAGCGGGACAGGATCCGGCGGCGACATCTTCCAGGCGTCGTTCGACGTCGCGACCGACGACAAGCACACGACGACGAACTCTAAGACGACGGTGACCGATCTGAAACCCGGATGGGTGTCGGTGCTCTTCGGTGCCGACAACACCGAGACGACAACGACGGCGACGTTCACGAACACGCAGTCCGTCGACGACAAGGCCGACGACAAGATCACGAGCACGATCACGCTGTTCAGCACGGGACTCGACGATCCGTACGACGTGAAGATCTTCTACGACAACACGTTCGGCACCTACGCGATCCTCGATTCGAATTCGCCGCTGCTGCAGGGAGTGGTCATCGTCGGCGGCACGATCGGTGGAACGATCGGGACCGGCGTGTTCACGCGCTGAAAAAGTACGCGAGCGCACGAAGCAACGATTGACGTAGCCATACAATCTTCGTGTGTTCGTGCCTTCGTGGCGACCGAAAGCAAGTGCGAACACTCAGCGTTTCAACGCGGCGGCAGCGCAAACGCGGTGAGCGCGCTGCCGGCCGGGACGAGCAGGTACTGACGGCCGTCGAGCATGTAGGTCGTGCCTGACGTCGATCGCATCGGGTAGCCGAGCTGATAGTGCCAGAGGTTCTTCCCGCTGCGGGAATCGAACGCCATCAGGTTGCCGTCGCCGTCGGCGGCGAACGCCAGGCCTGACGCGGTCGTCAGGACGCCGGATGCGGACGTGGACGTGTAGCGGAACTCCCATTTGAGAGTAGCCGTCGCCGGATCGATCGCGCGGAGCGCGCCGAAGTTTTTTTGATCACGCGGCCTGATTGTCCCGCCGCCGGTGTACTGATCGCCGGTCTTGAACGACTGCTCGTATCCGAAGAAGGTGGCGCACGTCTCGCGTGCCGTCACGAAAAACAGCTTCGTGGTCGGATCGAAGGACGGCGACATGAAGTTCGTGCCGCCGCCGAGATCGGGGCACGTCTTCGTCCCGTCCTCGTCCGGCAGATGTCCGGGAAGGAGGACCGGGCGTCCATTCGAGTCGATCTCCTTCGCCCACGTCGTCTCGACGAACGGCTTGGCGACGATGACCTTACCCGTCGTGCGATCGATGGTGTAGAAGAATCCGTTGCGATTGGCGAACATGACGACCTTGCGGGGCCTGCCGTCGATCGTCAGGTCGCCGAGGACCGGCACCTGCGTTGAGTCCCAGTCGTGCACGTCGTGCGGCGTGAACTGATAGTGCCAGCGTCGCTCGCCTGTATCCGCATCGAGAGCGACGAGTGACGTCGTGTACAGGTTGTCGCCTTCGCGCGCATTGCTGTAGTAGTCCGGCCCCGGATTGCCGGTGCCGAAGAACAGCAGATTCTGCTGCGGATCGTAGGTGCCGGTAACCCAGATCGATCCGCCGCCGCGGAGGTATGCGTCGCCCTGCGGCCACGTGCGCGCGCCGGGATCGCCAGGTCCGGCGACGGTGTAGAAGCGCCACGCGCGCTTGCCGGTCTGCGCGTCGTACGCGTCGATGAACCCGCGGATGCCGTACTCCGCGCCGGCGACGCCGACGATCACCTTGTCCTTCACGACGAGGGGCGCCACCGTCACGGAGTAGCCCGCCTTGTAATCTACGAGCTCGACGTCGAAAAGCACGCCCCCGGTCTTCATGTCGAGCGCGACGAGATGCGCGTCGAGTGTGCCCATGAACAGGCGATCGCCCATGACGCCGAAGCCGCGGTTGATCGCGCCGCAGCACAACTTCAGGTTCTCGGGCAGCTCGCGCCGGTATCGCCAGATCACCCGACCCGTGCGCGCGTCGATTGCCCACGCGTTGTTGTTGAAGCCGGTCACATACAGGACGCCGTCGATGACGATCGGCGTCGTCTGGAAGCTGCCGAGCTGACCCGTCTGAAACGTCCACTGCGCTGTGAGGCGATCGACGTTGTCCGGCGTGATTTGCGTCAGCGGACTGTGCCGCTGTCCGCTGTAGTCGCCGGAATACGTGAGCCATCGAGACGGCTCTTTCAGCCCGTCGATCAGATCCTGCGGCGTGATTGGCGAGCCGGCCGCGGACGCGGGCGCGGACGAAGCGTCTGACGATGATGTGGGAACGGAGCCGCGGAGCGTCGTCAGGTAGCCGATGAGATCCGAGAGGTTGGCGTCCGACATCTGCGCCGCGCCGAAAACCGGCATCAGCGAGTTCTTTTCGTGAATCACGTCCTGAAGGTTGGACTTGAGGTACCCCTGGATGCGCTCGCGCGTGTCCATGATCTGGATGCTGAACACGTCCTCCGACTTCTTCACGCCGCGGATGCGCTGGCCGTCCTTGGTCACCAGAGTGACCGTCTCGAAGTTCGGCGCCATCCATTCCGACGGCGTGCGGATTTCGCGCGTGAGGGCCGCACGGGATCGCGTCGCGCCGATCCGCGACAAATCGGGTCCGAGCCGCCCGCCCGTCCCCGAGACGCGATGGCAGCTGCTGCACTGCTGTGCGAAGAGCTGTCGTCCGTGATCGACGTTGCCGATCGGCGCGTCCGTCGCCGAGACGGTGCTGATGTTGCGCAGATACGCGATGATCTGCAGGATGTCGTTGTCCGACATGTCCTGTTCCTGCGCAGGCATTTCGGTGCCGGGAATCCCTTTCCGGATCGTGTCGAAGAGACGCTCGTCGGTCGCGCCGCTTCCGACAAACGTGACGAGATCGGGTCCGCGATAACCGCCGGCGTCGAGGCCGTGGCAGTCGGCGCAGGCGACGCGGTAGGCGGCCATGCCTGCGCGAATCGAATCCTTGTTTCCCAGGTGGGGGTTGCGGGTGGCGGGATGCGGCGGCCGCGGTTCCTGCGCGCTGAGATAGCCGCCGAGGCCGATCACCACCAGACACGACGCACCGAGCAGCGCAGTACGCGAGACGGTCATGCGAGCCTCCACGTGGCCTATGTGTTCGTGATCTGCGGAATCAACGTGCCGTAGACGTCCGTGAGCCGCATGTCTCGCCCGTTGAACCGGTACGTCAGCCTGGTGTGATCCAGTCCGAGCAGGTTCAGCATCGTCGCATGCAGGTCGTGATACGAGATCGGTTGCTCCAGTGCCTTGAAGCCGAACTCGTCGCTCGCGCCGATGACCTGGCCGCCCTTGATGCCGGCACCGGCCATCAACACGGTCTGCGCGCCGGGATTGTGATCGCGGCCGAGTCCGCGCTGCGAGATCGGCATGCGGCCGAATTCCGAGTGCATGATGACGAGCGTCGTGGCGAGCAGGCCGCGCGACTTCAGATCGGCCAGGAGTCCTGCCATCGGTCGATCGGTTTCGGCCGCGTGCTGCGTGTGGTTGCTCCTGATGTCGTCGTGCGCATCCCAGGTGTCGGTGTTCTGGTTGCCGACGCCGCCCGCGAAAATCTGCACGAAGCGCACGCCGCGCTCGACGAGCCGGCGCGCCATCAGGCACTGGCGGCCGAATGGTTCGCTGATCTTGTCGTCGAGCCCGTAGAGCTTCTTCGTCGCGTCAGACTCGCTCGCGATGTCCACCGCGTCCGGCGCGCAGCCCTGCATGCGGTACGCGAGCTCGTAGGACGAGATCCGCGCGGCGAGCTCGCTGTTGCCGGGGAACTTCTGCATGTCGAGCTCGTTCAGCCGCGCGAGCGCATCGAGCCGTGCGCGCTGCGAGTCGCGCGTCATCCCGTCCGGCGGCTTCAGGTCGACAATCGGATCGCCGGTGGAGCGGAACTGCGTCCCTTGGTACGCAGCGGGGATGAAGCCGGCGCTCCAGTCGTTCGGTCCGCCGAGCGGTCCGCCGCGGGCGTCGGTCATGACGACGTAGGCAGGAAGGCTGGACGCTTCGGAGCCGAGCCCGTAGGTGACCCACGAGCCGACGCTCGGAAACCCGAGATTGATCTGGCCCGTCTGCATTTCGTACGTGCCCTGCACGTGATCGTTCGACCGTCCGTAGACCGAACGAAGGAAGGCGAGCTCGTCGACGTGCTGGCTGAGATGCGGAAACAGGTCCGCGATCTCGATGCCGCTCTGTCCGCGCTTCTTGAACGTGAACGGGCTGGGCATCAACGGGCCCGGGAATCCCTGGCGGACGATGACGTCGCCTTCGACCTTGCCGTCGATCGGTTCGCCGGCGTACTTCGCGAGGGCCGGCTTCGGATCGAACGTATCGACCTGGCTCCAGCCGCCGCCCATGAACAGCGAAATCACCGCGGTCGCTCGCGGCTTGAAGTGCGGTGCCTTCGGCGCGTACGGATTGACCCCGACCGCTTCGGACGTGCACGCATCGTTGACGGCCGCATGGCCCTCGGCGGAGAGCAGTCCCTGGCGGTCGAGCAGGTACGCGAGCGCAAGGCCGCTGATGCCGCCGCCCGATCGAAACAGGAACTCGCGCCGGTCCCAGAAATATTTCCGGCATCGATGCGACATACGGCGTCACCTCATGTACATGAATTCGTCGAGATTCAGGATGACGTGCGTGAACGCCGCGAGCGTCTGGTGCGCGATCAGATCGGTGCCGATCTGGATTTCCGCCGGCGTCGCAGGCCGTGCGAGCGCGACTCGATAGGCGAGATCCACTTGCGAAGCCGGATCGTGTGCCAGCTTGGTCACGCGTTCCGCGAAGAGCGACGCCTGGCTGAGGACGAACGGGTTGTTGAGCAGCGTCAGCGCTTGTGTCGGCACCGTGGAAATGTGACGGGCACCTGCTGTCACGTTCATGTCCGGATGATCGAACGTGTCGAACATCGGATAGGGAAGCGAGCGCCGTTGATACACGTAGACGCCGCGGCGTGACGCCGCCGGACCATCCGGCGTGTTCACCCACTTGCCACGATACTGGCTGGCCAGCACGTCTTTCGGAATGAAGGGGAAGAACGGCTCGCCTCCGACCTCGAGGTTGATGTTGCCGCCGACCGCGAGCATGTTGTCGCGCACGATTTCGGCGTCGAGCCGCTGCGGGCGGAAACGCCACAAGAAGCGGTTCTCCGGATCGCCCGCCGCATCCGCCGAATCATCGAACGTGGATGCCATCTGGTAGGCCTCGGACATCATCATCATCTTGTTGATGCGCTTGAGGCTCCAGTCCTTCATGAAATCGACGGCCATCCAGTCGAGGAGTTCCTCGTGCGTCGGACGGTCGCCCATCTTGCCGAAATTCTCGAGCGTCGCCACGATCCCGCGCCCGAAATGTTTCTGCCAGAGACGGTTGACGATCACGCGCGCCGTCATCGGATTCTGAGGCGATGCGATCCACTGCGCGAGGGCGAGCCGGCGGCCCGACGTGTGTCCGTCCGGCCGAGGGATTTCGGTCGGTGGGTTGCCGAACGTGATGACGTCGATGAAGCCGGGCGACATCTGCGACCCATGGCTCTCGACGTCTCCGTGAATGAGGAAGTACGACGGCGGCACCTGGTAACCGCCGGAGGCCGTATGCAAGTACGGTCCGGCACCGGGCACGGGGATGCGGCACTTCGGACAGCTGATCGTGTCGTCGCCTTCGCCGAGCGGCGACGAGCGATAGTCGCCGTCGGTCGCGATCTCCGCCATCGGCAGCGGCGCCGGCCGCTCGTTGGTCAGTTGCGCAATCTGCGCCGTCAGCGCTTTCTTGCGCGACGCGTCCTCCGGCGTCAGCACGCGATCGACCTGACTTCCGGACACGCTGGCCGCTTTCATCACCTGTGTGGCGAGCAGAGCCTCGCCCGGCGTCCGTTCGTTCTCCGGCTTCTCGATGACGCGAACGACGCTTTCTGGAAACGTGCGCTTGATCTGTTCGAGCTGCAGTCGCTCCCGATACGGGTGCTCGATTGTTTCGAGCGAGGCTTTGAGGCCCTCGATCTTCGCATCGATGGCCGCGTTCTTCGCGAGGTATGCGTCCGCTTCCGCTTTCGGCGCGAGCGGTACTTCTGTCTCGACATAGCCGAAGAGCGACGCCTCGAGCTTGTAGTAGTCCTTCTGCGCGATCGGATCGAATTTGTGGTTGTGGCAGCGTGCGCAGTTGACGGTCAGGCCGAGCATGCCCTTGCCGACCGTCCCGATGATCTCATCGAGATAGTCGTAACGGCGCTCCGGGTTGTCCTTCTCGCGGAACAGCACGCGCGGACCCATCCGGAGGAATCCGGTCGCGATGAGGCTATCGTTGGTCCGGCCGTCCATCTCGTCGCCGGCGATCTGCTCGACGACGAAGCGGTTGAACGGCTTGTCGTCGTTGAACGACTTGATCACGTAGTCGCGGTACCGCCACGCATTGGGCCGATGCGTGTCGTACTCGAAGCCGGCCGAATCGGCGTACCGCGCGACGTCCAGCCACATCCGGCCGTAGCGCTCGCCGTAATGCGGCGACGCCAGCAGTCGATCGACGAGGTGCTCCCAGGCGTCCGGCGACGAATCGGCAACGAACGAATCGACTTCAGCGGTGGTCGGGGGCAGTCCGAGCAGATCGAGATATGCGCGACGAATGAGCGTGTGGCGATCGGCGCGCGACGCGGGCGTCAAATGATGCGCACGACGCGCCTGCTCGAGAAATCGATCGATCGGATGGCTCAGCGCGCCGACGTCAGGCAGCGGCGCCTGCGTCGGAAGCTTGAACGCCCAGTAGTTCCGCTCTGCCGGCGTGATCGCGCGTTCCTCGATCGCCGCACGGCCGGCCGCCGCGCTCTTCGCGTCGGTCGCCGTCGGCGCGGCATCCCAGTTCGCTCCCTCGTCGATCCATTGTTTGATGACGGCGACTTCTGCGCCCGACAGCGGCGCGCCTTGCGCCGGCATCGCGGGCTGCTCGAGTCCCGCGATGCGTCGATACAGGCGGCTGTTGTCGGCGCTGCCGGGAACAAGGTCCGCACCGCGCGTGCCTCCTTTCAGCGCGCTGTCGCGCGTGCGGAGGTCGAGTCGGCCCATTCGTGCGGCGTCGCCGTGGCACGACCGGCAACTGCGGTCGAGAATCGGCTCGACGTCTTTCGCGAACGAGACGGACGGGGAAGGCGGCGGACCGGCAGACTGGCCGTGCAGAAGCACCACGGCTGAACCGCCGACGACAAAGGCCAACGCGATCGACGGGAGGCGACCAGGCATGGACGGCTCCTTGGTGGGCCAATCGTATAGCAGGTTCCAGTGCGTCGAGCAGCTATTCCTCTTGACGCTTCGCCGGGGCCTGCGCCGCCGGCGTCGGGAGATTCTTCAGCAGCAGCGGATAGACGTAACCGGCGGGCAGCACGCGATCGGGATCGGGCCGCACGCTCAAGTACGTGACGTGATCGGTGATTTGACTCCAGCCATGGGCGACCAGATTCGGAATGATGATGATGTCGCCTTCGTGGACGACTCGGCTGTACGCGCCTGCGCCGGCGGTGCCGCCGCCGCTCGGACCGTTCATCACGTTGGGAACACCGCCGCTGGCGCGCTTGTTCTCGATCACGCCGCCGGTCGTCAGCACGCCCGATCCCGAGACGATGATGTACGTCTCCGGCGTGAAGTCGTGATAGATGACCGGAATCGGATCGCCCGGCTTGTCGTTCGTCGGACCGCGGTGAATGATCCCGACGCCCATGTTGTACTTGCCCATGTCGACGACGCGGAGCTGACGATCAGGCGGGTTGGGCGGCGCGTTCTTCAGGACGTTGTCGATCTCGGCCTTGGTGATGTCGAACGCGATGGTCGGCGCCGCGTTGTTCTGTGCGAACGTCAGAGACTGCCACGCGAGAATCGGGAGCACTGCGGACACCACACCCAGAAGGAATCTCTTCATAGTGGCTCTCCTGGCGCCACAGCATCTGGCCGGGCGCGGTCGAGGTCAAGAGACATCTGCGCCGCGTACAAAAGAAAAGCCGGGCGACGTCAAACCGCCCGGCTCTGTCGGTTCGTCTACGAATTTACCAACTAGCGCTATCTTTCTTTCGTCACTGTCATCTCGCTGAGCACCTGGCTGTCGACTGAGTACAGCGTGAACGGCTGATACATCTCGTCCCAGCTCTGCTCCGACCAGTAGACGGGGAGATTCGGTGCCGGATTCCATTTGTTCTTCGCCGAGTTGTCGTACTTGCCGATGCCGAGGATCTTGCTGCCCGCAGGGATATGCAGCGGCGTCTCGAGCTCGTATTCGATCTGCCAGTTGAAGTCGAACTTCGGCACGTCGAGAATCGTCTGCTCGCGGCCGTCCGGATACACGATTACCCACTTGAGGCTCTTCCCGCGCAGGTGCATGTGCGGCGACATCGCATAGAGCGTGATGTCTTCGGTCACCGGCGTGACGCCGGTCAGCGCCCAGTCTTCGGCGTACGGCGGGATGTTCGGCGTCTTGCTGCGCCGCCTCGTCGTCGTCTCGTCGGCGATGTATTCGACTTCCTTGCCTTCGGCGCGATAGAGCGACAGGCCGCCTTTGGTCGTCGCCAGCGGATCGCCCGCCTGACGAATCAGCAGTTCGTGCGTGACAGTCGCCTTGTTGAACCAGATGCCGAGGCGCGTGCGATCTTTTTCGGGCTTGCCCGTCGGGTTGTAGTGCATCTGCCAGTTGATGTACTTGCCGGCAGGAATGCGCTTGCCGATGTCGTCGCGATGACGGTCGACGCCGCGGCCGGGCACCCACGACAGAAGCTTGTTCGCGCCGGGCAGCGCGGTTTCGTCGGCGCGTCCGGCGATGCCTTGACCGCGGTCCGTCGACGCTTTCCCGTCCGGCATCACCAGTCGGCCGTCGACGATTTTCGCGCCTTCCGGAATGTCGACGACGAACACGCCCGCATGATGAACCGATCCGCGGTTACCCGGACGGATTTCGAGGATCTCGGCGAAGCGATCTTCCTTGAACGGAACGGGCGAATAGAACATCTGCACACCGAGCTCGCCCTCGGCCGGGATCGAGAATTCGATCGGCATCTCGAGGATGTAGTCCGGCTCGCTGCCCGCGGTCCAGCCTTCCTTGAAGGTGGGCGCCGGCGGCATGTCGGCGGGATTACCTTTCGGCGCGCCTCCGTCCACCCACGACGTGATGGTGTCGATCTGCTGCTGCGAGAGGCTGCGATCGTTCCGCATCTTCAGCGAGTGCGCCGGGTCGGCTCCCCAGGGCGGCATCTCGCGCGCGACGACTTTCGTGCGGATTACCTTGGCCCACGGCCGGACGTCCTCGTACGAGAGAAACGCCATCGGCGCCACTTCGCCGGCGCGATGGCACATCGTGCACTTCTCGTACATGATCGGCGCGATGTCCTTGGTGAACGTCGGGACCGGTGCGGTCGCGGGAGCGGTCTTGACCGTTGCGACCGCCGCAAGGAGCACCGCCAGGGCAGCGAAGGCGCGCTTCATAAACCTCCTCGCAGGCTGAGGTCGAAAAAAGACCCGGGTAGTCTAGCGCAGATTGCGGGCTGACGGACTCCCGACGCGAAAGACTGTGTAGGCGCTCGTCACGGCGCAGCCGGGCAGCTCGGCGCGACGGTGGTGACGGAGGTGATGTTCAACCGCCGCGTCGGCGTCGCCTCGATCAGGAGTCCCTTGACGATCACCGCGTGGCCGCTATGCGCGGGAAGGTTGAATTCCGACACGCCGATCAGCTGGAACTGGTTCTTGCCGAACGTCGGCGCTTTCTGGACCTCGCTCGCGGGCGGCGCGTTCGCGCTGCTTGGGACGGGGTCGCTCGCGTTCGTGAGCCTCCAGCTGCCCGATGCCTCGCGCAGGCAGCCGGTCACGCTGACGATGGGCACCTTCTTCGGCGTCGTCGCCTGTGCGAGCGCAAGCCCGGCGACGAGGACCAGCATCTTCATGGCGCGTATCATAGCGCCAGTGCTCGCCACTCCACACCCGGCGAAAACGGCCGTCCGCTGCGCGCTCATTGCGTGGCTGGTCCTGACGGCGTCGGCGTCTCGACTGGACGCGCATGATCTCGAGAAGACGCAGGTCCGCCTGACGTTCGCGCGCGACGGATCGTTCGTGCTCGACGTATCGAACGATCCGGCGTGGCTGAAGCTGCGCCTCGCGTCGGTCCCCGGCAACTTTGCGGACCGCGTCGTGCTGTGGGTTGACGGACGAGAGATTCGTCCGGCGTCAGTCGAGTACGTCCCGGGTGCCACGCTCGACAGCTACCGCATGCGAGGGACGCTGCCGCGCGACGCGAAGTCGCTGCGCTGGTATTACGGGCTGGTCATCGATCCGTATCCGCTGACCGTGGCGCGAGCCGACGGGCGCATCCTCGTCGAGGAAGTCCAGGGCGATGCGTGGAGCCGGTCGATCGATGTCAGCGGACAGTTCGGTCCGGCGTACGTCAATACGACCGCTGCCGCGTTCGTCATCGCGGCGCTGCTCGCGTTGCCGATCGCGCTCCGCCTGCGCGCTTCGCCGAAGGATGCGCCGGCGCGATCTACTGCGAGCTAGTCATTCCGCTCGGCACGAACTTCTGAATCCGCTGACCGTACGTGTCGGCGGCATACACCGCACCTTTCGAGTCGACGACGATGCCGTGGACCCAGTCGAATTCGCCTGGTCCCCAACCCTGCTTGCCCCAGACCGCGAGGATCTTGCCGTCCTTCAGCGAGAACTTGAGGACGCGTTCGTCCTTGTGGTCGGCAATCCAGCCGATGCCGTCGGTGCCCTTGCGCGAGATGTTGACGTCCCACGGATTCCAGTCGTTGCGGATGTCGCGGATGTAGTTCAGGTTTTTGTCGAAGACCTCGATGCGATGGCCTTCGCGATCGATGATGTACAGGTTCTCGTCGGCGTCCACCGCGAGCTTGTGCGGCAGGTTCCACTCGCCAGATCCGGTGCCTTTGTCGGCGCGGCCGCCGGCGCCCTTCGCTACCTGTTTGATGAACTTGCCCGTCTTGTCGAACAGCACGACGCGGTTGTTGCCGTAGCCGTCGGTGACGATGATGTTGCCGTTGTGGAGAATCGCGATGCCGGACGGCAGATCGAAATGCGTCGCGTCATTGCCGGGCACGCCGGTCGTGCCGAGCTGCATCAGGAACTTGTCCAGCTTCGGCGAGAGCTTCACGATGCGATGGGCGTCACGCTCGATGACGTAGACGTTGCCTTCCCAGTCGACGCCGCCCGAATGCTGCCACGACGGATTGATCGTCTTGCCGTTGATCTCCTGGTCGGCGCCGGCAAGCAGCAGTTTGCCGGCGGTATCGAAGACCATCACCGGCTTCACGCCGCGGTTGAACACGTAGATGTGATCGTGCTGATCGATCGCCAGTCCGGAAATGCCGGGTTGGTTTGTCGGGCCGCCATTCGACATCGCGGCGCCGGCGCCGCCATTGCCGCCGCGCGCGCGACGGGCCGCGGCCTGCGCCTCGCGTTCGGCCGGCGGCGGCGGGGCGTCCTTCAGCCCGAAGTACATGCCCGACGGCAGCGTCGGCCAGTTCGGCACGAGCTTGTAGCCGCCATCACCCTGGCCAGACCCCGTCGACGCCAGTCCGACGACGCACGCGCTGACCGCGACGATCCAGAAGCACAGTCTCTTGGTCATAGGCAAACCGCAATTCCTAATCCCTAATTTCAATTCCTAATTCTTTGTCGCGTCTTTCCGCCACCACGGATTCCCGTAGTTCGTGAACGGTCCGCCGTTGACTGAGACGGATGTCGCCACGCGGTAATTGAGCGGCGACAGCAGCCGCAGCGTGTGCTTGATTCGAATCGTCTCGCCCTTGAACGTGAACGGTGCGCTTTCGAAAAAGATGTTGTAGATGCCGCCAAGGTCGCCGCCAATCGTCGCCGGTTGCAGGAACGAAAATCCGCGGCTGTCGGTGACATACCGGCTCATCGTCTTGTTGTCGCGCTGGTAGGCGATGGTCTCGTGGATCTTGAACGCGCCTGCCGGACCTTTTGCGTCGGTGTCGGCCTCGAAGAACCGGCCGGGCTCGACGACTTTGTAGACCGTCTTGCCGGTGATTTGTCCCGACGGACCGAGCGGCCCCTCCGGGACGTCCCACTCAAACGTCCACGTGCCGGGGAAGTACTCGTCGAAGTTCAACGTCGGCAGCTCGTCGCCGACGCGCGTCGGCCGGCCGAGGTCGGGCATCTGTCCCTTCGGCAGTGGCGCCTGCGGCTGCTGGGCGAACATCAGCGCGCCGAGCGCGCAACACACACCGATCGTAATCACCGCGGTCTTCATCGCGCGATGTATATATCCCCGGAGCGGCCCGGCGTCAAACGGTGCGGCTGGATGGACGATCGATCTACTTCTTGAGCGCCGGATGGACGTAGCCGGCCGGCAGGACGCCGGCGACATCGGGCCGGACGCTGAGATACGTCACGTGGTCCGTGATTTCGTCGAAGCCGTGGGGCACACCGGCCGGAACGACGATGACGTCGCCGGGACCGATGCGCCGGCGCGCACCTTCTTTGAAGGTTCCGCCCGTGCTCGGCCCGACCGCCAGCCTGACGAACTCGGTCGCCGGAGGGAAGGGCTGTTCGTTGGCAACCGGTCCTCCGGTGACCAGCACGCCGCCGCCGGAGATGATGTAGAAGACCTCCGTCACCTGGCTGTGGCTGATCGCGCCGACAGGCGCGCCCGCGCGCGTCGGACCGCGGTGCAGGACGCCGACGCCGAGCCGGTAGCTTCCGAGATCGACCACCCGCATCTGTCGATCGGTGCCGGCGCCTTCGCTGCCGGTGTATTTCAGGACGCTGTCGATGTCGGCGCTCGTGATGCCGACGACCGGTGCCGGCGACTGGCCGACGATCCGCGCAGCGCTCAGGATCACGATGAGGAGCGCGGTGCAATACGTAGCCTGTTTCATCATCGTTCGATCCGCTGCTGGATGTCGTCCGCGCGCTGGCTGGCTCGAAACTGCACGACGCGAACGTCCGCGAGCCCGCGCGCGCAGAACGGATCTTCGCGCGCGATGGTCTCAATGCGCTCGCGATTGGTGCCAGAGGCGACGATAATGCCGCCGTCGCGCGGGATTTTGCGTCCCGAGATCAGGAAGTCGCCTGACGCGTAGTACTTCTTGAGGAACCGGACGTGCGCGGCCATGGCGGCATCGATTTCCGTGAGCGGCGCTTTGTAGGTGAGCTCGATCACGAACATGGCCGCACACGATACACCAGAGATCACACGGATCGCGCAGAGACGGTCTCGGAACGACCGTCGATGTCGCGAAGGCGGGTCGGCGGTAGTCCGTGAAACGGCCGGGCTGGCGCGCTGGCGCGCCTCAGCGAACGGGTTTGGCCGTGGGCGGTGCGGCGCTCGAACCCTTCGCGCGCGCCGGCTCGCCGGCCATGTAGTGATTGCATCCGCCGCTGCCGTTGATGCGGAGGACGAAGGGCTGCAGGTCTTCGTCGATGCACAGGCCCAGCGCGGTGTCACCGCCGGGTGAATCGGGCTCGATTTGCCACCACTTGCAGTCCTTGCAGAGTCCCCAGTCCATCGCTCTCTCCTGTCTCGGCTGAACAGAAGGCCGAGTTGTCCCAGTGTGGAGAGCAAGCCGGGTGCCGGCCGTAGCGCGGCGCCGGTACATGCGCTGTCGATGAGCCGTCGAGTTGGAGGACGTCAGCGAGGGTCGTGTTCGACCGTCCGCGCGCCAAGGAGTATCCCTTGCACGCTGCGGAAATTCCCTTCGTGGCACGCGTACTCGTACATCCGTTCGTTCGATCGGTGCATCGGAAAGTGCGCGGTCCACGTCGCGCGCCACACCGTGGGATCGTCCACCGTGAACTGATAGTCGATGGTGTCGGCATCCACGCGCGTGAAGCGCTCGATGAGATGCAGGTGCGCGTCGCTGCCACGAACGCTGGCCTTGTCGTTGAAGTTGACGGTGTCGACGATGAACGTGTCGCCGTCCCAGCGACCGCGGGAGTCACCCATCCACCGCGGCAACGATCCATGCGGGCGGCCGTCAGTCGGGACCACGCGCGCATCGTGAATCATCTCGTTGACGATCACAACGGCGTCTCGCGCTTGAATGAACTCGACGTTGTTGTTGTAGACGCCGGGCAGCATCGGCGGACCGGCAACCGCCCACTGCAGGCACCGTTCGTTCAGCGCGAGGTCCTCCGGTCCATCCGGCAGCGGATGCCGGCGCCGCGCCTCGGCGCGCTCGGCAGCGCGGCGCTGTGCCTCGTCGGTGAGCGGCGGCAGCCGGCCGTTGGCAGGATCGACGATGAGCGACGTTCGTCGATCGGTCAGGTGCCGCGTGCCTGGATCCCACCAGTCCGGTCCGGCGGTGTTGTTGGTCCTGGCCTGACGCTGGGTGACCTGACGCTCGTACTGCGCCGCTTCTTCGACGCTCAACGTCTCGCGCTCCGCGAAATCCCTCGGCCGCTCGAGCGGCGTCATCGTCGCGTAGTTCCACGTGCCGGCAAAGTTTCGCGCGTCGGCCGCGCGCGGTGCGGCGTGAATCGAAACGAGCGCGAACGCGATCGAGGCGCCAAGCGCAGACAGCAGCGCGCGCGGCGAAATCGGAAGGCGCCTGCCGGACACGCCGCTACGCTAGCATGACGGGTCGATGGATGCCATCGGCGCCGGCACGTTCAGGTAAGATGAAATCGATGGCGGGCTCGCGGCTCTGGGCCGTCTGGCTGACGGCAGGTGTGCTCGGCGTGGCGTCGGCCGCGGCGCCGGTTGCGTCGCGCCACGACCAGGACGCTTCCTACGCCGGTGTGCTCGACGAGCATCCGAGCATCCAGTACGCCAGGCGCCCAACCACGGATCGCGTGAAGAAGCTCGGGGAAGAGCTGGCGCGCGGCGAACACGCGCTTCAGTCGGACAGCCGGACCGGTTACCTTCGCTCGCTGCTCGATGCGCTCAATCTGTCGCCGGACTCGCAGCTGCTTGTCTTCTCGAAGACCGGCGTCCAGAGCGCGTTCAGCGGTCCGCAGCATCCGCGCGCGCTGTACTTCGACGAATCCGTCGTCGTCGGCTACATACCCGGCGCGCCGCTCATCGAGATTGCCACGCACGATCCACAGCAGGGCGTCGTCTTCTACACGATCAATCAACGAGCGGAGAAGCCGACGCCGAAGCGGCAGATGACCTGTCTCACCTGTCACGTGTCCGCGACGACGCTCGGCGTGCCCGGGATGATCGCGCGCAGCAACATCGTCGGCGACGACGGGAATGTCATGCCGCGGCTGGGTGGGAACGACGTGAATCACCAGACACCGCACGCGGATCGGTGGGGCGGCTGGTTCGTGACGTCAGAGGGCGTCGCTCCCCCGTACGCGCAGCGCGCGCACGAGGGAAACATCACGTTCACGACGTCCGGCAACACATCGAATCAGGTCTTCGTCGACTGGCTTGACCGTCGGGCGACCGACGAAGGCTACCTCTCGGAGTCGAGCGACATCGTCGCGCTGCAGATCTTCGACCACGAGATGTACGCGATCAATCTGCTGACGAAGATGAACTGGGAAGCGCGCATCGAAGGGGCGAACTCGTCGACCGCCGCTGGCGTCGCCGCTCTGGCGAATCAGCTCGCCGACTACCTGCTGTTCGTGGGCGAGGCGCCGCTGGCCTCGTCGCTGACGGCGCGGCCGGCGTTCGCCGCGCGCCTCGCGTCACGGACGCCCAAAGATCGACGCGGCCGATCGTTCGGTCAGCTGGAACTCGTCGACCGGCTCTTTAAGTATCCGTGCAGCTTCATGATCTACTCGGACGCGTTCGATGGCTTGCCGGCGCTCGTGAAACGCGCGGTCTACGAACGGATGATGACCATCCTGTCAGGCGGCGACAAAAGCAGCCGCTACGCGAATCTCTCGGCCGAGAGTCGCCGCGCCATCCTCGAGATTCTCCGCGACACGAAACCCGACTTCACGGCGTCCTGACGAGTTCGACGTCCATGCCGTCCCGTCTTGCCGTTGCGGCGCTCGTCGGCGTCGTCTTCGGAGTCAGCTGCAACTTGAGCAACGGACCGTCGTCTTCGTCCACGACGTTGACGGGAGACTGGTCAGGCGTGCTGCAATACACCGTGAACGGCACGAGCGGACAGCAGAACGTGACGATGAGCCTGCAGCAGTCCGAATCGGCGGTCACCGGCACTTACAGCGTCACGTCGGCGGGCTTCTATGCGAGCGGCAATCGCGCCGTGACGGGTACTGTGACGACCGACGCGTTCAGCGGAATGATCAATTTCGAGCCGTCGTCGAACCCGACGAGCTGCGCCGGGACGGCGTCGTTCAGCGGAAACGGAACCGGCAACACGTTGACGTGGACGAGCAGCGGCTACAGCGCGACGTGTCCGATCATTCCGACCACGACGACCATCATCGCGACGAGGCAGTAGCGTCGACTGGCGCTATGGATACAAAAGCTCGGGAACCCAGCGCTCGCCGAGACGTGAGAACCGCTCACGATGGTGAAGGCGGGCAGCGTCGCGCGTCCAGAATTCGATGACGCCAGGCACGACGCGAAAGCCGGACCAGAATTCCGGACGCGTCACCGGTTTGCCTTCGAAGCGCTTGCGGACGTCGGCCACGCGATCCTCGAGCAGTTGACGCGACGGCAGCGTGTCGCTTTGCGCGGACGCCCACGCGCCGATTTGTGACTCTCGAGGCCGGCTCGAGAAGTACTCGTCCGCTTCGGCGTCAGACACCCGTTCGACGACGCCCTCGACGCGAATCTGCTTGTTGATCGTGGGCCAATAGAAGCAGAGTGCCGCGCGCGGATTGGCGATGAGCGCGCGCGCTTTCCGGCTCGAGAGGTTCGTGTAGAAGACGAAGCCATGCCCGTCGACCGCTTTGAGGAGCACGAAACGGCCCGACGGCGAGCCGTCCTCGTCCACCGTCGACAGGACCATCGCGTCGGGTTCAGGCAAGGTCTTCTCCGCCTCGTTGTAGAGGCGGCGAAACTGTTCGATCGGATCGTTGTTCATGGATGTCAGCGTTGGTCGCCGGCGTCGCCGGTTCGGCGCGCGACGAGCGCACCTTCGCCAACGTCGCCCAGCGCGGCAGTGCCGACGATCTCGTCGCCCTTCAGGGTCCCCTTCATGATGATCTCGAGCATCTTGCCTTCCTCGGAGACCGACCATTTCACGGTGACGCGGCTGTCGCGGAACTCGCCTTCAATCGGGTACTCGCCATACTCGTCGGTGACCTGCCCGGACAAACGATTGCCGGACTGGTTGATCGTCATGCTGACCGTGCGCTGACCGAGCGGTGTGGCGAACTGCACGCGCCACATTCCCGCAGGTCCCGCCGTCTGCGCTGCAGCCGGAAGGACGAACGCGAGCCCCAGGCACGCGGCGACGAAGACGATGGCGTTGAGGCGCGTCATTTCTGGAGCGTGAATTTCTGCACGCGACGACCGGTGGACGCTTCGCCGACGTACAGATTTCCCTGCGCGTCGATGCTCATGCCGTGCGGCCGGAGAAACTGCCCGACCTGACGGCCGCCGCGACCGAAGTCGCCGACGATCTCGAGATCGGAACGGCGCAGGATCCACACCTTGTGATTGGTCCCATCAGCGACGTACAGCCACTGCTGCTGTGGATCGGGGGAGAGCACCGGCACGAACGCCGAGCCCGACGCGAGGGTTGCGGGCGCGATGATCTTTTCGGCGAGGAACTTGCCCTGGTGGTCGAACACCTGGATGCGATTGCCGCGCCGGTCGGCGACGTAAATCTTGCCGTCTTTCGATCCGGTGATGCCGTGCGGCGTGGAGAACTGCTTCGGCAGTGCACCGCTCACCATCGTCTTCGGATCGAACTTCTCCGTGTCGTCCGGCTTCTCGCCGTACGCGCCCCAGTGACGCAGGTACTTGCCGGTCGCGCCGTCGAAGACGATGACGCGGCGGTTCTTGTACCCGTCTGAGATGTAGACCTCGTTCGTCGCCGGATCGACCCAGATGCCCGACGGGCCGCCGAGCAGCGTCGTGTCGTTGCTGCCGCCGTTCTTGTCGTACTGGCCGATCGTCATCAGCAGCTTGCCGTCGCGCGTGAACTTCATCACGCGGTGGTGCATGTAGGTGCCGATCCAGACGTAGTCGTTGTGATCGACGAAGATGCCGTGGGGATTTCGCGGCCAGTTGGACGTGTCGTTCATCGGCCCCTGGCCCCAGCCCTGCACGAGCTTGCCCTGCGCGTCGAATTCGAGCACCGGCGGGGCCGCGACGCAGCAGGTGCCGATCGGCGGCTTCTGTTCGACGGACGTTTCTTCCTCGGTCAGCGTCTCGGGCAGGTGCGTCACCCAGACGTGCTGTTTGGCGTCCACGAAGACGCCGGTGACCGCACCCATGATCCACTTGTTCGGCAGTTCCTGCGGCCACGAGGGATCGACATTGAAGTGGGGTACTGCGCTTCCGTTGGTCTGACCCGCCATTCGGATTTCGCTGACCGCGAGCGTGACGCCGAGTACGAGCGTCGCCGCGAGGGTGATATTCAATCGGTTCTTCCGCATCCGTCCCGTCTCCATCCACGTAGCCCTTGACGACCAAAACGGTCGGAGATATGCTCTCTGGGCGATATTGAGACTCAGTCTCAGTGTAGTGATCGAAGCTCCCGCCAGGTGCTTGCACACCCGGCGGGATGCCGAGCGCAGGTCCGGACAGACCTAATCACGCGCGGAACGCATGACGCGCCGGCGTCCTGATTGTAGCGGACGTCGCTCCGTCATGGCGCGCGCCTCGTCGAGGAGCAGCTATGACCCGCAAGGCCCGTCGCAAGCACCGCGAAGCAGCCCAACGCGCTTCACGCCCCGCCCTGTTCCCAGGGACCTCATTCTTTGCTGTCAGCGCCATCGTCGCCTCCGCCGCACTCGGCGCGACGCCAGTCGCCGCCGCCGAGCTGCGCGATCCCCGGCTCGCCGTGATCGCGCGCGTGCTGCGCGCGCATCAGGATCCGGCGGCTGCTCAGGCGGCCGGCGTTCCGCGCCGCTTCGACATCGCTGCAGGACCGCTCGCCGACGTCATGGCGGAATTCCAGCGGGTCACCGGACTGACCGTGACGCTGCAGATCGACTCGCTCGGCTCCATCGCGTCGCCCGGCGTCGCCGGTGTGCTCACGAACGAGCAGGCGCTTCGCGAGCTGCTCATGGGGACGAGCGTCCGGGCACGCTTCACATCGCCGACGCTCGTCATGCTCGAGATCGACGTGCCGCATGAGTCCGTGGACGTCGTCGGCCAGGCGGAAGTCGTCTCCTCGCCGAAGTACGTGGTGCCCGTGCGAGAGATTCCGCAGACGATCGACGTCATCCCGCGTGAGGCGATGGAGCAGCAGGGCGTCACCACGCTCAGCGAAGCCTTGCGAAACGTCCCGGGCATCACGATGCAGGCGGGCGAAGGCGGCGGCGCGTCGAACACCGCCGGCGACATGTTCAACATGCGCGGCTTCAACGCCGCCAACAGTCTCTTCGTCGACGGCGTTCGAGACGACGGGTTGATCGCGCGCGACGTGTACAACATCGAACAGGTCGACGTGTTCATGGGGCCGACGGGATCGGACATCGGCCGCGGGACGGCGGCCGGCTACGTGAACATGGAAACGAAGACGCCGCAGCTGCCGGCGGCTTCGTCGGGAACGGTCAGCTTCGGATCCGCAGAGCAGCGGCGCGTGACCGCGGACATCAACCAGCCGCTCTCGATGAGGCAGGACGGCGGATGGCTGTCACATTCGGCCATCCGGCTGAACGCGCTCTGGCAGGACAGCGGCGTACCTGGCCGCGACGACGTGCGCAACGGAAGCCGCGCCGTGGCGCCATCACTGGCGCTGGGGGTCGGGACGAGCACGCGCGTCATCGCGTCGGGTCAATTCATGCAGCAGGACAACGTGCCGGACTACGGCGTGCCCGGCGCAGCGTGGACCGAGGCGCCGCTGACGCCGACCACCGTCGTCGCGTCCGCTCCCGTCGATCAGTCGAACTACTACGGAAGCCCTGCGTACGACTACGACCACGCGACGCAGGGGAACGGGCTCATCCGCGTCGAGCACGACGTGAACTCACGCCTGTCGTGGCGGAATCAATCGCGCTACAACCAGGTCGAGCGCCAGGCGGTGGTCACCTCCATCCAGAATCCCGCCTCGTTCAATCCCGCGACCAGCCTGGTCACGCTGTCGCGGCAGGGCAACGAACGCGACAACAAGATCTTCTCGAATCAAACGAGCCTGACCGATCGCTTCAGCACCGGCCGCCTGGAGCACGCGCTCACGGCCGGCATCGAGTACACGTACGAGCAGCAGTTCTCGCCGGCACTCGGCGGCGTCGGGACGCGCGCGCCGGTGGACATCTTTGCGCCGAATCCTGACGACCCCGTCACCGGTTACGCGGTCGCCCGTACGGGCGCCTTGACGAAGGGTTGGACGAATACGGTCGGCGTATACGGCTTCGACACCGTGCCGGTTGGATCGCGGTGGCAGTTGAGCGGCGGCGTTCGAGTCGAGCGGTACGACACCGAGTTCCTTGCCGTCGATGCGACCGGCGCGACGACCACGCGCGTGGGTGCGGCGGACGTCATCACGAGCGGCAAGGCGGCCGTCCTGTACAAGGCGGCGCCGACCGGCAACTTCTATCTTTCGTACGGCAGCGTCGTCACGCCGCCGGGAACCGCGAACTTCACGCTGAGCACGCAGGCGAACAACCAGAACAATCCGAACGTCGATCCGCAGGTCTCGACGAACCTCGAGGCAGGCACGAAGTGGGACGTGGCGGGTGGTCGCCTGAGCCTTACGGGCGCCGTGTTTCACACCGTGAATCGCAACGTCATCTACACGGTCGACGCGACGGCTGTGCCTCCCATCTACAACCAGGACGACGGTCAACGCGTGGACGGCGTGACGGTGGGCGCGAGCGGCCGTCTTTCGCCGCGCTGGCAGATGATGGCCAACTTCTCGTACCTGGACTCGCACCTCGAGTCGCAGAACGCGGCGAACAACGGCATGCGTCTGACGCTGACGCCGGAATTCTCCGGAAGCGTGTGGACGACGTACGAGCTGCCGAAGCGCGTGACGATCGGCGGCGGCGTCCGCGCGACGAGTGACGTGTTCATCAACACTGCCAACACGATCAAGTCGCCTGGCTATCATGTCGTCGACGCGCTCGCCGAGTATCCGGTCAACACGCATTTGAGCCTGCGGTTGAACGTCTACAACCTCAGCGATCAGGTCTACATCCGCAGCGTGAACAACAACGGCGGCCGCTACAACCCGGGCAATCCTCGAGCCGTGCTGGCGACGACCGCGGTGAAGTTCTAGCCATGCGCGCCGCTCGCACGCTCCTCTTCTGGCTGCACCTTTCCGCCGGCGTCAGCGCCGGAGCGATCATCCTGATCATGTCGGCCACAGGCGCCGTGCTGGCGTTGAAGCCGCAGATCCTCAATCGGATCGATCGTGACGTCAGGTTCGTCGAACCCGCTTCGAGCGCGCAGCTCTCGCCGTCGCTGATCGTTGCCGCCGTTCGCATCGCGAGACCGGACGCGGCCGTCGCGTCGATTGCGATCGATCGGGATCCCAAAGCGGCGGTCGCCGTTGGCATGGGACGCGGCGGTACGGTGTACGTCGATCCGTATACCGGCGACGTCCTGGGCGGCGGATCAGAGACGGCCGAGTCGTTCTTTCGATCCGTCGAGAACTGGCACCGCTGGCTCGCGGTCGGTGCCGAAGGACGCGCGACCGCGCGCACGGTCACCGGCGCGGCGAATCTCGCGTTTCTCGTCCTCGCGATCTCCGGCCTGTACATCTGGTGGCCGCGTAAATGGACGCCGCAGCACGCGCGCCCGATCGTCTGGTTCACCCGCAGCCGCACCGGCCGCGCGCGCGACTTCAACTGGCACAACGTCATCGGCTTCTGGTGTGCGCCGGCGATCATCGTCATGACGTTCAGCGGCGTGGTGATGTCGTACCCGTGGGCAAACGGCTTGCTGTATCGCGCACTTGGCAGCACGCCGCCGACTCCGGCGGGCGAGCGTGGCGGGGGACCGGGCGGCGGACGAGGCGGTGCAGCGCCACCGATCGTTCCCGAGTCGCTGGACGCGCTCGTGCGTCGTGCGGAGGAGCAGTTGCGGACGTGGCGCACAATCGCGGCGCGATTTCCGAATCGTGCTGAGGCGCCAGTGGCATTCACGCTTAGCGACGGCGCGTCATGGAACCGCTTCGCTCGATCGCAGCTGACGCTCGATCCAGTGACCGCCGGCGTCCGTCAGTGGCAGCCGTACGATTCGAACAGCCTCGGACAGAAGGCCCGCGGCTGGCTGCGTTTTGCGCACACCGGAGAGCTCGCCGGCCTGCCGGGTCAACTTATCGCAGGCCTCGGCTGTCTTGGCGGCGTCATGCTTGTCTGGACCGGCATCTCGCTGGCCATCCGGCGCTTCTTCGCGTGGAAAATCTGGACGCCCGCTCGCGCTCGCGCTGTTGTCGTCGAGAGCGGCGACCCGCTATTCGTGCAGCGTCTGATGGACGAATGAGATTGCGATCGATCCTTCGCCGACGGCCGACGCCACGCGCTTGACGCTGCCGCAGCGCACGTCGCCGACGGCGAAGACACCGGGCAGGCTTGTTTCGAGCAGATGAGGCGGTCGCGTCAGCGGCCACTTTGCTGTCTTCAAGTCGTCGTCCGACAGCTCGGAGCCCGTCTTGATGAAGCCTTTGACGTCGAGGACGACGCAGCCCTCGAGCCACTTCGTGTTCGGCAGCGCGCCGGCCATCATGAAGACGTGGCGGATCCGATGCGTTTCTTCGTGTCCCGTCTGATTGTTCCGCCACGTGACGCACTCGAGATGCTCCTTGCCCTCGAGGCGTACGACTTCGGTGTGCGAGTGGATCGTGATTTTCGGATGCTCTTCGATCCGCCGGATCAGGTAGCGCGACATCGTTTCCGTCAGGCCTGCGCCGCGAACGAGCACGTGGACGTGCGCGGCCGTCTGCGCCAGGAACACCGCCGCCTGTCCGGCAGAATTGCCGCCGCCGACGATGATGATCTCTTCGTTCGCGCAGAGCTGCGATTCCATCGGCGTCGCGCCGTAGTAGACTCCGGCGCCCTGGAACTGCGCGAGGTTCTCGAGCTGCAGTCGGCGGTACTCGGCGCCGGTCGCGATGATGACCGTGCGCGCCGGCACCGGCGTGCCGTCGCCGACGTCGACTTTGTACGGCCGCCGCGCGCACGTGAGCTGCGTCGCTCCTTTGGCGATCAGCATCTGCGCGCCGAACTTCTGCGCCTGCGAGTACGCGCGGCCCGTCAATTCCTGCCCCGAGATGCCGAACGGAAAGCCGAGATAGTTCTCGATACGCGAGCTCGAGCCTGCCTGACCGCCCGGCGCGTTTGATTCGACGACGAGCACGTCGAGGCCCTCGGACGCGCCGTAAACAGCAGCGGCAAGCCCGGACGGTCCGGCGCCGATGATGACGACGTCCCGTGGCATCGTCTGGTCGACGGGATCGTTCAGGCCGAGGCACTCGGCGACTTCCGCCGTCGTCGGGTTTCGCAGCACCCGCTCGCCGCGGCAAATCAACACCGGAACATCGTCCGCCGAAATCTGGAAGTGATCGAGCACCGACTCGATGTCCGCGTCGTGATCGAGATCGATGTACTGATAGGGATAGCCGACGCGGCTGAGGAATTCCCGAATGCGCAACGTGTTGGCGCAGTGCAGCGAGCCGACGACGACGGCGTCGCCGACGCCGCTGTTGATCAGCTCGACGCGCCGCAGTACGAACGCGCGCATCAGGATTTCATTCAGCTCGGCGTCGCCCTGGATCAGTGCAACCAGCGCGTCGCGTGTCAGCTCGACGACGACGCCGTCATCGGCGGCGCGGATCAGAAACAGCGCACGCCGCCCGGACACCATGTTGGCTTCGCCGTTGAACTGACCGGGTCCGTGAATGGCGACGACGGTCTCCTGACCGCCGTCGATCCGCACGACCTCGAGATGTCCCTGCCTGACGACAAAAAAGGGAACGACGGGTGCGCCCGCTTCCACGAGCACCTCGCCGGCGTGCACGGACCGCTCGCGGCCGTGCGGCGCGATTCTGGCGATCTGCGCCGGCGTGAGAACGGGGAATACATGGTCTTCGCGCGAGACGCGAACGGGAAGCGGGCTGACCGGCATGACGGCGATGGCCTCCTCAGGCCTTCACGAGCGGCTGATCGACGACGTGTTCGGCCAGGAACCACACCTGCAGTTCATTGCGTCGAACGACGTCGCTGACGAGCAGATCGTTCGTGCCGTCGTCACCGGCGTCTGCGGCGCGGCGGGCCATCGCGCGCGCTTCCTTCAGCACGATCTCGTGCGCGTGCAGCAGCCGCGAGATCTGAATCGGCACCTCTTCGCGTCCCTTCGGCGGACGTGGGACGAGCGTCGTCTCGGCGACGTCGGACGCCATTGCGATCGCGATGCCGCCGAGCAACTGGATGCGTTCGGCGATGAGATCCACCAGCTCGTTCTGTTCGCCGGCGTGCTTGTCGAAGAGCAGATGCAGCTGATAGAACGTCGGTCCGGACACCTGCCAGTGATGCTTCTTGTACATGTCGCGCAGCGTGATCGTGTCCGCGAGCACCTGGTTGAGGTTTTCGACGGATTCTTTGCACGCGACTTCGGAAAGGGCGATCGGCATGCGCACGAGATGGTTGTACGGCTGAATCTCGTGCGCGGCTTGATGAGTAATGGGCGTGGCTCTGGTGATGATGGCGTCGGCGTCGAGTGTCTTGGTCGGCATGGGAGCTCCTTCGACCTTTTTCTATCACACGCGAGCGACGGAGCTACCTCAGCGAGGACACATACGCTGAGATGTTGACGAAGTCCTCGTCGGTGAGTTTGGCGACGACCGGCTTCATGAGCTCGGTCCATTCGCCGTGGCGCGCGCCCGACTGCATGTCGTACATCTGACGCGTGAGATAGCTCGGCGAACGTCCGGCGATGCCGGGCACCGGGCCGAGGCCGTGGAGGTCGGCGCCGTGGCACGCGCCGCACTCGAGCGTGCGTCCGCTGCCGCCGAAGCGCACGAGCGTTTCACCTTTCTTGATGCTGCCGGTCGGCACGTAGGCGATGAATCCCGAACGCGGGTCGCGCAGGATTTCCGTGCGCTCCGGGTTCTCGGGTGTCTCGACAATCCGGTTCCCGATCGGCTCTTTCGCTCCACCTTCAACAGGAATCCAGATGCCACCGCGGCTGACGACCTTCGGCACCGTGTCCGTTTCGACGACGCGAACCCAAGGCGTCCACTTCATCGAGCCGAAATAGTCGGCCGCCTGTCGGATCTCTTCCGGCGTCATCGCCTTGGCGATGTTGATCATCAGGTTCGTGTTTGCCTTCCGCGACTCCGAGCTCTTCCGCAGCCCGTCGCGGAAATCGTTCATCGTCTGGATGAAGTACGAGACCGGCAGCCCCGAGACGCCGGCGTTTTCCTGGCGCCCCTTTCCGTTCGGGTAGTGGCAGAGGCTGCACGCGCGCGCGTCGGGACGCTTGCCGTGCGCGACGATGTCGGGCATGGCTGGATGGTCGCCGGGAAACCAGTCGGCGGGACCGAAGCCGTCCGAAATCTGCTGTCGCGTGAACGTGAGCGTGCTGCCGGTCAGCGAGCGGGGCGTGGGATCAGGTGCGGCCGGCGTAGGCGGGGGCGTCGGCGCGGGTGCCGGCTGCGGAATCGCGTAAGCCCAGTCCGGAATCGCAGCCGCAGCGCCGAGAAACTGCGCGCCTGCGAGGACGCCGGCCGTTAAAGCGATGAAGGTCATGTGGCGCATGTCGAATCTCCGGTTGGCCGGACATTGTACCGTGCGCCGGTTCGACGAGTGATTCGGACCCGCGACCGCTATCGCTGCGTTTCGGCTTCCACCGCCGGCGTCTTCCAGCGGGCATCGTCGACGACGACGTCGAGGAGGAGAAACGCGGAGGCGACGAGAATCACCGTGGCGAGAATCTTCAGGCCCGAACGTCGGCGCGTCTCGGTCTTCCGTTCGACGAAGAACAGGACCATCATCCAGAAGATGCCGCTGGTAAACAGCGCCGCGATGAAGCGGCTTACTTCGAACATGTTCACGACGGACCTCAGAACAGGAACTTGACTGCCAGTTGCACGACGCGCGGATCGAGCGCGCTGATGATCGTGCCGAAATTCGCGGCGCCGAGGACGCCGGCCGGCGCGTTGAGGTTCGCCGTGTTGAACAGGTTGAAGGCCTCGAGGCGGAACTGGACCGACGTCGACGTCGTCGCCGGGACCGTGCGCATCAGCGCGAAGTCGACGTCGCGGTACGCAGGCCCGCGCACGGGATTGCGCGACGACGATCCGATGGTGAACTGCGGCGCGACGGTGAACGCCGACGTGTTGAACCAGTGCTGCGGCGTCCGCTGATCAGAGGGCAGCGTCGGATCGCCGACGAGATTCGGACGCTGCACGCCGAAACCGGCGAACGCGTTGAAGTTCGTCGTCTGCGTAATCGCGATGGGCATGCCCGACTGCATCGTAACGATGCCGGTCACCGACCAGTCCCTGACGATGGCACCGAGCACGCCATTCGGATCTTTCGCCCGGCCCTTTCCGACCGGCAGATCGTAGACGGCCGATCCGACGAACACGTTCGGGATGTCGCCGGTCGAATAATCGCGTTCGAGCGCGCGGTTGAAGCTGTCGGCGACCGGGTAGTTCGCGATCGGGCCGGTCAGAATCGACGCGTCGAACACCGACGACGCATCGTCGATGAGCTTGGAGCGCGTGTACGCGAGCGAGTAGCTGAGACCGTGCGACAGCCGCTGCCGGACGCTGATCTCGAGGCCGTTGTACCGCGTCGTGCCGACGTTGTTGCGATAGAGGCTGACGGTCGTGTATTCCGGATACGGTTTCAACAGCTGCGCGACGGGAATCGTCGGATCGCCCAGCGATGACGACCGCGGAATGGTGCCGAAGTACGGATTGTTGACGCGGACCATCAACGGCGCGCCGATGGCGAGCTGATCGACCGTCAACTGATTCAGATTCGTGTCCGGGATGCCGACGTGCGTGATGAACGACCCGACATACGCAACTTCGAGTGTCGTATTCGACGTCAGCTCGCGTTGGACCGCGGCGTTCCACTGCTGCACGTAGCCGGAACCAAGCGTGGCATCGACGGAGAACACGCCCTGGCCGAGTCCTGCCGTCGGCGTGGGACCGACCGGCGTGACGCTCGGCCCGTTCTTGAGAACGAAGGCGGGTGAGAGGTTGTCGAGGTTGCGCTGCGTAAACGTCTGCAGGAAGGGAAACGTCGGCGTCGTGAACGGTGTCGTGATGCCGGCCATCTCAATCCAGACGAGACCGTAGCCGGAGCTGACGATCGTCTTGTCGGTCGCGCGATAGACGATGCCGAGGCGCGGACCGAAGTTGTTCTTCTTCAGCGGACGGACCGGCTCGGTGCCCGGATAGTCGAGCACCTGGGTCTGAAGATTGAAGACCGCGGTCTGGCCGTTGATCTCGGTGGACGGAAAGTTCAGCGTGTATCGAAGGCCGGGGTTGATCGTCAGCCGGTCCGACACTTTCCAGTCGTCCTGGATGAAATATTCCTGGAAGTGCGCGCGCTCCTGAATCTGCTGCTGTTGCAGGTCGATGGAAAACTGCTGGACCTGTCCGAGCAGAAAGCTGGCGAACGGCGTCCCGGTGTTCGCCAGGCCGGGCTGGTCGCTTCCGAGCGTGCTGAAGGTGAACGATCCGGTCGGCGACGGCGGCTGGATTACGTTCAGCCGCTCCCAGCGCCAGTCGAGGCCCATCTTGAAGGTGTGTTTGCCTTTCAGCCACGTCAGCGAATCGGCGACTTCCGAAACGCTGGTGCTGAACGTCGACGCCGTGTTGGCTGGTGAGCCGAGCTGCTGGTAGCCGGCAATCAGGAACGTCGGCAGCGTATTCGGAAACTGCGCAGTGGACGGAATGCCGGGAATATTGAGCGCCGATCCCGCGGACGTCGAAAGCTGCGCCGCCGTTCGATCGACGCTTCGCCGCGTGTCCCCGAACCGCACCTCATTCAGGATGTTCGACGAGAACGTGTGCTGATAGTTCGACGCGAACGCCCACGCGGTCGTGTCCTGCGGGCCGAGCGTACCGGAGGTGACGCCGCTCCCTTCCGGCAGAGGCGTCACCGGCACGAACCCGTCGCGGAAGTACGTCAGCCGGCCGAACAGCTGATCCCGATTGGTCGAGAAGCGATGATCGATACGTGCGTCCCATTGATCCTGGTTGTCGATTTCGTCCTCGGTCCGCTGGAAATTGTTCGAGGTGCCGGCAGACGTCGGCAGCGGGTAACGCTGAAGGAGCGACAACGCCACGGGGTCGATGCGTGCCGCCGGGATCGTGTTGCCGGGGAACGCCGTGCGGACCGTTCCGCTGGTCGGATCGAAGATCGTGGGCACGCGGCCCGCAATCGGCTCGGTGAAGATGCCCTGACGCTGCAGGAGCGTCGGCACGGTCGACGTGACGGTGCGCCCGATCGACTGCCGCTGTCCCTGGTAGTCGAAGAAGAAGAAGGTGTGATCCTTTTCGATCGGGCCGCCGAACGTGCCGCCAAACTGGTTGCGGTTGTAGTCGGGCTTCGTCGGCAGATTGGTCTGGAAGTAGTTCGTCGCGTTCAGCGCCTGGTTTCTGAAGAACTCGAACGCGTTCCCGTGATAGCTGTTCGTGCCCGCCTTGGTCGTCAGATTGATCACGCCGCCGTTGAACCGCCCGAACTCGGCCGGCGGACTGTTGCTTTCGATCTTGAACTCCTGGATGGCGTCGATCACCGGGAAGTAGGCCACCTGTCCCGGCTCCGGCTGCAGCACGGAAATGCCGTCGAACAGATATTCGTTCGTCCGCGGCCGGCCGCCGTTGATGCGCGGCAGCTGCGAGGCAGGCGGAAGCGCCACGCCGGGCGCGAGCTGCGCGAGCGTAATGAACGTCCGGCCGTTGAGCGGCAGCTGCTCGACCTGTTCGTTCTCGACCACGGTGCCGAGGCTGCCAGTCTCCTGCCGGAGGAGTGGCGCATCGCCGTTGACCGTCACCTGCTCGCGCACGTCGCCGACCTGCAGATTAAAGTCGAGCCGGACTTTTTCGCCGGTTGACACGAGGACGCCCTCGCGGCGGATCGGCTTGAACCCTGCGAGCTCCACATCGATGCGATACGCGCCGGGCGCGAGGCTCGGGGCGGTGTAGACGCCGTCGGTCGACGTAATGGACACCCGAGGCCGGTTGGTGCTGACTTCGGTCACGGTGACCGTGACGCCTGGAACCGGCGCGCCCGCCTGATCCTTGACGATGCCGGTGACTTCACCCGCCGCGACCTGGGCGGCAGCCGGCGCGGTAAAGAGCGCCACGAGAGACGACGCGAACAGCAAACGTCCGAGCGAACCGTGTCGACGGAGCAAATCAGCCTCCAGAAGAGGCGATCACTCTATCTCGGTTGTAAACAGGATTCAAATCAACCGTAGTCGGATTGAATCGACTATCTACGGTTTCGAGAGCATCATCTCCGTCGCTTTGACGACAGCGGTCACGCGATCGCCCGTCTTCAGGCCCATTTCCTCCGCACTGCGGCGGGTGATCACCGATTCGAGGACGTACTCGCCCGCACGGACGACGACGTGGCACAAGATGTCGCCTGTCTGAATCTCCTCGATCACGCCGGTGATGTGGTTGCGTGCGCTGATGGTCACGGAGCCTCCTTCGCGGTCAGTGCGGAACAGGTTTGTGCTCGGACGTCTCGTGCGTCCACGGATTGCTGAATCGCGGATCGGTCAGCACCTGATCGTCGGTCAGCGACTTCAGGAACGCGATGAGGTCGCTTCGCTGATCGTCTGTGATCGTGAAGCCGCGAACGGTCGGGCTGCGGTTCGGGTTGTCATGGCCGACACCTTTGTACTCCCCGCTGGCGATCGTCCGTCCGCCCGCTGCATAGTGCGCGATGACATCCTCGAGCGTTGCCGCACTGCCGTCATGCATGTACGGCGCCGTGACGGCGATGTTTCGCAGCGTCGGTGCCTTGAAGCGTCCGACGTCCTCCGGACGATGTGTGACTTCGTAGACGCCGGTATTCGGCGGCGGATACGACAGCGCGCCTGCGATGTTGTAAAGCCCGGTGTTGTGAAACTCGACCGGACCCTGCGCGTGATGACCTTCGAAATCGACCGCGCCCGAGAGGGTGAAACCGCCGTGGCAGCGGAAGCACGACAGCGGCTGGCTGAAGAACAGCGTCTCGCCGCGCCGTGCCGCAGTGGAGATGGCCGAGTCGTCGCGATTGTCATGGTACCGATCGTACGGAGAGCGCGCCGACACGATGCTGCGCTCGAAGCTTGCGATCGCCTGCGTGACGTGCACGATCGAATACTGCTCGTCGCCATTGCCGAAGGCATCCACGAACAGCCGGCGGTAGCGTGGTTCGCTTTTTAGCCGCGTGAGGACCGCACGGTCATCCTTCGGCAGGCCCAGTTCGACCGGGTGCGTGCCGTACATCGGCACGAGCGCCTGATCTTCGAGGCGCGTCACGGTTGGATTGCCCCACGTGAGCGCCGCCGCGTACGCCACGTTCACGAGGCTCATGCTGCCGCGCGGATGACGCTCGCCAGTCGAACCGATCGCCTGCGCCCGGCCGTCGGTGAACGCGCGCGCCTGCTCGTGGCAGGTGGCGCAGGCGTATGTTCCGTTGCCCGAGAGTCGCGTGTCGTAGAACAGGTGGCGTCCGAGCGTAACTTTCGCTTCGGACATCGGGTTGTCGGCCGGCACACGCGGCGTCGGAAATTTGTCCGGCAAGTCCCAGGTGTAGGAAGACTCGTGCGACGGCGGGACGGCCAGAACGGTTGCGGTCGCAGCGCCGAGCCAGACGACCGCGGCCAGGTGTCGCAGCGTCATGTCATTTCGCGAGGCGGACGACCTCGATGCGCTGCAGCATCCGGATGGATCGCGCGCCGCGCTTGTCGTGCGGCGCCACGATGCGAAGGGGACCCTGATAGTCGAAGAGCGGCTTGCCGTCGATGGTGTCAGCGACGATGATTTCGCTGCCGGTGAACGCAGGGTCGAGCTCCGCGAGCGAGAAGACCACCTGGTAGCCGTCGCGCGCGAACGCACGAACGTACGTGGCGACCGCCTTTCCGCTGAGGTCGCGGCCGACTGGCGCACCCGCACGCTTGAGCAGCTCGCCGACGAGCACACCTTCGTAGCTGATCGATCGCCCTTCCTCGTTGACCGTGACGGTCGTTCGCGGCAGCGCCCGGATATCAGCGGGCGTCAGCGTCAGCGCGTGCGTGACATCGCCGTCAACGACGAGCGGCGCCGTTGTCGAGGTTGCCTGTGTGTCCTGCCAGCCAGCGGAGACGGTCGGCGCAACGGACAGCCCGGCAGCGAGCAAAAAGGACACACAACCTGCGCGGAGCAGCATGCCGGGATTCTACCTCACGTCGAATTGACCGGAAACGTCTAGAATAGCGAGACATGTTGCGTCGAACCGCCCTGAAATGTGCGATCGCTGCGATCGCCGCTGGAGCGATCTCAGCGACGCTCGTCGTCCGTGCGGCGCAGCCGCAGCCGCTCGCCGTTGCCGCGGCGTCAGATCTGCAGAGCGTGCTGCCGACGATCGTCGCGCAGTTCGAAAAGGACACCGGTCAGAAAGTGTCGGTCACGTTCGGATCGTCGGGAAATTTCATGACGCAGATCGAGCACGGCGCACCGTTCGACGTCTTCCTTTCCGCCGACATCGACTACCCGCGCCGTCTCGAGCAGGCGGGCCTCGTCGAAGCTGGCAGCGTGTCGATGTATGCGACGGGCCGCATCGTGTTGTGGAGCCGCAACGATTCGAAGGTGGACGTCAGCCGCGGTCTCGCCGTCGTCACCGACCCGCAGGTCCGGCGGATCGCGGTCGCCAATCCGGCGCACGCGCCGTACGGGAGAGCCGCGGTCGCGGCGCTGCGCCATGATCATCTGTACGACGAGGTCCGATCGAAGCTCGTGCTCGGCGAGAACATCTCGCAGGCCGCGCAGTTCGCGCAATCGGGCAACGCGGAGGTCGGCATTCTGGCACTGTCGCTCGCGCTGTCGCCGACGCTCAAAAGCGCAGGCCGCTACTTCGAAATTCCCGCATCGTCTTACCCGCCCATCGAGCAGGCCGGCGCCGTGGTGTCCGCGTCGCGGCAGACCGCGCTCGCACACAGGTTCCTGGCGGCGCTGAAAGCGCCGTCCGCCGAGCGCACGCTCGGAGCGTTCGGCTTTTCGGTGCCGACGGCCGCCCGCTGAATCGCCTGCACGAATCGACGGCGTCTCGCGCCTTATCTCAGAGATCGGCCGCGCAACGCGATATGATTCGAGCCGATTCGGAGGTGCGTGGCGCATGGCTTTGCTGACCGTTCGATCCGCCGCCGAGCGGATGGGCATCGGCTACTCGACGCTGAAGCAGTGGATCTATCAAGGCAAGATCCGCACGACGCAAACCGCAGGCGGGCATCATCGATTGTCGGAAGCCGAAATCGATCGGCTGCTCGCGCAATCGGCGATCGGCTCGAAGCCGTCGAAGCGCCGGACGAAGGCGGCGAAGGCGCCCGGTCTGATCGTGGCACTGAGCGGTCGCAACCGGCTTCACGGTTTCGTCGAGGAGGTGCGCACGGACGGTCTGATGGGGCAGGTCCGGCTGCGCATCGGCGACCAGTCACTGACTGCGGTCATCACCACCGATGCGATCAATGAGCTCAAGCTGCGCCGAGGCGACGATGCGCTGGCGATCGTGAAGTCGACGGAGGTGATGATCGCGCGTGAAGTCGAGGCGGGACAGGTTGTCCGAAAGCGCCGGCGCGCAGCGCGCTGACGCGATCAAGTCATGCCCAAGAACGTCGTGCTGTGCTGCGACGGCACCGCCAACGAGTTCGCGCAGGATCGCACCAACGTCATCAAGCTCTTCGTGACGCTGCGGCAGGACGCGGCGACGCAGGTCACCTACTATCATCCGGGCCTGGGAACGATGGAGCCCGCCGGCGCGCTGACGGGCATTCAACGGCGCGTCACCAAAGGACTCGGCCTCGCGTTCGGCTACGGCCTCGCCAGCGATATCCGCGACGCCTACGTCTTCCTCATGCGGAACTTCGAGCCGGGCGACCGCGTGTTCCTGTTCGGCTTCAGCCGCGGCGCGTACACCGTCCGCGCCGTCGCGTCGCTGCTCCACATGTACGGGATTCTCCGCCGCGACAACGATGCGCTCGTCCCGTACGCGATTCGTATGCTGATGGGGATCCATCGCCAGCCGCAGGCCGATGCCGCCGCGGTGTCCCAGTACTTCTCGCTCGCGCGCGACTTCAAGGAGTCGATGACGTGGACGCCGTGCCGCCCGTGGTTCGTGGGCGTCTGGGACACCGTAAGCTCGGTCGGCTGGGTCGACAACCCGCTGCACCTGCCGTACGTGGCGAACAATCCCGACATCGAAATCGGCCGGCACGCCGTCGCGATTGACGAACGGCGCGCGTTCTTTCGAACGGCGCTCTGGCGTCCGCGCGGCCCGAACGAGGAGGCCGGCCCGAAAGATCTGCAGCAGGTCTGGTTTGCCGGCGTGCACTGCGATGTCGGCGGCGGCTACCCGGAAGTGGAGAGCGGCCTCTCGAAGATCCCGCTCGGATGGATGCTGCGGGAAGCAAAAGCGCACGGGCTGCTCGTGGACGAGAGCCGCGAGGACGTGGTCATGGGCCGGATATCAGGCGCCGGATATGTGCCGCCCGATCCAAATGGGATGACGCACGAGTCGTTGAGCGGCGCGTGGCATGTGGCCGAGTACCTTCCGCGGCGGCGGTACGACTGGGACACCGGTGGATATCATCGCAAGGCCAATGTCGGGAAGCGCCGCTACATCGCGCCGGGCTCGCTCGTCCACGAATCGGTGTTTCAGCGCGCCGGCAACTACGCCGCGCGGTTGCCGGCGGACGTCGTCCGCGTGCCCTGAGACTCAGGCGAGCGCCACCGACAACGACAGGTCCTTCTCGTTGCGGAAGTGATAGCAGTGGCGCTTTTCCGTCGCGGCCTCCGACGCGAGAAACGCATCGAGCGTTTTCTTCAACCCGAGCACGCCGATGCGATTCGTGAGGTACGCATTGTAGGACTCGCCGCTCCGAGACGCTGACAGCCAGTGCAGTGCGTCGGGATGCGGGATGCCGTGCTTGCCGTTGCCCGAGATGACGTAGTGATCGGCGGTCACGCGCTCGAAGAAGTCCTGCGTGATGCTGTGACTGCTGCCGTGGTGCTGCACCTTCAGCAGGTCCACGTGGCAGCGGCCCTTCTTCATGTAACCCGCGAGGTTCAGCGATTCGAGGATGACGTCGCCGCGCGCATCGCCGGTCAGCAGCATCTGCAGCGGTTGCTTGTTTCCCGCGGGGGCGGCTTCGGCCATGACGACGATGGACGACATGTTCGGGACGGTGTTGTTCAGGTAGTCCGCGGCGAGCGCCGCGTCCTGCGCGCCGTGTTTTGCTTTTGCCTTGGCGAACTCGTCCTTCAGGCGCGCGAGCTGCGCGGTGTGCGGTGCGATCACGGTGAAGGTGAGCCCCGGTGCGATCGTCACCTTGCAGCGTCCCTTCGCGGGCGCTTCCACCAGACCATCGCGCGCAGCGCCGTCGTTGATCGAGATGCCGAGCCGCGTCGCCGTGTCGCGCACCCGGTTGGCCTGCGGCACGCTCGCCACGACAGCGGCCGCGAACGGATCGAGGCCGTGAGGCGGGATGATGCCGTCGATCGACGCCGCCACCGCTGAAGATTTCGCGACGGCCGGCGTGCCGGCGTTCAGCCGATCGAACGAGTTGAGCCACAGCGTGTCGATCGCGCAGCTCGGCTCGTCGCCATCGTCGCGCGCTTTTTCGAGCGCACGGAGCAGATCGAGGATGCCGGTGATGTGGTCGGCGTCGATGTGGCTGACCATCGCCATGCGCAGCTCGAGCGATCCGCCGCTCTGAAGCTGCGCGAGACGCTTGCTGAGGATGCTCGCGTAGACGCCTTTCGAGCCGCCGTCGATGAGCACGCGCGTCGGCGCAGCGGACGCCTTGTTCTGGTAGTGGAGCAGCAGGCAGTCGCCGTCGTTGGCCTGCAGCGCTTCAAGCGTGAACGTCATGATGGCGGCGCTCAGATCGATTGGAGGGCGCGGAGGACGTCCACCATGCCGCGGCCCTGGAATCGCGGCTCGCGGCCGAGATCCGTCGCCGTGTTGCACAGCACTTCCTTCACGCGTATCGGCTGACCGATGAGCTCGCGATGGCGGGCGAGCAGGAGCGCCGCGGCGCCGCTGACATGCGGCGCCGCCATGCTCGTTCCGTCCATCGTTTCGTAGTCGCCATGGAGCGCGCAGGAGTCGATGCGCTCTCCCGGCGCGATGAGGTCCGGCTTGGTCCGCCCGTCGCCCGTCGGCCCGCGGCTCGAAAAGTACGAGACGCCGTAGTTGTGCGGCATCATCCGGTGCGTCGAGCCGACGGTGATCACCATCTCGGCGTTGCCGGGATCGGTGATGCTGATGTAGCGGTAGTCGCCGTACGCGCCGCCTTCGGCCTGCCGCAGCCGGTTGAAGCCGCGATTGCCGGCGGCTGTGACGACGATCATCCCAGCCGCGACAACGCGTTCGCATTCCTCGCAGACGGGCGTGCGGCCGCAGGCGTAGTTCGCGACGTCGTGCGGGACCGACAGGCTCAGGTTCACGCCGTGAACGAGCATCAGGTCCTTGTGCGCGTTGAGGTGTCTGAGGAACTGCAGCGCCGCGATGATCGTGAACTCGTCGGCCGAGTCGTCAGGGTCGTCGGGCAGCACGCGGAGATCGTAGAGCTCGAGCTGCGGACACACGCCGCGCAGCGGCTCGCTGAGCGCGGTGTCCTGCGGCGCTTCCGGCCAGTTAGCGGCCAGGATGCCGGCGACGTGCGTCCCGTGCGCGTCGAACTTCGGCGGACGATAGCCTTTTTTCGTGTGCGGGATTCGCAGGAACGGTTCGAGCAGGTCCCAGTCGATGGCGCGTCCGCGCAGCAGCGAGTTGCGCAGCTCGCCCTGCATCTCGGCGAGGACTTTCTTGGGCAGATGCGCCGCAGCGGTGCCGTCGACCGGAACCGCTTTCTTGGGATCCGCGAGCGGCGTGAGGAGCGCCTTGATCCGCAGGAAGTCGTAGGTCCGGACGACGCGGCTGTTGATTTCGTTGTCCGGGTCCGGCTTTGTCGGTCGCTGGATCGTGTCGTCTGCGTTGCGGCGCGCGAACGCTTTGTGCGTCGCGTCGATGCCGGTGTCGAGCACCGCCCAGCGGATGCCGCTCGTCTTCGCCTCGAACAGCCGCGCAGCCGCGTCCGCCTTGACCGTCAGCCGCGATCGCCAGACGCTCGTCGTCGCGCGGCGGTTCAGGCTGATGCTCCAGAGCAGGCCTTCCGTTCCCGACTGGACCGCATGCAGCTTGTCGTACACGTTCGCGAACGCATCGATGAGCGGCTCGCTCAGGTGCGATTCCATCGCGCGTTGAATGTCGACGTGGCGGCCTTCGCGCTCGAGCTCGATCGAGCCGACGATCTGCACGAACTTCAGCAGCAGCTTCGGGTCGGTGTCGGTCGGTCGGCGTTGTCCCGGCTTCGATTTGTTCAGCGCCGCACCGAACTTGAGAAGGTTGGCGCGCATCCACGGACCGCCGGTCGGCGCCACGATCCGCCGCCACCAGTCGGTCAGCGGCAGCGCGTCGCGCAGCAGCTCGGTGAACGTCAGCGACGCGAGCACCACCGATTCGTTGAACAGCACGCCCGAGTGGATGTGGGCCGCCATGTCGGGCGCCTTGCGTTTCGTGGTGCTCGCTCCACGATCGAAGGACAGGCGCTGACGCAGCGCGCGTGACAGCGTCGGCGCGTCGGACTCGTTGTGCGGCGTCAGCAGGAGCTCGATGCGGCGCTCGGGATCCGCGCCGTACTCGATCCAGACGTCGGGGAGGACCGGAAAATCCTGCGTGAACCGGCGCTGCTGCTCCGGCTTCCCGTAGAAGAGCTCCTCGATCTGCTCGCGTTTCATCGTCGCCGCGCTTCCGGGCCGTGGGCCGGCCCCTGGCCGTCATCGATTCGCTGTCCAGGTGACGCGCGATGATCGTACGCCGTCGGCGGCGGGCGCAAGCAAAAGTTGAATGCGGTCGCCGCGTCGATCGGGCGTAGAATCCGCCCCATGTCGATCTGCCGTGAAGGCCTCGCGGCCCTTGGCTGCGTGGCGGTGATCGCATCCGCCGTCGCGGCGCAGACGACGGCTTCGCATCCCGGCGAGTACGCGTCGGCGGATATCTCTTATGGAGCGCGGCTCTACGACGCGCAGTGCACCACCTGCCACGGCGCCAACGGCGACGGCGTCGGCGGCGTCAACCTTCGCAGCGGCGTGTTCAGGCACGCGTTCAACGATCAGGACCTCGTTCGCGTGATCACCGGCGGCATCCCGGGCACGGGGATGCTGGCGTTCAACTTCGACCCCGCGGAGCGAGCGGCGATCGTCGCCTATCTGCGCAACATGAACGCGGTTGACCGCGGCGCCATTCGTCCCGGCAACGCCGATCGCGGTCGTGCGCTGTTCGAAGGACGCGGAAACTGCACGCGGTGCCACCGCATCGGCACGACCGGTTCTCGGCTCGCGCCGGACCTGAGCGACATCGGTTCTCAGCGAAGCGCCGGCTCCATCGAGCGATCGCTCGTCGATCCGAGCAGTCAGATGATGCCGATCAACCGACCCGTGCGCGCCGTGACGCGCGACGGCACCGTCATCACCGGCCGGCGCTTGAACGAGGACACCTACACGGTGCAGATCTTCGACAGCCAGGAACGGCTCGTCTCGCTGACGAAAGCCGATCTTCGCGAATACACCGTCGGGACCGTTTCGCCAATGCCCTCCTACAAGGAGACGCTGTCGACGGACGAGATCGGCGATCTGACCGCCTACCTGTTGTCGCTGAAAGGACGGTGAAGACGTCCATGCAGATTCGACGAACGGCGGCCGCGTGCGTCGCCGTGGTACTGCTCGCCGCGGCCGGTTTTACGGTCCACGCACAGGTCGGCGCCGATCGCCTGCTCAACGCGGCGAAGGAACCGCGGAACTGGCTGACGTATTCCGGCGGCTACTTCAGCAACCGTTACAGCCTGCTGACGCAAATCACGCCGGCGAACGTCAAGAACCTCGAGATGCGCTGGATGTACCAGGCCGCCGCCGCCGGCGCCTGGCAGACCACGCCGCTCGTCGTGGACGGCGTGATGTATCTGACGCAGCGTCCCAACGATGTCGTCGCGCTCGATGCGCGGACCGGTCGCGTCTTCTGGATCTATCGCCATCCGCTCGCGCCGAATCAGATCGTGTGCTGCGGCGCCAACAATCGCGGCCTCGCGATCCTGGGCGACACGCTGTTCATGGGCACGCTCGACGCGCACCTCGTGGCGATCGACGCGAGGTCGGGCCATCCGCTCTGGGACACCAAGGTCGCGACGAGCGACGCAGGCTATTCGCTGACGCTCGCGCCGCTCGTCGTTCACGACAGAGTCATCGTCGGCGTCGGCGGCGGCGAGTACGGGATCCGCGGTTTCGTCGCCGCGTACGAGGCGCGATCGGGGAAGGAACTCTGGCGCTTCTACACGATTCCCGGTCCCGGTGACGCAGGGTTCGAGACGTGGAAGCTCTGCCCGGAGAAGTCGGAGAAATACTGCGACCCGGAGGCGTGGAAGCACGGCGGCGGATCGGTGTGGGTCACGGGATCCTACGACGCGGATCTCAACCTCACGTACTGGGGCGTCGGCAACGCCGGCCCCGACTGGAACAACGAGCAGCGTCCCGGCGACAACCTGTACACGGACTCGGTCGTCGCCCTCGATGCGGACACCGGCAAGCTGCGATGGCATTACCAGTTCACACCGCACGATCGGTACGACTACGACTCCGTGCAGATTCCCGTGCTCGCGGACATCACCTGGCGCGGCACGCCGGTGAAGGCGATGATCTGGGCGAACCGGAACGGCAACTTCTACGTGCTCGAGCGCCAGACGGGACGTTTTCTCGTCGGACGTCCGTTCGTCAAGGTGAACTGGTCGAGCGGCTTCGACGAGCGCGGCCGGCCAATCCAGACGCCGCAGCCCGACGGCATGCCGACGTGGCCGGGGAATCAGGGCGGCACCAACTGGTATTCGCCGTCATTCAGTCCGCGAACAGGATTGTTCTACGTGTCCGCGTGGGAAGGTTACGCCACGATTTTCGGCGGCACCCCGGCCGAGTACCAGGAAGGGCGCAACTTCGGCGGCGGCGCGAACCGGTCGTACGTGCCGGTGCCTGGCGCTCCCGCGGTTCCCGGATTGCGCCGTGGTCCGATCAACAACTGGACCGACGCAGCCGCGAGCGGCGCGGTGCTCGCGCTCGATTCGTCCACCGGCGAAGTGAAGTGGAAGTTTCCGATGACCGACGTCACCGACAGCGGCATCCTGACGACGGCGTCCGACCTGCTGTTCACCGGCGGGAGGGAAGGCTACTTTCAGGCGCTCGACGCGCGGACCGGCGCGCTCCTCTGGAAGGCGAGCCTCGGCGCGCAAATCGTCAACGGTCCGATGACCTACGAGGTGGACGGCCGCCAGTACGTCGCGACGATTTCAGGTCTCGCGCTGTGCACGTTCGCGCTGCGCGAGTGATCGTCGCGGCCGATCAGGCCGCCGAGTTGCCGAGTCGAGCGGTCGTGACTCGCAGTCCGTTCGTCTGTGCCCAATCCAGCGTATGCGAGTCGCACAGCAACAGGACGCTCTCTCGCTCGTGGGGACGAAGCAGACGATGGCTTGCCCGATTGGGGCAGTTGTGGCCGTAGGTGCACGGAGAACCCACCTGATATGGCAGCGGCGTCAGGCTGAACTGCTCGCCGGTTACTTTCAACTCGAGGCTCGGACTCCGCATCGCCTGACTCCTTTCGCGAGATCTGCCTCGCGAATTCCGATGCGGGACTCATTTCAAAGCGGATGCCGCCGCCGATGCGCGCGGATGCACAGCCGGACGCCGCGATCTGACACGCGTTGTCAGGTGCCTGCCGACAATTCGTGGCACTCCGGGCTTCGGCACGGTTGCAATTTGAGCCACGCGTTCCGGTTTGCGACAGCGTGAACGCGTGGATCCGCACCTGCCGTTTCGCGATCGCTTCGACGCCGGCCAGCAGCTCGCCGACCGGCTGACCGAGTATGCGAACCGCCAGGACCTCGTCGTGCTCGGACTCCCGCGCGGTGGTGTGCCGGTCGCCGGGCAGGTCGCCGCGCGGCTTGGCGCGCCGCTCGACGTGCTGCTGGTCCGCAAGCTGGGTGTCCCCGGCCACGAAGAGCTGGCGATGGGCGCCGTCGCCGAGCTCGACGTCGAGGTGCTGAACGACGACGTCATTCGAGAGCTCTCGATTCCACCCGAATCGGTCGACCGGGCGGCTGTTCGCGAGCGCACGGAGCTCGTTCGCCGCGCGTCCATCTACCGCGGCGATCGTCCGGCGCTCGACATCCGCGATCGGACCGCCCTGATCGTTGACGACGGCCTCGCGACCGGCGCGAGCATGCAGGCGGCGGTTCGGGCAGTGCGCGAACGGCGACCGGCGCGCGTGATCGTGGCCGTCCCGGTCGGGTCGCGCGAGGCGTTCGACGATCTGGGCCGGCTCGCTGACGCCGTCGTCTGGGTTGCGGTTCCCGAGCCGTTCGTGGCCGTCGGCCGCTGGTATGACGATTTTTCGCAAACGACCGACTACGAGGTCACGCGGCTGCTGAACGTGTTTGCCACCGGCGGCGGGTCCGGCCGTGGTAACGTCTGAAGACAGCAGTGCGAGGAGGTCGAGATGGCGGACTATGACATGGCTCGGGAATCGACGGTATCCGTTCCGTCGACCGTCGATGAACGCGTCAGTACATTTCTCCGGTCGGTCTACGGGTGGATGGGCATCGGGCTCGGCATCACGGCAGTCACGGCTCTGGCCGTGTCCTCGTCGCCGTCGATCGCGCTGACGCTCGTCAGGAATCCGTTTCTCTTCTGGGGCCTCGCCATCGTGCAGCTGGGCATCGTGTTCGCGTTGTCCGCGCGCGTGCAGCAGATGGCGCCGTCCACGGCGTCGATGCTGTTCGTCGTCTACTCAGCGCTGACCGGCCTGACGTTTTCCTTCCTGCTGCTGGCCTACACCGGCGAGTCGATTGCCAGCACGTTCGTGATCACGGCCGGGATGTTCGGCGCGATGGCGTTCTACGGCACCATGACGCGACGCAGCCTTGCAGGCTTCGGTCATTTCCTCATCATGGGCGTCGTCGGATTGATCCTCGCCAGCCTCGTCGGCATGTTCTGGCACAACGACGGCCTCCAGTTCATGATCTCAATCGTCGGCGTCTTCATCTTCACCGGACTGGCCGCGTACGACGCGCAGCGGATGAAGGCGATGGCGCTCGCGTTGCCCGCAGGGCAGACCGGATCGTTCGCGATCGTCGGCGCGCTGTCGCTGTACCTGGATTTCATCAACCTCTTCCTGTTCCTGTTGCGCTTCCTCGGCAACCGCCGCGATTGAAAGATCGATCGACGCGCCGCGCGGCAATCCTGGCTGGCGCGGCGCTCGTCGCGCTGTTCGCCTTCCGTCTCGCCTTCGGATTGTCCTCGGAGTTTTTCTTCGAGGACGAAACGCAGGTTTATCTGATTGGCCTCCGGCACTACGCGACGGGGCAGTGGCCGTTCTTCGGCGCCGACGTCGTCTGGACGAAGAGTCAGATCCCCGGCGCTCTGCAGGGGTTGCTCGTCAGCGTTCCGCTGCGCATCGCGCCGTTCCCTGAATCGCCGTACGTCCTGCTGAACCTGTTGTCTTTTTCCGCGCTCGCGGGTCTTGCCTGGTACACGACGCGCCGGCTGCCGTGGCTGCCGCGGTGGCTCGTGTGGGGCTGGTTCATGACGGTGCCGTGGACGCTGCAGTTCTCGACGCACATCATCAATCCGTCCTACGTGCTCTTCGGCGCAGTCGTGTTTTTCGTCGGCTTCTTCGAAGCGGTTCCCATCTTCTCGCTCAATCTCGTTCCGGCGGCGCTCGCATTTTTCATGATGGGTTTCGGCCTGACGTGGGTGATGCAGGTGCACATGTCGTGGCCGCTGCTGCTGCCGTACAGCGCGTGGGCGTGGTGGAGCAGGCGCAGGGGCGGCGCGCGAGCGCTCGCGAAGGACGGCGGCGCCTACGTCGCCGGCGCGCTCGTTCCCGGCGTGCTCCTGCTGCCGACCGTCATCACGTACGGATTGTCAGGCGGATCCGGCGGCACGCTGCGCAACCTCCACGTGAACGGCGTCAATCCGTGGATTGCCGTGACGACGCTCGCGCGGATGCTGTCGTTCGCGAGCCTCGAGATCAACCGCTTCATCGCGACGGACGGCGCCAAGCGCCTCGAGTTCTTCGCGGCGCACGCGTGGCTCGCGCCGCTCGCGGCGATTGTGTGGCTCGCGGGCGTCGTGCAGCCGCTCTGGATGCTCGTCGAGGCGTGCCGGTCCGCGCGCCGCTGGCCGCGGCTCGACACCATCCTGCAGTGGCAGGCGATGCGCTGGCTGCTCGCCATATCCGTCGTCCTCGTGTATGCGAGCTACTGGTTCGTGATGGAGCCCGCGCAGGCGCACGCGTTCTACGTCCTGGCGCCCGTCGCGCTCGTGCTCGCAGCGTACTGCTGGACGTTCGTCGACTCCTCACGCTGGCGGACGTTCGCGGCTGCGGTGCTCGCCGTCAACATCGCGTTTCACGCCGGCCTCGCCGTCGCTCAGGCGCCCGAGCGCTCCCTCTACAAGCACCGCGATATCGTCATGAACGCGATCCGCACGCGCCGCCCGGAGGTCCTCGGCCACCGGCGCGCATTTGCCGTGGACGGCGGACCGGCTGCCCTCGGAGGCGAGATCCCGCACAATCCCGTTCGCGACGTCGTCGTCGATCGCGCGCACTTCGAGCGCCGGTGGGGAACTGCGGTTCACTGGTCGGTCGTGGTGCAGAATCGCAATCCGCACGTCGCGTATCGCGATCTCCTGTACTTCACGACCTACACGTCGCCCAACGGAGCGAAGATCGAGCGGCACGAGTTCATCAAAGACATTTTCAAACCGTGCGAGGTGCGCACCGTCGAATTGAACGACGGGTACGTCGGCGCGTCGTTCGACAACGCGTCGTTCCGGATCGCGGCGGCGGAAGCACTCGTGCCGTCAGACACCAACTACTGCAATAGCGCCGCGTCGAACGACACAGCTCGCTGACATCGACGCGCTCGTTGCTATCGCACGTACAACTGCAGTCGCGGAAACGCGAACTTGCCCGAGACGGTATCGATGATGCTCACCTGGCAGGTGTAGAGACCGGGCTTGAGGCTTCCGGCCGGAACCTCGAACTGGAACACTGCCGCGTGCCGATCCGTCGCGTCGACGGTCGTGCGCTCGACCACCGGCGTCTCGAAGACCTTCACTCTTCCGCGATAGAACGTCAGGTTCGTTCGAATCTGCGGCGAGCCGTGATCGGCAGCCGGATCGTAGACCTCGTAATAGAAGAACAACTGCTGATCGTGGTTGACGATGTGCGTGAGGTTGGGAACGAGCTCGACGCCGTCGCGGACGAGCGGGCTCGACGTCTTTCGATTCGAGACATTCTGCAGCTGCGTTCCGAGCACGAGCGAGCTGACCTTGACGGGCGCCTGCTTCAGTTCGGGAACGGTAATCGGCGTTTCGAACGTGCCCATCTGTCCGTCTGCGTTCTCGCGCACGACGACCTTGACCGAGAATCGTCCCGGCGGCAGCGTGACGCCGGTCTGATAGAGCACCTGTTTCGCTGACAGCGCTTCCGGCGTCGTCGGTGGGACGGTCAGCGTGTCGCGGATGCGACCGACGGGGAAGCCGCGCTCGTCGCGAATGAATCCTGCGACGTCGAGCGTCGTCTTGTCCTTCGACTGCGGCACGGCGGAACCGGGAACGACGAGGGAGATCGGCACGTAGTACTTGTCGGTCGCCAGCCTGAACCATCCGGCGCTGACGAACAGCGGGACGTCGGTCGCGGGAATCGGCGTCGCGAGCTGTTCCTGCAGCTGCGTCTCGCGATCGGTTTTTGCAGTGTGCGCGAAGTCGCGGTCGGCGTAGTAGCCGTCTTTCGCGTTGACCTTGACGTTCCCGTGATTTCGCACGCGGACCGTGATGCGCCGGAAGCGGCCGTCCTTGTTCGTGTTCGTGCTCGAGAACCCGAGGATGTAGTACGACGAGATGTCCTGCTCGACCTTGGAGAACGCCTCGCCGAAATCGTTGGTATCGGTGAACGCGGTGCCGCCGGTGTCTGATGCGAGCGACGTGAGCGTTTCCTGCTGCGCCGCGAGCTGCGTGAACTGGTTGGCGACGTTGGCGCCGCTGAACGCGCCGAGGCCGCCGCTGCTGGCCTTGCGGGCGCTTCCGCCTGGAACCACCGCCTGCAGTCCGCGCGCGTCCACCGGATAGATGGCGACGTTCGCGCGCAGCGCGGCGTTCACGGCAGCGCGCAGCTCGACCTGATTGTCCGTGCCGCTGCGCTGCATGCCTGAACTGAAGTAGAGGATCGCCTTCTTCTGCTGAATGGGCTGAAGCGCTTCGGCGAGCGTACGGAGCGCGCGCAGCCGCACGTCGTTGTTGAAGGTGTCGAGCTCCTGCGCGCTCTGGTCCACCGATGTCGCGTCGCTTGTCGCCGATTGCGCCGCGTCATCTGTCGAGGCTGTGCTCGAGTCGACGGACGCGAACGCGGTGCCGTCCGTCGAGGCGAATGCCGAAAGCACGCTCCGAACGCGTTCCTTGCTGCTGGTGAAGTCGGTGAGGATCTGGAGGTCCGAGCCGATGGAGGCCACCGCGACCAGGTCGGCCGGCGACATCGAATCGTCGACCCACTTCATCGCGCCGTCGATCGCTTTCTGAACGTCGTCCGGCTCCATCGAGCTGGTGTCGAAGACCAGCGTCAGCAGTCGATGGCCCGCGACGTCTTCGGAGGTCAGCGGATGCGACGGCAGATCGTCCGCCGCAGCAGCCGGCGCTGGACGGTTGGCCACCGCCGGCTGGCTGCGATCGACAGCGGCGGTCAACGTGCTGGCGCGCTCGATCGGCTTCGCGTCGCGCGTGATGTTCTCGAACGCAAAGGTCAGGATTTGCTGCTTCACGCCGTCTTCCTGCAGCTCGAAGTCATCCGCCTTGAGATCCTTGACGACGGCGCCGGACCGATCCTTGACGACGACGTCCACGAGGACGAGATTGACGGCGCTGCGGAATGTCGGCAGCGCCTGCTGAGCATTCGATGACTGACTCGCCGGCTGCTGACCAGACATCGTCGCGCCTGCCACGACGATGGCGACGACGCCCGCGAGGATGTGCCGCGATGTCATGTCAGAACCTCAGCCTCGCCGTGAGCGTGACCGTCCGCATCGGGCGCGCAGCCGTCACGTGGCCGAAGGTCGGCGAGTTGAACGTCGTATCGACGGACGCCCACTGCACGGAGTTCAGCAGGTTGAGTGCGTTGACCTGCAGCGTGAGCGACCGGTTGGGCGACAGCCGGATGTCGCGCTGAAACAGTCCGTTCAGCTGCCGCGTGCCCGGACCGGTGATGGTGTTCCGCGCCGAGTCGCCGAACTGACCGACGGGCGGCTGCGAGAACGCATTCGTGTTGAAGAACTCCGTCACCGTCGGATCGGGCAGCGCGATCGGCTGGCCGTTGTAGTCGGCCCGCAGCGATCCGTTGACGCCGCGCAGCAGGTCGCTTGCGGCGCCGAGGATGCGCGCGGTGAGCGGCGCGCCGGACTGCAGCGTGATCGTGAACTGCGTGGCCCACTCGCCGAAGATGGCCGCGAGCACGCCGCCGTCCTTCAACCAGCGGCGATTCGGTCCCCACGGAAGCTCGTAATAGAGGTTGGCCGAGATCTGCTGGCGGCGATCGAAATTCGATCGCGCGTACTCGGCGTCGAGGTCCTTGTCGTTCTGCGCGACGACCGGTCCACCAGCGCCGAGCGACGAGGCGTTGTCCATCGCGCGGGCGAGCGTGTACGAAATCGCCCCGCCGATTCCGTCGGCGAGGCGCCGCTGGAGCTGGAAGTTGCCGGCATTCATCAGCGAGCGACCACCCGACGATTCCCAGATGAACGGCTGCGCGCTCAGAATCGGCACGCCGCCGGGACCGAGCGTCGGCGCGCGCAGGATGTCGAGGTCGGTGCCCTTGATGCCGGTGTAGCCGAGCTGAATGACCCAGTTCTGCGTCAGGTTCCTGGTGACGTTCGTGTTCCACGTCTGAATCGTGCCGAGCGCGTAGTCCTTGTCCACGCCCCAGTTGTTCGTGGTGTCCGGCGTCGGCGCGAGCAGCGCTTCGGCGATCGTCAGCGGCGCTGCCTCGAAGCCGGTGACCGTAATCGTGTCCGCAAACGGCGGCTGGCCCGACAACTCGCGCGCGATCGACGCGTACGATCCGCTGTTGTAGGTGATGCTGTAGCCGCCGCGAACGATCGTGTCCGGCCGCATGCGGTACGCGACGCCGAGACGCGGTCCGACGTTGTTCTTGTCCGGTTCGAGCAACCCGGCGGGAAACGTTCCGGTGTACGGACCGGCCGTGTTCGGCAGCACGGGCGACACCGCGGTCAGGCTCGCGTTTGCGTCGAGGTTCGCCAGCCGGTTGTCGACTTCCACGTACGGCAACGCGAGTTCGTAGCGCACGCCGAGATTGAACGTGAGCTTCGCGTTCTTCTGCCAGTTGTCCTCGAAGTAGCCGTCGAGGGCGCGCTGGCGGAGCCGCGTCGTGCCGCCGGCCTGCAGCGACGCCTGCTGCGGCATGCCGAGCAGGAAATCGGCGAAGTCGGCGTACGAGTTGGCATCGAGCCGCGTCTGACCGCCCGACGAATACAGTCCGGTGAACGTGTAGCTGCCTCGCGCGTTCGAATTGATCTGACTCTCGTCCGCGTCGAACCGGAAATCGCCGCCCGCGCGCAGCCGATGACTGCGCGTCGGATGCACCCATGTGTAGCTGCCCGTCAGGCGCGTGTCGCTGCGCTCGCTCGACGAAGCGCCGCGGACGCCGGTGAATTCGGTGAAGCTCAGATTCGGCACGCCCCAGTTGAACGGATCGGACGGTACTGAGGACGGGTATTGGATGCCGGCATTGCCGGCGACGTTCTCGTTGTTGGAGAAGGCGTTCAGCGTCTGCACGTTCGAGTGAACGGCGTTGAAGTTGAAGATGTTGATCGAGCGTCCGCGAGCGACGGTCAACGAAATCGGCGCAGCGATGCTCGTGTTGACGGTCGTGCCGCCCAGATCCGGAAAAACGTTGACCGCCTCGGTCTCGTTGCGTCGGTATTGCAGCTGACCGGTCAGCACGATGTTCGTGCCGCGGCCGCCGTTCGGTCCGCCGAAACGTCCACCGCCGAAACCTCCGCCGCCGCCGAAACCGCCGCGGCCGCCACCCGGTCCTCCGCCGCCGGACTGCGCGGGCGGCGTCGGCGACAGGTTTTGAATCAGCCGCAGGCTCACCGCCTCGGACGACGTGTGCGCGGTGGTGGACGCGTGGTAGTTCAACTTGTCGCCCGGGAGATTCGGGCTCGGAATGAAGCGCAGCAGCGACGCAGCCGTCGGATCGATCTTGCCCGCTGGAATCTGGTTGGCGGGGAACGCCTGACCGGTTGCGGGATCGACGAGCGTGATCGCGCTCGTCGAGAAATCGCCGCCGCGCATCGCATCCGTCGGCACCGTCGCGTACTGGTCGAACAGGTTGTTCGACTCGTTGCCGGTGAAGTTCGCCTGGAAGCTCGTACGCCGATTCTCGTTCGCGTACACACCGGGAATCTTGACCGGACCGCCGAACGTCGCCCCGTACGTGTTCTGCGCGAATTGCGGCGTCGTCGTCGGCGCGTTGGGATTGACCTGGTACGGCGCCGCGTCCAGCGCGGAGCCGCCGAATGTGTACGTCGCCGATCCGCGATACGTCGGAGCGCCGCGCCCGCCGCGTCCGCCAAGCACGAAGTTGCCGCGGCCGCCGGGACCGAAGCCGCCGCCAGGTCCGCCCTGACCGCCGGGTCCGCCCCGGCCGAAGCCACCGGGTCCACCAGGCCCGAATCCGTTCTGCGGCCCGAAGCCGGGCGCGAATTGTCCCGTCGCGGGATCGAATTGTCCGGCGTTGATCGCCTGCAGGCGCGACGCCATCATGCCGCGGTCGACGTTCGTGGCATCGCCGCTGCCGGAGATGGCAATCGCCTCGGACTGCGCGTTCTCGACCGAGAATCCCGGCGGCAGCAGCCGCGCGACGTCTTCGTTGTCCTGCGCCGGCGACGCTTCGAGCGCGGCCGCGCCGGCGTCAGCCTGGACGTTGAGTGTTTGGAAGCGTTGTCCTGGCTGACGCGCCTGCGCACCTTGTCCGCGGCCGCGTCCTCCTCCGGGAAGGGTCGATGCCGCACCGGACGCGCGTCCCGCGACCGGCTCTGTCGCGGCAGCGTTCGCTTCAGGCGCGCCTGGCGATGCCGGCGCCTGCCGCGGCGCGAGCGCGAGCTGGAAATCGGCGGATTGATCGCACGGCGGCGCGGCGAGCGTGAGGTCGCGCGCGGCGCCGACGAATCCCGCGAAATCTGCGGAGATGTGATACGTCGCGTTCGGCGCGAAGAGGACCGTGTAGTTTCCGTCGACGTCGGTGGACGTGGCCGCGCTCACGGCGTCACCCGCGTGGACGACCACGGAGACGCCGGGAAGGGGAAGTCCGCCGCTCGTGATTCGACCGGTGACGCGGCAGCGCGGAGCGGACGGGACGGCCGGCTGCGACGCAACCTGCGCGCGCGCGGCGACACCGCAGATGGCCGCCGCCGAACATCCGAACGCGAGTCGGGAAGCCAGCGATCTCATCGATCGATCGACGCATCCTCGCGGCGCATCCACCGCATCACGTCCTCGGGGCAGTTGACGACCGAGCGGACGTCGCCGTGAATCAGATCGAGCACGTACTGAATCGTCGGGCGATCGATCAATCTCAGCTTCCCGAGATCAAGCACCACCGGGCAGTGCATCTGACGCGCGGACTGCAGCGCGCGTTCGACGTCGGGCACGCAGCGCGTGTCGATGGTGCCGGCGAGCTGCAGCGTCATCGTGGAGTCGGTCTCCCATCGGATCAGAATCGGCATAGCGGCGTCCTGTTCAGCGGCGACACGACGTCGCGCGCGACGACCCTCACTCTGCCCTACGCCCGGCATCCATAAATAATTTCATGGTTTCCGAGGGGGTCCGCCGGCTGAGGCGCATGTCACCGTTGTTTCACTTCTTGACCACACGGTGTCCGCGAACGCTCCGTCCAACTAGATAGAAGTCAGCGCCATAGAGAAGGAAGGCGGCTTATGCGAATCGGAATCAGCTGGTCAATCGCGGGAGCTCTTGCGGCCGTTGCGCTCGTCGGTGCGCCGGCGTTCGCGGCTGAACGCGTCACGGCGAACGTGCCCTTCGACTTCATCGTCGGGAGCACGGTGCTTCCAGCCGGCAACTACACGGTCGAGGAAGCGTCGTCGAGCAACGGTAACGTACTGGAGATCATCAGCGCCGACGCCAGGCACGCCGCGTACACGATCACGATTGCGGCAACATCGCCGCTGAAGGATCAGACTGATCTGGTGTTCGACAAGCTCGGCGACCGGTACTTTCTCGCCAAGGTGGAGACCGACGACGGCGTCGCGAAGACGATTCCGCTGACGACGGCCCACATGGAGAAGGAACTCGTCCGCATTCAGGCTTTCTCGAGCACGACCGCGCACGGGTTCTAACCGCCCGTTGACGCCAGCAGCTTGGCGCTCCGTGTCGTAACCGCTTCCCGGAACGGCACGGCGCCCTCATCATGTCGAAGTACACGGCGACAAGCCTCGTCGCCGCGACTTCGGCATCCTCTGGCTCTCCGCATCTCTAACCGCAATCTAAGGACACGCTCACGACGCCGGCGGCGCCGACCTGTAGCATGCCGTTATGCAGTGGAGGGTGCGGCTCGCCGCCTGTTATGAACGTGCACTTGGTCACGCGGGACTCCTGCTGGTTGGTCTGGTCGGCGTTCTCTCGAAATACGCGGCGACGGACGGCGCTACGGCCGAGCCTCGCTCCGTGCGCGTCGTCGCGCAGGCAGGACTGGGATGTATAGCCTTAGCCGGTCGGTTCTGCGATACCATCGCCCGTCCCCGAAGAACGTCGGTATGGCGACGGATCCACTCTTCATCTTCGACCGCTATCGGCTCGACCCGATACGCGGGCAGCTCTACGGAGACACCGGTCCGATCGCGTTGACGCCCAAAGCGCTGGCGCTGCTCGAATATCTGGCCGCGCGCCCCGGTCATCTCATCAAGAAGGACGAGCTGCTCGAAGCGATCTGGCCCGGCGTGTTCGTCGCCGACGGCGCGCTGAAGGTGTGCATCCGCGAAATCCGTCGGGCGCTTGGCGACGATGCGCATGCGCCGCGATACATCGAGACGGCGCATCGCCGCGGCTATCGTTTCATCGCGGACGTCCAGCGCTCGGCGTCGTCGGCATCGCCGGCTTCCTCGACTTCGTCGACGGCCGCGAGCGACGCGTCGCACGCTGCGCCGGCCGCGCCGGTGATGCCGGGTCCCGTGCAGTACGCGCGCAGCGGCGACGTCAACATCGCGTATCAGGTCTGCGGCAGCGGCCCGGTCGATCTCGTGTTCGTCATGGGCTGGGTGTCGCACCTCGAGTACTTCTGGAAGGAGCCAGCGTTCGCCCGCTTCCTCAGCCGCCTCGCGTCGTTCTCGCGGCTGATCCTGTTCGACAAGCGCGGGACGGGCCTGTCCGATCCGGTGACGCGCCTGCCGACGCTCGAACAGCGCATGGACGACGTGCGTGCCGTGCTCGACGCCGTCGGATCGCGGCGCGCGGTGCTGCTCGGCGTATCGGAAGGCGGACCGATGTGCAGCCTGTTCGCGGCGACGCATCCCGCACAGACTGAAGCGCTCATCATGATCGGCACCTACGCGCGGCGCCTGCGCGCCGACGATTACCCGTGGGCGCCCACGCGCGAGCAGCGCGATCGCTTCTTCAAGGAGATCGTCGACAACTGGGGCGGCCCGGTCGGCATCGCGGAGCGCGCGCCGAGCGCGGCGCACGACCCGGCGTTCCGCGAGTGGTGGGCGTCCTTCCTCCGCATGGGCGCCAGTCCGGCGGCCGCGATCGCGTTGACGCGCATGAATGCCGAGATCGACGTGCGGCACATCCTGCCGACCGTCCGCGTGCCGACGCTCGTTCTTCACCGCACCGGCGATCGCTGCCTGCTCGTCGAAGAAGGACGCTATGTCTCGAGCCTGATTCCAGGCTCGCGGTTCGTCGAATTGCCCGGCGACGATCATCTTCCGTTCGTGGGCGATCAGGACGCGCTGCTCGACGAAATCGAACGGTTCCTGACGGCGGCGCGGACGCCGCTCGACGCCGATCGCGTCCTCGTGACGATCCTGTGCGCCGAAACGGTCCCGCACCGCCGACCGGCGTCCGACGGAGAGGCGCAGCCCACGACCGCAGACGTTGCGCAGCTGTTCGCCGAGCACGGACCGCGATTCGGCGGCAAGGCGCTGCGCGTGTCGGAGAGCCGCGTGTTCCTGGTGTTCGACGGCCCCGCGCGCGCGATCCGATGCGCGTGCGCCATCGAAGCGGAAGGCCGGCGAAACGGCACGACGCTGTTTCTCGGTCTGCACACCGGGGAGTGCGACATGATTGCCGGCGCACCGCACGGCGTCGCCGTGGACATCGGCAGCCACGTGGCGAGTCTGGCCCGTCCGGGCGAAGTCCTCGTCACCCGGACCGTGGTCGATCTCGTCGCCGGCTCCGGCCTGCAGTTCGACGATCGCGGCATGCACGTTCTTGCCAAGGGTCACCGCGGCTGGCGCGTCTACGCCGTCTCATCAGCAGAGCCCGTTCGGGCGTAGAATTGACGGACTTGTTTTCCGGCAGACGTGGGGCGCCCGCGTCCAAGGAGGAGTGTGTGATGCGCGTGGAACGTTCACTCGGTGCCAGACTCGCCATCGGAGCTTCGCTGTCGCTGGCCGCCGCTGTTGGCCTCGTCGTTCCGGCAGCGCTTCACGCGCAGCAGCCAGCGTCGCCCGCCGGCGAGGTGACGTTCTCGAAGGACATTGCGCCGATTCTGCAGCGCAGTTGCCAGAACTGCCACAGGCCCGACGGCGTCGCGCCGATGTCGCTCGTCACGTATGACGACGTGCGGCCGTGGGCGCGAGCGATCAAGCTGCGCACCGGCATGGGGCCGCGGGCCGGCGTGATGCCGCCGTGGTACGTCGAGAAGAACATCGGCATCCAG
>DATBHR010000020.1:0-2074 GCA_036557365.1 Vicinamibacterales bacterium
CGCCTTGCCCTGCTCATCGATCACCACATAGCCGATGGAGACGTCATCGTCCTGATTCGACGATCGGTCGACGTTGGCGGCGACGACGACGCGGATCTTTGCGGTTCCCGTGTCACGAAACGCGTATGTCGTGAGCTTCAGCGGAATATCCGTTGCCAGTAACGGGGCGCGAAGCGTGTCCAGCAGATCGTCGCGCGCTGCGGAGTGGGTTGCGGCGGGAACGGTGAACTCCCGGCGCGCCCGGACCTCGACGTTCTTCTTTCGAACGTCGATGCTGATCTTGTGGGGCCTGTCGTCGCGATCGCCCGGGAGCGGTTCGAAGCCGAGAAGGTAGTAGCCCGACAGCTCCAGCGCCAGACGTTGAAAGATCGTGTCCGCGTTGGACACAACGCGAAAAACCTCGCCCCGTGCCATGCCGGCCATGGCGTCGAGCCCCTCGCGCAAAGCTTCACTGTCCTGGTTGCGCGTCGCGGCGGTACGGCCGTTCGCGACGTCGGCGTCCGGCGTGTCGACCTGCAGGATGTACAGGGCGACGTGCGCCGCCGAGGCGCGTGGACCGATCCAGGCCACGTCGGTGTAGTCAGGGTTGAGCAGCACGCCCCCCGAGACGAGCACAATCGCCTTGGGCGTCTCGCTGCTGCTGATCCGATCGAAGAGCGACTTCAACGCCGCGATCGAGTTGCGCGATCGCTGACGCATGTCGGCAAGCAGCAGACTTGCTTCCGACGTCAACTGCTGGAGGCACGAGTCCCGAGCCTGCAGCGTGATGTCGCCCGTGCACTGCTGCTCGAGCACTTGCGCGACCATCGTCTCGTCGCCGCGCTCGATGGCCAACGCCTCGGCGAGGCCCAGCCGAGTCGAGACGTTGATCTGCGCCTGGCCGGCGATTTTCTGAACGAGACTCTTGACCAGCGCATGGTTCGACGTGAAGTCCCTCTGCGGATCGCCGCCCGGAAGCGTCACCAGCGCGACGCGATCAGCCGGATTCAGTCCATCCAGGAAGCGGCCCGCCGCGGCGAGCGCGGACTTGCCGCGGCCGCCTGCCAAGCTCCCCGCGTCCACGGCGAGGACGATCAGACGACCGCTGTCCACGCCTTCGTTCGAGCTGTAGTCGCCCGCCTGGGTCGGAGGCGTCCGTGCAGCAGGAATCGAGACGAACTCGGCGGACGAGAGCTTTCGCGAACGCCCGTCGATCGTCAGCTTGAAATCGTCCACGCGCAGATTCGGAACGGGTCGGCCGCTCTTGTCCACGACGGTGACATCGACCGGCACCAGGTCGATGGACGACTTGAGTGTCATCCGCGGCGGCGGTCCACCGGCTTGCGGCGATTGCGCGGCCAGCGGCGCCGCGAGGGATCCGGCGATGACGACGGCCAGCGTTGAGCGAAGACCCGGCCTCATGATCGGGAAAGTCTACTGCGAGCTGCGGCGCAGCAGGCGATAGCCCTGGCGCGCCCGTACCGAGTATCGGTGGCCCGGCACCTCGACGCGCAGCTTGTGCCACTCGCCGTCCCGCGCTCCGTCCGGTGCTTCGTAAGCCAGCAGGTACTGATGGCGCAAATCCTCGAGAATCTCCTCGAACACGGACTCGAGCTTCGACGCCTGCTCGGAGAAGAACGCTCGGCCGCCGCTGACCGACGTGAGGTGCCGCATCAGCTGCTGGAGATTGCTCGCGTCCAGCGCACGCCCCTGTCCGATCATGTAGATCGTGGCGTCGGAGGCCTCGGCCCGCCGGATCGTGGCCTCCATCGACGCGCGGCTGACCTGATCGTCACCATCGGTGAAGACGACTACCGCACGCCGGCCCGTCTGTCTGCCCAGCAGGTCGACCGCGCGAATCACCACGTCGTACAGCGCCGTGCTTCCCCACGGCGCGAGACGGGCGACCGCCTTCTCGCGCACGGCCTGATCCGTCGAGCGGCGCGCGAGCGTGACGATGTTGTCGTTGAACGCCAGCACCGTCACCTGATCTTCGGGTCGCAGCGCGGCCAGGAACCGCGTCGCCGACTGCTTCACGATCGGCAGCGCCTGGGTCATGCTGGAGCTGACGTCGATCGCCGTCACGAGCTCGAGC
>DATBHR010000021.1:0-2597 GCA_036557365.1 Vicinamibacterales bacterium
GCTCTTTACGAATCTCGCGCGCAAGGGCTACGTCGTTCTCGCGTACGACCCGTTCGGGCAGGGTGAACGCATCGAATACCCGGGAAGCCGGCCCGGCCAGTCTGCGATCGCCGGCGGTGGAACAGCCGAACATGAGTATGCCGGACGCCGGCTGATCCTGCTCGGGGCGAACTTCGGTCTCTTCCGCGCGTGGGACGGTATCCGCGGGATCGACTATCTGCTGACGCGCGCGGAGGTCGATCCGGAGCGGATCGGCTGTTGCGGCCAGTCCGGCGGCGCGACCATGACGCAGTTTCTCGCCGCGCTCGACAGCCGCATTCGCGTCGCCGTTGTCTCAGAGGGCAACACCGAGAACCTCGCGCAGGCGCACGTCGAGCCGCCCGGATCGGCGGACGATGCGGAGCAGAACATCGTGCCCGGCCTGGCGCGCGGGATCGATCGGGCGGACCTTCTGTATGCGTTCGCCCCGAGGCCGCTGCTCGTCACGATCACGCTCCACGACGCGGGACACACGTATTCGCCCGAATACGTGACCGGCTCGATGGATCTCATCGACGAATACAGGCGCGCGTACGGACTCCTTGGCGCCGGCGACCGCGTGTCGTTGCAGGCCACGACCGTGTCGCACGGATACGTCTACGAGATGCGCCGGGCCACGTACGCATGGTTCAACCGCTGGCTCGAGGTCGAGGATGCGGACGACCGCGAGACCTCGCAGGCCGTGGAATCGGACGCGACGCTGTTCGTGACGCCGACCGGTTTCGTCACGACATCGCTCGGCGGCGAAACCGCGCTGTCGCTGACGCGGCAACTCGCCGAGACGGTCAAGACGCCGTCGTCGCTTTCGGCGGACGACGTGCGCACTGGGGTTCGTCGCGTGCTCGGCATCGAGGAGGCGCACGACGCACCGCTCGCGGCGCGCGTGCTCTCGAGGATCGCCAAGCCGGGATATCGGGCGGAACAGTTCGAGCTCACGAGCGATCGGGAGATTCGCACGCCGGGCTGGCTGCTGACGCCAGACAACGCCGGGCCGTCCACGCGTACCTTGGTGTATGTGGGTGAGGCGGCGGCGTGGAGCGCGATTGCCGAGGACGCCTTTGCCGAACGGTTGTGCGCGCAGGGCGGAAACCGTGTTGCCGTCATCGACGTCCGCGGGCGCGGCGACTGCGCGATCGCTTATCCGCAGCGAGGACGCTTCTACTTCGACGATCGCATCGCCGACGAGGCCTATCTGACGTGGTTCACCTTGATGCTGGGCACGCCGCTCCTCGGCGGTCAGGTCTCTGATGCGCTGCGCGCGCTGGAGTACCTTCGGTCGCGTCCGGACGTCGGCCCTCCCCTGTCGCTCGTGGGCGACGGCGCTCACGGGGTGATCGCCCTGTACGCCGCCGTACTCGACACGCAGGTCGGCGGTGTCGCGCTGCGCCAGACGGTCACTGACTACCGCTCACTGGCCGTCGCCGAACGCTACATCCAGCCGTTCGGCATCTACGCCTACGGCATTCTGCGGGAATTCGATCTGCCGGACCTGGCGCGCGCGGCAGGCCCGCGGCCGGTGCTGCTGCTCGGTCCCGTCACACCGAGCGGCGATCCGGCCGGCGACGCTGCGAAGGAGCTGTATCGCGGCGTTCCGAACGCGACCGTGCGGACGTTGGAAGCCGGCGACGATCCCGTGCAGGTGCTGGCGGCGTGGGCGCGCGGGATCTGAACCCGAACCTTGGTCCGCCCGATCCGTATGTATCGTCATGCGGCTGTACCAAGTCTTACGGAGTCTCGCCCGGATGCCGGGCTTCACCAGCATCGCGGTCCTGACCCTTGCCATCGGTATCGGCGCCAACGCCGCGATTTTCAGCGTCATCGAAGGCGTGCTCCTCAAGCCGTTGCCCTACGCCCGCTCCGCTGAGCTCGTAACCATCGATCACGCCGCGCCGGGCGTCAAGATCGAGCACGCCGGTTCCGCACCGTTTCTCTACTTTACGTATCGCGAGGACGGCCGGGTCTTCCAGGACGTCGGGATGTGGAACGTCGGAACAATGAGCGTGACCGGACTCGCGCAGCCCGAGGAAGTGCCGACGCTGTTCGTCACCGACGCTATCCTGCCGATGCTGGGCGCGCAGCCGATGCTGGGCCGGCTGATCTCGAAGACCGACGACGCGCCGGGCGGTCCGGAGACGGTCATGCTGTCGGCCGGCTACTGGCGCTCGAAATTCGGCGGCGATCCATCCGCTGTCGGCCGCACGCTGATGCTCGACAGCCGTCCTCACCAGGTCATCGGCGTGCTCCCGGACTCGTTCCGCTTCCTCGACCGGAAGATCTCTCTCGTCATTCCCTTCCGCATCGATCGCAGCAAGGTGTTCCTCGGGCAGTTCAGCTACAGCGGCATGGCGCGCTTGAAGCCCGGCACGACGCTGGATCAAGCGAACGCCGACGCGGCCCGCATGATTCCGATCTCGCTCCGCCGGTTCCCGCCGTTCCCTGGCGGCAACGTGCAGATCTTCGAAGAGGCCCGCATCACGCCGGTGATCCGCTCGTTGAAGGACGAGCTGGTCGGCGACGTCGAGAAGACGCTGTGGGTGTTGATGGCGACCATCGGGATG
>DATBHR010000022.1:0-2074 GCA_036557365.1 Vicinamibacterales bacterium
AGCAGTATCTGTGCAGGTAACCACCTGTGCAGAGAGAGACTTACGGCGACCACGGATTTGTGCGGGAGAAAACGGTTTTTTGCGACCTCGCAGAATCGTTGTAACACTTACACTATGGCAGTTGAGGCCGGAGTTTCCCGCGCGTGACGGTCGCCGTCCTGATCGTCAACTGGAACGGCGGTCCGCTCCTCCGCCAGTGCCTCGAATCTCTCGAAGGGCAAACCTGCCGGCCCGATCGCGTCATCGTCGTCGACAACGGCAGCACCGATGATTCCCTTGCGCTCGCGGCGCCGCAGCTCCGCCACGTTCACCTGATTCGGCTCGCCACGAATGCGGGATTCGCCGAAGGCAACAACATCGCCGCGCGCGCGGCGGCGGACGTCGACGCTCTCGCGCTGCTGAATCCCGATGCCGTCGCTGATCCCGGCTGGCTGGATGCGCTCGTTCGAGCGGCCGAGCAGGAGCCGACCGTCGCCGCCTTCGCCAGTCAGATCCGGCTGTCGGCCGAACCGGACTACCTCGACGGCGCCGGCGACAGCTATCACGTGTCCGGACGCGCGTGGCGCAACGGCCACCGCGTATCCTTTGATCAATGGCCGGCCGCCGACGTCGAAGTCTTCGCGCCGTGCGCCGCGGCGGCGCTCTACCGGCGCGAGGCGTTCGACGAGATTGGCGGCTTCGACCCGCGGTTCTTCTGCTACTTCGAGGACGTGGACGTCGGCTTTCGCCTCCGTCTTCGCGGTCATCGGTGTCTGTACGTGCACTCGGCAATGGTCTGGCACGTCAGCTCGGCCCTGAGCGGCTATCGCAGCGACTTCGCGGTTTATCACGGCGAACGAAATGCCGTTTGGACCTTTGTCAAGAACATGCCAGGGCCGCTCTTCTGGTTGTACCTGCCGCAGCACGTCGCGCTGAATCTCGCCGCGCTGGCCTACTACCCGTGGCGGCGGCAGGGCAGGGCCGTGTTGAAGGCCAAGATCGACGCATTGAAGGGCGTGCCCGAGGCGCTCCGGCAGCGCCGTGTCGTTCAGAGCAGGCTGCGCGCTGATCCGTGGGACATTCGCCGAGCGATGAATCGGGGCCTCGCAGCGCCCTACCTGTCGCGGTACTCCGCGTCACCGGTCGGGCGACGTTGACTCCGGGCCTCCACGATCCGGCCCAACTTCGTCCGCGTTCGTGCAAAGTCATCGGTCTGATCGGGTCGGTACGTCGCGTTTGCGTACGCAGTCGCAAAAAAAATTACACGGCGGGCGCCTCGACCGTGTAGTTCCGCCGGCGGGAAACGCGGCATCACGTCTGTTTACGGCTCGGCGAATGATGCTATAGACTCGGGCTTCAAGATGGGAAAACGGGCACTCATCAGCGGCATCACCGGCCAGGACGGCTCGTATCTGTCGGAGCTGCTGCTCGCCAAGGGCTACGAGGTCTTCGGCATCGTGCGGCGGGCCAGCACGACGAACTACTGGCGCATCGAGCACCTGCTCGATCGAATCACTCTCAAGCCGGCCGATCTGCTGGACCAGTTGTCGCTGATCCGGGTCATCGATGAAATTCGACCCCACGAGTTCTACAACCTGGCGGCGATGTCGTTCGTACCAGCCTCTTGGGATCAGCCGATGCTGACCGGGGAGTTCAACGCTCAGGGCGTGACGCGGGCGCTCGAGGCGGTGCGGCAAGTCGACTCCGGGATCCGGTTCTACCAGGCCTCGTCGAGCGAGATGTTCGGCAAGGTCAGGGAAGTTCCACAGACGGAGACGACGCCGTTCTACCCGCGAAGTCCCTACGGCGTCTCGAAAGTGTTCGCGCACTACATCACGGTGAACTACCGCGAGAGCTATAACCTGTTCGCGGTGTCGGGCATCCTCTTCAATCACGAGTCGCCGCGACGTGGTCTCGAGTTCGTCACGCGCAAGGTGACCGACGGCGTCGCCCGCATCAAGCTCGGGCTTGCCGACACGCTGAGCCTGGGAAACCTCGACGCCCAGCGCGATTGGGGATTCGCCGGCGATTACGTGCGGGCGATGTGGCTGATGCTGCAGCAGGACGCGCCGGACGACTACGTCGTGGCCACCGG
>DATBHR010000023.1:0-2111 GCA_036557365.1 Vicinamibacterales bacterium
CTCTCCGGACGCGGACAGCGAGAAGAGGCCGAACGCGAACACACCGACGATTGCGCGAGTCATTGTCTTGTTCATCTCTGCATCGTGCGCCGTCGCGCTACATTTTCTGACTCGCCGGCGGCACGTGGCCATTCAGGCGGAGATATACCACCATCTGTCCGTAGATGTCCCAGGTGTGGCCCACGAGGAACGCGATGATTCGTGCCCGTGAGGAGGGGCCCATGAACTTGGGGGCCGAGGCCACGGACTGCATCAGCGTCGGATCGGTCTGCTGTTTCAGGATTGCGGTGCCGTAGTCGAACGAATCATCCAGGGCTTTGAGCGCCGCGTCTTTGCTCGTTGCCTTGGGATCGATTGTGGGTTTCGTCGCCGTCCCGCCGAGCAGGCTGAGGAAGTAGACGTTCGTGGTCGCAACGTGGACGGTGCGCTCGCCGAACGTCTGCTGCTCCGGAGTGGGCTTGAACCCGTACTTGTCCGCGGGCATCTCGGCAGCGATCTTGTGCATCGTCTCCCCGAGCCCGGCCCAGTCCTTCAGCAGCTCCGCCTGCAGCGACACCTTGTCCGTTTGCGCCTGTCCGGACGCGGACAGTGAGAGGAACCCGACAGCGAACACGCCAACGATTGCACGAAGCATTGTGTTGTTCATGTGTGCATGGTAGCCGTCGCCTCCGCACGAAAGATGTGCCGGAAGTCATGAATTGGTCACCGTGCCTTGTCGGGGACGGGCGCTCGGCGGATACTGTCCGGCGTGACACCCTGGTCGTCCGATTCATCCCCGGACAGCGACCCCATCGTCGGCTACCGGACGTTCGTGGCCGTGATTGCGGCGGCGTACGTCACGCTGATCGCGCTGACGCCGCGGACCGGGATGATGATGAGGCAGGAGATCTCGTGGGCGCAGCTGCTGCCGCTCAGCGGACTGTATCTCCTGCTCGGGATCTGGGGATTCGACTACGCCAGGCGGCGGAGCAGCGTGCCGATTTCGCTCGCCTACCTGTTGATCGAGTTCGCGATCGGCATGCGGATCAACACGCTGGCCTGGGACGGCAGCCTGCCGCTGATTCTGCTGCCGTTGGCGGCGCAGGCGGTCGTCCTGCTGCCGCGCATCCTGGCCGCCGGGATGTGCCTGCTCGTGATCGCCGGCGTCAGCGGCAACCTGTCGTGGGTGCCGGCATGGCCGCACTGGCTGCGCAACATCGCCCAGGCGACGGCGGCCGTGGTGTTCGTGGTCGTCTACGTCGGCGTTGCGCAACGCGAACGCGAGGCACGGCAGCGCACCGAAGCGCTCGCCGCCGAGGTCGCCCAGCTCGCCGCCGCGAACGAGCGGAATCGTATGGCGCGCGAAATCCACGACACGCTGGGGCACTACCTGACGGTGATTCACGTCCAGCTCGAAGCCGCGCGCGCGGTCATCGATCGCGATCCGGAGCGCGGCATGCTGGCGGTGACCCGCGCGCAGGCGCTCGCGAAGGACGGGCTCACCGCCGTCCGTCAGTCCGTGAGGGCGCTGCGTGACGAGGGCAGCGTCGATGGCATCGCCGAACAGATCGCGTCGCTCGTCGATTCGGTCCGCGACGAGCGGTTCGGCGTCGCCTTGACGATCTCGGGGACGCCGCGGCCGGTCAGCGCCGCGGTCGCGCTCGCCCTGCATCGCACGACGCTCGAAGCGCTCACCAACGTCCGCAAGCACGCCGATGCCGCGAACGTCGAGATCGAGCTGGCGTTCCGCGACAACGGCCTGGTGCAGTTGCGCGTCCATGACGATGGCAAGGGCGCGGCCGAGGAGTCGGTGGGAGCCGGCTTCGGGCTTCGGGGGATCCGGGAGCGGGCCGAGCAGTTAAAGGGGCATGCGAGCTACCGCATGGCACCGAACGAAGGCTTCACGCTCTCGGTCGAGTTGCCGGCATGACCACCAAGATCATCATTGCCGACGATCAGGCGCTGTTTCGAGAGGGGCTCCGCACGCTTCTGTCCACCAGGCCCGACATGGACATCGTCGGCGAAGCGGCCAATGGCGAGGAAGCGGTCGCCCTCGTCGAGCAGCTGCGGCCGAGCGTCGTGCTGATGGATCTGCGCATGCCGAAGGTCGACGGCATCCAGGCGACGGCCCG
>DATBHR010000024.1:0-58201 GCA_036557365.1 Vicinamibacterales bacterium
ATACACACTCCTCTAGTTCGCGGCGAGCGCGGCGGCTGGCGGCGCCACGTCCACGTGTTCGACGGCAATCGGCAGGAGCAACGCCATCACGGTGCCGCGCCCGGCGTCGGGCGCGTCCACCCAGATTCGTCCACCCTGCGCATCGACGAGTCGCCGTGCGATGGGCAGACCGAGACCGGCGCCGGCGCGTCGCGGATCGATCGCTTCGCGGCCAGGCACCCTGAAAAAGTTTTCGAAAACGCGCTCGCGCAGGGCTGCCGGAATTCCGGGGCCTTCGTCCGCGACCACAATCCTGACGTGCCGGTCGTCCCCGGCGAGGCTGGCGCGAATCGCGATGGTCGTCGATCGCGCGGCGTACTTGCTCGCGTTGTCGAGCAGGATGTAGATGACCTCGGTCATCGCCGCCGGATCCACGGCGACGCCCGGCAGCTGCCGCGCGACGTCGAGCACGATGCGGTGATCGCGCGTGACGGTCTCGGCCCGCGCAACACCGGCGCGCACGATGTCCTCCACCGACGACGTCCGCAGATGCGCCGGCCGCGATTTCTCGCCGCTGCCGCTCGTCGACAGTCCCTCGATGAATCGATTCAATCGATCCGATTCCTCGTCGATGACGTGGAGCAGCTCGATGCGCCCTTCCCACGGCAGCGCCGACTCGGTGCCGACGCCCGAATGAATGAGCGCGGTCACAGCGGCCTTGATGGCGGTCAGCGGCGTGCGCAGGTTGTGCGTGAGCGCGTCGAGCAGCGCCGCCTTGAGCGCCTCGTTGCGCCGCGCCGCCTCAGCCTCACTCGCGCGATCGAACGCGTTGCGCAGCTCCTGATACAGCCGCTCAATCTCCAGCCGGCCTTCCTGCGCCTCGACCGCACGTCGCTCCGCGCGCGACGCGAGCTCACCGACGATGACCGCGGTCACCGTGAACGTGACGAACGCGATCCAGTCGTCTGGACTTTCGAGGCCGAATCCTTCAGGCGGCAGGAAAAAGTAGGAATACGCAGCAGCGCCGAGGCCAGCAGCGAGCAGCGTCGGACCGAAGCCGAACAGGCGCGCGACGATGACGACGTCGAGGAGAAGGAGCGGGGCCGCGACGATCGCGCGGTCGACGGACGCGAGCTGGAGGATCATGACCACGCCCGCGACGGTCAGTCCTGCCACGATCCACTTCCACGCCCTCACGCCCTGATTATGGACCGGCTCGTGCATCGGCGCCACAAACGACTTCCTTACGATGGGCTTGGCTGATAGAATCGAACCGTGGTTCAAATTTCGAACCGCCGTTCAATGCGCGCCGACGCGCGCCGCGTCGAGATCCTGCGTGCGGCATCGCGCGTGTTTCGCTCGCATGGCTTCAGCGCAGCGGGAATGCGCGACATCGCCGTCGCCGCCGACCTGTCACCCGGCAACCTTTATCACTACTTCCGCGGCAAGAACGAACTGCTCTACTTCTGCCAGGACCGCACGCTCGACAAGTTGACGGCCGCGCTGGCCGCGGCGCGCCGCGAGGACGGACAGACTCTTGACGCGCGGCTGCGGCAGCTCGCGCGCACGCATGTGCTCTGCCTGCTCGACGAAGTGGACGGCTCCGCGGCCCACTTCGAGATCGACGCGCTCCCCCGCCGCCTGCGAACGCTGATCGTTGCCAAGCGCGACAAGTACGAACGCGGCGTCCGCGCCGTCGTCGCGGAAGGCGCACGAAGCGGTCAGCTGGCCGTTATCGATCCCACGATCGCGACGCGCGCCTTTCTGGGCGCACTGAACTGGACGGCGCACTGGTTCCGGCCCGGCGGCACCGACGCTGCCGAACACGTGGCCGACGTCGTCTCCGATTTTGCTGTCGCCGGACTCACACGAGACGCCCATGACCGATCAAGTGTCGATCGCCCTCGTCGTCAACGGCGAGCCGACGCAAGTCGCGTTCGCGCCGTACAAAACGCTCCTCGAGGTGCTGCGTGAGGACCTGACGCTCTGCGGCACCAAGCATGGCTGCGAGCTCGGCGAGTGCGGCGCGTGCGCCGTCCTGCTGGACGACGAGCCGGTCCTGTCGTGCCTCGTGCTCGGCGTCGATTGCGCGGACCGCCACGTGACGACCGTAGAAGGGCTCGCCTCCGACGGCCGGCTGCATCCGCTCCAGGAAACGTTCGCGGATCTCGGCGCCGCGCAGTGCGGGTACTGCACGCCGGGCTTCCTCGTGACCGCGAAGGCGCTCCTGGACGAAACACCGTCACCGACCCGTGAGCAAATCAAGGACGCACTGTCAGGCAATTTGTGCCGATGCACCGGCTATCAACAGATCGTCGAAGCGGTCGAAGCGGCTCTCGCAACCGTCAGCGCGCCGCACGTGGACACGCGATGAAGATCATCGGCAAAGCACGACGGCGCGTGGACGCGCGTGCGAAGGTCACGGGACGGACGATCTTCGCCGACGACCTCGTGTTCCCGCGGATGCTCCATTGCAAGCTGCTGCGCTCGACGATGCCACACGCGCGCGTGGTGAGCGTCGATGCCTCGCGCGCGCTGGCGCAACCGGGCGTGCATCTCGTGTTGACGGGCCGCGACTTTCCCGTCCCGTACGGCATCCTGCCCGTCAGCCAGGACGAGCACGCGCTGGCGACCGACCGCGTCCGCTTCGTCGGCGATCCGGTCGCCGCCGTCGTGGCCCGCGACGAGTTGACGGCGTTCGAAGCGCTGGATCTCATCGACGTCGAATATGCGCCGCTCGACACCATCGCGACTCCCGAGGAGGGTCTGCACGAGACCGATCTGCCGATTCACGACTATGGCGATCACGGAAACGTGCACAAGTGTGTGTCGCTCGGATTCGGCGACGTCGATCGTGCGTTCGAGGACGCCGATCAGGTCTTCGAGGACACGTTCTTCTATCAGGGCAACACGCACCTGCCGATCGAGCAGCATGCGGCAGTCGCGGCGAAAGACCCGGATGGAAAGCTCGTGCTCTGGTCGTCAACGCAGACGCCGCACTACGTGCACCGCGCGCTCGCCAAAGCGCTCGACATGCGGGCTGCTCACATCCGCGTCATCGCGACGCCGAACGGCGGCGGATTCGGCGGCAAGAGCGATCCCTTCAACCACGAGATCGTCGTCGCGAAGGCGGCCTTGCTGCTCGATCGACCTGTGAAGATCTGCCTCACGCGAGAGGAAGTCTTCTACTGCCATCGCGGACGCCATCCGGTGCTGATGCGCTTCAAGACGGGCGTCAAACGGGATGGAACCATCACCGGCGTTCATCTGCAGACGCTGCTCGACGGCGGCGCGTACGGGTCGTACGGCGTCGCGAGCACGTTCTACACGGGCGCGCTTCAGACCGTCACCTACCACATCCCGACGTATCACTTTCAAGGCTGCCGCGTCTTCACGAACAAGCCGCCGTGCGGGCCGAAACGAGGACACGGCACGCCGCAGAGCCGTTTCGGACAGGAAATCCAGCTCGACAAGATTTCAGACGCGCTGTCGATCGATCCCGCGGAACTCCGGCTGCGCATCGCTGAAAAGCCGGACACGCTGACCGCGAACTACCTCCGCGTCGGCACGATTGGACTCACCGAGTGCATCCGTCGCGTCACGAAGGCATCGTCGTGGTCGGAACGGCATCGCCGACTGCCGTTCGGACAGGGCGTCGGGCTCGCGTGCTCCTCGTACTTGTCGGGCGCCGGGCTTCCCATCTACTGGAATGACATGCCGCACTCGGGCGTTCAGCTCAAGCTCGATCGCAGCGGCGGCGTGACGGTCTTCTGCGGCGCCACGGAAATCGGACAGGGATCCGACGATGTGCTCGTCGGGTGCGTGGCGGAGATTCTGGGCGTCGACCCGTTCGACGTTCGAGCCGTCACCGGCGACACCGATTTGACGCCGGTCGATCTGGGCTCGTATTCGAGCCGCGTCACGCTGATGATGGGCAACGCGGCGATTCAGGCGGCCGAGCGCGCACGTCAGCCGCTCGCCGAGGCGGTTAGCGCCCATCTCAATGTGCCGCTCGATCGACTCGTGTTCGCCGACCGGCGCGTCTTCGACTCCGAAGATCCGGCGCAGGGCGTCAGCTTCGCCCAGGCCGTGTGTCTGGCCGAATCGCGATTCGGCACGATCGGCAGCACCGGCTCGTACACGCCGCCGAAATCCGCTGCGAAATTCAAGGGCGGCGGCGTCGGGCCGTCGCCGACGTACTCCTACACGGCCGCCGTCGTCGAAGTGAACGTCGATCCGGATACCGGATGGATTGTCGTGCCGCGCGTCTGGATTGCGCACGACATCGGACGTGCGCTGAATCCGCCGCTCGTGCGCGGACAGGTCGAAGGCAGCGTCTACATGGCGCTCGGCGAGGCGCTGATGGAAGAGCAGACATTCCGTCGGTTGCCGCCGAAGCTGTCGCGCGCGCTCGTCCACAAGTTCCCATCGATGCTCGAATACAAGAGCCCGACGACGCTCGACATGCCGGAGATTGTGACGGAGCTGGTCGAGCATCCGGATCCACGCGGGCCGTTCGGCGCGAAGGAAGTCGGACAGGGTCCGCTCCTGCCGATCATGCCGGCTGTGGCCAACGCGGTCTACGACGCCATTGGCGTGCGCATCGACGAAGTGCCGATCACACCCGAGAAAATCCTGAAGGCGCTCGACGCGAAGGCATCCGGACGGCCGGCGCGCTACGGCCCGACGCAGTTCCCGGAGGTCGCGTGGCCAGAGACGCTGCAGGTGCCGCCACCGTGGGAAGGCGGCGACGGACGGGCCATCAACGACCATTCCAAAACAACGCGCAAACCCGATCCTGCGGTGGCCCGGTCATGATGCGCCTTCCCCGCTTCCGCTTCGTTTCCGCGCGCAGCGTCGCCGAGGCCGCGGAGGCTCTTGTGGCTACACCGGGCACCGCGATGATCGTCGCCGGCGGGACCGATCTCGTCCCGAACATGAAACGTCGCCAGCAGGTGCCGTCCACGCTCGTCGGGCTGCGCCGCGTCGACGAGCTCCGCCACATTCACGTGAACGGCGGAATCACCATCGGCGCGGGCGTCACGCTGTCGCACCTGATTCGATTTCTCGATGCCGGCAGCCGCGACGCGTTGCGCGGACTCAGGCAGGCGGCCGCACAGGTCGCGACGCCTCAACTCCGCAACATGGGCACCGTCGGCGGCAACCTGTGCCTCGATACGCGCTGCAACTACTACGACCAGAACTACGAGTGGCGAAAAGCGATCGATTTCTGCATGAAGAAGGACGGCGCGACCTGCTGGGTTGCGACGTCGAGCCCGCGCTGCCTGGCGGTTTCATCGACCGACACGGCGCCTGCGCTGATGTCGCTCGACGCGTCGGTCGCGCTCGTGAGTGCCGCAGCGACGCGACACGTTCCGCTGACCGAGCTGTACAGCAACGACGGCATCCACTACCTGACGCGGCGGCCGGATGAAATCCTCACGACCATTTCGGTGCCGGAGCTGGAAGGCTGGCGCAGCACGTACTGGAAGCTGCGGCGTCGGGGCGCATTCGATTTTCCGGTCCTGTCCGTCGCTGCGGCCGCGCGATTCGCAAAAGACGGCGCGGTCGAAGACGCGCGGATCGTGCTCGGTGCCGTCGCGTCCTGCCCGATCAGCGTCGCGGTGGGCGACGTGTTGCGGGGCGACGTGTTGAGCGACGCGCGGATTGCTGCTGCCGCGGAGCGGGTCGCCGTCCCGGCGCGTCCGATGGACAACACCGATTTCGCGCTCGTGTGGCGGAAGCGGATGGTGAAGAGCTTCGTCACCTACGCACTGCGCGAGTTGCGCGGCGACGATATGCGCGCGGACCGTCTGCGCGTCGCGCGCCAACTCCTCTAGCTTCGATCTGAAAAGGCCGTTTTTCTGGCGCTCAGTATCCTGACGCCGTCGCCCCGGCCGTCTGGTCGCCGCGCGCTTCCTGCACGATCTTGACGCCGGCGCTCGCACCGACGCGCGTCGCGCCCGCCGCGACCATGGCCTGCAGGCCTGCAAGATCGCGCACGCCGCCCGCGGCCTTGACGCCCATCTCCGCGCCGACCACCCGGCGCATCAGCGCCACGTCGGCGGCCGTTGCGCCGCCGGGACCGAACCCGGTGGACGTCTTCACGTAATCCGCACCCGCAGCCTTCGCCAGCGTGCAGGCCGTGATCTTCTCATCGTCGGTCAACAGTGCCGCTTCGATGATCACCTTGCTCAGCGCGCCGCACTCGCGGCACGTCGAAGTGACCGCTTCGATGTCGCGCTCGACGGTCCGCAGGTCGCCGGACTTGAGCGCACCGACGTTGATGACCATGTCGATTTCGCGGGCGCCGTCGAAAATCGCGCGCCGCGTCTCGTAGCCCTTGACGTCGGCGGTCGTCGCGCCGAGCGGAAACCCGACCACCGAGCAGACGCCGACGCCGCTGCCCGCGAGTAATCGGGCGGCCAGCGAGACCCACGTCGGGTTGACGCAGACCGTCGCGAACTTGAACTGCGCCGCCTCGCGGCAGAGCTCTTCGATGTTCTGCCGCGTCGCGTCCGGTTTGAGCAGCGTGTGGTCGATCATCGACGAGACGCCCTGCGGTGCACCGCCGCTCGCGTGCACGCCAACGCGCGACGCACCGGCGTCGATGACGCCGCGGAGCCGGTCCGGACAGCAGTCGTCGTACACCGAATGGCACGCGCATCGCTGCCGCGGCGTTGACACGCCCGCGGCAACCAGCTCGGACACGATGACGTCGATGAGGTGCTGAAGCTCGTCGCGATTCATTGACTCTCGAGGTCCCGGATTTTGGCGAGGCGCCTGATGTACCGGGCCTCGCGCATCGGCGTGGTCAGCCAGACGCTGACAATCGCCTTCGCTTCTTCGTCGCTGACCAGCGTCGCGCCGAGCGTCAGCACGTTCGCGCCGTTGTGCTCGCGTGAGTACCGCGCGACCGTCTCGGACGTGGCCATCGCGGCGCGAATCCCCCGAATCTTGTTCGCCGCAATCGCGGACCCAATACCGGCGCCGTCGATGACGATGCCGCCGTCGGCTTCACGTCGGGAGACGGCGTGTGCGACGGACGCGGCGACGTCCGGATAGTCCACCGGATCGGGTGCGTGGACGCCGAGGTCGCTAACGGCCAGACCGCGGCCGCGCAGAAACGCCACGAGCGACTGCCGGAGCTTGATGCCGGTGTGGTCGCTGGCGATGGCGACTCGGCGAACGTCGGCTGGCGGCGCAAGCGTCGAATCGTCCGCACTCGCCGCGCCTTCCCGCACCAAGGTGACCTTGCGTTCCCTCAGCGTGTCCGCCGCCAGAGGCGTGACGTGGCCGCTTCGCGCCAGCATCACGGTCTCGCCCTGCGTCAGGACGCGTGCATCGGCCTCTGTGATGATCTCGAATCGTTTCATGCCACGGGTTCGATCTGCGCGGACGAACGGCTCCGGCGAGAGTATGATGGCTCGCCTATGGCCGCGCTCCGCCCGACTGAAATCCTACTCTCCAGCGACGAAATTCAGAAGCGCGTCGCGGAAATGGCGCTCGAAATCCGGCGGGACTTCTCCGACGACCTGCACGTGATCGCCGTCCTCAAGGGCGCGTTCATGTTCCTGTCCGATCTCGTGCGCGCCATGCCGGGCCCCGTCTCGCTCGACTTCATGGCGGTGTCGAGCTACGCGAAAGGCACGACCAGCTCCGGCGAAGTCAGGCTCCTCAAAGATCTCGATACCAGCCTCGACGGCCGCCACGTCATCATCGTCGAGGACATCGTGGACACCGGCCTGACGCTCATGTACCTGCAGGACATCCTGCGCGCGCGCAATCCGCGATCGCTGCGGACGGCGTGCCTTCTCAGCAAGCCGTCGCGGCGACAGGTCAACGTCAAGGTGGAATACATCGGGTTCACGATCGAGGATCGGTTTGTCGTTGGCTATGGCCTCGACTACGCCGAGCAGTATCGGAACCTGCCGCACATCGCCGTTCTCGGGTCCTGATTGGCGCGATCGACCGTTCACTGACGAACGGCGTCCCGCACGCGCGACGCGAGGCGATTCGCGTCGGCGATGACCTGGGCGCGATCGAGCGTACTCACCCGGCCGTCTTTCATCAGCACCCGACCGTTGACGATCGTGGTTCGCACGTCGTCGCCGCGAGTGGTGTAGACGAGGTGGGAGACGGGATCGTACAGCGGCGTCTGCCGGGCCGCCGAGATCGACACGGTAATCACGTCCGCGCGTTTGCCCGGTTCGAGCGAGCCGATCCGATCCTCCATCGCGAGCGCGCGCGCTCCGCCGATCGTGGCGAGCGCCAGCGCTTCCTGCGCGGGCACGGCCGTCGGATCGTGGGTGACGTGTTTCGCCAGGAACGACGCCTGCCGCATCGCTTCGAACATGTCGAGATCGTTGTTGCTGGCGGCGCCGTCGGTCCCGAGTCCGAGCGCGACGTGCTCGCGAAGATAGCTGGCGACCGGCGCGGCTCCGCTCGCGAGCTTCATGTTGCTTTCGGGATTGTGTGACACGCCCACGTTGCGACGCTTCAGGATCGCGATGTCCGCATCGTTGACCCACACGCCGTGGGCCGCGAGCGTTCGCGGTCCCCAGAAGCCGATGGACTCGAGATAGGCGGTCGGCGTCATCTGAAAACGCTCGCGCGCGATCCGAAGCTCTTCTTCCGTCTCGGCGAGATGAATCAGCACAGGGACGTTGTAGCGCCGACCCAGTTCGGCAGCAGCAACCAGCGTCGCCTTGTCGTTCGTGTACATCGCATGCGGCGCGACGGCCGGGACGATGAGGCGATCGTCTTTGAACTCGCGGATGAACCGTTCGGCCCTCGCGAGACCCTCCTGCGGCGTCTTTGCGTCCGCCACCGGAAACTGAATAATCGTCTCGCCGAGCACGCCCCGAAGGCCCGCATCGCGTACCGTTCGCGCGATCTCTTCCTCGAAGTAGTACATGTCGGCGAACGTGGTCGTCCCCGATTCGATCATCTCGAGCGCCGCAAGTTTCGTCCCGGTCCGAACGAACTCCGGCGACACCGTTTTGGCTTCGGCCGGAAAAATGTATTTATTGAGCCAGTCCATCAGCGCGAGATCATCCGCAAGACCGCGGTACATCACCATCGGCGCGTGCGTGTGCGTGTTGATCAGGCCTGGCAGAACGACTTGATCGGACACGTCAATCGTTTCACCCGCGGAGTACTGCCGCGCGATGGCATCCGGGCTGTCCACGCCGACGATGGAGTCGCCGTCGATGGCGACGGCACCCGGCGACAGAATCTGGCGCGCGGCGTTCTCAGTGACGACGAAGCGGCCTTTCACAATCAACGACACGCGTCGCGGCCCCTGCGCGGACAGGATCGCGCCGACCGCCGCTATGAGCACCCAAGCCGCGAGCACACGCCTCATGAACCAGATTTTACTCAAGCCACGCGACGCTCACCGACCGGATCGCTTGGAACGCAATCAAACAATCAATCCTGTGAATGAACAATCCGTGAATAAATCCGCAATCCCCAAATCCGCAATCCACAATCAATCCGCAATCCCCAATCCGCAATCCGCAATGTATAGTGATGCCCGTGCCGCTTCACCTCGTCGACCATCCCCTTGCTCACGACACGCTCGCGACGCTGCGCGATAAACGGACGACCGCCGAGCACTTCCGCCAGGCGGCCAACCGCATCAGCGTACTGCTCGTCGCCGAGGCGTTGCGGGACGTGCCGACCAGCGCGGTGACGGTCGACACGCCGCTCGGGCCCGCTGCCGGACGTCGTGTCAGCCCCGATGTGGTCGTCGTGCCGGTGCTGCGCGCAGGACTCGGAATGTTGGACGCCGTGCTCGAGCTCGTGCCGACGGCCCGAGTCGGCCATATCGGCCTGCAGCGCGACGAGATGACGGCGGTGGCCTCGCAGTATTATTCGAAGCTGCCTGCGTCGCTGGCCGAGAGCTATGTTCTGATGATCGACCCGATGCTGGCGACGGGAGGCAGTGCCGTGGCCGCACTCGACTTGCTGCAGCGCGCCGGGGCACGCACAATCCGCCTCGTCTGCATCGTCGCTGCGCCCGAGGGCGTCGCGCTGGTCGAGCATCATCATCCCGACGTGGACATTTATACGCCCGTGGTGGATCGAGAACTGAACGCGCAGAAGTACATCGTGCCCGGGCTGGGCGATTTCGGCGACCGGTTGTACGGCACCGTGTGAGAGATTCCGCTCTGAGTCAGTGGCGCCCATCCGAAAGCGAGGCCAATCATGGCGACACGGTTCACCGAACGACGCGCACGCGAGCGAGTCGCAGACGACCGCTGGCAGACCTCGCTGACGTCGATCGAACCCAACAAGATTCAGGTCCGCGGCTACTCCCTCGACGAAATGATGGGGCGGCTCGGATTCGCCGAGGCCGTCTATCTGTTGCTCATGGGCGAGCTCCCGTCGCCGTCCATCGGCCGGATGCTCAACGCCGTGCTGGTGTCGTCGATCGATCACGGCGTGACGCCGCCGTCCACGCTGGCCGCACGAAATGTGGCCACGTCGGGCGCGCCGCTCAAGGATTGCGTCGCCGCGGGCATCCTCGCGTTTGGACCGCATCATGGCGGCGACATCGAGTCGTGCATGCGCTTCCTCGATCGCGGCCTCACGCTGGCGCGCGGCGGACAGTCGCTACAGCAGGCAGCCGACCTCATCGTCAAGGAAGTCGTCGAGCAGGGAGAAGTTCCGCCGGGTTTCGGTCACCGGTATCACATGCGCGACCCCAGGGCCGCTCGACTCTTTCAGATGGCGCTCGAGCTGGAAGTCGAGGGCGAACACGTCCGGCTGATTCGATCCGCCGAACGTGCGCTGTCCGCGTACACCGATCGCTTTCAGCGTGCGCTGCCGGTCAACGTGGACGGCGCGATCGCCGCGATCTGTGCCGACCTCGGATTTGCCTACGAGCTCGGCAACGCCATTTTCCTGATTTCACGCCTGCCGGGTCTAATCGCGCATGCGCACGAGGAGCGGATGCGTCAGTCCCCGATGCGGCAAATCGATCCGAAGGATCACGACTACGACGGCGCGCGCGACCGGCGGATGCCGGAAGGGCGTAAATAGCCGTCCTCGACACGACATCGGCGAAACGGAGACACTCGTGAACGACCTCAGGTTCAGTGGAAACGTGGCTCGTGAGTACGAAGATGTTCTGACACCGGATGCAGTTGGGGCGCTGAAGGCGCTGGCGCCGATCGATCGACGACGGCAGCAAGTCATGTCGCTGCGCCTCGAGCGCCGCGCTGCGCGCGCGCACAATCGGAAGCGGATCGACTTTCTGCCGCCGACCACGCTGCTCCCAGGGACGTCGCTGACCGCCCGCGACGCCCGCGAAGGCCGCTTCGTCGGCAGCGACATTCCCCACGATCTCAAACGGCAGTGGATTCAGGGCACCGGTCCCGCCGCCCGTCCGCATGGCAAGGTCGAGACGAGCCTGCGGAACGTGGCGTATGCGCTCCTCTCGGGCGCGGATGGCTGGATGTTCGACGGCGAGGACGCACTCGGCCAGCTCTCGACGATGGCGCTGGACAATCAGCGCAACCTGAAGCTCGCGCTGCATCACACGCCGACGTTTCTCACGGTCGCGGAAAACGTCGCGCAGGAGATGAATACGTGGGCGACCGGCTTCTTCGGCCGGACCACGGTCGCTGACTGGCGGAAGCAGCTCGAGTTCACGACCAGAATTTTCCGGCCGCGCGGGCTGCACCTCGACGACCGTCACGTCCGCTCGGATGCCGGCACCGGCTTCTCGGCGTCCATCGTCGACACGACGCTCTTCGTGGCCAACAACGGCAAGCGCCTCGTCGACGACGGACGATCGATCGTGCTGTATCTGCCGAAGGTGCAGACCGTCGAAGAGGCGGCGGTCTGGCACGAGCTGCTGACAATGCTCGAGGATCAGTTCGATCTCGCGGCGAACTCGATCAAGACCTACGTGCTGATCGAGCAACTCGAAGCCTGCTATCAGTTGATGGAGATTCGCGCCGTCCTCGGCGAGCGTTTCATCGGCTTCAACACGGGCCGCTGGGACTACATCAACAGCGTGGCCGACGCGATGGCGTGGGATGCCGGGTTCATCGATCCCAACATCGACGCCATTACGATGACGTACGGCTACATGCGCAGCTATGAGGACCGTGTGCGTCGCGCGGTCAACACACCCGACCTTCGCGGCGGGTTCGCGCTCTGGCAGGGCGGTATGGAGCCGAACATTCCGGTTGGCTCCCCCGCCGGCGTGAAGGCCGCGATGGAGCGCGCCGTCGCCGGCGCAACTCGCGAGCAGCAGGCCGGCGCCAGCGGCAAGTGGGTCGCGCACTGGAAGATGGTCCACATCGTCCGGCCGGTTTGGGAGCGAGTGGGTCAGGAGAATCAGCTCGGGCGCGCGTTTCCCGCGCTCGAGTACAACGACAGCGACGCGCTCGCACTCCTGCAGCTCGAAGATGCGCCGCGGACCGTACGCGGCGCGCGCGATCTGCTGAGCGTCGGCCTGCAGTACGCGAACGCCTTCGGTCAGGGCATGCAGGCTGCCGCCCTCAAGCCGGCGGACTTCTTCGGAAACGACGACGTGCTGTATCTGATGGAAGACATGGCGACCGGTGAGATCCGCCTGAGCATCCTGTGGGAATGGATTCACAAGGGCGCGCAGCTGACCGCGGACGATCCGGAAACCGGTTCGAAGACCGGCGATCGCTTCACGCGCACGCTCTTCCAGCGGCTGCTCGAAGAGGAGTATGAGAAGCTGGTCCGCGCCGATAATCGCGATGTGCACGACAACTCGAAGCGGACGACGCTGCCCATCTCGAAGGTGATCGTCGATCGGTACGTCGGCGAAGCGACGAAGCTGCCGTGGTTCATCGATCTCCTGAACCTGACGCTCGGCGATACCGATCTCGAAGAGGCGAAGCGCCGCGTCGACCGGCTCGCCCGCCTGTTCAACGAGCACGGTGCGCGGCTGACCTCGCTGCCCGAGGCGGCTGCTTAAGACAGCGAATATTCACGAGCATCGAGGATGCGCACGATGCGGAAGCTGACACTGATCGTCTGTCTGACAACGCTGGCGTTCTCAGGAGCCGGCCGCGCACAGACTGCGGGAAAGAAGAAGCTTCTGTTCTTGACCCACGCCGCGCTGTACAAGCACACGAGCCTCGGTCCAGCCGAAAAGGCGGTTACGGAACTGGGCCGCAACGGCGGATTCGACGTGACCACCGTCGAAGGCTACAAGCAGGCGGCCGCTGCGATTGATTTGACGTTTCTGACGCCCGACTATCTGGCCGGTTTCGACGGTCTGATGATGATGACCAACGGCAACCTGCCGATGACGGACGCGCAGAAACGGATGCTCCTGGAGTTCGTGCGCGGCGGGAAAGCGTTCATCGGCGCCCACTGCGCGTCGCTGACGTTCTACAACTATCCGGAATTCGGAGAAATGCTCGGCGGCTATTATCGCCGATCGATCAAGCAGAACGCGGTCGCGGTCCTGAAGGTGGAAGATCCGAAGCATCCGGCGACGCGGATGCTCGGCGGCAGTTGGCCGCTCGTCGACGAGTTCTATCTCTTCGGCACGGCGCCGTGGGATGCCGCACGACCGACCGAGAACGTCGACGTGTTGTTCGGCAACCATATCCCGCTCGCCTTCTCGCGGGATCGCGTGCACGTCCTCCTCAGCCTCGACACGGACAAGACCGACATCACAGGCTTTCCGGACGTCGTCAAAGACGGAGACTACCCGCAGGCGTGGACGCGCACGTACGGCGCCGGACGATCGTTCTACACGTCGCTCGGCCACCGCGACGACATCTGGAGCAACGACCCGGTTTTCCGTGCACACATCCTGGGCGGCATCCGGTGGGCGCTGGGTCTCGACAACTAGGGAGTGCTCGGTGATGAGAATCCTCGCGATTTCAGTCGCGCTCGCAGTTACCGTGGCAAGCAGTGGACGTCCGGCCGCGCAGTCGGCGCCCGCTCTGCCGACGCCGGGCTTTCATCACCTGCACCTGAACTCGATCAACCCTGACGCAGCGATCGATTTCTACACGCGCCAGTTTCCCGCCACGTCGCGCGGCACGTTCGCGGGCAATCCGGCGTTGAAGTCTCCGAACAACGTCTGGGTCCTGTTCAACAAGGTCGAGACGCCGCCGGCGACGCAACCGGAGACGGCGTTCTGGCATTTCGGCTGGCACGTGACCGACGTCCGCAAGAGCCTCGAGTTGTACAAGCAACATGCCGTCACGCTGCTGCCGCTCTACGCGGAAGACAACGGCCGCAGCGTGTTCATCAGCAGCGACACGTGGCCGGGGACCGGCGGTGTCCTCGGACTGACGAAATCGCAGATCGCCGAGGCCAAGGCTCGCGGGACCAAGCCGAATGGAGGCGCGGGCTTCGCGTACCTACGCGGGCCCGACGATGCGACGATCGAGTATCAGGGCAACATGCCGGTCGAGCGGTTCAATCACGTGCACATGTACGAGGATCAGCCGTTCTGCGCGCTCATCTGGTACCAGACGCATCTGAACGTGCAGGTCGCGGCGCGCGGGAACCAGCCGGCGCGGACTGAAGCGAACTGCAAGGTCGAACGCGGACCGGACAAGACCTTCCCCGCTCTCGACGCCGACGGAATGTATCGCACGCCGTCGCTGAACGCCGTCGCGTTCGGCGATGTGTCGTTCTACTGGTACATGAATCAGGGCGACAAGCCGGCGGCCAGCACGCGCGGTCACCTGATGGATCACGTCGGCCTGAGCGTGGCCAATCTCGACGCGTGGATCGCGAAGCTGCGTTCCGAACGGGTGACCTTTCTGCAGGAGCCTTACACCGTCGGGGAGAATCGGGCGGTGATGATCGAGGGTCCAAGCCGCGAGGCGATTGAGCTGATCGAAGTGAAGTAGGATAGAATCGCTGTTCGGTTTCTGCTCATCATTCCGAGCGGGCGCTTAGCTCAGTTGGTTAGAGCGCGTGCTTCACACGCACGAGGTCATAGGTTCGAGTCCTATAGCGCCCACCACTTCGTAAGCCTCGTACCGTAAGGCACCTCCGACATCAAGCCATCCGAAATGCACGCGCCGCATGTGGGACGCCGGATCGTTCGAGTTTCATCTTCGGGCGACGCGGCGCTACACTCCACGCCATGGACGCGCTGCTGCAGGACGCTCGCTTTGCTCTTCGGTCATTACGTAAGTCGCGCGCATTTTCATGTGCTGCCATCGCGACGATCGCGCTAGGCATCGGAGCGACGACGGCCATTTTCAGCGCGATGAACGCGGCGCTGCTGCGTCCACTGCCGTTTCCGCAGCCCGACGATCTCTTTACGCTCCAGACAAGGATCACGACCGGACGCCCAACGAGTGGGCTGGTTGCACCGGTGGAGATGACCGGTTTGACAGATGCAAATGGGCCGATCGTCCGGGCCGCCGGGTCGGTCATGACGTACGACACCGTCCTTGATGACACGTCCCATGCGGTGCAGATCGGCCTCGCTGGTGTCACCGAAGGATTTTTCGAGCTCTTCAACGTGCCGATGGCCCTCGGCCGCTCGTTTGCGCCGGAGGAGTTCATTCGTCACGAACAGGCAGCGGCACCACGCGTGATCATCCTGTCGGGCCACCTCTGGCGAACGGCGTTCGCGAGCGATCCGCACATCGTTGGGCGATCCATCCAGTTCTCAGGTCGCGCGCTTCCGGTGATCGGCGTCGCGTCTCCGGCGTACGACGCCATGACCACGGCCGATGCCTGGTTCAATCTCGCCCTGGATCGCCGCAGCCTCAATCACTCGTATGACGGGTATATGCGCGTGCGTCATGGAGCGTCGCCTGCCGCTGTGAACAACGCACTCGCATCAGTGGCGACTCGCCTCGCGCACGAATTCCCGGTGTTCAACACCGATCGCGTATTCGTCACGAGGCCGTTGATCGATGCCATCGTCGGCGACCTGAAACCTACATTGATGATTGCGTTTGCCGCGACCGCGCTGCTGCTCCTGATTGCGTGCGTCAACGTCACAAACCTCCTGCTCGCGCGTGGGACAACGCGTGCACGAGAAATCGCCGTTCGAGCAGCACTGGGCGCAAGCCGTGCGGATCTGACTCGCTACGTTCTGCTGGAAGGCCTGCTCCTGTCTAGCGCTGGCGGGTTACTCGGCGTGCTTGTGGCACGAGGCGCGGTGCGCTTGCTTCTCGTGCTTGGCGAATCGTCCTTGCCCCGGCTCAGTGCGGTGCCGCTGGATCCGTATGTCACGGCCTTTGCGATCGCGGTGACGCTCGCGACCGGCATCACAATCGGCCTGCTGCCGATGCTCCGTTTACAGAGGGCGGATGTCGGTGCATTGCTGGGCGACGGCGGCCACTCGGCGACAGGCGCACGGCGCGCACATCGAACGCTTGCCGTGATGATCGCGGCCGAGATGGCGCTGGCTGTCACGCTCGTCTCCGGCGCCGGTTGGCTCGTCCAGAATTATCGAAACCTGCAGAGTGCGCATATCGGCTTCCTGCCGGAGCACCGCCTCGTGGTCGACGCCCTGTTGCCCTCCGGGCGGTACCGACAGGATGCGCAAATCACAGCATGGAACCAGGCAGTGCGCGATGGTATTGGACTACTGGCCGGCGTCGAGGGCGTCGGGGCGGCGACTTCGATGCCGCTGCGAACCGAGCGTGACAGCACGTTCAACTTCACCGTCGCTGGCGATCCGCAGGCCTATTACCCGCCGGCCGCACGATACCGACAGGTCACGCCTGGCTGGTTCGAAGCGATGGGCATCCAGATCACGGCGGGCCGGAGCTTCACGTCCACGGATCGAGCGGGAGCGGGTGGCGCCGTCGTCGTCAACGAGGCGCTCGCGCGTCGATATTTGCCGGGGCGGAACCCGCTTGAAGCGGGACTGGTCATGACAGGCACCGGTCCGAAGGACAACCCGAACCCGGTTGCGCCAATCGTGGGCGTTGTCGCCGACGTGAGGTACGCATCGATAACTCAGAACGCGGAGCCGGCGGTCTACTTGATTGGACGGTTCATGAATCGTGAATCCGTCGTCGTGAAAACAACCGTCGCAGATCCGGCAACGCTTGTGCCTCTAATCCGCGCGGAAATTCAGAAACTGGATCCAGCAGTCCCGGCCGACTTCGACCTGCTGCCGAACCTCGTGTCCAAATCGTTGACTCGTCAGCGGCTCGGAATGCTGCTGATGCTGCTGTTCGGCATTACCGGCGTCGCCCTTGCAGCCATCGGTGTCTATGGCGTGATTGCGTATGCGATTGCCCAACGAGTTCGTGAGGTCGCCATTCGCCTGGCGCTGGGAGCAACACCAGCGGAGGTGTTCTGGCTGACGTTCATTCGCGCGCAAAGGATCGCCGTCGCAGGCATTGCCGGAGGTCTCGCGTTGGCCTATCCAGCCGGACGCGTGCTGGCGAGCATGCTCTACGAAGTCCGTGCAGCGGATCCCATGATTCTCGTGTCGGCAACGGTGCTCGTCGCCGCTGTCGCCGTGTTCGCGACGGTGCTACCGGCACGGCGCGCTGCGCGAATCGATGCGATCAATGCTCTGAGGGCCGAGTGACGATCAAAGAGTCGCGACGGTAGCCATCTCAGATCGATAAACCGGGATCGCCCTCGATGACCTGCTGGCGCAGCACAGGCCGCTCGCCCGGTTTCCAGAGCATCGCCGTGTGGACGACCCGGTAGCGTAGAGGACCGCCATCGGAACGATCGCTGCGCGTGATCGGACGTGGAATGCAGACGAACTCCGTCCGCATTTCATCGCTGGTGAGCCGCACCGTCGCATAGCCATGACCGCCCATGTCCACGAATTCAAGGTGCGGGGAGAGTTTCGGGTTCGAGACAGCGTGCGCGCGTTTCAAGTCCAAACTCTTCGCGTATTCAAGGCACGAGCGGACGCCGTGCTTCAGGAGCATGTTGTAGGTCCATTCGGGCCTGCCCGCCGGCCGATCGGCCCTGTCAACCAAGTAAAGCGCACGCAGCGGATGGTCCTTGGGAAGATTGTGCTCAAGCGCTTCCATCGGCCCAGGGCTCGCCAGCGAGGCGCCGACGAAACTGATCCCGATCGGCTCGAACTTCGCGGGCGGCAACAGGGAGGCGGCATAGCCGGCCCAAAAACTGTGACGGTCGCCCGACACGATCGCGAATCCGGTGATCGTCGAATCGCGGACGAGATCGTAGATTTCGCCGCGCTCGTGATAGGCGCTGCCATAGTCCCCGCTGCCGATCTGCGCGAAAACGTCGGCCGGCCACTTCTGCTTCGTCAGTCCATCGGGAAGATTCTGCGGGTCGGCCCGCAGGTCGAGCGCACCCTGCGAATTGCCCCAGATTTTCCACGTCGCCGCGGACCGACGGAGCTGGTCCATGAACCATTTTTTCTGAGCGGCCCCGAGGATCGTGTGCGGCGGTGAATCCTTTCGCGGATTCGGGACGCTGACGTCGCGAAAGCTGAGTTCGGCGGGCGGCTTGCCGCCGTTGAAGGTGCGGCCGGCATCGAGCGCGATCATCGCGGGTTCAGAGAACATCCCGTTGAAAGCCGGATCGTAAATCTTGTCGACGCCCTTCGCATCGGCCGGATCGTCGCCGCAGAAGCTGTGCTGGTCCGTGAGAATGAGATCGAGGTGCCGGCCGTAGTGAAACGTCCGATAGCCGATCAGGCTGTTGATCGCCGTCAGATTGTTGGGTTCGATCCCGAGGCCGCTGTCGTCCCACTTTTCTATCGGCACATTTTTCACCGCCACCGTGCCGAACGCGTCGAGCGATCCGCTCGGCGCCTTCACGCGCGCAGGAATGTATTCGAACCATGCCTGGTTGGCGGCGACCTTTACCGTCTGTCCGGGACGCGGAGGACCTCCGGCCTGCACGATGCTCTGCCGGCCCTGCCAGGAGAACTCGTGATTGTCCCAGATGGCGACGAACGGCCAACGCGCTCGCGCGTCCTGCAGGTCGGGATCGGCGAGGTAGCCTTTGTAGACAACCCGATAGCCCTCGACCGTGAGCGGGTAATGGAATTTGCCGACTCCGCTTTGACCGCCATCGGGAATCCGGCCGACGTCGTAGATCGTGCGGTCGTACCTCGTCGATATCTCGTCGGGATATTCGACGATCTCGTAAATGAAATCACCGAGGTGGAGAACGAAACCGAGTTGATCGGCGGGCGCCGCGCGCTCATCCTCGAAGATCATCCGGCGATAGCCATTGAGCTTGCCTTCGTTCACGCTCTGGCAGCTGACGAAGGCGAAATTCACCGGCCGCGGATCGTTCGCCGGCGGCGCGGTGATCGTCCGGCCAACGCGGCTGCCGTTCCCCTCTCCATCGGTGAAGCGATACCAGTAGACGCGCGCAGGCTCGAGATGGCCGACCAGCACGCGCGTCGTCCAATCCGATTCCGCGGAGACCGGCGCGGACGCCTTTGCAACGACCCGCCGGAACGCATCGTCCTCGGCAATCTCCACCGTGAGCACGTGTCGGCCGGACGACTTCACGCCCGAGGGCCCGGTCCCCGGGTTTTCGAACGGCCGCCGCGTCCAGAGGATCACGCTGCTCGGATCGGGATCGCCGGACGCAACGCCCTCCGGATAAAGGTCGCGCCGCTCATGCCAACTGGTGGTTGACGCTCGAGCCGAGCCGCCCCACGCCAGCGAGGCCCCCATCGCCGCAGCCAATTGGACGAACTCGCGTCGATTGAGCGTCATCGTTTATCCCCTTCGCCTCTCTGCATTCTCCGATCCTCAGTCCTCCAGCACCGCGCGGGGTTCGACCCGGGCCGCAGCCGCCGCTGGGATGATGCTCGCGAGCGCGGTCACCGCCACGACGACGACGATCGAGCTGGCCAGCGTGACCGGATCGAACGGCGAAATACCGTACAGCAAATGGCGAAGCGCGAAGGCGGCGGCCACGGTCAGCGTCAGTCCTGCCGCCACACCAGCAGCGCCCAGGCTGAGACCCTCACGCACGATGAGCCACAGGACGTCGCGCGGGCTGGCGCCGAGCGCCCGCCGCACGCCGAACTCGTGCCGCCGCTGCACGACGCCGTACCCGATGACGCCGTAGACGCCGACGATCGTCAGCACGATCGCGATGATTCCGAAGCCCGCCATGAAGAGCGTGGCAAACCGCGCGTTCGCCGCGCTGGTCGCGACCAGGTCGTCCATCGTGCGGACGTGCGCGATGGGAACGGTGGGATCCGCCGCGCCGACGGCGCGCTGAATCGCGCGCATCGCAGCTGACGTGTCGAGATTCGACCGCACGACGAACTGCATCGTCTCGAATGTCACGTAGGGATTCTGCGTGTAGGGCACGATCATCTCCGGCCGCGGCGTCTCGGTGAGCGCGTAGCGCTTCATGTTCGAGACCACGCCGACGACCGTCATCCACGGCCACATCCTTCGGTCGTCCGGCTGACCGAGCCGGACGCGTTTTCCGAGTGGTGACGTCCCCGGCCAGATCCAGTCGGCCATTGCCTCGTTGACGATGACGACCGGCAAACCGTCCGTGCGGTCTGCGGCCGAGAAGTCGCGGCCGGCGAGGAGCGTTGATCCGAGCGCACGGAGCATGCGAGGGCTTGCAACCGTGTATTGTGCAATCGGCGACAGCGCGCCAGGCAGGAGTGCGGGAAGCTCGCCTTCCGGCGTGAACACCGTCGCCTGCTGCGCGCCGCTGAGCGGAAGCGGCTTCCCGATTCCCGCGGCGGACACGCCGGGCAGCGCGCGAATGTCGTCGAGCGCGGCATCGAGAAAGCGCACAGCGGCAGCGTGGTCCATGCCGGTGGCGAACGGCCGCTCCGGATACCTTGCGGGAGGCAGCGAGACCTCGAAGGTCACGCCGTGACCGGCGTCGAATCCCCGCTTCGCGTCCAGTTGGAGCAAGAGGCTGCGCACCAGCAGGCCGGCGCATGTGACCAGGACGAGCGACCCGGCGAGCTCGCCAACGATGAGCGCCCGGCGAACCCGCAGGTGAAGTCCGCCGGGACCGGTACCGCGCCCACCGCGGCGAAGGACCTCCACGAGCGAGCGGCGGCGATCGACGAGCAGCGGAATGGCGCTGACTAGGACTGCGGCGAGCGCGATCACTGCGAGCGCGGCGAACGAGGCGCGCGCATCGAATGTCAGTTCCGCAGCGCGCGGCAGGCGCGTCGAGCCGAAGGCGCGCAGGAGCTTCAGACCGGCGACCCCCGCGGAGACACCCGCTAGTCCGCCGGCGGCGACCAGCAGCCCGACTTCCGCCAGCACTTCGCCTGCGAGGCGGCTCGTCGAACTTCCGAGTGCCGCACGGATCGCCAGATCCCGTCTGCGCCCGTGAAGCTGCGCGAGCACGAGTTGCGCCGTGTTCACGCACGCGATCACGAGGACGAGCAGCACCGCCGCGAGCAACGTGGCCAACATGGCCTGTACGTCGCCGACCACCTGTTGTCGAAGCGGAACGAGCAGCTCTCCTGGTCGGGCGCTCTTGACGACAGGGATCGAACGCTGCACGACGGCCATCACGCGGTCCATGTCCTCGCGCGCCGCAGGCATCGAGACGCCAGGCCGGAGACGACCGACGATCGCGAGGTCGGCGACGCCGTCCGCCGGTGGCCTGAGCGGCACCCACACGTCCGGAGTCGCCGCGAACTGAAAGTCGCTCGGCATCTCCGACCCGCAAGGGAACGCGAAGCCGGTGGAGGCGACGCCAATGACGGTGTACGGCTCCGCGTTCAGCGTCAGGACGCGGCCGAGAACCTGCGGATCGCCACCGAAGCGTCCCCGCCACACGGCGTCGCTCAGCACCGCGACGTGATCGGATCCCGGTGTCTCGTTCGCACGTTCGAAAAAGTGTCCGATCGCCGGCGCGACACCGAGCGCCGCGAAGAAGTCTCCCGTCGCTTCAATCCCGTCGAGACGTTCGGGATTCGTCATGTCTCCCAGGTTGAACGAGGCGGCCCGAAACGCAGCGAGCGCCGCGAACGCCTGCGTGTTGTCGCGCATGATGCTGAATACGGCGCCATGCGTCGGCTGCTCCGGGAATCCAAGGTTGGCGTTTGGATACCATCCCCAACTCATGACGAGGCGATCGGGGTCGCGGTACGGCAGCGGCTTGAGCAGCACGGTCGAGATGACGCTCATCATCAGCGCGCAGGCGCCGATGCCGACCGCCAGCGTCAGGATGCTGGCGACCGAGACGAGCGGTGCGCGACACAACTGGCGCGCTGCCTGACGAACGACGCGGGCAACGGTGTCCATGGAAGCCAACCCTTCGTGAGGGCTATGCAAATTGTCGGCGATTATAGGACGTGCCGTTCCTTCTCGCCGGTGCGTTCACCAGACGCGCGCGATGCGTTTATCAGAACGTTATACACACACGTCTCCGCGTGTCACAACATTCCGGCACTCAACGCGGGTGTATCATCGCGGGAACTTGCGAGCCTGGAGTTATCGCGCAGCTGCTCTCGCGATCACATGCGTGTTCGCGACGCTGCCATCGCTTGCTCGCATTCACGATCGCCTGACGGCGCACGACGACGTCACGAGATTCAGGCTGAGTCAGAATCTCGAGCGTCCGCACGAGAAGGCGGCCGCCGTCGCGCTCGTCGTAATGCCGCTGTTCCGGATTGCGGCGGATACGACCCCGCATTCAACCAGCGCCGCCCCGCCATCGCTGCCACTCCTCGACGCGTTCGCGTCTCCGACCGGTTCGCGCGCTCCACCGACCCGCTGATCGCCTGACGATTCCCTTCGATCGTTTCCGTACAGCAGGACAGGTGTTTATGGAACCACGTACGTCTCTATGTGTCGCGGTGGCGCTGGCGCTCGCGTGTGGCCGCGCGCAAGCGCAGTCGAACGACGCGCACGCCGACTTCTCGCACGCGCCGAGTGCGTTTCCGAACGTCGTCAACCCGTACAAGCCCAATCCGATCCCGCCGCTCGATCTGGAGAATTCACAGCGCCTCCAGGACCTGCTGCACAACGGCAAGGTGCAGCTGTCGCTCTCTCAGGCCCTCGCGCTGGCGATCGAGAACAATCTCGATATCGCCGTGCAGCGTTTCGTTCGCCCGATCGCAGAGGCGGACCTGCTGCGCACGAGCTCTGGCCAGGCGGCGCGCGGGATTCCGGGGGCGCTCCTCCCGAGCGGACTGAGCGCCGGTGCCCTCGGAGTCGGCGTCAATCAAGCAGCGGGGACCGGCGGCGTCGGTGCGGCAGGCGGCATCTCGGGCGGCGGCGGCGCGGTCAGCGTGCCGCAAGTCGGCACCTTCGACCCGGCGATCAGCTTCAGCGCGAGCTACGATCACACGGCGTCCCCTCTCAACAGCACCGTCGTCGCGGGCGTGCCGCTCGTGACCACGACATCGTCGGCGAGCAGCGCGACCTACACGCAGCTGTTTTCGCAGGGCGCGAGTGTGACGATGACCGTCAACGGCATCGCGCAGAACTCGACGCAGCAGGCGCTGCTCTTCAACCCGGCCGTCGTCAGCAGACTCGCCGCCGGAGTCAATCAGCCCCTGCTGAACGGCGCCGGCTTCCTCGCCAATCGGCGGTTCGTGCTCGTCGCCTCGAACGATCTGTCGACCTCCGATCAGCTGTTTCAAGAACAGGTGACGGCTGTCGTCGCGCAACTCGAGACGACCTATTGGGGTCTGGCCGCCGCGCGGCTGGCGGTGGACGCAGCGGAACGGTCTGCGGCAGCCGCCGCCGATCTCGTGAGGGACACGCGCGAGCGCATCGAGATCGGCGCGGCCGCAGGCATCGACGCGATCACAGCAGATTCGGCGTCGGCGTCGGCACAGCGTGACCTCATCGTGGCGCAGACCAATCTGCAGCTGCAGCAGCAACAGCTCAAGAACCTTCTGAGCAAAGCCGACGACCCCACACTCGATGGCGCCGAGATCGAGCCAGTCGACCAGCTTCCGGACCCGAACGGGCAGCCCATTCCGGACGTCGACGCGGCGCTACGCACGGCCATCGCGAACCGGCCGGAGTTGAAAGCGGCAGGGGACGACCTGCGGAATCAGGACATCACCGTGCGGTACACCCGCAACGGCCTGTTGCCCTCGGTCAGCGCCTTCGGCCTGTACGCCGGCGCGGGCTTGACCGGTGACACGCCGCGCGCCGACAGCGGTCTCGGCCTGTCGCTCCAGCAGACCGTCGACGCGTCCTATCCGGAGTACGCCATCGGACTGAGCGCAGGCGTTGTCCTGCGCAACCGATCGGCGCAAGCAGACAACCTGCGTTCGCGGCTCGAAGAACAGCAGCTCACCGTCGAGCAGCAGCGATCGCGGCAGCAGATCGAGCTGGAGGTTCGGCAGGCGGTCATCAGTCTGATTCAAGGCAAGGCGCAGGTCGAGGCGTCCCACAAGGCCCTGGAACTCGCCGAACGCTCGGCCACCGCGGAACGCGAAAAGCTCGAATTCGGTGTCTCGACCGCGTACGACGTCATCCTGCGCGAGCGAGACCTCATCGCCGCGCGGCAGTCCGATGTGGCCGCCAGCGCCACGTACGCGGCCGCGCTCGTGGGGTTCGACCGCGCAACGGGGACCACGCTCGACGCGAACGGCATCGCCCTCGGCGACGCGCTCTCGGGGCAGATCGAGCGAATTCCGACGCCGTCGATGCTCGGGACGCGTCCGCAGGATGGCAGGCGATGAAGGGACCTCACGCCGCCGCTGCATTCCTGATCGTCCTCGCGGTTGCGTGTCCCGCGAACGCCGATGATCCGCCGGGAATCGACATGGCGACGCTTCGCGATGGCCAGCCGGCCTTTCCTTCGATCTGGAAACCCTACGGACAGGACGCCCTGCCGCCGGTGGATCTGGAGAACAGCCCTGCGCTGCGTGCGCTGACCGCCGCGGGAAGACTCCAGCTGTCGATCAACGAGTTTCTTCGTCTTGTCGTCCAGAACGATCTCACGCTGGAGGACGCACGCTACAACTTTCCCCTCGCCGAAGTCGACGTCCTGCGCGCGAAGTCTGGACAGGCCGCCCGCGGCCTGTTGACGGCGCCGCTCCCTGGTGCCGTGTTTGCCGGCGCGATTGGTGCCGGTGTCAGCACGACCGCACCGCTTTCAGCCGGCGGCACCGGTGGTGCCGCAATCAGCACGCAGGGCAAGCTCGTGTCGTTCGGTGCCCGCGGCGTCTTCGATCCCACGCTCAACGTCAACATCAGCTACGACCACCTCACCAACCCGCTGAACACGACGCGGGTCGCCGGCAACAGTTCGCTCGTCATTCCGACCACCGTCCTGCAGACCCGGTTTCAACAGGAACTTGCCATCGGCACCAGCTACAGCGTCAGCTTCAACCTGCAGCGCCAGGCGTCCACGCAGTCCGGACTGTTGTTCAACCCGGCGCTCAGTTCGTTCGGCGCACTGCAGATCTATCAGCCTCTCATGAACGGCTTCGGTCGGCCGTTCACACAGCGTTTCGTGACCCTCGCGGAAAACAACACGCGAATCGTCCGGGAGGCGTTTCATGGAACCCTGAACGATCGCCTGTCGACCGCCGCCACCGCGTATTGGGATCTTGTGGCATTCCGCGAGAACCGGCGGCTGGCGCAGGAGGCGGTCGCAGCGGCCGAGCAGCAGCATCGCGAGGACCTCGAGCGCGTGGAACTCGGCGTGATGACACCGCTCGACTCGCTGACGTCGGAATCGCAGGTGGCGACCGCACAGTTGCAGCTCGTCAAAGCCGACACCGTCGTCCATCAGCAGGAAGTGCTCGTCAAGTCTTTCCTGAGCAAGCATCTCGACGGCGCCATCGGAAGCACGACGATCGAGCCCACCGAATCGCTGCCCACCCCCGTCGACGGTGAGATACCGTCCGCAACCGACAGCATCGCCCTGGCGCTCGAGCGCCGCTCGTCGATCAAGCAGGCGGAACTTGTCATCCAGAACCAGAAGATTGCCGAGCAATACACGCGGAAAAATCTGCTCCCGGTGCTGAGCGCGTACGTCGCGTTCGATATCTACGGGCTCGCGCCGGGCACCCCTCCTGCGCTGCGTCAGCTGATTCGCTGGAACTATCCGGAGTACTCCATCGGCTTCACATGGTCGATGCCGGTACTGAATCGCGCGGCGCAGGCCGATGACGTGCGCGCCAGACTCGAGACGCAGCAGAGCGAAGCGGTTCTTCAGCGGACACGTCGGCAGGTCGTGCTGCAGGTTCAGAATGCCATGGCCGCCATCGATCAGAACCGCGCGGGCGTCCGCGCCGCCGATCGCGCGGTGGTTGCGAGCCGGACGGCGTATGAGGGGGAACAGGAACGACTGCGTGCGGGGCTGTCCACCCCCTACCGCGTTCTCCAGGCCCAGCGTGACTTGACCGCCGCGCAAACGGCCGACGTGCAGGCGCGCGTCAACTACGCGAAGGCAATAACGTCATACGACGTCGCCGTCAGCGGCATGCTCGAGAAACACGGCATCGACGCAACGGCAGCCGAACGAGGCTCGTTGTTGCGTCCGTAGTGAGGCGCCGTCGGCCGTCGCCTACGGCGCCGTGGATGATGACGTTGTCGCCGGCACGGCCTCCATCAGAATCGCCAGCGCCTTTCGAAACGCCTCGCCACCCGGACGCTGTCCCTTGTAGTGCCCAATGCGGACGACGACCAGTCCGTGCGACGGAATGATGAGGACGGTCTGGCCGCCGGCGCCGGCCATGTAGTACGCCTCGTGCGGCACCGGGAACGTCCCATCGCCGTTGATCCAGAAAAAGCCGCCGTAGACCGGCCGTCCATCTGCCTGCCACGCGGGCGCCAGGGTGCTCACGAACTTCGCGTATCCCGCGGGCAACAACCGCTCGCCGTTCCACACGCCGTCTTGCAGATAGAGATTCCCCAGGCGTGCCCAGTCGCGGCCTGACATCAACTCGTATCCCTGTGTGAGGAAGTTGCCGTAGGGATCGGTCTCCATCACCATCGAGCGCACGCCGATCTTGTCGAACAGGTTCCGCTGCGGAAACGAGAGGTACTCTTCTCCGCGCTTCTCTACGCCGAGGCGTACCAGATAATTGATGAGGACCGGATCGGTATTGCGATAACGGCCAACGGTATTCGGCGGCCACTGCGGCGGCCGCGTCGCGGCATACGTGAACGAGTTGATCCGGCCGGTGTACAGATACAGGTGATCCGGATACGTCGCGGGATCGAAATCCGGATCGTCGGGCGCCTTGATCCGGATGCCGCTCGACATATGCAGGATGTCCTGGATCCGAATCTTCTGCCGCGCATCGCCGGGATGCTGCCATTCCGGTATCGGCGCCGGCTGGTCGAGCGTGTACACGCCCTGCTTGATCAGCAGCCCCATCATCGTCGCCGTGACGCTCTTCCCCATCGACCAGCTTTCGAGCGGCGTGGTTTCGTTGATGCCGGCCATGTACCGCTCGCCGACCAGGCGGCCCTTGTAGGTGACGACGAACGCCGAGGTCAACGCGTCGGCGGGCTCGAACGCCGCGTCGATCGCGCGCTTCAACTTGTCCGCATTAATCTCGGGCGGCAACGGGTCACTTGAGAGCACGTCGCCCATCGGCCATGCGGTCGTTTTGGCGTCGGGCAGGTGGCGCGGCACATCGACGGGCTTGAAGAACACGTCGTTCTTCCCCGGCGGCAGCGTGATGCATCCCTGCGATCCGAAATAGCGCGCGACGAGAGTGGTTCCGTTCGGCAGGCTGATGCGGACTTCCTTCTTGTCGCGGTCGACGACCGGCTTGCCCACTTTCTTCCGCTCTTCGTACGGGCCCGTGAAGTAGCCCACGCTTTCGGCCGCGACGTCCGGATCCAATCCCGTGATGAACACGGCGGAGCACATCGTCTTCGCGTAGCCCGATGTGTTGTGCTCCAACGGATCACCGGGTGGCGGAACGTACGGCGTATCGAGCTCGAACGGTTTGGCGCGTTTGCTCAGCGCGTCGTTGGACGGCAGCGGCGTCGGCGGCGGGATGCTCGGACTGGAGGACGCCGTCTCCGTCGCGTGAGGCTCAGCTCCCGGCGCGGCGCATCCGGGCGCGACGAGGCAGGCAACCAGAAGAGCGAATCCGAGAACGGAAGGCGACGCTGGCAGCACCGACTCTCGACGTGATCGCATCATGGCCCTCTTGAGATGGCCCATTCTGCCTCCGATGCGCGCGGCCGGCAACGCCTTTCGGCTGGCTGGCGGTCCACGGCCACACCACACGTGCGTTCCGCCAGCGTTCTGTCATCGGCAGCATTCCCCCATTCGAGCGCAGGTCATTGCGTCGGGTTGACACCCTCTTCGGTCGCCGGTATCCTGCGCGGCCTGCCAAGGAGACGAACATGACAGGGCTTTGGCCATTCGGGACGAAACCCGGGCATGATGTGTTCGAGGAAGCCACAAAGCTACCGTTCTGGTTCCACTCGATTCCCTTTCCCGACGGACGCACGACAAACGGGAACAAATCGCCCGAGCAACTGCAGGACGAACTAGTCCGCTGGCAGTTTCCAACCGACCTCACGGGCAAAACGATGCTCGACATCGGCTGCGCCGATGGTTTTTACAGCATCGTTGGCAAGCAGCGCGGCGCAACACGCGTGCTCTCGATCGACGATCAGCAGACGATCGGGGTGAAGTTTCTGCTCGATCACAAGGTTTATCCGATCGAGTACCGCAAGCTCGATCTCATGTCCCCTGAATTCCTCGAGCTTGAACCCTTCGACTTCGTCCACTTCGCAGGAGTGTTCTACCATCTACAAAACCCACTCGAGGGCCTCAAACGCGTCCGCCGCGTGACCCGGGAGGTTGCGTTGATCGAAGGACACATGAACGAGACGCTCGGGCGCGGCCTTCCTTATGCTGTCTACTACGAAGGCACCGAGCTCAACAAGGATCCTACGAATTGGTGGGGCCCCAACCTGCCATGCATCGAGGCGATGATCCGCACCGCTGGATTTTCACGATACAAGTTGACAGGGATCATCGAAGAGCACGCCGGCAATAAACGCGCGAGCTTCCTCGCATATCCGTAGTCCTCGGCCTTCGTGCGGTCGAGCTTTGCGCCAGAGATAAACGACGCAAACGCGCTGGCACACCGCTTGCCGCTCCGATGACCATGCAGAGGCGCAATCAGTGGATTGTGGCAGTCGGCGTGGCGGTGATCCTCCTCGCGTTTCTCGCGCGGTACCTTCTCTCGCGCGACATGCTCAACCTTTTTCAATGGTGATCGGCGGCGCCTTCAGACTGAATCGCGAGGAATGACTCGCCCGATGGAGGCGCGTCACGGTCCTGACCCGGAATCCACTTCGATGATGCGATCGTCGCGCTCGATCGGTGCGCCGCACCCGCGCGAGATCGCTGCGGCCGTCTGCACGGCTCGCTCGAGCGGACTGGAAATCACGGCCGCAACGCCGGCGCCGCGAAACGCTTCCGTGAGTCGCTCGGCGTGGCGGCGGCCTTCGGCGTTCAAATCGACACCTGGAACCCGCTCCTACCAAGCTTCGTGCGCGACGGGCAAGAGCAGCGCCACTTCGCGCGGATTGTTCAGTCGCCGCGCTCGTCGCGCTTTGTGCGTGAACTGCATAAGGTAACCGTCAAAACATCGGTCAACGCCGTGAACCTCGACATCGGCGATATACGATCGAATCGGAGGATCGAAGACCACCGTGAAATTTCGGGGCGCGGCGGAAGCGTCTCGCGTGTTCGCTGCAACCGTGGTGGTCGCGATCGCCATCGCGGTCCTGGAGTTGATCGGTCCCACAGTCAACGCTGCGACGGCGGCACAGATCCTTCTCCTCGTCGTCCTCGCCGACGCCAGGTTTCTCGGCGTCCAGGCGGCGCTGTTCGCGTCGATCCTCGCCGTCGCCGGACTCTTCCGGTATTTCGTCACGCCGCACGGCTTCGCGCTCGGCGACCCCAACGACATCGCCGCCCTCGCCGCCTTCGTCATCATGGCCGTCGTCGGCGGCGAGCTCGCGTTCCGGGCGGAGCGGCGAGCACAGGAAGTCGAGCGGCTCTACGCGCAGCTGCAGGCGGCGTTCGAACGCGAAAGCGAGGCCGAAGCATCGCGGCGCACCGAGCGCATCAAGGCGACGCTGCTCGACGCCATGGCCCACAACCTGCGCACGCCGCTGACCGCCATCAAGATGGCCGTCACCGCGATCATCGGCGGACGGCACGACGAGTTGTTCGCGCTGACGCGCGATCAGCAGTGGGACCTGCTCAACGTCATCGACGAAGAGACCGACCGGCTGAATCGCTTCATCGGAGGGCTGGTGAATGCGGGACAGGCGACCGACGTCGAGCCGATGAGTCCCAACGTGGCGGAAGTACCGGCGATCGTCGACGCCGCGATTGCGAGGGCCGAGACCCTGACGCAGGGCCATCGCGTGGGCGTGCACGTGGCCACCGCGCTTCCGCGCGTCCGCGCCGACAGCCGCTCGTTGATCGAAGTGCTCTACATGCTGCTCGACAACTCGAGCAAATACGCGCCGCCGGGAACCACCATCCACGTCGAAGCCCGCGCGACGGACGACGCGTGCGTGTCCATCTGCGTGCGGGACGAAGGGCCCGGGATTCCCGCTGAATTCCGCGAGCGCGTGTTCGAACGGTTCTTCCGCATTCCGAATCGCGAGTCGCACGATCCGAGCCGTTCGGGGGGAGGTGTGGGCCTGGCGCTGGCGAAGCGGCTGCTGGAAACGCAGGGCGGCCGCATCTCCATCGAATCGCCAGCGTCGGGGATTGGAACGGTCGTCACGCTGCTGGTGCCGGTCGCTGCCGCCGACGCAGTCTCGTCCGTCGCGTCGGGCCCTTAGAGCAACTGTCGGCGCGGTCGTCCGTCGCGGGCCCAACCCTGTTCGCGCGTGCGCGTATGCCACGAGACGAGTGCCCACGCGACGAGGCACGCGGCAATCGACCCCAGCAGCAGGAACCAGCGGACGAACGGGAGCGCGATCGACACAATGACCACGCTGCCCGCCGCGAAGATCAGGCCGCCGACGTTGCCGGCGACATCGGTTGACGAGAAATTAATCTGCGGCGACCGCCACGGTCCGTCGGGAGGCACTGCGACGGCGGACGGATGTCGCTCGTACCACAGGTGCAGCAGCAGCGCGAGCGTCGCCGCTGCCGTGACGAACGCGGCCCAGACGCCGAACACTACGACGGCGACGATCGTGACGACGGTCGACGCAGCGATGAGCCGGCTGCCGCTGACTTGCGGCCGGTCGTCCGACCACGTCGCGAACGGCGCGACAGCCACCAGCATCCAGAACGCGGCGTACCCGCGCGACCGTGCGCGAACACGCTGCAGCGCGTGGGGCGCCGCGGCGACCTCCGACTGCAGGTCGGCAATCGTCGGCCGCACGACCGCGGTCAGAAATCGCTCGTTGAAGAGAAACGGCGCGATCTTCAGCAGCCAGGTTCCGGGCTTCATGATTTCACCTCCACCGCCACTTCGCGTGTGAACGTGGCCCAGGCTCGAAGCATGTTCCTGCCGAGGGTCGTTGGACGATAAATCCGGCGCGGCAGACCGATGGCGCCGGCAACCGGCGCTTCCTGCTCCGACTCGATGACGCCTTTGGATTCCATCCGCCCGAGCGTCACGTAGACCGTCCCGCGCTTGAGCGCGCCGTCCGACCGTTCGACGAGCTGCAGCCCGTACATCGGTCCGTCGGCGGCGAGCAACTCGAGGATGAGCAGCTCTTTCTTCGGGAGCATGCAGTCAGTCTTACATAAAATAAGACCGATGTCTACGGTATTATTTTGAAGTTCGCAGCACGTTGTCCAGAATGGACCAGCGGCGCTCTTTCGGCCGGACGTTCTGTCCGAGAATCCAGTGGTTGAACAGCGCTCCGACCGTGTCGTCTTTCCGTTTCAGCTCGATCCACGTGTCGAGAATCGACGTCATCTCGGAATCGCGTCCGGCGACGACGTACGCGAGCGGTATCTTGCTGGGACGAGGCATCGGGACGGCAATGGAGTACTCGGGATGCAGTAACGTATAGGCCGATCCCCGCTCCGCCGTCGTCACCAGCGCATCGAGCGGCTGATGATTTCCCGCAAGCACGTCGTCGAGCCTCGCGATGGGGACGATCTCCGCATTCGGCAGCTCTTCCCGAATCTTGCGGATGAAATACGGCGCCGACGGCACACCGATCCGCAGTCGCCCCATCGCCTGGACGCTCGCCCAATCGGAGTAGCGCCTCGCGAACCGATCCGGCACGAGGAAGGCGACCGTCTCGTCCAGATACGGCGTCGAGAACCGCACCTGTGTCGCACGATCCGCCGTAATCGCCACACCGGACATGACGACGTCGCACTGCGAAGGATCGAGGCCGCGCTCGAAAATGTCGCGGGTGACGGGGACGAATTCGATCTGGACGTGTAAATCGCGCGCGAACTGCAGCGCCATATCGACGTCGAAGCCGACGAGATCGCCGAAGATGTTGAAGAAGACGTACGGGAGGCTGTCGTCGAAGTAGCCGACGCGGATCACTCCCCTTCGCTTCACCCGCTCCAGCACGGACGTCGTGACCGGCGGCAGCGGCGGCGCGTCCGCCGTCCTGAAGACGCGAGCCGAACCGCGATCGGTCATCGTCTTCATGCTGGTCAATTCCAGATCCTTGTCGTAGGGCCGCGTAAACGCCATCGTCACCACGGCGCGTGTGCCGCCCACGACGACCACGATCAGGATGGCTGACACGATCGCGAACCGGATCAGTTTCCTGGCGTTGAAGACGAGCAACCCCGTCACCGCACAGGTCCCGAGCACCGCGACGGTCGCCGTGTGGACAGCGGCCACCAGCGTGCCGAACCGCGCGTTGACGATGCTCGAGGTCACGAACAGGCGGAACGTGTCGGCGGGGATCTTCAGCAGATCGAGCAGAAACGGGATTGCGGCGTTGACGCTGCCGAACATGGCCATCACGCCGGCGCCCGCCAGCTTGGGATAGTCGCTGACGCGAACAACGGCGTCGCTGAACCATCCGGCGAAGAACAGGAACGTGAGCGATAGGAGCTTACCGGTGTGCGGAAAATTGAAGGAGGCCGGGACGACCACGTCAACGGCCGCCTCCTTCTGCTCGTCGCGGCCCGTATAGTCCTCGATGAGTTCCTTCGCTTCTTCCGTGAGGAGCGGTATGACCGCGAGCAGGCTCGTCGTCATGAACGCCAGAATCAGGGCGTCCTTCGTCCGCGAGAGAAGCGCCCGGTACGGGATCGGCGTCAACGCCGCCACCAGCCCGGGCAGCAGCCACAGCGACAGCAGCAGCGATACCGCGATGTAGCCGACGAGGTACACCTCGAGTCGTTCGAGGTCGGTGAAGCTCAAGGTCCCGGCCACGTCCGCCGCAATCGCGAACAAGCCGTACGGCGTCAACGCGACGACGAAGTACGTGGCCTGGGCGACCGCCTGACCAGCCACGCCCAGCACGTCGAGCAGGCGACGTTTGTCCGGCACCTTCATCAGCGCCAGACCGAGCACGATGCTGAACAGGACCACGGCGGGGACGATGTTGTTCGCCAGTGAATTGAACGGATTCGCCGGGATGTACAGGTTCAGGAAATCGAACGGCTCGCGTTCCTGCAGGAGCGAGGTGCTGAAGAACGACGCGCTGACGTGCGACGGGAGCATCAGCGGGAACAGCAACACGATGGTCAGCGCGAGTGCCCACACCAGGAGGAGGACCAATCCGACCCGGAACAGCAGCGTGCGCGCCTGACCGGCGTCGAGCGCGCCAAGCCCCGCGACGATGGAGACGGTGACGTACGGCAGGACCGTCATCTGGAGAAGCTTGATGTAGCCGTCGGCAACGGGCGCCAGCACGGACGCGCGCTCTCCAAACACGAGTCCCACGGCCACGCCCGCGGCGAGCCCGATCGCGATCCTCGTCGACAGCGTCCGTCGCCGCGGCGGCGGCGTGTTGTCGGCCATTACGTTGACCTCTTTCACACTTTTTGCGAACGCGCGCCGGCGTTCCGGCCGGCGGCGCGGTAGGCTTTCCCAGCATGCCGTGGCGCTGCCCCGCGTGTCATATTCAAATCCGTCATAGCGAGGCCGAAGACCGACCGCGTTTTGGCACGCGCTATCGCTGTCACGTCTGCCGCCTCGAACTGGTCTTCGACCCGGATTCCGATCGGCTCATCGTCGCGCCGCTTCCCGACGACGACGCGAACAGGAAGAACCGCAGGACGGATTAGCGCGCGTCACGATGTTCCCGGACGCGGCAACACGTTGCCGCCGTAGCGATCGACATAGAGGCTTCCGACGATCGCGAGGAACGCGCAGGCCATCATCAGCATCGCCGGAGCCGTCACCGATCCGGTTTCCCTGATCAGCGTCGTCGCGACGAGCGGCGCCGTTCCGCTGAAGAGCGTAAAGCTGATGTTGAATCCCAGTGCAACGCCCGTAAAACGAATCCGCGTGGGAAACAGATCCGTGAGCAGGCAGGCGAACGATCCGTTCGTGAAGCCGGCGGCCAGCCCCGCCAGCGTCAGGAGCAGCGTCAGGTTCATCGCGCGTGATTCGAGGGCGATATAAGAAGGATACGCGAACAGGAGCAGCACCGTGACGCCGAACCGGAGGAGATAACGCGGCGGCACGCGGTCGCCGAGCCAGCCGGTCACGAGGATCCCGATGGCGGAGGCCACGACGCCGACCGTCTGCGACAGCACGGCCTGCCGCGCGTCGTAGTGGAGGACGGCGGACAGGTAGGCAGGCAGGTGCGAGAAGAACAGCCCGTTGAAGCATCCCGTGCCGGCAAGCAGCGCGCACCCGATCAGCACCTGTGCGCCGTGCGTACGAAGGGCTTCGCGGAATGGCTGGCGCGACGCGAGGCTGCGGAGCTTGTTGAATTCCGGCGACTCCTCCAGCGACCGACGAAGCACGAAGCTCAGGATGCCGCCGAGACCGCCCAGGATGAACGCGATTCGCCAGCCATAGGTGGGCACGAGTGACGGATCCAAAAACGTGCGCACCGACAGGCTCACCACCGTCGCCGCCGCAACCCCCATCGTCACGCACGCGAACACGACGCCGCAGACGAACGGCGCAATCCGCGGTGCGGTCTCGACGACATAGGTCAACGCGCCGGGCAGTTCGCCTCCGAGACAGAATCCCTGCAAGAGTCGAAGCGTGACCATGAGTGCGCTGGCGGCGGCGCCCCAGCGGGCGTACGTCGGCACGAAGCCCATCCCGAGCGTCGCGCCCGACATGACGAAGACCGATCCGAGAAACACACGCCGCCGCCCGTAACGGTCACCGTAGTGGCTGAGGACGATCCCGCCGATCGGCCGCACGAGATACCCGGCCGCGAACGCCGCAAACGACGCCATCAGCGACACGATCGCCGACACGTTCGGAAACACCGCGTCGGCGATATCGCGGGCGAAGACGCCGAAAATCACGAAATCGTAGAACTCCAGCGTCCCGCCAAGGCTTGCCAGCAGGACGATGCGCCAGCCGGCTGCGCTGATGCGATCGCGGCCGCCGGGCGGAGAGTTGGGGACGCTTCCGACGGAAGTCATGTGTGGCCGCATTGTAAGCGACGGTGGCGAACTCAGGCGGCACTGTCGATTCTCGCTCAGCCCGTTCGACTGATCCACGGAGGCGACTTGCGACGCCAAAGCTGAACGTGTTCTGATCGGGCGTCGTGCCGACGACCGATCACGTCCTCGAGACGGTCAACGCGATCTACGCCTCGGATTCCCGTCGCGTGCTCGCGACGCTCATTCGTGTGCTCGGCGATTTCGACCTGGCCGAGGAAGCGCTTCAAGACGCGTTCAAGGCCGCCATCGAGCAGTGGCCGCGCGACGGCGTGCCGGACAACCCTCGCGGCTGGCTCGTCTCGACGGGGCGCTTCAAGGGCATCGACACGGTCCGCCGCCGCAAGCGGTTCGATCCGCTCGACGACGTCGAGAACGCGCCGCAGATTGCCGTAAAGGATCCCTTGGCCTGGGCCGATCAACCGGCGGTGAACGACGACCAGCTGAGACTCATCTTCACGTGCTGCCATCCGGCGCTGTCATCGGACGCCCAGGTCGGCCTGACGCTGCGCACGGTCTGCGGGCTGACCACCGACGAAATCGCTCAGGCGTTTCTCACGCCGGTCTCGACGCTCGCGCAGCGAATCGTTCGCGCCAAGTCGAAGATACGCGACGCTCGCATTCCCTACGTCGTGCCGTCCAGAACCGAGCTGCCGGAGCGCCTCGAGGCCGTCCTTCGGGTCATCTATCTCGTCTTCAACGAAGGCTATGCAGCATCGTCTGGCTCGGATCTCACACGGCGCGACCTGTCCTCCGAGGCAATTCGATTGGGTCGGCTGCTCGTCGAGCTGCTGCCGGAACCGGAAGCTCTGGGGCTGCTCGCATTGATGCTCCTGCAGGATTCGCGGCGGACAGCGCGAACCTCGCGCTCCGGCGACGTCGTCCTGCTCGAGGATCAGGACCGCTCGCTCTGGAACAAGGAGCAGATCGCCGAAGGAAGCCGGCTGGTCGAGCAGGCGCTCAGCGGACGCGCCGCCGGCTCGTACACCATTCAGGCAGCGATTGCGGCACTGCACGCCGAGGCGGCGAAGCCTCAGGACACCGACTGGACGGAGATCGCGGCGCTCTACGACGTCCTGCTTCGCCTCGATCCGTCGCCGGTCATCGAGCTGAATCGCGCGGTCGCGATCGCCATGCGCGACGGTCCGCAGGCCGGCCTCGATCTCATCGAAGGCATCCTCGCGCGCGGGGAGCTGACGGAATACCGGTTCGCCCATGCGACGCGCGGCGAACTGTACCGCCGGATCGGCAAGGTGATGGAGTCGCGACGCGCGTTTCAACGGGCGCTCGAGCTGACGAAACAGGATCCGGAACGACGGTTCCTGGAACGGCGGCTCGCCAGCCTCGGTTCCTAGAGGCGTAACCTTCGGAGTTCAGCGATGAAGTATCTGTGTCTCGTGTATCTCGAAGAAGAGAAGCTTCGCAGCGTTCCCGATCGTGAATGCTTCGCGTGCAGCGAGGACATGCGTCAACGAGGCGTCCTGCTCGCGGCGGAACCGCTGCATCCGGTCGCGACGGCGACGACGTTGCGGATCCGGAATGGCAAGACCTCGGTGACCGACGGACCGTTCGCCGAAACCAAGGAGCAGCTGACCGGCTTCTATCTGATCGACGCGCGCGATCTCGACGAGGCGCTGCAGATCGCGGCGAAAATTCCGCCCGCGCGTGAGGGAAGCATCGAGGTCCGCCCGGTCCGGGACTTGAACGTCGCGTAAAACGATCGCAGACGCTGCGCCGCGATGCGAGAAGTCGTCGTCGTTGACTACGATCCGAACTGGCCGCTCGTGTTCGAGCAGCTGCGCGCCCGAACCTGGCCCGCCGTGCAGGATGTCGCCCTATCGATCGAGCACGTGGGCAGCACGTCGGTCCCTGGTCTCGCCGCCAAGCCGATCATCGACATCAGCATCGTCGTTCCGTCTCAGGACGTTCTGCCGGTCGTCATCGAGCGGCTGACGAGCCTCGGCTACGTGCATCAAGGCGAACTTGGCGTCGAGGGGCGCGAGGCGTTCAAGGCGCCGCCGGATCTTCCCGTGCACAACATGTACGTCTGTCCCGCCGGCAGCCTCGGCCTCATCAATCAAATCGCCGTCCGCGACCACCTGCGTCGTCATCCCGAGTCGGCCGCCGCCTATGCCCGGCTCAAGAAAGCGCTCGCTGAGAAGTTTCCGGCTGACATCGACAGCTACGTCGAGGGGAAAACGGACGTCGTCCTCGCGATTCTGCGGGCCGAGGGCCTCCCGACGGACAAGATCGCCGCGATAGAGGCGGCGAATCGACGGCCAGCTCAGTCGTAGCCTGGCATTTTTCTTGAACCGGCGGATCGTATGGCCGCCACGGTGCCGGAGCTCAAGAACATCCGGACCATCATCGCCGTCGAACGCGAAACGCGCGGCACCCGGTCGTTCGTCGATCGGTTTGTCGACGCCGTCAGCAGCTTCGCCAGCACGACAATGTTCATCATCATCCATGTCGCGTGGTTCGCGATATGGATCGCCCTGAACACGTGGGCGGGCCGGCGGTTCGATCCTTACCCGTTCAACTTCCTGACGCTGGTCGTTTCGCTCGAAGCGATCGTCCTTACGAGTTTCGTGTTGATCGCGCAAGGGCGCCTCACGCAGCAGTCGGATCGACGCGCGCACCTGGACCTGCAGATCAACCTCCTCGCCGAACAGGAGCTGACCGCGATCCTGAAGATGCTCTGCCTGCTCGCCGATCGCGCCGGCATCGATGTGGCGCTGTGCGATCCCGAGCTCGACGAATTGCTCGATCACACCAACGTGCGCGACCTGGCGGCCGTGCTGAATCGTGAACTGACCGCGTCCGACACGCCTCCATATGGAGGCGGTCAGCGCCCGACCGCCCCCCCGGCATCGCCCGAAGACACACCGAAAAAGGACCGCTGACGCTCACGCCATCGTCATCAGCGTGGACACCGCTGCTGAGACGGTCATTTGATTCGCTGACGCGCGGACGGTATAGTCAACGTATTACTACCGCCGAGTTGCAACCCACGCACTTTCTGCCTGTTAGGCGGCTGTCGCGACTTCGATGCGCCGGCGCGCGCTTCGTCATGTGGGCGCTCGTGATGTTCGTCGCGCTGATTCCAACGATCGCCCGCGCGCAGTCACGATTCGCTGTCAGCAACACGCCGACGCAGGAATATTCGCGCTTCCGCTGGACCAACAGCTGCGCGTCGGTGTGTCGTAAGGCGTCCATCACGAAATCAGTAGTCGCCGTCGTCGGGCGCGTGCGGACTCTCTCGCTCGACGCACCCCGACCGCGGTGGCGCGAGGCATCAGACGATGTCGCGCCCGTCGCCAACGTCTACGTCCTCCCGACCGGTCTCCGGGCACCTCCCAGCCGCACGATTTAGTTCCAGCTGACGCGTGTACCGCGTCGGCATCACTTCACAATCGTGTGTAAGGAGGACTGCCGTGAGCGGACCGCTCTCTCCGGCAACCATCGAAGAACTTCGGCAGCTCGACAGCTGTGCGGTCGCGAACGCCATCGAAACGTTCGGCGTGCGGCTGCGCAACGAGGGCTTCACCGACGGACGAATCCGCTGTTTGTTCGGCGACATGCGCCCGGCCGTCGGCTTCGCCGTGACCGCGACGGTGCGAACGTCAACGCCGCCGGCCGTCGGCCATGAGTACATGGACCGCACGGATTGGTGGAACTACGTCCTGACCGTCCCGGCGCCACGGATTGTCGTCGTACAGGACGTTGACGAGCGTCCGGGCCTCGGCGCGTTCGTCGGCGAAGTCCACGGGAATGTCCTCGCCGCGCTCGGGTGCGTCGCCTGCGTGACGAACGGCAGCGTCCGCGATCTACCCGCGGTGCGCAAGGCTGGCCTTCAGATGTTCGCCGGATCCGTGAGCCCGTCGCACGCCTTCGCCCACGTGGTCGGCTGCGGGAAACCCGTCGAGATCGCCGGACTGACGATCGCCACCGGCGATCTGCTCTTCGGCGACGCGCACGGCCTCGTCACGGTGCCGGCCGACATCGCCTCACAACTTCCGTCGGTGACTGCCGCGATGCGGCAACGGGAACGACGCGTCATCGAGCTCTGTCAGTCGCCGGACTTTTCGATCGAGCGGCTGCGCGACCTCGTTCAGGATCTGGATTCATAAAGTGAGCACGTTCATGACATCGATACACCGACTGCGCTTCGCGTCGCCGACTCTCTTTGTCGGCGGTACCGTCCTCGCCGCCGCACTCGGCGCCGCCGCATGCTCCGGCTCCCGTGCCGCCACGGCGACGCCCGCCGACGCGCCAACCGTCGCGGTCGCCCGCGTGGAGCGCGGCGACCTCACAGAACGGTTGACGCTGGCCGCAGAGTTCCGTCCATTCCAGGAAGTGGACGTCCACGCGAAGGTCGCCGGCTACGTCAAGGCGATCAACGTGGACGTCGGCGATCGCGTCCGCGCCGGACAGCTCCTCGCCGTCCTCGAAGTGCCCGAGATTGAAGACGAGGCGCAGCAGGATCAGGCGACGATTCAACGCAGCAGCGAAGAAATCAAACGCGCGCAGGCGGACCTCGAGCGGGCGGAGTCGGCGCACGACATCGCCCACCTCGCCTCGACGCGGCTCGCCGGCGTCCTCAAGAGCCGGCCGAACCTGGTCGCGCAGCAGGACATCGACGATGCCGCGGCGCGGGATCGACAGGCGGAGGCGCAGGTATCGACGGCAAAGGCGGCGCTTGCGGCCGCGCAGCAGCAGCTCGCCATCTCGAAAGCGAGCGCGAGCAAGACGCAGACGCTGCTCGAATACGCGAAGATCACGGCGCCGTTCCCGGGCGTGGTCACGCGGCGGTACGCCGACACCGGATCGATGATCCAGGCGGGCACCGCGTCGCAGACGCAGGCGATGCCCGTCGTCACCCTGTCGCAGAACGATCTGCTCCGCCTGACGATTCCGGTTCCCGAATCGGTGGTCTCGCACATTCATGTCGGCGCACCGGTCGAGGTCCGTGTGGACGCCGTCGGCCGGACGATGCCCGGCACCGTCGCGCGCTTCGCGAACAAGGTCAGTCCCGACACGCGGACGATGGAAACGGAAGTCGACGTGCCGAACAAGGATCTCAGCCTCGTGCCCGGGATGTATGCCTACGCGTCGATCGACCTCGATCACGCGCAGGGTGTGCTCTGTCTTCCAGTGCAGGCCGTGGACCGATCGGAGGACAAGGCGACCGTGCTGGTCGTCGCCAACGGCACGCTCGAGCGGCGCGACGTCTCGCTCGGCATCGAGTCGCCGGACAAGATCGAGGTGAAGCACGGGCTGCAGGAGCACGACATGGTCGTCATCGGGAGTCGAGGGCAGCTGCGGCCGGGCACGAAGGTCAACGCAAAAGTTGAAGGCGACGCGCCGCGGAGGGCCGAATAATGTCCCGGTTCTCCATCCGCAACCCGTACCTGATCATCGTCATCTGCCTCGTCGTGACCGTCATCGGCCTCACGAGCGTCGTGCGCATGCCGGTCGATCTCTTCCCGACGATCAACATCCCCGAAGTTGTCGTCGCCACGTTTTACAGCGGCATGCCGCCGGAACAGATCGAGACCGACATCACGGGACGGTTCGAGCGATTCTTCACGCTCGGCTCGGGCATCGACCACATGGAGTCGCGATCGCTGCCCGGCGTCAGCATCATCAAGGTCTACTTTCAGCCGGGCACCGACGCCGACTCCGACGTCAACGGCATCTCGAACCTCGCGATGGCCGACCTCCGCCGCCTGCCGCCAGGCACGCTGCCGCCCATCGTGCAGAAGTTCGACGCGTCGAGCCTGCCCGTCTGCCTGATCACGGTGAAGGGAGAGGGCCTGAGCGAAACGCAGCTGCGCGACATCGGCCAGTTCACCGTCCGCAACCAGCTCGCCGTCGTGCCGGGCGCGTCGATTCCGCCACCGTTCGGCGGCAAGTACCGCCAGATCATGGTGTACGTCGATCCGAACAAGCTCCAGTCGTACGACCTGAGCCCGATGGACGTGGTCCGCGCGGTGAACAACGCGAACCTGATTCTGCCGTCAGGCGACGTCAAGCTCGGGCCGTTCGACTACACCATCTTCACGAACAGCCAGTTCCGCACCATTCCCGAGATCAACCAGATTCCGCTGAAGGCCGTGGGACAGTCCACCGTCAGGGTTTCAGACGTCGGCCACGCCGAGGACGGTCACCAGATTCAGACCAACATCGTCAAGGTGGATGGACAGCCGTCGGTGTACCTGCCGGTCATGAAGCAGGGCGGCGACACGAACACCATCGCGGTCGTCGACGGCATCAAGAACCTCATCGGCCGGCTGAACGACATCCCGCCGCAGCTCGTCACGTCGGTAGTGTTCGATCAATCGCTGTTCGTCAAGCGCGCAATCGAGACGCTCGTCCACGACGGCGGCCTCGGCCTCGTGCTGACCGGCCTGATCGTGCTGATGTTCCTCGGAAGCCTCCGCGCGACGTCGGCCGTCTTCCTGTCGATTCCGTTGTCGGCGCTGGCCGCGTTCATCTTTCTCTACTTCGGCGGCAGCTCGATCAACACGATGATTCTTGCCGGTCTTGCGCTCGTGTTCTCGCGCCTGATCGACAACGCGGTCATCGTGCTGGAGAACATCTTCCGGCACCTCGAGATGGGTGAACCGCCGGAAGTCGCTGCGGAGAAAGGCGGCGAGGAAGTGTCGATGGCGGTCCTTGCCGCGACGCTGACGAGCTCGGTCGTCTTCTTCCCGGTGACGTTTCTCTACGGTGTCAGCCGGTTCCTCTTCTCCGCGCTCGCGCTGGCCGTCGTCCTGTCGCTTGCGGCCTCGTACTTCGTTGCCTGCTCCGTCGTCCCGCTCTTCTGCGCGAAGTTCATGCACGCGCACGCGGCGCACGAAGCGGCGCACAAAGGCTCGTCGTTCGGTGCGCGCTTCAACAAGGCCTTTGGCGAGCGGTTCACACGACTCCTCAATTGGTACGAGCTCCGCGTCCGTCGGGCGCTGGTCGGACCGCGGCTCGTCGTCACCGGCATCACCGCGTTGTTCCTGGTGAGCCTCGTGCTCTACCCGTTCCTCGGCGTGGCGTTCTTTCCGCGCACCGACGCCGGCCAGTTCGTCATCAACATGAAGTCGCCGACCGGATCGCGCATCGAGGTCACGTCGGCCGACGTGGACAAGGTCGAAGCGCTCGTGCGGAAGATCGTGCGACCCGAAGACCTCGACATGATCGCGTCGAATATCGGCGTTCAACCCGATTTCTCGGCGATCTACTCGAGCAACGCCGGTCCCCACACGGCGACCGTGCAGGTGGCGCTCAAGGAGGACCACAAGATCGGCTCGTACGAATATATGGAGCGGACGCGCACGGCCATCCAGTCCGAGCTGCCGCATCTGAGCACGTACTTCCAGTCCGGCGGCATCGTGGACGCCGTGCTGAACCAGGGACTGCCGGCGCCGATCGACGTGCAGCTGAGCGGATCGAACCTCGATTCGGTCTTCGAAACCGCGAACAACCTCGCCGCCGACATCAGGACCCTTCCCGGCGCCGGCGACGTGTTCATTCCGCAGGACCTCGACTATCCAGCCCTCCGGCTCGACATCGATCGCGAGCGCGCTGCGACGCTCGGCCTCGACCAGCGCGAGGTCGTGGACAACCTCATTACGGCGCTGACCTCGAACGGCATGATTGCCCCGAGCTTCTGGGTCGATCCGAAGAACGGCAACGACTACATGCTCACCGTGCAGTATCCCGAGAATCAGATCAAGAACCTGCTGGATCTGCGCAACATGCCGCTCCACGCGTCGCGGGAGAAGAACCCGACATCGCTGGACGCGATCACCAAGATCACGCCGATGCGATCGCCGACCGAGATCGATCACTACCAGATTCAGCGCGTGGTCGACATCTACGTCAACCCGAAGAGCGAAGACCTCGGCTCGCTGGCGAGCGGCATCACCCGCACGCTCGCGCGGACGAAGATGCCGCGGGGCATCCGCGTCGAAATGCGCGGCATGGTGCAGGGCATGCGCGCTTCGTTCACGAGCTTCGCCTATGGCCTGATTCTCGCGCTCGTGCTGCTCTATCTCATCCTCGTCGCGCAGTTCCGATCGTTCCTCGACCCGGCGCTCATCCTGCTCGCGGTGCCGACGGGACTCACCGGCGTCCTCGTGGCGCTCTTCATCACGGGCACGACGCTGAACGTCCAGTCGCTCATGGGCGTCCTGATGATGGTCGGCATGGTCGTCTCCAACAGCATCCTCATCGTCGACTTCACGCATCGCCTGCAGGACGATGGGATGCCGCTGGGCGATGCGGTGGTGAACGCGTGCCGCATCCGGCTGCGGCCGATCCTGATGACGTCGCTCGCGACCGTGATGGGCCTCGTGCCGATGGCGCTGAAGCTCGGAACCGGCAGCGAAGCATACGCGCCGCTCGCGCGATCGATCATCGGCGGCCTGATCGTCTCGGTCGCCCTCACCGTATTCATCGTGCCGGCGGCGTACCTGCTGCTCTATCGGCGAGGCACGACGCAGATGCTCGAGGCATAGTGATGCGGACAATTCGACTCGTTTTGACCGGCGCGCTCGTCGTGGCGGGCGCGCCGGCGGCTTTCGCTCAGCAGGCCGCCGCGCCCGTGCCGCTGACGCTCGCGCAGGCGGAACAGCAGGGTCTCCAGGTTCATCCACAGATTCAAGCTTCGCGGTATACGGCGCAGGCCGCGCGCGAAGCGGTGCGCGAGACGCGATCGGCCTACTTCCCGACGGCGTTCGGCAGCGTCACGGGCGTCGAGTCGCAAAGCGGCAGCCGCATCGCGGCCGGCGGCCTGAACAATCCGATCATCTTCGACCGCTTCGCGACCGGCGTCACGGTCGGTCAGCTGATGACAGACTTCGGCAGGACACGCTCCCTCGTCCAGAGCTCCACGCTCGGGGCGCAATCGCAGGATCAATCCGTCGAGCGTCAGCGCGCGAACGTGCTGCTCGACGTCGACCGCTCGTACTTCGGCGTCCTGCGCGCGCAGGCCGTGCAGCGCGTCGCGCAAGCCACCGTCGACGCGCGCCAGCTCGTGCTCGATCAGGTGAGCGCGCTGGCCGCCGGCAACCTTCGTTCTGGTCTGGATGTCAGCTTCGCGCACGTCAATCTGTCGACCGCGCAGCTCCTGCTGGCGCAGGCGCAGAACAACACGTCGCGGGCGTTCGCCGATCTCTCCGCGGCGCTCGGCGGGCGAACGACCGTCGCCTATACGCTGACCGAAGAGCCGCTGCCCGGCGCGCCTCCGTCGGACAGCGCGCCGCTCGTCGCCGACGCGCTCCGTCAGCGGCCCGAAGTGCTCGCCGCACGGCTGGACGCCGAGTCGGCGTCGGCATTCGCCAACGCGGAGCGCGATCTCATCCGGCCGTCGGTTGCCGCGGTCGGCGCGTTCGGCCTGACGCCGTATCACGAAACTGGCATCGGCGATCACTACGCGGCCGTCGGCGTCAACGTCAACGTGCCGATTTTCAACGGCAACCTGTTCTCGGCCCGCCACGCCGAAGCGCAGCTGCGCGCGCAGGCGCTCGGAGAGCGCCTGCGCGATCTGGAAAACCAGGTCACCCGCGACGTTCAGGCCGCGTGGCTGAACGCACGCACGGCCTTCGAGCGTCTCGATCTCACGAACCAACTCTTCGATCAGGCGTCGCAGGCGCTTGACCTCGCGCAGTCGCGTTACGACCTCGGCCTCAGCTCCATCGTCGAACTCAGTCAGGCGCAATTGAACAAGACGCAGGCCGAGCTCGAGCAGGCGACCGCGAAGTACGACTACCAGGTCGAGACCGCGGCGCTCGCCTACGCCACAGGCGCGAGGAAATAAGCGCCGCGACAAGCGACGAGCTGCCAACATCGGCGCGGATAGAATTGCCCGGTGAACCGCGCTGGGCGTCTTGCGCTTTTGTCGTACGCGATCGTTGCGGCGGTCTACACGTGGCCGCTCGTGCTGCGCCCGTTCTCGCACTTCCCCGGCTTTCCGCAGGACCACGACGCCCACGCGTTTCTGTGGAACAACTGGTTCATCGCACATGCCCTGTGGCAGCGTCAGTCGCCGCTCCACACGTCGATGATCTTCGCGCCGTTCGGCGCGGACCTCAGGCTGCACACGTTCGGCCTCCTGTACGGCCTGATCTCGAGCCCGGCGATCCCGTTGATCGGCACGGTCAGCGTCCTCTCGATACAGACGCTGGCCACGCCGGTCCTCAACGGCATCGCTATCTTCGTCCTCGTGAGCCGGTCGTCCGGCCGGCGCGACGCAGGTTTTCTCGCCGGCCTGCTGTTCGCGGCGACGCCGGCAATCAATTTTCATCTGACCGTCGGCCGAACCGCCTGCGCGGCCATCTGGCCTCTCGTATGGGCCATGTCCGCGATGCTCGACGTGATCGACAAACCTTCGGCACGGTCGATCGCCTGGCTCGCCGTGTGGCTGCTGGCGATGCTCCTCGTCGATCAGCAGATCGCGATGTACGGTGCGATCTGGTTGTCGTTGCTCGGCGCCCGTGCGCTCTTCAGCGGCCGGCTCTCAATCGCGAGCGCTCGCGCAATCGCCATCGCGTGCGTCGTCGTCAGCGTCCCGTTTGTCTGGTTGTATGTGCGGCCGCTTGCGCTCCAGGACTACACCGTGCCGGGCGTCTCAGAAGCTCTCGTCTACAGCTATCCATTGTCGCTCCCCTGGAGGCCCGCGATCGTCTGGCGCGCGTATGGTCTGGTCCTTCCGCTGACATTCCTCGCGGCCGCGTGGCACATGCGTCGAGATCGCACGCTCATCTTCTGGTGGGTGGCGACAGCTGTGTTCGTGATCCTGACGCTGGGTCCTGCCGCACACGTCTTTTCCGTGCTGCGACTGGTTCCGGGGTTCGCTCAGTTCCGCACGCCGTACCGTTTTCAGATGGCCGCGGCGATTGGCCTCGCCGTCATGACGGGCCTGCTGATGGCGCGTGCATCGCGGCGCGCGGTGGCGATCGTCGCCTGCGTCGCCGTCCTCGATCTGCTGGCGTACCGTGCGCGGCATCCGGTCGGTGTGCAGTCGATGCCCGATGAACCGGTCTACTCGCAGATCGCCGCCGATCCGGCCGACCGGGTCGTGCTCGAGGTGCCTTTCGGCGTTCGGACGGGAACGGACCAGATTGGCGATGGCGAAATCTTCACGTTCTATCAACCGCGACACGGCAAGCGATTGATCAACGGCCTCGTCGGACGTGGGCCGCTGCAGGCGCTCGACTACTATCGCCGCTCGCCCGCGCTGATGTTCCTGGCCAACCTGACACCGCCGCCCGGCAACATCGGCGCGGACCTGCAGGCGCAAATCACAGCGATCGACGTCGGATACATCGTGGTGCACACCGACAGGATGGAGCGCGCGTGGGCCGAGCAGACGATCGCACTCGTTCGCGCGCTGGACGCCGTGCCGCTCGAGACCGGCCGTCCCGAGACGATCGCGTTCAGGCTGAATCGCTGAAACGCGTTATCTCGTGTCCGGCCGGACCGTGACCATCGATGGCGGCGTCGGCAGCGGTTCGCCCTTCGAGAAATGAATCGTCGCGCCGACAATCAGCGCGGCGACGATCAACGCGAACACGAGCGTCCGAGGCATGGCAATTCTGAATTCCTCAGTCTTTTCCCGGATGATATTCCCTCTCGATGTGCCCCGTCAGCTGCGGACGGTAGAAATACACCTCGCGGAGATCGCCGGTCGAGTACCGTGCCGCCTGATCGCCAAAGTGCGGCGACTTCGGATCGCCGCTCTCGCCGCCGGCGCTGACCGCTCGCGCGCGCACCTGATCGCCGAACTCGACGACCGCGACGAAGCTGTTGCCGCTCGTGCCGTACATCTTCTTCGTGCCGGGATACGTCCGGGCGCCGAATGACGCGAGCGATCCCCACCGCGACGAGGTGAAGCCGACCGGGATGCTCGGCGCGCCGTCGTCGAACTTCTGCACGATGTCGCCGTTCACACGCTGATACCTGTTGATGTCTCCCCACGGCGTCTTCCAGCTGCCGAAGTCGGCGGTGAGCCGCGCGGACGCTGCGTCGAGCGCGGCCAGTAACTGATCGCTGCTCGCCTTGGTCGCCGCGTAGTCGTCGGCCGACATGCCCGCCTTCTTCGCCTCATCCCCAACGGCGCGTCCGAGCTCTTCGCCCCAGTACACCGCCAGCGAGGTCGGCACGGACGACGCCGCCCATCGAAAGTCCCAGCCGCGCAGCGCCGCGATCTGATCGGCGAGCTTCGCTTTCAGCGGATTTGCGACGGGGAGCTTGTCGTAGGCCTGCACCAGTCCGGGGATGCGCGTCTGGAATGCCGGCAGGAAGCTGTCGTACGCCGCGGTGACCAGCGAATCGAGCGTGAAGTCTTTCTTGCTCTCGAGGACCTTGATGGCGTGAATACCGCGCGGGTTCTCGCCGCCGCGCTCGACGTACACCGGGAAGTCAGCACGCTTCGGGCTGTTCGGACCCGCCGCGGTCCACGGCCAGTTGTTCGTGTTGTACAGCCAGCCGTTCGCCGGGTTGTGAAGCCCCGGCGTTTCGTCGATCGACAGAAGATCTTTCCACTCCGTCGCGGGATCGCTGCCATCCACCGGCTTGGTCCAGTCGAAGCGCGCATCGCGGCGCGGGATGAAGTTCGAATGGAAGTACGCGATCGTGCCGTCCGCGTCCGCGTAGATCGTGTTGTTCGACGAGTTCGTGTGCAGTTCCATCGTCTGGCGGAACGCCTTGTAGTCGCGCGCTTTCGTCCGCGAGTACGACTGCGTGAGCGCCTTGAGCGGTTCCTGCATCAGCCGCACGCTGACCCACTTGTCGCCGATCTGGCGGACGACGGGACCGTGATGCGTGCGGTAGACGGTGAACTCGCGGCGAGCCATCCCGGTAGGCGTCTTGTACGGCACGACGATCGTGGACGCCTGAACAGGCCGCTCCTCCGCGCCGTACTTGTAGACGTATCGATCGCCTTGCTTCGTGACCGTCTCGAGGTACTCGTCGATGTTGTCCACGCCGCTCGACGTGTGCATCCAGCCGGCGCGTTCGTTGAAGCCCTGGTAGATGAAGAACTGGCCCCAGGTGATCGCGCCGTACGCGTTCAACCCCTCCTCACTCGTCATCTGCGCTTCGGCGCGGAAGAAGAACGACGTGTGCGGGTTGATGAGGAGCAGCGCGTGATGTCCGCTGGTGTTCGACGGCGCGATCGCGATGCCGTTGGACCCGGTCGGCTCGCGGTACGCGACCGGCGCTTCGTGTCTCGCGGTGAGATCGTTCGTCTTCGGCACGGCTTGCGTCGACTCACGCGGCTTCCCGTAGAACGCCTCGAGCTCGCTGAGGTTGATCCGTTCGATGTCGCCGCCGATGCTGCCTTCGCTGAACGTCAACGCCATCCACGGCTCGAACCGCTGGATGACACGCGGCTTGACGGATGGATGTGTGTGCAGGAAGTAATTCAGGCCGTCCGCGTACGCGTTCATCAACGACTTGAGCCACGCGGGACTGGCGTCGTACTTGGCCTTCATGTCCGCGGGATCGATGTAGAGCTTCATCCGCAGATCGCGATAGATCTCACCTTCCCCCTCCGCCTCGGCCAGCAGGCCGATGGAGTTGAGGTAGTTGGTCTCGACGCGGTTGAAGTCGTCCTCGGCCTGGGCGTACATGACGCCGAAGACAGCGTCGGCGTCCGTCTTGCCGTAGACGTGCGGAATCCCCCAGTTGTCGCGCACAATCGTGACGGCCTGGGCTTGACGCTCCCAGGCAGCGACCTCGCGGTCACCTAACGCATCGGACGTGCATGACGCGCAGACCGCTGCCGTGACAAGCAAGACGATCGTTTTCATGAGGTCTCCAGCTCGAGAGTAGCCGCCGCGCGCCGTGATATTGGATGAATTGTGCGCGTGAATTGTGCCACAGAAGTGAAAAGTTCGAAGAAAACCGTAAGTGAGGGCCGGCGCGGATCTCGACCGCGTATCATGCTCTAACGGACTGATGATGACCTCGCATTCACGATTCCTTTCTCGAGCAGCCGTCGCGGTGGCGCTGGGCGCGGTCCTCGGCTCCTCCTCCGTCTCGGCGTCTCTGGGCGGCGCCGCAACCTCGGTGCAGGACGACCGCGTGCACATGCAGGGCTCCCTTCGCCAGATTTCCGGAGGGCCCGCCTACAGCATGCACGAGCTGCAGTCGGCAACCGGAACGGTCGTCCGCGAGTACGTGTCGCCGACTGGAACGGTCTTCGCCGTTTCGTGGGACGGTCCCGCCTTTCCCGATCTACGACAGCTGCTGGGCCCGTATTTCGACCGGTTCCAGGCGGAAGCGGCGCGGCTCAAACACGCACGCCGCGGTCACGGTCCGTTGACGGTTGACCTCGGCGACGTCGTCGTCCAGTCAGGCGGCCACCCGCGCTCGTTTTCGGGCCGCGCGTACCTGCCGCAGATGATGCCCGCGGGCGTCAAGGCCGAGTCCATTCGCTAGCAGGAGAGCATCGTGAACCGGTTGATTCTCGGTCTTCTGATCGTGGCGCAGCAGGTCTCGCCCCAGTGCGGCAGCAGCAGCACCGCGAGCGTACAGAACATGGTGCCGCTGGCGATCAACGCCGGCCCCACCGGCGACGCCTTCAACACCGCCTTCGCGACGGTGAACATCTGCCCGGCCGGGCAGACGACGGGCTGCCAGTCGGTCGACGGCGTGATGGTGGACACCGGTTCGACGGGCCTGCGGATCCTCTCGTCGGCGCTCAACGTGTCCCTCACGCCCCAAACGACATCAACCGGCGCGCGCGTCGTCGAGTGCTTTCCGTTCCAGGACGGCTTTACCTGGGGCGCCGTCGCGAACGCCGACGTGAAGCTGGGCACGTATCAGGCGAGCAACATCCCGATTCAAGTCATCGGCGGCTCGCAGGTCCCTGCGCCGCCCGACGCGTGCACGAGCGGCGGCATGCCGTCCGAGGACACGCTCAACGATCTCGGGGCGAACGGCGTCCTCGGGATCGGCCTCTTCCGGCAGGACTGCGGCTTCGGCTGCACCGTCGGCGGATCGTCGAATCCGAATATCTACTTCGGATGCAACGGGTCCAACTGCCAGCCGATTACACAGTCGCTGACCGTGCAGCTGCTGAATCCGGTCTGGACGTTTTCGAGCGATAACAACGGCACCGCCATCCAGATCGCGACGGTCCCGGCCAACGGACAATCCCAGGCGACTGGCCTCCTGCTGTTCGGCATCGGCACGCAGTCGAACAATTCGCTCGGGAGCGCCACGGTCTTCACCGTTGACGGCAGCGGCAACATGACGACGAAGTACGGATCGACCACCGTTCCGGGCTTCATCGACTCCGGCTCGAACGGCTTGTACTTCCTCGATTCGGCGACGACGCAGATTCAGGCGTGCAACTCGAACAAGGACTTCTACTGTCCGAGCACGACGTTGAACCTGTCGGCGACGAACACCAGCACGACCGGACGCGTGAACACCGTCAACTTCAGCATCGGCAACGCCGAGACGCTGCTCAATCAGCCGTTCTCACTGCTGCCGCAGGTCGGTGGATCCTTCGCGGGGTACTTCGACTGGGGCATGCCGTTCTTCTTCGGCAGGACCGTGTTCACGGGCATCGAAGGAGAAACCACGCCGGGCGGCACGGGACCGTACTTCGCGTATTGAGCATCGACCGCCGACGCGGATGACCGATATCCATCGGGCCACGCGCGCATACGAAGCCTGGCTGCGTCAGCACGTCGCCATCGTCGCGCCGGACCTCCGGCGCAAGCACGAGCGGATGGCGGAAAGCCCGTTCGTGTTCCTGCGCGGCACGTTCTACCGCTGGGTCGAAATCTGGCTGCAGGTCTGCCGAAAGCTCGCCGGCGCTCCGGCCGTCAACGCGATCGGCGACATCCACGTCGAGAACTTCGGGACGTGGCGCGACGCGGAAGGACGGCTCGTCTGGGGCGTCAACGACGTGGACGAAGCGTGCCGGCTGCCGTACACGCAGGATCTCATACGTCTCGCCACGAGCGCGTTCCTCGCGATCGGCGCCGAGCATTTCACGCTTCCCTTCGATGAGGCGTGCGTCGCCATCCTCGACGGCTACCGCACGTCGCTCGCACGCGGCGGCAATCCAATCGTGCTGGCCGAACGGCGACGATGGCTTCGCGCGATTGCGATGAACGATCTTCGCGATCCGCAGATGTTCTGGGCGCGCCTGTCGGCGCATCCGACCGCCCACCACGCGCCGGTGCAGCGCCTCCTCGAATCCAGCCTGCCGCGCGCGAGCCGCGCGACGCGCATCGTGCGGCGCATCGCCGGTGTCGGCAGCCTCGGCCGGCCGCGGTTCGTCGCCATCACGGACTGCGGCGGCGCGTTCGTCGCACGGGAAGCCAAGGCGTGGGCGCCGTCGGCCGCCGACCGTCACCAAAAAAGGCCTGAAGCCGCGACGCGCCTGCTCGAACGCGCCGTCCGTATCCCCGATCCGTTCTTCGTGTTTCATCGTGACTGGATCGTGCGCCGCCTTGCGCCCGACTGCACGCGCATCGAACTCACCGAGCTGCCGAAACGGCGGGACGAAGCTCGCCTGCTTCGCGCGATGGGCTGGGAAGTTGCCAACCTGCACCTGGGATCGCCGACGCGTGACGTCCGTTCGCATCTCACCGGGCTCAGGAGCCGATGGCTCGAGCGCGCGGCCCTCAAGATGTCGGCCGAGGTGGTCAAGGACTGGAGAGCCTGGCGATCGCGCGCGGAGTAGACTAGCTGGCCATGGTCATCCGCCTTGGCCTCACGTCCGCGCTGTGCATCTGGATCGGATCGCTGGCGATGACGGCCGAACGGCAGCCTGCGCCGGTTGCGAATAGCCAGGCCGCATCCGCCCAGACCGCCGAACCGACCTACGTCGGATCGCAGGCGTGCCGTCGATGTCACGCGCCGACCTACGAGCGCTGGTCGAAGACGCGGATGGCGAACGTCGTCCTCGATCCCAAGCAGCACCCGGACGCCGTCCTCGGAGATTTTTCCAAACCGAATCCGGCGGTCACCTTCACGCTGGACGACGTGGCGTTCACGTACGGCAGCAAGTGGAAGCAGCGGTACTTCAAGCGCGTCGGGAACGATTACTATCCGCTGCCGGCGCAGTGGGACGTCACGCACAAGATGTGGCGCCCCTACTTCGTGCAGCCGAACACCGACTGGTGGGTCGCGCACTACCCGCCCGACAACATGAAGCGGCCGACGGGCCCGCTCTGCGACGGCTGCCATTCGGTGAACTACAACGTCAAGACGAAGTCGGTCACGGAGTGGAACGTCGGCTGCGAGCGCTGCCATGGACCCGGCAGCAATCACGTCCGGCAGCCGTCCGTGTCGAACATCGTCAACCCCGCGCGGCTCGATTTCGTCCGCGCGAACGACACGTGCATCCAGTGCCACTCGCAGGGCCAGCCGCTCACGAATCCGATCGAGGGCCAGTACTACGACTGGCCCGTCGGCTTCGATCAGGGAAAGCACCTGAAGGATTTCTGGGAGCTCGATCCGCCGACTCCCGGCGAGACGTCGTTTCTCTACTTTCCCGACGGGACGGCGCACAAGAACCGGATGCAGGGCAACGACTTCGTGCAGAGCCTGATGTACCGGCGCGGCGTCGCCTGCTTCAGCTGTCATGACGTCCACGGCACGTCTCAGGACGCCGATCTCGTCAAGCCGGCACGCGATCTCTGTCTGAACTGCCACGGGCCTTCGTCGCCGAATGGTCCGCGCACCGCGACGATCGAGCAGCACACGCATCACGCGCCGGGCAGCGCCGGCAGTCAGTGCATCGCGTGCCACATGCCGAAGATCGAGCAGACGATCGCGGACGTGAACGTCCGCAGCCACACGTTCCGCTTCGTCTCACCCGGCGAGACCGATCGCACGAAGATTCCGAATCCGTGTACGAGCTGCCACACGGACAAGACCACGAAATGGGCGACCGACGCGCTGAAGAAGTGGCCGGAGTTCTCGTCGTGGAGGGTTGGGCTCTAACCCACGAGACGCGGACTACTGCGCTGTATGTGTTGACGGCGTGCAGGGCGCGCCTGACAGCGTCGACACGAGGATCAGGGGATTCTTTCCTCGGCGCTCGATCGCGTGCTTCATCGACTGCGGCACGACCGCCAGCGAACCGGCCTTGAGCGCCATCGTCTGATCCGCGACGTGCAGCGCGCCCTCGCCCGCGACGATGTAGACGATTTCGTCCTTGTCGTGGGTGTGTTCGGCCATGCTCTCGCGCAGCTGCAGCAGCCGGACGGTCTCTCCCGGTTTACACGCGAGAATCGATTCCTTCAGCGGCTCGCGTCCGATGAAATTGTGATCGAGAAAATCCGGGATGTTGACGTTGACGGGCGGCCCCGCGTTCGCCGCAGTCGGCACGACGGGAGCGGGCGGCGGCGGAGGCGGTGGTGGCGGCGGTGGCGCCGGCGTCATGGTGATGTCGACAGGCGTCAGCGCACCCGCGGCCTTGACCGGAAATTCGCGCTCGAGCGTGACGAAGCCCTGGTGCTCGCAGTGCAGACGATAGAGCCCGTCCTTGATGTTCGTCAGGACGGCGGTTCCGGCGCCGCCGGTCGAGTAATCGCCTTCGGCCGCACCCGACAGGACCAGATGCACATCTTCGAGCGGCTGGCCCCCAGGATCCTTGACCGTCACTCGTACCGACGTGGTTTTGGCTGCGGCCGGCTTCGCCGCGGGCTTCGTGCTTCCGCGGCCGGTCTGACCTGGGGGGTTCGGCGCGGCTGGCGTCTGCGCCAGAGCCGATCCGGGCATCGCGATCGTCAAGAGGGAGACCAGAAAAACTGCAGGGCGAATCATGCGTATTCTCCAATCACCGCCTGAGCAAAGAGCGTGCGAGGCCGACCGACGCCGATTTCGAGGGTTCAGTGCGCGACCGGACCCCAGATCGTCGGCTGCGTGACAGGGTGTGTAAAGGGATCAGCTGGAAACTCGAGCGTCGGGAAGTCCTTGGGCTCGACCGAGGTTCCGTTGATCTCGACGTACTTGTAGGTCATCGAGAAGGAGGACGGGCCGGCGAAGAGCACATCCGCCGTCGAACTCATCGCGACCGGTACGTGCACGCCGGACACTCGGGCGTATTCGCGCAGGACCTTCACGTTGCGCGTCCAGAACGACGGACGACGAGCGAGTTCGCCTTCGATTTTGACGAGGTCGGCGGAGTCGGCCTCCAGGAAGAGCGAGCCGTCCACCAGCATGACGGCCTTCCGTTTCGGCTTCACGTCCACCTTCACGAGATTGGCGGGCGTCGTGCTCATGTCGAGAAATTCGTAGTTGGCGACGGTCAGGGCGGCCTCGTCGCGCTGCCCGGTCGTGACCGCGTCGCGCTCGGCCTCGAGCGCTGCGAGCAGCACTTTTCGCCGAATGAGCGACGAGCCTTCCTCGGATACGACCTCGAACTGGAAGCCATGTTCCGCGTCGTATGACGTCCACGCGGTCATCGACGCGTGCATCTTGCCGCCGCGGCTGGTGGCGTTCAGCGTCCGCAGCGCGCGGTACTGCATGAGCGGCTTAGTGTCGGGGGCAAAGAACCGCGCGAGGAGCTCTGCGGACTTCGGCTTCGCCGCCCGTGGCTGCCGGGCATCGAGGCGTGGCTGAACGACGGCCGCCGCGAGCAACGCCACGACGGCGACGGTCCCGCGATGGGCAAACGAGCCCCGAGGACGCATGACACGGGCAGTATACCCGGAGAAAGCCCCGTGGCCGCGTAAGGAGTCAGGCGGCCCCGGCCTGGCTCGGGATGTTCTTGTGAGTGCGTGCCTTCTGGAGGGTGTGCGAAGGCGCCTCGCCGAAGAGCGCCTTGTATTCGCCGGCAAACCGACCCAGCTCGTAGAACCCATGCAGCGTCGCCACGTCGGTCACGGTGTTTTCGTCGCTCCTGACGGAACGCAGTGCGCGGCGGACCTGATGCAGCTGCCAGAGCCGGAGATAACGCTTCGGGCTGGTCGTGTACATGTCGTAAAAGGCGTTCCGCAGGCTGCGTTCGCTGACGCCGGCCACGGACGACAACCGGGCGATCGACACAGGCTCCCCGACGTGATGCTTGAAGAACTCCTCCGCACGCCGCACGATCTGGCTTCGGCCCGGCGCCGACTCGATCTGGCGAGGACGCGGCACCGCGCGAGCCAGGGATAGCTGGAGTACTTTCAGAATACCGGTCCGCGCGGCTCGCGAGGCGGCGCCGACGGCCTGTAGTTCGCGTCTCAGCGCACATGCGTCCTCCGGCCGCAACGTCGCGACGCCGCTCGGCGCGGCCTCCGCCGCGAGCAGTCGCACACGCCGCGCGACCGGCGACCGGCTCTCGACGCTGATGACCGCAAACGATGTCCCGCCGGGGTCGAACGCGTAGCACTCGGCGCCCGGCAGGCAGACGAGCACGTCCTGCGGACGGATGACGCAGGCGTTCCAGCGGGCGGAATCCGGCACGGACAACGGCACGATGAGCGCGGCGCGATTGCTCGGAATCCCGAGGCGACGGACCACCGCGATGTCCTCGCAGCCAATCTGAATCGACAGGTGGGACGTCCGCACGATGGTCCACCGGCCGGTGAAGGGCCGCGCCACGAGCTGAAGGTATTCCGACGTGAGACCGTCAACCGCCGCTGCGGCCATGGCATCGATGTCTTCGATGCGGCGGCCCTCGACGGAAACGGGAGTTGCAGCAGGCATCCCGTCTCGGATGATGTCTGCCGGAGCGTCTGACGATGAACTGTCAGATAATCCAGCCGATCAACGTAAAAATGCGGTATCCCTTAGGCTCAAACAGGCGTGCCGGAATCGCATAGTTCGCTCCGGGGCGGGCCGGTATAGTCACGGTCGCGATGCCGCGGCCGTCATTCGGGAGTCACATCGATGGTTAGAAGGGTTGGACTCTTCCTCGTCTGCGGCGCGATCGCGGCCGCGAGTTGCGCGCCGGCGCCGATCTACAGGCCGATCAAGGGAGGCGACGTCGACACCGGCACGGGCAGCCTCGAATCCATCAGGCGACAGATTCAGGGCACGTGGACGCTGCTGGCGTACGAGGTGTACCAGCAGGGCAAGCCGGAGCGCCTGCCCGCCGCTGGACAGATGAAAATCGACGAGTACGGCAACCTGCAGGCGCACGGTGAGCTCAAGCGCACGTCGGCGTCCGGCGCCGAAAAGCCTCCGCTGCTGCTGAACTATTCGGGACGCGCCGTCATCGACACCGACACGCACCACATGCGTTTGCTCGACGTCGAATCGCAGAAAGAGCTCGTCCCCGAACCGATCGAGGCGGCGGTCAACCGTAATAACGTTCGCGTCATCGATCTCAAGGGCGACTCGCTCACGTTCACAATTCTCGGCCCGAACGGAGAGCCGAGCGCCTCCTCGTCATGGAAGCGCGCCAAGTGATCACGCAGCGGCACCTTCAACTAGCACTCTTGACAGTTTCCGGCGGTGCGAGAGGCTGCTATATAAGCGGTCGTTGCATCCCGTACAGCCTACACCGGCGGATCGGCCAGTCGAGCGCGAAGCGATGAGCAAACCGCGCGTGCTGCTCGCCGACGACCACACGCTGCTTCTCGAGGCGTTTCAGAAGCTGCTCGCCGACGACTGCGAAATCGTCGGCACGGTTTCGAACGGACGCGCGCTCGTCAGCGCCGCTGCCACCCTCCATCCCGACGTCGTCGTCGTCGACGTGACGATGCCGCTCCTGAACGGCATCGACGCCGCGCGGCAGATCAAGCAGGCCGATCCCAACGTCCGGATTATTTTCCTGACGATGAACGAAGATCCCGATCTGGCGGCCGAAGCGTTTCGTGCGGGCGCCTCCGGGTATCTCCTGAAACGAAGCGCTGCCTCGGAGCTCGTCACCGCGATCCACGAAGTCATGAAGCGGCGGTCGTACATCACGCCGCTCGTGACCGAAGGGCTCGTCGGCTCCATGCTGCACGGCCTCGACAGCCGCCCGCCGACCCTCACGCCGCGGCAGCGCGAAATCGTGCAGCTCGTCGCCGAAGGCCGGTCGATGAAGGAGGTTGCGGCGATCCTGAACATCGCGCCGCGGACCGTCGCCTTCCATAAGTACCGGATCATGGAGCAGCTGCACCTGAAGAGCACGGCGGAGCTCATACAGTTCGCGATTCGTCATCACATCGTGTAGGCGGCTGGTAGAGTTTTGCGGAAGTCCCGCCGCTTTGGCGGATCGCTTCGCGCAAGCGGCAGGAGTAGAGTCAGATCGCCATGACCCGCGCGCGCATTCTCGTCGCCGACGACCATCCCAGCATGCTGACGCGCGTGGTGCACCTGCTTTCGAACGACTACGACATCGTCGGCGAAGCGTCGGACGGCATTGCCGCGGTCGAGGCGTATCAGCGTCTCAAGCCGGATTTGTGCGTGTTCGATATTTCGATGCCGGAGATGACCGGCTTCGAGGCCGCGCGGCGTCTGCAGCAGCTTGGCTGCACCGCGCGCATCGTGTTCCTCACCGTGCACGAAGATCCGGAGTTCGTCGATGCGGCGCGCAACGTCGGCGCCGTCGGCTACGTCCTCAAGCGGAACATCCTCACCGATCTCCTGCCCGTCGTCCGCCGCGCGCTGGCAAACCAGGTCACCTTCCTCGCACCGCTCACCGCGCGCTGACGCGCATCCGCGCTGTCGTTCGTGAGGAACGGAGACGACGGAGACGCGGCAATCACAACGGAGTCACAGAGGAACGGAGCGAAAGGGAGTCGGCGATTCGACGGGCGTCGCGCAGCGACGCGCGGCGGGCGGATGGATCGCTGGAACGAATGACTCCGTGAGATCGACGCGTCATTCGTGCCAGCGATCCATCCGCCTG
>DATBHR010000025.1:0-1736 GCA_036557365.1 Vicinamibacterales bacterium
CTCGTCGCGCTGACGTTGGGCATCGGCGCGAACACGGCGATCTTCAGCGTGGTCAACACGCTGCTGCTCGAGCCGCTCCCCTACAAAGATCCGTCGACGCTCGTGGTCGTGTGGGAGCACAACCTGCCGCGCGACCGGAAGAACAACGTCGTCTCCCCAGGCAACTTCCTGCACTGGCGCGAGATGAACCGGGTGTTCGACGACATCGCGGCTGTCAGCCTGACGTTCCGGACGACACTCACCGGAGCGGGGGCGCCCGAGGAGCTCGCCGTTCAATACGTCACCGCGGCGTTGTCGCCGATTCTGGGCGTGCCGCCGCAGCAGGGCCGGCTGTTCAGGCCCGAAGACGACGCGCGGTCGGCCAATGTGGTGATCATCAGCGATCGCCTGTGGCGCCGGCGGTTCGGCGGCGATCCCAAGATCATCAACCAGCCGATTCAGCTCGACGGCCGGTCGCAGATCGTCGTCGGCGTGATGCCGCCAGGCTTTTCGATCCTCGACAAGACGGTCGACGTCTGGCAGACGATCGGGTTCGGTCCGGAAGCGCGCACGCCTCGCGGACGGTGGCTCATGGTGGTCGGACGGACACGTCCTGGCGTCACGGTCGCGCAGGCGCAGGAGGACATGACCCGCGTTCACGCCGAGCTGACGCGGATGTTTCCAGCTTTCAACACCGGCTGGACGGCGCGAGTGGTCAGTCTCTCGGACCAGCTGACGGGAGAAGTGCGTCCCGCGCTCTTCGTGCTGATCGCCGCCGTCGGCTTCGTGCTGCTGATCGCCTGCGCCAATGTCGCCAACCTGCTGCTGGCGCGCGCGACGGCGCGCCATCGCGAGATCGCCGTCCGGGCCGCGCTCGGCGCCGGGCGCGCCCGTCTCGTCCGACAGCTGCTCGCGGAGAGCCTCCTGCTGTCGACCGCCGGCGGCGCCGCGGGACTCCTGCTCGCGTGGTGGGCAACCGTTTTTCTCAAACGCGTCGTGGCCGAACATCTGCCGATCGCCCGCCTCGAATCGGTCTCGGTGGACGGCCGTGTGCTGCTTTTCACGGTCCTCGCGGTACTGGTGAGCGGTCTCGCGTTCGGCCTCTTCCCCGCGCTGACCGCCGCCCGCGCATCGCTGACCGACGCGCTCAAGGAGGGCGGACGAACGGGGACGGGCGGCCACGGCGTCCGGGCGCGCAACACGTTCGTCGTCGTCGAGGTGGCGCTCGCGCTCGTGCTGCTCGTCGGCGCCGGACTTCTCATCCGCAGTTTCAGCGCGCTGCTGAACGTGGACCCAGGATTCGATCCGTCGCACACGATCACGATGCGCGTCTCCATCCCGACGTCGAAGTACGAGACGCCGCAGAAGATCCAGAGCTTCTACGATCAGCTGTTCGAGAAAATCGATGCGGTTCCGGGCGTGCAGGCCGCGGGCGGAACGAGCTTCCTGCCCCTCAACGGCCTCGGCGCCGCAACCAGCTTCGAGATCGTCGGCCGTCCCAAGCCTGAGGCCGGCCAGGAGCCGGTCACGGACGTCCGCGTTGCCACGCACAACTACTTTCAGGCGATGGGAATCCGCCTCGTGCGGGGCCGCCTGTTCGACGCGTCCGACAGGGGCACTAACATACGGCGCATCATCATCAGCGACAGCCTGGCCCGAAAGTACTGGCCCGACGAAGATCCGATCGGCCAGCACATCATCGTCGCGTGGAACGACCCCGGCCCGGACGAGATCATCGGCGTCGTCGGAGACGTTCG
>DATBHR010000026.1:0-71237 GCA_036557365.1 Vicinamibacterales bacterium
GTCCGCATGGAGCGCGCGATCAAGGAAAAGATGTCGGTCTACCAGGAAATGGCGACCGCCATGCCGCACGACCTGATCAACGCGAAGCCGGTCATGGCCGCGATTCGCGAGTTCTTCGGGTCGTCGCAGCTGTCGCAGTTCATGGACCAGACCAACCCGCTCTCCGAGATCACGCACAAGCGGCGTCTCTCGGCGCTCGGGCCCGGCGGTCTGTCGCGCGAACGCGCGGGATTCGAGGTCCGCGACGTCCACCCGACGCACTACGGCCGCATCTGCCCGATTGAGACGCCGGAAGGTCCGAACATCGGCCTCATCTCGTCGCTGTCGTGCTACGCGCGCATCAACGAGTTCGGCTTCATCGAGTCGCCGTACCGCAAGGTCAAGGACGGACGCGTCACCGACTACGTCATCGTCACCAACGCCGCCGGCACCAAGTACAAGGCCGGCGACGTCGTCGAAGCCGACGAGATGGTGAACGAGGAGGGGCGCTCGAAGAAGAAGGGCGTCGAGGTCGAACCGTACTCCTTCTATCTCTCCGCGTGGGAAGAGGATCAGTACATCATCGCGCAGGCGAATTCGCCGGTCGACGACAACGGCCGGCTGACGCAGGAGCGTGTCAACGCGCGCCAGGCCGGCAACTTCCTGCTGGCGCCGCGCGAGAGCATCCAGTTCATCGACGTGTCGCCGAAGCAGCTCGTCTCGGTGGCCGCGTCGCTGATCCCGTTCCTCGAGAACGACGACGCGAACCGCGCGCTGATGGGATCGAACATGCAGCGTCAGGCGGTCCCGCTGCTTCGTGCGCGTGCGCCGTTCGTCGGCACGGGCATGGAGTACATCACGGCGCGCGACTCCGGCGCGGTCATCGTCGCGCGGCGGTCCGGCACGATCGACTACGTGGACAGCCAGCGCATCGTCGTCCGGGTGGAGAGCGAGAGCGAAGACCCGAACACGAACAAGGAGATGGGCGCCGACATCTACCCGATGACGAAGTTCAAGCGGTCGAACCAGAACACCTGCATCACCCAGAAGCCGATCGTCCGGGTTGGCCAGAAGGTGCACAAAGGGCAGGTGCTCGGCGACGGACCGTGCACCGAGCTCGGCGAGCTGGCGCTGGGACGCAACGTCCTCGTCGCCTTCATGCCGTGGCGCGGTTACAACTTCGAGGACGCGATCCTCGTCTCCGAGCGGATGGTGAAGGACGACTACTACACGTCGATTCACATCGAGGAGTTCGAGATCGAGTCGCGCGACACCAAGCTCGGCCCCGAGGAAATCACGCGGGACATTCCGAACGTGTCGGAGAGCTTCCTGCGCGACCTCGACGAGAGCGGCATCATCCGGATTGGCGCGAACGTCAAGCCGGGCGACATCCTGGTCGGCAAGGTGACGCCGAAGGGCGAGACGCAGCTGACGCCTGAAGAGAAGCTGCTCCGCGCCATCTTCGGCGAGAAGGCGGGCGACGTCCGCGACGCCTCGCTCATCTGCCCGCCCGGCATCGAGGGCATCATCGTCGGCGTGAAGATCTTCTCCCGCAAGGGCATCGAGAAAGACGATCGAGCCAAGGCGATCGAGCAGGAAGAGCTCGACATGATGGAGAAGAACCTTCAGGACGAGATCCGCATTCTTCACGACGAGGTGAAGAAGCGCGTGATCATGATGCTGAAGGGCCAGGAGCTCCGCTCGGACCTCTTCGACGAGTACGGCCGCGAGCGCCTGATGAAGAAGGGGACGGTGCTCACGCAGGAAGTCCTGCAGGAGATGCCGTACTCGACGATGGTCCGGCTGAAGATCGCGACCGACGACGCGCGGCTCGAGGACGAGTTGCGCGAACTCGAGGAGCGGACCGAACGCCAGGTGGAAGTCATCCGGAATCTCTTCGAGGAGAAGAAGGAGAAGATCCGCCGCGGCGACGAGCTGCCTCCGGGCGTCATCAAGCTCGTGAAGGTGTACGTCGCGATGAAGCGCAAGCTGTCGGTCGGCGACAAGATGGCCGGCCGCCACGGCAACAAGGGCGTCATCGCACGCATCCTCCCCGAAGAGGACATGCCGCACCTGCCCGACGGGACGCCGGTCGAGATCGTGCTCAACCCGCTTGGCGTGCCGTCGCGTATGAACGTCGGTCAGATTCTCGAGACCCACCTCGGGTGGGCCGCCCACGCACTGGGGCTCTACTTCGCGACGCCGGTGTTCGACGGCGCCACCGAAGGCGAGATCAAGAACTGGCTCGATCGCGCCGGGCTGCCGAAGGGCGGCAAGACGAAGCTCTTCGACGGCATGACCGGCGAAGTGTTCGAGCAGGAAGTCACCGTCGGCTACATCTACATGCTGAAGCTGTCGCACCTGGTCGACGACAAGATCCACGCGCGTTCGATCGGGCCGTACTCGCTCATCACGCAGCAGCCGCTCGGCGGCAAGGCGCAGTTCGGCGGCCAGCGGTTCGGAGAAATGGAGGTCTGGGCGCTGGAAGCGTACGGCTCCGCGCACATCCTGCAGGAGCTCCTGACCGCGAAGTCCGACGACGTGACGGGCCGCGCGAAGATCTACGAAGCGATCGTCAAGGGCGACGCGTCGTTCACGGCGGGCCTGCCCGAATCGTTCAACGTGCTGATTCGCGAGCTGCAGTCACTCTGCCTCGATGTCGAACTGATGAAGACGAAGAAGAAAACTCTGGAAGCGACTCCTCAACCCGTGCTGGAGGAGGTGTAAATACATGCGACCCTCATTTCACGAACGCGGCGCGCTGACGAGCGACTTCGACGCGATCCGGATCAGTCTGGCTTCACCGGACAAGATCCTGTCGTGGTCGCACGGCGAAGTGACGAAGCCCGAGACCATCAACTACCGCACGTTCAAGCCTGAACGCGACGGGTTGTTCTGCGCGAAGATCTTCGGTCCGATTACCGACTGGGAATGCTTGTGCGGCAAGTACAAGCGCATGAAGCACCGCGGCGTCATCTGCGACAAGTGCGGCGTCGAGGTCACGCAGGCCAAAGTACGCCGCGAGCGGCTGGGCCACATCGCGCTGGCCACGCCGGTCAGCCACGTGTGGTTCTTCAAGGGCCTCCCGAGCCGCATCGGCCACCTGCTCGACATCTCGCTCCGCGATCTCGAGCGCGTGCTGTACTTCGAAGCCTATGTCGTCGTCGATCCGGGCGACAGCGATCTGAAGCAGAACGGGTTGCTGAACGAAGAGCAGTACCGCAAGGCGCGCGAGGAATGGCAGCACCGCTTCAAGGCGCAGATGGGCGCCGAAGCGATCAAGGAGCTGCTGAAGCGCGTCAACGTCGAGCGGCTCTCCATCGAGCTGCGCGACAAGATGAAGTCGGAATCGTCGGCGCAGAAGAAGCTGAAGTTCGCGAAGCGGCTCAAGGTCGTCGACTCGTTCCGCAAGTCGAGCAACCGCCCCGAGTGGATGATTCTGGACGTCATCCCGGTCATTCCGCCGGAACTGCGTCCGCTCGTCCCGCTCGACGGCGGCCGGTTCGCGACGTCGGACCTGAACGATCTCTATCGGCGCGTCATCAACCGCAACAACCGGTTGAAGAAGCTGATCGAGCTGAAGGCGCCCGACGTCATCATCCGCAACGAAAAGCGCATGCTCCAGGAAGCGGTGGACGCGCTGTTCGACAACGGCCGGCGCGGCCGCGTGCTGCGCGGCGCGAACAACCGTCCGCTGAAGTCGCTGTCCGACACGCTGAAGGGCAAGCAGGGCCGCTTCCGCCAGAACCTGCTCGGCAAGCGCGTCGACTACTCCGGCCGTTCGGTCATCGTCGTCGGGCCCGAGCTGAAGCTGCATCAGTGCGGCCTGCCGAAGAAGATGGCGCTCGAGCTCTTCAAGCCGTTCATCTATAACAAGCTCGAAGAGCGCGGCCTCGTCCAGACCATCAAGCAGGCGAAGGAGATGGTCGAGCTCCAGCGTCCGGAAGTGTGGGACGTGCTCGAAGAAGTCATTCGCGAGCATCCGGTCCTGCTCAACCGCGCACCGACGCTCCATCGGCTCGGCATCCAGGCGTTCGAGCCGGTGCTGGTCGAAGGCAAGGCGATTCGCATCCACCCGCTCGTCTGCACGGCGTTCAACGCGGACTTCGACGGCGACCAGATGGCCGTCCACATCCCGCTGTCGCCGGAAGCGCAGATCGAAGCGTCGGTGCTGATGCTGTCGAGCAACAACATCCTGTCGCCGGCGCACGGCGCGCCAATCGCGATTCCGTCGCAGGACATCGTGCTCGGCTGCTACTACCTGACCAAGGCGAAGTCGGGCGCGAAGGGCGAAGGCCGCGCGTTCGGCAACCCCGAGGACGTGATGCTCGCGCTCGAGGCGGGCGAGCTGGAGACGCTCTCGCCGATCCGGCTGCGCTACACGGGCATGCTGCAGGATCTGACCGCGGCGCGCGACGATCAGGATGTGCTGCACACCGAAGTGCAGGAGGTCCAGAACAAGATCATCAACACGACCGTCGGCCGCGTGATCCTCAACCAGTCGATTCCGAAGGAGATGCCGTACGTCAACGGCCTCCTGAAGAAGAAGGGGCTGCAGCAGCTCGTGCAGAGCTGCTACCTGAAGTTCGGCCTCGAGAAGACGGTCGAGATGCTCGATGCGCTCAAGCATCTCGGATTCACCTACGCGACGCGGTCGGGCCTGTCGATCGGCATCGACGACCTGATCATCCCGAAAGAAAAGCAGAGCCTCGTCAAGAAGGCCCGGGAGGAAGTGATCCGCGTCGAGTCGCAGTACCTCGAAGGGGCCATCACCAACGGCGAGCGCTACAACAAGGTCATCGCCATCTGGTCGGAGGCCACCGAAGAAATCGCCAACGCGATGTTCGGCGAGATGGAGGCGCTCGACAAGGAAGGCCGGACGTTCAACCCGGTGTACATCATGGCCGACTCCGGCGCGCGCGGATCGAAGCAGCAGATCCGTCAGCTGGCCGGCATGCGCGGACTGATGGCCAAGCCGTCGGGTGAGATCATCGAGACGCCCATCACGGCGAACTTCCGTGAAGGCCTCGAGGTGCAGCACTACTTCATCTCGACGCACGGCGCGCGCAAGGGCCTGGCCGACACCGCGCTCAAGACCGCGGACTCGGGCTACCTGACGCGGCGTCTCGTGGACGTCGCGCAGGACGTGATCATCTCGGAGATCGACTGCGGCACCCTCGACGGCATCGAGGCGCGCGCCATCGTCGAGTCGGGCGAAATCATCGAGCCGCTGCGCGACCGTATCATCGGCCGCGTGACGCTCGAGAAGATCACCGATCCGTTCAGCGGCGCGACCATCGTCGAGGTCAACGACGAGATCGACGAGGAGCTCGCGTCGCAGATCCAGGATGCGGGCATCGAGAAGGTGAAGATCCGCTCGGTGCTGACGTGCACGTCACGCCGCGGCGTCTGCGCGAAGTGCTATGGCCGCGACCTCGCCACCGGCAAGACGGTGGAGCTCGGTCAGGCGGTCGGCGTCATCGCGGCGCAGTCCATCGGCGAGCCCGGCACGCAGCTGACCATGCGAACGTTCCACATCGGCGGAACGGCCTCGCGAGTCAGCGAGCAGTCGACGCTCGAGGCGCGGCACGACGGCACGGTCCGGTTCCAGGGCATGCAGGTTGTCGAAGCCAAGGACGGCGGCCTCGTGGTCATGAACCGCAACGGCTCGCTGGTCATCCAGGACGCCAAGGGCCGCGACCGCGAACGCTATCCGATCGTGTACGGCGCGCGGCTGAAGGTGAAGGAAGGCCAGACGATCACCCAGGGCGAGACGCTCGTCGAATGGGATCCGTACACGTTCTCGATCCTCACGGAAGAAGCCGGGCAGGTGCGCTTCAAGGACATCCTCGAGGGCATCACGGTCCACGAGGAAGTCGACGAGGTCACCGGCTTGTCGCGGCTCATCATCGTCGATTCGCCGGACGAGAAGAAGCAGCCGGCGATCGAGATCCGCGGCAAGAACCCGAATCCGCGCAAGTACCACATGCCGGTTCACGCGCACCTCATGGTGCAGGACGGCGAGAACGTCTCGGCGGGCGACGTGCTCGCGAAGATCCCGCGCGAGACGACGAAGACGAAGGACATCACCGGCGGTCTGCCGCGCGTCGTCGAGCTCTTCGAAGCGCGGAAGCCGCGAGAAACCGCGGTCATCACCGAGATCGACGGTGTGGTGAAGCACGGCGGCATCGTCAAGGGACAGCGCAAGATCATCATCGTCCCCGACGAGCCGGGCGCCGAGCCGCGCGAGTACGCGCTGCCGCGCGGCGTCCACGTGAACGTGCAGGAGGGCGAACGCGTCCGTGCGGGCGAACCGCTCATGGACGGTCCGTCCAACCCGCACGATATCCTGAACGTGCTTGGTGAGAAGGCGCTGCAGGCGTATCTCGTGAACGAAATCCAGGAGGTCTACCGGCTGCAGGGCGTCAATATCAACGACAAGCACATCGAGACGATCGCGCGTCAGATGATGCGGTGGGTGAAGATCGAGGACGTCGGCGACACGGAATTCCTCGTCGACGAGCAGGTGGATCGCTTCCGCTTCCTCGAGGAGAACGAGCGCGTCATCTCCGACGGCGGACGGCCCGCGCAGGGCAGACCGCTGCTGCTCGGCATTACCAAGGCGTCGCTGTCGACCGATTCGTTCATCTCGGCGGCGTCGTTCCAGGAAACGACGCGCGTGCTCACCGAGGCGTCCATCTCCGGCAAGGTCGATCATCTCCGCGGCCTGAAGGAGAACGTCACGATGGGACGCCTGATTCCTGCCGGAACCGGGTTCGAGTACTACCGGCACGTCAGGATTCCGCCGGACGAACCGCCGCCGCCGCCGGCGCCGATCCAGCCGACGGACGATGAGTTCGAGCTGGAGCGCGACATGGAGTACTTCGTCGAGCCGGACGAAGCGCTCGTGCCGAAGACACCGGAAGCGTCGGAGTAGTGTTCGAACGCTGAACGAGACAACTGAATGGCACGCACGGTTTCGGCCGGGCGGTTGAAGGGCGGCGATCGACAGATCGCCGCCCTTTTTGTTTTGTCCACGACTGCGACGCGTCTTTGCGGGGTGCCCATGAACACGCGCGACCTGACGGAAACGCTCTCGACGGTGTTTGGCGAGCTGGTGGATGGTCCACCAGACGCGGCCGCCTACATGTTGAATCGCGGCGATGCCGGCCTGCTGCGATCGCTCGACAAGCTGTCGGCGCGCGACGCGTCGAACGCCGTGCCGGGCGGCGGCACGATTGCCGCGCACGTCGACCATCTTCGCTACGGCCTGTCGCTGCTGAATCGCTGGAGCGCAGGGGAGAATCCGTTCGCCAGCGCGGACTGGGAGGCGAGCTGGCGGAAAACGAGCGTCTCGGATGCCGAATGGGCCGACCTCCGGCGTCAGCTTCGCGACGAAGCCCACCGATGGCTCGACGTTCTGCGCGCGCCCCGCGACGTCAACGCCATGGAACTGAACGGCATCGTCGGCAGCATCGCGCATCTGGGCTATCATCTGGGCGCGATTCGCCAAATTCATCGAGGCGCACGCGGACCCTCGGAGCAGGAGCTGCGCAAGGCGTAGCTGCCATGAGCGCGCTTGCGATTCCGCATATCATGTCGTCCATGCACACATCGCGACGCTTCGCGCTCGCCCTTTCGGCGGCGATCTTGACCGCCCCGGCCATTGCGCACGGACATTTCAAGCTCGTCGAACCGGCTTCGTGGATTGTGGAGAACGAGCGCGGCGATCCGCAGAAGTCGGGTCCGTGCGGCGGCTCGAACACCGACTGGGGCAAACCGACCAACACGGTCACGAAAGCAACCGGCGGACAGAAGCTGCACATCAAGGTGCAGGAAACCATCTATCATCCCGGTCACTACCGCGTGGCGCTGGCGGTGAATTCTCCGAACGATCTTCCGCTCGACCCGGAAGCGACGACGCGAGATGGCGAGCGCGGTCCCATCTCCGTGTCCGCGAAGGTTCAGGATCCGGTCGCGCCTCCGGTGCTCGCCGACGGTTTGTTCGTCCACGCAACGAAGCCGACCGGCACCATGCCGCCGTGGGAGACGGACGTTCAGCTGCCGAACATCAACTGCCGGAAGTGCACGCTGCAGATCGTCCAGTTCATGGCGGAGCACGGGTTCAACAATCCGGGCGGCTATACCTACCATCACTGCGCGACGCTCGAGATCACCGTGGATCCGAAGAAGCCGATCGACAAGGCGTGGCCGGCCGATCGCTGAGGCCGATGGACCGCAAGCGCCGACCCTCGATCCGATGGAGCAGACGATGACGACGGCGGTCAAGCTGGGATTGCTGGGCGGGCTTCTTTCTGCATGCTGCGTTGGCTGCACGCAGGTCGTCGACGTCGCCGCGGAACGGACGACGCTTCTCCAGCGCGACAGTGAATGGGCCGAGGCCGCATCCGCAGGCAAGGATGATTCCCGGCTTCTGCATTCACTGGAAGTCGGACAACGTCGTCTTTTCGCCGGACGCGCGGCTGGCCTACATGCGCTCGCAGAACGAAACCACCGTGCCCGGCCCGGACGGGAAGCCGATGACGATGCAGGGACGCGGCGTCACCGTCTGGCGCAAGGACGCCGACGGGCAGTGGCGCTGCGCGGTGGACATCTGGAACGAGCCGGCAGCACCGCCGGCAAAGTAGAAAAGCGATGATCATTCGAGCCCTGCTCGCGCCGGCGCTCATGGCCGCCGTTCTCGCGACTGCCTGCGGACGCCCGCAGGCGGCCGATACCGGACGGCCGATCGTCGTGCAGGGCGCGATGCAGATCGAGGTCGAGAAGATCGTTGGGCGGCTGCAGGACGTGAGCGTCGATCGCGTCGGCGAATGGACGTTCTGGCGCGGCTTCATCGACGGCCACCCCGTCGTCATCTCGAAGACATTGAAAGGCATGTCGAACGCGGCCGCCGCGACCACGATGGCCGCGGAACACTACCAGCCATCGGCGATCGTCAATCAGGGAACGGCCGGCGGACACGATCCGGCGTTGCGCGTGTACGACATCGTCATCGGCACGAGCGCGGTGAACATCGGCGCGTTCAAGAGCCCGTATCGTCCAGCCGGCGGCGGCAGCAATCCGATGGACTGGAAGCCGTTGAACCTCACTGCTTCCGATGGCAGCGCGGCAACGGATCCGAGGGCGCGCGGCCTCGCCAGCTTCGACGCCGACGCGGCGCTCCTGTCGGCCGCGCGTGCGGCCAGCCACACATATTCGCGGGGCAAAGTCGTCGAGGGCATCATCGGATCGAGCGACATCTGGAACGACGAAGTCGATCGCGTCGTCGGCTTGCACGAGCAGTACGGAACGGCCGTCGAGGAAATGGAGACCGCGTCAGCCGCGCAAATCGCGCGCAGCTTCGGTATCCCGTTCCTCGGAGTCCGCATCGTATCGGACAACATCACCAACGGGGGCGCGTACGATCCGAAGACCGCCGATGCGTGCGAGGACTTCGTGCACGACGTCGTGCGCGAGTGGGGACGACGCGCGGTTCGCGGTGCCAATCCACAATGAACCATCGCCAATCGATCGGCAATCCACAATCAACAATTCAATCCGCAATCCACAATCCACAATCCGCAATCAATCCGCAGTCCTCAATCCTCAATCCGCAATGGTAGGATTGTCCGCATGGAGGGAATCGTGAAACGTGTCGCTGCTGCACTAGCCATCGGGTCATTTGCCGTCATCTCACTCGCCGCGCAGGCGCCAAAGGGCTGGATGGTCCGGGCCGATCGCAGCACGAGCGCGTCCGATCCCGACGCCGCCGGAGCGATCAAGTTCGTGACGATGGGTTCCGGGTTCCACGCGACGAACCCTCAGGCCGCGGTGTACTGGAATCCTGCGAACACGGCGGCCGGTGCTTACACCGTCAAGGGGACGTTCATTCTACAGAAACCGAGCGGCCACACGAACTACTACGGGCTGATCTTCGGCGGCAGCGATCTCGACAACGCGAAGCAGAGCTATCTGTATTTCCTCGTCGCGCAGGACGGCACGTGGCTGGTCAAGCGCCGGAACGGCGACGCTGACGTGCAGAACGTCGTCGCGAAGACCGCGAACGACGCCGTCAAGAAGCCGGATGCGAGCGGCAAGTCGACGAACGCGCTCGAAGTTCGCGTCGGCGCCGACAAGGTCGACTACGTGGTGAACGGCACCGTCGTGCATTCGATGCCGAAGGCCGGCTTGAAGACCGACGGCATCTACGGCATCCGGGTGAACCACCTGCTCGAACTGCACATCGACGGCTTCGGCAAGTCGTAAACAAATCGGCAGCGGTCGCAGAAAGACATAAGGCCGGCCGCTGTGCGGTACCATCGGGGAAGCGCTGCCGAGGATTGCCATGCTCCCCGATTTCCACGTTTCCGTTCGCGTCGATCAAACCGCCCCGCTCGAGCAATCGTTCATCGACGAATTCCTCGAGCGGCGCGGGTTGACGCGCGCCATGCTGTCGAACCTCCCGTCCTCAGAGACACACCTGATCATGCTCGAGGCGACGATGTACGCGTCGGTGCGGCTGGCGGAAGTCGAAGCACGCGCGCACTACGTCCACGCCGTGCACCACACCGAATAACCGTTCAGCCGTTCAGATCGTGGTGATGGCGCCGCCTTTCGGCGAACCGAGACCGGTGCACGCATCCCAGCCTGACTTCGCGGAGTACGCGCCGTTCGAGCCCGATGTAATGTCGCGGAACAAGGCTTTGGCGCCGCTCGCGTAGATGCGTGGATTGAGATAGCCGAGCGGCTGCGCCCGTTTCTCGTTCGCGAGCGCGGCCAGCGCGGACCACAGCGGCGCGACCGCGCTCGTGCCGCCAAAGATCGTGTCGTGGCCGTCCACGTACACCTGGTAACCCGTCGCCGGATCCGCATTTCCTGCCACGTCCGGAACGCCGCGACCCTTGAAGTGCGACGAGTTCACCGACACCGGGACCTTGGCGTTCTTCTGATAATCGGGCAGCGCGAACGTTTCGCTGACGCCGCCGCCGGTGGCGCCACCATCCGACGCCTCGTTCCACACGACCTCGCTCTGGATCGATCCGTTCGAACCCTGGAGACGCGTTCCGCCGCACGCGATCACGTGCGGGCTCGACGCTGGAAAGTCGACGTGTGCGTGGCCGTCGGTGACGCCGTCGCTCGAGCCGCTGTCACCCGACGCGCAGAAGACCGTCACGCCGAGGTTCGCCGCGTCGAGAAACGCCTGGTCATAGGCCGACAGTGACTGCGCGGTCCACGTCGACTCCGCTCCGCCCCAGCTGATCGAGATGATCGACGGCTTCCGTGTCTTGTCGTGAACCGCGGTCGTGATCGCGTCGAGAAATCCCTGGTCGGTGTTCGGCGCAAAGTAGACGGCGATCTTCGCGCCGTGCGCGATGGCGCCGACGATTTCGATGTCGAGCAGGACCTCGCCGTCCGCGCTGTTGGGGTCGCCCGTCGGCGCGTTCCGTGCGCCGTCAACCGAGATCGCCGTGACGGTCGGGACCTTCGACAGACCGAGCCCGGTGAAGTACGTGCGCAGGTCCGCGGATCGATAGCCGCCGCCGAGCTCGATGATCGCGACGGTCTGTCCGGCTCCGGTCGCACCAGTTGGAAACTGATAGAGCTTCGCGATGTCGATCGGCGTGTACGACGTGTCGGCCGCCGCAGCCCGGACCGACACGGTCGAATCCGGACGTCGTCGGCGGCAGCGCGACTCGGCCTGCGGCCGGCTGTCCAGACCGAAGACGCCAACGACGATGTCGTGCACGTCCATCGGCACCGTCAGCATCCCCGTGCGTCCGCGGAAGGTGCCGCGGTCGTTCTGGAGAATCGCCATCCGCGTGCCGAACGCTTCGTTGACGTTCGCAACGGTACCGGACACGACGACCGTGCGCCTCGCCAGATCGACGCTCGAGACCGTGAGATCGTAGCGGGCCGCGAACGCCTCGACGGCGGCGACATCCGCCGGATCGGCGCCGAATCGCCGCTCGAATTCGTCGCGCGGAATCGGCGTCTCACCTGGCGGATTCGGCGGCTCGGCGCGCCGGCGGACCAGAATCGTCACGTCGATATGCTCGTCGGGAGCGGGTCTTCCGACGATGCGCGCGTCATCCAGCTGCTTCTCGCTCCCGCGGACCGTTGCTCGATCTTCGACCATGCCGCCCTCCGTGTGTCGCAACACTGTAGCGTGAGTGCGTACGAGATCCAGCTCGACCAGTTCAATTTGACGTCGTCACGCTTGCCTGCATCGAAGACACCTCGTTAACATCTTCCTGATTTCACTCAGGAGGAACCATGACCGCCCGTTACTCCGCGGCCGTCGCCGTGGTCTGTGTTGCGCTTCTCTCGCCAGTTGTGTCGTCAGGCCAGCGGCGCGCAGCCGACGGCGTCGCCCTCAACGACGAAGGGCTGCCGCAGTACTCGACGTTCTCGCTGTGCGCCATCGATCCGGTGACAGGTCAGTCGGGCGCCAGCGTGACGACGCGCGTACCGTTCGTCGGCCGCGCCGTTCCCCACGTGCGGGCGGGCGTCGGCGCCGTCTGCACGCAGGCGGCGACCGTCGTCGAGTACGGACCTCGTGGACTGGACCTGCTCGCGAAAGGCGTCGAGCCTCAGGCCGTGCTCACGCAGCTGCTGGCCGACGATGCGGCGCGCGAGACGAGGCAGGTCGGCGTCATCGACATGAAAGGCCGATCGGCCGCGCATACCGGCAAGCAGAATGGCGACTGGGCCGGGAGCATCCAGGGAAAGAACTTCACCGTCCAGGCGAACATCATGGTCGGTCCGGAGGTCGTCCAGGCCGTGGCGGCGCAGTTCGAGGCGACGGACGGCACCGGCATGCCGCTCGCGGAGCGGATGATCCTCGCAATGGAAGCCGGCTACGCGAAGGGAGGCGACCGCCGCTGGGGCAATCTCCAGTCTGCCGCGATCAAGATTGCGGATCCCAACGACCCGGGACGCGGCGGCGACTACATCACGCTGGCGATCGAGGTCGGCGAGCATCCGGAACCCGTCGCCGAACTGAAGCGCATCTACTACACGACCGGCCGCCGCCTCGGCTATCGCTCGTTCTCCCGCGTGGAAGGGGCGGATGTCATCGAGTTGAAGCGGATGCTGCACACGCTCGGCTACTGGCGGCCGACGCTGGCGGCGTTTCCTGATGCGCCGCCGTCAACCAACACGCCGAAGATGCTCGAGCTGCAGAAGACCGATCGTGCGCAGTACGACAAAATCGTCGCTGACTCGCGCCGCGCCATCGCCGACTACAACCGGCAGTACGGCCTTTATGATGAGGAAACCATAACGGCGGTTGACAAGTTCCGCTCCGAGCGTGGGATGAACTACCAGGGCGACGCGCCGGGCCTGGTCGACGCGCGCTTCATCGAGGCCTTGCGGTCCGCTTATCTGCAGAAGAAGAAGGCCGGCGGGAACCGCTGAAATTGAGCGTTCGCTTATTTGCTCTTGAATAGCTGCCCCATATAATTCGATCGCAACGGAGGAGCTAGGTGGGTCGTCGGATTCTGGTCCTGGTCTGCCTCGCAGCGCTCGGGGCAGCGGGGACACTCCACGCTCAGGCGAACCGCATCGACGTCGTGACGCCGATGGCTCCTGAGCTTGCCGCGTACGGGGCCCTGGACATCGGCGTCCGCACCATCCAGGTCACCGATCGGAATCGTCCCGACATCCTCAATACGAAGGAAGGCGCCTCGACGGTTCGGTACGACCGGACGCTCACGCTCGAGATCTGGTATCCCGCGAAGCTCGCCGACGGTCAGAAGGCCGGCGATTATCACGTCGTCACGCGGGATCCAGACGTGACCGCAACGCTGCACGGCCGAGCTCTGCGCGACGCGGCGCCGCTGCCGGCGGGCGCTCCGTTTCCGCTCGTGATCGTCTCGCACGGCTACCCGGGCAACCGATTCCTGCTGAGCCATCTCACCGAGAACCTCGCCAGCAAGGGCTACGTCGTCGTCGCGATCGATCACAAGGACAGCACGTACGACGATCAGAAGGATTTCGCGAGCACGCTGTACAACCGACCGTTCGATCAGTTGTTCGTGCTGAATGAAATGGATCGCCTCGGGCGCGCCGGATCGGGCGGTTTTCTCGCCGGCCTCCTCGACGCCGGTCGGACGGGCATCGTCGGCTACTCGATGGGCGGGTACGGTGTGGTGAACGTGGTTGGCGGCGGATACAGCAAGACGAGCGAAACGCTTCGCGGCGCGCCGCCGAACCGGATGCTTGCGGAGCGCGGAGCCGCGAACCCGGCATATCAGTCGAGCCGCGACGCGCGCATCAAGCCGGCGATTGCCATCGCACCGTGGGGCATGCCGCAGGGATTCTGGGATGCCGACGGGCTCGAGGGAATCACGACGCCGATCATGTTCGTCGCCGGCAGCGTCGACGACGTGGCGGGATACGAGAAGGGCACGCGCGCGATCTATCAGGCGGCGATCAACGCCGATCGATATCTCCTGACGTTTCAGAACGCGAACCACAACGCCGCCGCTCCGATTCCCGCGCCGGCCGAGACCTACAAATATTCGGAGCGCCTCAAGTCGTACCCGTTCACGCATTATGCGGATGCCGTCTGGGATACGACGCGGATGAACAACGTGCTCGATCACTTTGCGACCGCGTACTTCGGTGCCTTCGTGAAGGGCGAGCTCGACAAGAAGGCGTATCTCGATGCGGCGCCGCACGCGCTGTGGAAAGGATTCAAACCGCGGACGGAAGTCGGGCTGACGCTCGAACACGCCGACGCAGGCAGGTAGCCGATGACCAGCGATCCGGTTCGCGATCACCTCCGAAATTTTCTCGAGTGGGGTGACGCCCACGTCACGTTCGACGCCGCCGTCTCGGACATTCCGAGAGAGCTGCGGGGCCGGCAGCCCGCCGGCCTGCCGTACTCGCCGTGGCAGCTCGTCGAGCACATTCGGCGCGCGCAGTGGGACATCCTCGAGTTCTGCCGCAATACGAACTACAAGGAGCTGAAGTGGCCTGCGGACTACTGGCCACGAGGCGCGGCGCCGCCGAGTCCGAACGCGTGGGACGAGAGCATCCGGGAGTTCAAGGAAGATCGCAAGGAGCTCCAGGATCTGGCGATGACGCCGCGCATCGATCTCACGGCGCGAATTCCGCACGGGAAGGGACAGACCTACCTGCGCGAGTTCCTGCTGGTCGCCGACCACACCGCTTATCACGTCGGGCAGCTCGTCGCGGTGAGGCGACTCCTCGGCATCTGGAAGCCGAAGTAGCATGCGGTACGTCGCGTTTCTCCGCGCCATCAACGTCGGCGGTCACGTCGTCAAGATGGACCGGCTGCGGACGCTGTTCGAGAAGATGAAGTTCAAGGGCGTCCAGACCTTCATCGCCAGCGGCAACGTGATCTTCGAGACCGCCGCGCGCGACACGGCGACGATCGAGCGGCGCATCGAGCGCGAACTGGCGGCCGCGTTCGGCTACGACGTCGAGGCATTCGTGAGGTCGATAGACGAAGTGGCGGCCGTGGCGGGCCACGAGCCGTTCGGACCGGCCGGCGTCCGTGCCGGACAGAAACTCTCGGTCGTGTTTCTCAGATCGTCGCCCGACGCCGCGTTCAAGAAAACTATCGACGGCCTGCGCGTCGATTCCGACGACTTCCACTTTCACCAGCGCGAGCTGTACTGGCTGTGCCGCGGCGGCATGATGAGTCAGTCGCCGGTCGCCGTCCCCCTCGGCAAGGCGCTTGGCGTGCGCGGCACGATGCGCAACGTCACTACGGTCCGAAAACTCGCTGCCAAGTGCTCTCGCAGCTGAACGGCTCCGTCACGCGTGGCGGTGGCTCGACGCCATGCCGAGACGCTTCACCGTATCGCCCTCGAAGTCGAACTCGATCAGCACCACCGGCTCTTTGCCGACGACCCACCCGTCATGGCCCGGTTCGATTGCCACGATCTGCGGCGCCTTGTGCTCGACGATGCAGCCGTCGGCGTATTCGATGTGAATCTCGCCGCGCGCGAGAAATCCGACGTGCGCGTGCATGCAGAGATCCGTGCCGACCACGGGACGCATGTCAACCGACCAGCGGAAGCCAGCCGGATAGATCATCCGCTTGACGCGCGCGCCGCCCGCGCGCCCGACTTCGAGGCGCACGTGGCCGATGTCGCGGCGTTCGGCGCCCTTCACCGGCGCAAGCAACGGATCCGACGCTTTCGTCTTCGCCGCGCGAGCCGTCCGGCGAACCGTTGTTTTCGCAGACGTACGTGCCCGCTTGACCTTCCTGGTTTTCCTGGCCATCTGCGCTCCAGTCTGAAAGACGAACCGCGATGCTATCACCCGCGCGTGTGCCCGGGAAATCGCAGTAGGATCGGGGCGTGAGCGACCTTCCGACCGGCCACTGGCGCGATCACGGCGTTCGCGTCGTGTCCGGCTCCGCGCTCGACCTGAACACGCCGCAGACGCCTGGAATGACCCGCGCGGCCGCGATTACGCACGCGCGTGCCGGCGCCAGCAAGCTGTGGGCTGGCACCGTGACGATTCATCCGAACGCGAAAACCGGTGCGCATCACCACGGCGACCTCGAAAGCGTCATCTACGTCGTCTCCGGTCGTGCCCGTATGCGCTGGGGCGAGCAGCTCGAATACGTTGCGGAGGCCGGTCCCGGCGATTTCATCTACGTGCCGCCATTCGTGCCGCACCAGGAAATCAACGCCAGCCGTGACGAACCGCTCAGCTGCGTCCTTGTGCGGAGCGGCCAGGATCCGGTGGTCGTGAACCTGGACATCAAGCCGGCCGAGCCGCCCGAGAACGTCGCGTGGGTCGATTCCATCCATCCGCCGCCATCGTCCTCGAACGATTGAGGAGCGCGTCCGGCCGTGATTGGTGATGCGCTCGTGCGCGCTGCGTATCGGGCTGCGTACTGGGGCGCGCGATGCTGGTGGTTCGTCCGCCGTCCCCGGACGCGCGGTGCCGCGGTCGCCATCTGGAGCGGTGGACGCGTGCTGCTCGTCAAGACCAGCTACCGGAAGAACTATTCGCTGCCCGGCGGCTTCGTGAACCGCCACGAGCGGCCGGAGGACGCCGCCGTCCGCGAGCTGCACGAGGAGATCAACATGCGCGTAGACGCGTCGCGGTTGAAGCGTGCGTACGAAGGGACGGTGCGCGTGGAGCACCACGACGACACGCTGACGATCTGGGAGGTCGAGATCGAACCGCAACCCGACGTGCGTGCGAACGGGCGCGAGCTCGTCTGGGTCGGATGGAAGAGCGCGGAAGAAGCGGCGTCGCTGCCGCTTCTGCGGCACGTGCGCGATTACTTGAGCGCGAGAGCGTCGGCGGCGTGATTCGACGAAAGGGGAACGCGTGACCAGAAAACTCATCTCGTCAGGTTCGAAATTCGAAACAGAGATTGGCTTTTCGAGAGCGATCGTGGACGGCGACTGGGTGTTCGTCTCCGGCACCACAGGATTCGACTACAAGACGATGACGCTCGCAGAGGGCGTCGTCGCGCAGACCGAGCAGTGCATGCGGAACATCGAGGCCGCGCTGTCTGAAGCCGGCACGAGCCTCAAGGACGTCGTCCGCGTCCGCTACATCCTTCCGAAGGCCGCCGATTTCCCGCAGTGCTGGCCCACGCTGCGCAAGTACTTCGGCGAGGTGCGTCCGGCGGCGACGATGATCGAGGCCGGACTGATCGATCCGAAGATCCTGGTCGAAATCGAGGTGACGGCGAGGCGTCAATCGACAGTATGATTTCGGCCATGCGTCGAGCCCTTGGAGTCCTGGTTGTCGTTCTGCTTGCGTGTCCCACGTCGGCGTGGGCCACATGGTCCGTTGTCGCGGTCGATCGAAGCACAGGCCGCGTGGTCATCGCGTCGGCCACTTGCGTGGATCGCGACGACCAGTTTTTGATGGGCGTCCAGGCGGTCATCGTCCCTGGCAAAGGCGTCGCAGCGTGTCAGGCCGCCGTCGACGGGACGCATCAGAACCAGATGCTCGTGTTCCAGGAGCTGCAGAAAGGAACGGCGCCGGAAGCCATCATCGATCTGCTGAGCAGGGATCCGGCGTTCCAGAGCCGCCAGTTCGGCATCCTCGATCTGCAGGGGCGATCGGCAGGACACTCGGGGCTGACCAACGGCTACGTGTCGCAGGACACCCAGGGTCAGGTGCCGGGCACGGAGATCTTCTATTCGATCCAGGGAAACATTCTTCGCCCTGGCCGCGTCGTGCCGAACGCGGTGCAGGCGTTCCTGAAGACGAACGGCGCGATCACCGATCGCGTGATGGCGGCGATGGAAGCCGCGGACGGGTCAGGCGGCGATAGCCGCTGCACGTGTCCACCGTGGCCCGAAGATGGATCCAAGCCGGCGATTCCGTGCGACGGGAAGACCGCGCACGTTGCCTACATTCTCATGGCGGAGAAAACCGACACGAACGGCGACAGCCACAACAACGGCAAGTACACGATGTATCTCACCGTCTCGCAGCCCGAACCGGACCACGGCAAGGGCGTCATCCATGCCGGCGAGAACCTGAACCCCGTCAAAACGCTTCGGATGCGATACGACGCCTGGCGCAAGCAGCAGCCGGCGTCGTTCAAGTAGGACTCGATCAGGGAAATGACGATCAGATTCGCACGTGGAACAGTAATCGCACTGCTCGCGATGACGCCGGCCATCGTCGCCGCGCAGGCGGGACAACGCGGCGCACCGCCGCCTGCGGCACCGGGAGCGGCGCAGCCTGGCGGTGGGAGAGGACGCGGCGCCATCCAGGTCATGACGCTGACGTCGAGCGCATGGTCCGATGGCGGATCGATTCCGGCGAAGTACTCGCAGGCCGGAGAAGAAGTCTCACCTCCGCTCTCATGGAGCGGCGCTCCGGAAGGCGTCGCGAGCTTCGCGCTCATCGTGCACGATCTCGACGCCGCGACCGGTCCTGGCACCGACGACATCCTTCAATGGCTGGTCTGGAACATTCCGCCGACCGCTACGAGCCTGCGTGAAGGCGAGCCTGGAATCTCACAGCTGCCGGACGGGTCACGCCAGATCAGCGCAACCGGTCCGATGTACCGAGGTCCGGGCGCACCGGCGGCAGGACCGCCGCATCACTACGCGTTCGAGCTCTACGCGCTCGATACGATGCTCGAGGTACCGGCGGTCGGCGCGTCGCCTGCGCAGACGCGCGCGTCGATCGTGTCGGCGATGGCGGGTCACGTTCGAGGCAAGGCCGTCTGCATCGGGCTTTTCAAACGCTGACGAGGATCGCAATGATTACCGGCGCGCACGTGTTGCTGTACAGCACCAATCCAGAAGCCGATCGGGAGTTCCTGTCCGACGTGCTCGACCTTCGAAGCGTCGACGTCGGCCGCGGCTGGCTGATCTTCAAGCTTCCGCCCGCGGAGCTCGCCGTGCATCCCGGCGACGGCAGCTTCTCGCAGTCGCACAGCGGCCACGCCATGCTCGGGGCGCTCATGTACCTGATGTGCGACGACCTCGAACAGACAGCCGCCGATCTCGCGCGCAAAGGCGCGCGATGCACGGCCATCAGCAGCGAGGCATGGGGCATCAAGACGACGGTCCGTTTGCCGAGCGGCGGCGAGATCGGCTTGTACCAGCCGACGCACCAGACGGCGCTCAGCCTGTAGCCAGCGGATTTCGGACACACTCTTGACGAGGATCCTGATGAAGAAGCCAACCATCGCGATCGCCGTCGCACTCGTTCTCCAGGCGTTTGCCGCCGCCGCGCAACTGTCGCCAGCGACGACGAGCGTCGCCGTGTCGACCGAGCGCCTCGCGCGAATCGACCGCGTCTTCCAGCAGTTCGTGGACGACGGGCGGCTCGGCGGCGCGGTGGTCCTCGTCCTGCACGACGGCGCACCGGTCTACGAGCACGCGTTCGGCTGGTCCGACAAGGAAGCCGGCCGCAAGATGACGACGGACGGCATCTTCCGGATCGCGTCGCAGAGCAAGGCGCTCACGAGCGTCGCCATCCTGTCGCTCGTCGAAGAAGGCAGGCTCGCGCTCGGCGATCCGGCCGGCCGCTACATCCCGACCTTCGCGAAGACGACCGTTGCTGTATCCGGCGACGAGGGCGTCAAGGTCGTTCCTGCCAGGCGCGCGATCACGATTCGCGATCTCCTCGCGCACACCGCCGGCATCTCGTACGGCACCAACGCGTCGGTCGCGGCCGAGTACGAGAAGAAAGGACTGGGTCCGGCTGCTGGCTACGGCTGGTACACCGCCGATAAGGACGAGCCAATCTGCACGACGATGGAGCGGCTGGGAACGCTGCCGTTCGTCGCGCAGCCGGGCGAAGCATGGGTGTACGGCTACAACACCGACATCCTCGGCTGCATCGCAGAGCGCGCGTCGGGGATGCCGCTCGACGAATTGATCCGCACACGCATCACCGGACCGCTCGGCATGAAGGACACGCAGTTCTATCTGCCGCCCGCCGAGCGCAACCGCCTGGCGGCGGTGTACTCCAGCACCGGTGACGGCCACATTGCCCGTGCGCCCGACGGCGCGAAAGGGCAGGGCAGTTACGTCGACGGTCCGCGCAAGAGCTTTGCGGGCGGCGCCGGCTTGCTGTCGACCGCGCGCGACTACGCCCGCTTCCTTGAGATGATTCGCCGCGGCGGCTCGATCGATGGCGTCCGCATCCTGTCGCCGCGCAGCGTGGCGCTGATGACAACGAACCAGGTCGGCACGCTGCATTCGCCAAACGGGCTCGGGTTCGGTCTGGGCTTCGAGGTCACCGAGCGCTACGGCGCGAACGGCATGGATTCGGTCGGTTCCTTCGGATGGGCCGGCGCATACGGATCGACCTACCGCGTCGATCCGAAGACAGGCCTGGTCACCGTGATGATGATCCAGATGCTGCCGAACACGACGGGTCTGTCCGAGCGGCTCAACGCGCTCGTCTATCAATCGCTTGTCGAGCATCCGTGACGACACGATGACGACCGTCCAACACTCGACGAACGAAGAGCTCGACGCCGGTCTCGCGCACATCCGCAGCGCGCCGAAGGACGCCGGTGTCCTCCGCATGATCGTCCGCCGGCCGGACGTGAACGTCCGCCAGGTCCTCGACGCGGGCGATCTCGACGCGGTGCAGGGACTCGTCGGCGATACCTGGCATCAGCGCACCAGCCGGAAGACGCCCGATGGATCGCCGCATCCCGACATGCAGATCAACCTCATGAACTCACGCGTCGCCGCGCTCGTCGCACGCGAAGAGTCGCGATGGTCGCTCGCCGGCGATCAACTGTTCGTCGATTTCGATCTCAGCGGCGCAAACCTCCCGCCCGGCACTCGTCTCTCGATCGGGAACGCCATCATCGAAGTGACCGATCAACCGCACACCGGCTGCGCGAAATTCGTGCAGCGCTTCGGTGTCGAGGCGGCCGCATTCGTCAACTCGCCCGTTGGTCGCGAGCTGAACCTGCGCGGCATCAACGCACGTGTCGTGCAGTCCGGGAGAATCGAAGTCGGCGACGCCATCCGCAAGTTAGCCTGAACCGGAAAGCTCTTTGCTGCCTTCCTGCTGGCCCTGGCGATCTGGGCGGATTTCGGGCATTTCGCGCTGATCCCGGAATCAAAACCGTCAGTCCGCCGCCAGATTCGTGGGCGACGGACGCGTGTTCCAGAACGCGCACGCCGCGGCCACACGGACAACTGCAGGAGGCATGAAATGATTCGTCGCGCCGCAGCCGTCGTCCTCGCGCTCGCGCTCAATCCGGCGTTCGTGCTCGCCCAGGACACCGTCTTCACCGTCAACGCGTCGTCCGCGGACATCTACAAAGGCCCGAGCAACGTCACTCCCGTCGTCGGACACGCGTCGAGCGGCGCGGTGCTGACGGTTTCACGAAACCTCGGAAGCTGGGTCAAGGTGTCGTGGCCGGACGCGCCGGATGGCGTCGGCTACGTGTATATCGCCAATGGAACGCTCGGGTCGGCCGTCGCCGCAACGCCTGCGGCGAGCGTACCGCACGGGTCGGCAGCGACGTCTTCGACGACGACGGCGTCGGCTGCGTCGACGACGCCGCTCATGCGTACGTCAGTGGGTGAGCCGATCGTCCCGAGCACGCAGGGCAGCACGCTGGTTACTCCCGAGAGCCACATCTTCGGCGTCGGCGGCCTGATCGGTTCGACGAGCACGTTCGGTGCGACGGCGCGCGCGTGGCACAACGATCGACTCGGGATTCAGCTCGGACTGACGCGGGATTCGATGACGAGCGACGTCGCCGCCGGCCGCGTGACGTCGATGCAGTTCGAGCCGGGCGTGCTGTTCGCGCTGTTCGACAGCGTGACGGATTACGTGTGGCTCCGTCCGTACGTCGGCTCGGTGGTGAGCTTCAATCACCAGACGCTGAGCGGCACGACGCCGCTCACGCTGGAAACGTCTGAGAACGGCGTCGGCTACCGCGTCTTCGGCGGCAGCGAGCTGACGTTCGCGAGCATGCCGCGCTTCGGCCTCAGCGCCGACGTCGGCTATCGCAAGGTCCCGTCGTCATTCCCCGGCTTCGAGCCGAGCCCGCTCTTCGTCTCCATCGCGGGACACTGGTACGTGAAGTAAGCGTCGTCAGCAGCGATCACTTCTTTTTCGCGTACGCCTTCGACTGCTGGCCGACGATGTCGACGAGGTTGCCCATCGCGAGGTTGACGTCGATGAGGTGCAGCCCCCAGTTGGCGAGCGGTTGAGCGGCCGGTCCGATGTCACCTGTGATGTCGTCCACACGGGGAGCCGAGGGATCCCCGTGGACCGTAATCTCGAGGAAGGTTGCGTTCTCGTTCTTCGAACACTTCGCGGTCAGCAGTCCCGGCACGCTGACCCACGGCGTATCCACGGTCGCGCCCGTTGCCCATGGCTTCAGCGGAACCTTGCTCGTGATGGTCTGACCCGTCGCATCGAGATACGCATGCAGTTCGCCGCTACCGCCGGTAAGTGCGGCGGGATTGACGCACGCCGCTTCGAGATTCGCATCAGGCACCTTGCCGAACAGCGTGTTGGCGGGCGGCGCAACGGTCGATCGGAATGATGAATAGTTGATCACGCATCCCGTCTGCGACGCGGAGTGGCAGAGCGGGATTGAGGTGAAGGCGCCGCCGGTGTCCTTGCCTTTTGCGACCGGAAGCGTCGCGCCGAGCAGCAGCGCGGACACCATGCGCGCCTGCACCGGCTTGCCGTCGACCTCCTGGTGAATCAGGTCCATCAGGATGAAGCTTCCCTGTGAGTGGCTGACGAAGACGACGCCTCGGCCCTTGTTGTCGTGTTCGAGGTAGTACCGCCACGCATCGCGCACGTCGTCGTAGCCGATGCCCCAGTCGATCTTCGTCGCCCCGCTGTTGCTCGCGAGCGTCTTGCGCAGGCCCGTGAGCGTCAGCTGCCGATACATCGGCGCGTATACGCGACAAACGGAACCGAATCGCGCCGCCTGCTGACGGACGACGTTCAGCTCGGCAGGATCAGGGTTCATGTCGCTGTGATCCGTCGGGTCGGTCGACACCGTCGGATACACGTAGAAGCAGTCGATCGGCGCGTTCGGATTGGCCTTCCAGGTTTCCTTCGTCAGCGTCCCGTTCGCGGCGACGACGGTCGTCGTCATGTCGAGATCGCAGGCGTCCTTCTCGCCGGCGGCGCGTCCAGGCCGGCACAACCACGCCTTGCTGCTGCTGTAGTCGTTCGGCTTCGTGTCTTCCACGGTCTTCGCCTGCGGCGCAGCGGTCGCCGGCTGCGCGGATGCGGAGCCCGCGGCGAACAAACTCACGACGTACGCCAGTCCGATCAGAACGCGTGAATGGACCACGGAACCTCCTGTCGGGACGCTCGCCCGTCCCGCCGCTGCTCAGCTGGCGGATGCTAACACGACTGCTACTTCAGCAGGGCTTTGGGAATCTTCGCGACGACGGTGAACGAGGGGTCGACGACGTTGGCGACCTCGTACTCGGCGGCCTGTCCCATGAACGTCTGTGCGCCGCGCTCGGTGAAGCCGTAGTCGGCCATCAGCCAGCGCTGCAGCTCGGTGGTGGCGTGCTGAAACGCCTCGAGCAGCGGCCGCGCGCTTCCGAGCACGATGATGTGCGTCGCCGTTTCCATGCGCGGCCATCCGATCGCTTTCTTCTTCACGACGTCCACCGTGAACTCCACGTCCATCGACGTCTCGAGCCCTGTGCCGGCGACTTCGCCTTCTCCCTGGCGGGCATGGCCGTCGCCGATGAAGAGCAGCGCGCCGGGTTCGTTCACCGGCAGCATCAGTTTCGCGCCGGCGTTCAGCCATGCGTAGTCCATGTTGCCGCCCCAAGGACCGGGCGTCGCGGTGGAGATCGCTTCTTTTCTCGCGGGCGCGACGCCGACGCATCCGAGCATCGGGCGAAGCGGCAGCTCCATGCCGCGCGACTGCACCTCGGTCTGATCGAGCCGCGCCACGTTCTTCGCCTTGTCGATGGTCCACGTAAGGCGCTTCGCCTCTCGATCGGTGCGGGCGGCGATAGCGGTCGGATCGAGGGTGTACGGCGACAGGAGGCTGCCCGAGTACGCCATCGCACGGTTCGTTTCGATCCGGTTGAACGTCACGACGAGCATGTCGCCCGGCTCGGCGCCGTCCACGAAAAACGGACCCGTCTGCGGATTCGGACCGGAGGCGACCGTCTTGCCGTTCCAGTCCACTCCGGCAGCGTCTACCGTCTTCGTGACGACGCGATCGCCCGGCTTGACGTGAAGCGCCGGCGGATGCGCCGCCGAGTAGGTGTTGTAGAAGCGATCGGGAATCAGCTGGTGCGTCTCCGCCGCGCCAAGCCTGATCGCGAGACAGACGGCCATGAAAAAGACGGGAAGCAGCTTCTTCATGGCCGTGATTATTTCCCAATCCCTAATTCCTGACCTAATCCCTAAACCCTAACCTAATCCCTGACCCCTAACCCCTGATTCCTCTTCAGGCCTTCATCTCGGCGGCGCGTCCATCCGCTTCGTGACGATGTGGATTGGCTTGCCCCGTTCGAGAAGGGTCTTGAGGCCCGACAGTACCAGCGGCCACCCTCGTCGGATTCCGTCGTCCATCGGCGAGCCCGGTTCGAGGTCGTCGTGGATGACCGTCAGGCGCACGACGTCGTTGAATGGCTCGACCTGATAGGTCACGCGCGATGTCTTCCGCGGCTGGCCCTCGTCGGCCGGGGACGCCCAGCTCACGACGAGACGCTTCGGCGGGTCGGATTCGAGGACCTGGCCGACGATGTCCACCTTCGACCCGTCGTCGTAGTCCTGGTGGCTCCAGCGCGAGCCGACCTTCCAGTCGGAGACGTTGCGGTGTCGGACCCAGTAGTCCTTCGTCATCTCGGGATCGGTGAGGGCGTTCCACACCTTGTCCACGGTCGAGTCGATGTATGTGACGTAGACGAAATCCGGCTTACGTTCCGTCGTCATCTGCAGCTCCTTCCAGACGTTTGCGAAGATCGTGCAGCGCCTGCACGCGGCTGCGTTCGAAGCGCGAGATCCACCGTTCGAGGATCTGGTGGATCGGTACTGGATTGAGGTAGTGCAGCTTCTCGCGGCCCCGCCAGATCGTGACGACGAGGTTCGCCCCTTCGAGAACCGTGAGGTGCTTGGTGACGGCCTGGCGGCTCATGTCGAGATGTGCGCACAACTCGGAGAGCGTCTGGCCGTTGGTCTCGCGGAGCTGATCGAGCAGCTTTCTCCGGCTTCGATCGCCGAGCGCCCGAAAGACGTGATCGACTTTGTCGACCTTGTTGACGTCGTCGACTTTGTCGTCTGCGGTCTTCCGCGCGCTCACGGCCGTCATAATATGCAACCCAAAGGTTGCATGTCAAGATGGGCACGCGACGCGTCACTCCGCGTTGAAGATGGTGGGCTCGATGCGGCGATCAGGCACGAGCCAGATGAGCGCAACGGTGACGTAGATGATGTCGCCGAGCCATTGATGCACAAACGTCAGCGGTAGCGCGGCGATGTACAGGCCGGTCGAAATCATGCCTTTCCTGTCGCTGCCGATCGCCTTCGCGATCAGCGAATCGGTCCCTTCGACGGCGATGATGGCCCGCACGAGGATGTGGAACGCGATCGACGCCATGAGCAGGACGACGCCGTACGCGAAGGTCGGCACCTTCGCGTTGTGGTTCTCGCCCATCCACGACGTTGCGAACGGCACCAGCGACAGCCAGAAGAGCAGGTGCAGATTCGCCCAGAGGACGCCGCCGGAAATCCGCTCCGTCGCGTAGAAGAGATGATGGTGATTCGACCAGTAGATGCCGAGATAGACGAAGCTGAGCACGTAGACGAGAAACGTCGGTGCGAGCGGACGCAGCGCCTCGAGCGTCGCCTCGTGCGGCGCCCTGAATTCGAGGACCATGATGGTGATCAGAATCGCGATCACTCCGTCGCTGAACGCTTCGAGACGTGTCGTGGACATCAGGCCGTCGAGTGTAGCCGTATCCGGCGGACGCGTGCGATCTTTCGGCCGCTCCCTGGCGCTGTTGATTCGGCCGCGACGGCTCCACTAGCATCCACTTCGGGTGCGTTTCAAAACCAGGCTCGACTCCCTCGTCCGCACGCTTCCGTTCGTCATCGCCGCGCTCGGGTCGGCGCTGCTCGTGTTGCAGTGGTCGTGGGGACGGATGCTGTGGCTCGACGAGGAGATGATCGCGATCAACTTCCGCGATCGATCGTTCTGGGGGCTGACCGGTGCGCTGTCGCTGGCGCAGGCCGCGCCGTACGGCTGGCTCGTGCTCGAGCGCACGATGCTTCTGCTGTTCGGCGACGGTGAACGTAGCCTGCGCACCATTCCGGTGCTCTTCGGGATCGCGACGCTGGCAAGCGCCGTCTGGGTGGGCCGGCGATGGATGACGCCCGCAGGCGCGATTGCGCTGGTGTTCCTGTGCGCGATGGGGCAATGGGTGGCGTTCCACGCGCTGGAGCTGAAGCACTACTCGGCGGACGTGTGCTTCGGCCTCCTCCTGCCCGCGCTCGCTGTGTTTGCGCTCGAAGACGAGACCGCCCGCGCGCCAATCAATCGCAAAAGAATCGTCGGCTGGTGGATCGTTGCCGCTGCGGCGCAATGGTTTTCGAATGGTGCGTTGTTCGTCGCGCCCGCATGTGCGGTGATGCTGCTCGTCGCGGGCTGGCGTCGGCTCGGCTGGCGTGGCGTGTTCGAGGTGGGACTGCCCGGCGCCGTGTGGCTCGTCTCGTTCGCCGCGAACTACCGGATCACGCTCGCACCTGCGCTGGCGAGCGACTTTCTCCGCGGGTACTGGTCGAGCGCGTTTCCGCCGCCGGGCAGCGGACCGGTTCAAACGGTGAGATGGCTTTGGGAGCAGCTCGGCCCGGTCGCGGTCAAACCGGGCGGCAGCGGATTCGGGGTTGTCTTCTGGATCGTGTCCGCCGCAGGATTCATCGCGGCCGTTCGCTGCTCGAAGCCGCTGCGCTTCGTTTACCTCTCGATTCCGATTTGGGCGTTCGTGTTCGCCGCACTCCGCGTGGTACCGATGTCGGAGCGGCTGGGACTGTGGTTCGTTCCAGCCCTGTACGTCGGCGTTGCGCTCGCCGCGCAGGCAACGGCGACGCTCGTGTCCCGCGCGGCAACGGCGCGAAAACCGCTCGGCCTCGCCGCGGGTCTCGCCGCGGCTGCGCTGCTCGTCGCGATGGCGGTGGACGTCTACCAGCGAGGCACCATCTATATGACGCTCACGTCTCCGACGGCCAACCACGAGCTCGACGATCGTGCCGCGGTCCGATGGCTGCTGCGGGAACGCCGGCCGGGCGACGTGTGGATGGCGTCGTATCTCACGTTGCCGGCGATTTGGTGGTACGCCGGCAACGACGCATCGTCGCCCGCGGTCGAAGCGTCGTTCGACTACAACCCGGCGAACTGCGGGCCGAACGATCTCGCGGCGTGGGTGAAGTCGGCGCATCCCACGCGCGCGCTCGTATATCTCGGATTCGGCCACGACACGCCGCCGCCGTTTGCCGATCTTCTGGTCCAGCGTCTCACGGCCATCGCCAGCGTGACCGCGTATCGCCCGGTGAAGTGGGGTCACGTGTTGATCGTCGATTTTCAATCGCCGTCGATCGGCACGGTGACGCTCGGCGCGCTCTCGCGGCAACAACCGGATCGGCGTCCGGAGACGCTCGGCTGCATCGCCATCACGCCCGCGCGGCGCTGGTAAGATAAGAGCGTCAATGATCAATACGCTCGTGTTTCTTTCGATCCGCGTGCTCCACGTGTTGCTGGCCGGGACGTGGATTGGCGTTGCAGTGTTCGTCGCGATGTTCCTGGCACCGGTCGTCGACGACCTGGGACCGGCGGGCGGATCGGTGATGGTCGGCCTCGCGCGCCGCGGCATGACGACCTTCGTCCCGATTGTCGCGGGCATGACGATTCTGAGCGGTGTCTGGCTGTACTGGCGATTCACCGGCGGATTCGATCCGGCGATCAGCCGCACACCATCGGGTCTTGCGTTCGGCGTCGGCGGCGCGTTCGGATTGATGGCGGCGATCATCGGCGGCGCGGTCATCAATCGCGGCGGCAAGCGCCTCATGACGCTCGCGGCCCAGACATCGACGATGCGCGACGGCCCGGAGAAGGCGGCGCTCCTCGTGACGATTGCGGCGCTCAGGCGTCAGGTTGCCTTCGCCGGCAGGGTCGTCGTCGTGCTGCTGACGATCACGTTGACGCTGATGGCCATCGGTCACTACGTCTGATCGCGCCTGCGCCTCGCGCGGGCACGTCTGCAGCCGTCAGTTGACATCGCCTGCCGATTCTGTTTTCCTAGAGAGACCGTGTCATCCGCCGTTTCGTCCCCGCGCGTGTCGCTGCTGATTAGCCTCGTCCTTATCAGCGTCGGCATTCGTGTGCCGACATGCAGCGGGTGATGTAGCCAGAACACAAACAACGCGTCAGACCAAAGGCCATCACCCAAGCGGTGATGGCCTTTTTGCTTTTTGGGCGGCCGATGACGGCCGCCGTTCGAAGGAGAGGAACGATGAGTCCCGCGCCCACGACAGACGTGCAACCTGCAAATCAGAAGCGGCCGCCGGCGCCGCATCAGGCGTCGGCGCCGCCGCCAGGCCCTGCGGCCGGCACGTCGAGCCGCGATCTGCCCGAACCTGAGGCCGAGCCCGGCTACGGACACGGCGTGTGACCCGCTTTCGCTGACGGTGCCTGCGGCGCTGGGGTGCTCGGGTGCTTGCCGCTTTGCCGACCGTGCTAGCATCCGCCCTCAAAGGAGCGCGAGCGATGACCAAAACGACCATGGCGCTGGTGTTCGGGGCAGGAGTGATCGTCGGCGGCGCGCTGTCACCGCTCGGCGGCGTTCAGGCGCAGAGCAGTCAGCGGGTGTTCGAGCTGCGGACCTATACGACGCCCGAGGGCAAGCTCCCGGCGCTCCAGGCGCGCTTCCGCGATCACACGCGGCGCATCTTCGACAAGCACAACATGACGAGCGTCGGCTACTGGATTCCGCAGGACGAGCCGTTGTCGCAGAACACGCTCATCTACATCCTCGCGCATCCCAGCCGTGAAGCCGCGAAGAAGAACTGGGCGGAATTCTCAGCCGATCCCGAATGGCAGAAGGTCGCCGCCGAATCGCAGAAGGACGGACGCATCGTCAGCAAGGTCGACTCGGTGTTCATGGACGCGACGGACTACTCCGCGATCAAGTGACCATCGCGAAAGGACATGCCATGAAACGCATCGTGCTGTTGCTGTCGTTCGTCTTCGTGCTGGCGCTCTCGACGCGGTGGGTTGGCGCTCAGCAGCCCGCCGACGATCCGCGCTTCACCGGCCGGTCCGACAACCTCGACGCGAAAGATCTCGGCGTCGGACGCCGCAGCTTCGAGGCGGGTGCGCGGTCGGCGTGGCACAGCCATCCGAAAGGTCAGCTGATCTTCGTCGAACAAGGCCGCGGCCGCGTGCAACGTAAGGGCGAGGCGATCAAGGAACTGAAGGTCGGCGACAGTGACTACACAGCTCCGAACATCGTGCACTGGCACGGTGCGGCTCCCACGGATCGCATGGTGCAGGTCGCCGTCAGCTTCGGCGGCGACATCAAGTGGATGGAGAAGGTGACCGACGCGGAATACGCGGGACGGAAATAGCGCGCATTACGCCGGCTCCTGCGATTCCGCGTTCGACTCGAACAGCAGCGGACCTGCCGGGAGATCGACGCCGAACAATTCGCGCGCTGTTCGCTCGAGTGAGGCGCGGTCGAGAGGCTGCTCCTCGTAGCGGCCGTCCACATACCGGCTGAGCGTCCACGATCGAATCGTGCGCCGTTCGTTTCCACGGATGCCCTGGATCGTCAGCGTTCGCCTGAAGATCGAATCGGGGTGCGTCGACGTGTAGTGGTTGGCGACGACCAGGTCGCCCAGCGTCTGCGGTTCTTCCGAGAAGTCGTACAGATCCTGCGTGCCGTGCTCGTCCCGCATCGAGAGCACCCACGATCCGCCTTCGCGCCTGAGCATATAGGCAAGTCCCCGTTGCACGCTCGACACTCCGTCGGCGAGCGGTATCGGCTCGATGAGTCCAATCGCGCCGAATCCGACGTCGGCGAGCCAGCGCGATCCGTCCGAAGCGGTGACGCGAACCACCATGTGCGTCCGGCACCAGCGCTCGGGCGGACCGCGCCGCACATGGCCGAGGCACGTCGCGGCCGAGAAGCCGCAGTCGAGAAGCGCCGCGCGGAAGATCGTGTTGTGCTCGAAGCAGTAGCCGCCGCGCCGCTCGTCCAGGAACTTGCGCTCGACGTCCTCGAGCGCGACGCTGATCGAGCCGCCCGCTTGAATCGACAGATTTTCGAAGAGGATGGCTTCGCGGTGCGCGACGTGGAGGCGCCTGAGCCCTTCCGCGTCGGCAGCGAGACCCGCGGGCGCGTCGATGCGGCGAAGGTAGTCGTGCAGTCTCATGGGTTCTCTCACATAATAGCCGCCATATGACGAGGAACGTTCTCGCCGCCATCGTCGCGGCCGCGCTCGCGTCGACCGCCGCGGTTCTCGCGCAGGGCAGCGCGCAGCCGGACTGGAAGCCGGTCGAAGAGGAGACGCTCCGCCACTATCAGGCGCTCGTTCGCCTGGATACGACGACGAAAGAGCGGGCGGCTGCGGAATATCTCAAGCGCGTGCTGGACGAAAACGGCATTCCTGCGCAACTGCTGTCGCTCGAATCCGATCGGCCGAACGTGATCGCGCGCCTCAAAGGAAACGGCAAAAAGCGACCGCTCCTTGTTCTCGGACATACCGACACGGTGAGCGTGGACGCGGCGAAGTGGACGTTTCCGCCCTTCAGCGCGACACGCGACGGCGGCTACGTGTACGGCCGCGGGACGCTCGACGACAAGGACAACGCGACCGCCGCGCTGATGACCATGCTGCTGCTCAAGCGGCGGAATGTCGCGCTGGACCGCGACGTGATTTTCCTGGCCGAGTCTGGCGAAGAAGGCAATTCGCGCGTCGGCATCGGCTACATGGTGAAGGATCACTATCCCGAGATCGATGCTGAGTACTGCCTCGCCGAAGGCGGCGGCATCGCGCGCATCAACGGCGAGGTTCGCTACGCACGCGTGCAGACGCTCGAGAAGGTGCCGCGCGGCATCGAGCTCGTCGCGCACGGCATCTCGGGCCACGGTTCGATTCCGCTCAAGTCGAACGCAGTGGTGCACCTCGCGTCGGCCGTCGGCAAGATCGGCGAATGGCGTCCGGACATCCGCCTGAACGAAACGACCGGCACCTATTTCCGCCGGCTCGCGACAGTCTCGCCGCCGGATGTCGCGAAGTACTACCGCGATGTCCTGTCGACCGATCCGAAGGTCGCGAAGGCGGCGGACGACTGGCTGTACGAGCACGAGCCCTCGCATTCCTCGATGCTCCGAACGTCGGTGTCGCCGAATATCATCCAGGGCGGCTATCGTTCGAACGTGATCCCGTCGGAGGCGAAGGCGACGCTCGACGTGCGGATGCTGCCCGACGAGGATCCGGCGAAGTTCCTCGAGCTCGTCAAGCAGGTCGTGAACGATCCCGCAGTCGAGGTGCGGTATCCGTCGCAGGACGTCCGGCCGTCAGGCGCCGAAGCGCGCCTCGACTCCGAAGCGTACAAAACCATCGAGGCGTCGATGACGCGTGTGTACAACACGATCACGCTGCCGACGATGAGCACCGGCGCGACGGATATGGCGCAACTGCGGGCAAGAGGCGTGCAGTGCTTCGGCATCGGTCCGGCTGCCGACGTCGAGGACGGACCGAAAGGATTCGGGGCGCACAGCGATCAGGAGCGGCTCCTCGAGAGCGAGCTGCATCGCTTCGTCCGCTTCAACTGGGATGTTGTAACCGAGCTCGCGCGGGCGAAGTAGCGGCTTCGCTGAGGGTGCTCACGGCTGCGCCAAGGGTGCTCGCGGCTTCGCTGGCGGTGCTGTTGCATTTCGGCATTGGTGCATTTCGGCATTCCGGCATTGGGTCATTTGTGCATTCGGGCATTTCTGCATTTCAACCGAAGTACCAGGTGAGGCTCTCATGATCAACGTCGGACGTGCATGTGTGGTGGCCCTCGTCGCGGGTACGGTGATTCGCGCGCAGGCGCCGGTGTCTCAGCCCGACTGGAAGGCCGTCGAGGAAGAAACGATGCGGCACTATCAGGCGGTGGTGCGGTTCGACACGACCGCGAAGGAGCGCCCGGCGGCCGAATACATCAAACAGGTCCTGGATCAGAACGGCATTCCGGCGCAGATCCTGTCGCTCGAACCGGATCGGCCGAACGTCGTCGCCCGCCTGAAAGGGAACGGCAAGAAGCGTCCGCTGCTCATCATGGGCCACATGGACACCGTGACGGTGGATGCGTCGAAGTGGCACTTCCCGCCGTTCAGCGCGACGCGTGACGGCGGGTACGTCTACGGCCGCGGCACGATCGACGACAAAGACAACCTCACGGCCGGCTTGATGACGATGATCCTGCTGAAGCGGCAGCAGGTGGCGCTCGATCGCGATGTGATCTTCCTCGCCGAGTCAGGCGAGGAGGGGAATTCGCGTATCGGCATCGGCTTCATGGTTGCGCAGCACTTTCCGGAGATCGACGCCGAGTACTGCCTTGCGGAAGGCGGCGACGTCGTCCGCGAGAAGGGCGCGGTGAAGTACGCGGAAGTGGAAACCACCGAGAAGGTCCCGCGCGGCATCGAGCTCGTCGCTCACGGCATCTCGGGCCACGGGTCGATTCCGCTGAAGTCGAACGCGATCGTCCACCTGGCAGCGGCCGTCGGGCGCATCGGCGAGTGGCGGCCCGACATCAAGCTGAACGAAACGACCGCGACGTACTTCCGGCGGCTCGCCACCGTGGCGCCGCCGGAGCAGGCGAAGTATTACAGCGACGTGTTATCAACGGATCCGAAAATTGCGCGCGCGGCTGACGACTGGCTGTATGAGAACGAGCCGAGGCACTCGTCGATGCTGCGGACGTCGGTGTCGCCGAACATCATCCAGGGCGGATACCGGTCGAACGTGATCCCGTCGGAAGCGAAGGCGACGCTCGACGTGCGGATGGTGCCGGACGAGGACCGCGACGCGTTTCTCGAGCAAGTGAAGAAGATCGTCAACGACCCCGCCGTCGACGTGCATTTCAACAATGCGGCAGGGCGACCCGGCGTAGAACCGGCGAAGCTCAGCTCGGAGCTGTTCAAGACCGTCGAAGCCACCGTCACCAAGGTCTACAACGTCGTCACGCTTCCGTCGATGAGCACCGGGGCCACCGACATGGCCCAGATGCGCGCGAAGGGCGCGCAGTGCATCGGCATCGGGTCGGCCATCGACGTCGAGGACCAGGCCAAGGGATTCGGCATGCACAGCGACCAGGAACGGCTGCTCGAGTCCGAGCTTTATCGTTTTGTAAGGTTCAATTGGGAGGCGGTGACGGAGCTCGCGCGTGCGCGCTGAGCGCTCCGTAATTCCTAATTCCTGATTCACAATTCCTAATTCTTTCGTTCTATCATCAGACCAGCGCCTGCTGGCGGAGGGCCATGCTGCCAGCCCGTTCGGTCACAACATTTCTCGTCGTCCTCGCCGGCGTCGCGGTTGCCGCCCAATCGGGCCAGACGCAACCGCCGTCGCCGCAGCAGCCGACGTTTACCTCCGCGAACCGTACCGTCGCGATTTATGCGACCGTCACCGAGAAATCGGGCCGGTTGATCACGGCCCTCGAGCGCAATCAGTTCGAGGTGACCGACAACGGCAAGCGCCAGGACCTGACCCTCTTCGCCAACGACATCCAGCCGATCACCATCGTCATGCTGCTCGATCGCAGCGGCAGCATGCGCGCCAACTTCAAGCGCGTCGAGGTCGCGGCCGAAGAGTTCGTCAGGGACATGCTGCCGGAGGACAAGGCGCGCATCGGCAGCTTTTCGAACCGCATCCAGATCGATCCCCAGGACTTCAGCTCCAGCCAGAGCGAGCTGATCGGCATCCTGCAGAAGGACCTGCAGGAGGAAGGGCCGACGCCGCTCTGGAATGCCGTGAACGTCGGCATCACCGATCTTCTTCACGTCGAAGGGCGGCGCGTCATCCTCGTGTTCACCGACGGCGTGGATCGCCCGATGAATTTCAGCAACAACAACAGCTCGCTGAAGGCCGTGATGAAGCGCGCCGAGGAAGAGAACGTGATGGTCTACGCCATCGGGTTCTCCGGTGAGAACGGGCCGCATGGCGGCGGAGGACGAGGCGGCTACGGCGGACGCGGCGGATTCCCCGGAGGCTTTCCGGGCGGCGGGTATGGCGGCTACGGCGGAGCGCGCGCCCACGGCGGCGCGCCGTTTACAGAAGGACCCGATCCGGGCCTGAAGGACATCTCCGCCGCAACCGGCGGCGGCTACTTCGAGCTGACGGCGACCGACGACATCGGGTCGACGTTCAAGCGCGTCGCGACCGAACTGCACCACCAGTACGCGCTCGGCTTCACGCCGCCGTCGCTCGACGGCAAGATGCACACGATCGGCGTGAAGGTGGGCGATGGGTCGCTGACCGTACGCGCGCGCCGCAGCTATCTGGCCGAACGCCCCAGAACGTAGCCTTCTAGAGGTTCTTGACTGCGCCGAGCACGTCTTCGGCGTGTCCGTCCACTTTGACGTTGTCCCACCGCCGCACCACCTTGCCGTCGGCGCCGATGAGATACGTCGTCCGCGCGATGCCCATGAAGTCGCGGCCGTACAGCGACTTCTTCTGCCAGACGCCATATTTCTCCGCCACCTCGTGATCGGCGTCGGCCAGAAGCGGGAAGTTGACGTCGAACTTCTTCGCGAACTTCGCCTTGCTCTTCTCGTCGAGGATGCTGACGCCGAAGACCGCGGCCTTGCTCGTCTTGAACTTCGGCAGGTTGTCGCGGAACGCACACGTTTCCTTCGTGCAGCCCGGCGTGTCGTCTTTCGGATAGAAGTACACGACTACGGGACGGCCGGCGTACTCCGACAGCTTGTGCAGTTTTCCGTCCTGGTCTTTCAGCGAGAACGCGGGCGCCTTCTTGCCTTCGTCGATGAGCGGCATGACCGGAAATGCTAGCATGCAGCCCTCCACAACCGCGACCGCATCAGTCGAGCGTCGAGGCCCGGAGGCCGGAGGAGGCCGGAGAATCGCGATGGCGAAGAGAGGTCGGTCGTCCGCAGCATTGCTCGCCGCCGCAATGTGCGCCGCCGTCGTGGGACTCCGCGCGCAGGGGCCGACCTACGACATCATCTTTCGCCACGGCGTCATCGTCGACGGAACGGGCCTTCCGCGATATCAGGCGGATCTTGCGATTGCCGACGGATCGATCGCGCGCATCGGCAACCTGGGCGGAGAGCGGGCGCGGATCGACATCGACGCCAGCAATCTGTTCGTCGCGCCCGGATTCATCAACATCCACAGCCACGCGACGCCGGAGGGCCTGCGCGTGGCGGCCAACATGCTGACGCAGGGCGTGACGACCGAGATGGTAAACGCCGACGGATCCGGGCCGCTCGATATTCGCGGACAGCTGGACCGCGCGTCCGCCAACGGCCTTGCGATCAACGTCGGTGCGGCGATCGGGTTCAACAGCGTCTGGGCCGCCGTGGTCGGGTCGGCGGACCGGCGCGCGACCGGGGCGGACATCGAACGCATGCGGACGCTGCTCGTCGACGGCCTCCTGCATGGCGCGTGGGGCGTGTCCGCGGGACTCGACTACAAGCCGGCGTATTTCGCGCAGACCGAGGAAGTCATCAAGGTGGTCGAAGCCGCGCGGCCGTGGCGCACGAACTTCATCAACCACGATCGGGTGACGCCCGAATCGGGTTTCAGCTCGCGCGCGGGAATGATTGAGACGCTCGAAATCGGCGAGCGCGCGGGACTCACGCCGGTCATCACGCACATGAAAGTCCAGGGGCACGAGCAGGGGACCGCCAACCAGATCCTCGGCGTGATGGACGAGACCGCGAAGCGCGGCACGTACACCGCGGCGGATGCGTATCCCTATCTCGCGGGCCAGACTGGTCTCGCAGCGCTGATCATTCCTGGCTGGGCGCAGGACGGCGGACGCGACGCGATGCTGAAGCGCTTCTCCGATCCGACGCTCCGCGCGCGCATCGTTCACGAAGCTGAAGAAGCGATGAACGCGCGCTTCGGCGGCGCTGCTGGCGTGTACCTGACCGACACGAAACGCGAGCTGACGGCCGTGATGAGCGACGAGCACGTCCCGGCCGGCGAGGCGGTCGTGCGGCTGCTCGAACGCAGCAATCCGGGAATCATCGCGCGATTCGGGTCGGAAGCCGACCTCGTCAAGATCCTCCAGCATCCGACGACCTCGATCGCGTGCGACTGCGGCGCGAACGTCGGCGAATCGGCCCACCCGCGGTACTTCGGGACGTTTCCGCGCGTGCTCGGCCGCTACGTCCGCGAGCAGAAGGCGTTGACGTGGGAAGACGCCGTGCGGAAGATGACGGGCCTGCCCGCGGCGACGGTCGGCCTCGTCGACCGCGGCCTGCTGGCGCCGGGCATGGCCGCCGACGTCGCCGTCTTCAATCCGGCAACCGTCATCGATCACGCGACCTTCGAGGAACCGATGCGGCCGTCAGAGGGTATTCGCTTCGTTGTCCTGAATGGTCGACTCGTGCTGCGCGACGGTCAGCCCACAGGTGATCAGGCCGGCGTGGCGCTCTTCAGGACCGAACACATGCCGACGAGACCGATGAGCGTCGACACGCGACGATCGCTGGTGCGCCGCGGACACGTGGACCAGATCGAGATGGCGATTGAGGTCGAGCAGGATGCGCGCGCACGACGGGCGCGCGGCTCGGTGCGAATCAAGGATCCGAAGACCGGCACCGCCTTCGAGATGAAAGAGCTCGGCGTTCTTCAGACCGCCACCGACTGGGCGTCGGTGACCGGCCGCGCACGCGTACGCTCTTCGGAGTCAGAACGTTCCGTCACGCTCATCGTCGACGGAGATACGCTGCTCGTGGACGCAAAAGACTTTCACGTCGCAGGAACAATCAGTAGATAACTGTCATTGCGGATTGAGGATTGCGGAGTGCGGATTGATTGAAGCATTGCGGATTGCGGAGTGCGGATTGATTGGAACATTGTGGATTGTTGATTGATTGGTTGAATGCGGATTGAATGCGGATTGAATGCGGCTTGCACCTAATCCGCAATCCTCAATCCGCATTCCGAAATCAATCCGCATTCCTCAATCCGCAATCCGCAATTGTTCATTCATATCTCAGTGCCTGCATCGGTTCGACGCGTGATGCGCGCAACGCCGGTACGAACCCGGCGGCCAGGGCGACGATCGACAGCATGACCGCAGCGCCGGCGAGCACGCCGGGATCCCAGCCTTTCAGCTGAAACAGCAGCGATTCCGCCAGCCGGCCGAGCGCGACGGCGCCCACGAGTCCGATCGCGCCGCCGATGATCGTCATGACGCCGACCTGGCGGAGCACCATCGCGCGCACGCGTTCCGGCGCGGCGCCGAGCGCCATCCGCAGGCCGATCTCGCGCGTGCGCTGCGATACGGTGTACGCGAGGACGCCGTAGAGGCCGAGGGCGGCGAGCAGCGTCGCCAGGCACGCGAACGCCGCTGACAGCACGCTGATGAACCGATCGAGGAACACGTTGTCCTTGATCTGCTGCGGAAGCGTCCGGATCTGCTCCACGGGCAGCTTGGGATCGATCTGCGCGATGGCTTTCGTGATCGTCCCGATGAACGCGTCCGGATCGCCGGACGTCCGCACGTAGAAATTCGTGGACCCGACTCGCTCGTCCTGACGGTACGGCTTGAAGTACTGCGGCGGGATCTCCTGCTTCACCTCGCTGTACTTCGAGTCCTGCACGACGCCCACAATTTCGTGCGTCAACCCATTGCTGCTGCCCCTGTCGCCGATCCGCTTGCCAACGGCGTTCCGTCCGAGGTTGAACTTCCGCGTGAACGCTTCGTTGACGATGGCGACCTTTGCTGTGTCGAGCGCATCGGCGCGCGTAAACTCGCGCCCGGCACGGAGCGGAATCCCGAGCGTCTGGAAGTACTGCGGACCGATGAGATCGAACTGGGAGTTCGTGTTCGTGTCTGGGCCGGCCTCGAAGCCTTCCACCACGACGCTGTTGCCCCAGTTGCTCCCGGAGAGCAGCGGCACGGTGCCGCTCGAGACGCCGTTCACGCCCGGCAGCGCGGCCAGCGAATCCTCGACCTGTTCGAACAGCTGCTTCGAGCGGGCCGGCGTATAGCCGTTCAGTTCAGGCGAGATCGCGAACACGACGACGTGATCTGCGTTCAGTCCAAGCTGGACGCGACTGACGTTCAGCAGGCTCCGCGTGAACAGTCCCGCCGAGACGAGAAGCGCCATCGACAGCGCGATCTGCGTGACGGCGAGCGACGTGCGGAATCGTGACGCGGACCGCGCGCCCGACGGCTGGCCCGCCGTGCCCTTCAGCGCGCTGACCAGATCCGGCCGCGTGCTGTGCAGCGCCGGAAACAGTCCGAACAGAAGCCCGGTGCCAATCGCGAGCGCCGCGGCGAACAGAATCGCGGCCATGTCGATGCGCCCCGCGATCGCGTCGGTCGCCTCTTTCGGCAGGATGGCGACCATGATGTTCAGGGTCCACTGCGCGACGACCACACCGCCGATCGCGCCGAGGACTGCCAGCAGGAACGACTCGCCGAGCAGTTGCCGGACGAGCTGCGCGCGGCCCGCGCCGATGGAGAGCCGCACCGCCATTTCGCCCGCGCGCGATGCGGCGCGCGCGAGCAGCAGGTTCGCGATGTTCGCGCAGGCGATGAGCAGGACGAACGCGGTCACGCCGAGCAGCAGCGTCAGCGGCGCCCGCGTCTGGTTCGACACCTCGCTCTGTCCGCGCGCGCCCGATTCCATGATGAGCGACTTCGCCCGGAACCGCGCCATCGTCTGCTCGCTCATGCCTTTCTGCAGCGGGACTTCGACGTCGTTGACGATGCCGTGATACGACGTGTTGAGCGCGGCCTGTGCCTGCTCGAGCGTGACGCCGGGCTTCAGCCGGCCGAAGAGGTACGCCCAGTAGCTGCGGCGATTGTCGAAGGCGTTGAACGGCTGCGAGAAGCCGCGCATGGTGATCGGCGCGAAGAGCGCCGGCTTGAACCCGAGCGTCGTGCCTTCGAATCCGCGCTCGGCGACGCCCACGACGGTCATCGACTGTCCGTTGACGATGATCGACTGGCCGACGATGGAGGGATCGAGACCGAAGCGACGCTGCCAGTAGCCGTACGAGAGCACGATGACGTGCGATTCACCGACCGTGCGGTCGTCGTCCGGCGTCAGCAGTCGGCCTGTCGCGGGCTTCACGCCGAGGACCGGGAAGTAGCCGCCGGAGACGAGCAGTCCCTGGGTGTTCTCCGTCTGATCGTGCGTAGCGAGGTTCGCCGCGAACGAGACATGCGCGGCCAGCCCAGTGAAGGACGTCTGCACACGCTCGAGGTCGCGAAGCATGGGATAGCTGAACACCCATTGGCAGTCGCCGGCCTGTCCGCAGTCGTTCGAGCCGGGCTTCGGTCCCGGTGCGCCGATGTTGACGAGGCGATTGGGCTCCGGCACGGCGAGCGGCCGCAGGAGGACCTGGTTGAACAGCGAGAAGATGGCCGTGTTCGCCCCGATGCCGAGTGCCAGCGAGACAATGGCGACGCCCGTGACGAAGGGACTCTTGAACAGGGACCGCAGCGCGAGCTTCAGGTTCAGCATATGCTTCAGAAAGTAGACGTTCGCAGCGCCCAATCGGTTGACTGGGGAGATCTCATGGATCGCGAACCCGCGCGGCTCGCCAACCACATTATGCGCACGGTGACCGGTCCGACGTGGCACGGACCGTCGCTGGCTCAGGTGCTCGAGGGTGTGACCGCGAAATCCGCGTCCGAGCGTCCGATTCCGGACGCCCACACCATCTGGGAGATCGTCCTTCACGTCTCCGTATGGGCTGAGATTGCGCGCGCACGGCTGCATGGCGACCGCATGGGCGATCCGACACCTCAGGAGGACTGGCCCGCCGTCGGCAGCGGCGACGCCGATTGGAAGGCCGCCCTCGATCGTCTGGAGGGGAGCCACAGGGCGCTCGCGCATGCGGTGCGCAACCTCGACGAGCAGACGCTCGCCGCCAAGCTCGCCGGCCTCGACTACAGCGCCTCGACGCTCCTGCGCGGCGTCGTCGAGCACGGCACCTATCACGGCGGACAGATCGCGCTGCTGGCGAAGGCGCTCAAGCGGTCCGGTGCGTAAAGTTGCGCGGAAGACGCCAGCGATCCGAGAAAGGACAACGCGTCATATGGTGACCGAACGGACGAAGATTCGTGTCGCATTCGCGACGGCGGCTGACGTGCCGCTTATCCTGACCATGATTCGCGATCTGGCTGAATACGAGCGCATGTCGGACGAAGTCGTCGCGACCGAAGACGGCCTGCGCGAGGTGTTGTTCGGCACGCGCCCGGACGCGGAAGTCCTGATCGCGTATGCGGACGAACAGCCCGCAGGCTTCGCGCTGTTCTTTCACAACTTCTCGACGTTCCTCGGCACGCGCGGGCTCTATCTCGAGGATCTCTTCGTCAAGCCGGCGTTCCGTGGCCTTGGACTCGGGAAGCGCCTGCTGATCGAACTCGCGAAGCTCGCGGTCGAGCGCAAGTGCGGCCGCTTCGAATGGAGCGTTCTCGACTGGAACGAGCCGGCAATTGGCTTCTACAAGAAGTTGGGCGCCGTCCCCATGCATGACTGGACCATCTTCCGGGTCAGCGGCCAGACGCTGCAGCAGCTCGCGCAAACGCCGCCGGCGTAATCGCGCGCGGTGCGCATCGCGGGCGCGCCGCCGCGACGCGATCACGCTACAATTCGCGGCATGAAAATCCGCGCGTCGCTCGCAATAGTCGGATTTATCCTGCTCTGGACGACGACCGCCCGCCTCGCGTCGCCGGAGGTGCAGTTCGCTGCTCACGAGATCGCGACGGGTCTGCGCGGCGGCTATCAGGTCGTCGTCGCGGATCTGAACAAGGACGGCAAGCCCGACATCCTGGCGCTCGCCAGCGGCATGACGGAGCTGGTGTGGTTCGAGAATCCGACATGGACTCGCCACGTCGTCGTGTCCGGCGTGCGTCAGATGATCAATCTCGCCGTCAACGACATCGACGGTGACGGCATTCCGGAAATCGCGCTCGCGCAGGGATTCACGACCGATCCGAAGACCAGCACCGGCGTGGTTTCCATCCTCACGCACGGCGCCGGTCCAGACGACGCGTGGACGATGAAAGAGATCGACCGCGTGCCGACCGCGCATCGCCTGCGCTGGATCGACGCGGATGGATCCGGCAAGAAGTTTCTCGTCAACGCGCCGCTCGTTGGACCCGAGGCCGTCGCGCCTGACTACAAGAGCCCGGTGTCGATCGACTTCTACCGCGCTCCGGAATTCAAGCGCGAGATTCTGTCGGACCAGTTCACCGGCCTCCTGCACGGCCTCGAGCCGGTCAGCTGGCCGTCGGTCAAAGGCCAGGCGCTGCTCACCGCGGGCTTCACCGGCGTCTACCTGCACCGCTTCGGCGGCGGCACGTGGACGCACACCGAGCTCACGAAGGGCGATCCGCAGCCGTGGCCGAAGAGCGGGACGAGCGACATCGCGCTCGGCCGGCTCGGGTCTACACGAATCATGGGAACGATCGAGCCGTGGCACGGCAACGAGGTCGTCATCTACAAGGAAGCCGGCACGACCTGGACGCGGCAGCCGGTTGACGATGCCATCACGGACGGCCACGCGATCGTGGCGCTGGATATCGACAATGACGGCCGCAGCGAATTCGTCGTCGGCCAGCGCGGCGGCGCGCGCAGTCTGATGCTCTATACCGCGTCGAAGGACGGCGCGTCGTGGTCGAAGCGCGTGCTCGACGAAGGCGGCATGGCCGGCGCCGGCTGCGCAGCCGTGGACCTGAACGGCGATCGCCGCGTCGACGTCGTCTGCATCGGCACGGCAACCGCGAATCTCAAGTGGTACGAAAACATGGGAGCCAAATGATCATGCGGCGACTTGTGCTCGCGTCGTGCGCCGCAGCGGCACTCGCGCTCGTGGGCGCAGCGCGCGTTGCCGTTGCGCAGCCGCCGAACCAGACCGGCGTCACGTGGACGCCGCTGGCCGACGTCGATCTCGGCGGCGAGCTCGGATTCCAGGGACGCGGCCTGCGGTCGCGTCTCGTGACGCTGCCGCCGGGCGGCCTCATCCCGGCGCACAGTCACACCGATCGCCCGTCGGTCATGTACATGGTCGAAGGCACGGTCGTCGAGCACCGCGGCGCACAGGCGACCGAGCATCATCAGGGTGAGTCGTTCCAGATCGGCAAGGACACGCCGCATTCCATCGAGAACACGAGCGGCGCCAAAGCCGCGTACATCGAAACGGACGTCTACAAGAAAGGCAGTTGACGCCGATGCCGGTGCCTCGCGTACAACACGGTCGCGATGGGCTACGGCACGAGCGATCGCCTGAAAGGACTGCATCGTCCACATCGCCGTCTATCCTCGGCACGTGAACCTCGGCTTCAACGATGGGGCGGTGCTGGCGGACCCCGACGGCGTGCTCCACGGCACGGGCAACCAGGTCCGTCACATTTCGATACGGTCCGACGACGATCTCGAGCGTCCGGAAATCCGTGCATTTCTGCGCGCCGCACGCGTCGAAGCGGGCAAACCGGCCGCGCGCGGGCCGTCTCGGCCGGTCGTCTCGACCGTGAAAAGGATCTACGCGCGCAAGCGGCGACCGAGCTAAAATGCGCGATCGGGACAAGGAGGAGCCATGAGTGTTTCCCGCCGGAAGTTCATGGGTGGCGTGGCCGCCGCCGTCGGTTACCTGGGTGTCAGGGGCGAGGCGGATGTCTTCGCGCAGAAAGGCGTCAGCGCCGCGCGCAAGACCGCTGCGGTGATCGCGAACGATCCGGAGTGGGACTCCTTCGCGCACCTGTCGAGCAACGAGAACTGCTGGGGACCGCCTGATTCCGTGATGAAGGCGATGAACTCGGCCTGGAAGTATTCGAACCGCTACGGATACCCGGACGGCCGCATCGTCCAGGAGATCGCGAGCCATCACGGCGTCAAGCCCGAGAACGTACTCCTCGGCGCCGGCTCCGGCGAGATTCTCGACGTCGTCGGCACGACATACCTGCTCGGCGGCAAGAAAGTGCTCGGCGTCGAGCCAACGTACAGCTCGGTCTATCAGCACGCCACGAGCATCAAGACGGCGGCGATCAAGCTGCCCCTGACGAAGGACTACCGTCAGGACATGAACGCGTTCCTCAAGACGGCGAACACACGCACGAGCGAAATCGGTCTCGTGTATCTCTGCAACCCGAACAACCCGACGGGCGTCATCATCACCAAGGACGAAGTGAAACAGTTGCTCGACGGCCTGCCGAAAGGCATGCCGGTCCTGGTGGACGAGGCCTACCATCATTTCGTGGACGATCCGAAATATGCGACGTCGGTGCCGTACGTGATCGAAGGACGACCGGTGATCGTCGCGCGGACGTTCTCGAAGATCGCGGCGCTCGCCGGCATGCGCCTCGGCTACGCCGTGGCACCCGCCGAAATGATCAGCGCGATGCGCCCCTACAGCATGCAGAGCATCAACGCGCTCGTGAAGTGGGGCGGCGTCGCGTCGCTGAAAGACACGGCCGCGCAGGCCGAGGTGAAGAGCAAGGTCATCGCACTCCGCAAGAAGGCGACGAGCGAGCTCGAAGCCTACGGCTACCAGACGCTGCCCTCCGAGACGAACTTTTTCATGGTGTCGATCGGCCGCGAGATTCAGCCGGTCATCGAGGAATTCAAGGCCAAGAAGGTGCTCGTCGGTCGTCCCTTCCCGCCGATGACGACGCATATGCGCGTGTCGATCGGAACGGCCGAGGAGATGGATCGGTTCATGGTCGCGTTCAAGGAGATCTTCCCGGCCAAGACGCGGACGACGGCAGCGGGAGCGTAGCGCAGCCGCTCGAGGCGCTGGTCTTCGGCTGAGTGTTTCACAGGGCGACAGATAAATCTGTCGCCCTTTTTGTTTCATGGCCTATCCGTTCGCCGATCTCGCACTCGCGCGCCGCCTGGAGCGCACCGAAGGCGTCGCCAATCAGCGCCTCGTGGACGCGCGCGCCCGGCTCTCGCCAGAGCGCGGCGCCTGCTGGATGGAGGCGGGCGGCGCGTTCGCGATGTTCGACGGCGCTGCGTCGCCCTTGACGCAGACGTTCGGACTCGGACTCTTCGAGACGCCGACCGACGACATCCTGACCAGGCTCGAAACATTTTTCCGCGAGCGCAGTGCGCCGGTCAGCCACGAGACGTCGCCTCTGGCGGACGCGGCCCTGATGCCGCTCCTCGTCGCGCGCGGCTACGCGCCGTCCGAGCTGTCGAGCGTCACGTTTCGGCCGATCGATCGCAATCTGACGCTGGCGTCACCGAATCCATCGGTCTCCGTCGCGCTCGTCGAAGGTGCCGACGACGAACGATGGGCGAAAACGGCGGCTGAGGGCTGGAGCGAGTTTCCGGGGCTCGGCGAGTTCATGCTCGATATCGGGCGGGTGCAGGCCGCGGCACGCGACACCTATCGCTTCCTTGCCACCGCCGGAGGGCGGGCTATCGCGGCAGGTGCGCTGATCGTCCACGAAGGCGTCGGACTGCTCGCCGGCGCGAGCACCGTTCCCGATGCGCGCCGCCAGGGCGCCCAGCTGGCGCTTCTCGACGCGCGACTGCGCTTTGCCGCAGAAAAAGGCTGCGACCTCGCGATGATGGTCGCGCTGCCGGGCAGCGGCTCGCAGCGCAACGCCGAGCGACACGGCTTCCGTATCGCCTACACGCGGATAAAATGGCAGCGCCCATGAGAAACCTGCATCGCGCGCTCGTCTGCCTCGCGGCCGCCCTCTGCGCGTGGACCGCCGTTGCCGCCCGGAGCGCACAGCCGGCGAAGGCGCCGGTTGACGTCGCGTCGATTGACGCCGTGTTCGCTCGATGGACGCCGGCAACGCCTGGATGCGCCGTCGGGATCGCCGAAGACGGCACGCCGACGTTCGGAAAAGGATACGGGTCGGCGGATCTCGAGCACGACGTCCCGATCACGCCCGAGTCGATTTTCGAGGCCGGCTCGGTGTCGAAGCAGTTCACGGCGGCAGCGGTGCTGCTGCTGGCGCGCGAGGGCAAGCTGTCGATCGACGATCCGGTGCGGAAATATATCCCCGAGCTGCCCGAGTACGGCCAGCCGCTGCTCATCCGCCACATGCTCAATCACACGAGCGGGCTGCGCGACTGGGGCAGCGTCGCGGCGATCGCCGGCTGGCCGCGGACGACGCGCGTGCACACGCAGGCGCACGTCCTCGACATCGTGAAGCGTCAGAAGACGCTGAACTTCGCGCCGGGGACGCGCTGGTCGTACAGCAACACCGGTTTCAATCTGGCGGCGATCATCGTGTCTCGCGTGAGCGGGCAGTCCTTTCCCGAATTCACGAAGGAGCGCATCTTCACGCCGCTCCGGATGACCCACACCTCGTGGCGCGACGACTACACGCGCATCGTCAAGGGACGGGCGATCGCTTATGACGAGATCGACGGCGTCTATCACCAGGACATGCCCTTCGAGGACGTCTACGGCAACGGTGGTCTCCTGACCACAGTGGGCGATCTCCTCAAGTGGAACGAGAACTTCACACGGCCCGTCGTCGGCGACGCCGCGTTCGTGGCGGAGCAGCAGCAGCCCGGAAAGTTCAACGACGGGCGCACGCACGGGTACGCGTTCGGCCTGTACGTCGGCGCCCATGCCGGTCTGCGCGAGGTGTCGCACAGCGGATCGACCGCCGGCTACAGCGCGTTCCTCACGCGGTATCCGGACGAGCGCGTGTCGGTCGCCGTGCTGTGCAACGTCGCCACCGACGCGACGAAGATCGCGCACGACGTCAGCGACGTGTATCTCGCCGGGCGGTTGAAGCCGTCGGCGCCGCCGAAGGCCGCGCGGACGCTGTCGAACGCCGACGCGGAGAAAATCGCGGGACTGTATCGCAACCGCCTGACAGGTGTTCCGCTGACAATCACCTTCGAAAACGGTGCGCTGCGTGCCGGCCGGTTCGGCGACTTGATTCCGTCAGCCGGCGCGCGCTTCACGACGACCGGCGAGCAGACCTGGAACTTCGGCGCGAAAGGCACGCTCGACGTCATCGACGGGTTCGGCACGCTCGACTCGTACGAGCGCGTCGCGGCGTGGACGCCCGTCGCCCACGATCTCGAGCGCTACGTCGGCAGCTACATCAGCGACGATGCCGAGGCGGAACTGTCGGCCAAGGTCGAGGACGGACATCTGGTCCTCAAGCGTCGTCCCGACGCGACGCTCGCGCTGACGCCGCAGTATCTCGACGCCTTCCGAACGCCGTCGCTCGGCCTCGTCATCTTCAGGCGCGCCGCGTCCGGCGCGATTACCGGACTGAGCGTCGTTCAGGATCGCGTGTGGAACATGCCGTTCCGCCGCGTGAGCGACGCGACGCAGGCCAGGAAGTAGCGGACGCGGAGAATTAGGGATGAGGGGTTAGGGATTAGGGATGAGAGAAGGGGTGAGGGACTAGGGATTAGGTCTGGAGGTCGGGCAGTCGGCGGAGATGATGAATGCAGGGCCAAGGACTCTCGAACAGCCCTCAGCCCCAGTCGCTTTGCCCTCCTCTAACCCCTCACCCCTAATCCCTCACCCCTAATCCCTCACCCCTACTCGATTTCACTTCAGGTGTTTGCCGACAAGCTTCGTCATCTCGAACATGTTGACGGTCGCCTTGCCGCCGAAGATCGGCTTGAGCGTGTCGTCGGACTTGATCATCCGCTTGTTCTTCGCGTCCTGCAGCTTGTTCTTCTTGATATACGCCCAGAGCTTCTTGGTGACCTCGGTGCGCGGCAGCGGCTTCGAGCCTACGACCTCAGACAGCGCGGCGCTCGGCTGCACTGGTTTCATGAAGGCCGCATTCGGCTTCCGCTTGGACTTCGCTGCTTTCTTGGCCATGTCGTCTCCCTGTCAAGATGATGTGAAGGCCCCTCGGGTGCGAGGGCCCCAGCCCGATGGCTGCGCCATATTATGAACGCATTTCTCCCTCTGTACCAGAGGGGTTTTCGAAAATCACCGAGTAGCAGAGCACGTCGCACACCTCTGGCGGCTGCAGGTTTGGAAAGAGGGCGTAACGACGCAGCGTGCCCTCGAGCGCGAATCCGCCTTTCTGGAGCACCCGGGCCGATGCGCGATGCTCGTGGTGACAGAGCGCGTACAGGCGGTAAACCCCGCAATTTCTGGCGACGTCGACCATCGCGCGGAGCGCTTCGGTCGCGTAGCCGTGTCCCCAGGCGTCCCGTGCGAAGACGTATCCGGTCGCCGCGCGCGTCGGCGTTTCGAAGCCGAGGCCCGTGCTTCCGATGAGCGCCTCGGTGTCGTGGTGCAGGATCACGTACGGCCCCGCTCCCCACTTGCGCCACTCGGCATCGCTGAACTCGACGAACGTACGTGTGTCGCTCGCATGGGCGTGGCGCGGCCAGCCGACGTAGCGGGTCACCTCCGCGTCCGAGGCGTACGTCGCGAAGATCGTGCGCGCGTCGCGGACCGTCGGCCGCCGGAGCGTCAGCCGCCCGGTCTCGAGGCGCTCAGGCGCGTGTATGTCCGGCATGGTCCGTCATGCGTCCGGCCGCTCCCGTCTTGAGCGCCAGCCGGATGTCGTCCGGCAGCGGCCGCTTGGTGAGCGATGCCGCGTCCACGAGCACGTACACCGTTTCGATCGTGACGATGACCGCCGGATCGCCGGCGATGCGGAACTCGGCGGCGACCGTGAACGACGTCGTGCCGAGGCGCGTCGTTGCCATCGACAGTTCCAGCACCTGGTCGTAGCGGGCCGGGCGCTTCCATTCGACGACCTGCCTGACGAGTTGAAAATCGAGCCGTCCGGCGAGGAACTGCTCGAGCACACCGGCCGCGCGCAGGAATTCGTTCATGCCGACGTCGACGTATTCCGCGTAGCGCGAGTTGAAGACCACCTTCTGCGCGTCGCACTCGACGTAGCGGACTCGCAGGTAGTAACGGAACGGCGTCACTTCCGTCCGTTCACCCAGTCGGCGAGCATCTGCCACTCGGGATCCGTTTGCGAAGCCCAGTGCTTCCCGCCGGGATGAAACGCGACGCCGCCCGCATCTTCAGCGAGCGGCATCGTCAACATGCGGCTGGCGAGCGGCGCGCCCGGTTTGACGAAGCGCTTGGCGACCTCGAAGTTCTTCTGCGACTGCTCGTCGTTCCACACGGCGGCGCCCGGCGACAGCATCTGCAGGCGAAACGCCGTGCCCGTCGAATGACAGACGTAGCACCGCGCGTGGCCCGGGCGCTTTTCGAGAAGGAGCGGCTCGACTTTCGACTTGAACACGTCGTAGTCCAGCGTTGTGGGGCCCGGCGCCTGGAGCCAGAGAAACAGGAGCATCCACATGGCCCCGTAGCTTAGAGTATCCAGCTATGCGCACCAAGCCCTTCCTCTGTCTGATCGGCGTCGTCGCATCCGGCCTGTGGATCGAAGCGTCGACCGTTCGGATCGTGCAGACCAACGCCGCGGGCGACAGCGTGATGCTCATCGATCCGGCGACGAACAAGGTCGTCGGCGAGATCAAGGACATCGAGGTGAATCACGGCGCCGCGGTGGCGCCGGACGGAAGCCGTTTCTACATCACCGACGAGGCGCAGTCGACCGTGGACGTCGTCGACGGAAAAACGCTCGCCGTCGTGAAGCGGATTCCGTTGACGAACCATCCGAACAACATTGCTGTCAGCAAAGACGGGCGGCGCGTGTACGCCGCGATCGTCGCGGGCGCAGGCGCGGTGGACGTCATCGACACGGCAACGCTCACGCGGGTGAAAAGCATCCGCACGGAAGGCGGCATCCACAACGTCTACGTGACGCCGGACGGCCACTACATCGTCGCCGGCTCGATCGTCGGCCGCAAGATCTCCGTCATCGACGCGAAGACGGAGGAGATTGCGTGGACGATTCCGACAGAGGCCGGCGTCCGTCCGATTGCGTTCGAAACGAACCCGGATGGATCGGTCAAGCGCATGTTCGTCCAGTTGTCGGACTTTCACGGCTTCGTGACGTTCGACTGGAAGAGCCATCAGCTCGTGGACCGCGTCAAGCTGCCCGAGGTGCCGCCGAACCAGCGGCACACCGAAGGGCTGCAGGGTTCACCGTCGCATGGCATTGGCATCGCGCCGGACGGCAGGACGCTGTGGGTCAATAGCAAGGTGAACAGCCACGTCTACGTCTATTCGATGCCGGATCTCGCGCTGCTCGGCGACGTGAAGGTGGGCGACCATCCCGACTGGCTGACGTTCACGCCGGACAGCAAACGCATCTACGTCGCGAACGCCGGTTCGAATTCCGTGTCCGCGATCGATATCGCGACGAGGAAAGAGGTGGCGAGGATTCCGGTCGGACAGGTTCCGAAGCGAAACATCACTGCAGTGATGCCCTAATAGCGACATTCGACATTGCGGATTGCGGATTGAGGGGTGCGGATTTATTTGATCGATTGCGGATTGAGGATTGCGGATTCATTTCGGATTTCTAATTTCGGATCATTCTGCGGTCCCCAATCCGCAATCAGCAATTGGTCCGCAATCCCCCAATCCCCAATCCGCAATGACCAATCAATCCGTAATCCGCAGTCCGCAATCGATCAATCAATCCGCATTCCGCAATCCGCATTCCGCAATGACGATTGTGCTGTATTGCGACTCGCACATTCGCGGATCGAACCTCTGGGTCGTGCCGAACGGCGGACATGGTCCCATCTTCGGCAAGCACGCGCCTCTGTTCGTCGAAGCAACACTCGCCACAATGAGAATTGCGGATTGCGGATTGAGGAGTGCGGATTGAATGACGCATTGCGGGTTGTGGATTGCGGATTAGATTTCGGATTTCTGATCACGGCAGCTTGCTCTATAAATTCGCAATCCACAATGAATCCGGTTTCGGTCCATCAATAATTCGCGATCCTCAATCGCCAATCAATCCGCAATCCGCAATGAGCAATCAATCCGCATTCCGCAATCCTCAATCCGCAATTGAAAGGTGATAGCATCGCGACATCTCATTTGGTCAAGGACATACGGATGACATCTCGTCGGTACCTTCCTGCAATTTTTCTGCTGTTCATCGGCAGCGGCTGCGCGGCGCTCGTGTACGAAATCGTGTGGTTTCAACTCCTGCAGATGGTCATCGGATCCTCGGCCATTTCCCTCGGCATCCTCCTCGGGACCTTCATGGGAGGGATGTGCCTCGGCAGTCTCCTGATGCCGCGGCTGGTTTCGGCGCGGCGCCATCCGATGCGCGTGTACGCCTGGCTCGAGCTCGGCATCGGCGTCTTCGGGCTGTTGATTCTCGTCCTGCTGCCGCTCGTGCGTTATGTCTACACGTCGTGGGCCGGCACGGGGCTGGCGAGCGTGTTCCTCCGCGCGATTGCCGCTGGCATCTGCCTGATCCCGCCGACGGTGCTCATGGGCGCGACGCTGCCGGCGATCTCTCGATGGGTGAAGGCCACGCCTGAGGGCGTCTCCTGGCTCGGCTTTTTCTACGGCGGCAACATCGCGGGCGGCGTCGCGGGCAGCCTGCTGGCGGGTTTTTATTTGCTGCGCGTCTACGATGTCTACACTGCCACGTTCGTCGCGGTGGCGTTGAATGCGCTGGTCGCGGGAACGGCGCTGATGCTCTCAGGTCGGACGAGCCACGTCGCCGAGGGCGGACAGGTGAGTGCCGCAAGCGGCACCGGCAACTGGTCGGTGTATGTCGCGATCGCGCTCTCGGGGTTCACCGCGCTCGGGTCCGAAGTCATCTGGACGCGCATCCTGTCGCTGCACTTCGGCGCGACGGTCTACACCTTCTCGCTGATCCTCGCGGTTTTCCTCGTCGGTCTCGGCATCGGCAGCACGTCAGGCGCAATCGTCGCACGCGATTCGTCCGCGCCCCGGCGCGCGCTCGGCTGGTGTCAGCTGCTGTTGTGTGCGGCCATCGCCTGGGCCGCGTACATGAACACCGAGTCGCTGCCGTACTGGCCGATCAATCCGTCCATCTCGACGTCGCCGTGGTACACGCTGCAGCTGGATCTCGTCCGCTGCTTCTGGGTCGTCCTGCCCGGCGCCATTCTCTGGGGCGCGAGCTTTCCCATCGCGCTTGCCGCCGTGGCGTCCAGCGAGCAGGACTCTGCGCGGCTCGCCGGCGGCGTGTACGCGGCGAACACGGTCGGCGCCATTTTCGGCTCGCTCCTGGCCAGCTTCGCGCTCGTGCCCTGGATTGGCAGCTCCCACTCCGAACAGGTGCTCATCGTCGTGTCCGCGATGTCGGCGCTGCTGATGCTCGAGCCGTCGTACACCGCAGGCAGCGAGGGCGCGAAGAGCTGGAACATCGCCGGCACCGCACTCCTTGCGGTGGCGATGGTGGCGGCTGGACTGCTGGCGCGGAGCGTTCACGATCTCCCCGGTGTTCTCGTCGCGTACGGACGCTACGCCGCAACGCGCGTCGGCCAGGCCACGATCATCTATCAGGGTGAAGGACTGAATGCGACCGTCGCCGTCTCGGAACTGTCGAACGGCGTGCGCAACTATCACAACGCGGGCAAGGTCCAGGCGTCGAGCGAGCCGCAGGACATGCGGCTCCAGCGGATGCTCGGCCACCTGACGACCCTCATCCCGCCGAACCCGAAGAACATCGTAGTCATCGGCTGCGGCGCCGGTGTGACGGCCGGTGCCGTCTCGATCGATCCCGCCGTCGAGCACGAAACGATCGCGGAAATCGAGCCGCTCGTCCCGCGCGTGGTTTCGACGTACTTCGCCGAGCACAATTTCGACGTCGTTCGCAATCCCAAAGTCCGCGTTCACATCGACGATGCGAGGAACTTCCTGCAGACGACGGACCAGAAGTTCGACGCGGTGACGTCGGATCCGCTGGACCCGTGGGTGAAGGGCGCGGCGATGCTCTACACCAAGGAATTTTTCGAAGAGGTCAAGCGTCATCTGAACCCCGGCGGCGCCGTCACGCTGTTCGTGCAGCTCTACGAGAGCAACACCGCCGCGGTGAAGAGCGAGATTGCGACGTTCCTCGATGTCTTCCCGAACGGCATCGTCTGGGGCAACACGAACGAGGGCCGCGGGTACGATCTCGTCCTGCTCGGCACGGTCGATCCGATCAAGATCGACGTCGACGCGGTGCAGGCGAAGCTGCAGCGTCCGGAATACGCGCGGATGGCACAGTCGTTCCGCGAGATCGGCATGAACACGGCGGTCGATCTGTTCTCCACGTATGCGGGCCGCAAGCCCGACCTCGAGCCGTGGCTGCGCGATGCGACGATCAACCGCGATCGCAATCTGCGGCTGCAATATCTCGCCGGGCTCGGACTGAACCTCTATCAGGCCGACACGATTTACGCGGAGATGCTTCGCCAGCTGTCAAAGATGCCGGAAGATCTCTTCACAGGCTCTGAACAGACACGGCAGGCGCTGTTCACCGAAATCCGCAGGCAGTGGGGACGGTAAACGTCCGGCAGCTGAATCGCGCGCTCCTCGCGCGTCAACTGCTGCTGCGTCGTGCGCCGTTGTCGGTCTCTGGTCGCGGATCGCGGCGTTCGAACCCGGACTGCTTTCGCGCCTCATTGCGGACCGCCAAGCCGTGCGCACGGTGCTGATGCGGAACACGCTCCACACGAACATCGATCTCGGCCGGCTGCTCAAGCAGCAGTTTCCGGATCATGACGTGCAGACGCTCGGCTATGCGGTTCGCAATCACATCCCGCTCGTGCAGCTGCCGCCGCGAGGACTGTGGGAAAGAGCGGCGTGGCCATGCTCGCCACCGCTGAATCGTGGCTCGGGCGACCGCTTGCATCGTCGTCGCAGCCCGACGAGATGATCCGCCGATACCTGCGCGCCTTCGGTCCGGCATCCGTCGCCGATATGCAGGCGTGGTCCTGCGTCGCAGGTCTACGAGAGCCGGTTGAACAGCTGCGGCCGACGCTGGTGTCGATGAGAGTGATGCCGCACCTCGGCCGGCCATTCATCCTGATCGACGGGTTCGTCGATGGCTTCTGGAAGATCCGCTCGGATCGAGTGACGCTGGCGTCCGCCTCATGGCAGACTCTGAGGCGATGCCTGCCGCGTTGCCCCCGGGCCCGAAGCTGTCGCCGCTCGGCCAGCTGATCTACCGTCCCGGCGCCGATCCAATCGCATTCTTCACGAGCCTCGGCCAGACCTACGGCGATCTCGCGTCGTATCGCATGGGCGGCGAGCAGGTGTTCTTCGTCAACAACCCGCCCTGGATCAAGGACGTCCTGGTCACGAACAACCAGGCGTTCATCAAGGGGCGCGGGCTCGAGCGCGCGAAGCGTCTGCTCGGACAAGGACTGCTGACGAGCGAAGGCGCGACGCATCTCCGGCAGCGCCGCCTGATGCAGCCGGCCTTTCATCGCGAGCGTGTCGCTGGCTACGGCGCGACGATGGTCGATTACGCGATGCGGACGCGCGACGCGTGGCGCGACGGCGCGACGCTCGACGTCGACCAGGAAATGATGCGCCTGACGCTCTCGATCGCCGGCAAGACGCTGTTCGACCTCGACGTCGAGTCGCAGGCGGCCGACGTCGGCCGCGCGCTGACCGCCGTCATCGAGTCGTTCTGGACGATGATGCTGCCGTTCATCGACGTCCTCGAGCGGATGCCGATTCCACAGCTCAGACGGGCGAAGCTCGCACGCGCGAAGCTCGACGACATCATCTACCGCATGATCGCCGACCGCCGCGCCAACGGCCTCGATCGCGGCGACCTGCTGTCGATGCTGCTCATGGCGCGCGACGAGGAAGACGAGCAGCGCGGGATGACGGACGAGCAGGTTCGCGACGAAGCGATGACAATCTTCCTGGCCGGGCACGAAACGACGGCCAATGCGCTGACGTGGACGTGGTACCTGCTCAGCCAGGCGCCTGACGTCGAGCGGCGGCTGCACGAGGAAGTGGATCGCGTCCTGGGCGGACGGCGTCCGACGGTCGCTGACATCCCGTCGCTCGGATTCGTCGAGCGCGTGGTCACCGAATCGATGCGGCTGTATCCGCCGGCGTGGATCATCGGCCGGCGCGCGGTTCGCGACTACACGATCGCGGAATTCACGGCGCCGGCGCGTTCCATCTTCGTGCTGTGCCCGTACGTGACGCAGCGCGATCCGCGCTTCTATCACGAACCGGATCGGTTCGACCCGGATCGCTGGACGCCTGAGTTCCGCGCAACCCTGCCGAAATTCGCGTACTTTCCGTTCGGCGGCGGTCCACGTCAGTGCATCGGCGAATCCTTCGCCTGGATGGAGCTCGTGCTCGTCGTCGCCTCGGTTGCGCAGCGCTGGTCGCTGCGCCTGGTTCCCGGCCATCGCGTCGTGCCGCAGCCGGTCATCACGCTTCGGACCAAGTACGGCATGCGGATGACCGCTCACGAGCGTCCTGGCGCCACCAACTGACAGGGACTCCATGAACGATCGTTTCGTCATCCAGCCAATCGCCTTCGTCCACAGTCAGCGCGCGGAGGTGCGCGATGACGGGTGGGACGCCGTGGAAGCGTCGATCGAGCTTGTCGGTGACTTTTCAGCCGACGCGCTTGCGGGGCTCACCGAGTTCTCGCATGCGGAAATCCTCTTCGTCTTCGATCGGGTCGATGAACATGACGTGGAGAGAGGCGCGCGTCATCCGCGAGGCAACGTCGACTGGCCGCGCGTCGGAATCTTCGCGCAGCGCGCCAAGAACCGGCCCAATCGTCTCGGCGCGACCGTCGTCCGGGTTCTTGGCGTCGAGGGCCGGACGATTCGCGTTTCGGGTCTGGACGCCGTCGACGGAACGCCGGTGGTCGACATCAAGCCCGTGCTGAAGGAATTTCTGCCGCGCGGCGATGTGCGGCAGCCGCGATGGGTGTCCGAGCTGATGGGAGCGTACTGGTCGTGATCGATCTCGAGCGCCGCGGCGGCATTGCGATTCTCACGATGCGGCACGGCAAGGCCAACGCCTTCGACCTGGAGCTCTGCGACGCCCTCACAGCCAGGTTCGAGGAGGTTCGACGTTCGCCGGTCGATGCCGTCGTCATCACGGGACAAGCGAACGTCTTCTCGGCCGGCGTGGACCTGCTGCGCGTGCTCGACGGCGGGGCGGCCTACGTGCGCCAGTTTCTTCCCGCGCTGAGCCGCGCGTTCATGGCCGTGTTCGACTGTCCGACGCCTGTGGTCGCGGCGGTCAACGGTCACGCCATCGCCGGCGGATGCATCCTCGCGTGCGCCGCTGACGTGCGGGTGATGGCGGCTGGCAACGGCCGCATCGGCGTTCCCGAGCTCGTGGTCGGCGTGCCGTTTCCGGCGGCTGCGTTCGAGATCGTGCGCTCGATTGGCGTCCGAAGAACCGGCGCTCTCGTGCTCGAGGGGCGACTTCTGTCACCGAACGAGGCAGAGCAGGACGGACTCGTCGATCGGCTCGCGGATGCCGACGCGCTCCTGGACGCGGCAATTCGTGACGCCGAGTCGCTGGCCGCGCGGCCGCGCGACGCCTTTGCGATGACGAAGCGACAGCTGCGCGCGCCGGCGATGGAGCGGATCGAACGCGGCCGGTCGTCGATCGACCCGGAGGTCATCGATTCCTGGTGCGCCGATTCGACACTCGCTCGCATCAGGACGTATGTGGAACGGACGCTCAAGAAATAAGAGATCGCGAGGTTTTTATTCGGAGGTCTGATGGCAGTTCTCGGCCTGCATCACGTGACGGCGACGGTCGACGACGCGCAGGACGATCTGGATTTCTGCATCGGCGCGCTCGGGCTTCGCCTGGTCAAGAAGACGGTCAACTTCGACAACCACCACGTCTACCACTTCTACTACGGGGACGAGCGCGGCACGCCGGGCACGATCTGGACGACGTTTCCCTACAAGGATCGCGGGGTTCCGGCTGGGACGAAGGGCGCGGGGCAGGTAACGGTCACATCGCTCTCGGTTCCAACGGGCGCCCACCAGTTCTGGCGTGCGCGTCTCGCAGCCAAAGGCATTGCCGTCACGGACGTCCAGACGCGTTTCGACGAGCCTGCGATTCGCTTCTCGGATCGCTCCGGCCTCGTCTTCGAGCTCGTCGCAACGAGCCGCGACACTCGCGCGCCGTGGCTCGCCGAGGGCTTCGACGCCGACACGGCGGTGCGCGGCCTCCACAGCGTGACGATGATCGTCAAGCATCCCGACAAGACGCTCGATCTCATGACTCGAATTCTCGGCTTCGCCGTCGTCGGCGAAAGCGGCCGGCGTATTCGTGTGGCGGCCGGAAGCGATGCTCCCGGCCATCTCATCGACGTCGCGCACGACGCCGATGCGCCGGCGATGCTGAACGGCCTCGGCACCGTGCATCACGTCGCCATGGCCGTGCGAACGGAGCAGGAGCAGCTTGATCTGAGGGAAACGCTCCTCAGCTATGGCTGTAAGGTGACGGAGGTCCGCGACCGCTGCTACTTCAAGTCGATCTACTTTCGCGAGCCGGGCGGCGTGCTATTCGAGCTGGCCACGCTCGAGCCGGGGTTCGCGACCGATGAGCCAGTCTCGACGCTCGGCCGCGAGCTGAAGCTGCCGCCGTGGGAAGAGCCAAACCGCGCCGAGATCGAACCGGAGCTGGCGCCGATTGCGTACTGAAGGCGCTCGGCCGAAATCGCGGCGGTAAGATTTCTACAATCCTTCTGCTTCGCATTTTGCGAAGATGCCGTCATGGCAGACAACACATACTCCACGGTGACGCCGTACCTGATCGTGCCGGACGGCGACGCGCTGCTCCGGTTCGCGAAGGCTGCATTCGGCGCGACGGAAAAGCAGTGTCAGCGACGCCCCGACGGCGTCATCGGCCACGCCGAGATGCAGATCGGGAACTCGCTGATCATGTTTGCGCAGGGCGGCGGGGCCTGGCCTGCGCGTCCCGCGGCGCTGTATCTGTGGATCGACGATGTCGACGCCACCTACAAGCGCGCGCTGGACGCGGGCGGTACTTCCGAGTCGGCGCCCGAGGACAAGCCGTACGGCCATCGCAACGCCGGCGTGGACATGGGCGGCGTGACGTGGTGGCTCGGGGCGCCCGTCAGGAAGGCGTGATTGCCATTACTCCGGCGGGATCGGCGCGATCGCGTCGGTGAGCGGACCGTCGAGCTCCTCATAGACGCGATGCAGGTACCAGTCCACGAGCTGTTGCCTGAATGCCGCGTTGCGTGCCGCATCGTTTCCGGTGGCGCGGACCATCACGTCGTGGAGCTGCGGCATCACTGCGTCTCTCGCCTGGTCCGCCGTGAGGCCGCGCGCCTTTGACGCCCGCCCTTCGCGCAGCAGGACGCGAAACACGTCCATCGTGTCGTGCAGCAGCTGCTTGTCGTGAAGAGGAGGGCCGTGGCCCGTCACGTTGGTCGTCGCGTCGAGGCGATCGATCCGCTCGAGCGCGGCGAGCCATTCCGTCGGATAGCCGCTCAGCGCGAACGTGATCGGGTTGACGATGAGGTCGCCGAGCAAAAGCATCTTCTCGCGCGGCAGGTACACGAAGGTGTCGCCCGGCGTGACCGCGCGGCCGTAGTTCAGGACCTCGATGTTTCGATCGCCCATGGCGATCGTCATACGATCCGCAAACGTGACGTTGGGAAGCACGTGCCGTACGTTCCGCTTCTGTTCGAGGAAGAAGCGATCCGCCTCGAGCAGTGCGGCAGCTTTCGAATCCGTCGCGGCGCGTTTTTCCAGGCTCTGGATGTACGCGGGCAACTGCCGTTCGAGCCCGGGCCGGTTGAAGTCGATCGCCGGGCCCTGCATCATCGCCCGCGTTTTCTCGTGAGCCACGACGCGGACGTCGGGGAACGCCGCTTAATACGTCTCGGTGCCGTACCAGTGGTCCCAGTGCCAGTGGGAGTTGACGACGTAGCGCACCGGCTGCTCGGTGAGTCGGCGGATCTCCGTCAGAATGGCAGCCGACGCTGCGGGCGTGCCGTTGGAATCGAACACGAGCACGCCGTCATTGGACAGGACGACGACGGAGTTGCCGTCGAGGCCGACGTCGCCGTAGCCCGGCGTCGTGAAGAGGAAGATTCCCGGCGCCAGTTCTGTTCGGACCGGCGTCGGCCGATTCTGGGCGGTGACCGCGATCGAACACCCGCCGAGCACGCAGAGAAGAACCAGCATCCACGGCTTCGTCATCGTCATCGTCAACGTTCAACTCTCAACGCTCAACGCTCAAATCAAGGTTCAACGCTCAACGTGGCTTTTGCTCGTCGAACGTTGACAGTTGAACGTTGACCGTTGAGCGTTGATTAAGATGCCGGGAGCTTGAATGCAAGGAGTTCGCCCGAGTAGTTGCCGCCGCTGATCGCCACGACGATGTACTGCTTGCCGTTGAGTTCGTACGTCATCGGCGATCCGGTTTCGGGCGCGGGCATGTAGACGGCGCCGACTTCGGCGCCGGTCGCCTTGTCGTACGCTCGCAGCATCGCGCCGCGTTGTCCGTTCGCCTGCGTCGCGAAGCCTCCTTCTCCAGCAACCGTCAGCGTTTTGGTCACGAGGACGCCGATCCGGCCCGGCCGTCCCGTCCGCGGAATCGTGACGCCTTTGAGCGCCGCGTGGTTCTTGATGTTGTCCGGCGTTTCGCCGTGCGCGATCTGCCACGCAATCTCGCCCTTGTTCAGGTCGTACGCGGTAATGCGGCCGTACGGTGGTTTCACGAGCGGCAGTCCCTGAACGGACAGGCCGCCTCCGCCTTCACCGCCGCCACCAGGCGCGGCCGCACCCGGCGTCGCGCCGCGCCCTCTGCCGGCCGCGGGCGTCGTCCCATTCGCGGCGGCGCCACGTCCGCCGCCGGTTCCCGACGCGGCCGGCGGACGCGCGATTCCCTGTACGTAGCCGAAGTCGGACTTTGCCGGATCGGCCGGGACGAGTCCGATCGCGGAGATCGACGTCACCGAGTAGACGTAGAGCATCTTCGTTTCGGGATCGTAGGCGCCGCCCTGCCAGTTTGCGCCGCCGGTGACCGAGGGCAGCATCAGCGTTGCGAGCGGACCTTCGACGTTGCTCACGACCGGCGGCGTGAAGATCGGTCCGAGCTTGTAGCGGCTCGCCATCTTCAGCGCTTCGGCATGCAGCTCCGGCGTGAAGTCGATGAGATCGTCGGGCGCGACGCCCTGACGGTCGAACGGCGGCGGCTTCGTGACGAACGGCTGCGTCGGCGAATACCACTCGCCGGGAACCGTGCCTTTCTCGACGGGCCGTTCTTCGATCGGCCACACGGGTTTGCCGTTCGTGCGATCGAAAACGTAGACCCAGCCCTGCTTCGTGATCTGCGCGATGGCCTTGATCGGACGTCCGTCGACCGTGATGTCCGCGAGGATCGGCGCGCAGGGAATGTCCATGTCCCAGATGCCGTGATGAACCAGCTGGTAGTGCCACTTGCGTTTGCCGGTCTTCAGATCCAGCGCGACGAGGCTTTCGCCGAAGAGACCGCTACCGGGCCGATTTCCACCGTAGTAATCGCCGGTCGGCAGTTCGACCGGAAGGTAGACGAGGCCGAGATCCTCATCGACCGTCATCTGCGCCCACACGCCGGCGTTGCCTGTGTACGCCCACGAATCCCTTTCCCACGTGTCGTTGCCGAACTCGCCCGGCGACGGAATGGTGTGGAAGATCCAGAGACGCTTGCCGGTGTGCGCGTCGTAGCCGCGGATGAATCCCTTTTCGTGCGTCTTGCTCTTCGGTTGACCGCCAGCCAGGTGTGCGGCGCCGACGATGATCACGTCCTTCGCGACGATCGGCGTCGCGTGCAGCCCCATTTCACCCGTGACCAGATCGATCGGCTGGTCATCGTCTTTCTTCAGATCGACGACGCCTTTTTCGCCGAAGTTCGCCACGGGAATTCCGGTCTTCGCGTCGAGCGCGATCATCCGGTAGCCGGGCGTCACGTAGACGACGCGCGACTCGCGGCCGTCGCTCCAGTAGGCGAGGCCGCGGCCAGACAGCTGGCGCGGGGCGTCCTCGCCGCGCTTGCCTTCGTTCTCGCTGTGCATCCACAGCATCTCGCCGGTCGCGGCGTCGAGCGCCACGACATCGCGCCGCGATCCCGCGGTCGAGTACAGGATGCCGTCCACCATCAGCGGCGTCGACTGGAAGTTGAATTCCTGTCGCGGGCCGAGCGCATCGGTCTTGAAGCGCCACGCGACTTCGAGGTTCTTGAAATTGTCCTTGTTGATCTGATCGAGTGGAGAATAGCGCGTGCTCGCGAGGTCGCCGCCGTAGGTGGTCCATTCGCCGGGCTTGCTGTGGTTCTTGTCCTGGCCAATCACATGGACCGTCAAAGTGCCTAACGCAAGGATCGCGAGAGACAGCGGTGCCAGAGCTCGTTTCATATGGGCGTCATGATATCCCGGTTCGCGCCGGCCCCTACCGGCTTTCTCCACCTCGGACACGTCGTCAACGCGATCTACGTGTGGGGCGTGACGCGCGCGATGGCTGCCGACGCGACGGTCGAGGGCCGCGTGCTCGTGCGAATCGAAGATCACGATCGCCAGCGAAGCCGCGCGTCCTACGAGCGCGCAATTCTCGAGGACCTCGACTGGCTCGGATTCGTCGGCGACGGCGCTCCGGTTCGACAGAGCGAACGTCACGAAATGTACTCGAGCGCGCTCGACAGGCTGCGCGCTCAGGGGCTCGTCTACGCGTGCGATTGTTCCCGCGCTGCATACGCGAGCGAGCTTCGCTATCCGGGCACGTGTCGCGATCGAGAACTTGCCGACGCGCCCGGCTATGGCGTTCGCGTCCGCATCGATCCGGGCATCGAGCGGTTCGACGATCTGCGGCACGGGCTGCAGGAGCAGGAGCCGGCCGCGCAGTGCGGTGACCTGCTCGTCCGCGATCGTCACGGCAACTGGGCCTACCAGTTCGCCGTCGTCGTGGACGATGCCGAGCAGGGAGTAACGCTGGTCGTCCGGGGCGATGACCTGCTGGAGTCGACGGGCCGGCAGATTCGACTCGCGCGCCTGCTGGGGCGACAGACGCCGCCCCGCTTCTTTCATCACGGTTTGTTGATGAAATCGCCGACGCAGAAGATGAGCAAGTCCGACGGCGACACGGGCGTCCGTGAATTACGTGACCGTGGCTGGACGCCCGAAATGGTAATCGGCGAAGCGGCCGCGCGCGCCGGCCTGATTCCCGCGCCGCGACCCATCCGCGCAGCCGACGTCTCGTCTATCATCTAGGGACATTCACGAGGTGCACCGGTACACGGTGCACGGGTACTCGAGAGGTGCTCAAGTACTTCCGTCATGTACCTGTGCCCCAGTGAACCGTGCACCTGAGCACCTCGCGTGACGCACTGATGCACCCGTGTACCCGTGTACTTGTGCACCCTGTTTTGCTTTGGAGGCTGTATGCGCCGCACCGTCGTCGTGTCGTGCATCGTGGCGGGCCTCGGGTTTGTTGCATCGGCTGTCCCGGACGCGGCGCCTGTTGATCCGGTCGATGCGGACGGATGGATCCAGGCTGCAGGCGCCACGCACGCCGAGTGCTCGCACCTGACGATGCTGAAGCTGCCCGACGTCAAGATTACGGAAGCCGTGTCCGTGCCGGCGGCGACGACGGGCGCGATTCGCGCGGCGCACTGCCGCGTGGCCGGCGTCATCGGAACGGAGATCAAGTTCTCGCTCCTGCTGCCCGATCAATGGAATCAGAAATTCTTCATGGGCGGAGGCGGCGGCTTCGTCGGCAGCGTCCAGAACACGTCGGCCGCGACGGTGAACCTCGGGTATGCGACGGCCGGCACCGACACCGGGCACGAAGGCGGCATGACCGACGCGAGCTGGGCGCTGAACAACCTCGAACGCAAGGTCAACTTCGGCTATCTCGCCGTCCACCGAACGGCGGCAACGGCGAAAGCGATCATCGCCAGCTATTACAACGCTGAGTCCACGAAGAATTACTTCAGCGGCTGCTCGCGCGGCGGTGGACAGGCGTTCATGGAAGCGCAGCGCTTTCCGGGCGACTTCGACGGCATCGTGGCCGGCGCGCCGGCGTACAACTGGACGGCGCTGGCAGCGCAGATGGTGCGCAACATGCGCGCGGCGTTCCCGGACCCGGCGGTGACGACGCCGATGTTCACGGCGGCCGACCTGAAGATGGTCGAGACGAAGATCGTCGAGTCATGCGACGCCGTCGACGGCGTCAAGGATGGCGTTCTCGAAGATCCGCGGCGCTGCAAGTTCGACGTGGAATCGCTGCCGCTCTCGCCGGCGCAAAAGAAGGTGCTGAAGTCGATCTACGAGCCCATCATGGTCGGCGATCAGCAGGTGTATCCCGGCCAGCCGTTTGGCGGCGAAGGCGAACAGGGCGGATGGCCGCTCTGGATCACCGGCGGTCCGCAGATGCCCGGCATGGGCGGCCCGAGCCTGCGCTTCGCGTTTGGCGCCGGCATCTGGAAGTATCTGCTGCTGAACGATCCCTCGTGGGACTACGCGAAGTACGACCTGTCCAACTGGGCGAAGGACGCGGCGCTCGGCGCGAGCTATCTCAACGCGACGGATCCGAACCTCGACGCGTTCAAGTCGCGAGGCGGCAAGCTCATTCTGTGGCACGGGTGGGCCGATCCGGCGCTGACGCCGCTCGCCAGCATCGAGTACCACGAGCGCGTGTACGCGCGCGACCCGGGCGCGCGCGACTATTTCCGGACGTTCCTGCTGCCCGGCGTCCTGCACTGCGGCGGCGGCCCTGGTCCGGATACCGCGGATTGGTCCCAGGCGATTTCGGATTGGGTCGAGCACGCGAAGGCGCCGGAACGAATCGTCGCGAAGAAAATGGTGAACGGTGCGACGGTTCGCACGCGTCCGCTCTGCGCGTACCCGCAGAAAGCGGAATACAAGGGCAATGGTTCCACGGATGACGAAGCGAATTTTGTCTGCAGATAAATTTTTCCCCGCCGTCTGTCTCGTACTTGCCGTCGGCGCCGGTGCGGCGACGATGGCGTCGAGCAGCGGGCTCGACGCCGCAAACGAGGCATGGGAGCGCGGCGACTACATCGGCGCGCTGCAGTCATACATCCGGCTGTTGAACGGTCCCGGCAGCGATGCGCTCATCGAACCGATCGCGTTGACGACGGGCGAGCTGTATCGCACGTCCGAGCTCACGGCAGACGGCCGCGCCGGCCGCTTCAGCCCGGACGGCCGCTTCATCGTCTACGAGACGGGACTCGAAACATCGCGGCGAACCATCGTCCGTCGAGCCACGGGTGACCATGCGACCGTGGCCGATTTGCCGGGCGTCTCGGCGACGTTCGCGCCTGACGGTTCGAAGGTCGCGTATCTGCGCATCGCGGAAACGCCTGATTTCAGGGCGGCGGCGCGGGCGCTCGACGAAGCGACGCTGACGCAGCGCGATCGCAGCACGCTGGTCCAGATGATCACCTGGCTGATCACGCGCGACTCGACGATCGTCGTTCGCGATCTGGCCAGCGCCAACGAAATCGAGCTGCCGACGCCGATCATGCTGAAGACGGCGCTCACGTACGCCGCCGATGGACGCACGCTGTATTTTCTCGGCACGCGCGAGGGCAACGACACGAGGACCGACATCTACTCGATCTCGGAGACCAGCGACGGTCCGACGCTCGCCGTCGATGCGGCCGGCCTCAAGTCGGCGCCAATCATCGACCCGAGCGGCGGCGCTCTGGTCTATATCGTTCCGGCAACGAGTCCGCTTCGCCGGCCCGATCAGCCGGAAGCCGCAGGCGCGTTGCCGCGCGGCGCTCGCACGCCGTCCACCTTCGGCATCGCGGATCTCCGAAGCCGGCGTGTCAGCCTCGTCACCGGCACGGCGCCAGCGCTTTCCGGCGACGGAAAGACGCTGGCCTACGTCGCGCGCGATGGCGCGGACTACACGTTGATGGTGGGACCGACGACGGGACTGCAGCTGCCGATCAAGCGGACGACGATGCGGATGGACGCACCGGCGCTGTCGGCCGACGGAACGCGCGTCGCGTGGCAGATGATGCCGCGCGACGATTGGGAGATTTTCACCGGGAGTGTCGGCGGGTCGGCGCTGGTCGGAGAGCGGCGGGTCACCAACGACATCCAGCACGACGTGCTCCCGCGGTTCATTGGAGCCGATCGCATCCTCGCCGTCGCCGGCGAGCCGCGTCATCGCCGGTCGTATCTGTACGATCTCAGCGCGGGCGCGGGCGACCTGAGCGGAGCTTCGGCGGACGCTGCTGCCGAGCGGCTGCCGCGCCGCACGCGGCTCTTCCACAACAACACGGTCCGCACGATTGCGCCTGAATATCAGTGGGTCGTGAGTCCCGACGAGACGAAGGTCATCGTCGGCGCCGAACGCGATGGAGACACCGTGTCGCCGGCCCGCGGCGTCTATCTGGTGGACACGAATCAGCGGGTCACCAAAGCCGATCTGCTCGCGCGCCTGCGCGGGAATCTTGCTGGCGAAACGGCGCTTCGCGCGCGCGGTGTCAGCACGTTTCAGCCGATCGCCGCGGCCGTCCGACAGGCCGTGTCGCGCGTGTCCGTGGATCGCATCTTCCAGTACGAGAAAGCCCTCTTCGATTTCGGGTCGAAGCACGTCTCGCAACCGGGCAATCACCAGGCATCGGAATTTCTCTTCGATACGTACACGTCGTTCGACTACGAGCCGGACTATCAGTGGTTCGATCCGTCCGCGGCGCGCGAAGGCGAGACCGCCGCGAGGAGTACCACGCAGGCGTTTGGCGGCCGCACGGCGAACGTCGTCGCGACGCTGCGCGGGACCGTGAATCCGGAGATCGTCTACGTCGTCAGCAGCCACTTCGACTCCGTTGCCGTGGGTCCGGGAGCCGACGACGACAGTTCGGGAACGTCGGCGCTGCTCGAGGCGGCTCGCGTGCTGGCCGGGCATCCGCTGCCGGCGACCGTCGTGTTTGCGTCCATGACCGGCGAAGAAGCCGGACTGCTCGGCAGCCGCGAGTTCGTCCGACGCGCCGTCGAGCAGCACCTCCACGTCGCGGCTGCGCTCAACAACGACATGATCGGGTGGGCGAACGATCAGCGGATGGACAACACGATCCGCTATTCGAACGACGGCATCCGCGACGTGCAGCACGCCGCTGCGATGCTCTTCACGAAGCTGATTACGTTTGACGCGCGCTACTGGAAGGGCACGGATGCCGCGTCGTTCTACGACGCGTACGGCGATGTGCTCGGCGGCATCGGCTCGTACCCGGTGCTGAGCAGCCCGTACTACCACCAGGCGTCCGATCGTCTCGAGAACGAGAACCACCAGCTCATCGCCGAGACGAGCAAGGCGACGGTCGCGTCGATCATGCTGCTCGCGTCGAGCCCGTCGAGGCTCACGCACCTGAAGATCGACAGCCACGTCGGCACCGCGGCGTCGATCTCGTGGACGCCCAGCCCGGAAAAAGGCGTCACCTCGTACATCGTCGCCTACGGTCCTCCTGCGGCGCCGCTGCAGCACCGGGTGACGGTCGTCCAGCCGCGAGCCGCGCTGCCGTTGGTCGCGCCGGGAACGATCATCTCGGTCAAAGCCGTCAACGCGAACGGCCTGGAAGGCTGGGACTGGGCGCACGTGACGGTTTCGGACCAGAAGCCGCAGACGCTGACGCAACCCTGACCCGCCGTTCGCCGGGCACGTGAATCGAACCGATCGGTCTCCCGGCTCGATTGTTTCGGTCCAGCCCCGTGCGATGGTGTAAATTTCCCGCAATGACGCCTACTGTGCTGCGCCGATTTCCGGGCATTCCCGGCATTCTTCTGGTGGTGGCCGCGAGCGGCGCTTGTGCGTCGAGGACGCCCGAGCAACAGGTCGTCGATGCCGCGGCCTCCGCGCTTGGCGGCAAGACGCGGATCCTGGCCGTGAAGACGATTGTGGTCGAGGGCGACGGAACCATCGCCAACCTCGGCCAGGACATGACGATGGACTCGAGCTCGCAGCAGTTCGTCGTGTCCGGCTACCGCCGCGCCGTCGACGTCGCGAATTTCCGGGCGCGCACCGAGCAGACGCGGACGCCGAATTTCGTCTACTTTCAGGGTCCGGCACCGCAGAAACAGATATTCGGCGTCGACGGATCGGTCGGCTACAACGTGGCGGCGGACGGCAAGGCGACGCGCACGTCGGGCGTCGTTGCCCGCGATCGCGCGGTCGATTCCTATCACCATCCGGTCATGCTCGTGCGCACGGCGCTTGCGCCCGACGCGAAGCTGGCCAACGTGCACACGTCCGGGACGGAACGGACCGTCGACGTGACAACCACAGGCGGCATGACGTTCACGCTCGCGATCGACGCGGCGACCGGCCTGCCGACGCGCGTCGTCTCGATGGAGGACAACCCGAACCTCGGCGACGTCGCCATCGAAACGACGTTCGCCGACTACGAATCCGTCGGCGGCTTGAAGCTGCCGCGGCAGTTGACGACGAAGACCGATCGATACGCGACGTCCACGCTGCACGTGACGAAGCAGACGGTCGACGGCGACGCAGGCGATCTCAGCGCGCCCCAGGCCGCTGCGTCATCGCCGCCCGCGCCCGTCGCGCCCGCGCCGGTCGTCACCGTCGAGCAGATCGCGCCGAGGATCTGGCTTCTCGCCGGCCAGTCGCACCACAGCGTCGTCGCCGAGTTCGCCGATCACCTGATGCTCATCGAGGCGCCGCAGAACGACGCGCGGACGCTGGCCGTCATCGCCAAGGCGCGATCGCTTCAGCCGGCGAAGCCGTTGACGCAGGTCGTGAACACACATCACCACTTCGATCACTCCGGCGGCCTGCGCGCGGCGGTGTCGGAGGGGCTGACGGTGATCACGCAAAAAGGCAACGAGGCGTTCGTGCGCGACGACGTGCAGCGCGCGCATGCGATCAACCCGGACGCGTTGGCGAGGCATCCGCAATCGCTGAAGGTCGTCACGGTGGACGAGGACATGGAGCTGAAGGACGCCGCGATGACCGTCGATCTGATCCACGTGACGGGGAACCCGCATTCCGACACGCTGCTGATGGCGTACTTCCCGCGCGAGCGCGTGCTCGTCGAGGTGGATGCGTACAGTCCCGGCGCCGCCGTTCAGCCCTTCGCGGCGAACCTGCGCGACAACATCTCGGCCCACCACATGCGCGTCGACCGGATCGTCCCGCTTCATGGACCGGTCGCGACGTACGCCGATCTCCTGCAGGCGAAGTAAACGGGCATGGTGCTCGTCGTCACGGGCGGCGGTCGCGGGATCGGTGCGGAAATCTCGCGGCTGGCCGCGAGCCGCGGCTACGCCGTGTGCGTGAACTACCGATCCGATCGACGTGCCGCCGATTCCATCGTGGCGGAGATCGCCGGGAACGGCGGCCGCGCGATTGCCGTGCAGGCCGACGTCGCGATTGAAGACGACGTTCAACGACTGTTCGAGACGTCCGACCGTGAGCTTGGACGACTGACCGGCCTCGTGAACAACGCGGGCATCCTCGAGCGGCAGATGCGCGTGGAAGACATGGATGCGGCGCGAATTGGACGCGTGCTGGCGACCAACGTCACCGGTGCCTTCATCTGCGCGCGCGAAGCGGTCCGGCGAATGTCCACGCGACACGGTGGCGCGGGCGGCGGCATCGTGAACATGTCGTCGCGCGCGGCGGTCCTGGGATCGCCCGGCGAGTACGTGGATTACGCGGCGTCAAAGGCCGCGATCGACACGCTCACCGTGGGCCTGGCAAAAGAGGTCGCCAACGAGGGCATCCGGGTCAACGCGATTCGCGCGGGCGTTATCTACACCGACATCCACGCGAGCGGCGGCGAGCCCGGACGGGTCGAGCGCGTCGCGCCGACGATTCCGATGCAGCGCGGGGGGCATGCGATCGAGGTCGCGCGCGCGGCGCTCTGGCTGCTGTCCGAGGATTCTTCTTACACCACCGGCAGCTTCGTTGACGTGTCGGGCGGGCGGTAACGCGGTGCACCACGAACTGGAGCATTCTCAATCGATCCGAAACGACTCCCCGAACTGTGGCGCCACGAATGCATGGTCCGCGATCGCATGCGCGCGGCGGGCGTTCGCCAGCGCAACGATCGGATCGTCGACACCCTCGGCGGTCAGGTGAAACGTGCCGAAATGCATCCCGATGCTGCGGACGGCCCGCAGGTCGACGTGTGCCCGCACGGCGTCTTCGGGGTTCATGTGAATGTCCCGCATGAACCAGCGCGGCTCGTAGGCGCCAATCGGCAGCAGCGCGAGATCGATGGCGCCGACCTTCTCGCGAACGAGCTCGAAGTGCGGACCGTAGCCGGTGTCGCCTGCGTGAAAGATCTGTCGGCCGCCGACGTCGATCGCGAAGCCGCCCCAGAGCGCGCGATTGCGGTCGAACGGCGTCCGCGCAGAGAAATGCTGTGCGCGCGTGAGCGAGACCGGGATGATCGAACGCGTCGATCGCTGCCACCAGTCCAGTTCCTCGACATGCTGAAGGCCGAACGAACGGAGCAGCCGTCCGTTCCCGATCGGCGTGACGACGAGCGGATTCCAGCGGGTGGCAATCGCGCGGAGCGAGTGCGCGTCGCAGTGGTCGTAGTGATTGTGGCTGAGGAGGACCAGCGCGATCGGCGGAAGGTCATCGAATCGAACGGCCGGCGCGCGCACGCGTCGTGGTCCGACGAACGACAGCGGGCTTGCGCGCTCGGAGAACATCGGGTCGATGATGACGTTGCCCTTCGGCGTCTGGATGAGGAACGTCGCGTGGCCGACGAACGTGATGACGGCTGCCGAATCGCCGAGCGCAGGCGGTCGAACCGGTGAGACCGCAATATTGGACGGCCACGGCTTTCGCGGTTCGCTGAGCATCCGCGGCACGGCGCTGGCCGGCTGACCGTTGGCGCGCGTGGGATTGAAGAATCGCTTGCCGTCAAAATGAGTCGCCGTCACGCGCCGCCGCTCATCCGCTACTCGTCCCGGTGCACCGTGGCCGGCGAGAACGCCGGGATGCAGACCGCGATGTACTCGGCGCCTTCCGGTTCGGGCGTGCTGTATCTGACCCATTCGCCCGGTGCGGTCACGACCGCCTGACCGGCGCGGACATCGAGCGTGCCTTGCGCGTGCTCGACGCGAACCATGCCGCGCAGCACGACGGTGATCTCCTCGAATTCGGGTCGCTGTCCAGGTTCCTGCCAGCCGGACGGCGATTGCATCCGCGCGACGCTCACGTCGCTGTGACCGGAGTTCACGCGTCCTGCGAATTCCTCGATGCGCTTCGGTTTGGTGCCGGCGGCCTGAACGATGGACGGTGCGGGAATGAGTCTGGGCATGTGGCGGCGGATCGCGGTGCGACAACCTCAGTATAGACTTTGTTCGTGGCGAACATCTGCTCGAACATTCTCGACGCGATCGGCGACACGCCGATGGTCCGCATCAACCGCATCACGCACGGCGTGGTGAAAGGCACGGTGCTCGCGAAGGTCGAGACGTTCAATCCCGGCAACTCCATCAAGGATCGGATGGCGGTCAAGATGATCGAGGACGCCGAGCGGGCCGGCCTCCTCAAGCCGGGCGGAACGATCATCGAGGGAACGTCGGGCAACACCGGCATGGGCCTCGCCATCGCGGCCGTCGTCAAAGGCTACCGCTGCATCTTCACAACCACCGACAAACAGTCGAAGGAAAAAGTCGACGCGCTGAAAGCGTTCGGCGCCGAGGTCATCGTCTGTCCGACCAACGTCGATCCGGAAGATCCGCGCTCGTACTACTCCGTCTCCTCGCGCCTCGAGAAAGAGGTGCCGAATTCGTGGAAGGCGAATCAGTACGACAACCTGTCGAATTCGCAGGCGCACTACGAGCAGACCGGGCCCGAGATCTGGCAGCAGACCGACGGCACCGTGACGCAGCTGGTCGTCGGCGTCGGCACGGGCGGCACGATTTCGGGTGTCGGCAGGTTTCTGAAAGAAAAGAATCCGAAGATCAAGGTCTGGGGCATCGACACGTACGGATCGGTGTTCAAGAAGTACAAGGAGACCGGCATCTTCGACAAGAACGAGATCTACCCGTACATCACCGAGGGGATCGGCGAGGACTTCCTGCCCAGAAACGTCGATTTCGACGTCATCGATCATTTCGAGAAGGTGACCGACAAGGACGCCGCATTGATGACGCGGCGGATCGCCCGCGAGGAGGGCATCTTCGCCGGCAACTCCGCCGGATCGGCGATGGCCGGCCTCCTGCAGCTCAAGGATCGTTTCACCCGCGACGACGTGGTGGTCGTGATCTTCCACGACCACGGATCGCGCTATCTCGGGAAGATGTTCAACGACGACTGGATGCGCGAGAAGGGTTTCCTCGAGAAGACGGGCATGACGGCGCGCGACCTCGTCGCCGCGCGGCTGTCGGGCGAGCTGCAGTCCATCGAGGCCAACGAGCCCGTCGAGCACGCGCTGCGGGTGATGAGCGAACACGACTTCTCGCAGATCTCGATCACGCGCGACAAGCGGCTCGTGGGGTCGATGAACGAGACGCATCTCTACGAGGAGCTGATTCGCAACCCGCACGTCAAGAACGATCCCGTGGAATCGATCATGCAGCCGGCGTTCCCGTTCGTGGACGTTTCCACGCCCGTCGAGCTGCTCTCGACGATGATCACGCCGGAGAATCCCGCGGTGCTGGTTCGCGATTTCAAGACGGACAAGACGTTCATCATCACGCGGTCGGACGTGATCCGCGTGCTGTAACTCCACGGGGGCGGTGGGGAATTCAACGAGTTGGAGAGTTGGAGCGTTAAAGAGTTGGGGAGTGC
>DATBHR010000027.1:0-12570 GCA_036557365.1 Vicinamibacterales bacterium
TTTACTCGCGTGTAGAACCGGCTGAGGGTGACCAGGACCTCGATGCCCTGCTCGCGAACCGGCCCCTCGATTTCACGCTCCGTGTACGTGGGGTTGAGCGCGGCCACGATCGCGCCGATCTTCCACGCACCGTACTGCGCGATGACGAACTGCGGACAGTTTGGAAGCAGGAGGCCGATGCGGTCGCCGCGCCGAACGCCGAGCGCGACGAGGGCGGACGCGCACGCATCGCTCAGTTCGTCGAGGGAGCGCCATGTGAGCGTTGCGCCCTTGAAGAGAAGGGCGGTCTGCGCGGGCGTATCACGTGCGGCGTCGGCCAGGTAGTCGACCAGCGTACGCCCGGGATAAGGCGCCAGCGTCGGCGGTACGCTCTCGTCGTAATGATCGAGCCAGGGCGTGGGCGAGCGTTCAGGAGTCACACTTCTCGAGGGTCTCCTGAGGCGCCCAGCAGCATCAGCAGCAGCGCCTTCTGCACGTGCAGCCGGTTTTCGGCCTGTTCGAAGACGACTGATGCCTCGGATTCGAAGACGTCCGCGGTCACCTCTTCCCCGCGGTGCGCGGGCAGGCAGTGCATGAAGAGAGCGCCCGGACGGGCGAGGCCCATCAGTTCGTCGTGGACCTGGTAGGGCGCGAAAATCGCCCGCCGCGCCTCGGCCTCGGCTTCCTGGCCCATCGACGTCCACGTGTCGGTATAGACCGCGTCGGCGCCCGCGACGGCGTCGGCCGGGTCGCTGAACAGCCGCAGGCGTGCGCCGTGCCGCGCGCGGCTCGTCGCTTCCTGCACCGCCGTGTGCGGAAGCTGATAGGCCTCCGGACTGGCGACGTGGACGTGGACGCCGAGCATCGCGCCGGCGTGCGCCAGCGATCGCGCGACGTTGTTGCCGTCGCCGACGAACGCGATGGTCCGCCCTCGCAGCGAGCCGAGCCGCTCCTGCAGCGTGAGGAAATCGGCCAGCGCCTGGCAGGGGTGCTCGCTGTCGGTGAGCGCGTTGATCACGTGAAGCCGCCGCGCGGCCGCCGCGAACTCTTCGACGAGCGCCTGCGAAAACGTCCGGATCACGACGGCGTCCACCCAGCGTTCGAGATTGCGCGCGACATCCGCGACGGGCTCTCGATCGCCGATCGCCGCATCCGCCTGCAGCGCGACCACGTTGCCGCCAAGCTCGCGCACGGCGATCTCGAAGGTCGTGCGCGTCCGCAGCGACGGTTTGTGGAAGAGCAGCGCGACGTGTTTGCCGGCGAGTACGTCGGCGGTCGGCGCCTGGCGCGCGAGCGCGCGGTCCGCCTTCAGCTGCGCGGACAGACGCAGGCAGCGCTCGAGATCGGCCGCGTCGAAATTCAGAACGGAGAGGAAATCCTTGTGCGTCGAAGTCGCCTGCATCACGAGAGCCTCGGCTCGGCCGGGTGATTGACGGCCATCTAGGTTCGGTAGTCCGCGTTGATCCGGACGTAATCGGCGCTCAAGTCGCAGGTCCAGACCGTTGCCGCCGACGTGCCCGCACCGACGTTGACGCCGACGACCAGGTCGGTTCCGGTGAGATACGCGGCCGCTTGCGGAGCGTTTTCGTCGTGCGGCCGCCCGTTCTCGAAGAGCACGATCGGTCCGATCGTCACGTTCGCGCGCGACAGGTCGAACGCGACGCCGGCGCGTCCTGCGACGGCAATGAGGCGGCCCCAGTTCGGATCGCCGCCGTGGATGGCCGTCTTGACCAGCGGAGAGTTCGCGATGGCCTTCGCGCAGCGCTTCGCGTCGTCCGGAGACGCAGCGCCGGTGACGTTCACCGTCACGAGCTTCGTGGCGCCCTCACCGCCGCGAACGATGCCCAGCGCCAAATCGCGACAGACGGACGTGAGGCCTTCGACAAACGCGTCGTAGTGCGACTCGTCGATGACGGCGCCGCTCGCGCCGCTGGCAAGCAGCATCACGCAATCGTTGGTGGAACACTCGCCGTCAACGGTGATGGCGTTGAACGTGACGTCGACGGCGGCGCGGAGCGCGCGGTCGAGCAGCGCAGCCGGCACGCTGGCATCGGTCGTCACGAAGCCGAGCATCGTGGCCATCATCGGCTCGATCATGCCGGAGCCCTTGGCCATGCCGCCGATCGCGACGCTGCGTCCGCCGACAGAGATGCGCCGAACCGCTTCCTTCGGAAATGGATCCGTCGTCATGATGGCGCGCGCGGCCGCGGCGCCGCGATCGTCGCCGGCACCGAGCGCCTGCAGCGCGAGAGCGACGCCGCTGCGGATTTTGTCGATCGGCAGCGCGACGCCAATCACACCGGTCGATGCCACGAGAACCTGTTCGACGGGACACGCGATCTGGCTGGCGACCGCCGCCGCCATCTCTTTCGCAACGGTCAGCCCTTCATCGCCCGTGCACGCATTGGCGCAGCCGCTGTTGACGACGATCGCGCGCGTCGTGCCGCCGGACAGTTCCAGGTGGCGGCGCGAGACGATGACGGGCGCCGCCGTCGCGCGATTCGTCGTGAAGACCGCTGCGGCCGTGGCGGGTTTGTCCGCGACGAGGAGCGCGACGTCCAACCCGCCGTTGGCCTTGATGCCCGCGGACACGCCGGCCGCGCGGAAGCCGAGCGGCGCGGTGACGCCGCTCGCGAGCGTGGATGAAGGAGACGAGGTCATGCGACCGGCACAGCGTCGGACGCCGGTACGCCGTAGCCGCGCTCGGCGTCGAATGCCGTATCGAGCGGCACCACCAGCGCGTACTGGCCGCACGTCCGGAACTGCGGACACTTCACGCAGTCCGTGAAGATCTTCTCCAGCAGCCACGTGTGGGGCACGATCGAAAAGCCCATGTTCGTGAAGTAGCCGGGCGCATGCGTGAAGGCGCAGAGCCGATCGAAGCCTTCGCGGCGCGCGCGCCGCCGAAGTTCGTCGACGATTTTCACGCCGACGCCGCTGCCGCGAGCGCTCGAATCGACCGCCAGCGACCGCACTTCTGCGACAGTTGGGCTCAGCGCCGCGAGCTCCGCGCAGCCGACGATCACCCGACCTTTGACGGCGACGACGAAGCGGCCCGCGTGAACGGTCAGCTCGCCGAGGCTGCGCGGCAGCAGGTGACCTTCCTCGAGATTCGCCTGAATCAGCGTGTGCAGCTTCTTCGCTTCGCGGACCTCTGCGGTCCGCAGCGTGATGCGTGTCTGCCTCATGCCTGCGCTCCCACGGCATCCAGCGCGCCGTCCAGCCGGTCGAGCGCTTCGTTGGCCTCTGCTTCTGTGATGATGAACGGCGGCAACAGCCGCACGACGGTTTCTGCCGTTCGATTGACGATGACCCCGCGCTCGATGCCGGCTGGTACGACCGCCGCCGCATCGCGTGTGAGCTCGACGCCCCACATCAGCCCTGCGCCGCGGACCTCTTTGACGAACGGATGCTTCGCGGCGATCTGGCGGAGCTTCTTTTCGAATGCGGCGCCGACGCGCTTGACGTTCTCGGCGACGCCGCGATCGAAGATTTCCTCGAGGACCGTCAAGGCCGCGCGGCACGCCAGAAGGTTGCCGCCGTAGGTCGTGCCGTGATCGCCGAACGACAGCGTCGTTGCCACCTGTTCGCTGACGAGCGCCGCGCCGACCGGGATGCCGCTGCCGAGTGCTTTCCCGACGGCGACGAGGTGCGGTGTCAATCCGAGCGCCTGGAAATAGAACGGATATCCGGTGCGGCCGAGGCCGCTCTGCACTTCGTCGGCGATGAACAGCGCGCCGGTCGCGGTGCACGCCTGCGAGATCGCCTTCGCGAAATCGGGCGTCAGCGGTTTGATCCCGCCTTCGCCGATGACGGGTTCCGCGATGATGGCGGCCGTTCGCTTCGACACCGCGGCGGTGAGCGCCGCCACGTCGTTGGTCGGCACGAACGTGACCGTCGGCAGCAGCGGCTGGAACGGCGCCCGGTAGTGGTCGTCCGACGTCACCGACAGCGAGCCGAACGTCCGGCCGTGAAACGATTCGTCGAGCGCCACGAACTCCGCGCGCGGCTCGCCTTTCGTATGCCAGTAGCGTCGCGCGAATTTCAGACAGGCCTCGACCGCTTCCGTTCCGCTGTTGCAGAAGAACGCACGGGGAAGACCCGAGAGCACGGACAGCCGCTCGGCAAGCGCGCCCTGCAGCGGGTGGTAGAACAGGTTCGACGTGTGCACGAGCGTCTGCGCTTGTTCGGCGACGGCGCGCGACAGCGCGGGATGCGAGTGGCCGAGCGACGCGACACCGATGCCCGAGAGCAGGTCGAAATACTCACGTCCGTCGGCGTCGTAGAGCTTGACGCCCTGACCCTTCACCAGCGTCAGCGGGTTGCGCTTGTAGGTCTGCAGAACATGCCGCGACTCGCGCGCGACGATGTCGTCCATCACCATGGTCATGCTGTCACCATCCTCACCAGTCGCGTGGAGCGAAGCGGCGCCTCGCGTCCGGGCGTTGCCGCGTCGATCAACTGCGCGCCGTCCCTGCCGTCCACGATCACCACATCGTCCACGCGATGCGCGAGCGCGCTCTCGCAGGCCCGCAGCTTCGCGATCATGCCGGCCGTTGCCCTGCCGCTCTCGACGAGCCGTGTCACGTCCGCGGAGTCGAGCATCCCGATCGTCTGTCCGCCATCGTCGAGCACGCCCGGCGTGGTGCCGGCGACGACCAGCCGTGCCGCGCCGATGCGTCCGGCCAGGTGTCCAGCCAACGTATCGGCATTCACATTGAACAGTTCACCGTCGGCCGCCGCGCCGACGCAGGCGACGACCGGAACGAAGCCGCTGCGGAGCAGGCTGTCGAGCAGCCGCACGTCGGATCCGGCGACCGGCAGACCGACGCGGTCGAGATCCATCGTCCGTCCATCGGCCGACCGGTGCGGCGGCGCCTGAACGGACAGGCCGATACCCGCGTCGGCACCGGTGAGACCGACCGCAGCGACGCCGGCGGCGTTCAGCGCGGCGACGAAGCGCGTGTTGATCGTGCCCGCCAGGACGGCCACGACGACGCCCAGCGTCGCGGCATCCGTGATGCGGAGTCCATCGACCTGCCGCTTTTCGATGCCGGCTGTCTTCAGAGCGGCGTCGATTTCCTTGCCGCCGCCGTGGACGACGACGAGCGGCGTACGAGCGGCGATGGTCCGCGTGGCGTCGACGACCGCCGCAAGGCGCTCCGGATCGTCGAGCAGCTCGCCGCCGAACTTCACCACGATGGGACGGGAGGTCGTCATGCGCGCGGTCTCACAGGAGTCCGAGCCGTTCGTCGAGGCCGAGCATGACGTTCATGTTCTGGACGGCCTGACCCGACGCGCCCTTCACGAGGTTGTCGATGACGGAAACAAGAATGGCGCGGCCCGACGGGTCGACGCGCCAACCGATGTCGCAGAAGTTCGTGTGCGCGACGTGCTTGATTTCGGGAAGCGCCGAACCGGTCAGACGAACGAACGTGGCGCCGGCGTAGGCGCGCTCGAACACGTCAGCGAGCGCCTCCTCGGTGGTCCCGGGCGCGACGCGGACGTAAATCGTCGCGAGAATCCCGCGGTCGAGCGGCACGAGATGCGGTGTGAAGGTGACCTGCCGGCCGAGGCCCTGTTCGATTTCCGCGCCGTGGCGGTGGCCGAAGACACCGTAGGCCGAGAGGCTGCCGTGGCACTCGGAGAAATGCGTCCGCTCCGACGGGGTCTTTCCCGCTCCGGACACACCGGACTTCGCGTCCACGATGACGTCTGCGTCCGGACGGACCAGTCCCGCCTCGACAAGGGGCGCCAGCGCGAGCAGCGTCGCGGTCGGGTAGCAGCCGGGATTCGCCACGATCGTTGCGCGCGCGATGTTGCCTCGCTCGCGCTCCGTGAGGCCGTAGGCGACGCCGTCAGGCAGCCTATGCGTCTCGGGATACCAGCGCGCGCGATTGCCCGCGTCGCGCAGCCTGAACGCGCCTGACAGGTCGATGACGCGGACGCCCGCGTCCAGCAGCACCGGTGCGAGCTCGGCGGCCGACGAGTCGGGCAGCGCCATGTAGACGATGTCGGCGTCCTGCGCGAGCGATGCGGGATCGAGAGGCGTAATGGAACCGTGAAAGACGTGCGCCAGCGCCGGCAGTCGGCGCGTCGTGCCGGCAGACGAGGAGGTCGCGGTGGTGATGGCAACCGCCGGGTGCCTCGCGAGGAGGCGCAGCAGCTCCTGACCGGTATAGCCGGTCGCGCCGGCAACCGCGACGCGAGCGACCGCCTCGGCGGCCGGCGCGGAGCGATGACTGGCGGCGACTGTTGTATGCATCGAAAGGAATAACTATACGCTCCGGATCGCATCCGATCAACAAAAATCGATGTATACTGATCGTTCATTTTCTGTATGAAAGCCCGCCGCCAGGCCACGCTGCTCGAGCTCATCGACCGCGAGCCGCTGCATACGCAGGAAGCGCTCCGTCGCCGCCTGCATCAGCGCGGCTTCGACGCCACGCAGGCGACGATTTCGCGCGACATCAAGGACCTGGGACTGGTGAAGCGGTCGGGTGACGGCGCGTATCAGCGGCCGGGCGTCGAGGCGACCAACCCGCAGACCGCGATCGCTGCCCTCGAGCGGGCGACGTCGGAGTTCCTGCGGCGCGTCGAGCGCGTGCAGCAGCTCGTCGTCATCCGGACGGGCGTCGGGCAGGCCCAGCCGCTGGCGCTGGCGCTCGACCGCGCGCAGTTGCCGGAAACCGTGGGCACAATTGCCGGCGACGACACGATCCTCGTCGTCGCACGCGGCGCGCGGGGAGCGGCCGCGCTCGTCAAACGTCTCAAGGACTATTCATCAGAATGAATACGCATCGCCGTACGCCGCGGATCGTGCTCGCCTACTCGGGCGGGCTCAACGGGTCCGTGTCCATTCCCCTGCTCGCGGAGGCCCAGCACGCCGACCTCGTCACGATGACGCTCGACGTCGGTCAGGCCGGCGATCTCGAGGAGGTGCGCGACCGTGCGCTGGCCACCGGCGCAGTGCGCGCGCACGTCCTCGACGTTCGCGAAGAGCTCGCGCGCGACTACGTCTCACGCGTCCTCAAGGCGGACGCGCTCGCCGACGATCGATCGCCGCTCGGGTCGCCGCTGATCGCGCCCGTGTTGGCGAGGAAGCTGGTCGAGATCGCCGGCATCGAACAATCCACGGTGGTTGCCCACGGCGCTGCAGAGGCCACGGACGCCGCGCGCATCGAAACGCTCGTGCGCGCCATCGATTCGCGGCTGACGGTGCTGTCGCCCGCGCGCGATTGGGATTGGAATCGGCTCGAGGCAATCGCCTACGCGGAGAAGCGGCACGTCAGCGTGCCGGTCACAGTGGATGTGCCGCACGGCTTCGACGCGAATATCTGGGGGCGAAGCGTGTCGTGCGGCGCCATCGATGCGTGGGACGAGCCGCCCGACGAGCTGTTCACGTTGACGAAGGCGGCCGCGGCCTGCCCGGCCGAGCCCGCATACGTGGAAATCACTTTCGAACGAGGTGTGCCGACGGCGGTCAACGGTGTGTCGATGCCGCTCATCGATTTGATCGGCACCGTCGAGATGATTGCCGGCACGCATGGGGTCGGGCGGCTCGACGTCGCCGGATCGCGCGCCCGCGAGGTCGGCGAAGCGCCTGCTGCCGTTGTCCTGCACGCCGCGCACGCCGAGCTGCAGAAGCTGGTCACGAATAAAGAAACCGCGCGTTTCTCACGCCGTGTCAGCCGCGAGTATGCCGACGTCGTCGATCGAGGATTCTGGTTCTCACCACTGCGCGAAGCGCTCGACGCATACATCGACAAGATTCAGGAACGCGTGAGCGGCGCCATCCGCGTCAAGCTCTTCAAAGGCGACGCGCGCATCGTGGGCCGCAAGCCGGCTGACGCGAGATCGACCACGAAGCGTCTCCGCATGGTTGCTTCAAAGGCCCACTGATGACGACACTCTGGTCCGGTCGGTTCGAGCACGCTCCCGACGCGGCGGCTCTCGAGTTTGGCAATTCCTTCAGGTTCGATCGCCGCCTGTTCGAGGATGACGTGACCGGCAGTCGAGCATGGGCACGGGCACTGGCCAGGGCGGGCGTGCTTTCCGGCGCCGAAGCGCAACAGATCGACGCCGCGCTCGCAACGATCCTCGAACGCGGCCGCGCCGACGCGGCGTTCGTCAACGGATCGGACGAGGACGTCCACAGCTTCGTCGAGCGCGTGCTCGTCGAGTCGCTCGGAGACGCCGGGCGTCGTCTTCACACCGGTCGATCCCGCAACGAGCAAGTCTCAGTCGACTTGCGTCTCTACTTGAAGCGACGCATCCCGCTCCTGCAGGCAGCCATTACGCGTGTCGTGCAGGCGCTCGCGGATCAGGCGGCCGCGTCCGCCGACGCGTTGATGCCGGCGTTCACGCATTTCAGGCCGGCGCAGCCGATTCTGGTCGCGCACTTCCTGCTTTCCCACGCAGCGCCGCTGACGCGGGATGTCGAACGGTTCGCCGTCGCGTTGAAGGAAAGCGACGCGCTGCCGCTTGGCAGCGGCGCCATCGCGGGCACCGCCTATGACATCGACGTCCAGTTCCTTGCGAGCGAGCTCGGCTTCAGCCGGACCGTCGACAACAGCATGGACGCCTCGTCGGATCGCGACTTCGCAGCCAGCTTTCTGTTCGCGTGCTCGCTGACCATGGTGCACCTGAGCAGGCTTGCGGAGGATCTCATCATTTTCTGCGGCGACGAACATCGCTTCTTCGAGCTGTCCGACGCGCTCAGCACGGGCAGCAGCATGATGCCGCAGAAAAAGAATCCGGATCCCCTCGAGCTGGTGCGCGGAAAAACCGGCCGGACGCTCGGCCATCTCGTCGGCCTTCTCACGACGATGAAAGGCTTGCCGACCGGATACAACAAAGATCTGCAGGAAGACAAGGAAGCGATTTTTGATGCCGAGGACACGCTGAGCGGATCGCTCGGTGTCGTGCGTTCGGTTGTGGGCGGCCTGACGCTCAATCGCGATCGGGCGGCCGCTGCGGCCTCAGGTCTTCTGCTCGCGACCGACGTCGCCGACTATCTCGTCGGACGAGGCGTCCCGTTCAGGCGTGCGCACGAGATCGTCGGCGCGCTCGTCCGTAAGCTCGTCGCCGAGCAGCGCGATTTCGCGTCGTTGTCGCTCGACGAGTGGCGCGCAGCGAGCGATCGATTCGAGCCCGATGTCGCCGCGCGGATCACGCCGGCGGCATCGGTCGATGCCAAGCGGACCCCGCAATCGACAGCACCGCCGGCAGTTGCAGCACGCCTCGCCGCCCTGCGCGATTGGCTCGCCGGACGGGGAGTGTGTTAAGATCGGTCCGCCTTTCGCAATTCTTTCCCCGCCAGCGGTATCTCGGGAGACTTGATGCAACAGCGCCAGCTTCGGCTTGGTGACATTCTGGACGACTACTGCCCACGCGAGCGGCGGGTGACCAACCATGCCGTGGTGGCCATGGTTGGCGACGATGTGAAGCAGACGCGATGCACGACGTGCGACGCGGAGCACGAGTACAAGCACGCGAAGGTGCCGCGGCAGCGGCGCAAGGGTGAAACGCCGGCCGCGCTCTACAATCACGTGGCGGCGGGTGCACCCAAACGAGTGGCACCGTCGGCGCCAGACAGCGAAGCGAATCCGAGCGACGACGACTCAGAATCACCGTTCGTCGACGAACCGCCGATCGAAACGACGAATCCCGATCCTCCAGCGTCCGTTATCGAACCACCCGCGGAGCTGACCGACGCGCCTGAAGACGACGAGCGCGACGTGCCCGGGCAGGACGAAGGTCCGGTGCACCGTCCTCTCATCCGTGCATCGCTCCCACGACCTGAAGGACAGCAGCCGCCGGCTCGCCCGATCCCGGAATTCACGATCCGCCAGCCTGGCGGTGGACGTCCGAATCGATTTCGTCCGCGCCATCAGCGCGGCGGACAAGGCGGACAGGGCGGCCAGAATTTTCAGTTCGGTAATCGATCGAACGGCAACAACATGGGCGGCTCGATGCGCGGACCACGGCATCAGCACGGCGGCGGCGGCCGCCCGGGCGGCGGGATGAAGCGCCACGGTCCTGGCGGAAACCGCAAGCGATCGAAGTAGCCCGATCTCTCTCGCTATGGCAGATCTCTCCGGCAAGCACGGACTCATCGTCGGCGTCGCCAACAAACGATCGATATCCTGGGCTATCGCGCAGGCTGCACACGCCGCGGGTGCGAGGCTCGCGCTGACGTACCCCAGTGAGCGTCTCGAAGAGAACGTTCGCGAACTGGCGGCGACGCTCGACAACGTCGTTGTCGCACCGTGCGACGTATCGAACGATCAGCACATCGCGGATCTCGCCTCGACACTCGATCAGCAATTCGGCGGTCTCGATTTCGTCGTTCACGGTGCGAGCTTCGCGCCGGCAGACGCGCTGAAGAATCCGTTCGTCGACACGTCGCGCGAAAGCTTCAGGATCGCGCTGGACATCAGCACGTACTCGCTTATCGGGCTGACGCGCGCGATGCTGCCGCTGATGGAGACGCGCGGCGGAGGCAGCGTCCTGACGCTGACCTACATCGGTAGCGATCGCGCATTCCCCGGCTACAACGTCATGGGCGTTGCGAAGGCGGCGCTGGAATCGTCCGTGCGCTATCTCGCCGCGGATCTGGGTCCGAAGAACGTCCGCGTGAATGCGATTTCAGCCGGCGCCATCAAGACGTTGGCCGCGTCCGGCATCTCCGGCTTCTCGAATATCCTGCAGGTCTACCGCGATCGGGCGCCGCTGCGCCGCGGCGTCGAGGCTGCGGAGGTCGCCGATGCTGCCGTGTTCCTTCTAAGCTCGGCGGGCCGCGCGATCACCGGCGAAGTCCTGATGGTGGATTCCGGTTTCCACGCCGTGGGACTCTGACGCGCCGCTACCACTCTTCGATTCGAATCCGATCTTTCGCGATCCCAATCTCATTCAGCATCGGCGGAATGTCGTCGACCATCGTGGCGGGTCCGCACACGAAGCAGAGCGTTCGTTCGTCGTGAACGAGCGCTGACAGACCCACGCGATCGATCCGTCCTCGATCGCCCGGCCATTCGGCCTCGCTCGCACGGGTGACTCTCTGCCGCAGTTCGAGGGCGCCGCGGCTCGCGAGCGCCTGGAACTCGGTCTCGAACGCGAATTCTTCCGGCGTCCGCGCACTGTAGAGAAGACCAAGAGTGGGCGGCGGCGCGGTGGCGGCGACCGCATGACGAATCATCGCCCTGAGCGGCGCGATGCCCGTGCCTCCGGCGACGAAGAGGAAGTGCTTCTCCGCCGGCTCGCTCGGGAACGTAAACGCACCCATCGGACCTTCGACGGTGACGTTCGCCCCGGCCTCGAAGGCAAAACGTCGCGTGGGCTCAGCCGATACGCCCACGAGCAGCTCGAGACAGCCCGTCTGCTCGATATCTTCCGGCGCGGACGCGATCGAGTACGCGCGTCGCTCGCTGTCCATGTCGGTGACGATGATCGCTTGTCCGGCGAGGTACTCGAAGGTGTGGCCCGAGAGATCGAGCTGCACGATGCGGGCGCGCGGGGTCGCGATCGCAACGGTGCGCACCGGCAGCGTCAGCAGCACGGTGGACTATGCTATCGCATGCTTCGCCGCGTACGAGGACTGCTGCTTCGATTCGTGCGGCGGCGCGCCGCGGCGGTCGCCGCAGGACTCGTCCTCGTCATACCGTCAGCCTGGTTCGAATTCGGACCCGGATCCGACACGTGGTGGGTATCGGGTGCGGCGCTCGTCTGCGGCGCTTCCGGCCTTGCGCTGATCGCGATTGGTCTGACGGGCGTGTCGCCCGACTTCATTGATACGGAGGGAATGGAGGGGACGGAGGTAACGGAGGTAACGGAGTCATCAACAGAGGAACGGAGAAACGGAGGGTAACGGCAACCAGAATTCAAAAGATCACGGCTGATATTTCCGTTACCTCCCTCCGCTCCGTGCCCGTCGATTACAGGATGCCGATCGCGGACCTCTGCAGATCGTGATCCGATAGCGTCGTCGACCCGCTGCGGCGGACTTCGTGCTCGTGGACGCCTGACGCTTCACGCTTGCGGCGCGTCTTGTCGCGATACATGCGGCCGTCCGCGGTCGAGAGCAGCATTTCGTACGAGTCGCCGTCGTGCGGAAATACCGCCGCGCCGATGCTGATGGCGAGCGGCAGGACTCTTCCCGCGCGCGGCTCGAACTGCAGGTTGTCCACCGCCTTCTGCAACTCCACGCGCTTCCGCTCGGCTTCCTCGCCGCCGCATCCCGACAGCACCACGATGAACTCGTCGCCGGCATAGCGGACGCAGATGTCGTACGGCCGGATAGCGGCACGCAGGACGCCCGCGACTTCACGGAGCGCCCGGTCGCCAACGTGATGCCCGAAGCTGTCGTTGATCTCCTTGAAGTTGTCGAGGTCCATGACGAGCAACGAGACCTCCGACTTCAGGCGATCGGCACGCGCGAGCTCGCGCGTGAGGTGCATGAACATGAACCGCGTGTTCGGCAGGCCGGTCAGCGGATCGGTGAGCGAATCCTCTTGCGTCTGCTCGAACACGATCGAGTTGTAGATGACCGCTGCCGCCTGCTCGGAAATGCGATCGAGCAGACGACGATGA
>DATBHR010000028.1:0-1696 GCA_036557365.1 Vicinamibacterales bacterium
TTCGCCTTCGGCTACTACGAGGCGGGCCACATGATTTACATCCGTCCCTCCGCTCACAAAGCGCTGAAGAACGATCTCGCGAAGTTCCTGACCGCGAACGCCGGCAGCCGGCCGCGGTCCACGACGACTCAGCAGCCGTGATGCCGCTATACTCGTGAGGATCGCGTCGTGTCGCGATCCGTGCAGGAGGTACTGCTGTGGCTGTCCGACGCGGCGTCTGGCTCGTGATCGTGCTGATTCTGCTGGCCGTGCTGACATCCGCGGCAGGCCTGCTGTTGTTGTACGGCGCCGTCGGCCGCGAACCCCAGGTGGCCGCGCATTCGACGCTCGTGCTGCGCCTGAACGGCGATTTGCCGGAAACCGAGCCGGGCGGCGTGTTCGGGCCCTTCATCGAATCAGCGCCGACCGTGCGATCCGTCGTGCAGATGCTCCGCAAGGCGAAGGTCGATCGCCGGATCTCGAGCGTGATCATCAAGCCCACGGGCGAGGCCGCGCTGTGGGGAAAGATTCAGGAGGTCCGGGATGCGATCCTCGACTTCCGCCGATCGGGCAAGACGGTCGTGGCCTTCATGGAGTACGGCGGGGAGCAGGAGTACTACCTCTCGACGGCCTGCGACAAGATTTTTCTGATGCCGTCGGCGTCGCTCGACCTGACGGGCATGGCCAGCTACGAGCTGTTCCTGCGGGGTATGCTGGACAAGATCGGGGCCTACCCGGATGCCCTCCACATCGGCGACTACAAGACGGCGTCGAACACCTTCACCGAGCACACCTACACGCCGGCGCACCGCGAGATGGCGGAGTCGCTGAACACGGATCTCTACGAGCAGCTGGTCCGCGGGATCGCCGATACGCGCCACAAGAGCGAGGCGGTGGTGAAGTCGCTGATCGATCACGGTCCGTACCTGCCGGAGGACGCGATGCGCGCCGGTCTCGTGGACGATCTCGCGTACGAGGACGAGGTCGACGACAAGATCAAGCTCTCGCCCGGCGCCACGCATTACGTCGACATGTCGGAGTACCGGCAGGTGTCGCCGGTCAGCCTCGGCCTCGAGCGCGGGCCGCGCATCGCCGTGATCTATGCGTCGGGCTTGATCGCGTCGGGCCGCAGCAACGAGTCCCCTGGCGGCGACGTGGTCGGCTCGGACACCATCAACGAATATCTGCGCAAGGCGAGGAGCGACAACTCCGTGCGCGCGATCGTCCTGAGGATCGACAGCCCAGGGGGATCGGCCATCGCGTCGGACATCATCTGGCGCGAGATGCTGCTGACGAAGAATCGCAAGCCGCTGATCGCCTCGATGTCCGACGTCGCGGCGTCGGGCGGCTACTACATCGCCATGCCGGCGCACGCGATCGTCGCCGAGCCCTCCACCCTCACCGGATCGATTGGCGTCGTCCTCACGAAGTTCGTCATCGACGGCACGTTGAAGAAGCTCGGCATGAACATGGAGGGGGTGACGCGCGGGCGCTACGCGGACATCTACTCTCCCGTCCGCCCCTTCTCGCCAGAAGAGAAGGCGCGCGTCTTCGAGAACATGCAGGCGACCTACGACACCTTTGTCGAGAAGGCGGCGCAGGGGCGGAACACGACGCCGGAGCGCATCGACGCGATCGGGCAGGGACGCGTGTGGACGGGCCGTCAGGCGAAGCAGATCGGCCTGGTCGACGAGCTGGGCGGGCTCGACCGCGCGAT
>DATBHR010000029.1:0-2257 GCA_036557365.1 Vicinamibacterales bacterium
ATCGAATCTCCCACGAATCCTCGCCTGCTCGTCTACGACATCGCCGCCATCGGAACGGCCGCGCACGACGCCGGCGCGCTGCTCGTCGTCGACAACACCTTCGCGACGCCGCTCTTCCAGCAGCCGTTCCAGCTCGGCGCCGATCTGGTCGTGCACAGCGTGACGAAGTACCTCGGCGGCCACTCGGATCTGATTCAGGGCGCGGTGCTCGCGCGCGACGCCGCGGTCTTCGAACCGGTGAAGTTCCTGCAGAACGCGACCGGCGCCGTGCCGTCCCCCTTCGACTGCTGGTTGACGCTGCGCGGACTCAAGACGCTCGAGCTGAGGATGCAGCGGCACGCGGAGAACGCCGAGGCAGTCGCTCACGCGCTGGCCGGGCACCCGCTCGTGCGCCGCGTCTACTTCCCGGGCCTGCCCGATCATCCCGGCCACGCCATCGCGCGTCGTCAGATGACCGGCTTCGGAGGCATGGTGTCGTTCGAGCTCGACGGAACGGTCGACGAGGTCGTCTCGTTCGTCTCGTCGCGGCGCTTCTTCACGTTGGGCGAGAGTCTCGGCGGCGTGAAGGCGCTGGTCTGTCATCCGGCCCGCATGACGCACGCGTCCATTCCGGCGGAGGAACGCGCGAAGCTGGGTCTCTCCGACACGCTGGTCCGGCTGTCGCCCGGCTGCGAGCATCCGCGCGATCTGGTGGCCGACCTCGAGCAAGGGCTGAACGACCTCGAACGCGCCCGTCAGACGGTCGAAGCGATCGTGTAAAGAAGATCGTGTGAAGAATCGCCAGGGGCTGGGGAGGGAGGCTCAGGCATGGGCCGAGCCGGAATCCTCGGCCCGGCGCGCCGTGTAAATACGACTCCCTCCTGTTGCAGATTTGCCACACACGAGCCGTCCCGCCACGGCGGACCCGCACTAATTTGTGGAAAATACCTTGATATCAAAGACTTACGCGGCACCGACGTCGGACGGTGCTGGCGGGGATCTTGATCGCACTCTGCGTAGGGACCTCCAAACGTCGGCAGAGCCGCATCCTGAGCGTATCTCACACATGCAACGAATCTTCGTCAACGGCAAATTCCTGCAGGCAGGAGATCGGCGATTCCTGGTCAAGGGAGTGACGTACGGCACGTTCGCTCCCGATGACCTGGGACGGCAGTTTCCGCCGTCGGCTCAGGTGCGCCGCGACTTCGCGGCGATGGCGCGCGCCGGGGTGAACACGGTGCGTCTGTATACGCCGCCTTCGCTGGGCATGCTCGACGAGGCGGCGGCCGAAGGGCTGCGCGTCATCGTCGGCCTGCCGTGGACGCAGCACGTCGCGTTTCTCGACGATCGGTCGCTGATCGAGGACATCCGTCGCGACCTCGTCCGCGAGGTGCGCGCGCTCGGCGACCATCCGGCGGTACTGATGTTCGCGCTCGGCAACGAAGTGCCGCCAAGCGTCGTGCGGTGGCACGGGCGCGACCGGGTCGAGCGGTTCCTGCGTGGACTGTGCGAGGACGCGCGGAACGCCGCGCCCGAGGCGCTGTTCACCTACGTCAACTATCCGCCGACGAGTTTCCTCGATCTGTCGTCGTTCGACGTCTGTTCGTTCAACGTCTATCTCCACCGCGAACCGCAACTCCGCGCGTATCTCGCAAATCTTCAGAGCATCGCCGGTCAGAAGCCATTGCTCCTCGCCGAAGCAGGAGCCGACAGCATCCGCGAAGGGCCCGACGGACAGGCGTCGATCACGAGCATGCACGTGCGCACGGCGTTCGAAGAAGGGGCGTGCGGCGCGGTCGCCTTCGCGTGGACCGACGAGTGGTGGCGCGGCGGCGCCGAGATCGAGGACTGGAAATTCGGACTCGTCGATCGGAATCGTGAGCCGAAGCCCGCGCTCGCGGCCGTGGAACAGGCGTTCGCCGACGCCCCCTTCGGTCAGGACGCGCGCGCGTCATGGCCGCGCGTCTCGGTCGTGATCTGCGCCTACAACGCCGCCGACACGATCGGCGAATGTCTCGCGTCTCTCGAGGAACTCGACTATCCCGACTTCGAGGTCGTGATCGTCAACGACGGCTCGACGGATCGCACCGGCGAGATTGCTCACGCCTGGGCAGACGCGGAGCGTCCGTCAGGAGCACGGCCCGCCAGGTACGTGATCGACGTCCCCAACGGCGGCCTCAGCCTGGCGCGGAATATCGGCCTGGCGCACGCGACCGGAGAGATCGTCGCGTACACGGACGCCGACGTGCGCGTCGATCCGCTGTGGCTCGCCTACCTC
>DATBHR010000030.1:0-1699 GCA_036557365.1 Vicinamibacterales bacterium
CTCGGCCTGCTCGTCGAGGAAGGGAAGCTGGGCTGGGACGATCGCGTCATCGATCACCTTCCGTGGTTCCAGCTGTCCGATCCGTACGTGACGCGCGAGCTGACGGTGCGGGACCTGCTGGTGCACAGAAGCGGGCTCGGACTCGGCGCCGGCGACCTGCTGTGGTGGCCGAACTCCACCTACAACCGGAAGGAGATCGCCCGGCGACTCAGATATGTGCCGCTCAAGACGAGTTTCCGCAGCGCGTACGCATACGACAACGTGCTCTACCTCGTCGCCGGCGAGATTATCGAAGCGATCAGCGGGCAGTCGTGGGAAGACTTCGTTCGCGGGCGCATCCTCGCGAAAGTCGGCATGCGCTCGAGCAACGTTCGTCATTCCGACGCCGCCCGCGGCGGCAACGTCGCGACGCCGCACGCCGGGGTCGAAGGACGTGTCCGGCCGATCGCGCCGTTCGACAGCGACAACACGAATCCGGCGGGCGGCATCAACTCGTGCGCCGACGACATGGCGAAATGGCTGATGGTCCTGCTCGCGGAAGGGCGACTCGCCGACGGATCCCGTCTGTTCTCGGAGGCGACTGCGCGTCAGTTGACGACGATCGTGACGCCGATGCCGATCGGTGAAGGTGTCCCGGAGCTTCGCGAGGTGCGCCCGAACTTTGCCGGCTATGGACTGGGTCTGGTGATTCAGGACTATCGTGGGCACAAGCTCCTGACGCATACGGGGGGACTCCCGGGCTACGTCTCGAAGGTCTCGATGCTTCCCGACACTCGGCTCGGCATCGCCGTCCTCACCAACCAGGAATCGGGCGCCGCCTTCGAATCGATCACCGATCACATCCTCGACGCGTACCTTGGCGCGCCGGTGGTCGACTGGATTGCCGCGCTTCAGGCCGTCGTGAAGCGGGTCGGCGACGAGGCGGCGTCGACCGTGGGACAGTCGGCCCAGAAGCGCGACGCGCAGTCGAAGCCGTCGCTGCCGCTGCAGGCGTACGCAGGGCGCTATCGCGATCAGTGGTACGGCGACATCACGATCGCGTCCGCGAACGGCGGCCTGACGATCACGTTCGACAAGACGCCGGCGCTTTCCGGAACGCTCGAGCACTGGCAGCACGACACGTTCGTCGCGAAGTGGACCGACCGCGAGCTCCGCGCCGACGCCTTCATCACCTTCGCGCTCACCCCCGACGGCGCGATCGACAGTGCCAGAATGCAGGCGGTCTCGCCCGAGACGGATTTCAGCTTCGATTTTCAGGATTTGCTCTTGAGGCCGGTGAAGTGACGCTGACGATCAGGCGAATCGTGATCGCTCCGCGCTCTCAGTAGCTACCAGTAGACGGCACATCCACCGCGATCGTCCGCCAGCGGCCGCGCCGGAAGACCCACGTCGAGAGCAGCGCCCGCGTGCAGTGGCCGAGCACGATCGCGAGCCAGATCCACGACGCCTCGAGACGGCCCGTCGCTTCGAGATATGTGCAGAGGCCAATCGGGACGCCAATCTGCGAGACGAGCGTGATGAAGAGCGGGCTTCGGGTGTCGCCGGTGCCTTGCAGGCCTCCCGTGTACGTCAAGGCGACGGTAATGAACAGCCCGGAGACACTCAGATAGCGCAGCAGCTGACGACCGAGCATCAGCACCGTCGGATCGTTCAGGCCGAAGAACCCGAGCAGGTGATCCGCCGCGAAGAGAAAGACCAG
>DATBHR010000031.1:0-18814 GCA_036557365.1 Vicinamibacterales bacterium
GGCTCGTGACCTTCGTGTTGTCGAACACCTGGGTGTTCGTGTCGATCGGCTGGCTCTCGTCTTCACTGCGCCAGAGACCGATCGCATCGAAGTTCTCGAGTGAGAACCCGATCGGATCCATCAGGCGATGGCACTGGACGCAGTCCGGCCTGACGCGATGCGTCTCCATCTTGTGGCGCATCGTCGGTTCCTTCGCGTTCGGATCGGCAGCGCGCGGCGGCAGCGGCGGCACGTCGGCAGGCGGCGACGGCGGCGGCATGCCGAGCAGATTGCCCATCACCCACTTGCCGCGTGTGACCGGCGACGTCCGTTCGGGCTTCGACGTCGTCACCAGGAATGCGCCCTTGCCGGTCAGACCCCACCGATCTTCCATCGAGTCGGGCAGCACGACACGGCGGAACTGGCTGCCATAGATGTTCGGAAGGCCGTAGTGCTTCGCGAGGCGCTCGTTGACGAACGTGTAGTCCGCCGTCAGCAGGTCGAGGACGTTGTGATCTTCGCGGACGATGCTGTCGAAGAACAGCTCCGTCTCGCGAATCATCGACTGCGCCAGCGTGTCGTCGTACTGCGGGAAGAGAAGATAGTCGGGAATCATCTTCTCGAGGTCCTGCAGCCGCAGCCACTGGTACGCGAAGCGGGTCGACAGCGCTTCCGACCGCTTGTCGGCCAGCATACGCTTCACCTGCTTCTCGACGCCGAGCGACGTGCGGAGTCCGCCGTTGTTCGCCGCCTTGATGAGCTCGGCGTCCGGCCCCGAGTCCCACAGGAAGAACGACAGGCGTGACGCCAGTTCCTGCTCGGTGATGCGGTAGGACCCTGACGCCGTCTTGATCTGGTTCGGCGCCTGTTCGAGCCGGAACAGGAACCGCGGGCTGACCAGGATCGACTGCAGCGCGAGACGGATGCCGTTCTCGAAGTCACCCGTCTTGCGGCCGCGCGCGTAGAACTCCATCGCGTCCTGGATATCGTCCGGCGTGCCCTCACCGCGATACGCCTGAGCGGTGAGGTTCTTCACGATCTGCGCCGCACACGTTTCTTCCTCGTTCGCGTTCAGCGGACGGCAGGTGAAGATGCGCTTGCGGCTCGGCGTCTCCGACACGCCCGTGACGACCGACGGTCCGATGATCGCCATGTCGCGCATGTGCGGAAGCGCCGTGACGCCGTAGCTGATGTTCACGTCAGCCAGCGTGTTCTCGAGCGGCGAGATCAGATCGTCCACCGGGCCGTCGAGTTTCTGCACGAAGGCGACCGATACGCGCTGCGGTCCAGCCTGGATGTGAATCGCAGGCGTCTTCAGCTCGAGGCCGTTCGCGCCGCCGTTCTGGCCGAAGTCGGTCTCGCTCATCGACGGGCTGACGTCGAGCAGCGCGACGCGCTCGCCGTTGATCGACACATCGACCTGCTCCTTGATGTCCATCGTCAGCATCGAGTAGCGACCGAAGATGCCGCCGAGCGGCTCGTTGTGCATCGACACCTTGACGACGTAGTCGCCGTCGGCCGGGAAGACGTGAACGACCGACGTGCCGCCGCGGGTGCCCATCGGCGTGCCGTCGACGTGGCGCATCTGCGACGCGGTGCGGCCGATTTTGTAGGTGACTGATGTCGCGCTCGCGTTGCGATCGCCCACGGCAAGGCGGCTGATCTGGCTCGCGGCGCGGAGATAGCCTTCCATCAGCGTCGGCGAGAAGTTCTGCACGTCCGCGATGTTGTCGAAGCCGCTGCTGACGGTGTCGGGTGGCAGGAACGAATTGACGTCCACCTGGAAGCCGAGCAGATCCTTGACCGAGCGCGCGTACTCCGCGCGGTTCAGTCTCTGGAACGGACGCCAACCCGGGTTGGGATTGACGGCGGCGGCGGAATCGATCTTCGACTCGAGCGCGTCAACGAATGAGCTGACGGTCGCGGCATCAGGACGACGCGCGCCGGGCGGCGGCATCATCCCCGCACGAAGCTTGCGGATCATCTTCTCCGCAGTTTCGGCGTTCTTGTCGATCTTCGTCGCGTCGAAGTTCGCGAGCGACAACTGGCCCGCGTGCCCCTTTTCGCTGTGGCATCCGACGCAATACTTGGCAACGAGTTCGTTCTGCGCGTCCGGCGCCAATCCGACGGGCACTGCGGCGGCCTTGGTGCTCTTGTGAGCGGTCGCCATCTTGACTGGAGGCGCCGACTCCTGCGTGACGCTCGCTGCATGTTTCGGAGCCGTGGCTCCTGACTGTTCAGCTGCAGTGACAGCACCGAGAACTGCCGTCGCCACAACCGCATAGACCAGCTTTCTCATGCTCCCCCCGGATACGGGCCCGCGAAAATTCGTCAACGGAAAGTATAGGCCTTTTGGCGTCCACGGTACGTACTTTGTCGTCCCTAAATGTCAATGAATGTATCATTTAGCGCAACTTCCGCGACGTTTGCCGGAGCCGCCGCGGCTGTTCGCGGACAGGAACCCTAAGCCCCATCCTTTCGCCGTGTTGCGGCAGAGCTCAAGGAATCGTCAAGAAACTGCGCCAGATGCTGCACGCGGAGCGCCGAGCCTCGACGGTGAAGTCCCCCGCCGATGTGCAGCAAACAGCCCAGGTCGCAACTGACGACCCGGTCGGCTCCTGAGGTCTCGAGGTGACCGATTTTACGGTCGAGCATGCCGGTCGAAATCTCCGCGTTCTTGATCGAAAAGAGGCCGCCGAACCCGCAGCACTCCTCCTGTTCGACCACGGCGACCTCCTCGGCTCCCGCGACGTGACGGATCGCGTCGAGCGGCGGCTCTCGAACACCGAGCCCGCGCAGCAGATGGCAGGACGGGTGAAATGCGACGCGCGCGTCGAGCGCACCGCCGATGCCTTCAGGAGCGACCTCCGCCAGCAACTGACTGAACTCGCGGCAGCGCGCCGCGACGCGGTTGGCGATTTCCACCATCGCCGGATCGTCTTCGAAGAGGACGGCGTACTGGTGAACGAGCATGTCGGCGCACGATCCTGACGGAATCACGATCGGCCCTTCGGTCGCATCGAGGACCGCGAGCGTGTGGCGCGCCATCGCGCGCGCTTCGGCGCGGAATCCGGCGTTGTGTGCCGGCTGTCCGCAGCAGGTCTGATCGCGCGGAACAGAGACCTCTAGACCCATGTGCTCGAGGACGCGGACCACCGCCATCCCGATATCAGGATCGATTTCGTTGACGAGGCAGGTGTAAAACAGCTGAACCGACGACGGCTTCGTGGTCAGGTGCGGCCTCTCAGGGTTCGGTCGACCGCAGGAGTATAGCGTTCGCGGACGGATTTCTCACCACCGCGCCGTCCCCTTCTGTGACGACGGCGATCTCCCCTCGACAAGCGCGTTCGATGACATCCGCCGCAGACGCGGCAGGCAGTTCCAGCTCGAAGTATCGCAAGCCGATGGCTCCGGGCGGCGGCGCGGGCGCGCCTGCCGTTGACCAGGTGTTGAACCCAACATGATGGTGATATCCGCCCGCCGCGACGAATGCCGCGCTCGTCCAAAGCGCTGCGTCAACGCGAAGCCGACGACGTCCACGTAAAACGCCTCCGCCGCCTCGAGGTTCGACACCTGCAGATGCATGTAGCCGATCCGCGTTTCCGCCGCGAGCGGCCGGTCGCGGTAAATCTCGATGCCGTTGCCGTCGGGGTCCGCAAGGTAGAGCGATTCGCTGACGCCGTGGTCCGCAGCGCCCTGCAGATGTGTCGCCGTCTCGACGAGTCGACGGAACGATCGCGACAGGTCCGCGACGCCCGGCGGCTCCCCTGTTCGAGCACAGAGAAGCCAAGGCGCTCCTGATAGAAGGCGACGGAGCGGTGCAGGTCCGCGATGGTGAGGTGCACCGCCCCGATGCGAGTCGACGGATGGATCAACGTGATCCGGCGATGCGGTACTGCAGGTTAGTCGACTTCGGCTCGGCCAGCAGCCGTTCGACGAGCGAGGTGATCTCCTCTTTCGCTTCCGTATGGAACTTGCCGCTCGCCTTGCCGGGGAATCCGGCGTGCGCGCTTCGAACCCGTCCATCACGTCCTAGGAAGAACGTCGTCGGGAACGAATTCAGATTGACCGCCTGCGGCATCTTGTCGTTCAACTCCTTCGGCTCGCCCGGCAGGAGCACCGTGTAGTCGACGCCGTAACGCTTGATGAACGACCGGAGGCGCACCGGGTTTTTCAGCTGCGCTTCCTCCTCGAACGACAAGGCGACGATCTCGAGACCGCGGCTCTTGTATTTCTTGTAGAGCTCCACGAGGAACGGCGTCTCGTCGTGGCAGTTCGGGCACCAGCTGCCGCCGATGCTGACGATCACGACCTTGCCCTGGAAACGGGGATCGGTGTTCGAGACGGTGCGCCCCTCGAGATCCGGAAAGCTGAAACGCAGCGGCTCGCTCGGATCCGCGACGCTGGTGAAGCGCGATGGATCGCTCGGCTGCGGCAGTCCTTTCGCGAGCGCCTGGTCGGCGCGCATCGCCGTGAGCGGCTGGTCCTTGTTCTGGACGACGCTCAGCGTCCCGTCCGCTGACGGCGCGAGCTCGACGCGCAGCGGGCGCGCGCCGGAGAAGTGGCTCAACACGAACCGGCCGTCGCGGTACTGACCCGTCAACGTTCCGGTATCGCCGTCGATGCGAAGAATCGCGGCCGACGCCTCAACGCCCGACTGCCGGACGATCAGTTGCCACGCCGACTCCCCTTTCGAGCTCTTGACCTGGACGTTCCACAGTCCGGTGATCGACGGAACGTGTGCGGCGTCTGGATTCGCCGCGACGAATCGGCTGGCGCGGAACGGATACGGGGCGCCGCGCGTGCCGCGCGTGTACTGCCCTTCCAGCTTTCCGTTCTTGAAGGTCGCTTCGAGCTTCGTGCCGTACTCGTCGAAGCTGAACACCAGCGCGCCGTTTTCGAAATGTCCACTGCTCGATGTGACCTTGTCGTCGCCATTGAAGAACGAACCGGTCGGCGCCGTGCACGACGCGCCCCGGCCGCACGCGATCTCGAACCTGAAAGGCACGTCGACCGTCACCGGCGGCGCCGCGTTCGACGGTCCGGTAGGAACGACGACGGTCGCGTCCCAGAGACCCGCGGGCGTGTCGGCCGCGCCCCTCAGGCGCGCCGGCGACGCGATCGTCAACACCAGCCCGGCGGCGACGCTGAGAGAAACGAGCGGCTTGGTCATGGTGACTCCGGGAAAACGACAAGGGCCTGGATGGCGTCGCGCCTTCCAGGCCCTCATCGGCTAAGTACGGGTTCGAAACGTGAGCGTGTTCAGGGAGCGAACCTCGTCGACTTCGCGCGACTCGGGCCGGAAGCAAGTCCGGCCGGACAACACGAGCAGCAACAACAGGTGCGCGAGAACATCCGGGTTATTTAGCGCCGGTCCTCGGCGGGTTGTCAAGCACGGTGCCCTCAGACGGCACGCTGCGCTACGATGTGAACGTGCGCACGCGTCCGCTGCTGCACCTCGCGTTTCTGGCTGCGCTCGCGGCGGTCGCGCTCGAAGCGCGCACGGTCGCTGTGCAACAGCAGCCTGTCCACGATTCGCGTCCGTTCAAGTCGGAAGTCGAGCTCATCAGCCTCGCGGCCACGGTCACCGATGGCGAGGGTCACCTCGTGACCGGACTGCCGCGTGAGGCGTTCGAAGTCTTCGAGGATAGCGAGCCGCAGGCCATCTCGCAGTTCACCAACGAACGAGTACCCGTCGGACTCGGACTGCTGCTCGACGTCAGCGACAGCATGTTCGGGAAGCGGATCAAGGATGCGCGCGCCGCCGTGAATCGTTTCCTGTTCGACCTGCTCAACCCTGCGGACCAATTCTTCGTGTTCGCGTTCAACCATCGCCCCAAGCCGCTGACCGGGTGGACGCGTGAGCAGGACGAAGTGGAAGCGGCGCTCGCGTCCGCGCAGCCGTCCGGGGGCACGGCGATCTACGACACGATTCTCGAGTCGCTGCCGCTGATCGCGCACCGCACCCGCGAACGCGCCGCCATTCTCGTCATCTCCGACGGCGCCGATACCGCCAGCAACGCGTCGATGCGCGACATCAAGTCGGCGCTGCTCAGGAGCGACGCGTTCGTCTACGCGATCGCCATCGACTCGCCGGAGCGCCAGGCGATCAATACCCGCGTCAACGTCGACACGCTCCGCGAACTGACCGGTGACACCGGCGGCCGCACCGAAGTCGTCCGAACATCCGAGGATCTCTCGGACGCGACCGCGCGCATCGCCGAGGAGCTGAACAGCCAGTACGTCATCGGCTACTCGTCGAGCCACCCGCGCGACGGACAGTTCCACAGCATTCGCGTGAAGGCGGCCGGCTACAAGGTCGCCGCGCGGCGCGGTTACGTCCGCCAGCAATAGTTGACGCTGTCAACGACTTCGTTGACAATCGCCACCACCGTGTCCACCGGGCGCCCATCGACTGTCCCGGCCGCGACCGTCGACGCCGTTCGCGCGTTCAACCGCTTCTACACGCGGCGCATCGGCGTACTGGGCGGCCGTCTGCTCGAAACACCGTACTCGCTGTCGGAGATGCGTGTGCTCTACGAGCTCGCGCATCGCGGGACCGCGAGCGCCGCCGAGTTGCGCCGCGATCTCGGACTGGACGCGGGATACCTGAGCCGGATCGTCCGCCGGTTCGAGGCGAACGGCATCGTGACGCGCGCAGCGGCGCCGGACGACCACCGACGGCATCTGTTAACGCTGACCGCGCGCGGGCGCAGGGCGTTCGCGCCGCTCGAGAATCGCGCGCGCAGCGAAGTCGCGGCGATGACGGGTCAGCTTGCGCCCGGCGATCAGCGCGAGCTGACGACGGCGATGAAGACGATCGAGCGCCTGCTCGATCCAAAAGCCGCGACGCCACCGCCCTGCGTTCTCCGCGCGCATCAGCCGGGCGACATCGGCTGGGTCGTCCACCGGCACGGCGAGCTGTACGCGCGCGAGTGGGGATACAACGAGAAATTCGAGGCCCTCGTCGCCCGCGTTGCCGCCGACTTCCTCGATCACTTCGATCCGGCACGCGAGCGCTGCTGGATCGCCGAACGCGACGGCGTCATCGTCGGCTCGGTATTCGTCGTGGCGCTGTCGAAGCACGTCGCGAAGCTGCGGATGCTGCTCGTCGAGCCATCCGCGCGCGGTCTCGGGTTAGGCCGCAGGCTCGTGGACGAGTGCGTCCGCTTCGCGCGGCGCGCAGGTTATAAGAAGATGACGCTGTGGACGCACAGCGAGCTGACGGCGGCGCGACGGCTCTACCAGGACGCCGGCTTCGTGCTCACCGCGCGAAAGCGGGACCGCAGCTTCGGACGTTCGCTCGTCTCGGAGACATGGGAACTCGCACTCTAGTCGTCGCCATTGCGGCCGCGATCTCGGCGGCGCAAACCAGCCGGCCTCCCATCGCCGTCGAGGCACGCAGCGTTCAGCCCGGCGAGCTCGTCATGCTGACGCTGAACGCATCCTCGACCGACGCGCCGAGCGTGCGCGCGTTCGACAAAACGATTGCCGCGTTCCACGATCAAAAGGGATGGCAGGCGATCGTCGGCATCGATCTCGACGCGAAGCCCGGCCGCTACGTCGTTTCCGTCGACGGCCCGAAGCTGCACGCGACGCACGAGCTCGTCGTTCAGCCGAAGACGTTCCGCACGCGGCGCCTCACCGTCAATCCGGATTTCGTCACGCCGCCTCCTGGCACTGCCGATCGAATCGAGCGGGACAACCGCCTGCTGTCGCATGCGTGGCAGTCCTCTGCGGCTGAACGACTCTGGCACGATCCGTTCGAACGGCCTGTGAAGGAAGAGGCCAACAGCGCCTTCGGCACCCGCAGCATCTTCAACGGCCAGCCGCGAAACGCGCATGGCGGCGCCGATTTCCTCAGCCCGGCGGGCACGCCGATCCGATCGCCGAATGCGGGGCATGTTCTCATCGCTGAAGACTTGTACTTCTCCGGCAACACCGTCGTGATCGATCACGGCCTCGGGCTGTTCTCGATGCTCGCCCACCTGTCTGCGTTCGACGTTCACGAGGGTGATGAGGTCGCACGAGGACAGGTGCTGGGGCGCGTCGGCGCGACCGGCCGCGTGACGGGACCGCACCTGCACTGGGCCGTGCGAGCCAACGGTGCGCGCGTGGACCCGCTCTCGCTCCTGGCGGTTCTCGGCGGTCAGTAGATCGATCGCCGGCCGAATCAGATCCGCGCGAGCACTCCGACCGCCGGTTGCCCGGTCGCCCTCGCGATCGCTTCGGCGTACATCGCAATCTGCCGTTCGTAACGTCCGCGCGCGTCGTTGCCTGCCGGATCGAGCTGGCGAAGCTCGCGATCGGTCTTGTAGTCCACGACCGTCCAGGTGCCCTGCTCTTCGAACGCAAGGTCGACAATGCCCTCGACGAGGACGCCATCGTCAGCGAGAAGCGTGACGGGCGTCTCGCGGCGGCAGGCACCGCGCCGATCGGCAGCGTGCGCGCGCGTCAGCAGATCGTGCCGCAGGACGCGATCCGCGACGCGCGCGGCCAGCCGCGCCTCGTCGTCTGTGAGGCCGAGCAGCCGCGCCTGGACGTCGGCCAGTTCCTGGATGGCGTCCTCCTTGGCTTCGAAGGAGATTCGGCCGAGCAGTTCGTGCACGAGCAGACCAAAAGCTGCGCCGCCGGATCGACCGGCATCCTCGGACGCGCGAAGATCGACGGTGGACAACTCGATCGTCAGCGCGCGTTCGTCGTGCGCGGCTTCGCGGACGGTTCTCACGCGAAGCGTCGGCCTTGCACCCGCCTCACGCGCCTCGGCGCGAGCGTTCACCCACCGATCGTACCGACTGCGTCCGTCGTCGACGACGTCCCTCGGAACGTCCTTGACGATCAGGTCTTCGCGCCGCACGCCGAATGGCGGCCGCTTGTCGAGATCGAGCGCACCGGGATCCCACCAGACCACCGAATAACCGTCCTCGAACCGATGGAGCCCGGGACAGACCGTCCCTGGCAGCGCCGGTTCGTCGTTGGGACGCTGCAGCACCGAGTCCTTCGAGCGGAACGTCGGGTTCGTGTCGCGATCGGGCTTCCTGCGCAAATCCATCGCGGGATACAGCGCACGGTTGAGTGGAGAAATCCATCCGCCGTCCCAGGCTTCGTCGCCGAGCGCTGGAACGACGAGCAGATCGCGCGCGCGCGTCGCTGCCACGTACGTCAGGCGAACGCCTTCCGCTTCGTCGCAGCCCACCTCCTCGGCTTCGTGGTCGTGAAGCTCGCGCGGCGCCCAGCCGCCAAGCTTGATCGCGCACAAGCGCTGCGCCGCGTCGAGGTAGCGGCTCGCATCCGACCGACTCATTCGACACGTGACATCCGCCAGGATGACGACAGGAAATTCGAGTCCCTTCGCCTTGTGCACCGTCATGAGGCGGATGCCGTCGCTGCCTTCCTCGACGATCGGCGCTTCGGCGGCTTCAGACTCTGACGCCGTTCGCAGCTCGTCGATGAAACCGCGGAACGAGATGCCGCCTCCCGCCTCGTACTGTCGCGCGAGCTCCGCGACGTGCAGCACGTTCGCCAGCGCCTGTTCGCCGGCCGGCCGAAGGATGAACCCGACGTGAGCCCGCGTGTCGGAGAGAAGGCGGCCGATGGTCTCGGCGACGGGCCGATAGTTGCGCCCGCGATGCAGCTGCTGCAGCAGGCGAAGCGCCTCGGCGATCGGCATCAGGTGAGCGGTCGCGTCTGCCGACAGCGCAAGCTCCTGGCCGCTGTTTCCGCCAAGCTCGCGCGCGATCCGGAACGGGTGGAACGATCCGAAGCGCGATCGGAACTCGAGGAGCAGCTCGTCTTCGATCGCGAAAAGCGCACCTTTCAGCGTCGCAAACACCGACAGCTCGTCGTCCGGCCACTCGATCGCCGCGAGCGCCGCACGGATCGTTTCGACCTCCTCACGTCCGTGAAAAGATTTCCCGCCGACCAGAAGATGAGGAATACCGCGCGCTTCGATCGCATCAATGTACGGACGCGTCACGTCCTTGTCGAAGCTGACGAATCGCCGAAACAGCACCGCGATGTGCTTCGGCCTGATCGGAACCAGATCGGTCGTCCCGTCGTCACGCCGCTCGCTCACGCGCCAGCCGTTCCGCTCGTCGATCAGCCACTCGATGTACGCGCCGACCGCGTCCGGCAACGAGTCATCGATGGCCGTCTTCGCCGCACGCATGAACGTGCCGCGGCCGTACGGCTTCGGCACGGGCAGCGCGACGATCGCCGGCTGCCCTTCGATCGGGTGACGGCTCGGCCCCAGCGGAACATAGTCGGCCTGGAGCGTCACCTGATTTCCCGTCATCTCCGCCGCGAAGGCACTGTTCACGAACCGCTGGATGTCGGGAACGCTGCGGAAGCTCGTAGTCAGCTGCAGGACGCGTCCACCTCGACTCGCCAACAGTTCTTTCACCGCCCAGTACGTGCTGACGTCGGTGCCACGGAAGCGATAAATCGCCTGCTTCGGATCGCCGACGATGAAGAGTTTCCCGGGAACCTCCTCGGCGAGCAATAGCAGGATCTCCGCCTGAATCGGATCGGTATCCTGGAATTCGTCGATGAAGATCCGGTCGAACTTCTGCTGCAGGTGCTGACGCACGTCGGCGTTGGTCTTGATGAGATCGCGCGCTCGCGCCAGCAGATCGACGAAATCGAGCCGGCCCGACGCCTGCTTCCATTCCTGATACCGCCGCGTCGCGCCGGCGAGCTCCTGCTGCAGGGCCGCCGCGAGATCCGCATCCGCTGCGCGTCGAAACTGCTGGAGATCGGCGTACAGCTGTTCGCGCGCAGCCAGGACCTCGGTGCGCGTGACTTTGTCGCTGAACCGGTAGCCGTTGCCTTTTCTCGCCCTCGAGAACTTCTGGTCGCGTGAAAGATCAACGAGCCGGGCTTCCCAACCGTCGAGATCGCGCTGATCGAACGACTGCTCGAGTCCGATCTGCCGACTCAGTCGGCGGACGCCGTCCGTGTCGACAAACAGGTTGTCGCGCTCGGACGCCGGCTTTTCCGTCATGTCGGAGAAGCGATGGAGCGACTCGACGAGCCGCACGATCTCGGCGGCGCGATCGAACGGCGCGCGTTGCCACTGCGCGTCGAAATCGCGGACCTCCGCGAGCGAGCGGCCGGCGTTCCGCAGCCGGTCGATCGGACCTTCCTCGTTGCGGACGCCGAACATCGGCGCACTCGTCCGCCGCAGCGCCCGACGGACGCCCTCCGGCGGATCCCGGAGCGTTTCCTGGAGCCAGCCGTCGAACGCGCGCGCGTAAAGCCGATTCGCCTCGGCATCGGTTAGCACGGAAAAGAGCGGGTCGACGCACGCTTCCACCGGTCGCTCGCGCAGCAGCTCCGCGCAGAAACCGTGGATGGTGTTGACGTGCGCTTCCTCGAGCGTCTCGAGCGCATCGTCCAGCCGCGCGCGGACCGTATCCGACGGCGCCGCCGCGCGGTTTCTTTCGAGCGCTTCCCGAAGCCGAAGCTTCAGCTCACCAGCGGCGCGCTCGGTGAACGTCACCGCCACGATTGCGGGCATCGTCGCGCGCCCGGTTTCGAGCACGCGCAGGATCCGGTTGACGAGCTCCGTCGTCTTCCCTGTTCCTGCGGCCGCTTCGACGATGAGCGTGTCGTCGAGATCGTCGCGTATCGAGCGGCGCGCGTCAGCGTCGCTCGGCGGAAACGCCAGCACGCGGCCGGTCATCGCATGCTCCGGAGCGCGTCGAGATCCGCGAGCCGGTCGGCGGCCTTGCGTTTCGTGCGCTCCACCTCCCGCGGACCGCACACCGCGCGGAAGTCGCACCAGCCGCACACGCGCTCGGTCGGCGCCGGCGGAAGAAAGCCGTTCTCGATGGCGCGATCGACGATCTCGAGGACCTGCAGCCCCTGGCGGCGGTTGTAGTCGCTGATGGGAATCGGATGCGCGGCGAACCCGCCGGCCGTCGTCGAGTAGTACAGCCGTCCCTCGGAGACTGGTTTCCCGAGAGCCCGCTCGATCGCGACGCTGTAGAGCACCGGCTGCAGGACCGTGCCACCGCCGACAATGAGATCGGCCGTCGATCGATTTTTGCCGGTCTTGTGATCCGTGACGCGAAGGGTGTCGCCGCTCGTTTCGATCAGGTCCACCGAGCCGCGCAGGATGAAACGATCGTCAATCGTCACCGGATCGGGCACGCTGCGCGGATCGCGGCCCTCGTCGCTCAAGCCGAAGCTGAACTCGAAATACTCCGGCGTCCATCGGTCGTCCTCCGCGATCTTGCGGACCCAGATGCCGAGATCGCGCCGCAGTTCGCCGAGCTCGTCCTGCCACACGCGATCGATCGCGGGCACGAGTCGTTCGGCATATTCGCCGGCAACCTCCTCGAGGACCCGGTCGAGCGTCCGCGCCGCCTCGGGGACGCCGGACGGCTGAACCGGCAGCGCGCCTTTCTGCTGCATCTCCCGGTAGAACGCCGCCTGGACGGCGTGAAAGAGGCTGCCGCGCGTCAGCGGATCCATGCGGACGAGCGGCTCCGGCTCGTCGCGCGGCTCGAGGCGGAAAATGGCCGACAGGAGGAACTGGTACGGACAAACTGCGAAGCGCTGAAGGGCCGACAGCGAGTACGGCCGCGTGCCGAGACGGTTGCGATCGAGCACGGCGCGCGTGCCGTCGGTGACGCGTACCAAGCCGTCGCTCGATGACCACGGCTTTCGTTCGCGCAGCCACCGGCTCGAGACGGATCGACGGAGCGCGGGATTCAACGCCAGCAGGTAGTGCGCACGTCCCTTCACCGACGCGCGATCGCGTTCGTCGATCAGCGGCTTCAGGACGGCAAGGTCGTGCTCGAGATCGTCGATGGCGCGATCGGGATTCTTCGGCGCCGGCCACGCGAGCCCCGCGCCCCCTTCGTCGGCGGCCTCGGACGCGAGCGCGCGATGATCCGGCACCTCGCCCGTCATCGCGCGGACGACGTCGAGCGCGTAGAAGGACGGCACGCGGGCGCGCGTTTCGGCGACGTCCAGCCTCGGATACGAGAGGTACAGACGTTCGGTTGCAGCACCGATCGCGATCTTCAGCAGCAGACGCTCGGCGGAACCGCGCTCCTTGATCGTCACCAGCGCCGAATCGACGCTGCGGCGCCGATCATCGAGCATCAGCGGGTCTTCACGAGGGCGCTGCGGGACGACGCGCTCGGCAAGGCCGGGCATGAACACGACCCGGAACAGCCGGCCGCGCGCCTGGTGCGGTGTGCCGACGAAGACGCGGCCGTAGCGCACGGCGGGTGGATCGCGATCGAGCGATACGAGCCGATCGCGCAGCACGTCGCGCGCCTCTTCGAGCGTGACCGGACCGATGTCGGCCATCGGCCGCAGATCCGCCAGCGTCGAAAGGACACGAGCGGGATGGCGAAGCGCGCGCCGCGCCAGCGCGTCGAAGCGCGCGAGCCATTCGCCCCACGTCGCCCGATCGGGCCATTCAGCGAGCGTGTCAACGATCGGCAGCGCGAATTCACGCAGATGCGAGAGGTTTCGCAGATCGCGGCGGTAGCGTGCAATCCGCGCCGACTCGGGCTCGTCGCGCTGCAGTTCGGCGATCCGGTATTCGTAGTCCGCCTGCAGACCGCCGAGCCGACGCCGCCAGCGATCCTTCCCCTCCGCTCGGGTCCGACCGCCGACGACGGCGGATTCGACGATCAGTTCTTCCCACTTCCACGGCGAGCGCAGCGTTCCGGCGACCACCGCTTCGTCGTCCGAGTCAGGCGGCTCGGGCTTCGGTGCGTGTGCACGAGCGGCGTCCGCGATCGTCGCGTCGGGCGTTTCCGGTCTTGCGACCTCGTCGTCCGCAAGCACGATCGCCGGCGCTCCCTCGTCGCCGATCTGCGGGACCTGTCCGAGCGACAGGTATTCGTCGAAACGGCGCGCCGACAATCCTTCGACGCCGCACGTGAGCAGCGCGATGAACGCGCGCCCCGACGGATCCGGGCGCTCGGTTCCGCGGTCGAAGTACATCGGCACCGCGCCGCGGGCCGCTGCGTGCTCGAGCAGGCCGAGGTACTGCTGCGGCGCGCGCAGGAGGACGGCCATCTCGTCGAACGGCACGCCGCGCGCGGCCTCGTCGAGCATGCGACGGACAATCTCGACCGCTTCACGGCCTTCGCCGGGGGCGGAAAACAAACTGACGTCGCCGGCGCGCGCGCGCGGACGCGGGCGTTCCTTTCTGAAAACGTACGTGCGCAGGAAAAACAGGTCCGAGTCTGCGGTCGCGGTGTCCGCGCGCACCTCCTGCACGCCGCCGAGTGCGGCGAGCGCCTCGAGCGTGCCGGCATCACCATCCGGAACGGTCGCGACGACCTCTGGAGCGGCGTCCACGAGCGCGCGCACGAACGCCGCTTCCGCGCGCGAATCGATCGGCACGTCCAGCAGCAGGATCGGCATCCGCGCCCAACGACTCGCGCCCGCACGGATGGATTCGGATGCGCGCTTGAACAAAGCGGCGCGATCGTCAACGGACGCGGCGGCCAGCGCCTCCTCGAATCGTTCGAGCAGGCGCGACAGATCGGGAACACCGAGCACCGATCGGCTCGCAAGATCGGCGGGGCCAAGCTGCGCGAGTCGAAGCTCGTAGAGCGTCCTCGCGAGCGCTTTGGGAAAACCTGGAAGTGAGGCGACCGGCAAGAAGTACTGAAGCTCTTCGTCGGCGATTGCGTCGAACGTCGCGCGGGCCGCCATCGCTTCGGCGCCCGCTGCGGTGCCCGGCGCACGGCGATGGCCCGTCGCCGTTTCGAGCGCTGCGCGCGCCGCCAACTCGGTCAGGCTGAAGCGGACCAGGCCGAAGGTCGCGCCCGTCCGCGATGCGACGCGGCGGACGCAGTCGTCGGCCGCGCCGCGCGAAGCGGCCGCGACGACGATCTCGGACGCCGGCGCCCGGTTCGCGATGAGTCCGCCGGCCACGTCGAGCCGCGCGGACGCCGACGTTGAAACGATGACGCGTAACATGCAGCCTCCCCGGTCGCCATGCCGGGAACCCGGAATTACAGCGGCGCCACGCCGCTGTCAGTGTTCGAACGCTCGTGGAACGGCTTGTCTATCTTGCGATCGATCGCGTGCCCAGCTCGCGATCCATGTCGAGGATGGCGGCCGGATCGTTCTTCACCAGATGGAACTTCGCGACGATCTCGCGCGCGACCTTTTCCTCTTCCACCTGCTCGGTCAGAAACCACTGCAGTTCCGTCATCTCCGCGAACGCCTTCTCCGTGAAACAGAGCTCGTAGAGACGGTTGATCTGCACGGTGACGGCTTTCTCGTGCTCGAGCGCCTGCTCGAACACGGCCGACAGCGAGCTGAAATGCGCATTCGGCTGATCGATCGCCTTCAGCTCGACGTTGCCGTCGCGCGCCAGCAGGAAATCGAACAACTTGATCGCATGGGCGTGCTCCTCGGAGCTCTGGAAACGCAACCACTTCGCCGCGCCGAGGAACTTCTGCCGCTCGCAGTAGGCAGCCATGGCCAGGTAGGTATACGACGCCTTGAACTCGGAATTGATCTGCTCGTTGATCGCCGCGAATACGGTTCCATTCATCGAATATCAGACTCCGTTGAAGTCCTTCACTGATTCAGCAACACGCCAAATCACCAACTCACCAATTGCCACCGTCAGAATTGCGAAGTGCTCGTCACCTTCCCTGCCTGACGCGTGTACTGCTTGAACCAGCTCATCATGTACAGCTGCGTGCGGATGTAGTTCGACGGCTTCGATCCGGTCCCGTGGTACTCGTCGTTGAACTGCAGCAGCTTCACCGGGACGCCCTTCACCTTGAGCGCCGAGTAGTACTCCTCGCTCTGCGGCATCGGCGTGCGGCGATCCAGCACGCCCGTCATCAGCAACGTCGGCGTCGTCACCTTGCCGACCGACATGAGCGACGAGTGCGAGAGCCAGTCGCTCGGATCTTCCCAGAACGGCTTCGCGAAGAAGCTGTACGTGAAGAGCGGCACGTCGGTGTGGCCGGCCATGCTCATCCAGTCGATGACCGGGCACCGGACCGCGGCCGCCGCAAATCGGTCGGTGTGGCCGATGACCCAGCTCGAAAGAACGCCGCCGCCGCTGCACCCTGACACGTACATACGCGACGTGTCGACGTAGCCCTTACTCACGACCGCGTCCACGCCAGCCATCAAGTCGTCGTAGTCGGGACCAGGATAATTGTGATCGATGCCGTTCGAGAACGCGCTGCCGTATCCGGTGCTGCCGCGCGGGTTCGTGAAGAGTACCACGAAGTTGTTCGCCGCGAAGTTCTGGAACATGTAGTTGAACGCGACGTTGTACATCGAGAACGGCCCGCCGTGGATTTCCAGGATGAGCGGGTACTTCTTCGACGGATCGAACGACGGCGGCTTCACGACCCAGCCCTGGACCTTCGTGTTCCCCGACGACGTGTAGTCGAGTTCCTCGGTCTTCGCGAGCTGCACTCCGTGCAGCACGTCGCCGTTGACGTCCGTCAGCTTCGCGATCGATGCCGGCTGGCGAAGGCTGTAGCGCACGACGTCCTGCGGGTGATCGAGGTCCGCCGAAATACCGGCTGCGACGAGCTCACGAGAGGCGGTCGCGAGCGAGTCGAACGTCAGCACGTGCACGCCCGTGGTGACCGCCTTGACCTCGCCACCCGCCGACGCGACGAACTGCACGTTGCGGGCGCCGTGATCTTCGGCGTCGAAATAAATGCCGCTGCCGTCCGGCGCCCAGCGGACGTTGATCGGATCGCGATCGTAGCTGCCGCTCACCTTGTGCGCGTTTTTGCCGTCGATGCCGACTACGTAGAGATCGTCAACGGTGTGGCTGCGTCCGTTCAGCGCGTAGCCGGTGTAGGCGACAAGCTTTCCATCCGGCGACACCGCGGGCCGGCCCCAGGAGCCGTGGCCGCCGACGAGCTCACGAACGGTGCCCGTCGCGACGTCGACCGCGAGGAGGCTCGCGACCTCGTACTGCACGTCCGCCTGGGGATCGCGATTCGCGTTGAAGACGATGGTCTTGCTGTCAGGCGTCCAGTCGAACGCCGCACCGCTGCGCAGTTCGCCGGCGCCGACGCTCCACTTGCCGGAGGTCACGGCTCTCGGCGTTCCGCCGTCCGCGGACACGACGTAGAGATGCGTGAAGCCGTCCTCGAGAAACCCGACGCGATCCTGACGGTAGTGCAGCGTCGTCACCACGCGAGGCGCCGGCGTCCACTTCGCGCCCTTCGGCTCCTCCGGCATGCTGATGTTCCAGCGATCCTGATCGGGAGCGAACATCGTGAAGGCGATCGATTTGCCGTCGGGCGCCCAGCGCGCACTTCGCGGCGCATCGGTGACGTGCGTGATCTGTGTCGCCGGACCCTCGACGTCCATCCAGCGCACGAACAACTGCGAGCCCTTCGGCTCGCCTTCGCCGCTGTACATCACGCGCTTGCCGTCGGGAGACCAGCGCGGCGCCGATCCCTTGACGAAGAACCGGTCCTGGCTGCCGTCTGCGTTGACGACCCAGACTTCCGGGTCCCAGCGATCTTCCATCTTGTTCACGTGCTCGCGCGTGTACAGGATTCGCGCGCCGTCCGGAGAAATCTGCGCGTCGCTGACGCGCTCCCAGTCGAGATAGTGATCCGTGGTCAGCAGCGTGGCCGACCGGGTCTCCTGTGCCAGGAGTCCGGCGCCGCCGATGCCCGCGAACACGATGGCAATCACAAAGCGCTTCATGGTGGTCCTCTTTCCGTTCGGTGCACGATCGCGCGAGTTGTTCGTCTCCTCCGCGGCCGTCAGCGCTGCGCCTGCGACGTGCGCGGCGCGTTCGCCCGTTCGACGCCGGCCATCGACGCACGACGATTCGGCATCCGGAGCAGCGCCTGCTCGAACTGCGCGGCGGCGTCCTTCGTCCGACCTTGCTCGAGCAGCATTTCGCCGTACAGCTCGAACGACGGCTTGATCGGTTCCGGCGGCCCCGACGGCGCGTCGAGCGTCAGTTCCATCGCGGTCGCTTCCTTCATCATGCGCTCGGCGTGTTCGCGATCGTCCTTGCCGTTGCGAGCGAAGTGAATCGCCGCCGAGACCTCGTTGGTCATGATCGCGATCGGCTTCGCGCGATACGCGTTGGACCCGGACTCCGCCTGCGTTCGCATCTGTTGAAGGATCGTCAGCGCATTGCCCGCGGCATTGAGGTCGCCGAGCTTCGCGGCGCTCAGGCCGGCTGCAAGTACGTAGGCGGCGTTGCCGTCATATCCGGGCGCACCGCCGTCGCGAACGGCCCCGCCGGACAACGGCAGCGCCTCCCATTTCGCGGTTTCGACGACCTGCCGCGCCTTCATCGCGGCGTAGCCATCGCGAACGCGCGGGTTCGTGTCGCGATCGGCCACCGCCTTCGCGAGCGCGAGGCATCGCTCCGCTTCGGCGGTCTTTCCCGCCTGGAGATACGCGTACTGCAGCCATGAGAGCGTATGAAAGTCCTCTCGGCCGCGAGGCAGGTTCTTGCGTTCAGCAAGATCGATAGCGGCCTTGTACGCCACCTCGTTCGACGCGATCACGTCGTCCCACATGCCGAGCTGCACGAAGATGTGCGACGGCATATGGAGCGCGTGTGCCGCGGCGGGCGCGATCTTCGAGTACGCGCGGGCGGCCGGCAGCGCCAGAATGGCGTGATCGGGATCGTCGAACGAGTGAATGATGTAGTGGGCCGCGCCGGGGTGCTGCGGATTGCGCTGGAACACGGCTTCGGACAGCGCCGCCGCCTGCATCGCATTCCTGATGCTCTTGTCGCCGGGCCGCGCGGTGCCGAGCAGCGCCAGCGCGTAGAACGTCGTGATCTCGTCGTCGGCCGGGAATTGCTCGTGGATGCGGCGCATCGAGTCGGCGT
>DATBHR010000032.1:0-1517 GCA_036557365.1 Vicinamibacterales bacterium
AGCAGCGCCACACCCGCGAACATCGCGAAGAGGCCGGTCGTCGACGCCGGCGTCGCGACCGCCTCGATGACGGACGCCTGCATCGGCCGGACGTCGTTGACGGGCGCCTCCGGATTCAGCCTGGCGACGATGCCGCGTACCATGGCGTCCACCTGCGTGAGTGTCGACGCGGTGCGGACGGCAATCGTCATCTGCGCGGGGACGCGGCCGTCCTCGAGCGTCGCGGCAGCGTTCCAGGGCACGTAGGCGGTGCCGTCGATCCACTCCGGCTCGGTGCGCTCGAGATCGTACGCGCGCACGTCCGCTACCACGCCGACGATCGTGCGCCACTCGGTGTCGTTCACGAACCGGATGCGATGGCCAACCGCCGACCGTCCGCCCCAGAAGCGCTTCGCGGTCGCGGCCGTCACGATGGCCACGGGTGGGTTCCCCGAGTAGTCGCGCTCCGAGAAGCCCGAACCCGCGAGCAGCGGAATCCCCATCACGCGGAAGTACTCCGGCGACACGATGTCGAGCCAGAACAGCGGGTTCGCCTTCGAGGGCGGACCGACGAAGCCTTCGATCTGGATTGACCGCTTCGCGACCCGACCGCCAAGCGGCGGCGTGTTCACCACCGCCGCCGCGGTGACGCCGGAAACGGATTCCAGCTGGCTGATCGCCGATCGGTAGAACGTCAGGCATCGCTCGACGTCCTGACAGAACGACTGATTGGGCGTGACTCGTGCGGTGACGACCTGCTCCGAGTGGAATCCAGGGTTGACGTGCGACAGTGTCCACAAGCTGCGGATCAAAAGGCCGGCGCCAATCACGAGCACGACCGCGAGCGCGACCTCCGAGAGGACGAGTGCGTTGCGCAGCCGCTGCGAGACCGGAAGGATCGTGCCCCGGCCGCTGGATCGGCTGGCGCTCGTCAGGCCCTTCGACACCTGCGCCGCGGGGACCAGGCCGAACAGGAGACCGCTGAGCACGGCGACGGCGCTCGTGAACGCCACGGCCCGCCAGTCGAGCTGAACGTCCAGCAGGCGCGGTGTTTCGACAGGCAGCAGGGCCTTCAACGTCGTCAATCCGAAGGCTCCGAGCGCAAGGCCCGCCACGCCGCCGATCGACGCCAGCACCACACTTTCGGTGATCAGTTGTCTCGCCAGGCGTCCCCGGCCCGCGCCGAGCGCCGATCTGATCGCGATTTCCTTCTCACGCCCGGCGGCGCGCGAGAGCGTCAGGTTGGCGACGTTGGCGCAAGCGATCAGGAGAACCAGCACGACCGCGCCGAGCAGCATCAACAACCGTCCGCGGACGTCGGACACCATGCCGTTGCGCAGCTCGACGACGCTGACGTCACGGTTCCAGTCCGCCGGCATCGTCCAGGGAAACAGTCTGGCGACGCGCGGCTGGAACAGCTGGATTTCGGCGCGCGCCTCTTGAATCGTCGCGCCGGGGCGCAGTCGGCCGATCACCGGCATGAAGTCGCCGGCCCAGTAGGTCTGCGCGTTTGCCGGATCGTTGTGGAGAGGAATCCA
>DATBHR010000033.1:0-6852 GCA_036557365.1 Vicinamibacterales bacterium
CGTGGTCGCAAAGCCGATCACGAAGGGGCGAATCACAGCCATTGCCCTCAGTTTACCCGGCCGATAAGATCAATGTAAACCGATGCAGGTCCTCCTCACGACGCTCGTCGTCAAGCTCGCGGTGATGGCCGCGCTGGCAACAATGCTCGTGCGGTACCGGCGTTTCCGCCACATTCTCATCTTCGAGCGACGCGCCTGGCGCGACCGCGTGACGTTCGCGCTCAGCCTCGGCATTCCGCTCGCGAGCGGCGTCGGCGCGCGACTGCTCCTGAACTACAACGCCGCTGATCTGACGCTCGAAGGATCGTTTCTCGCGGGCCTGATCGCCGGCCCGTACGCCGGCGCGCTCGTCGGCGTGATGGTCGGCGTCCCGCCGCTCTTCGGAGGCGAATGGGCCGCGCTGCCCTTCGCCGTCGGCTGCGGCTTCGCGGGCGGCGGCCTCCGCGAACTGTGCCCGAAGGAATCGATCTGGCACTTCTCGCCGTTCGTCTTCACGTCGATCTTCCGCCGCGCGTGGCAGATGGTTCGGTCGGTGCAGGTCGACTGGCAGGTCGTCCTCATCCTCGCGCCGGTCGCGCTCGAGTTCCTCCGCCTCGCGCTCGCGTGGCGCTGGAGCGAGCACCATCGCCTCTTCACGGTCTACATGCCGCCGGGACCGGTGGGCATGCTCGTCGCCGTGCTGCTCGCAACGGTGCTCTGCGTCGCGACGCCGATCAAGATCTGGAACAACGCGCGCATCGAGCATCGCCTGCAGGAACAGGAAAAGCTGCTGCTCGCCGCCAAGATCGACGCGCTCGCCAGCCAGATCAACCCGCACTTCCTGTTCAATACGCTGGCGTCGATCTCGTCGCTCATCCGGACGCAGCCGGAAACAGCGCGCATGCTGATTACGAAGCTGTCAGGACTGCTGCGCCGCCTCATGCGCAGCACGGATCATTTCGTCACGCTGCGCGAAGAGCTCGAGTCGGTGGACGAGTACCTCGACATCGAAGTGGTCCGCTTCGGACCACAGCTGACGGTTTCGAAAGACATTGCGCCCGGTACGCTCGACGTGATCGTGCCCAGCATGATTCTGCAGCCGCTCGTCGAGAACTCGATCAAGCACGGCCTCGCGAGCAAAGTCGGCGGCGGCCGCATTACCATTAAAGCGATGCTGCGGGACGGCCACACCGTCATCGAAGTGCACGACGACGGCCTGGGCATGACGGAAGAACAGCTGAAGCACGCGCTCGGCGAAGGCATCGGGCTCAGCAACGTCAACGAACGTCTCGCCACGATTTACGGAGCGCACTACCACCTGAAGCTCACGAGCGAGCCGGGGTCGGGAACGTGCGCGCGCGTCGAGATTCCCGAGCTGGCCGTGCTCGAACGCGTGACCGCGTAGACTGCGCCGCATGACCTTACGGGCCGTTCTGGTTGACGATGAACAACTCGCCCGCGACGAACTGGGCTACCTGCTCGGACGCATGGGCGGCGTCGAAGTGATCGGACAGGCCGGCAACGGCGTCGAAGCGGTCTCGACCATCGGCCGGCTGCGTCCGGACGTCGTCTTCCTCGATGTGCAGATGCCGGGGCTGAACGGTTTCGAGGTCGCCCGGCGCATCCTCGAAACGCAGCTTCCGTCGCAAATCATCTTCGTTACGGCATTCGATCAGCATGCGATCGAAGCGTTCGACGTGAACGCGGTCGACTACCTGTTGAAACCGGTCGAACAGGCGCGTCTGGAACTTGCTGTGGACCGGGCGCGGCGACGCGTCGCGGTCGAAGCCGGCCGAGAGCCCACCGCATCGAGCGTGGACAGCGCTCAGCTGGAGAAAATCGTCCAGCTCGTCGCAGAACGGCAGCGCCAGCGCGAACGCCTCGCCATCAAAGTCGGCGAGCGATTCATCCTGGTCCAGGCCGAGGACGTCATCTTCGCCTCGCTCGGCGACGATGGCATCGCCGTCGTGACCGATCAGCACGCCGGCACATCGAACTATCGATCACTCGACGAGCTGCAGGACCGGCTGGACGCGAGCGTTTTCTGGCGCGTCCACCGATCGCATCTCGTGAACATCAACAAGATCAAGGAGATCGTCCCTTGGTTCAGCAGGAACTACATCCTGAGGATGAAGGACGCCAAGACCACGGAGATTCCGGTCAGCCGCACGCAGACCAAGCGACTGCGGGAGTACCTGAAGCTGTAGCGGCGCCCCGGACGGCTGAGAACGAACCGGCCGCACATCTCGCGGCCGACAGCGAGGCGCCCGTGCGTCTCTCAGCCGACGACCGTCGAGACATCGTCCGTCAGCTGAAGGAAGAGCTCATCGCGTGGGTGAAGACGCTCGTTTCGGCGGCTGTCTACGCCATCCTCATCGTGACCTTCGGCGTCCAGGTTGCACGTGTCGAAGGTCAGAGCATGGCACCGACGCTCGAGGATCAGGATCGGCTCATCGTCAACAAGTTCGTGTACCGCATCGGTGAGCCGCGTCGCGGCGACATCGTCATGCTGTACTACCCGCTCAACCCGGACAAGTCGTTCGTCAAACGCGTGATCGCGGAAGAAGGCGACACCGTGCGTATCGTGGACGGACGCGTGTACGTCAACGACATCCCGCTCAAAGACGACTACGTGCCGTCCGAATTCAGGAGCCACGACGACTGGGGACCGCAGGTCATCCCCGAAGGCTACTACTTCGTGATGGGTGACCATCGCAACAACAGCTCCGACAGCCGGCACTGGGGCATGGTGCCGAAGAAGTACATCATCGGCAAAGTGCAGCTCCGCTGGTGGCCGGTGCCGACAGCCAGGGTGTTCTGATTCCGCCTGTTCACGACGGACGTCCATCCGAATCCGATCGCTCTCGAGCGGTGATCGGCGTACTGGTGCGCGTGCTCCTGCTGAACACGATCGTCGCGCTCGCGAAGATCGTGTTCGGCTATCTCGGCGGCGCGATCAGTGTTCTCTCCGACGGGTTTCACTCGTTGACCGACGCTTCATCGAATGTTGTCGGCCTCGTCGGCGTGTACGCGGCGAGGCGGCCGCCCGACGAAGACCATCCGTACGGACACCGCAAGTACGAAACCGTTGCCGCCAGCCTCGTCACCGTCTTCCTGCTGCTCGTCGTCGTCGAGGTCCTGCGCAACGCGGTCAACACGCTGAGCGGACGGACGGCGCCGAAAACGATCGGCATCGCGAGCTTCGTCGTGATGATCGTGACGGTAGCGATCAACCTGTTCGTGATCCGCTACGAGTCGCGGGAAGCCGATCGACTCTCGAGTGAGATCCTGCTCGCGGATGCGATGCAGACGCGCGGAGACGTCTGGACGTCGCTCACGGTGATTGGCGCGCTCATCGGCGTCCGCGCGGGACTGCCGATCCTCGATCCGATCGCCGCGCTGGTCGTGGCGGGCTTCATCGGTTACGCCGGCTATCAGATCGCGAGAGCGACGACGCGGATCCTGAGCGACCGCGTGATGCTCGCGGAGTCAGACGTCGAGAAGGTCGTGCTCAGCGTTTCAGGCGTCCTTGGCTGCCATCAGATTCGATCGCGCGGCACCGCCGACCACGTCTTCCTCGACCTGCACGTCTGGCTGCCCGGAGACATGCCGCTGGACGAAGCACACCATCTGTCTCACGTCGTCAAGGATCGGTTGATGCTGCGCTATCCGCAGATCGCGGACGCCATCATCCACATCGAACCGCCGCCTGCGGGGGGGAAGTAACAACAAGGTGCACCAGTACGCGAGGTACACAGGTGCTCGGGTGCATTCGCGAGGTGCTTGGGTACACAGGTGCACCGTGCACTGGAGTACTCGAGTACCTCGTGAATGCACCGGAGCACCCGTGTACTCGTGTACTGGTGCACCTATTTCTTCGTGACGCGTATCTGAAACAGCTTGGGCCACCATTTGCCGGTGACGAACAGTCGGTCGTGCTCAGCGTCGTAGGCGATGCCGTTGAGGACGTCGGTCTTGGCGCGTTCGGCAGGCGTCAGCAGGCCGTTGAGATCGATGAAACCCGTCACGCGTCCTGACGCCGTGGCGATCCGCGCGATGGTGTCGGTCTGCCAGACGTTTGCGTAAATCTCGTTCTTGACGAATTCGAGCTCGTTCAGATTCCTGAGCGGCACGCCATCCGCGGTCACCTCGATTCGACGCTTCTCGACGAAGGTGTCCGCTTCGAGAATACGCAGCTGACTCGTGCCGTCGCTCATGATCAGGTTCTCACCGTCGTGCGTGAGTCCCCATCCCTCGCCGGAATAGGAGAATCGCTTCCGAGGCTCGAACGTCGTGCGGTCGTAGACGAATGCGAGGTGCGACTGCCACGTGAGCTCGATGAGATCGTTCTTCCAGATGGTGATCCCTTCGCCGAAATACTCGGCGGGCACGTCGCGCTTCTGCAGGACCTCGCCGGTCTCGAGCCTCACCTTGCGGATGGACGACTCGCCGTTCTGACCGGTGCCCTCATACAGAAAGCCGTCGAGATACTGCAGGCCCTGCGTGAACGCTCTGGGATCGTGCGGATACGTGCGCACGACTTCATACCCGTACCTGGGCAGCCTGCCGCCGGGCATCTGCGACCACGCCGCGAAACCTGGAGTACGCATGAGTGCCATGGCTGCAATCACAACGGAGATGAAACGGATTGAACGCACTCAGTAACCCGCTTCCTTGTCGACGACGTTCAGAAGCGGCTCGCCGCGCTCGAAGCGCTTCAGGTTATCGCTGAACAAGGCGACGAGCGGCGTCCAGTAATCCTGCATCGCGCCGGATGTGTGCGGCGTCACGATGACGTTCGGCAAATCCCAATACGGACTTTCCGGTTCGAGCGGCTCGCGGGTAAAGACATCGAGCGCAGCGCCGCCAAGCCGTCCATCGCGCAGTGCCTCAACGACCGCCGCATCATCCACGAGCTTGCCGCGCGCGATGTTGATCAGCAGCGAACCGCGCTTCATGCGATCCAGCTCGCGTCGCCCGATCATCTGGCGTGTGTCCGGCGTGTGCGGCATCGAGAGAACGACGATGTCGCTCCAGGCGAGGAGATCGTCGAGACGATCGGGACTCAGCACCTCGATCGCGTCGAGACCGACGACGTCAGGCGGCCTGCGCGGCGCCGCTGGCCGCTTCCGGATTCCCTTCACCTCGAGACCGAATGGTAGCGCGATCTTCGCGATCTCGCCGCCAATCGATCCGAGTCCCACGACGCCCATGCGTTTGCCGGCGACGCTCCAGACGCCCGAGTCTGGACCTTCGAGCTCGTCCTGCGCCCAGCGATGGTTGATCTGGGCGCGGACCGCATACGGAAGGCGCCGCGCGAGCGCGAGCGTGACGCCCATTACGTGCTCGGCGATCGAGCGCGCGCGAATGCCGCGCGCGCTCGTCACAACAACGGAGCTCGCGTGCAGCTCCGGAAACATCAGGCTGCCGACGCCGACCGCCGGGCTCTGGATCCATCGAAGCCGCGTCGCCTGCGAAAAGACATCGCGATCAACGAACGGAGTGAACGCGACATCCGCGTCGGGAAGCTGACGCCGGATCGCGTCGCGATCCCAGGCTTCGAGGAACGTGTGCTGCGGGAAGTCGCGGCGCAGGCCGTCGACGAACGACTTCGGCATCACCCAGATCGCCGCGGGGCTGATGACGCCGACCAGGACGTTGAGCGGGTTCAACCCCGCGAGCTTACCCGCTTTCGCGTACCGCGTCTGCGAAACGTGCCAGAGCGTCCGCCGCTCTTGAACATCAGCGTGATCTCGCCGATGGTCATCGTGCGATCGACCGCCTTGACCATGTCGTAAATCGTGAGCGCGGCGACGGCGACCGCGGTGAGCGCTTCCATCTCGACGCCGGTGGGCGCGGTCGTTTTCACCCGCGCTTCGATCGTATAGCCGCAGGCCGTCGGCTGCAGATCGACGGCGATGCCCGACAGCGGCAGCGGATGGCACAGCGGAATGAGCGACGCGGTCTGCTTGGCCGCCATGATGCCGGCGAGCCGCGCCGCCTGCAGCGGATCGCCCTTCTTCACCGTCCGGCGACGAATCTGCCGGCGCGCGGCCGCGGACATGCGAATCGATCCGCGCGCGACGGCTTCGCGAACGGTGGGCGGCTTTTCGGTGACGTCGACCATCGACACGCGTCCGCGCGCATCGACGTGCGTCAGCGTCCGCGCTTTACTCATGGTCTTCGCCCTGCGCGAGGAAAAACGACAGGCTCTCGAGCGACACGGTGAGGTCGACGCCCTTCAGCTTCACACCTGGCGGCACCTCCAGCGTCCCCGGCGAGAAGTTCAGGATGCCTTTGATGCCTGCGGTGACGACCAGGTTGAGCACGTGCTGCGCGGAGGGTGCGGGCACGGCGATGACCGCGATCCGGATGCCGTCGCGGCGCGCAATCTTCCGCAGGTCGTGGATGTCGTAGATCGGAACGCCGCCGCGCGACTGCTGCCCGACCTTCTCGCGAAGATTGTCGAACAGCGCGGAAATCTCGAATCCTTCCTGCTTGAATCCGGGATAGTCGGCGAGCGCGAGGCCAAGATTCCCCGCGCCCATGATTGCGACGCGCAGTTTGCGATCGAGACCGAGGATCTGGCGGAGGTGCCGTTTGAGATCGCGGACGTAGTAGCCGACGCCGCGCACGCCGAATTCGCCGAAGTACGCGAGGTCCTTGCGAATCTGCGCCGCGTTCAGATGGAACTGCTCCGCCAGCGCCTGCGAGGAAATGGTCCGCACGCCCGCGCCATCAAGGATGTTGAGGCATCGGAGGTAGACCGACAGACGGTTCGTCGTGAGTTCGGAAACCTGATCGGCGCTCTGCCTGGCCGCGGCGGCTTTGGCCACTTTGTTCGGCTGTTTCACAAGCCATCCGAATTGTAGC
>DATBHR010000034.1:0-9343 GCA_036557365.1 Vicinamibacterales bacterium
CCGCAGCGTCGGAGTGCAGAAATTCAAGAACGACATGTCGCTGACCGACGAGCAGGTCGAGACCGTCGTCCGCTGGGTTGACGGCGGCGCGCTGCAGGGCGATCCCAAGGATCTGCCGGCGCCCAAGCCGCTCGTCACCGACAACCAATGGAAAGCGGTGCGCGACGGTTTCGGTCCCCCCGATCTCGTCGTGAAGTCCTCGGAGTACACGATGGCGGCGCAGCACCAGGACGTCTGGTACCGCCCGATGTCGGAAATCCCGCTGACCGAGCCGCGCTGGGTGAAGATGGTCGAAATCCGACCGACCAACCTCAAGGCGCGCCGCATCATCCATCACTCGATCGCGTACCTCGTGTTGAACAACGATCCTGACGCCGTCAATACCGGCACGGCCAACGGCCCCGGCCGGTTCGACACGGACGATCTCGTCAACCGTCGTCCGCAGCTGATGGAATGGGCGATTGGCAAGGGCTACGACCTCTACCGGCCGGGCACGGGCAAGCTGCTGCTGCCGGGCGAGAAGATCTCGTGGGATCAGCACATTCACGCGGTCGGCGAAGAAATCACCGGCGGCTCCGAGATCGGCATCTGGTTCTACAAGAAGGGCGAGGAGCCGAAGAAGCGCAGCTATCTCATCGGCTTCACCGGCATCGACCGCACGAAGATGCTCGACATCCCGCCGAACTCGATGGCGATGACCGAGGGCTTCACGGTCCTCAAGGAAAACACGCTGATCCAGAACTTCCAGCCGCATTTCCACCTGCGCGGGAAGTCGATGCAGGTCGAGGCCATCCTGCCGGACGGCAGCAAACAGGTCATCAGCTACGTGGGCAACTTCAACTTCAACTGGATGACCAACTACATCTACGACGATGACGCGGCGCCGCTGCTGCCGAAGGGAACGGTCATCCACGTCACCGCGTGGTACGACAACACGAAGGCGAACAAGAACAACCCGGATCCGGATCAGTGGGTGGGCTACGGCGATCGCACGGTCGACGAGATGGCGCACGCCTGGATGAACGTCGTGTACTTCACCGACGAAGAGTTCAAGGCGCTGCAGGCCGAGCGCAAGGCGAAGATCGCCAAGACCACCAACGACAACGAGAAGCAGCAGTGAAGCAGTTCGGGTTACTCTGTGCCGCCGGCGCGATCGCCGGCGGCATTGTTTTGTCCGCGCAGATCTCCCAGATTCCTGAACCGCGCCGCGGCTTCGGCGACAACATCACGCCTGCGTACGAAGGGTGGTTCTACAATCCCGACGGCAGCCGGGCGTTCCTCGTCGGCTACTACAACCGCAACTCGCGCCAGGAACTGGACGTCCCGATCGGTCCCAACAATCACATCGAGCCCGGCGGACCCGATCTCGGTCAGCCGACGCACTTCATGCCAGGCCGTCAGTGGGGCATGTTCGTGATTCAGGCGCCGCGGGACTTCAAGCCCAACGACAGCGTGACCTGGACGCTCACCTCGAACGGCCAGACGGTCAGCATCCCGTTCCGGCTTCACGCCGACTACGTGATGAGCCCGTTCTCGGAAATCGCCGTGGGCAACACGCCGCCGACGATCAAGTTCGAGGCGACGGGGAAGACGGTCCAGGGACCGATCGCATCCATCGCGGCCGCGCCGCAGCGCACCGCGACCGTCGGGACGCCGATGGAACTGGACGTCTGGGCCGCGGACGACATGAAGTTCACGAGCGGCACCAACGCTCCGCTCAGCTCCAAGCGTCCGCCGGTGACGATGACCGTCACGAAGTACCGCGGGCCGGGCAAGGTCACGTTCGACAAGGCGAGGCCCGCCGTCGAAGCGGAGAAGGATGCGACCGAGGGCGCCTTCAAGGGCAAGGCCGTGTCGCATGTGACGTTCTCGGAGGCGGGTGACTACCTCCTCCACATCACGGCCAACGATTTGTCCGGAGACGGCGGCGCCGGGTTCGGCTGCTGCTGGACGACGGCGCTCGTCAAGGTCACCGTCAAGTAAGCGCGTTCACTTCTCTTGCCGACGCTCGAGCCGACCGCGCGCACTGACGTGCGTGTCGCTCGAGCATCAGACTCGTAATCGTTCCTTCCGACGACTCCCCGCATTTTCGCTGGATCTCCACGGCACGGGCGTTGCCCAGCCGCGTGCATGCGTGTTCAATCGACCGGCGTGCTGCTCACGTTGGCACTCGCCGTTGCGGCCGTCGGCGCACAGTCGAGCGTCGCAGAACTGAACGACGCCGGCTGGAAAGCGCTGCGCGGTGGCAACGTCACGCGCGCGGCGTCCATCTTCCGGGACGCGCTCGAGATGGCGCCCGACGATCCGGCGGTGCTCTTCGGCGCGGGCGCCGTCGCGCACGCGCAGGGAAGACAGACCGAGGCGATGGCTCGCCTCGAGCGCGCGCTCGAGCTCAAGCCGTCGATGACCGGCGCGTCCATGCTGCTGGGACGCATCGCGTTCGACGAGGGCGACGCTGCGCTGGCCATCGGTACGTACGAGGCCGCGTTGAAATACGCGCCCGGGAACACCGAGATCAGAAAGCAGCTCGACACGTGGCGGCGCGACCAATCGAATCACGAAGGATTTTCAGACCAGCGGTTCGAGCGGTTCAGGGTGATGTTCGAGGGGCGCGCGAACCAGTCGCTGGCGAGCACCGCGTCACGGATTCTCGACAGCGCGTTCTTCCGCATCGGCAGCAAGCTCGGCGAATATCCGCCCGACACGATCGTCGCCGTGTTGTACACGGAGAAGCAGTTCCGCGACATCACGCGCGCGCCGGCGTGGTCCGGCGGCCAGTACGACGGCCGCATCCGCATTCCGGTCGCAGGCGCCGAACAGGATCCCGCGCTCTTCGAGCAGGTGCTCGTTCACGAGCTGTCGCACGCAGTAATCGCTGGCATCGCCGGACACGGCTCGGTGCCGCACTGGCTGAACGAAGGCCTCGCGCAGTACTTCGACGGTACGAGCGCAGACGCCGCGCACCGGCGGATGAAGGCGCTCGGCCAGTCCATCCCGCTCAAGCGCCTCGAGGGCGGCTTCGGGGGCATGAGCGGTCTTGTCGCGCAGGTCGCGTACGACGAGAGCCTGCTGGCCGTCAACGTCATGGCCGACCGGCCCGGCTTCGGGTGGATCCGCCTGCTTCACCGCCTCGGGGACGGAGAAACCTTCGAACAGGCCATCGTCAATTTCGGGTTGTCGTATGCGGATCTCGAGGCGGGGTTCAAGTAGCGTCAGCACACGCGCCGCGTTCGAAAGTGCGGGGCGTAGTCAGCCACGAAAGCACGAAAGCACGAAAAAGATTTCGAGTCCTTCGTGACTTCGTGGCTGCTTGAATCCGATTGAACGCTTCCCGTGGCTGGCTACTTCGACACATCGCAACGGCGTCGGCCACGAAAGCACGAAAACTCGAAAAGCGTTTTTGAATCTTCGTGACCTTCGCGTCTTCGTGGCTAGTTGAATCCGACGGTACGCTTCAATTGTTTCGGGTTGCCACGAAGACACTAAGACACGAAGCCCAATTCCCGTGGCTGGCGACTTCGACACGTCGCAACGGCGTCGGCCACGAAAGCACGAAAACTCGAAAAGCGTTTTTGAATCTTCGAGACCTTCGCGTCTTCGTGGCTAGTTGAATCCGACTGTACGCTTCAATTGTTTCGGGTTGCCACGAAGACACTAAGACACGAAGTCCAATGAATTTGGTTTCGTGCCTTTCGTGTTTTCGTGGCTGATCGTATTTTCCCCGAAGCTCGCAGAATCCGACGGCCACAAACTCACGCTGACCCGAAGAGAGACCAACTAATCTTCGTGGCCTTCGTGTCTTCGTGGCCAGTCCATCGAGTCATGGCCTCGGTCGACCCTAGAAGGCCGCCAGTTTCCGGAGCGGCTCGAGCCACGCGAAGAACGAATTCCCGATCTCCGGGAAGAGAGAGCCGACGACTGCGAGCAGCGGCAGCACGCCGTAGATGCCGACCCGCTTGATGAAGTCCCAGTTGAAATCGATGCTGCCCGGCGTCGTCACGCGGAGGCGGCTGAGGACGATATCGCGCTCCATGCCGACGACGATGCGGATGGCGGCAATCGCAGCGGCGCCGACGGCCATCAGATCGATCGCGAGGAGCGACGAGCGGCTCTGGAACAGATAGAAGAGGTGCGCGGCCGTCAACAGCGTCAGGCACAGCATCGCCGCAAACAGCGCCGACATGATCCGCGCGAGCACGTCGCGCAGCAGGAACGCGTACTGCAGCGCCACGTATTCCTCGCACTCGTGGAACCATTTCGCGATCGCCGAGGCGGCGGCGGTGTCATCGCGGCGCGCAAGCGCGCCATTCGAATGAGAATCGGTTCCAGGATCGAGCGATTCGCACGGCGTGCCGATGCAGCGCCGCCACGGCACGCGCTCGAGGAGATCGACGACGCTGTCCGAGATACGCCAGAGCGCGAACCACGCGCGGCTCTGGAGCAGCGGCGCGGTTTTCTGCCGGACGATCTCGTCGTTCAGCTGATCCACCTGGTGCGCGCCGTTCAGCGCCGTCGTCACGCCGACCAGATCCTGAGCCCTGACGGACAGGCTCGTCGCATACCACGTGCTCAGAAGATGCGTATCCTGCGGCGCGCGCCGATTCGGGAAGGCACCGTCGAAGCGCTGACGCAGATGCCGGTTCGCGATGCTGAGCATCTCGTCGCGCAGTTGCTCCGCACGGCGCGCGAGCGGCAGAAGCTCGCTGAGCCGCGGCGGCACGATCGAAAGGTCCCAGCGGATGGCGTTGCCCACCGCGCCCAGCGCGTGTTCGAGCCGCGTGCGCGCCAGCCGCGCGAGCATCGGCTGCAAGGCGCTCCACGTCGCGACAGCCTGGCTGATCAGCAGCAGCGAGATCATGAGCACGGCGAACGATGCGAACTTCAGGAAGTACGAGAACCGCACGCCCTCGATCGTCCAGACGTCCGGCACGCACAGGTACGCCGCGCCGACGGCGACGCACGTGCCGATGACGTAGGGCAGCGGCAGATTTTCGACCGGCATGTCCAGCAGCGACGCGAACTGGCGCATCTCGCGCCCGCGCTCGTCGTCGGATGCAGGATCGGCGCTGAGGCCCCCGCTGGGACACGGCTGCGCGGCGCCGCTCAGCAGCCGGAACGCCGGCGATTCGTGCGCGAGCGACGTGTAGCCGTTGCCCACGAGTGACAGCCGGCGGATGCCGGTCACCATGCCGACGAGCAGCGCGCCGAACAGGCACACCGTGACCGGTCCTGGCGACACGATGCCGCCGCCGATGAAGCGCGAGACCATGAACGCGAGCGTCGCCCTGGACGAGTCCACGCCGGTGTGGCCGCAGATCGTGTCGTTGAGGAAGACGAAGAAGTAGACCAGCGCGGCGATCAGCAATAGGATCGACGTCCCCTTCAGCAGTTCATTCCAGATGATCTTGCCGGCGCGCGGAGCGCTGCGATCGACCAGGAAGCGTTCGGTGTCCGCTCGCGACGAGCGCCACGTCAGCGCGATGCCGGGCAGCAGCGTCACGGCAAACACCGTCCAGGCGGCGCACGGCACGACGATCTCGACGAGCGGAGACGCGAGCAGGCTCTGCCGCAGGAGTACCGCGGTGAACCACGATGCCAGGCACGCAAGGACGCCGCTCGTCAGGAGCAGGCCGAACGAATGCAGACGCCTGATCGCATTGAACGTGACCGGCGGCGCCAGCACGCGGAGGAGCGGCAGCCCGAGCACGCGGCGGTTCTCCTCGCTCATGTCCTTCCACAGACGCAGCGCGGACCACAGGAGGCCGACGATGAGCAGCGCCAGGACGATGCCGATCACGATGGAAACGGTCGTGAGCGGCGCAGCCTGATAGGCTGCCGGCCTGCCGACGAACGTCGGGATGATGCTCGCCGCCGACTGCTTGTTCAGCGAGTGATACGCAAGCGGCCAATATCCATCGTCGCCGATGACGCTCACCCAGACGGGCGGCGCGCAGTCCTGCGTCGATTCAGGTCCCGAATCCGGCCGCGTGTAATTCAGGTCAGGGTGGCAGTAGTCGGCGAGCGCCGGCGCCTTCTGCAGCTGCATCAGCGTGGCGTTGAAGATGCCTTCGAACGTCATGCTCGGGAACGGCTGTCGCTGAGCGTCCTGATTCAGCCTCGGCGACCAACGGTCGCCCATCCGGCGCTGGTTGGCGAGCGCGAGCGGATACGGCGACGCGACGATCGATCCGCGCATGTACGGGATGTACTCAGGGTGCAGGTAGAGCAGGTAGCTGTTCGGGAAGAACAGCTGCACGTCCGGAATCGCCTTCTTCACTTCCCTCGCGAGGAAGAGCGTATCGCGTGCGTCGGTCGCGATGATGCCGACGGCGGAGATGCGCTCGTGGAGCATGTGATCGAGCGTGTTCGCGATCGTCGCTTCGGCGACAGGCGAGACGAGCTGCGGCCGAAGCGCGGGCAGTTGATCGGCCGCGGGCCTCGTTTCACCGACGTTCAGATGGACGGCCGGCGTCGGCACCAGCGACACCGGATCCGGCGACGCCGAGGGCGCATCGTTCCGCAGCTGTGCGATGTGCAGCGGAAACGGGTAGACCGACTGACTCATCAGGTTGGACTGCGCGCCGCAGGCCGTCGCGGCCGCCAGGCCGGTCGTGGTTCGAGTCTGTGACACGTCGAGCGCCCGCGCGCTCGAGCCGAATGCAGTGTTCGCCTCGACGAGCAGCGCAACGCCCGCACCGGACCTCCACGCGGGATTGATTCGGGTGAGCGCGCCGCTCAGCGCGTTCATGACCACGGACGTCGGCTGGACCGCGGCGAGATAGTTCACGCCGGGCGCCATGACTTTGATGATGCACGCGTTCGCATCGGACATCGCCGAACCGGTCACGACCGAGACCGCCGCGAGGTTTCCTTCCCAGCTGTTCTTCAGCTCCATCGCGAGCGACGGCATCGAGCCGGAGAAGACCGGTGCGACCAGCGACAGGTGCGGGTCCGATTCCTTGTCCACCGTCCGCCACCACGCGTGCACCAGATGCATCGCGTTCTTGAGCGCTGCGCGATGGACGCCTGCGGTCGGCGTTTCGAGCACGAGCAGCACGACCTGCAGCGACATCGCGCCCGTGCGCGGATTCACCTTGCGGAAGATCAGCGCGCCCGGCTGCCGCTCGTGAAGCCGGCTGTCGTTGGTGACCGCGTCGGGATGTATCTCGTCCGCACGCGACCAGTCGATCAGCCTGAAGCGATCGAGGAGGTAGTTCGCGCGGCTCATGCCCGCCTGAATGGCGCCGAGTACTTCGTCGGCGACCCACGCGCTGTTGGAGTCGACGTAATCGGGGATCGTCGCCACGAGGAACTGCACATCGACCTTCGGGCCGTCGGTCCGCTTGACGACGTCGGTCAGCCTGTTGAGCGCTTCCTGATCGTTCAGCTCTTCGATGAAGTGGTCGGCGATCTTCGACTGGAGCTTGTGCAGCTCGGCAGCCGGATCGACATCGGAACGAAGGTACGAGTCGAGAAGCTGTGCGGCCTCGCGCCCGGCCGGATCGGCGTCCCGCGGCGACTTGGCCATGAGCGTTTCGAGAAGGCTCAAGGCGGTGGCGATCTGCTTGTTGTCGAGGTGGCCGGACGCGCCGACTTCACGAAGAAGGACGCGAACGGCGCGGAGTGTTTCGTCCGGCTCGACCTGTACGCCCATCGACTGTCCGAGCAGTTCGATGACCGGGTGCAGGTCAGACAGGGCGCGCGAGCGGCCGTTGGACGGGTCGATCGCGGTGGCTGCAGCAGCGCTGGGCTTGGGCTTGGGCGCTTCCGCGGGTGGGGTGGAGCGCCACACGCCGCCTGAGACCAGCCCCGCCGCCAGTGCGAATGGGATGAGCCCCGAGCCGATGGAATCGATTTTTGCCACGGTACTAAGTGACGCGGGTTTTTTCCGCGTTTCAGGTCAGGGTGCGTCGGCTGGTATTCTGAACAGGCCGTGCCCGGGCTGGATTGCACACTGATGCACCGGAGCACACGATCTCGATCGTTCGCGCTTAATAGAATCGGACAGGAGCCGAAATGACGGTCTCGTACGTCGCAGTGATGCTTGCGTTCTTTCTGGGTGCCGCTTCGGAAAAGCCGGTGGCGGCCGTACAGGCGCCTGATTCTCCGGTCCGGCTGGAGCACGCGACGGTGCTGACGAGCGGCGACGGCGGTCCGCCGGTGCTGCTGTATTCCGCGACCAACACGACCGGCGACGCGCTCGATCAGTTCACCGTGATCGCGTTCGTGTTCAACGCGGACGGGACGCTGAAAGCGCGCCAGACGGCGCCTGGACGACACCTCCTCGACGCGCACGAAACCAAGTACTCCACGCTCGTCCTCGACGGCTCCGCCATCGATCCAACCGATCAGATCGTCGTCGGCGTCAATCAGGCGCAGCGCGTCAACTCGGATGCCTGGTGGCGCGCGGACATCCAGCCTGCCGCCGAAGCGGCCGCTCACAGGAAGAAGCCGTAACAGTACAATCGCCTGTTGTCGCTCGACACGATCGTCCATCGACTGGCCGCGCATCGTCTCATCGGTCCTGCGCCCGTCGCGGAACGCGAGTGGTTTGCGCGCCATGCCACGCTGCGCGCGATCGCCAAGGGTGAGGTCGTCGCGACGATTCACGGCCCGATGGAGTCACTGTGGATCGTGGTCAGCGGCCACCTGGCAATCAGCGTCAATCGAGGCGCCGGTCTGCGCAAGGAAATGGAGTGGCTGCCGGGCGACCTGGGCGGCGCGCTGCCGTACTCGCGCATGGCAGCACCGCCGGGCAACATGGTCGCCGAAGAAGCGACCGAGGTCGTCGCGCTTCATCGCGATCTCTTTCCGGCCCTCATTCGCGAATGTCCGCAGATCACGGCCATCTGCGTGCATGTCATGGTCGACCGCGCGCGGCACTTCCGGTCGGGCGAGCTGAGGGACGAGAAGATGATCTCGCTCGGCCGGCTTGCGGCGGGCCTGGCGCACGAACTCAACAACCCGACGTCGGCGGTCGCGCGCAGCGCGAACCTCCTGCCGCGATTCGTGAGCGACGCGGACGGCGCGGCCCGCGCGCTCGGAACCGCGCGACTGACCGCGTCGCAGCTCGGGGCGATTGACGCCTTCCGCGATTCCGCACGTCGCGCGGCGGACCCGCAGCTCACGCCGATCGAGAGGTCGGATCGAGAAGACGCGCTGGCCGCATGGCTCAATGGCCATGAACTCGACGAATCCCTCGCCGACGTCCTCGTCGGCATCCCGATGCCGCAGTCGGCGATCGATCAGCTGGCGCGAGAGGTCGGCCCGGCGAACCTGGGAACCGCGATTCGATATGTCGCGGCCGATCATGCGACCCATCGGTTGACCGCGGAAATCGAAA
>DATBHR010000035.1:0-27896 GCA_036557365.1 Vicinamibacterales bacterium
CCATCATTCACACGATCGCGCACGTCACGTTCTACGGCACCGATATCGTCGGCAACGCCGTTTCAGTCACCGGGTCGATGTCCGTCGACTTCGGGAACTTCGGGGATCAATGAAGACGACGTTCTTGCGCCTCATCGCGGTCGCGGCGGCAGCCTTCGCTGCCGGATGCGTCCATCAGACCGAGGAGCCCGCGCTGACGGGGCCATCGACCTTCGCGCAGTCGCTCCGCCTGACGGCAACGCCCGACAGCATCACGCAGGACGGGCGCTCGCAGAGCTCGGTCACCGTCACGGTCTTCGGACCGAACGGCGCGCCGACCAGCGGCGTCGCGCTTCGGCTCGACATGGCGGTCGGCGGACAGCTGGCGGACTTCGGGACGCTCTCGGCACGAACCGTCGTGACGGCCAATGACGGCACGGCGCGTGCGGTCTACACGGCGCCGCCTCCAGGACCCGACTCCGTGATCAGCGCCGTCTCGATCGTCGCGACGCCGGTCGGCACCGACGCGCAGGCATCGAACCTCTCGACCGTCAGCATTCGACTCGTGCCGTCGGGCGTGATTCTGCCGCCGGGTGGAACGCCGACGGCGACGTTCTCGTACAGTCCGACGTCGGTGGGCGTCAACGTGCCGGTGCAGTTCGACGGACGCGCCAGCACGCCTGGCAACAACGCGACGCAGATCACGAACTATCAGTGGAGCTTCGGCGACGGCGGCTCGGGCACCGGCGCGACGCCCTCGCACACCTACCTGACGGATGGAACGTTTGCCGTCACGTTGACCGTAACAAACGATCGCGGCGTGACCGCGACGTCTGCGGCGCAACAGGTGATCGTGACCTCGACCGATCCGTTCACCGGCGACTGGTTCTTCTCACCGTCTACGCCGGCAGTCGGTCAGCCTGTGTTCTTCAACGCCGATCAGGTGCAGTCGTCGGCCGGACACCAGGTGACGCAGTTCAACTGGAACTTCGGCGACGGTTCCACGGGCACCGGCCTGACGCCGTCGCACACTTACGCGAACGCCGGCACTTACAACGTCGTCCTCAGCGTGCTCGACGACATCGGCCGGAAGAAGGTGTTCGCAGCGAAGCCGGTGACCATCGGTGGCGCCGCCGGTGGAAGTGCTCCCGTTGCGAACTTCACGTTCACGCCGGCGTCGCCGGTGACGGCGCCGATCGCCGTGTCATTCGACGGCAGCAGTTCGACATCGAGCGGCGGCTCGATCGTGAGCTACGTCTGGAACTTCGGGGACGGGTCGTCCGCGGTTTCGACGCCGACCCCGACGACGTCGCACATTTACGTGACGCCGTCTCCAGCGGCGGGGTATACCGTGAGCCTCACGGTCATCGACAACAGCGGTCACGCATCCGCTACGCCCAAGACGTCCGTCATCGTCGTGCAATAGCGATGTCCGACGAGCGACGCCGCATCGACGATCTTCGACGCCGGGTCCAGAAGGATCCGGCGTCGATCGCCTTTGCCCAGCTGGCAGAGGAGCTTCGGCGAGCGGGCGAGCTGCAGGAAGCCGTCAGGATCTGCCGCGACGGGTTGGAAATTCATCCGACGTACCTGTCGGCGCGCGTCACGCTGGGCAGGGCGCTGTTGGAGCTCAATCAGCTCGACGAAGCGGTGATCGAGCTCGAGCACGTTCTCACGGGTGCGCCGACCAATCTCGCGGCGGCTCGCGGCCTTGGCGAGATCTACAGCCGCCGCGGAGAAATCGACCGGGCGTTGACGCACTATCGCGCCGCGCTTGCGTTGGCGCCCAACGACCCGGACCTCGAAGAGACCGTCGCCAGCCTCACGAGGCGCGGTGCAGCGCAGGCGGCGCCGGCGCACGCCGCTCCAGTCGAGCCGGAAACGACCACGGACCTGGCCAGCATCACCCCGGAGCCCGAGCCCCTCGACGCATCTGATCTCGATGCGGACGTCGACATGGATCTCGCCGCGGTCGACGATTCGCATGAAGATGCGGGCGCCGACGTTCTATCATTCGTGCCCAGCCCGGTGGATTCCACACGCGAGCGCGCCACCCGAACGGTCGCGGTGCTGGAAACCTGGCTCGACGCGATTCATGGCTCACGCTCCGACCGCCGCGCTTAGCGGCCGCCACAAAGCAGTCCGACAGGCAATCAGCGCGCACGGTCTCGAGGCGCTTGTCGTCACGTCGCTGCCGAATATCCTCTACCTCACGAATTTCACCGGCGGTTCCGCGACCGTCGTGCTCACGGCGGAGCAGTTGTTCTTCATCACGGACTTTCGCTACGTCACCGCCGTTGTTTCGTCCGCTGACGGACCATGCGCGTGTCCAGGCATGGAGCTGATCAAGGTTGAAGGATCCTACGACGCGACGCTCGCGGCGCTGCTCGGGTCGCTGCCCATGCGCCGCGTCGGCTTCGAAGCGGCGAACCTGACCGTCAACCGATTTCAGTGGCTCACGCGTACGCTTCCGGGCGGCGCACACTCGGGACCGGAATTCGTCGCCACGGATGGGCTCGTCGAGCGGCTGCGTGTAATAAAGGATGCGTACGAGATCGCCACGTTGCGCGAGGCGGCGCGTCGCCTGTCGATGGTCGCGGCGCACGTTCCGGCAGAAGTGCGGGCGGGCCGGACCGAGCGCGACGTCGCGAAAGCCATCGATCTCCGCATGCACGATGCAGGGTTTTCGAAGCCTGCGTTTGATACGATTGTCGCCGGCGGGCCGAACTCTGCATTGCCTCACGCCAGACCCGGCGAGCGAAGGTTCGTCGAAGGTGACCTCGTAGTGCTGGACTTCGGCGGGGTCTACGACTCATACTGCGTCGACCTCACCCGTACCGTGGCGGTCGGACGGGCGAGCGCGCGAGCCCGGGAGATCTACCAGGCGGTCCGTGACGCGCACAGCGAGGCGATCGCGGTGGTTCGACCTGGCCGGTCGCGCTTCGAGATCGACGAGGCGGCTCGCGGCGCGCTTGGCAAACGAGGCCTCGCCGAGGCGTTTGGTCACGGAACGGGCCACGGGCTGGGGATCGAAGTGCACGAAGATCCCCGGATTACGCGGGCCCGCGCTGGCGAGACCGTCGACGCGGGAGCGAGCCCGGACAGCGTCGCAGTCGCGGCGGGCATGGTCTTCACAATCGAGCCCGGTGCCTACATTCCGGACTGGGGTGGCGTGCGCATCGAGGACGACGTGCTGGTGACGGAGGAAGGCGTGGAGGTGCTGACTGACGTGACCACCGACCTCATCGAGACTTAATGGACCTCAATCAACTCAAGGAACTTCTCGAGCTCGTGCGTCAGCACGAGCTGTCCGAATTCGAAATCGAGCACGATGGCTTGCGGCTGAAGGTTCGCCGGAACGGTGTGGGGTCGGTCGAACTGCATCACGTTCCCGCAGCGTCCGGCGCAGCGCAGCCTCACGCCGGACCTGGCCCGCAGTCGGTCGCCGCAGCGCCGGTGGCCGTCGCAAGCGCGGCGGCTCCGACCGTCGACGCCGCGGCCGACGCCGAGGTCGAACTTGCGGTCGTGAAGTCGCCGATCGTGGGCACGTTCTATCGCTCGCCCGAGCCGGGCGCCGACTCGTTCGTCGAAGTCGGTGCGTCGGTGAAGAAGGGGCAGGTGCTCTGCATCATCGAGGCGATGAAGCTGATGAACGAGATCGACTCCGAGTACGACGGCGAGATCGTCAACATCTACGTCGAGAGCGGCCAGGCCGTGCAGTACGGCGAGCGGCTGTTCGCCATCAGAACGCGCTGACATGTTCAAGAAAATTCTCATCGCCAACCGCGGAGAAGTCGCGCTGCGCATCATTTTTGCCTGCCGCGAGCTGGGTATCAAAACCGTGGCGGTGTACTCCGAGGCCGACGAGAACTCGCTGCATGTGCGGTTTGCCGACGAAGACGTCTGTATTGGCCCCGCACGCAGCGCCGACAGCTACCTGAACGTGCCGGCGGTGATCAGCGCCGCCGAAGTGACGGGCGCCGACGCCATCCATCCCGGCTACGGGTTCCTTTCCGAAAGCGCGTACCTCGCTGAAGTCTGCGAGGCATGCCACATCAAGTTCATCGGTCCGGATCCGCAGGTCATCCGGCTGATGGGCGACAAGGCGCGCGCACGCCGCGTGATGAAAAAGGCGGGCGTGCCGATTCTGCCCGGCAGCGACGGCCCCATCGAGAGCGAGGAAAAGGCACTCAAGCTCGCGAAGGAGATCGGCTTTCCCGTCATCGTCAAGGCGACTGCCGGCGGCGGCGGCCGCGGCATGCGCGTTGTCCGGGCAGCGAACGAACTGTCGCACGCCGTGAAGACCGCGCAGCGCGAGGCCGAAGCCGCGTTCGGCGTGTCGGACGTCTACATCGAGAAGTACGTCGAGTCGCCGCGACATATCGAATTCCAGATTCTCGGCGACCGTCACGGCAACGTCGTCCATCTCGGCGAACGCGAGTGCTCGATTCAGCGGCGTCACCAGAAGCTCGTCGAGGAATCGCCGTCGCCCGCGCTGAGCGAAAAGCAGCGCCGCAAGATGGGCGCGATCGTCATCGACGCCGCGAAGGCCGTGCAGTACACCAATGCCGGCACCTTCGAGTTCCTGATGGACCCCGACGGCCGCTTCTATTTCATGGAAGCGAACACGCGGCTGCAGGTGGAGCATCCGGTCACGGAGATGGTGACCGGCATCGATATCGTGAAAGAGCAGATTCGCATCGCCGCCGGCGAAAAGCTGTCGTTCAAGCAGAGCGAGGTGACGTTCACGGGCCACTCGATCGAGTGCCGCGTCAACGCCGAGGACCCTGAAACGTTCGTCCCGTCGCCCGGCGTCATCCACGTGTTCAGCGTCCCCGGCGGCCCGGGCGTGCGCGTCGAGACGTTCGCGCATTCCGAGTGCACGATCACGCCGTACTACGACTCGATGATCGCCAAGATCATCGTCCACGGACGCGACCGTCACGAAGCGATCGCGCGGATGCGACGAACGCTCGAGATGACCGTGATCGAAGGCATCAAGACCACCATTCCGATGCACCTGCGGATCCTGAACGATGCCGACTTCCAGTCGGGCAAGCTGAGCACGTCGTTCATGGAGCGCTTCCAGTCCCGTCCCGGTGGAGGCCGCCTCGCAGAGGCGGTCTGATCTCGTCGTTCTCCCGAGGCTCAACGCAATCGTCGACGTCGGCGCCGCCGAACGCGCCGGATGGGATCCGGCGGAGCTCGCCCGCGCGTTTCTCGCCGGCGGTGCACGATTCCTTCAGTTGCGGGCGAAGTCGATGCCGTCGGGAGCGTTGTTGAGCCTCGCGCGCGACCTGACCAGCCGGGCTCGGGACGTCGGTGCGACGCTGATCGTGAACGATCGTGCGGATATCGCGCGGCTCGCCGGCGCCGACGGCGTCCACCTGGGGCAGGACGATCTGCCCGTCGCTGCGGCGCGGGCGATTCTGGGTCCTGCTGCGGTGATTGGGAAGTCGACGCACACCAGCGATCAGCTCGCCGTGGCGGCGGCGGAGCCCATCGACTACCTCGCGATTGGGCCGGTCTTCGGATCGTCGACCAAGGACACCGGCTACGAGCCCGTCGGCCTCGAGATGGTCCGCCGCGCGGCCAGCTTCGGCCGTCCCCTGGTTGCGATTGGAGGCATTACGATAGGGAATGCCATGAGCGTCGTCGAGGCTGGTGCGGCTTCGGTGGCGGTCATCGGCGACCTGCTCGCGACCCGAGATCCGGAGGCTCGCGTCCGCGCCTACGTCAAGGCACTGGCGGGCGCTTCAGTATAATGTCGGCGCTCGTGGCGGCACGGGCAGCGGCGCCCCGCCGGCGTCGGACGGTGCGACGTGATTAGAGACTGAGAGGACATAGTGGCGAGTTCACTGACGCGGACCAAATCGATCGATCGCCTGCTGTCAGATGCGGCGGCGAGCGGGGAAGGCACGCTGAAGCGCACCCTGGGGCCGATGGCTCTCGTGGCGCTCGGCATCGGCGCGATCATCGGTGCGGGCCTGTTCGTCCGGACCGCCGCCGCAATTGCCGAGCGGTCGGGGCCTTCCGTCACGGTGGCCTTCGTCGTTGCTGGCATCGGCTGCGCGTTCGCCGGTCTCTGCTACGCAGAGTTCGCGTCGATGATTCCAATCGCGGGCAGCGCCTACACCTACTCGTACGCGACGATGGGCGAACTGGTCGCGTGGATCATCGGGTGGGACCTCGTGCTGGAGTACGCCGTTGGTGCCGCGACCGTCGCGATCGCCTGGAGCGAGTACTTCAATAAGGTCCTCGAATACGTCGGTTTCCAGATCCCGTACCAATGGTGTCATTCACCGTTCGAAACGGCGAACGGCGTTACCGGCATCATGAACGTGCCGGCCATCGTGATCCTTGCGCTGCTGTCGGCGCTGCTCATTCGGGGCACGCAGGAATCCGCATTCGTGAACAGCATCATCGTGGTCACGAAGGTCACGATCGTGCTGATGGTCATCGCGATCGGCTGGGGCTTCATCAATCCGGCCAACCACACGCCCTACATCCCGGCGCCGACGACCTACACCACATCCGAGGGCGTGACACATCCGTACGGGGGTGTGATGGGCATCCTGGGCGCCGCGGGCGTTGTCTTCTTTGCGTTCATCGGTTTCGACGCCGTGTCGACCGCCGCGCAGGAAGCCAAGAATCCGGCGCGCGACATGCCGATCGGGATTCTGGGTTCGCTCGTTGTCTGCACGGTGCTGTACGTCCTCTTCTCGCACGTGCTCAGCGGCATCGCGACCGTCGAAGACTTCAGGACCGCAGGGAAGGAAGCCTCGGTGACATTCGCCATCACCAAGTACATGCCTGGGTACGGATGGCTGGCGAAGTTCGTCACCGTCGCCATTCTCGCCGGCTTCTCGTCGGTCATCCTGGTGATGCTCCTTGGCCAGTCGCGCGTGTTCTATTCGATGAGCCACGACGGCCTGGTGCCGCCGGTCTTCTCGGAAGTCCATCCCAAGTTCCAGACGCCGTACAAGTCGAACATGCTGTTCTTCGTCTTCACGTCGCTGTTCGCAGGTTTCCTGCCGGAAAGCATCGTCGGCGAGATGACGAGCATCGGGACGCTGTTCGCATTCATCCTCGTCTGCGCGGGCGTGTGGATCATGCGCCACCGCCGGCCGGATATTCCGCGGGGATTCACCGTGCCGGCACTGCCGTTCGTCTCGATCGCCGGCATCGTCGTCTGCGGCGCGATGATCTACGGGCTCGGATGGACCAACTGGTTGCGGCTCGGTGTGTGGCTCGTCATCGGGCTCGTGTTCTACTTCAGCTACGGCCACAAGCACAGCCGCCTGGTGGCAGGCACGACTGCTGCGGTCCGGTGATCGGCGAAGGGCGGCGCGCAGATCTGACGGAAGTCGAGCTCTGGTGACGCGCTGATGGCGGCTCGACTTCTCGACGGTGCAGCCGTCGCCAGCGTGATCCGCGCCGAAGTCGCGCCCGGCATCGCCGAGTTCACGCAGCTCGCGCGACGTCCGCCCGGCCTCGTTCTCGTTCTCGTCGGCGACGATCCCGCGTCGCAGATTTACGTTCGCAACAAGCTGAAATCGGCCGGCGACGCCGGCCTGCGCGCGGAGGTCGAGCGGCTGCCGGCAACGGCGTCGCTCGACGAGCTGCTGACGCTCGTCGACCGCCTCAACCGCGACGATGCGTGCGACGGCATCCTGGTGCAATCGCCGCTGCCGGCCGCGATGGGATCGACGGCCGAACAGCAGGTCTTCGAAGCGATTCGACCGGAGAAGGACGTCGACGGATTCCACCCGGTCAACGTCGGACGTCTCGTCCAGAACCGCGCCGCGCTCGTCGCCTGCACGCCGTCAGGAGTGATCGAGCTCCTCAATCGATCGGGCATCACGCTGCAGGGAAGCCGCGCCGTCGTCATCGGCCGAAGCGACATCGTCGGCAAACCGATGGCGCTGCTGATGCTCCATCGGAACGCGACGGTGACCATTTGCCACTCGAAGACGCCTGATCTCCCTGCGGTCGCTTCGGAAGCTGACGTCCTCGTGTCGGCGATCGGCCGGCCAGGCTTCGTCACGAGCGCGTTCGTGAAGCCGGGCGCGACGGTCATCGACATCGGCACGACGCAGGTCACCGACGCTGTACTCGTCGAGCGCCTCTTCGCGGCTGGTTCGAGTCGTCGTGAAACGTTCGCACGCCGGGGCTCGCTCGTCGTCGGCGACGTGCATCCGGACGTGGCGAACGTTGCCGGTGCGCTGACGCCCGTTCCCGGAGGCGTCGGGCCGCTGACAATCGTGATGCTGCTCAAGAACACGCTTTCCGCGGCGCAGCTGCGGAGAGGCATCCGTCGCGACGGGTAGTCGAGCGCTCGATTCACGTGCGCTGATGCTGAAAATCGGCCTCACCGGCGGGATCGCGACCGGCAAGTCGTACGTCCTGGAACGGCTGCGCCAGCGGGGCGTTCCCTGCCTGGACGCCGACGACATCTCTCACGGCGTGACGGCTGCGGGTACGGAAGCGACGAGCGCGATCGCCGCGCGATTTGGCGAGGCGGTCCTCGCGGCCGACGGATCGGTCAATCGCCAGGCGCTCGGCCCGATCGTGTTCGCCGACGCGACGGCCCGTCGTGATCTCGAAGCGATCCTGCATCCTGCGATCTATCGTGCGATTCGCGCCGGTCTGCGCGGTTTCGAGCTGCTCGGTCACTATCCATTCGCCGTTGTGGCCGTCCCTCTGCTGTTCGAGACAGGACATCAAAAAGACTACGACCGGGTCGTCGTGACCACGTGCCCGCCCGAGTTGCAGATGCAGCGGCTACGCGAGCGTGGACTGAATCAGGACGCGGCGAAGCAGCGCATCGACGCGCAGTGGCCGACCGCGGACAAGACATTGCGCGCCGATTTCGTGATTCATACCGACGCGTCGTTTGAAGAGACCGACCGCCAGGTGGAGGAGGTCGTCGCGGCGCTCAAACAATCGGTCGGCTGATTCCGATCAGACTTCGACTTCGCTCGCGTCCTGCGCGGGTGCGATCCGCTCCTCGACGAACGTGTTCCAGTCGTGGCAGTGCGGACACTGCCACAGCAGCTCCGTGCTTCGATAGCGGCAGCGGATGCAGACGTGCGGATCGAGGTAGAAAACCGCGTGTTCGGTCAGGTCGCGGTACCGATCGACGAGCGCGGTCGGGTAGCGTAGCTGTCCCAGCGTCCGCCAGATCGCCTGGTGAATGCTGAGCGCGTGCGGATTCTGGACGAGCGCCGCAAAGAGCAGGTCGAGCGCTTCGCGCGGCTGATCCGCGGCTGCGAGATGACGCGAGAGCGCCAGGCGCGCGCGCCAGTCCTGCGGGTTTTCCTCGATGAGGCGCCGGCACAGTCGCGTCAGTCGATCGGTTTGCCCGTGTCGTCTTCCGAGCGCCTCGAGCCGATCGAATGCGAGGTACGCGCGATCCGGCGCGATGTCGACGAGCTTCTCCCACACCAGCGACGCATCTCGTTCGTTTCCCTCGGCCAGCCGCACGTCGCCCAGGTTGAGATACGCGGGCACCGCCGACGAATCGAGATCGATGGCGGCCTGGAATCGCCGGGCCGCTTCGGCGTAGTCCTTCCGGCGCATCGCCTCGAGCCCGATTTCGTTCTCGAGAAAGGCGAGAATGGACTCGCTCCGCGACTTCGACTCTGTGACCGTGAGCTGCGACAGCCGTTCGCGCGTGTCGTACGCCTCGGTCCACTGATGCTGCTCTTCGTGGAGCTTCTGGAGGTTGACCAGCGCATATTCGTTGCGCGGATCGAGGCGGAGCACCTCGTTGAACGCATCGAGCGCCCGATCGACGAAGCCGCCGCGCTTGTAGTCGAGGCCGAGACAGAGCAGCACGTAGGCGTGCTCGAGTCGATTCAGCCGCGGCCGCTGCAACAACGACTGATGGACGGTAATCGCTTTGCCGACCTGTCCTTTTTCGCGGTACAGGTTGCCCAGAATCATGTGGACTTCGAGGGCGTCGGGATCCACGCTCGCGGCGCGACTGAGCTCTTCGATGGCGAGATCGATTTGATTCGCCACCAGAAAGTTCAGGCCGAGAATGTAGTGCGGCGACTCGCGTGCGCGCCGGCGATCGAACCACTTGCCGTCGCGCAGCTTGTAGCGCTCCCAGGCTTTGCCGATGGCCAGACCGGCGAGGAGCGCGACCAGAGCCGCCACGAGCGGCGCATACGCGCTCACGTCTGACGCTCCAGACGTTCCCCGCGGTACGACGCGACGAGCCCCTCCCACTGGCCTTGTGCTTTCAGAATGAGTTCGATCAACTCGCGGGCGGCGCCGTCGCCGCCGCGCGCGGAACTGACCCAGCGCACGGACGCGCGTACGTCGGCTGCGCCGTCAGACGGGGCGGAGGAGAATCCAACGCGCTGCAGGACTGGCAAATCCAGCACGTCATCTCCCATATACGCCACTTGATCGTCTTCGAGCAACAGCGCGTCGACAACCTGATCGTAAGTCTCGAGCTTGCTGGCGACGCCCTGATGCACGAGGGTGACGCCGAGCTGCGCGGCGCGCTGTGTGGTGGCCTGAGAGGATCGAGCCGACAGAAAGCCGACCGTCAGGCCCAGCCGGATCGCCCAGACGATGGCGCTCCCGTCCTTGATGTCGAACCGCTTGCTTTCGGTGCCGTCTGCATGCAGCAGGATCTTGCCGTCCGTGAGGACGCCGTCGACGTCGAACAGGATCAGTCGCACGCGCGAGGCGGCGAGATCCAACGGACTCTCGGTCACGCCCGCACCTTCCGTCGGAGGTCCGTCATAGATCCTTCAGGACAGCTGCATCGGCCACAGATCGTGCAGGTGCAGCACGCCCGCGATGCGCGTCGGCCGGCCATCGTCGGTGACGACGACGGCCGTGATCTTCCGCTGCTCCATGAGGGTCAGCGCTTCGAACGCCAGCGTGGCGCGCGACACAGAAATCGGCTGCTTCGTCATCACATCATCCGCCGTCATGTTCATGACGTCCACGCCGCGTTCCATCTGACGCCGCAGGTCGCCATCCGTGATGATGCCGAGCAGCGTGTCGTCGCCGTCGACGACGCAGGTCATGCCGAGCCCCTTTCGGGACATCTCGTAGATGACGTCGCGCATCGGCGTGCGGCGGGGCACGATCGGGCAGCGGTCGCCGGAGTGCATCAGCGCTTCGGCGCGCATCAGGCGCTTGCCGAGCTTTCCGCCCGGATGAAGGCTGGCGAAATCCTCCTGCCGGAATCCCTTTTCGACCAGCAGCGTCATCGCCAGCGCGTCACCGATCGCGAGCGCGGCCGTAGTACTGGCGGTCGGGACGAGGTTCATCGGACACGCCTCGACAGCGACGCTGCAATCCAAGGCGACGTCGGCCGCTTGCGCGAGCGCCGACCGCGGTCCGCCAGTGATTGCAATCAACCGCACGCCGAAGCGTCGAATCGTTTCGAGCAGCCGGACCAGTTCGTCGGTCTCGCCGCTGTACGACAGGGCGACGACGACGTCTTCCGGGTGAATCACGCCGAGATCGCCGTGAATGGCCTCGGCCGGATGCAGAAAGAACGCCGGCGTTCCTGTGCTGGCGAGCGTCGCGGCGATCTTGCGGCAGATGATGCCGGACTTGCCCATCCCGGTCAGGATGACGCGCCCTTTGCAATCCTTGAGCATCTGGACGGCACGATCGAATCGCTCGTCGAGTCGCTCGATCAACGCAAGAATCGCGGCGGCTTCCGTCTCGAGGACCTTCCGTGCCAGGGATCGGTCAGTCACGCGACGCAACCTCGGCCTGGCGGACGAGTCGATGAATGCCCATCAGCCGGTGGAGCAGCGGCTCGAGCTCGGAAAGCTTCAACGCGTTCTGCGCATCGCTCTTCGCGCGGGCTGGCTCTTCGTGGACTTCGAGGAACACACCGTCCGCGCCAGCGGCGACGCCAGCGCACGCAAGCGGCTCGATGTACTCGGCCTGACCGGCGGTGACGCCGTCTCCGCCGCCAGGCAGCTGCAGGCTGTGCGTGACGTCGAAGACGACAGGATGACCCTGTGCGCGCATGATCGGAAACGCGCGCATGTCGACGACGAGGTTGTGATAACCGAAGCTCGTTCCGCGCTCGGTCACGATCACGCGCGAGTTGCCGGCGTCCTGAACCTTCGCCACGGCGTGCTTGACGTCGTCCGGCGCCAGGAACTGACCTTTCTTGATGTTGACGACGCGTCCCGTCCGTGCAGCGGCGACGAGCAAATCGGTCTGGCGCGACAGGAAGGCTGGAATCTGCAGAATGTCGGCGACATCAGCCGCCTCGCGCGCGTGCGACGGGTCGTGGATGTCGGTGAGAATCGGCACGCCGAGCTTGGACTTTATTGCGGCCAGCGTGCGGAGGCCGTCCTCGAGACCCGGTCCGCGAAACGATCGAATGGACGTTCGATTCGCCTTGTCGTACGAAGCTTTGAAGACGTAAGGAATCCGGACGGCTCTGGCGATCTCGACGATGCGCCCTGCGAGGTCGTGCGCGTGCTGATCGCTTTCGATCACGCAGGGTCCGGCGATGAGCACGAGCGGGTGGCCCTCGCCGATCGAGAAGTCGCCCAGGGCGACAGGAATCACGTCAACCCACCTGGCGAACGCGACCGACCTGTCCCAGCTGTCCGACGAGGCCGTGCTCGGTCTTGTGCTGGTAGGCGGCGCCCACGAACGCGGCGAACAGCGGATGCGGGCGTGTCGGTTTCGATTTGAACTCGGGGTGGAACTGGACGGCCACGTACCACGGATGCGTCGGCAGCTCCGCAATCTCAACGAATTTTCCGTCCGGCGACCGTCCCGAAATCCTGAGGCCGTGGTCGTGGAGCGCCTGCTCGTAGAGGCAGTTGAATTCGTACCGGTGACGATGGCGTTCGTGGATGAGCGGCGCCCCGTACACGCGCTGCGCGAGGGAGCCAGGCGCCAGCTCGCAGGCGTACGATCCGAGCCGCATCGTGCCGCCGAGATCGTCGACGCCAAGGAGGTCGCGGAGCTTGTAGATGACCTTCGTCGGCGTATCGGGACTGCACTCCGTCGAATCGGCATCGGCGAGGCCGGCGACGTTGCGCGCGTACTCGACGGTCGCCCATTGGAATCCGTAGCAGATGCCGAAGTACGGGACTGAACGCTCGCGCGCGACCTGCGCGGCCATCATCATCCCGCGCGTGCCGCGATTCCCGAAGCCGCCAGGGACGAGGATGCCGTCCGCGCCATCGAGAAGGGCGGCGCCACCGGGTTCCTCGAGCGCTTCGGCTTCGATCCATTTGATCGTCACCTTGAGGCGATTCGAAAAGCCGCCGTGGTAGAGCGCCTCATTGAGGCTCTTGTACGAATCTTCGTAGCCGACGTACTTGCCGACGACGTGAATCGTGATGTCATCGACCGGGTTCTTGATGCGCGCGACGAGATCTTCCCAGTGCTCCATGCTCCGCTCGGTCTGCGGCAGGTGGAGGTATTTGAGCACGATGCGATCGAGGCCCTCGGCGGCCAGGACCATCGGCACCTCGTAAATCGTCGGGACATCCTTGGCCGTGATGACGGCCTCTTCGTCGACGTCGCAGAACAGCGCGATCTTGCGCTTGATGTCGCTGTCGAGAAAGCGGTCGGTGCGGCAGAGGAGGATGTCGGGCTGAATGCCGATCGAGCGGAGATCGCGGACGCTGTGCTGCGTCGGCTTTGTCTTCAACTCGCCGGCCGCGCCGATGAAGGGCACGAGCGTCAGGTGGACGTACAGCGAGTTGTCCCGTCCGACTTCCTGGCGGAACTGTCGGATCGCCTCGAGGAATGGCAGGCTCTCGATGTCGCCGACGGTACCGCCGATTTCCACCAGCACGATGTCGACGTCCTTCGAGACGGCGCGGATCGCGTCCTTGATTTCGTTCGTGATGTGCGGGATGACCTGCACCGTGCGACCGAGATAGTCGCCGCGCCGCTCCTTCTGGATGACGCTCTGATAAATCTTGCCGGTCGTCCAGTTGGAGTTCTTCGTGGTGACGGTATTCGTGAAGCGCTCGTAGTGTCCCAGGTCGAGGTCGGTTTCGGCCCCGTCGTCGGTGACGTACACCTCGCCGTGCTGATACGGACTCATCGTGCCCGGATCGACGTTGATGTAGGGGTCGAACTTCTGCATCGTCACGCGATAACCGTGGCCTTCGAGCAGGCATCCGATGGATGCCGCTGCGAGTCCCTTGCCGAGCGACGACACGACGCCGCCGGTCACGAAGATGTACTTGGGGGTCCGTCCGTCCATTGAGCTCCTCAACTCGACGTGGGCGCGGCGAGAAGCCGGCGCACTTGTTCCAGATCTTCCGGCGTGTCGACGCCGAACGATTCATAGCGTGTCTCGATAGCTTTGATTCGGATTCCGTGTTCGAGCGCGCGCAGCTGCTCGAGCGATTCTGCACGCTCGAGCGGTGTCGGCTCGAGCGCGGCAAGCACCATCAGCGCGTTCCGGCGATAAGCATACAGGCCGATGTGCCGGTAAATCGGGGGCCACCCGCCGCGCGGATCGCGAATATGTGGAATAGGCGCGCGCGAAAAATACATCGCGAAGCCGCCGCGATCGACGACGACCTTCGTCACGTTGGGGTTATTCAGTTCGTTCGGCTCGTGGATTCGTCGGAAGAGCGTCGTCATCTGAAGGCTGGGATCGGCGGCGAACGGCGTGACGAGCTCGGTGATGGCATTCGGATCGACGAGCGGTTCATCGCCCTGCACGTTCACGACGACGTCGCAGTCGAGCGTCGCCGCCACCTCCGCGAGGCGGTCCGTGCCGGTCTCGTGCGCTTTGGTCAGCCGCACCTTCCCGCCGAAGCCGGTCACGCGCGTCGCGATCCGCAAATCGTCGGTGGCGACGATGGTTTCCGACACGATCGGCGAGCGCGCGGCGCGCCGGTACACGTGCTCGATCATCGGACGTCCGTCCAGATCGGCGAGCACTTTGCCAGGCAGCCGGGTCGAAGCGTATCGGGCGGGGATGATGGCGACGATCTTGAGCGGGATGTCCGAATCGACTCTCGACGTAGTCGATGCAGGGTGCACGGCGAATAATAACACACCCGGAAAATGGTCGTGCTACGATGCGTGGAGAGCGATGCACGTGAAGCGGACGCTGGCTATCGTGCTCGGCGTCGGCGCCATGGCCGCATGGTTGGCAGGCGCAGCGACGTCCAACCGGACGTTCCAGAATCCGATTGTCCCGCGTCCCGCGCCGATCGACGCGCAGGGCGACAAGCTCGCCACCGAGATCTCGAGGCTCCACGAACGACTCCGTCCGACCGCGGCGCCTCACGCACCGGGCCGAAATCTTTTCGCATTTCACACCGCGCGTCCGCAGGCGCCGCCCGTCGCACCGAAGGCGGCGCTGACCGAGTCGCCGCTCGCTGGACTGATTCCTCCGGAGCCGGTCATGAAGCTCGCCGGCATCGCCGAGGATCCGGGCGCTGACGGTCCGATTCGCCAGGCCATCATCTCGACGGCGGGACAGCTGTTCATCGTGAAGGAAGGCGAGTCGGTCACCGGACGCTACCGCGTCGCCAGAATTGCGCCCGACGTCGTCGAGCTCACCGATCTGGTGACGAACGTGCCGCGCCGGCTCGCATTGAAGTAGGAGAGCACGAAACTACCGCGGACTCCGGCGTACGATCCCTCCTGATACATGTCGGTCGCCATCATCATCAATCCCATCTCCGGCGGCGCGCGGCCTGGCAAGGCGCAGGCGCGGGCGCAGATCGCGCTGGCTGCCATCGAGCGCCACGGCGATCAGGCAGAGGTCTTCATCACCGAGCGCCGAGGTCACGCGCACGATCTGGCGAAGTCGGCCGTCCGGCGAGGAACGCGGCTGGTCCTGGCGTGGGGCGGCGACGGCACCATCAACGAAGTGGCGTCGGCGCTCGCGTTCGAAGAAACGCCGCTCGGCATCATTCCGTCGGGATCGGGGAATGGCCTCGCCACCGAGCTGAAAATCAGCCGGCGTCCTGAAGAAGCGATCCGGATGGCGCTCTCGACGCCGGCTCGCGCGATCGATCTTGGCGAGATCGGCGGCCGGCTCTTTGCCAACGTGGCCGGCATCGGCTTCGACGCGCACATCGCCGAACAGTTCAATCTGAACGACAACGTCAGACGCGGCTTCATCGGCTACGCGCGCATCACGTCGCGCGCGCTGTTCAGCTACGAGCAGCGGCCGTACGTCGTGCAAGGCGATGGGACCTTCGATGGACGTGCTGTCCTCGTCACGATCGCCAACGGCGCGCAATACGGCAACAACGCGCGAATTGCGCCGTCAGCGCGCGCGGACGACGGCTGGCTCGATCTGGTGGTCGTCAGCGAGCGATCACGATGGGAGACGCTACGGTACATGCCTCGGCTGTTCAACGGGAACGCGCTTTCAGTGCCCGGCTATTCGACGACGCGGATTCGCAGGGCGCGAATCGAGTCCGACAGGCCGATGGTCTTTCACGTGGACGGCGAATCGGTGAGCGGCGGAACGACGCTCGACGTTCGCATCCATCCCGGCGCGCTGCTCATCGCCGCGCCGTAGCACTCACGAATTCACCAACTCACGAATTCATCAATTCACGAATTGATTCTGACGATCCACGCGTCGCGGATGGCCGGGACCTGGCGAATCTCCTGGACCGCTGCGTCGAGCGTGCCGGCGCTCGGCTCCGCGTCGACGTTCACGACGCCCACCGCGCCACGCTCGCCGCGTCCAAGCGCGAAGCTCCCGATGTTGACGCGATGGCGGCCGAGAATCGTCCCGACCGCACCGATGACGCCGGGCTGATCGTCGTTTTTCAGGATGAGGAGCGTTCCGCCGAGGAGTGCCTCGACCTCGATGCCTTCGACTGATACGAGGCGCAGTCTGTCGCCATCGAAGACGGTGCCTTCCGCCCAGCGTTCGCCCTGATCGGTATGAACCTTGACAGACACGAGGCCCGCGAACGGACGAGGCCTCGTGCTGCGCGATTCGACGATATCTATCCCGCGTTCCTGGGCAGCCGCTCTCGCGTTGACGATCGACACGCCGCCCGAGAGGATCGGTCTCAAGACACCGGCTGCCGCGCTCGCCGCGAGCACATCGACCGCGCGGCTTTCGAGGAGCGCACCGTATCCACGGACGCCGATCGCTTCGATGCGCGCGGGGCCGAGCTGCGACAAGAGTGCGCCCAGACGGTCGGCGAGGCGTATCCACGGCTGCAGGCGCCGCATCTCGTCCGGATTCAGAGAAGGAAAGTTCACCGCGTTCTTGACGATGCCGTGGCGGAGGAAGTCGCGGACGGTCGCGGCCGTGTCGACGCCGACGAGCTCCTGTGCCTCCTCGGTCGATGCCGCGATGTGCGGCGTGGCCACAATCTGCGGCAGCTTCGCGAGCGTCCAGTCGGCGGGCGGCTCGACTTCGAAGACGTCGAGCGCTGCCGCCGCCACGGTTCCCTTGTCGATCGCCTGCCGCAGCGCTGCTTCGTCGATCAGTTCCCCGCGGGCCGTGTTGATCAGGCGAAGACCTGGTTTGCATCGCGCGAAGCGCGCTTCGTTCATCAGGTGACGCGTCTCAGCGGTGGCCGGTAGGTGGAGCGTGACATAGTCCGCGCAGGCGCACAGGTCGTCGAGCGTCATCAACTCCACGCCCAATGACGCGGCGATGTCGCGCGCGATGTACGGATCGTGTGCCACGACGCGCATGCCGAACGCCCGGGCGCGCTGCGCGACCTCCTGGCCGATGCGTCCCAGTCCGGCGACGCCGAGGGTCTTGCCGCGGAGCTCGTTGCCCAGGAAACGTTTCTTGTCCCAGGTCCCGTCTTTCATCGCGCGGTCGGCGGCGGGAACGGAACGGGCCAGCGCGAGCATGAGCGCACACGCGTGTTCGGCCACGCTGATGCTGTTCGCGCCCGGCGCGTTGACGACCAGCACGCCGCGGCCGCTCGCGGCAGCCACGTCGACGTTGTCAACACCTGTACCCGCGCGTGCGACGATGCGAAGCGCGGGCGCATGACCGAGAAGATCGGCGGTGACTTTCGTGGCGCTGCGAACGATCAACGCGTCGGCGTCGGCGAGATCGGCGGCGAGATTTGCGGGGGAACGGCCGGGACGTGCGTCAACCTGCCATCCCGGCTCCGCGCGCAGCAGCTCGAGCGCGGAAGCCGGGAGGTCGTCGGCGACGACGATCTTCATCGTGTGGGAAGCGCGCGAGGTGGCGTCAGTGGCTCTTGGCCGGCGCCAGCGTGTGGATGTAGTTGATGACGTCCCACATCTGGTGCTCGGTCAGCTTGCTGTTGAACGAGCGCATGCCGGTGCCTTTGACGCCGTCCTTGATGACGGCAAAAATCTCGCCGTCGCTCGATCCATGCTTCCATTCGTTATCGGCGAGGTTGGCCGGCTTCGGATTGAGCTCGGCGCCCATCTTGCCGTCGCCCGTACCGGTTGCGCCGTGACAGTTCGCGCAGCTCTTCTCGTACACTTGTTTCCCGGCGGCGATCGACGTGGCGTCGGCGGCAACGGGATTTTTCTGTTTGGCGGCTTCCGGATGGTGGTGAGCGCCTTCGGCGGGATGTTGCGCTTGCATGAACGTCAGCGAACCGGCGAGTGCGAGCACGGTGTACCACATAATGGTCACGCTCCTTATCTACCCGTCCCTACAGTATAATCCGTCGGTTCCGGTCGTCGCGGATGTGCTCGCTGTTGACTCGCCCTGCGGTGGTGCAAACCGCTAAAACATTCGAAACTCCGCGTGACGACCGCGTAAACTCAGATGCTTTTCCACAGACTTTTCCACAGCGCTCGCGGAAATCTCCGCGCGCCGAAAGGTGACCTGACCTAAAAGCCATGGCGACAGCGATCACTCTCAAGGATGGTCGGCTCAACGTTCCGAACGATCCGATCATTCCGTTCATCGAAGGCGACGGAACCGGTCCGGACATCTGGCGCGCGAGCGTGCGCGTGCTCGACGCGGCCGTCGCGAAGGCATATGGCGGCACGCGATCGATCGCGTGGAAGGAAGTCTACGCGGGCGAGAAGAGCTTCAAGAAATTCAACAACTGGCTCCCGGACGAAACCGTCGACGCGTTCCGGCAGTACTTCGTCGGCATCAAGGGACCGCTCACGACGCCGGTCGGCGGCGGCATCCGGTCGCTGAACGTCGCGCTTCGCCAGGTGCTGGACCTCTATGTCTGTTTGCGGCCCGTGCGGTGGTACAAAGGCGTGCCGTCGCCCGTCCGGCATCCGGAGAAAGTCGACATGGTGATTTTCCGGGAGAACACGGAAGACATCTACGCCGGCATCGAGTACGCAGCCGGGACGCCGGGTGCGACCAAGGTCCTCGACTTCCTCGCGAAGGAATTCCCCAAAGAGTTTCAGAAGATTCGTTTCGGCAGCACCGAGGCGGCGAAGCGCTGGCAGGAACAGCTTGCCGGCATCGGCGCGCCCGCGCGTGAGGTCGGCGTCGAGGTTGGCGTCGGTTTCAAGCCGATCAGCCGGCTCGGCACCGAGCGGCTGGTGCACAGCGCCATCGGATACGCCGTGAAGAACAAGCGGCGAAACGTGACGCTCGTCCACAAGGGCAACATCATGAAGTTCACGGAGGGGGCGTTCCGTGACTGGGGCTATCAGGTTGCCAAAGAATTTTACGGCGCCGTCGAAATCGACGGAGGACCGTGGTGCCGGATTCCCGACGGCAAGCCCGGTGCCGGCCTCGTCATCAAGGACGCCATCGCCGACATCACCTTGCAACAGGTGCTGACGCGCCCGGACGAATTCGACGTCATCGCGACCCCGAACCTGAACGGCGACTACCTGTCCGACGCGCTTGCCGCTCAGGTGGGCGGGATCGGCATCGCGCCCGGCGGCAACATCAATTACGTCACCGGTCACGCGGTGTTCGAAGCGACGCACGGCACGGCTCCGAAGTACGCCGACCAGGACAAGGTCAATCCCGGATCGGTTGTCCTTTCGGGCGAGATGATGCTGCGACACCTCGGATGGACAGAGGCAGCCGATCTCGTTGTCAAGGGCATGGACGGCGCGATTGGCGCCAAGCGCGTGACGTATGACTTCGCGCGTCTGATGGACGGTGCGACCGAACTCAAGACGTCGGAGTTCGGCGACGCCATCATCAGACATATGTAATTAGGAATTGAGAATCAGGAATTAGGAATTTCAAGAATGTCCGTGCGTGGGTGATTTCAGGAGCGGTCGATGAACAGAAAAGTGACAGTGGTGGGTGGAGCAGGGAACGTCGGCGCGACGGTGGCGCGCGGGGTAGCCGACAAACAGCTGGCGGACGTGATCGTCATCGATATCGCCGACCAGAAGGCCGCCGGCGTTGCGCTCGACATGCTGGAAGCGTGCCCGGTCTGGGGATCCGATGCGCGCGTCATGGGCACCGGTGACTACGCCGAAAGCGCCAACTCCGACGTCGTCGTCATCACGTCGGGGATGCCGCGCAAGCCGGGCATGAGCCGCGACGATCTACTGAACGTGAACTACAAGATCATGCAGCAGGTCACGGAGCAGGTCGTCAAGCACTCGCCGAACTGCATCATCATCCCGGTCTCGAACCCGCTCGACGCCATGGCTCAGGCGGTGTACAAGCTGTCGAAGTTCCCGCGTGAGCGCGTCATCGGCATGGCCGGCGTCCTCGACTCGGCCCGCATGCGCGCGTTCATCGCGAAGGAATTGAACGTGTCCGTCGACAACGTGCACGCGTTCGTCCTCGGCGGTCACGGCGACACGATGGTCCCGCTGCCGCGTTACTCCACCGTCGCCGGCATTCCGATCACCGACCTGATGGACAAGGCGACGATCGATCGCATCGTGGCCCGGACCGCCGGCGGCGGAGCAGAGATCACCCAGCTCGTCGGGACGAGCGCCTGGTACGCACCCGGAGCGTCCGTGGTCGAGATGGTCGAGTCGATCCTGCTCGACAAGCACAAGATCGTTCCCTGCTCGGTGTTCCTCAAGGGCGAGTACGGCGTCCACGACCTGTTCGTCGGCGTGCCGTGCAAGCTGGGTGCGCGCGGTCTCGAGAAAATCATCGAGATCAAGCTCACCAGTGAGGAAGACACGGCGTTCAAGAAGTCCGCGGCGGCCGTCAAGGAGCTCGTGGACGTCATCCACGTCTAGGTCGACGCGGTACCTCCACGCGCGGCGACTACTACAATGGAGTCATGGCTCCTGCGGACGATCTGGTCGTCGTGAAAGTGTTTCCGAATCGTGTGGAGGCGGATGTCGCGAAGAGCGCGCTCGATGCGGCGGGAATCGAGTCGATGGTGCTCAGCGACGATGCGGGCGGCCTCCAGCCTGGATTGTGGGAGAGCCGTGGCGTGGCGGTGGTGGTCCAGCGAGACCACCAGCACGCGGCTCACGAGGTGCTGAATTCCAAGGCGCGCCCGTCCGACTGACGCCTGCCGCATCTTGTCGCTGAGCTGGCCGCATCCGCGTCTCCGGATGCATCGGATCGCTCATTCATGAGTCGCCCGACCGACTACGATTCCGTCGCCGCCGGATACGACGTGCGATACCGCACGTTCGACTACAGCGAAATCAAGCAGGCGCTCGAATCGTTTCTGGGAGATGTCCGTGCCGACGCCATGCTCGAGGTCGGCTGCGGTACGGGCCACTGGCTCCGCGAACTGGTCGGTCATGCGGCCCGCGTTGTCGGCGTCGATCGTTCCGCGGAGATGATTGCCCGCGCGAAGGGTGCCGGAGCCTCGCTGATTCGTGCCTCCGCCGAACAGCTGCCGTTTTCCGGCGCGGCATTCGACCGGCTGCTCTGCATCAACGCCCTCCATCACTTCAGCAGCCGTCCGCGGTTCTTCGAAGAGTCGCACCGCGTCCTCAGGAACGGCGGCGGTCTGTGCACCATCGGACTCGACCCGCACGCCGAGCGCGATGCCTGGTGGGTGTACGACTACTTTCCCCCGACGCTGGAGATCGACCGTCAGCGGTTCGCTGCCGTCAGGACGATTCGCGGCGAGCTGGTCAAGGCCGGCTTCTCGTGGGCTGAGTCGAGCGAGGCGCAGGTGTTCGAGCACGTCATGCCGGCACGCGAAGCCTTCGATGCCGGCCTCGTGTCGCGCAGCTTCACGTCGCAGCTGACGGTGCTGACCGACGAGGAGCTGGCCGACGGGATGGCCCGCCTCCGCGACGCGATGGAGTCCGAGAAGAAGGCGGGCAGAGAACTGATGCTGTCGTCGGAACTGCATCTGTTCATGACGACAGCGTGGCTGGGATAAGAAGCGGCCGCGCTCGAGCGGCCGGACCGCGTCAACCGGGGACTATTTGTCCGCGGCCGTCACGGCCTTGAAGTACTCGCGGGTCATGCGCGCGATGTTCGAGATCGGAATCTCCTTCGGGCAGACGGCTTCGCATTCGCCTTCATTCGAGCAGCTGCCGAATCCCTCTTCGTCCGCGCGGTCGATCATCGCGACAACACGTTTGTAGCGCTCCTGCTGGCCCTGCGGCAGCTTGGCGAGGTGCGAGATCTTCGCGCTCATGAACAGGTGGGCCGATGCGTTCTTGCAGGCGGCGACGCAGGCGCCGCAGCCGATGCACGCCGCAGAGTCCATCGCCGATTCGGACACCGATTTCGGGATCGGAATCGCGTTCCCGTCCGGTGCGCCGCCGACGTTGATCGAGACGTAGCCGCCGGCGGCGATGATCCGATCGAACGCGCTTCGATCGACGATGAGGTCCTTGACGACCGGAAACGCCTTGGCGCGCCACGGCTCGATGGTGATTGAGTCGCCGTCCTTGAAGCGGCGCATGTGCAGCTGACAGACCGTCGTACCGCGATCGGGGCCGTGCGGGACGCCGTTCACGACGAGGCTGCACATACCGCAGATGCCTTCGCGGCAGTCCGAGTCGAAGGCGATCGAATCTTCGCCCTTCTTGACGAGCGTCTCGTTGACCACGTCGAGCATTTCGAGGAACGACATGTCCGGCGTGACGCCGTCGGCGACGTAGTCGACGAGCCGCCCGGACGCGTTCGGCCCGTTCTGGCGCCAGATTTTCAGATTCAGTCTCATGTTATTTGTAGCTCCGCTGCGACGGGTGCACTTCGTCGAACACGAGCGGTTCTTTGTGCAGTTCGGGCGCCTTGCCGACGCCCGTGAACTCCCACGCCGCCACGTAGCTGAAATGCTCGTCGTCGCGCAGCGCCTCGCCATCAGGCGTCTGGCTCTCTTCGCGGAAGTGTCCGCCGCACGACTCGCGCCGAAGCAGCGCATCGAGGGTCAGCAGTTCCGCGAACTCGAGGTAGTCGGCGACGCGGCCGGCGTACTCGAGGCTCTGATTGAGGTTGTCGTTCGTCCCCGGCACCGATACGCCGTGCCAGAATTCCTCGCGTAGTTTCGGGATTGCCGCGAGCGCGCGCTTCAAGCTGTCTTCCGTCCGCGCCATCCCGACGTCGTCCCACATGATTCGCCCGAGCTCGCGGTGGATCTCGCGGATGCCGCGGTTGCCCTTGACCGAGAGCAGCCCGTTGATTCGCGATTGCACGCTGTCGGCGGCTTCCTTGAACGCTTCGTGATCCGTCGTCACCTTCGGCAGCGGGTTGCTGGCGATGTAGTGACCGATGGTGTACGGGATGACGAAGTACCCGTCGGCGAGCCCCTGCATCAGCGCGCTCGCACCGAGACGGTTCGCGCCGTGATCGGAGAAGTTCGCTTCACCGAGGACGTGAAGTCCCGGCAGATTGCTCATCAGGTTGTAGTCGACCCAGAGTCCGCCCATCGTGTAGTGGATGGCCGGATAGATCCGCATCGGGACCTTGTACGGATCCTCGTCGGTGATCTTCTGGTACATGTGAAAGAGGTTGCCGTACTTCTCCTTCACGACATCGCGGCCCAGCCGCTCGATCGCATCTCTGAAATCGAGATAGACCGCGAGACCGCTCTCGCCGACGCCGCGTCCTTCGTCCGCCGCCTGCTTCGCGTTGCGCGAGGCGACGTCTCGCGGGACGAGGTTGCCGAACGAGGGGTACTTGCGTTCGAGATAGTAGTCGCGCTGATCCTCCGGAATCTGCTCCGGCGGACGCTTGTCGCCTTTCTGTTTCGGAACCCAGACGCGTCCGTCGTTGCGGAGGCTCTCGCTCATCAGCGTCAGCTTCGACTGATGGTCGCCGGAGACGGGAATGCACGTCGGGTGAATCTGCGTGAAGCACGGGTTGGCAAAGAGCGCGCCCCGCTTGTGCGCGCGCCACGCCGCGGTGACGTTCGAGTTCACCGCGTTCGTGGAGAGGTAGTACACGGTGCCGTAGCCGCCGGTGGCGAGAACGACCGCATCGCCCGCATAACGTTCGATCGCGCCGGTCGTCAGGTTGCGGACGACGATGCCGCGCGCGCGGCCGTCGATAACGACGAGGTCGAGCATCTCGCGGCGCGCGAACATCGTGACCGTCTTCTCGTGGACCTGGCGCATCAAGGACTGGTACGCGCCGATGAGCAGCTGCTGTCCCGTCTGTCCGCGTGCGTAGAACGTGCGCGAGACCTGCGCGCCGCCGAACGACCGATTGTCGAGCAGGCCGCCGTACTCGCGCGCGAACGGCACGCCCTGGGCGACGCACTGATCGATGATGTTGACGCTCAGCTGCGCGAGCCGGTAGACGTTGGCTTCGCGCGATCGGTAGTCGCCGCCTTTGACGGTGTCGTAGAAGAGGCGATACACGCTGTCGCCGTCGTTCTGGTAATTCTTCGCCGCGTTGATGCCGCCCTGCGCTGCGATCGAGTGCGCGCGGCGAGGGGAGTCCTGGATGCAGAAGTTCAGGACGTTGTAGCCGAGCTCACCGAGCGACGCGGCCGCGGAGCCGCCGGCGAGACCGGTGCCCACGACGATGATCGTGTGCTTCCGCTTGTTCGCCGGGTTGACCAGCTTCATCTCGAACTTGTGGCGGTCCCACTTCTCCGCGATAGGACCAGCGGGAATCTTCGGGTCGAGGTTCATACGGCGGTCCCTCCGCCCTGCAGGTACGCCCAGACGGCGATCACGATGAAGCCGCCGGCGATGAGGAACGCGATGACCTTGCCCGCCGTCAGAACACGCGGCGTCCACACCGGATGGTCGAATCCCAGCGACTGCAGGGAGCTGGAGATTCCGTGCCACAGATGCGAGCCGACCACCACCATCGACAGGATGTAGAAACCGACGAGGAACGGATTCGAGAGCGTTTCCAGCTCCTGTCGATACAGATCGCGCCCTCCATCGGCCAGCGGGTACTCGTGCCCCCAGCCGTCATGGAAGGCCTTCACGTGGATCAGCAGGAACACGAGCAGCCACAGCCCCGACACGATCATGGTCGTCGAGGCCAGCGTCTTGCGGCTCGGTGAGCCCGCGCGCTTCTTCATCTCGTACTTGACAGGTCGCGCCTGCTGATTCGAGAGAAACATCCAGACGGTCTTGAAGATGTGAATCAGGATGATCAGCAGCAGCGCGACTTCGATGGGGCGAAGCAGCAGCGTCTTGCTTTCCAGCGTGTGGGCGTACGCGTTGAAGGCGTCGGGTCCGAAGAAGACGATCAGGTTGCCGGCGATGTGGATGACGAGATAAAGGAAGAGGGCGAAGCCGGTGATCCCGATGACGATCTTCGTCCCGACCGAGGACGAAAAGGCGCCAGATCGTGATGACATGTGCGTCTGTCAGTTTACTGCGCGAGCGCCCGCCGCGCCAAACCGTCAGTCGCCGCACCTTGACGATCGTTGTCGCCGACGACTAGCATCTGATGTTCTCATCTGCCATGAAAATCCACGAGTACCAAGCTAAAGCCATCCTCGCGCGATACGGCGTTCCCGTGCCCCGAGGCGAAGTGACCTTCGATCCGGCGGAGGCGTCGTCGATTGCCTCGCGTCTCGGCACACGCGTTGTCGTCGTCAAGGCCCAGATTCACGCCGGCGGCCGCGGCAAGGGCGGAGGCGTCAAGATCGCGAAGAGCAGGGACGAAGCCGCCACGCTCGCGAAGCAGATGATGGGGATGACCCTGGTCACCCATCAGACCGGGCCCGAAGGACGAGTCGTCGGACGGATCCTGATCGAAGAGGGGCTCGAGATTCAGCGCGAGCTCTATCTGAGCCTTCTGCTCGATCGCGCCGCCGGGAAGCCGGTGATGATGGCGAGCGCCGCAGGCGGAATGGACATCGAAGAGGTTGCCGCGAAGACGCCCGAAAAAATCGTCCGCGTCTACATCGAGCCGGGCGTCGGGATGGTGCCGTTCGAAGCGCGCCAGCTCGGATTCGCGATCGGCCTCGACGGCACACAGGTGAACAAGTTCGTGAAGCTGGCGACGTCGCTGTACGACGCGTTCGTCGGCACTGACGCCTCGCTCGTCGAAATCAATCCGCTCATCGTCACCGCATCCGGCGACCTGCTGGCGCTCGACGCGAAGATGAACTTCGACGACAACGCGCTCTACCGCCGGCCCGACATCCGCGACCTGCGCGATACCGGCGAGGAAGATCCGCTCGAGATCGAAGCGTCGAAGTTCTCGCTGAACTACATCCATCTCGACGGCAACATCGGCTGCATGGTGAACGGCGCCGGCCTGGCGATGGCGACGATGGACATCATCAAGCTGGCGGGCGGGGAGCCGGCGAACTTCCTCGACGTCGGCGGCGGCGCGAACGCCGAGCAGATCCGCAACGCCTTCAAGATCCTGATGTCGGACAAGAACGTGAAGGCGGTCCTCATCAACATCTTCGGCGGCATCCTGCGCTGCGACGTCCTCGCGCAGGGCGTGATCGCAGCGGTCAAAGAGCTCGGCGTACCCGTGCCGATCGTGATCCGTATGGAAGGGACGAACGTCGACGAAGGCAAGCGCCTGCTCAAGGAAAGCGGCATGAACTTCACGACCGCCGATTCGATGGACGAAGCGGCGACCAGAGTCGTGAAGCTGGCGAGCTAATTCTCAATCCCGATTCTGACTATGTCTGTTCTCATCGATAAGTCGACGCGCCTGATCGTGCAGGGCCTCACGGGCCGCGAAGGAACGTTCCACGCGAAGCAGGCAGCTGCGTACGGCACCAACGTCGTGGGTGGCGTAACGCCGGGAAAAGGCGGCACGACACACGAAGGCTGGCCCGTATTCGACACCGTGCGCCAGGCCGTCGAGAAGACCGGCGCGAATGCGTCGGTCATCTTCGTTCCGCCGGCGTTCGCTGCCGATGCGGTGATGGAAGCCGCGGACGCGGGCATCGCGCTGGTCGTCTGCATCACCGAGGGCATTCCGGTGCTCGACATGATGCGCGCGATGACGTTCCTCGAGTCACATCCGGCCACGCGGCTCGTGGGTCCGAACTGTCCGGGCATCATTTCACCGGGAAAGGCCAAGGCCGGCATCATCCCGCACAACATCGTCCGCGAGGGCCGCATCGGCATCGTGTCGAAGAGCGGCACGTTGACGTACGAAGCGATTCACCAGCTCACGCGACTCGGCCTCGGACAGACGACGTGCATTGGAATCGGCGGCGACCCGTTCATCGGGACGACGCACATCGATGCGCTGACGCTCTTCCGCGACGACCCCGACACCGACGCCGTGATCATGATCGGCGAGATCGGCGGAAGCGCCGAAGAAGACGCCGCGCGCTGGATCAAAGAGAACTTCCGCAAGCCGGTCGTTGCGTTCATCGCGGGGCAGACCGCGCCGCCCGGACGACGGATGGGCCACGCCGGCGCGATCATCGCCGGCGGCAAAGGCACGGCCGCGGAGAAAATGGCCGCGCTTACCGCCGCGGGTGTTCGCGTCGTGAAGAGTCCGGCGGATATGGGAAAAGCGGTCAAGGAACTGCTGTAGCAATCGACGCTACGCGTCCAAGTTCTCACTTTCCTTCGGGCTTCTGCCTCGGTTTGTTATACTGGTGTGGTTGTCTCTCCTCCTATCCTCATACGTTGTAAGGACTTGAGCATGTCACCGAGCGATTTAGCGGTTCAGGAGCAGCACGCGTCCGGGAGCG
>DATBHR010000036.1:0-2792 GCA_036557365.1 Vicinamibacterales bacterium
CGAAACCGCGATCCGTCGATCAGCGAGAGGAACAGGTCGCGCTTCCGCTGGTAGAAGCCGGCGAGCTCGGGATAGCCGCGGCGCTGGGACACGAATTCGGCGAGCGCATATTGAATCGGGGTGTTGGTCGAGAAGGTCACGAACTGGTGCACCTTGCGGAACTCTGCCGTCAACGGCGCCGGCGCGACGGTGTATCCAATCTTCCACCCCGTCGCGTGATACGTCTTCCCGAACGATCCGACGATGAAGCTGCGCTGACGGAGCGGCTCGTAGCGCGCCATGCTCTCGTGACGCTCGCCATCGAAGATGATGTGCTCGTAGACCTCGTCGCTGACGATCATGATGTCCGTGTCCTGGACGAGCCGCGTCAGCTCCGTCATGTCCGCGCGGCTGAGGATCGTCGCCGTCGGATTGTGCGGGGAGTTGAACATCAGAAGCCGCGTGCGCGGCGTGATCGCGTCGCGCACCTCGTGCCACGGCACCGCATAGTGCGGGTACGGTAGCGAGATCACTACTGCGCGGCCGCCGTTCAGCTCGATCGCCGGTACGTACGAGTCGTAGCACGGCTCGAAGACGATGACCTCGTCACCTGGCTGGACGACTGCCGCGACCGAGTCGAAGATCGCTTCCGTGCCGCCCGACGTGACGGTGACTTCGGTGTCGGGATCGTAGTCTGCCCCGTACAGCTCGGAGAACTTCGCGGCGATCGCCTGTCGAAGAGCCGGCACCCCCTGCATCGGCGCGTACTGATTCCGGCCCTCGCGCATGTGGCGTGCGATCGCATCGACCAGCGCGGGATCGCAGTCGAAATCGGGAAACCCCTGCGAGAGGTTGATCGCGCCGATATCCGACGCGAGCTTCGACATGACGGTGAAGATCGTCGTCCCGACAGAAGGCAGCTTCGAGGTCAGGCTGATGGGCTTGAGAAGTGGAGCGGGTTCCATGATGCTGCGCGTTCAGGCGGTTATTCTCTCAAATACGCCGGTCTCGCGGTTCTTCCGGCACTCGTTCCAGGGAAAGTGCTGGCCGTTCATCGCGACGTAGACGCCGGGCGGCAGCACCTGGACGAACGACAAGGCGCTGCCGAGGTTGAAGAGGCCGTCGGAGCTGCCGAACGCGTACGGCACCATCGCGCCCGTCAGGACGACCGTCTTGCCGGCGAGCTGGGCCATGGCCACCGCTTTCGCCGTCTCCACCATCGTATCCGTTCCGTGCGTGATGACGATCCCGCGCTCCTCGCATGTGCGGCAACGCTCGACGATACGTGCGCGGCAGGCATCGTCCATCTCCAGGCTGTCGATCATCGTGACCGTTTCAACGACGAGATCGATGCGGGCGCGGCCGAGGCGCAGCATCTCTGGAACGTGCGTGTCCCTGAAGTAGAGGCGACCGGTCAGCTCGTCGTAATTCTTGTCGAAGGTTCCGCCCGTGACGAGCACCCGGATCCCCATGGTTCAGCGCGCCTCACCATTCTGCAAGGCGACCGACGATTTCGTGCGATCGGTCGCGGACGCCGGCAGGCCGCACCGGTGGCCGGGCACCATCATCAGCTCGCAAGGCTGGATTTTGCAATGAGTTAGCGAAGACGCCCTCGTACGAGGACACTGTCGGCACCCGGCTTGCCGATCCGGAGGCCTGGGAGGTCTGAATGCTTCCGTTGTTCTATCTCGTGCTGCCGGTCGTCGTGGGTGGGCTGGGATTCGTGTATCTGAAGAAGCGGCGCGCCCGCAAGGCGGCCCACTAGGCACACCTCGGGGATGGCTCGCCCCACGGGTCGCACCAGCGATCCGTGGTGCCGTGCCCGTCGCGCGCGCGTCGACGCTCATTGCCGGTGCGCCGCGCGGAACAGATCGTCCGCCGACGACAGGATGATGCGGCGCAGGCGGTCGGGGTACGTCCGCGGCAGGCTCTCCACGAACGTCCGCACCGTGTGGGCGGCGGACGCCGTTCGATACCCGTTCAGGGTGGTATCCATCCAACGCTTCGGGAAGAAGATGTCTCCTGTACGCTGAATCTCGCGCAGCATCTCCAGACTTCGCGCGATGTAGCGCTCCGACGCCTCGGCGCGGAGCGGATGATGAAAGTACCGTAAGCCCTCGAGGACCCATGCCTCGTGGCGCCGATTCGCCACGTCGCCGAGCGACGCGAACCAGCGATCTCGAAGGTCCGGATCGACGGAAATCGCAGGCCGCACGAATTCGAACTGCGCCTTGCGATCCGGATTCCGCGTACGCCGTGCCTGCTCGGTCAGAATGGCGTCGGCGTCCGGAACGTCGCGAACCGCCAGCTCCTCGGCAAGCCTGATGTAGTCGGTTTCCGACAGCGTCAACCCCGGCACGGATTCCTGCTGCCTCCACACACGCGTCAGCCAATCGATGGTCGCGGGCGTCTGCGCCGTGTCGCGCAGCGCGGAGAACCAGGCGGACTTCAGGCTCTGCGACGTCGCGGCCTGCAGCCCGGCGCGCAACACCGGCTCGAGGCGCGGGGCCACGTCGCGACGTCCTGCTGGCGGCGTGAACTTCCAGTACGCCTGCGTCAGGTACGACAGCACGCGCTGCACGTTGAGCTCGTTCGCTTCACGGGGAAGCGCGCGAAGCGCGAGATCGACGACAGCCTCCGGCCGCGCCTCGCCATCGAGCATCGCGTCCCAGAGCGACAGCCACGCGCTGCCCCTCGTCAGCTCGTCGTCGATCTGGGGCAGATTCGCGATCAGCCAGGCGAGGGTCGCGGGATCCAGGTGAATCTCTCCATAAGCGAGGCCGGCGCCATTGGGGAGGACGAACTCCGCGGGC
>DATBHR010000037.1:0-1531 GCA_036557365.1 Vicinamibacterales bacterium
AGTCGACCGTCGGACGTTCATTCAGGCTGCCGGAGCGGTCGCCGGAACGGCGATTGCCTCGACGGCGCTGTCGTACGACCGCATCCTGGGCGCGAACGATCGCATCGCGCTCGGGCACATCGGCATCGGCAACCGCGGCAGTGGCCTTCACACGATGGCGTCGAAGCTGAAGGACAAGTACAACGTCGAGACGGTGGCGGTGTGCGATCTGTGGAAGAACAATCGCGAGCGCGCCGCCACGCGGACGACGCAGTACTATGGCCGCGCGCCGAAAGCGGTCCAGCATCCGGACGAACTGCTGGCCATGAAGGACGTCGACGCGGTGTTCATCGCCACCCCTGAGCACTCGCATTCGCCGATGCTCAAGAAGACCGTGGAGGCCGGCAAGCACGCCTACTGCGAGAAGCCGATGGGCAACGTGCTCGAGGAAGTCAAGGCGGCACGCGACGCGGTCAAGCAGCGCGACCGCGTCGTGCAGATCGGGACGCAGCATCGCAGCGAGCCGTACCAGCTGGCCGCGCGCGAGATGCTGCGTACGGGTGTTCTCGGCGACGTCAGCAAGTACGAAATCGTCTGGAACTACAACGGCCCGCGATGGCGGGGACGCCCCGAAGTGAAGCAGATTCGCCCGGAGGATACGGACTGGAAGACCTGGCTGATGACGAAGCCGGATCGCCCGTTCGATCCCCAGCTCTACTTCGAGTTCCGCCTGTATCGGGAATTCTCGAGCGGCATTCCCGACCAGTGGATGAGCCACGGGATCGATCTCGTGCATTTCTTCATGAACGAGACGCCGCCGCGATCGATCATGTCGCACGGCGGCGTGTTCGCGTGGCACGACGGACGCCAGAACCCCGACACGTTCCAGGCGCTGGTCGAGTACCCGACCTTCCTCGTCAGCTACGCCACGAGCTTCGGCAACGACTGCGACAGCTTCTCGCGGATCATGGGAAAGCAGGCGACGCTCGTCAACATCGGCGGCGAGGGCAGCCCGCGCTGGAAGCTGGTCGAGGAGAAAGGAAACCACGAGGACAACCCGACCATCGAGCGCCCCGAACGCTGGGTCACGCTCCCCGGCGACGACAAGCCCGGCCCGATCAACATCGGCGACGAGGACCTGTCGCACATGTCGAACTGGTTCGAGTGCATGCGGAGCGGCGACAAGAAGACGCACGCCACCGTCGACAACGGCTTCCTGCACGCGGTGGCGGTCATCATGGCCGCCCAGTCGTACTGGCAGGGGAAGCGCCTGTACTACGATGCCGCGGCAGAGCGGATCACCGACACGGCGCCGACCCACTAACTTTATCCGAGGGGCTTTGCCCCTCGGACTCCCCTACAGGGGCCCTCGCTCGCCGCGTCGCCGGCGCGCTTCCGCCTCCGCGCGAACCGCTACGGCGAGACCTCGCCGAAGCCTTGGCGCAGGCGGGCGGCGCGTCCGAACCGTCGCATCATTGCGTGCGGCAAGCGGACTCCGCCTCGACTCACCGGCGAACGCCGGATATTGCGGCTCTATCGCTGCTGCTGCTGC
>DATBHR010000038.1:0-136483 GCA_036557365.1 Vicinamibacterales bacterium
GCGCGCAGGCTCATCGCCGAGAATCTCGCGCACTGCCGCATCGAGAGTGGCTGTGCTATCATCCGGCCTGGTTTCGACGAGCTCGGGCACGACCAGCCCGATTCGCTCGGCCCGTTTCATCCACGGGATCCACGTGACCCAATTCCGCAGCCATTCGACATCATCCTGCTCGATCCGCCGTACGACGATCGCGTCGAGCCGACGCTCGAGAAGGTCGCGGCTGTCCTCGCCGCGGATGGTGTCCTCGTACTCGAACATGCGAAGCGTCGCGAGCCGCCGGCGGCGATCGATGGTCTCGCCCGGGTTCGCCAGATCGCCTCGGGTGATTCGGCGCTCACGCTTTTCGAACGCGCTGCGGCAAGCCGTCCGTCGCCGGACTGAGTGACATGTCGACGCTGGCCGTCTATCCCGGCTCGTTCGATCCGCTGACCAACGGTCACGTCGACATCATTCTCCGCGGCGCGCGGCTGTTCGACCGCATTGTCGTGGCCATGCTGGTGAACGCCGAGAAGTCGCCGCTGTTCACGATGAGCGAGCGCGTCGAGATTGCCCGCGCGGTCTTCGAGGATCATCCGAACGTCGAGATCGACACGTTCGACGGGCTGCTGGTCGACTACGTCGAGCGGCGCCGGGCGCACGTCATCGTGCGCGGGCTGCGCGCCATCTCCGACTTCGAATTCGAGTTTCAGATGGCGCTCATGAACCGTCGTCTCAACGATCGTATCGAGACGATCTTCATGATGCCGGCCGAGCAGTACACATACATCAGCTCTCGACTCATCAAGGAAGTGTTCGCCATCGGCGGACGCGTCCACGGGCTCGTTCCCGAGCTCGTCGAGTCACGTTTGCGCGACAAAGTCATTGCGAGGAAAGCATGAAACTGGCGGAACGTACGACGCGCATCTCCGGATCGCCGACGATGAAGGTGACGGCGACGGTCGACCGGATGCGCCGCGAAGGCATCGACGTCATCGACTTCGGCGCCGGGGAGCCCGACTTCTCGACGCCCGACCCTGTCAAAGCCGCGGCTCACGCGGCCCTCGACTCCAACTTCACGCGCTATACGCCGGCAGCCGGCATCGTGGAGCTGAAGCGGGCGATCGTCGATCGCTACAAGCAGGACTACGGCGTCGAATACAAGGAGAACGAGGTCATCGTCACGGCGGGCGGGAAGCAGGCGTTGTACAACACCGCGCTGGTCCTGTTCGGACCCGGCGATGAAGTTGTCACGCACGCGCCGTACTGGCCGACGCTGACGGAGCAGATCAAGCTCGCCGACGCGACGCCCGTGCTCGCGCGCACGCATGCGGACGACGGCTTCGCGATCCGTGCCGAGGCGATCCTCGGCGCCATCACGCCGCGAACGCGCGGCATCATCATCAACTCACCATGCAATCCGACGGGCGCGCTCATCACCGAGTCGGAGCTCACACGCGTCGTCGAGGGCACGGCGCAGCAGGGCATCTGGCTCATCGTCGATCTCTGCTACGAGAAGCTGATCTACGACGCGGTTCCGCACAATCTGCCGCGCGTGCTCGCGACGCAGGCGCGCGATCGAACGGTATTGTGCGGGTCTTCATCGAAGGCGTACGCGATGACCGGCTGGCGCTGCGGCTGGCAGGTCGGTCCCGCGGCCGTGATCGCGGCGTCCGGCGCGTTACAGAGCCATTCGACGTCGAACGTCACGTCGATCACGCAGAAAGCGGCCGTCGCCGCGCTCACGGGATCGCAGGCACCCGTCAAGACGATGCTCGACGAGTACCGCACGCGTCGCGACGCGTTACACGCGTGGCTCACGGCGGATCCGCGAATCCGCTGCCAGAAACCGGCGGGCGCGTTTTACCTGCTCGTCGACATCAGTGACGTCCTCTCCGTCGAAGGCTACCGGACGTCTGCCGATTTCGTTGACGCGCTCCTGCAGCAGGCGCGCGTCGCCGTGACGCCTGGCGAGGCGTTCGACGCGCCCGGATTCATCCGCATCTCGTACGCGACGTCGATGGAAAATCTGCGGGAAGGCAGTCGCCGCCTCCTCGAGTTCGTCAAAGCCAACGCGCCGCAACCGGCGGCCACCCGATGACCGTGACGGGATTCGGCGGCGTGACGGCAGGTGCACGTGGCCGGGAGCTATACTGAGGCCGTGAGCAAGGTGGTCGCCGTGATCGGCGCCTCCAACGATCGTCGGAAGTTCGGCAACCGCGCGCTGCGCGCGTATCGGGATCAGGGTTACGACGTCATTCCGATCAATCCGCACGAGGCGACCGTCGAGGGCGTGAAAGCGTACCGCTCCATTCTGGACGTGCCAGTGAAAGTGGACATGGCGTCGTTCTACGTCCCACCCGAGATTGGCGAACAGATCATCGACGAGGTTGCGCAGAAGGGCGTCGCGGAAGTCTGGCTGAATCCCGGCGCCGAAAGCGACGAGCTCATCGCCCGGGCTCGCGCGTTGTCCATCCAACCGATCGTCGCGTGCAGCATCGTCGCAATCGGCCAGAATCCCTATAACCTCTGATCCTTTCAAGAGCCTATGCCGAGTCATCACAAGCGCCACCACCCGGCGCGCACGGCAACCCAACCTGCCGCTGACGCCGCCAACCACGAACCCGCCAGGGATACCGCCACCGCCGAACAGACCTCGCCGCCGACCGAAACCGCCACTGCTGCCGCGCCGCCGCCGCCACAAGAGCAGCAGCGCCGGCCGGGTTTGAACATTACCGATCTGAAGGACATGAGCATTCAGAAGCTCACGCAGATCGCGAAGGACCTGACCGTCGGCGGTGCGACCGGCATGCGCAAGCAGGAACTGATCTTTCAGATCCTCAAGGCGCAGACGGAGCAGAGCGGGTTCATCTTTTCGGAGGGCGTGCTCGAGGTGCTGCCCGACGGGTTCGGGTTCCTGCGCGCGCCCGACTACAACTACCTCCCGGGACCAGACGACATCTACGTATCGCCGTCGCAGATCCGCAAGTTCGACCTGCAGACGGGCGACACGGTCTCCGGCCAGATTCGTCCACCGAAGGAAGGCGAGCGCTACTTCGCGCTCATCAAGGTCGAAGCCGTCAACTTCGAGGCGCCTGGCCTGTCGCGCGAGAAACTGTTCTTCGAGAACCTCACGCCGCTCTATCCGCAGGAGCGGATCACGCTGGAGTTGCCCGAGAGCCTTTCCGCGCGCGTGATGGATCTGTGGACGCCGATCGGCAAAGGACAGCGCGGCCTCATCGTCGCGCCGCCGCGCACCGGCAAGACGATGCTGCTTCAGAGCATCGCGCAGTCAGTGGCGAAGAACCACCCGGAGATTTACCTCATCGTTCTGCTGATCGACGAGCGGCCGGAAGAAGTGACCGACATGCAGCGTTCGGTCGATGGCGAGGTGATTTCGTCCACGTTCGACGAGCCGGCGCAGCGCCATGTGCAGGTGGCCGAGATGGTCATCGAGAAAGCGAAACGCCTCGTCGAACACAAGAAGGACGTGCTGATCCTTCTCGACTCGATCACGCGTCTCGCGCGCGCCTACAACACCGTCATCCCGCCATCGGGAAAGGTGCTGTCGGGCGGTCTCGACTCGAACGCGTTGCAGAAGCCGAAGCGGTTCTTTGGCGCCGCGCGCAACATCGAGGAAGGCGGCTCGCTCACGATCATGGCGACGGCGCTCATCGACACCGGGTCGCGCATGGACGACGTCATCTTCGAGGAATTCAAGGGCACCGGTAACATGGAGATCCACCTCGACCGGAAGCTCACCGATAAACGTGTGTTCCCGTCAATCGACGTCCAGAAGAGCGGCACCCGAAAGGAAGAGTTGCTGATCCCCAAAGAGGATCTGAATCGCATCTGGGTGCTGCGCAAGGTGCTCACGCCGCTCTCGCCGGTGGAGGCGATGGAACTGCTCCTTGATAAGATGGGCAAGACCAGGACGAACGCGGAATTCCTCGCGTCGATGCAGAAAACGAGCTGACGACTATGGCGACCATCAAACTGCGACAGAACGGCCCTTACCTTGTGGACGGCGACGACGTGACGGTTGTGGATTGGAACGGCAACGCGTACCAGATTCCGAAGAGGCCGTTCGCGCTCTGCCGGTGCGGCGGCTCGAGCTCGAAGCCGTTCTGCGACGGCACGCACTCGAAGGTCGGCTTCCAGGCCGCCGAGGCCGCCGTGCCGAATTCCGGCGACAGACCCGCCCAATAGCGATTCGCACAATTGGAGAGTTGGTGAGTTGGAGACTCACCAAGTTACCAACTCACCAATTCTCGCGTCATCGATCTATTTTGTTTCCCGCAATCCACACCGAGTCGATCTTCCGGACGTTCGAGATGTCGGTCAGCGGGTCGCCATCGAGGACGACGAAGTCCGCCCACTTCTTCGGTTCGAGCGTTCCGACGCCGTCGAGGCGCTGACACCGCGCGGCGTCGCGCGTGGCTGCCGTCAGAACCTGCTTCGGCGTCAGGCCGGCTCTCGCCATCAGTTCCAGCTCCATCAACTCGAAGTACCCCTGGAAGCGCGCGGGCGGACCGGTGTCCGTTCCCATCGCGAGCCGAACGCCGGCGTCGGAGAGCAGCTTGACGTTGCGGCTCGCCTGCTGGAGCGCAACCTTGTAGCGCTGCGCGCCGGGGTCGTTGCGCATCTGCGCCTGGCGTGACGGTTCCTCGAGCTGCGCCACCGTTTTCGCGTCGGCGTGTCGCAGAAACAGCGGATCCGAAAACCACGACGGCGTCGACTCGTACACGAACGTCGATACCTCTCGCATCAACGTCGGGCAGTAACACACGTCGCGCTCTTTCAGGAGTCGAGTCAGCTCGGCGTCCACGTCCTTGTCGCGAACGCTGTGGGCGATGAAGTCCGCGCCAGCCGCAAGCACGCCCTTCGCGTCGTCGAGATAGAAAACGTGTACCGCGACGCGGAGTCCGCGGCGGTGCGCCTCGTCGATGACCGCCCGATAGATCGCCGGTGGCATCTTCGGCGTTGTCCCGAGATTGTCGTCGACCCGGATCTTGACGATGTCCACCTTCATAGCGGCGTCGGCTGCGACCAGCTTGCGTGCGTCGTCAACCGACTTCGGCTCGAGGACCGGACCCGCCACGAAGAGCCGCGTCCGATCGAGCCGCGGCGTGTTCTGACGATCCCGCGCAGCAAATCCCGGCGCCTCATCGTCGCCGAGCGACACGACCGTCGTCACGCCGTACGCGGCGTACGTTTTTAGATCGCGCGTGACGTTGGCGGCAGAGTAGTGGCCCTGCTCGAGACCGACCGTATTGCCCACATGTCCGTGCGCGTTGATCAAACCTGGAACGACGGTCTTGCCGGCTAACGAGATGCGTTGCGCGCCCGGAGGAATGATCACGTGGCTCGCGGCACCGACCTCGACGATGCGTCCGTCGGTGACGACAATGACCGCGCTGTCGATCGGTGCGCGGTCGGTGCCGTCGATCACCCGTGCGCCGACGAAGGCGTGCGTGCTGACTGCGGGCTGACGTGCGGTCGAGGCCGCCGAGCAGAGCAGCATCGCGCTCGCGGCGAGCACGCATCGCGCCCAGCCGGCGTGCACGCGGCAGTTGTCGAATCGCACGGTCGAAGGGATGACGCGCATGGGCAACAATATAGTGCCCATGCGCCGTCTGCCGACAGTGCCCGTCGTCCTCGCCGGGTTTGCCGCGTTTCTCGACCTCTACGCAACGCAACCGCTGCTGCCGCTGCTCGCGCGGACCTTCGACGCATCTGCGTTCGCTGTCGGATTGACCGTCACGGCGCCGACGATCGCGGTGGCGATCGCCGCGCCGGCTGTCGGACGGCTGGCCGATCAGATCGGCCTGCGGCGGACGATTCTCACGGCGGCCTTCGCGCTGACCATCACGACCGCGCTGGCCGCCACCGCGCAGAGCCTGCCGACGCTCGTGTTCTGGCGCTTTCTACAAGGCGTCGTGACCCCGGGGATTTTCGCGAGCGCGATTGCGTACGTCCACGAGGTATGGCCAGCCGAGCGCGCGGGCCGCGGCACGGCGTGGTACATGAGCGGCACCGTGCTCGGCGGATTCACCGGCCGCGCCGTCGCCGGAATCGTCGCCGCCGACACGACCTGGCATGTGTCATTCCTCGCGCTGGCAGCGATGAACGGCGCCGTTGCGCTGGCGTTGTGGATCTGGCTGCCCGACGATCGGTCGGGTGCGCGCAAGGCGGCGCATCGACGAACGCCCGAACCCGGATCCGTTGCTGCGTTGTTCAGGAATCGGCGTCTCGTCGCGACCTTCGGCGTCGGCTACTGCGTGCTGTTCACACAGGTCGCGATGTTCACGTACGTGACGTTTCATCTCGCGGCTCCGCCGTATGAACTGAGCACCGTTGCGCTCGGATGGCTGTTCGTGACGTACCTTCTGGGCGCGGCGGTGACGCCGCTGAGCGGCATCTGGGTGGACCGTTACGGTCACCGCGCGGGCATCGCGTCGGCGATGGTCATCGGGGCGATCGGCGCGCTCATGACGCTTGCGCCGTCCCTCGCGTCCATCGTCGTCGGCCTGGCGCTGTGCGCGACCGGCGTCTTCATCTCGCAGGCGACCACGAGCGGCTACATCGGCGCCGTCACCGCACGCGATCGCGGACTGGCCGTCGGTCTCTACTCGACGTTCTACTACGCGGGTGGAAGCAGCGGCGGCGCGCTGCCCGCTGTGGTGTGGGCGCGTGGAGGCTGGCCCGCCTGCGTCGCCCTCGTCGTCGCGGTGCAGGCGATTGGGGCATTCGTCGCGGTCACGCAGTGGGTCCCGGGGAAAGCTCCCGAGGTGGCAGAAGCTCTCCCACCACCCTAATCATTGCGGATTGAGGATTGCGGATTGCGGATTGATTTCGGGATCGCGGATCGCGGAGTGCGGATTAATTTCGGGATTCCAACTCTGAGGCTCAATTCCCAATTGTCAAATCCGAAACCAATCCGCAATCCTCAATCCGCAATCAAGCAACCAAATCCGCAATCCGCAATCCTCAATCCGCAATGACTAAGCGACGCCCGGATCTGCCGCGGGGAGCGGGGTCAACTCTGGCGCGTCCTTCCGCGGGGCGATGCCGAGCAGCTTCCGCAGTTCGTCGCCTTCCATGACTTCGATGTCGAGCAGCCGGCGCGTCACCTGTTCGAGCTTCTCGCGATTCTCGCTCAGGATCTTTCGCGCCGTGTCGTGCGCCGCGGTGAGGATGCGCTTGATCTCGCCGTCGATGCGCTGGGCCGTTTCTTCCGCATAGAGACCGCGTTCCTGAGGCATCGGGATGTCGAGGAAGCGGGCGCGCTTGTTCGCCTCGTAGTTGATCGCGCCCATTTCGTCGCTCATACCGAACTCGGTGACCATCGCGCGCGCGATGTCGGTCGCGCGCTGCAGGTCGTTCTGGGCACCGGTCGAGATTTCGCCGAGCGCGATTTCTTCGGCCGTCCGTCCGCCGAGCAGCACCGCCAGCTGATGCTCGAGATCGCGCCGCTGCATCAGGTAGCGGTCTTCGAGCGGCAGCTGCATCGTGTAGCCGAGCGCGCCGAAGCCGCGCTGAACGATCGAAATCTTGTGGACCGGATCGAGATTCGGCAGCACGGTCGCGACAATGGCGTGTCCCGACTCGTGGTACGCGACGATCTCGCGCTCCTTGGTGCTCATCACGCGCTTCTTCTCGAGGCCCGCGACGAGACGGTCGATCGCCGAGTCGAAGTCTTTCATGCCGACGGCTGACTTGTCGTTGCGAGCCGCGAGCAGCGCCGCCTCGTTGACGAGGTTCGCGAGATCGGCGCCCGCAAACCCCGCGGTCCTCGCGGCCACGACTTTCAGATCGACGTCGTCCGCGACCTTCACGCCCTTGACGTGAATGCGCAGGATCTCCTCGCGTCCTTTGACGTCCGGCTTGTCGACGAGCACCTGGCGATCGAAACGGCCCGGCCGGAGCAGGGCAGGATCGAGCACTTCGGGCCGGTTGGTGGCGCCCATGATGATGACGCCTTTGCGCGAATCGAAGCCGTCCATTTCCGCGAGCAGCTGGTTGAGCGTCTGCTCGCGCTCTTCGTGGCTGCCGAGCGGACTCTGCACGCGCACCTTGCCGAGCGCGTCGAGCTCGTCGATGAACACGATGCACGGCGCCTTCGATTCGGCCTGCTGAAAGAGATCGCGGATCCGGGCAGCGCCGACGCCGACGAACATCTCCACGAATTCCGATCCGCTGAGGCTGAAGAACGGGACGTGCGCTTCGCCGGCGACCGCGCGGGCGAGCAGCGTCTTGCCCGTTCCCGGCGGTCCGACGAGCAGCACGCCCTTCGGGATGCGACCGCCCAGGTTCGTGTACTTCCGCGGATTCTTCAGGAACTCGACAATCTCCTTGAGCTCCTCGCGCGCCTCGTCCACGCCCGCGACGTCGGTGAAGCGCACCTTGACCTCGTCGTCGGCGTAGATCTTCGCGCGGCTGCGCGCGAACGACATCACGCCGCCTTCCGCGCCGCTCATGCGACGGAAGAAGAAGCCCCAGATGCCGAGGAAGAAGAGCAGCGGGACGATCCAGCCAAGCAGTTCGGGCAGCCAGCGATTCGTCAGCTCGCCGTTGTACTTGACGTTCTTGGCTTCGAGCTCCTCGGTGAGCTTCGGGTCCTCGACGCGCGTCGTCGTGAACTGGTGCGGCTCCGATTTCTGCACGCCGCGAATCTGCTGGTCGCCGATGGTGACCTCGGTCACCTCGCCGTTCTTCAGCAGCGTCTTGAACTCCGAGTACGGGATCGTGCGCCCGCCAGGCGTCAGGTAATAGATCTGCGCGAGGCCCAGGATCAGCAGGAAGGCGAGGCCGTACCACAGCGCGGACGAGCCGCGCGTCGGCATCTGCCGCGGGCCGCGGCGATCGCCGCTCCGCGGGTTGAAACGAGGTGTCGGTTTGGGCGCCATGGCTTACGCGGTGACGGCCTCCTGCCTGGTGAACGTCAGCCCGTCGCGGCCGGCGTCCACGACGACGACATCGCCTTCGCGAAAGTCGCCTTCGAGCACGCGAAGCGCGAGCGGATCGAGCACGCGCCGCTGAATTGTCCGTTTGAGCGGCCGCGCCCCATAGATTGGATCATACCCCTCACGCACCAGCTGATCCTTCGCGCCTTCCGTCAATTGAACGTGAATCTTCCGCTCCTCCAGCCGCTTCATCAGTCCCGCGATCTGGATGTCGATGATCTGCTTCATGTGCGGCCGATCGAGGGAGTGGAAGAAGATGATTTCGTCGATTCTGTTCAGGAATTCCGGCCGGAAGTGCTCTCGAAGCGCGTCCGTGACCTGACGCCGGACGCCCTCGGTCACGTCGCCGGTCAAGTATTGACTGCCCAGGTTCGACGTCATGATGACGACCGTATTCTTGAAGTCGACGGTGCGTCCCTTGCCGTCCGTGAGCCGTCCGTCGTCGAGCAGCTGGAGCAACACGTTCAACACTTCGGGATGCGCCTTCTCGATTTCGTCGAGCAGGACGACCGCGTACGGACGGCGCCGCACCGCCTCGGTCAGCTGGCCCGCCTCTTCGTAGCCGACGTATCCGGGCGGTGCCCCGATCATGCGCGAGACGGTGTGTTTCTCCTGGTACTCGGACATGTCCACCCGCACCATCGCCTGCTCGTCGTCGAACAGGAATTCGGCGAGCGCCCGCGCGAGCTCGGTCTTGCCGACGCCGGTCGGGCCGAGGAAGAGGAAGCTGCCGAGCGGACGGTTCGGATCCTGCAGCCCGGCGCGCGCGCGCCTGATCGCGTTGGACACGGCGTTGATGGCCTCGTCCTGGCCGATGACGCGCTTGTGCAGCCGCTCTTCCATGTGAATGAGCTTCTGCACTTCGCCTTCCATCAGCCGGCTGACGGGAATGTGCGTCCAGCGGCTGACGACTTCCGCGATGTCCTCTTCGTCCACTTCCTGCTTGAGCATCCGGCCGCTCTTCTGCATCTCCTGCAGACGTGCGTCGCCGTCGCGAATCTCCTTCTCGAGCGCCGGCACGCGGCCGTACTGCAACTCCGACGCTTTCTGATAGTCGCCGGCGCGTTGCGCGCGCTCGACCTCGAGCTTCACGGATTCGAGATCTTCCTGCAGCTTGGCGGACTTCTGAATCAGGTCTTTTTCCTGCTGCCAGTGCGCGGACAGCCGCGTCTGTTCTTCCTTCAGGTCCGCGAGCTCCTTGTCCAGGCGCGCCAGGCGCTCCTGCGACGCCTTGTCCTTCTCCTTGCGGAGCGCTTCGCGCTCGATTTCGAGCTGCATGATCCGGCGGCGGATCTCGTCGAGCTCCACGGGCATCGAGTCGATCTCCATGCGGAGCTTCGACGCGGCCTCGTCGACGAGATCGATTGCCTTGTCCGGCAGGAAACGATCGGAGATGTACCGGTTCGAGAGCACTGCTGCCGCGACCAGTGCAGCATCCTTCAGGTTCACCTTGTGATGAATCTGATAACGCTCACGCAGGCCGCGCAGGATGCTGATGGTGTCTTCGACGGTCGGCTCGCCGACCATCACGGGCTGGAAGCGCCGCTCGAGCGCGGCGTCCTTCTCGATGTACTTCCGGTATTCGTCGAGCGTCGTCGCGCCAATCGTGTGCAGCTCGCCGCGCGCGAGCATCGGCTTCAGCATGTTCGACGCGTCCATCGAGCCTTCGGCGGCGCCTGCGCCGACGACCGTGTGAAGCTCGTCGATGAAGAGAATGACCTGGCCTTCGGAATCGGTGATCTCCTTCAGCACGGCCTTCAACCGCTCCTCGAACTCGCCGCGATACTTTGCGCCGGCGACGAGCGCGCCCAGGTCGAGGCCGATGATCTTCTTGTTCTTCAGTCCCTCCGGAACGTCGCCGCGGATGATGCGGCCCGCCAGTCCTTCGACGATGGCGGTCTTGCCGACGCCGGGTTCGCCGATGAGGACCGGGTTGTTTTTCGTGCGGCGCGAGAGGACCTGGATGACGCGGCGGATTTCCTCGTCGCGGCCGATGACCGGATCGAGCTTGCCCTTCCGCGCGAGCTCGGTCAGGTCGCGACCGTAGCGCTCGAGCGCCTGATAGGTGCCTTCGGGGTTCTGGTTCGTCACGCGCTGCGAGCCGCGCACGCTCGTCAGCGCCTGGAAGATCTTGTCTCGCGTGACGCCGTGCTGCGTCAGCAGCTTCGCGGCGGGGGAGCGGCCGGTTTCGGCCGCGATGGCCACGAACAGATGCTCCGTGCTGACGTACTCGTCCTTCAGCCGATCGGCTTCGGCCTGTGCGAGATCGGTGACGAGTTTGAGGCGCGGCGACAGACCCGCCTGCGAGCCGCCGTACGCCTGCGGCATCTTCGCGAGCAGCTCGCGCGCCTCGCGGACGATCGTCGCCGGATCCACGCCGAGCTTTCGCAGAATCTCCGGCACGATGCCTTCGCGCTGCTCGACGAGCGCAACGAGCAGGTGCTCGGGTTCGATCTGCGCATGGCTCGACTGCTCGGCGAGCTGCTGTGCGGTCGCGATGGCTTCCTGGGCTTTCTCGGTGTACTTGTTGATGTTCATAGACTCTTCATGCGGCCGTGCCGCCTCGATCCAGCTTCTGGAGCGCCTCGAAATGCGATTGCTGCTCAGGCGTCAGCGTCTTCGGCAGCTGCACATCGACGGTGGCGTACAGGTCGCCGACGGAATCCGCTTTTCCGGCGGTCGGCATGCCGTGGCCCTTCAGCCGGAAGACCTGTCCATTCTGCGTCGTCGCAGGAATCTTCAATCGCAGCGATTTGCCACCGAGCGTCGTGACGTCCGCTTCACCGCCAAGGACCGCCGTCGTCAGCGGGACCGCAACCTTTGTGTAGAGATCGCGTCCCTTCAGATCGAACTGCGGATTCGGCGTGAGGCGAATCCGCAGATACAGATCGCCGGCTTTGCCGCCCCCGGCTCCCGGTTCTCCCTCGCCGGCGACGCGGACGCGCGATCCCTCGCTGACGCCTGATGGAATGCGTACGTCGAACGATCGCTGCGTGCCGTCGAGCGCCAGCGAGAAGCGGCGCGTCGTGCCTTTGAAGGCGTCCTCGAGAGGGAGCTCGATGTCCTGTTCGAGATCGCGACCGGGACGTGCCCGCGGCCGCCCGCGGCCAGCGCGGCGTCCGCTTTCTTCCTGACCCGCGCCGGCGCCCGGGGCGCCGCCGAAGAACGTCTGGAAGAAGTCGGAGAACGGACTGCTTCCGCCGAAGAGATCGCGCATTTCCTCTTCGGTCATCGTGCGGTAGCCGCCGCTTCCGGCGCCGGTGTTCACGTTCCAGCCGCCGCCGAATGGGTTGCCGCCGCCCGCGAACGGGTTTCCGCCGCCAGCTCCTGCGCCAGCCTGCTCGTACATGCGCCAGTTCGCGCCGAGCTCGTCGTATTTCTTGCGCTTCTCCGGATCGCCGAGGACTTCGTACGCCTCGTTGATCTCCTTGAAGCGGCCCTCGGAGGACTTGTCGCCTGGATTGACGTCGGGATGGAACTTCCGCGCCAGCTTGCGAAATGCCTGCTTGATTTCTTTCTCCGTCGCCGTTTTCGCGACGCCGAGCGTGGAGTAGTAGTCTTTGAAGTCCATGTCGTTCCGCCGGCCTGACGGGATCGCTAATCGAATCCGAGCATGCGCGACAACTCGTCGAGCTCGTGCGCGACCCGGCGGCGCGCGTCGCGCGCGGACAGCGACTCGTCATGCATCAGCGGACGCAGCCGCTGCACGACTTCGGCGATGGAAAGCAGCCGCTGCACGCCCGCCAGGTTGATCCCCGCATCGTCCACCATCCGCTTGATCAGACGCAGCCGTTCGAGCTCGTCGCGCGAATAGAGACGCATGCTGCCAATCGTGCGGGTGGGTTGAATCAGGCCGAGCCGCTCGTACTTGCGGAGCGTCTGAGGATGCATGCCCAGCATACGTGCGGCGATGCTGATGAAGTACAGGTCCTGTTCGACCGCCATGAGCTTGCGCCGATCCAACTATAGCCATTGATACGACACGTGTCAACTTGTCCGAGGGTATTCTGAAGGGGTGCAGCCTTCTGACTTTTTAACGATCGGCCTCCTCGTGGCGCTCGAAGGATTGTTGAGCGCCGACAACGCGATGGTCCTTGCGGTGCTCGTGCTCGGTCTGCCGGGCGAAGAGCGGAAGAAAGCTCTACGCTACGGCATCATCGGCGCGTTCGTGTTCAGGACGATTGCCACACTGCTCGCCGTTTACCTCATCAGTCTCGGATGGGTGAAGCTGGCGGGCGCGGGGTATCTCCTGTACCTCGTCTACCGCCACTTCGCGGGCGGCGGTGCCGACGAGCGGCGAACCCCGCCGGCCGCCAAATCGTCATTTGGTTTGACGCCCTTCTGGTCGGTGGTCGTCAAGGTCGAATTGACAGACATCGTCTTCGCGATTGACTCGATCCTCGTCGCCGTCGCCATGTCCCCGAAGACGTGGGTCGTGGTCACGGGCGGCCTCCTCGGCATCCTGACGATGAGGCTGGTGATCGGTCAGTTGCTGTCGCTCGTCGAGCGATATCCGGCGCTGGTGGACGGCGCGTTCGTCATCATCGGCTGGGTCGCGATCAAACTTTTCGCCGAGTATCTCCACAGCGAGGGCTACATCGAGTACCAAATCCCCAAAGTCCTCTCGCTCGGTCTCATCGTCGTCATCTTCGCGGTGTCGTACTTCTACGCGCGCAAGCAGGAAGGAGCGCGGCACTGAGCCTGTTCCGTCCGCGACACTGGCTGGACTGGATTGCGCTCGTCCTGCTCCTCGCCGTCCTCTCAGCGGGAGCAACCGCCAGCATCTGGCTGTGGCGTTCCGCGATCGTCGTCCATCGTCTGACGCGCGGTGTCGGCGACACGATCTTTCTCGACGGCGACGGCAAGGTCTGGTTCCGACTCGACGAGCAGCGGCACGACGTCCAGCTGTCGGAGATCGCGGCCGATCTGCAGCACGCGGTCGTCGCGATCGAGGACAAGCGGTTCTATCGGCACCCCGGCATCGATCCGATCGGCATCGGACGCGCCGTCTTTCGCGACGTCACGCGCGGCGGACGATACGAAGGCGGCAGCACCCTCACGCAACAGCTGGCGCGGACGCTGTTCCTCTCGAATGCGCGGACGTACGCCCGAAAGGCCAAGGAAGCGGGACTCGCCGTCCTGATCGAAGCGCAGCTTTCGAAGAATCAGATCCTCGAGCTGTACCTGAATCGCATTTATCTCTCCGCGGGCGTCTACGGCGTCGAAACAATGTCCGAGCATCTGTTTCGAAAGCCGGCCAAAGCTCTGACGCTGCCCGAAGCCGCGATGATCGCCGGCTTGATTCGCGCGCCGTCCACGCTGTCGCCGTGGTCGAACTATGACGGCGCGCTCGAACGTGGATACCTCGTGCTGAACGAGATGCGCGAGCAGGGATTCATCACGAAAGCGCAGGCAGACGCGGCGCTTCGCGTCCGACCTGGTATTCAGCCGTACCGTCAGCCGAACGACACGCGATTCGCCTGGGCGAAGGACTATCTCCGGCAGCAGTTCCGCAACGAGTTCGGCGGCGACCATCCGCCGGACTGGCAGGTGCAGACATCGATCCGTCAGCCTGTCCAGGACGCCGCCGAACGTGCGGTGGCGGTCAGCCTCGAGAGGCTGCGGCGCTCAGGTGGCGTCAAAGGCGAGCTCGAAGCGGCGCTCGTCGCCTTGAATCCATCGACGGGCGACGTGCTGGCGATCGTCGGCGGCAGCAACTACAGCCGCAGCACGTTCAACCGCGCCGTGCGGAGCCGACGGCAGCCAGGGTCGGCATTCAAGCCGTTCGTGTACGCCGCCGCGCTCGGCCATGGATATTCGCCGGTCTCCGTGCTTTCGAACCTGCACCGCGTCACGGCGCCCAACAACCCCGAGTGGATGCCGGCGAGCGGACACGGCGACGAGTCCGACTCGATTACGCTGCGCGCCGCGTTGCTCGAGTCGAACAATGCGGCGGCCGTCGACCTGCAGCAGGAAATCGGCACGGACGCGGTGATCACGCTCGCGCGCACGGCCGGTCTCGAAGATCTGCCGAACGTCCCATCGCTCGCGCTCGGGACCGGCGTCGTCTCGCCACTGGAACTGACGTCTGCGTACACGATGTTCCCGGGCGAAGGGGAGATGGCGTCGCCGCGGGGGATGCGGCAGGTCCTCAATGCGGACGGCGACGTGGTCTTCGATCGACCGGTCGAGAAGCAGCGCATCGTCACGCCGGAAGTCGCCTTCCAGATGACATCGATGTTGCGCGACGTCATCGATCGCGGCACCGGCACGTCGGCGAAAGCCGCGGGCCTTCGCGGCGCCTACGCAGGCAAGACCGGGACAACCGACGACTATCACGACGCGTGGTTCGTCGGCTACTCGACGTCCGTGGTCGCTGGTGTCTGGGTGGGATTCGATCAACCCGCGCCGATCGGCCGCGACGCCTACGCCGCCCGCGTCGCGGTGCCGATCTGGGCGGACTTCATGAAGCGCACCGCCCAAATGCTGCCGGCGCACGATTTTCCGGCGCCATCGACGATGAAGACGCAGGAATTGTGCAGCGTGTCGTACCTGCGTCCCGTGGATGGATGTCCCGTCTACACGGAGTACTTCAAGGACGGCGACTCGATCCCGTCGGCTCGCTGTCCGATCCACCAGGGGTCCCTCAGGCAGCGCGCGGCGCGGGCAGTCGAGGGCTTCTTCCGATCGATCGGGTCGTCAATCGCCGGCATCTTTCATCGCAAGTAGCGGCGACGGTCGGCGAGAACGTTGAAGGCGTCGTGCATTGTCAGCCGACACAGCGAGTTGTTTCCGTCTTGTAACCCGCATTCCGGTGGCAGCCGTACGTCGCCGAAATTAGCGAGGAGCTGGCAAGACAAGCTCAACCGATTCGGCCGGGCACTAATCGTGCAAAAGCCCTGCTGGAAATGAAAGAGCATTCGGTGCTCGAATCGACCAACCCTGATTTGAAATCCGTCGCACGCCGCTTGCCCATAGGGTCCGAGTACCAGCGAAACGACACCACACATTTCCGCGTCTGGGCGCCTGCGGCGCAGGCCGTCGAGGTCGCGTTCGAGGACGGCCGTCTCGTGCCGCTCCAACCCGAGAAGGGCGGCTATTTCAGCGGGCTCGCCGCGAGCCAGCCCGGAGATCGATACCGGTTCAGGCTCGACGGCGATCGCGCCTACCCGGATCCGGCATCGCGATATCAGCCCGATGGACCTCACGGTCCCTCGGAGATTGTGGACCCGTCCGCGTTCTCATGGACCGATCAGGCCTGGCGCGGCGCGTCGCTCAAAGGACAGGTCCTCTACGAGCTGCACATCGGAACGTTCACGCGCGAGGGAACGTACGCGGCCGCGCGCGAGCGCTTGCACTCCATCGCCGATCTCGGCGTCACGACGATCGAGATCATGCCGCTGGCCGAATTCGACGGACGGTTCGGGTGGGGCTACGACGGCGTCGATCTGTTTGCGCCGTCGCACCTGTACGGGTCACCGGACGACCTGCGCGGTCTGATCGATCACGCGCACCGGCTCGGGCTCGGCGTGATCCTCGACGTCGTGTACAACCACTTCGGTCCGTCCGGAAACTACACGGCCGCGTTCTCGCGCTCCTACATGTCGACGCGCTATCCGAACGAGTGGGGAGACGCGATCAATTTCGACGGAGACGATTCGGCTCCGGTGCGGGAGTTTTTCATCGCCAACGCCGGCTACTGGATCGACGAGTTTCATTTCGACGGGCTGCGGCTCGACGCGACGCAGCAGATTTTCGACGCGTCGAACGGCCCTCACATCCTGACGGAGGTTGGGCGCCGTGCCAGGGAGGCCGCCGCCGGCCGGACGATCTTCGTCGTCGCGGAGAACGAACATCAGGACGTCGCACTCGTTCGTCCGATCGACGCGAACGGGTACGGGCTCGACGGCATGTGGAACGACGACCTGCATCATTCGGCGATGGTGGCCATCACCGGCCACCGTGAGGCGTACTACAGCGACTCGACCGGCGAGCCGCAGGAATTCATTTCCGCCGCCAAGTATGGGTTCCTGTTTCAAGGTCAGCGCTATGCCTGGCAGCACAAGCGGCGGGGAACACCGACCTGGGGCCTGCCGCCTTGGGCATTCGTCGCCTTTCTTCAGAATCACGATCAGGTGTCGAACTCGGGGCACGGCCAGCGCGGGCATCAGGTGACGAGCCCCGGCCGCTGGCGCGCGATGACGGCCTATCTGCTCCTTGGTCCCGAGACGCCAATGCTCTTTCAGGGACAGGAAATCGCGGCGTCGGCACCGTTCGTGTTCTTTGCCAACTTCGATCGCGACCTCGCAGCCGCCGTCAAGAAAGGACGCGCGGAATTCCTCGCGCAGTTTCCGAGCCTCGTCGGCGCCGACGGCTCGCTCATGGATCCGGGCGATCCGTCGGCGTTCGAGCGCTGCAAGATCGACTGGCGGGAACTCGACATGCATCGGGCCGCGCACGCGCTGCACGCCGATCTCATCGCGCTGCGCCGCGTGCACGCGTCGATCTTCGGCGGGCCGCCCGAACATCTCGACGGTTGCGTGCTGTCGAATTCCGCGTTCGCACTCCGGTACTTCTCGTCCGATCATTCTCAGGATCGCGTCCTGCTCATCAACCTCGGCTCGGATTTGATCAGGAAGTCGTTCGGCGAACCGCTGCTGGCGCCGCCCGCCGCCGCCGACTGGCACATCGAGTGGTCGAGCGAAGAGGTGCGCTACGGCGGCCAGGGCACGCCGGAGCTGTGGCCTGGGGAAGCGTGGCGCATCCCTGGCGAGTGCGCGGTCGTCCTTGCGCCGGGATCGCAGCGCGAGCCGCTGCTGGGACCCTGGTCGCCGAAAGAGATCTGATGCGTCCGCTGTTGCCAACGCCTGTCCGGCGTCTCCACTGGCCGCCTGATGCCAGCACGCCAGATTCGATCGTCATGCGCGAGTGGCTCGTGACGAACGGCCTCGGCGGATACGCATCGGGCACCGTCGCGGGCGCGATCACACGCCGGTACCACGGATTGCTGATCGCTGCGCTGCCGGCGCCAATGGGCCGCACCGTGATGCTGAGCCACGTCGCGGAGCAGGCGCGGCTGGCGGATGGCCGGCGCGTCGAGATCAACGAGCGCGAGCGATCCGGCGACGCACCGGACGCCAAAGGCACCGGCTATCTCGTCGAGTTCCGACTCGAGGCGGGCCTGCCGATCTGGCGATACGACATCGACGGCTGCGTCATCGAGAAGCGGCTCTTCATGCCGCACATGCAGAACACCGTGCTCATCGTGTACGACCTGGTGAGCGGCGCCGATCAAGTCGAGCTCGTCCTCCGGCCTTCGGTGAATTTCCGCGCGCAGGAAGTCTCGGTGAGCGAGGCGCTCGGCTGGCCGTATGAATTTCGCGCCATCGGCGCACGCTACGAAATCACGCTGCCCGGCAGCCCGCTGCCCGCGCTCGCGCTTGGCATGTCCGCGCCGGACGCGACGTTCACCCTGAAGGCGATGCGGATCGAGAACGTGCTGTATCCGGTTGAGGAGAGCCGAGGCTACCAGGCGCGCGGTGTGCTGTGGAGTCCCGGCTACTTCAAGGTGACGCTGAAGAGCGGAGGACGAACGTCGCTCGTCGCCTCGACGGAAGCGGCCGAAACGCTTGCGGTGCTGCCGCCCGATGCCGCCCTCGAAGCAGAGCGCATCCGCCGCGAGCGTCTGCTCGCGCGCGCGCAGCCGGAGGCGCGAACCGGCATCCCCGCGGAGCTCGTGCTCGCCGCCGATCAATTCATCATCACGCCGGCCGGCCGCACCGAAGAGGCGGCACGCGCTCACGCGTTCGGTGACGAAGTCCGGACCGTCATCGCCGGCTATCACTGGTTCACCGACTGGGGCCGCGACACGATGATCAGCCTCGAAGGGCTGACGCTCACGACCGGACGGCACGTCGAGGCGGGCTACATTCTCAGAACCTTCGCGCACTACGTTCACAACGGCCTCATCCCGAACATGTTTCCCGAGGGGCATCGTGAAGGCCTGTACCACACCGCCGACGCGACGCTGTGGTTCTTCCACGCCATCCAGCGCTACGTCGAGGTCTGCGACGATCACCTCACGCTCCGCCGGCTGTATCCAACCCTCGTGCACATCGTCGACAAGCACGTCGGCGGCACCGACTTCGGCATCCACGTCGACGACCGCGACGGTCTCCTGACGCAGGGCGCTCCCGGCTATCAGCTGACGTGGATGGACGCGAAGGTGGAAGACTGGGTCGTCACGCCTCGCCGGGGCAAAGCGGTCGAGATCAACGCGCTCTGGTTCAACGCGCTGATGCTGATGGCCGACTGGGCGCGCGAGCTCGGGGATTCGCGCGCCGACGAGTACGCGAAGCTGGCGGCGCGCGTCCAGCAGTCGTTCAACGACCGATTCTGGTTCGCCCGCGGTCAGTTCCTCTACGACGTCGTCGACGTTGACGGCGTTGCCGGTCAGATGGACGCGAAGTGCCGTCCGAACCAGGTCCTCAGCATCGCGCTGGCTCATGCCGTCCTCGAACGCAGCCGCTGGGAGCCGGTGATGCGTGCCGTCCGCGATCGGCTGCTGACGCCCGTCGGCCTGCGATCGCTCGCGCCCGGCGATCCCGACTACAAGGCCAAGTACTTCGGCGATCTGCGCGCGCGTGACGCGGCCTACCACCAGGGCACGGTCTGGGCCTGGCTCGCGGGACCGTTCGTCGATGCGTGGCTGAAAGTGTATCCAGACGACCTTGCGGGAGCGGAGAAGGCCATCGCCGGCTTCGTGCCGCACCTCGACGATGCGTGCATCGGTTCGATCAGCGAGGTCTTCGATGCCGAGCCGCCGTTCACGCCGCGCGGCTGCATCGCTCAGGCATGGAGCGTGGCCGAAGTGCTGCGGGTCTGGGTGAATCTCGCGAGACGAGCTCGACCGCGTACGGACGAGCCTCAGCTGGCATCCAGCTTGCGATGAACGAGGCCCCAGGAGGTCGTTCATGGCGAAGAATCCGGAAACCAACAGCATCCTTGGAGACATCAACCCTGTTCAACGTGATCACGATCGTGACGAACCCGCCGTACGGGATCACGACGAAGAGCAGGAAGAACAGAACGACGAGTCGATGGTCGGCGGATCGCGTCACGATCGGACGGAGCATTCGGGCTCGCGTGACGTAACGGAAGGCGTCACTGGCGGACTCGGCACCGAAACCGGCGGCACGCGGAACTACCGGTCGGGCACCGGCGCGACCGGCGGCGACATCGGCAACCGCCCCGAATAAAAGAGCGCGTCAATCTCTGCCGCGCAGACGGCGAAGCGCGCGTCGTTCGCGCTTGTCGGGCGCGCGCGGCGGCGTGACCGCTGCTCGATACAAACGCTCGAGACGCCGCGCCTCAATCTCCTCGGGAGTGAGGGGCGGCGTCAAATCCTCGTACAGTTTCCGCGCATCGGCCTTCCGCATGTGCGACCCGGCAAGCGCGACGACATTCAATCGCTGCTTGCGTCCGTACGGCCGGCTGATTTCCAGCTCGTCCCCTGATTTCAACAAACGATGCGGCTTGGCGGGCTCGGAATTGACGCGCACGCGTCCGGCGTTGCACGCGCGCTGCGCCTCCGATCGCGTGCGGAACACGCACGCGACGTCGAGCCAGATGTCGAGGCGGACGCCATCGTCCGCGGCTGCTGCCATCGTTACTTTTGCGCAATCGGCACGAAGCCTGGCAGGACGTAGGCGAACACCAGGGCGATGATGCCCATCACCCCCATCAGCAGCGCGCTGTGCTTGATCGTAAAACGAAACAGCCGGCTCTCGTCGGCGGATGACATGCCCGTCGCCGCGACGGCGACCGCGATGCTCTGGACTGAAATCATTTTGCCCATCACGCCCGCCGCAGAGTTCACCGCGGCCGTGAGAACCGGGTTCAGGCCAAGCGCATTCGCGGTCACCACTTGAAGGTTGCCGAACAGGGCGTTCGCGGAGGTGTCGCTGCCGGTCAGAAACACACCGAGCCATCCGACCACGGCGCTGAAAAACGGAAACGCTGGGCCGCTCGCGGCCAGCGCAAGCCCCAGCGTGGACGTCATGCCCGAGTAGTTCATCAGGTACGCGAGGCCGAGCATCGTCGCGATCGTCAGCATCGCGAACGCGAGCTGCTTGAAGGTGGCGACATACAGATCGACGACCTTGCGCGGTCCGACGCCGAGGAAGAGCGCCGAAGCCAGCGTCGCAAGGAAGCACGCGGTACCCGAAGCGCTCAACCAGTTGAACGTGAACACGGCCGCATACGGCGACTCGGTCGGCGTCACCGGGGGAACACGCTGGATCAGATTGTGTAGCCCGGGGACGTTGATGCCGTTCAGCACCGTCGCGCTCCGCGGCAACGACGGTGACAGCACGCTATGCGTCCATCGATCGAGGCTCGACTTGATCGCGGGCTCGCCCCACGCCATCACGAACGCGACCAGCAGCAGGTAGGGAAGCCAGGCGACGAAGACCTGGCTGCCGGAATGACGGCGCGCGGCCTGCGTCACCGGATGATCGGTATCGAGCCGCATGATCGTCGCCGGTTTCCAGACCTTCAGGACGATGATCATCACGACGATGCACGTGAGCGAGCTGAGGATGTCGGTCAGTTCGGGCCCGACGAAATTGGAGACGAAGAACTGCATGCCGGCGAACGAAATGCCGCACGCGAGAATGGCGGGCAGCACACCGAGGGCGCGCGCAGGGCCGGCCATGACGAAGATGAGGTAGCCGGGGATGAAGACCGAAATCATCGCGCAGAGCCGGCCGACCATGGCGCTGAGCGGCAAGACCGGCAGGCCCGTGACGTTGGCCAGCGTGGTGACCGGAATGCCGATCGATCCGAATGCGACGGGCGCCGTGTTCGCGAGCAGACAGATGCCCGCCGCATAGAACGGATCGAAGCCGAGTCCGGCGAGCATCGCGCCCGACACGGCCACCGGCGCGCCGAAGCCCGCCGCACCTTCGATGAACGCGCCGAACGAAAACGCGATGAACATCGCCTGCAGGCGCCGATCGTCGGTGAGCGTGCCGACGGAATCCTTGATGATCTCGAATTTGCCGGTATCGACGGCAAGCCGGTACAGCATGATCGAGCTGAACACGATCCACGCGATCGGGAAGATGCCGTACGCCGCGCCGTAGAGCGTCGACAGAATCGCCAGCTTGATCGGCATGCCGTAGACGGCGAGCGATACTACGAACGCGGCTGCGAGCGAACTCATCGCCGACTGCCACGCCGGCTTGCGCAGCACGCCGAGCATCAGGAACAGGACGAAAATCGGGATGGTCGCCACGAGCGCTGACGCTCCCAGGCTGCCAGCGACGGGTTCGTAGTTGTGTTGCCACATGGGCGCGGTCGCTCCTCCGGACGGACGGCGGATTATACTCGCTCGACCTCCCCACGCCCATGACGTCCGACGGCTGGAACATGTCTGCGTTTGCCACCGCGCACGGACGCGGCGTCGGCGCAGCGGTCGTCGCGCTGCTCCTGTTCGCCGCCGCCGGCTGCCATGCGCCGACGTCGCCGTCGAAGGCAGCGGGTTCCGTCGACGTGCTCGACTACGTGCTCGGCGCCGCTGAGTCGTGGCCCCGCGTCGGGAGCCAGTCGCAAAATCAAGTCGTCGAGGACGCGCGCCGCGAGGTGTGCTGGGTGAAGTACGCCAACCCGCGCACGTTCGAGTGCTGGCGGTGGGACGACCAGTTCATCTATCACGTCGTCGACCATGCGATCGACGGCAATACCGGCGAGTCGTATCAATTCGACGACGGGCGGTGGCTGCCGCGAAGGTTGAACGGGGAGTGGAACCTGGACGTGACGACGCACATCACGTGGTTCGATCCGGCGTGCCGCGTCATCGCCGAACGATCGGGGCCGGCGCGCTACCATCAGCGCGCCTGGATCGAACCGGCGCGCGACCTCGGCGGCGATCTCGGCGTCCGGAGCGTCCTCGTGCTGGAGTACTCGCCGCAGAGTGCCGGCGGCGGACCATCGTCGGCCGAGCGCTTCTCGTTCGGGCGCGGCGTCGGATGGTTCGAGTGGGCGCGGGGCGACACGGTTCGCACCTTCGCACGAATCGGCGGTCCTGCGATGCCGGTTGCACAGGATGTCCGCTGCCGCTAAGCGCCTGCCCGACGCCGACTCTCCGGGCGCTGCGATCGGCCGATAAAACCGTAAGCATGACGACCACAACCGAAGCGCCCGCGGACTTCTACGAGCTGCTGCAAATCAGCCCGAACGCCGAGCCCGAGACGGTCCATCGCGTGTACCGCCTGCTCGCGCAGCGATTTCATCCCGACAATCAGGAGACGGGTAACGACGCGCGATTTCGTGAACTGACGGACGCGTACGAGGTCCTGAGCGACCCCGCGCGGCGGGCGAAGTACGACGTGGCCCATGCGCGGCAGCGCCAGGACCGATGGCGGCTGGTCTCGAGCGGAACGGAATCTGAGAACGATTTCAACTCCGAGCAGCAGGTGCGGTTGACCGTGCTCGAAGTGCTGTACACGAAGCGGCGGACGGAGCCCTACAGCCCGGGACTCTTCGCGAACGACATGGAGCAGCTCACCGGCCGGCCGCGCGAACACCTCGAATTCACCTTCTGGTTTCTCATCCAGAAGAAGTTCGTGAGCCGCTCGGACAATTCGCTGCTCGTCATCACCGCTGATGGCGTCGAATACCTGGAGGCGAACTACCAGGGCCTGCAGCGGCGCCGACTGCGCGCGCCCGACCAGCAGTAAGCCGCCACGCCCGGGCGATGAAATCCTTCGCGCGCGTCAGCGCGCGAAGGCGCGAACGAGGACGACGCTCAGCTCGAACACTCCGAGAAGAATCGCGGCGACGTACAGCTGCCTCTTGTCAAAAAATGTGTCCATTACACACCTCGATGGCTGAGGTTCAAGGGCAAGCGTTGTGCCGCGTCGAATCGTGGACGGGACGGGTTCTATCCTGAGGACTGCCGCGAGCTTAGGCGGGTGACCACAATTTCGTGAGCGGCGTCGTGCAGGCGGGAGTGCCGCGCGGCTTTCGGATTCGTCAGCCGTCGCACAGGAATGGCCGGCTGACGACCGCGCTCAGGGCGCGACCGTGAACAGCTCGAACGGTCCCCAGTAGTACGGTTTTTCCAGTCCCGTCAGCTGCATCATGGCGAGCTTTGCTTTGCGCAGCGCCTCGGCCGGCGGTTCGCCGGCGGCGAGGTTCGCATACAGCGCGTCCATCAAATTTGCGGTGGACTGATCGTCCACGTCCCACAGTCCCGCGATCACGCGCTTCGCGCCCGCGCGCAGAAATGCCCACGCAAATCCGACGAGCCCTTCACCGGAGTACGTCCGCTCGCCGGCGCTGCGGCACGCCGAGACCGTGACGAGATCCGCGCGCAGCGGCAGGTCCGCGACGTCGCGCGCGTACAGCTTGTACGCACCGTGCTCGCTCGACAGAATCACCGCGGAGTCGAGCGGACTCTCGACGTTTGCCGCCGCGTGCGCAGTGAAGTGGATGTTCGTGAACCGATCGAGGTTTGCGCTGCGGTACGCAGCCGGCGACGCCGTGGCGCCGGAGAACGAGACGACGTGATTGGGATCGAAGTGCCGCGACACTTTGGCCATTTCTGCCGTGGCGTAGCTCAATGACGGATATTGCGGGTCGCTGTCCGTCGGCGCGCCGAACAGCAGGAGCGAGCGCGGCGTTCGCTGATCCCGTGCGGTCCGAACGGCCGGCGCCGAACGCACGTCACGCGTCATCAACAGACCCAGCGACGGCGCGATCTGGATTTGAACGTCCTCGATCCAGTAGTGTCGCTTCGGGCCGTCGACGGGCAGCGTCTCGAAGTTCAGCGCGTGCAGCGCGCCGTCGGGGACGATCACGATCGAACTGCCCGGAGGGATCCACCGGGCGGCCGGCGCGACGAGCGCCGCATACAACCGGTCGCCGGACGTCGAGCGCGAACTCAGAGGATCGCCGACGGCAGAAGAAATCAGCGTTCGATAATCCTTGACCATCGCCTCGATCCGATCGGCGGCGTCGATCGCCACGAGGTGGACGTCCTTGCCAGAGACCACCCACAGCCATGATTGGGTGGGCTGCAGCCAGTAAAACAGAAACGTCTTTCCGCTTCGCGCCGCGAGCTGGCGGAGCGACGTCACGCTCAAGCGGGGAGTCGTCTCGCTCCGCTGTCGCTCGGCGAGCACACGGCCGCGGCTGGAGTCCGCCACTTCGAGCGCGCGATCGGTTTGATGCTGGGTGATGAGGACATCGACATACTCTCGATAAAACTGAATCAGGCTTGCCAGGTACGACAGCTTGTAGTCGGTCTTCAGCAGGTCCGCCCGGGTCTGTTCGATGATGTCGAGCGCCTGCTCGAATGATTCCGCCGCGCGATCGGGATGACCTTGCGCAATTGCTGTCCTCGCGAGACCTGCGTAGGCATCCCAGCGGGCCGCCGGATCTCCGGTCGACGACGCGACGGCGGATTCAAAGAGCTGGCGCGCGCGATCGATTTGGCCGCGCCCGGCGGAAATCGACGCCGCGTTCAGCGTGTTCCACACGACGCGTTCCGTTCCCTGCGCCTGACGGATCGTCGTCGCTTCGTTGTTGTAGCGTTCGGCTTCGTCCCAGCGATTGACGCTCGCGAGCGCTTCCGACAGATTTCCGGCCAGCTTCGCCATGTCTGCCGTTGCGCCGACAGACTTCGCGATGTCGAACGCGCGTTGAAGATAGGGAAGTGACTCGTCGGGATGTCCCTGAATGAGGTAGCTGCGTCCGAGTTCGCCGAGCGCTTGTTCAAGGCGAACCGGCGGTCCCCGCCGCTCATACACCGACACGGCCTGGCGCTGCACGGCGAAGGCTCGCTCGTAGTCCCCGAGCTCCGCGTAGCAGATGCCGGCGTTGTACAGCGAGACGGAGTAAATCGTCAGCGAGTCGATACCCTTGAGGCCGATGACGTGCTCGAACCACGGAAGCGCTTCGTCGAAGCGTTTGTTGACGAGGCGACCCATGCCCAGATCGTTGCTCGCCGACGCTTCGTGGTAGCGATCGCCTGCCGCCGCGGAATCTGCGATCACGGACCGCAGGAGCGCCTCTGCCTCCGTGCGCTGACCCTGGCGCAGCTTGATCTGGCCTTCGAGGATGCTGAGATCCCGGCGAACATCCTTGGGCGCCGGCAGCGGACGCGCCTCCTCAATGGCGGTCAGCGCATCCGCGAGCTTGCCGCGAGCAATCTGGGCGCGCGCCTGAAGGAATTTCTGACGCGCGCGGAGCGAATCGAAGGCCGATCCTTCGGGAAGGGTCGCGACGAGATCCGGCCGGGCGTCGTCGATTTTGAGCTGGAGAATCAGGCTCTCCGCGCGAAGGAGACGGAAATCCCACGCGGCAGCGTTACCGGATCCCGAGTGTGCGAGGCCTTCCTCGGCGAGCTTTTGAGCACTCAGCAGATCGCCGCCGCGCAACGTCGCGATGACGTCGTCACGCAGACGTGTCGAATGCCCTGGAGACGCTCCCGTGCATGCAACCGCCCAGATCACGCATGCCAGGAGTACAAGTCTCATGTCCGAATCGCCCGCGAGACGTCGCAGGCTTCTAGCTCCACCCTCCGTTGGGCTCCGCACTGGCGAACGCAATCTGGCCGCCGATCGGCGACCCGAGTCGGGCTCGAAGCATCGTCAGCCGGCGCGACCGCTCGCCGATGAGCATCTCGCCCAGAAAAATCTGACCGAACTTCGGAATCTTGACGGAATTGTGGTCGATGACCGCGCCGGGAAACGGCTTTCCCTTCCAGCGCAGCCGTCCAACGATCGTCGAATGGATCGCGTGATTCGAGACGACCAGACGGCCGCTCGGCGGCGTGCGGCGATTGTCGACGCCCGATCGCATGAACAGGCAGTGACCGTGAGCCTTGACGAACTTGGGGTCGTCGGTCGCGGTCAGCAGCTTGGCGTGCGTATCGCATTTTCTGAAAATCGGCGTGTTCAGTTCGACGAGCAGCTCGTGGCCGTCGATGAACAGCCCTTCGATGGCTGTCTGCTTGCCGGCCTCGAGCGGCTTGATCGACGGCTGACCGCTGCCGAAAGGACTGCGCGAGTGAAGCGTCGCGCGCAGGAGCTTGACGGTCAATTGTGGTTTAAGGCCGATGACGACGTCGTGAATCTCGGCGCCGACACGGGTGGTTGCAACGAGAGCGTCTTCGTCGAGCTCACCGCGGCTCGCCTCAAACGCCCTCTTGTGATCGTCGAAGATCCCGTGCGCGTACGTCGTGGCGGAACCGAAGCTGACCAGGCCGTCGTAGTCTCTGCCCTCCATGGTCGACTTCGAGTGTCCCCCGACGGGCGTGAGCGAGCTTTCGCAGGTACTTTCGAGGAGGACGTCCACCGGCTTGTTGTTGTTGCGCCGGACGATGCGGCCGCCAATCGCGGCAGAATGTCCATGAAAGAGAAATCGGCGTTTAAAGTCCATAGTTGTCTCGTCTCGCGGCGTGTCGATTGCGCGAAGTCAGCGTTCCGTTGGGAAGCAGGGCAGTATTCTGCCACACCAAAGTACGAGGTGAACGGTCGAGCTTGGTCGTGCGAGCTGGCTCACCTCGACACGCGCAAAGCCGCAGCACGGCGGCTCACATGCGCGATCGTCCCGCGCGAGATCGCTCCCGCGATCGCGCCGTCGTTCGCTCCATGCGATCGGTCGATGATCGCGAACGAGCATCTTTATGACTCGCACAACATTCTCGTCAGGATTCCTTTAGCGCAGCGTAAGGAATTTCGCAACGCACACCTCGCCACGCGTCGAAAGTACGTAGTCGCACGTCGCATTCGTCACACGCTGTAACCACACGAACGAAATCATTTACAGTCGCGGCCCCACGCGCATTTCGTCTCAGGAGACTGAAACGATCGGGCGATGGAAAAAGTAGTTATGTGAAGCAGCTGCTACTACTTTTTTCGTTCAGGTCACATTGCATGACGACGATCGTTGAACCGGACGTGGACACTCACATGGAAACAACGCGGACCGGCGCACCGCCGACGCACGAGACTCGACAGCCGGCCGCGCGTCCGCCAAAAGCGCGAGGTCTCATCTGGCTCGTGCTGCTCGTCACCATCGTCGGCGTCGCCGGGTACGCCGTGTGGCGCGCAGGCAAGCCGGTCTCCTCGCAGGCGGCGAACTTCGCTCGCGGCGGCGGCGGAGGCGGCCGCGGCGGTGGACGGGGCGGCGCCGGTCTCGGGCCCGTGCCGGTGGTCGTCGCAAATGCGAGCCGGTCGAGCGTTCCGGTCATTCTGAACGGTCTCGGGAACGTCAGCGCGTTCTACACCGTGACCATCAAGTCGCGCGTGGACGGGCAGCTGGTGAAGGTGAATTTCCGCGAAGGCGATTTCGTCAAGGAAGGCCAGGTGCTCGCCGAGATCGATCCACGACCGTTCCACGTGCAGCTCGAACTCGCCGAGGCGACGCAGGCGCACGACGAGGCGCTCCTCAAGAACGCGAGAGTCGATCTCGAGCGTTACGGGCAGCTGCTGGCGACGGACGCGATTCCGAAGCAGCAGCTCGATACGCAGACCGCCCTCGTCGCGCAGGACGAAGCGACGGTGAAGCAGGACTCCGCGAACATCGACAATGCGAAGCTCCAGCTGACGTATTCGAAGGTGACGGCGCCGATCTCCGGCGTCGTCGGACTGCGGCTCGTCGATCCCGGCAACATCGTCCACGCCAGCGACGCGACGGGCATGGTGGTCATCACGCAGCTGCAGCCAATCTCGGTGCTCTTCACGATTCCCGAGGACAGCCTTCCGCAAGTCACGCAGAAGCTGCGCGCGGGCGCGCATCTCGCCGTCGAAGCGTACAACCGCGACAACTCGAAGAAGCTCGCGACGGGCACGCTCATCACCGTCGACAACCAGATCGACAACACAACGGGAACGTCGAAGCTGAAAGCGGTGTTCGACAACAAGGACAACGCGCTCTTTCCGCAGCAGTTCGTGAACGTCCATTTGCTGGTCGACACGCTGGCGGATCAGCTCGTCGTACCAAACGTCGCCGTCCAGAACGGTCAACAAGGCACGTTCGTGTACGTCGTCGATGACGAGTCCAAGGTCCACCTGCGTCCCGTGCAGATCGGAATGACGACCAGTACGTCGTCAGACATTCTGAAAGGGCTCTCTGAAGGCGAGCGTGTCGTCGTGGACGGCACCGATCGGCTCGTCGAGGGGGCGACGGTGCGGGTGCGAAAAGCCGGCGAGCTCGACAACCCGGAGCCGGCAAACGGCGAAGGCGGCGACAGTGGACGCGGCCGGCGGCGTCAGGGTCGTGGTGACGGCACATCGCGCCAGGGCGCAGGCGGCCGCCAGTGAGCATCTCTCGAACCTTCATCCTCCGGCCGGTCGCGACCTCGCTGATGATGGCGGGCGTCGTCCTCGTGGGCTTCGTCGCGTTCCGGCAGCTGCCCGTATCCGCGCTGCCGCAGGTTGACTACCCGACGATGCAGATCCAGACGTTCTATCCGGGCGCGAGTCCGGAGGTGGTGACGTCGGCGATTACGGCGCCGCTCGAAAAGCAGTTCGGACAGGTACCCGGACTGACGCAGATGACGTCGATCAGCTCGTTCGGCAGCTCGCTGATCACGCTGCAGTTTTCGCTCGACCTGAACATCGACATCGCGGAGCAGGAAGTTCAGGCCGCGATTAACGCCGCGACGAACCTGCTGCCGCAGAACCTCCCGGTGCCGCCCGTTTACAGCAAGACCAATCCGGCGGACGCGCCGATTCTCACGCTGGCACTGACCTCATCGACGGTCCCGCTGCCGAAGGTCGAGGAGCTCGCCGAGACGCGAATGGCGCAGCGCATTTCGCAGCTCAAAGGCGTCGGCCTCGTCAGCCTGAGCGGCGGCCAGCGGCCCGCGGTCCGCGTGAGGGCGAATCCGACGGCGCTGGCGTCGTACGGCTTGAGCCTCGAGACGCTGAGGACGGCGCTGACCAGCGCGAACGTCAACCAGGCGAAGGGCAACTTCGACGGCCCCGACCAGGCGTGGACGATCAACGACAACGATCAGCTCCAGGCCGGTGCCCAATACGGATCGATCATCATCGCGTATCGCAACGGTGCGCCCGTCCGCATCTCGGATGTTGCGACGGTCATCGACGGAGTCGAGAACAACAAGCTCGCGGCGTGGGTCAACGCGGAGCCGGCGATCGTCCTCAACATTCAGCGCCAGCCCGGAACGAACATCATCAGCGTCGTCGACACCGTGCAGGCGCTGCTGCCGCAGATTGAAGCATCGCTTCCGCAGGGCATCGACGTCCGCGTCATCACGGACAGGACGACGACGATTCGTGCGTCGGTCGAGGACGTCGAGTTCGAGCTCGTCCTGACCACGATCCTCGTCGTGCTGGTCATCTTCCTGTTCCTTCGGAGCCTCACGGCGACGATCATCCCGGGTGTCGCCGTTCCGCTGTCGCTCATCGGCACCTTCGCGGTCATGTATCTGCTCGGGTACAGCCTCGACAACCTGTCGCTGATGGCGCTGACCATCTCTACCGGCTTCGTCGTGGACGACGCGATCGTCATGATCGAGAACATCTCGCGCTACATCGAGATGGGGGACACGCCGATGGAGGCCGCGCTCAAGGGCTCGGCGGAAATCGGTTTCACGATCGTCTCGCTGACCGTGTCGCTGATTGCCGTGCTGATCCCGCTGCTCTTCATGGCAGACATCGTGGGCCGGCTGTTCCGAGAGTTCGCCGTCACGCTGGCGGTGACGATCATCTTCTCTGCCTTCGTCTCGCTGACGCTGACGCCGATGATGGCGGCGCGCATCCTGAAGCACAAGCCGGCATCGGAGCAGGGCAAGCTGTATCGATGGTCGGAGTGGTGCTTCGAAAAGACGATCGAGCAGTACGGACGGATGGTCCGCGTTGTCCTCCGCCACCAGACCGCAACGCTGCTGGTCGCAATCGGCACACTCGGACTCACGTTCTATCTGTACGAGATCGTGCCGAAAGGATTCTTCCCGGTGCAGGACACGGGAGCCGTCCTGGGAATCTCGCAGGCGCCTGAAACGGTGTCGTTCTCGGCGATGTCGAAGCTCCAGCAGCGGCTCGTCGAGGTGATCCGTCAGGATCCCGCCGTCGAGAACCTGACGTCGTTCATCGGCGCAGACGGCGTCAACACGACGATGAACAGCGGCCGGATTCAAATCACCTTGAAGCCGCTCGAGGAACGGGCCGGTGTCTCGGCCGTCGATGTGATCCGCCGGCTTGGACCCAAGGTTCAACAGGTGCCCGGCATCGAGCTCTTCCTGCAGCCGGTTCAGGACCTCGCTGTCGAAGATCGAATCAGCCGCACGCAGTATCAGTACGCGCTCGACGCGCCGGACAAGGCGCTGCTCGATCTCTGGGCGCCGCGCCTGCTCGATCGGATGAAGCAGATTCCCGAACTGCGCGACGTGGCGAGCGACCAGCAGAACAACGGACTCGGACTCTACGTCCACATCGATCGCGACACGGCCGGACGGCTGGGGATCACACCGCAGAACATCGACGACGCGCTGTACGACTCGTTCGGGCAGCGTCAGGTCTCGACCATCTACACGCAGACGAACCAGTTCCACGTTGTGCTCGAAGTCGCGCCGCGCTATCAACAGGACACGGCCGCCTTGAACGACACATACGTGCCGACGAACTCTGCGTCCGCGAATCTTGCGTCGACCGTCGCGCTTGCCGGCACCAACAGCGCTCTCACCGGCGCCGCCGCCATTGCGGCCGCACCGCTCAGAGGGCTCATGGACGCCAAAATGGCTCCGGCACCGATCTCCATCAATCACCAGAGCCAGTTTCCTGTGGTGACGCTGTCGTTCAATCTCGCGCCGGGCGCGTCGCTGGGAACGGCCGTCCAGCACATCCGCGAAGCGACGCAGCAACTCGGGATGCCCGCCAGCATCGAGCCGAGCTTTCAGGGAACCGCACACGCCTTCGAGTCGTCGCTCGCGAACGAGTCGATCCTGATCCTCGCGGCGATCGTCACGGTCTACATCGTCCTCGGCATGCTCTACGAGAGCATCATCCATCCGATCACGATTCTCTCGACGCTGCCGTCCGCAGGTGTCGGCGCCATTCTGGCGCTCGTGCTCTTCAAGGAGGATCTCGACGTCATCGCGCTCATCGGGATCATCCTGCTCATAGGCATCGTCAAGAAAAACGCGATCATGATGATCGACTTCGCGCTCGAGGCAGAGCGGCACGAAGGGAAGTCGCCGGAAGAGGCGATCTACCAGGCGTGTCTGCTTCGCTTCCGTCCGATCATGATGACGACGATGGCCGCGCTGCTCGGTGCCGTGCCGCTCGCCTTCGGCAGCGGCATCGGATCGGAGCTGCGGCAGCCGCTCGGCATCTGCATCATCGGCGGCCTGCTGGTCAGCCAGGTGCTGACGCTGTTCACGACGCCCGTCATCTACCTGTTCTTCGGCCGCATTTCGTCGTGGTTCGCGCGAGCGGGAGATGTTCGACGGGCGGATTCGCTGCCTGCCTAGTCGAGACGCGAATGAGCATCTCCACACCCTTCATCAAGCGGCCGATCGGCACGTCGCTGCTGCTCGTCGCAATGACCCTGGCCGGCGGCATCGCCTACACGCTGCTTCCGGTGTCGGCGCTGCCGGAAGTCGACTTTCCGACGATCTTCGTCTCTGCCAGCCTGCCCGGCGCGAGCCCGGAGGTGATGGCGGCGTCGGTGGCGACGCCGCTCGAGAAGCAGTTCACGCGCATCGCCGGCGTCACCGAGATGACGTCCAACAGCTCGGTCGGCTCGGCGCAGGTGACACTTCAGTTCGACTTGAGCCGCGACATCAATGCGGCCGCGCGCGAAGTGCAGGCCGCGATCAATTCCGCCGCGGGCACGCTGCCGAGCAACCTGCCGTCGCTGCCGCGTTACCGGAAGATCAATCCAGCGGACCAGCCGATTCTGCTGATGACGCTCGAATCGGACGTCGTGCCGCGGCCGCAGCTGTACGACATCGCGTCGTCGGTGTTCGCGCAGAAGCTGTCGCAGGTGCAGGGCGTCGGACAGGTGCAGGTCGGCGGCAGCTCGCTGCCCGCGGTCCGCGTCGAAGTCAACCCGCAGCCGGTGTCCGACTACAACGTCGGCCTGGATCAGATTGGGACGTTCCTCCAGCGTTCGAACGCCAACTCCCCGAAGGGTGCCGTCGCCAACGAGGAGTTCCAGATTCCGGTCTACACGAGCGACCAGCTCTTTCAGGCGCAGGACTACAAGGATCTGGTCGTCCTCTACCGCAAGGGCGCTCCCGTGCGGCTGTCGGACCTTGGCAGGGTCGTGGACGGCAACGAAGACGTGCGCAATCTGGGGATCGTCAACGGCAGCCCGATGGTGCAGCTGCAGATCAACCGTCAGCCGGGCGCGAACATCGTCGACACCGTCGCGCGCATCAAGGCTCTGATGCCGCAGCTCGAAGCCGAGCTGCCGCCGACGGTCCGCTTCAAGATTGCCAGCGACCGGACGATTACGACGAAGGCGTCGCTGATGGACGCGCAGCGGAACGTGATCGTGTCGATCGGCCTCGTCATCCTGGTCGTCTTCATTTTTCTGCGCAGCGGCTGGTCCACGTTCATTCCGAGCGTCGCGGTCCCGGTCTCGATCATTGCAACGTTCGGCGCGATGTACCTCATCGGCTACACGCTGGACAACCTGTCGCTCATGTCGCTGACCATCGCCACCGGTTTCGTCGTGGACGATGCCATCGTGGTGATCGAGAACATCACCCGGCATCTCGAGGCGGGGATGAAGCCGATGCAGGCGGCGCTGAAGGGAGCGGAGGAGATCGGCTTCACCGTCCTCTCGATGAGCATCTCGCTCATCGCCGTCTTCATCCCGATTCTCATGATGAGCGGCATCGTCGGGCGGCTCTTCCGTGAGTTCTCGGTGATTCTCTCCGTCGCGATTGCCATCTCGATGGTCGTGTCGGTGACGGTGACGCCGATGATGTGCGCGTGGCTGCTCAAGGAGAAGCGGAGCCACGGCTACCTGTACAACCAGAGCGAGAAGTTCTTTCAGTGGATCATCTCGAGCTACGGATCCGCCCTGCAGGTGGCGCTCGACCACCCGGCTGCGGTGCTGCTGATCTTCGTCCTGACCCTGGGCGTCAACGTGTATCTCTACGCCAAAGTTCCCAAGGGCTTCTTTCCGCAGCAGGACACGGGACGGCTTCAGGGCGCCATCGTCGGCGAGCAGCACATTTCATATCAGTCGCTCGTCGAAAAGGCGAAGTGGTTCGAGGAGCAGGTCCGCAACGATCCGGATGTCGAAACCGTCACGATGGTGGTCGGATCGAGCGGCGGCGGCTATGGCGGCGGCAACTCGGCGAACATCAACGTGCAGCTCAAGCCGGTTGGCGTGCGCACGTCGACATCCGACGAGGTGAACGCGCGGCTCCGTCGGAAAACGGCCGGAGTTCCCGGCGCAACGATGTACCTGCAGAACTCGCAGGACGTCCGTATCGGCGGCCGGCAGGGAAACGCGCAGTACCAGTACACGCTGCAGGCGCCGGACTTCGATTCGCTGGCGGTATGGGGGCCGCGGCTCCTTGACCGGTTGTCCGCGCTGCCGGAAATCGCTGACGTCAGTTCCGATCAGCAGAACTCAGGACTCTCGGCCAACGTCGTCATCGACCGCGACACCGCGTCGAGGCTCGGCCTGACCGCGCAGGCTGTCGACGCCGCGCTCTACGACGCGTTTGGACAGCGCCAGGTGTCGGTGATGTACAAGTCGATCAACCAGTACCACGTCATCCTCGCGCTGCAGCAGCAGTGGTGGGAGAGTCCGGACTTCCTCAACACCATCTACGTGCAGACGCCGAAGGGCACGGACGTTCCGCTGTCGACGTTCGCGCATTTCACGCAGGGCATCACGCCCATCCGCCTGCCGCATCAAGGCCAGTTCCCGGCGACCACGTATTCGTTCAACCTCTCTGAGAATGTGGCGCTGAGCGACGCGGTCGTCGCCATCAACCGCGCGGAAGTCGAGATGGGTCTGCCGGCGACAATCACCGGAAAGTTCGCGGGCACCGCGCGTGCGTACCAGGAAGCGCTGGATAACCAGCCAATCCTGATCGGCACCGCGCTGCTCGCTGTGTACATCGTCCTCGGAATGCTGTACGAGAGCCTGATTCATCCGCTGACGATCATCTCGACGCTGCCGTCTGCTGGCGTTGGCGCGCTGGTGGCGATGGTGCTCTTCAAGAGCAACCTCGACATCATCGGGATGATCGGGATCATCCTGCTCATCGGCATCGTGAAGAAGAACGCGATCATGATGATCGACTTCGCGCTCGCCGCCGAGCGGAACGAAGGCCTGAACTCGCGCGACTCCATCTATCAGGCATGCCTGCTTCGCTTCCGCCCGATCATGATGACGACGCTGTGCGCGCTGCTTGGTGCGATGCCGATGGCGCTCGGCTGGGGCGCGGGAGCAGAACTGCGGCGGCCGCTCGGCATCGCGATCGTCGGCGGCCTCGTCGTCAGCCAGATGCTGACGCTGTTTACGACCCCTGTGATTTACCTCTACCTCGATCGCCTGCACTCGCGGCTGACGTGGCGACGATCGAGCTTTCGACGCCGTCCGGGGTTTCTCATTCCCGGCGGCACCGCGGAGAGTGGCGCGTGATCTCGAAACGTTGGCTCATCGTGTGGCTGACACCGGTCGTGCTTTCGGGCTGCCGTGTCGGCCCCCCGTACCAAGTTCCGACAACTGAACCTCCACCCGGGTTCAAGGAAATGGACACGAGCGGCCAGTGGAAGGTCGCGACGCCGATCGACGACCTGCCGAAAGGGAACTGGTGGGAGGTCTTCGGCGATCCGCATCTCAACGAGCTCGAAGCGTTGGTCGACGTCAACAACCAGAACGTCAAGCAGGCGGAAGCGCAATATCGCCAGGCGCGAGCGCTCGTGGCGGCGAATCGCGCCAACTACTATCCGGTCATCGGCGTGTCGCCATCGGCAACGCAAACAGACGTCGGAAGCAACACCGGCCGCGGAGCCGGTCACAGTCAACTGTTCTCGCTGCCTCTCGAAGCGACGTGGGAACCCGACTTGTGGGGCAGGGTCCACTTGTCCGTCGATCGAGCAGTGAGCGAAGCGCAAATCAGCGCGTCCGATCTCGAGAACGTGCGACTCAGCGAACAGGCCCTGCTCGCCACCGACTATTTCGCCGTGGTGGCGGCCGACATGCAGCAGGCAATCCTGCACGACACCATCGACGCGTACGAAAAGAACCTCAAGCTGACCACCGATCGCTTCAACGGCGGCGTGGCGTCGCGAGCCGACATCACGCTGGCGCAAACGCAGCTCGCGGGCGCAAAAGCGCAGAGCACGGACCTGCGGATTGCACGCGCGCAGTTCGAGCATGCGATCGCGACGCTGACCGGCCGTCCGCCGTCAGCGCTCGACATCGGGCCGGGACAGATCGACGGTCCGCCGCCGCCGATCCCGATCACCGTGCCGTCGCAGCTCCTCGAGCGGCGGCCGGACGTCGCTGCCAGCGAGCGCGCGGTTGCGGTCGCCAACGCCAACGTCGGCCTTGCGCAGGCGGCGTACTATCCGACGCTGACGCTCTCGGCGAACATCGGCTTCGTGGCCACGAATATTGCCAACCTGATCAGCTACGCGAGCCGCAGCTGGTCGGGCAGCGCGTCGCTGTCAGAGACCGCGATCGACTTCGGCGGCCGCCGAGCGCAGCTGGAGGCCGCGCGCGCCGCGTACGATGCGACGGTAGCCGGGTACCGGCAGACCGTTCTCTCGGCGTTCGAAGAAGTTGAAAACAACCTCGCCAGCCTGCGGTACCTCGCCGAAGAGGCCGAGCAGCAGCAGGAAGCGGTCGTCGCGGCGCAGCAGGCGCTGAGCCTCGAGAACGACCGCTACAAGGCAGGAACGGATTCGTATCTCGGCGTCATCACGACGCAAGCCATCGCGCTCAACGATCAGCAGAACGCGGTCGGAATCCTGCAGCGGCGCATGATCGCGGCCATTGCGCTCATCAAGGCGCTCGGCGGCGGCTGGACGATCGCCGATTTGCCGACCGAAGACTCGATGCGACACACGACGACGAGCGCCCAGCCGTGCAACGATCCGTCCTGCGGGAAGCCGCGGCCCTGACGCGATCCTCAGCGCTGCCTGAAACCGTTGATCGGGCCGGCGTGCAGCAGCTTGTCGATCGTGATGGCGCCGTTGCGCTTGAAGACCTCGCCGTTCTTCATGACGAACTGCACGTCGCGGACGGCGTCGATGTTGGCCAGAGGATCGCCGTTCACTGCGATGATGTCGGCGTAGTAGCCTGCCTTGATCGGTCCGCGCTGATCCTTCAGAACGTCCGCCGCCAGATAGCCCGTCGTCGTCAACGCCTTCAGCGTGTCCTTCGCCGGAATCCCCGCTGCGACCCAGGTCTTGAGAAAGTTGATGGTGAGATCGCCGCGATTCATCCACTCGCCGTTGTCCTTCTTCATCCGTTCGTTCCAGTAGTCCATGTCGGTCGAGAAGGTAATCGCGACGCCCTTCTGCCATGCTGACCGGAGCTCGTCCGCCGCGTGGCGCTGGCCTTCGGCGCTGCCGCGATAGTTCGTGAACGGCGTGTCCGTGCTCGCGAGATAGATCTTTTTCTGCGCCATCTGCGCGTGCTGCTCCGGCGTGAGCTGCTGACCGTGCGAGATGACGTGGAGGCCGGCGTCGATCGCGCGCTGGGCGCCGTCACGCGTCTGGACGTGCGCGTTGACCTTCGCGCCGCCCTTGGCCGCTTCTTCGATGAACAGCTTGATGTCGTCAACCGAGTAGCCCCACGGCTTGCAGTCGAGGCAAATCTTGATCACCTTGGCGCCGAACAGCAGGTTCTCGCGCACCGCCTTGACGATCTCATCGTGCGAATTCGCCTCGAGATATTCGGGATACACGATGTTGTGGTACTTGTACATCTCCGGCGTCGGCTGGAACTGCCCGCCGGTGGTGCTGATGATCAACCCGGACGGGATGATGGTCGGTCCTGGCATCCATCCCTGCTCGATCGCCTGCCGCAGCGCGGTGTCGGCGTACAAACCGTTGTTGCCGACATCGCATACGACGGTGAATCCCGACGAGAGCATCTGCAGCGCATTCGACGCCGCCTGGATCGCGCGCAGCGCGGTCGAATCGGTGATGTAGGTGTAGTAATAGATGTTGTTCTCCGGCATCTCCTTGTAGGTCATCGCCTCGTGCGTGTGCGTATCGACGAGGCCGGGCAGGACCGTCTGCCGGGACAGATCGATGACCTCCGCGCCCGGCGGAATCGCGACCGACGGACCAACCTCGCGAATGCGCTGGCCCTCGACGAGGATGATCTGATTGGCGGCGCTCGTGCCGGTTTCCGGATCAATGAGGCGGCCCGCGCGAATCGCCGTCACCTTTTGAGCGGTCGCTTGCGGTGTCGCGCCGCCCTGGGCGCTGAGTATCGCGCCCGCGGCGACGAATAGCGCCGCGGCAGCGAGCCTGGTCCGTAGTGTGTGCATGATGGCTCCTTGAAAGAGGAAGAGCTTACGCGATGTGGCCTCAGCTTTGCTCGAGTAGAGCTGGCGAATGCGCTCATTCTGGAAGTCGCTCGTTCTCCTGTTCACGTCCCCGATCGGCGTCTTCGTTCTCGCGGCGCTCGATTCCACGATTGTCTTCTCGCTGCCGCTCGGCATCGACGCGGCGGTGGTCATCCTGTCCGCGCGGACGTCCAGGACATGGTGGTGGGTCGTTCCGGTGATTGCGGTCAGCGGGTCACTGGTGGGTGCGGCGTTGACGTTCTGGACGGGCGTCAAAATCGGCGAGAGCGGCCTGGAGCGCTACATTCACTCGTCACGGCTGGACCGAGTCCGACGCAAAATCAAGAAGAGCGGCGCGATTGCGCTCGCCGTCCTCGACCTGATTCCGCCGCCGTTTCCGTTCACACCCTTCGTGCTCGCCGCCGGCGCATTGAGCGTGAGGGTGTCGACCTTCTTCGTCACGCTTGCCATCTGCCGCCTGCTTCGCTTCGGGATCGAGGCAGCGCTTGCGCAGCTATACGGACAGCAGGTTCTCTCCCTGCTGAACTCGAACCTCTTTCATGACATCGCGGCGGTAATGATCGCGCTCGCCGTCATCGCGACGATCGTGTCGGTCGTGCGACTCATGACGTCCACCCGATCGACGAATCGCCGCGCGGCCGCGTGAGACCGGTCGCGCTCAGCCCCAGCTGCCGCCGAGCGCTTCGATCAGCAGGACGCTTGCCGTCAACCGCCGCGTCAGGATGTCGAGCGCGGTTCGCTGATCCTGCAGCGCCGTCGTCTGCGCCGTGATCACCTGAAGGTAGTCGACCGTCCCCGCCCGGTACTGCTCGTTGGCGATGTCGAGCGCGTCCTGCGCGGCCTTCACCGCGGCGCCTTCGGCCTCGGCTTCATGTTCCAGAATCCTGAGCGCCGCAAGCTGATCCTCGACCTGCTGAAACGTGGTGAGCACCGTCTGCCGATAGTTCGCGACTGCCGCGTCGTAAGCCGCCTCCTCGATGTCCACCTGCGCGTGCCGCCTGCCGGCATCGAAGAGTGTGGCGGCAAGCTGCGGCCCGACGGTCCAGAAGCGGCTCGGCCAGGTGAACAGCGCGGACAGCGCCGTGCTCGCGAAGCCGCCAGATGCGTTGAGCATGACGGTTGGGTAGAAGGCGGCCTGCGCGATGCCAATCTGCTCGTTCGCGGCGGCAGCGCGCCGCTCCGCGGCCGTGATGTCGGGCCGCCGCTCGAGCAGCTCCGACGGCACGGAGATCGGGATGGCCGGCGGTGGCGTCTTGAGCAGGCTGACCGGAATCGTCACGTCCGCAGGCGCCTTTCCGATCAGGACCGCAATGGCGTGCTCGAATTGCGCACGCGCGACGCCGATGTCGATCCACTGCGCACGTGTGCCGTCGTACTGCGCCTGCGCCTGCGCGACATCGGCGCCGGACGCGACACCGGCCTCCAGTCGATCCTTCGTCAGCTGCAGCGATTGGCCGTACAGCTCCAGCGTGGTCTCCAGCAGGTTCGCGTCGCCGTCGAGGCCGTGCAGCTGGAAGTACAGCTGCGCGAGCTGCGCCTGATAGGTGAGCCGGACGTTCTCGAGATCGGCCGCGGACGCGTCGGCGGTCGCCGAAGCGCCGGTGACGCTGCGCCGCACGCTGCCCCAGACGTCGGCCTGATACGACAGATCGACCGGCAGCGTGTAGTCAACGGCGGTGACCGACGTGGCGGAACCCGCTGCGACGGTGCCGTTCGCGGCGTTTCTCGCGATGTTCGCACGACCTGCGGTGATCGCTGGCGTCGTGGTGATGGTCGGGAACAGCGCCGAGCGCGCGGCGCGGACCTGATCTCGCGCCTCGCGATATTGCGCCATCGCCATGAGGACGTTCTGATTGGAGATGCTGATCTGATCCTCGAGGCCGTTGAGCTCGCCTATCCCGTATACCTGCCACCACGCGCCTCGCGGCACATCGTCGTGCGGCTCAGCCGTCTTCCAGCCGTCCGGCGGCGCTTCCTTGAACGCCGGCGGCGACGCCACTTCCGGCTTGTGATAGTTCGGCCCGACGACGCATGCGCCGGCGAACGCGACGCAGATCAGAATCGATGTGCAGGCAAGACGCTGATGAGATCGCTGGCGTGCACCCATCATGCCTCCGACGGTGCAGTCCGCGGTCCCGAGTCGGTTTGCTCACCGAGCCACCAATGGCGCAGCCGGTCGAAGTACAGATACACGACCGGCGTCGTATACAGCGTCAGTACCTGACTGACGAGCAGGCCTCCGATGATTGTGATGCCGAGCGGACGCCGCAGTTCCGAGCCGGTGCCTGTTCCCGCGGCGAGCGGCAATGCGCCGAGCATCGCCGCCATCGTCGTCATGAGAATCGGCCGAAAGCGCAGCAGGCACGCTTCGACGATCGCATCGCGCGGCAGCTTGCCCTCCTGCCGTTCAGCCGCCAGCGCGAAGTCGACCATCATGATCGCGTTCTTCTTCACGATGCCGATGAGGAGGATGATGCCGATCATCGCGATGACCGACAGCTCCGATCGCATCAGGATCAGCGCCAGCAGCGCGCCGACGCCCGCCGACGGCAGCGTCGAAAGGATCGTGATCGGATGGATGTAACTCTCGTACAGCATGCCGAGCACGATGTACACCGTGGCGAGCGCCGTCGCGATGAGCAGCGGCTCGCTGCCGAGCGACTCCTGGTAGGCCGCGGCCGTGCCGGCAAAGAGCGTGTGAATCGTCGGCGGCAGTTTCACCGCGGCGGCAGCGTTTTCCGTGGCGCGGACGGCGTCGCCGAGCGCAACGCCGGGCGCGAGATTGAATGAGATCGTCACCGCGGGGAAGAGTCCGTGATGGTTGACTGAGAGAGGCGCGGTCTCCGGCGACCATCGCGCAAACGCGCTCAGCGGGACGGTCTGGCCGCGCGGCGACATGACGAACAGATCGTCGAGCGTGGTCGCGCTCTGCCAGTACCGCGGCGCCGCTTCCATCACGACGTGGTACTGATTCTGTCCTTCGTACATCGTCGACACCTGACGCTGTCCGAACGCGTCGTACAGCGTCGCGTCGATGAGCTGCGGTGAGATGCCGTAGCGCGCCGCTTCGCCGCGGTCGTAATCGACGAGCGCCTGCAGGCCATGGTTCTGCTCGTCGCTGTTGACGTCGGTCATCTCCGGCAGATGCTGCAAGCGTTCCAGCATGAGCGGCGCGACTTGGGTCAGGTCGCTCAGGTTGTCGCCTTCCATCGTGAACTGATACTGCGCGCTGCTCTGACGGCCGCCAACGCGCACATCCTGGGAGGCCTGGAGATACAGGTTTGCGCCGGGAACCGCCGTCAGCTTTGGACGCAACCTGCCGATGATCTCGTCGGCGGAGCTGCGTCGTTCACTGAGCGGCTTCAGCGCGATGAACATCCGCGCGGTGTTCGTCGTCGTGCCGCCGCCACCGCCGCCCGTGAACCCAATCACGTTGTCGACCGCCGGATCTGCTTTGACGACGTCGATCAACTGGGCGAGCGTGTGGTTCATCGTCTGGAACGACGTGCTCTGGTCGGCCATGATCGATCCCGCCAGCCGACCTGTGTCCTGCTGCGGAAAGAACCCCTTGGGCACGCGGATGAACAAGTACACGCTCAGCGCAATCGCGGTCACCAGGACGAGCAGCGTGACCGGCGCGACGCGCAGGGCGCCTTCGAGCGTGCGGCCGTAGGCGCGAACCAGAGCATTGAACGCGCGCTCGCTGAGGTTGTAGAGCCGGCCGTGATGCTCGTGCGACTTCAGGAGGTGCGCGCACATCATCGGCGTGCCGGTCAGCGAGATCGCCATCGAGATGATGATCGCGACCGCCATCGTGACAGCGAACTCGCGGAACAGCCGGCCGACGATGCCGCTCATGAGGAGAAGCGGGATGAACACCGCAACCAGCGAGATGCTGATCGAAAGCACCGTGAAGCCAATCTCCTGGGCCCCTTTCAGCGCGGCCTCGAACGGTTTCAGCCCCTGCTCGATGTGCCGCGTGATGTTCTCGATGACGACGATCGCGTCGTCGACGACGAAGCCGGTCGAGACGGTCAGGGCCATCAGGGACAGGTTGTCGAGGCTGTAGCCGAGGAGATACATCGCGCCGAAGGTCCCGAGCAGCGATAACGGCACCGCGACGCTCGGAATCATCGCGGTCCGCGGACTTCGCAGGAAGGCGAACACGACGAAGATGACGAGGCCGATGGCGGCGACGAGCGTCCATTCGACATCGTGCACCGATGCCCGAATCGTCGTCGTCTGATCGGTGACGATGTGGATGTCGATGGCCTTCGAGATCGCGGCCGAAAACTGCGGAAGGACGGCGCGCACGCCATCGACGGCCTGGATGATGTTGGCGCCCGGCTGCCGGAAGACGATGACCATCACTGCCGGCTTGCCGTTCACGTAGCCGGCGGAACGGATGTCTTCGACCGAGTCTTCGGCATCGCCGACGTCGCGCAGGCGCACGGCGGCGCCGTTCCGGTACGCGATGATTAAGGGAGCGTAGTCGACGGCTTTCAACAGCTGATCGTTGGCGCCGACCTCCCAGCTCTCGCTTTCATCGGAGACGTGCCCTTTCGGCATGTTCGCGTTCGTCGCCGCAACGCTTGCACGCACCTGCTCGAGGCCAATGCCGTACTTGTTCAGCATCGACGGGTTCAGCTCGAGGCGCACGCCTGGCAGCGAACTGCCGCCGACGATGACCTGTCCGACGCCGCGGACCTGCGACAGCTTCTGCGCCATGATCGTGGACGCCGCGTCGTACATCTGACCCTTGCTGAGCGTCTCGGAGGTCAGCGCGAGAATCATGATCGGCGAGTCGGCCGGATTGACCTTGCGGTAGTTCGGGTTCATCGGCAAATTCGCCGGAAGATATCCTCGCGCGGCGTTGATGGCCGCCTGAACGTCGCGCGCCGCCGCGTCGATGTTGCGGTCGAGATTGAACTGCAGCGTGACGCTGGTCGCCCCGAGCGTGCTCGACGAGGTCATCTCGGTTACGCCCGCAATGCGTCCGAATTGGCGCTCGAGCGGCGTTGCCACCGATGACGCCATCGTTTCTGGACTGGCGCCGGGCAATCCCGCCGACACAGAAATGGTGGGGAAGTCCACTTGCGGAAGAGGCGACACCGGCAGCAGGTTGAACGTCACGACGCCCGCAAGCCCGATGGCCGACAGCAGCAGCGTCGTGGCGATCGGCTTGCGAATGAACGTGCTGGAGATGTTCACGGAGTCTTCCGCCACAGCCGCGTGGCGATGCGGTCGAACCACAGATAGATGACCGGCGTCGTGTACAGCGTCAGCAGCTGGCTGATCAACAGGCCGCCGACGATAGTGATGCCGAGCGGGCGTCGCAGTTCCGCTCCCGTGCCGCTTCCGAGCGCGAGCGGCAGTCCGCCGAGCAGCGCCGCCATCGTCGTCATCATGATCGGGCGGAAGCGCAGCAGGCTCGCTTCGCGAATCGCGTCCAGCGGCGCTTTGTGCTCTTCGCGCTCGGCCTCGAGCGCGAAGTCGATCATCATGATCGCGTTCTTCTTCACGATGCCGATCAGGAGCACCATGCCGATGAGCGCGATGATGCTGAACTCCGTGTGCCAGAAGAGCAGGAACAGGAGCGCGCCGACGCCTGCGGATGGCAGCGTCGAAAGAATCGTCAACGGATGGATGTAACTCTCGTACAGCACGCCAAGCACGATGTACACGGTGACGACGGCGGCGAGGATCAGCAGCGGTTCGTTCGCGAGTGACCGTTGGAACGCGGCAGCCGATCCCTGAAACTGTCCCTGAATGCTCGCCGGCATTCCGAGGTCGTCCTTCACCTTGTTCACCGCTTCCACCGCGTCGCCGAGCGATGCACCCGGCGCGAGATTGAACGACAACGTCACGACGGGAAACTGACCCTGGTGCGTGAGCGTGATGGGCGCGGTCGTGGACTCGAGACGGGTCAACGCGCTCAGCGGGATTTCCTCGCCGCCAAACGTCGTCGCTGACGCCGGCGGCGCGCCGTTGAACGCGGCCGACGCGCTCGTCGTTCCTGACGTCCCGGTCGGAACCGCCGTCGTCGAGGCCGCGGCGGTCGCGCTTGCGGCAGCGTTCGTGGGCCCTGTTGACGGATTCGTCGCCGTGCCGCCTGCCACGACGGTCGCACCGGCGGTCGACGACGTGGGCCGCAGGAACAACGAACGCAGATCGACGGGATTCTTCTGAAACTGCGGCTGTACCTCGAGGACCACGTGGTACTGGTTCAGCTGCGTGAACATCGTCGACACCTGACGTTGGCCGTAGGCGTCGTATAAGGTTTGATCGACGAGCGCAGGCGTGATGCCAAGTCTCGACGCTGTTTCGCGGTCCACGACCAGATGCGCACGCAGGCCGAGCGCCTGCTGATCGCTCGCGACATCTCGGAGCTGTGGCAGCGCGCGCAGCCGATCCAGCATCTTCGGCGCCCACTGATGCAGCTCGTCGAGGCTCGGGTCCTCGAGCGTGTACTGGAACTGCGTCCGGCTGACGCGGTCGTCAACCGTGATGTCCTGTACCGGCTGCATGTAGACGGTGAGATCCGTCAGTTGCCGAAGCGTGGGCTGCAGTCGGTTGATGACTTGCGTGGCGGTCGCATCGCGCTCGTCCACCGGCTTCAGGTTGATCAGCAGCCGCCCGTTGTTGAGCGTCGTGTTCGTCTGATCGATGCCGACGAAGGACGACAGGCTCGCAACGGCCGGATCGCGAAGGATGATCGCCGCCGCGCGCTGCTGAAGCTGCGTCATCTCCGGGAAGGACACGGTCTGCGGTCCGACGGCGATCGCCTGAATCAGACCGGTGTCCTGGATAGGGAAGAAGCCTTTCGGCACGATCTCAAAGAGGACGAAGGTCAGGACGAGCGTGCCGACGAACACGAGCAGCGTTGTTGACTGGTGACGGAGTACCACGTCCAGCGTTCGACCGTACGCGGCGATGATTCGTTCGAAGGCGCGCTCGGACCGGCGATAGAACCGGCCCTGGCGCTCCGGCGGCGTGTGGCGCAGGAGCCTTGCCGACATCATGGGCGTCAGTGTCAGCGACACCACCGCCGACACGAGAATCGTGACGGCGAGCGTCACCGCAAATTCCCGGAAGAGCCGTCCGACGATGTCGCCCATGAAGAGCAGCGGGATCAGGACCGCGATGAGCGAGATCGTCAGCGACACGATCGTGAAGCCGATCTGCTCGGCGCCTTTGAGCGCGGCAGTCAATGGCTTCTCCCCGTGCTCGATGAAGCGCGCGATGTTCTCGATCATCACGATGGCGTCATCGACCACGAATCCGGTCGAGATGGTAAGTGCCATCAGCGTCAGGTTGTTGAGGCTGTAGCCAAGCAGGTACATCGCTGCGAACGTGCCGACGATCGACAACGGGACGGCGACGCTTGGGATGATCGTCGCTGCCAGTGTCCGCAGGAACATGAAGATGACCATCACGACCAGTGCGATGGTCAGCATCAGCTCGAACTCGACGTCCTTCACCGACGCGCGGATCGTGTTGGTGCGATCGGTCAGGATGTCGACCTTGATCGTACGCGGAAGCGTCCCGGTGAGCGATGGCAGCAACGTCTTGATGCGATCGACGACCTCGATGATGTTGGCGCCTGGCTGGCGCTGAACGTTCATCACGACCGCCGGCGTCGCATTGGTCCACGCCGCCTGATGCGAGTCCTCGACGTCGTCGACGACGTCCGCGACGTCCACGAGCTTCAACGGCGCGCCGTTTCTGTAGGCGACGACAAGCTCGCGGTATCCCGCGCTCGACAACAGCTGATCGTTCGCACCGATCTGATAGTTCTGGTGCGTGCCGTCGAAGCTGCCCTTTGCCTGGTTGACGTTGGTCGCCGCGATCGCAGTCCTGAGATCCTCGAGGCTCAGGCCGTACGACGCCAGCGCGGTCGGGTTCGCGCGAATCCGAACCGCCGGCTTCTGGCCGCCGCTGATGCTGACGAGGCCGACGCCGGGCAGTTGCGAGATCTTCGGCGACAGCCGCGTGTCCGCCAGATCTTCGACCGTCGAGAGCGGCAGGGCAGTCGACGACAGCGACAGCGTGAGGATTGGCGTGTCGGCAGGGTTGACCTTGCTATACAGCGGCGGCGTTGGCAGATCGGCTGGGAGGAACGTGCCGGCGCCGTTGATTGACTGCTGGACTTCCTGTTCGGCGACGTCGAGTCCGAGCTCGAGGCTGAACTGCAGCGTGATAATCGAGAGGCCCGACGAACTCGTCGACGTCATCTGCTGCAGGCCCGGCATCTGGCCGAACTGCCGTTCGAGCGGCGCCGTCACTGACGACGCCATCACGTCGGGGCTTGCGCCCGGATACGTCGTCGCAACTTGGATCGTGGGGTAGTCGACTTCAGGAAGAGCGGAGACCGGAAGCTGCTTGAACGCCACCAGGCCGGCCAGCAGCACGCCCGTCATCAAAAGCGACGTCGCGACCGGCCGGAGGATGAACGTCCGCGATGGGTTCATGGCGCAGATCGATTGGCGTCGTTCGCCTGGGCCCGCACGGCGGAACCCTCCGTCAGTTTGTCCACGCCCTGCGTCACAACGCGTTCTCCCGGCTCGAGGCCCGACGCGATCTCCGAACGCTCGGCGTCCACTGTTCCGAGCTGCACGCTGCGCACTGTGACGGTGTTGTCCGGCTTGACGACGTACACGAAAGTGGAGGAGCCATTTCGCTGGACGGCTGCGTTCGGAATGAGCGTGACGTTCGACTTGGTGTCCACGAGCAGGCGCGCGTTGACGAACTCGTTCGGGATCAGTTTTTGATCGTCGTTCGCGAAGGTCGCGCGCAGCTTCAGGGTGCCCGTCGTCGGATCGAGCTGATTGTCGAGCGTCGTCAGCGTGCCGGTTGCGAGCGTGGCGGTCATCTCGCGGTCCATCGCGTCGACCTGCAGCCGGTGGTCGCTCTTCAGGCGATCGATCACCGTATGCACCTGCTCCTCGGGGAGCGTGAAGATGACGCTGATTGGCTGGATTTGCGTGATCACGGCCAGCGGCGTCCCGGCGGCGGCGGAGACGTAGTTGCCGGAGTCCACGAGGCGCAGGCCGACGCGGCCAGTAATCGGCGCAACGGGACGGCAGTAGACCAGGTTCAACTTTGCGCTATCGATGTTCGCCTGATCGGTCTTGATGACGCCCTCGTCCTGCTGAACGGTGCTGCGCTGCGTATTCAGCACCTGTTGGGCGACCGCGTTCTTCGTGATCAGCATCTCGTAGCGTTCGAGATCCGTGCGCGCGTTGTCCAGCGCGGATTGATCCTTTGCCAGCTGTCCCTCTGCCTGCTCGAGCTGCACCTGGTATGGGCGTGGATCGATGACCACGAGCGGATCGCCCTTGTGAACCGTCTGTCCCTCGCGATAGTTGACGGCCATCAACTGGCCGTCGATGCGTGTCTTGACGGTGACGGTAGCGAGCGGCGTGACCGAGCCGAGTCCGGTGAAGTAGATGTTGATCGATCCGGACGTTGCAGCGGCGTCGACCACGGGAACGGCCTGTCCGCCCGCGCGCGCCGACTCGGCCTTGACCCCGGCCGGGCGTCCGCGAACCCAGAGCCAGACCGCGGCAATGACGACGGCAACGACGAGGATCGTGCCCACTCGGACGAGCCGCGCGCGAACGCCTGTTTCGCGGTGCTGTGGATCGCGCACGTGGTTATCGCCCGCGAGACCGGTCGTTATCGTCCGAGATAGAGGACGTGCACGTACGTGCCGAGCCTGACGTTATAGGCAAGATACCAGCCGACGTGATCCGGGTCGCCGTAGATCACGATGTCATCCGAGTTCCAAATCCAGTCGTTGCAGAAAGCGTAGTCCACGGGCGAAACGCCGAAGAAGAAGCCGCCGCAGGCGAAGCGCTCGCGGTTCCCGCCCGTCAGACGATAGATGTGCGCGTGACCAATCCCGCCGGGAAAGTGTCCGTGTTCCCAGGGATGGTCGAGATGAAACCGCGCGTCCGCGTGGCCCGTCTCGTGGCCGATCCAGTGATCGTCCGCATGCACGTGCGGCGCGATCGGATGGCCTGGCTGATCCTGAAATCCCGCGCGCGGTGCCGCGGTCGGATGCCGAGCCGGCGGCGGACCGTGTTTCGGAATGTGAGGTGGATGCGCCGGGCGCGCGTGCTCGGGTTGTTGAGTAGTGGCGAATGTTTCGATTGCGGCAACGTACGTCATCGGTAACGCGAGCAAGCAGGCTCGTCGGTTCACACACGTGGAAGTGCAGACACCGTACCGTATGAGCGGAACGTCAAGAGTTTCGAAAACTCTTGCAACTCCACCGCGAGGAACGTCGCGGTCGACGAAACTCGACTGACTTCGTCAACCAAATCCGCGCAGTTTCCCAAGCATATGTCGACGGTTGTGCTGGCATGTCTCGGTTCGCTGACGATTCACACCTTCGATTGCAAGCGCGTGCGCCGTCGCGACAGCTCGACATGTACTCAGGCAAGACGCGAATGGACGCGAGGCAGTGGCATTTCGGACGCAGCTCGACGTCGCAACCACAAGTGTGTATGACGGCAACCCGTCTGGTGTCTCGCGCGGAAGGCCAGACTACTTGTGACTTACCGCAGCTGACGTATGCCAGCGACGGTGTCCGTCGCCAATCTTGGTTAACGCGACGTAGTCGGCGCTATCGTCGCGGCTCGGCACATCCAGCGGCACCGGAATGGACCGCGTCGTCCGGTTGCGCTCGACGGACGCGATATGAGGCGGAACAGGAGTTGGACCACCGTCACGCAAGCGCGGATCTTCGCAGTCAAGTGCGGATTCTGAGGCGTCGCCCCCCGTGATCGCCTGGCCGTGTGTATTGTTTGCGCAACTCGCAGCCTGGGCTGCCGTCTTGACGGTCGCTTTGGCGTCGTCGCGCAGCCGGCTCGCAAATTCGATGAGTAGGTCGTTCTGGCCTCGACGAGCAGGACACCGTACGGCGAGGTTCAGATGGAGCAGGTCGCCTTACTTCAAAACAGGAAGCTTCGGCTGGTCTCGGAGAATCTCAGCAGCTGTTCGATTGACTGCGGACTTCGACACGTCGATGATCTTGATGTCGGGTTGCGGCATGTCGCCCTCCAACAGTGATTGTAGCAAAGCTAATTCAATTCGGACAAATATCGGCCAATTTTCGCAAATGTTTCCGCAACTATCTCTTCATTGTTACGCAGGCGCTCGCGTGCCTCATCCGTGACCGCATCAATGTTGATGAGCCCCGTGCACGCATAGGACTCGGCGCCCTCCTCGTTTTTGATCAATTTAAGGATAGGGATGCTGTGCACTGCCTTTACATGCGCCGAGCGGTCGCGCTGCCAGCGAAAAAGCCGAAATGACTTCGGAGAGGTCCCGTCAAAATAGACGGCCAAACTCTGCGGACTTCCCTTCACGCCGGCTGCCTTTGCGACTTTGAACGCCTTGCCCGCGACGCCTTGCCACCGGAACAGGAACATGTTTGCGTCGCGATGAAGCGGAGGGGCATAGCCACGATGCCAGACCCACTTGAAAACCGGTATAACGAGCCACTTTCTTCTCGCGTACATCACGTTCATGCGACAGCCGTCGCCAAGACTCGACTCCCAGTTGTCGTCGTATTCGCCGTCAAGGTAGACCTTCCTGAACGCGCGCATCTGTTCAAGAGGCTTTCCCACGGTCAGCCATTCCTCGAGCAACGTCAACGAGAACACAACCAGCGACAAACCTAGCTTTAGATTGAATTCAACGTGATCTTTCGTTCCTGTGAGGAAAGCCGTCAGCACGGGAACGTGTCCCAGTCTGACGACTCCGTTGTTCGGCGTGACACCGAAGGTGTCCAACAAAGACCAATTGCCAGATATGAGGGGGGTGATCACGGCAAGAAACTGCAGGAAGTAGCGTCGTTTCATGAGCCCTCGCCAGATAAGCAGCGGGAGTTGTATCAGAAAACGGCGCCAACCGGACGGCCTATTGCGTCGCTCCGGCGAAACATCAACCACGAGTGACCAGGCGTGCTGGTCACTCAATTGAATGGTTCTGCGAGATGCTCTGAGGTTTGGACGTGAATGGGTTAAATGGTGGCGAGGGGCGGAATCGAACCGTCGACACTACGATTTTCAGTCGTATGCTCTACCAACTGAGCTACCTCGCCACGCGGTGGGATCGGTCACCAATTCTAGCGACTCCTCCGATCGCAGGCAAGCATCCGAGGTCAATTCACCGCCACAGCCCGCCGTTTTTCAGCCGTACGAGTTCGTCGGGGTCGGTCGTCGTGTAGCCGCGCGCGCGGGCGTGGTTGACGAAACCGGGCGTGATGCCGTGATCGCGCAGGCGCACGATCTGCGTCAGCGTGAGGTCCTTCAGGCCGAGACCCTTCATGTCCGCGACGTAATCGGCACTGAGACCGTGATCCTTCGCGCGCACGACGTCGTCCATCGGCAGGTTCTTGAAGCCGCTGTCGCCAAGCTCTCGAACGAACGCGGCCCGGACGCCGTGGTCGCGCAGACGCACGTATCCGTCGAGCGTCGGCACCGCGACGCCAGCCTGACGGATCTCCTGGACGAACTCGGGCGTGACGCCGTGGTCACGAGCGCGCACCAGATCTTCGACCGTTGCCGTCGTGAAGCCCTGTCGCTTCATCTCCTGGACGTAGGCGGCCGTTACGCCGTGATCGCGCAGCCGCACGAACTCATCGAGCGTGGCGCCGTTGTAGCCCTCGGCTTTCATCGCCTTGATGAAATCGGCGGTGACGCCATGATCGCGCGTGCGCACGAGGTTCTCGAGCGACGCGGCGCGGAATCCCTGCGCCTTGATGTCGCGGATGTACTCGATGGTGACGCCGTGCGTTTTCGCCCGTTGAACCTCGTCGAGCGTCAGCTTGTCGTAGCCTTCCGTCTTCAGCGCGTTGATGTACCTGGGCCCGACATCATGCACCGCGAGTTGATAGCGGCGCCAGAGCGGCAGGTCGTCGTTGAAACCGAGGCGCTTCATCTCCGCCGGAAACTCCGCGCGCGGGTTGAACGTGAAGAGGCCTGCGCCGCGCGCTTCGCGGAACGCGCCTTCGAAGGCGAGCGTCCCCGCCTCGCGTCTGAGCTCGAACTTGACGTTAGATACCGAGAACTGATCGCTGTTCGGCGGCAATCCGGTCAGCTCCTCGATCGGCAGCGTCTGGCCCATGCTCCAGTCGCCATTCCAGCGGTCGCCGTTCCAGTCGTGCGGCGCGGGGGCACGCACCTGCAGGAACACCTTGCCGCCCTGCATCTCGGCGGTCCAGGTACCGTGAATGTCGGCGGGGGTCTGAGCCTGGCCGATGGCGGCCAGCGTCACGAATATCGCGGGAATCATGAACGGGCGCATCGCGGATCCTCCAGGTCTGGAGGTTGGATGCGCCCGTCCGTCAGAAGGTTGACAGGGAAGTGGCTAGACCGCGACCGTTTCCGCTTCGCGGAGCATGCCGAGCTCGCGGCGGACGCGCTCTTCGATGGCGCGGTAGACGTCGGGGTTTTCCTTGAGGAACTGCTTGGCGTTCTCGCGTCCCTGGCCGAGCCGTTCGCCGCCGTACGCGAACCACGCACCCGACTTCTCGATGATGCGCTTGTCGACCCCCAGATCCAGGAGGTCGCCGGTGCGTGAGATGCCTTCGCCGTACATGACGTCGAACTCGGCCTCGCGGAACGGCGGTGCCACCTTGTTCTTGACGACCTTCACTCGCGTCCGTCCGCCGACAACGACGTCGCCGTCCTTGATGCTGGCGATGCGTCGGATGTCCATGCGCACCGAGGAGTAGAACTTCAACGCGCGGCCGCCGGTCGTCGTTTCGGGATTCCCGAACATGACGCCGATTTTCTCGCGCAGCTGGTTGATGAAGACGAGGCACGTCCTCGACTTGGCGACTGCACCGGTCAGCTTGCGCAACGCCTGCGACATCAGACGCGCCTGCAGTCCCATCTGCGCTTCGCCCATCTCGCCTTCGATTTCCGCCTTCGGCACAAGCGCGGCAACCGAGTCGACGACGACGACGTCGACGCCGTTCGAGCGGATGAGCACCTCGACGATTTCGAGCGCCTGTTCGCCGTTGTCCGGCTGTGAGACAAGCAGGTTGTCGATGTCCACACCAAGCTTCTGCGCATAGGACGCGTCGAGCGCGTGCTCTGCGTCGACGAAGGCCGCCATGCCGCCCAGTTTCTGTGCCTCGGCGATCACCTGCAGCGCCAGCGTGGTCTTACCCGACGACTCAGGACCGAAGATTTCGACGACGCGGCCGCGAGGTACGCCGCCAACGCCGAGCGCGAAGTCGATGCTGATGGCGCCGGTCGGAATGGCCTCGATGGGCTGGATGGCGCCTTTCTGACCGAGGCGCATGATCGATCCCTTGCCAAACTGCTTCTCGATTTGCGCGAAGGCAAGGTCGACGGCTTTGGCTTTCTCGCGGTCCTGGCGTTCGTCACGGTCTGGTGCGGGCATGAAGGTGTCTCCTTGGCGGCTGGGCTATTCTAAAAATGTGCCTGGCGAAAGTCAATGGCAAATATGCGCATCTACGCTTAGAAAGCATTGAATGACAGTGTGTTATGACAGCTGAGACTTTCGCCTCTCTTCCGGTCGGTTGGCAGAATCTGCCATGATACGGGCCTCGATGCCTAGCCCGGTTGGCCACTCGATCGCAGGGGCGACGATTGCCTGGCTCCTGGAACCGCGCGGTCGATCCGACGCTCGCGCCGATTCGACACGCCTGGCCGGCTTTGGACCGCTCACCTGGTGGTGTGCGTTCCTGGCGGCCGCCGCCGACCTCGACCTGCTGCTGCCCGGGACCCACCGGACCTTTACCCACAGCGTCACCGCGGTCGCCATCACCTGCATCACCACCATTGTCGTGATGACCGTGACAGGGAAGGTCACGGCGCCCGCCGCATGGCGCGTCGCGCTCGCGTGCAGCGCCGCGTATGCGTCACATCTGCTGCTGGACTGGATGGCGGTCGACGACACGCCACCACGCGGCATTCAAATGCTCTGGCCGTTCAGCCGCGAGTGGTTCATTTCGAATTGGGACCTGTTTCGTGGAACCGCACGGCTCGGCGTGTTCACGGCGCCGGCCATCCGACAGAACGTCCTCGCGGTCACGCAGGAGATTCTGTCGCTCGCGCCGATTGCGTACGTCGTGTGGCTAGTACGCGTAAAACCCGCGGCCGGACTTCCGACCGAGGTGGCCGGCAGCCACCATCCGGCGGAGTAGCGGGCAGGGCCGGTATTTCGGATCGCCCAGGCCGTCGTGCAGCACGTTGAGGATAGCCAGGCAGACGTCGAGGCCGATGAAGTCCGCGAGCGTCAGCGGTCCCATCGGATGATTCATCCCGCCCTTCATCACCGCGTCGATCGCCTCGGGAGTGCCGACGCCTTCCATGACCGCGAAGATGGCTTCATTGATCATCGGCATCAGGATCCTGTTCGCGATGAAGCCGGGATAGTCGGCCGCCTCGATCGGCGTCTTTCCGAGCTTGACGCACAACGCTGACGCAGCGGCCATCGATTCCGCTGACGTCGCCTGCCCGCGAATCATCTCCACGAGCGTCATCAACGGCACCGGATTCATGAAGTGCATGCCGAGCACTCTGTCGGGACGCCTGGTCGCAGCACCAAGCAGCGTGATGGAAATCGACGACGTGTTCGATGCGAGGATGACGTGCGGCTGCGTCAGCGTGTCGAGCGACGTGAAAAGTTCGCGCTTGGCTTCCGCGCTCTCGACAATCGCCTCGACGACGTAGTCCACGGATGCCATGCGATCGAGGCTCGTCTGCGTCTGCAGGCGGCCGAGCGACGCGTCGCGGTCCGCGGCGGACAGGCGCCCTTTTTCCACGAACTTCGCCAGGCTCTTTTCGATCGTCGTCCGCGCGCGATCGAGCATCGGCTGCGCCACGTCGACGAGCGTCACCTCGAACCCGGACTGCGCGAACACCTGGGCGATGCCGTTGCCCATCGTGCCCGCACCGATTACGCCAACTCTCTTGATGTCCATCGCGTCGACCTCGCTGACGAGTGTTACATCCGCTCGACGGCGAGCGCGACGCCGTTGCCGCCGCCGAGACACAACGTCGCGATGCCGCGCTTGCCGCCGCGATGCTGCAGCGCGTAGAGGAGCGTGGTCAGCACGCGCGACCCGCTGGAGCCGATCGCGTGGCCGAGCGCGACGGCGCCGCCGTTCACGTTGACCTTCTTCGCGTCGAGACCGAGCTCGTTGATCACCGCCACGCCTTGCACGGCAAAGGCTTCGTTCAGCTCGAACAGATCCACGGAGTCGCCCGCCCAGCCGCTCTTCTCGAGCACGCGGGTGACCGCTTCGACCGGCGTCATCAACACGAGCTTTGGCTCCAGACCGCTCGTCGCCTGCGCAACGATGCGCGCCATCGGCTTCAGGCCGAGCGAGCGCGCGCGCTCCGCATCCATGACGACGAGCGCCGACGCGCCGTCGTTGACGCCCGGCGCATTTCCCGCCGTGACGGTTCCGTCCTTCTTGAACGCCGGCTTGAGCGCCGCGAGCGCGGCCGGGGTCGTGTCGGCGCGAATCGGCTCGTCGCGGTCGAACGCGGTCGGCGGTCCTTTTCGCTGCGGAATGCTGACCGGAAGGATTTCGTCCTTGAAAGCGCCGCTGTCGCTGGCGTGCGCAGCTTTCTGATGGCTCTGCGCGGCGTACGCGTCCTGCGCTTCGCGTCCAACCTTGTAGCGTTCCGCGACGACTTCGCCGGCGTTTCCCATGTGGCACATCTCGAACGCGCACCACAAGCCGTCGTTGATCATCGAGTCGACGACCTCGCCGTTGCCCATGCGCAGTCCGTCGCGGACGCGCGGCAGGAGATAGGGGCAGTTGCTCATCGACTCCATGCCGCCGGCGACCGCAACGTCGATATCGCCGACGCGAATCGCCTGGTCCGCGATCATCACCGCCTTCAGGCCCGACCCGCACACCTTATTGATCGTCAGCGCGGCGACATGATTGGGAAGTCCGCCGTTCAGCGCGGCCTGTCTCGCCGGATTCTGGCCGAGGCCCGCGGACACGACGTTGCCCATGATGCACTCGTCGACGATTTCAGCGTCGATGCCGGCACGGCGCACGGCTTCTGCCACGACGAGCGCGCCGAGCTGCGGGGCGGAGAAGCCCTTCAGCGCCCCGAGAAACTTGCCGGTCGGTGTTCGAACGGCGCTGACGATGACCGACTCACGCACGACGAACCTCGATTCGCTCGACGGCATCGGCGCCGAGCAGTGTCTGCAGGCGATTGAGAATGACCGCTGACGATCGCGCGACCTCGCGCGACCATTCCGGGCTCGCGGCGTCCACCAACAGCACGCGCCCCTCGAGCCGCACGTGCGTGGCTCGTCCAAGCGCAGGCCCGACCGCAGCGCGCCACGCAAAACCCACCTTGCCGTCTGAGATCGGAATGTCCCGAAGCAGCTGAAGCACCGCGGCGGGCACGACGTGCGCGAGAGGTCTCATGAGCGCAACAATCGATCTTATCATTGCGTAGTGCGACTCATCCTCGCGTCGGCGTCGCCGCGCCGCGCGGAACTCCTTCGATGCGCCGGCTTCACATTCGAGGTCATCGTCGCAGATATCGACGAACGCGTGAAGCCGGGCGAGGCGCCTGAACCCTACGTGCGACGACTGGCATCAAATAAGTCGCGGGCTGCGCTGGCGCAACTCGCTGCGGGAACCAGCCAATCCACGACCTCCGACGTCATCGTTCTCGGGTCTGACACAGCTGTGGTCGTCGACGGCCTCATCCTCGGGAAGCCGCGCGACGACAGCGATGCCCGCATGATGCTCGAGCGGCTGTCGGGACGCTGGCACGATGTCCTGACAGGCGTCAGCCTGCGGACTGACGGCGACGAAGTCGCGGTCGTTGAAACCACGCGTGTGGAGTTCGCGCGCCTGACGGCGGACGATATGCAGGCTTACGTGGACAGTGGGGAAGGACGCGACAAAGCTGGAGCGTATGCGATTCAGGGTCTCGCATCGCGTTTCATCCCACGAATCGACGGTTCGTATGCGAATGTCGTCGGCCTGCCCGTCACCACGGTTGGCCGGCTGATGGCGGAGCTGGAGTCTCGCCTTGCATCACGCAGGGAGTCGAGCTATTCTGGCCGTGATTCTTCCCGGAAACCCTTATGACACAGCGATATATCCGAATCGGTCTAACCGCCGCCGTTCTTTTCGCCGCGTTTGCCGGTCTCATGTGGTCAACGCTGCGGGACGGTACTGAATACTTCAAGCACGTCGATGAAGTGATGACGGATCGCGGCGCGTGGGAAGGGAAGCCGCTGCAGCTGCACGGATATGTTGTGCCCGGCTCGATCATGATCAAGCAGAGCACGCTCGAATATAAGTTCAAAGTGCAGAACAACCCGATTCGATCCGGCGACGCCGGCAACGTCGTCGAGGCGTCATACAAAGGCGTCGTGCCCGACACGTTCAAGGACGAAGCGGAAGTGGTGCTGCGAGGCAAATTGACGGCGGACGGCTTCCACACGGATCCGAACGGCGTCATCGCGAAGTGCCCGTCGAAGTACGAAGCCAAGGCGGCCGCTGTGGCCGCTGGCACCTAGGAGGAGCAGATGGCGGCTCTAGGCTCGTTCCTGCTCCTCGCGACATTTGTCGTCTGCAGCTACGCGGCCGTTGCCGCCGTTCTCGGCGCCAGGCAACGATCGCGGTCGCTCATCGAGAGCGGCATCGGCGCGTTCTACTTGATCGCAGCGCTCATGACGTGCGCGTCGGCGATCATGATCAACGCCTTCCTCACCAACGACTACAGCATCAAGTACGTCGCGCACTATTCCGACAGCGTCCAGCCGCTCTTCTACAAGATAACGTCGTACTGGGGCGGCCTCGACGGCTCGATCATGTTCTGGGTATTCCTGCTGTCGCTGTTCGGCAGCCTGGCCGTCTACGTCAATCGCGAGCGTCATCGCGAACTGATCCCGTACGTCGTCGCCACGATTTCCGTCGTGCAGATGTTCTTCCTGTTCCTGATGATCGTGCACAGGAACCCGTTCACGACGTTTCTGACGACCGCGCCGCAGGACGGCGAGGGACTGAATCCGCTGCTCCAGAACTACTGGATGGCGATTCATCCGCCGTCGCTCTACACGGGATTCGTCGGCATGACGATTCCGTTCGCGTTCGGCATCGCGGCGCTCGTCACCGGTCACCTCGACGATTCGTGGCTGCGCGCGGTGCGCCGCTGGACGATGTTCAGCTGGCTGTTCCTGTCGTTCGGTCTGACGCTCGGGATGATCTGGGCGTACGAAGAGCTCGGGTGGGGCGGCTACTGGGCGTGGGACCCCGTCGAAAACGCGGGTCTGCTCCCCTGGTTCACGGCGACCGCGTTTCTGCACTCCGTCATGGTGCAGGAGCGCCGCAGCATGCTTCGCGTCTGGAACGTCACGCTCGTTATCGTCACGTTCTTCCTGACGATTTTCGGAACGTTCATGACGCGTTCCGGCGTCGTGCAGTCGGTCCACGCGTTCGGGCAGGACACCACGCTCGCCTGGATGTTCACCGGCTTCATGGTGGCCATCCTGACCTTCAGCTTCGCGTTGGTGATCTGGCGCCTGCCGCTCCTCAAGGCGCGGAACGAGCTCGATTCGTGGCTGTCGCGTGAAGCCGCGTTCCTCGTCAACAACTGGATTCTCCTGTTCTCCGCGCTCCTGGTGCTCTTCGGCACGATGTTCCCGACGCTGAGCGAAGCCGTCACCGGCGAGCGCCTCACGGTCGCGGGACCGTTCTTCAACAAGTGGCTCGTTCCGATTGGGCTTGTGCTGCTGGCGCTCACGGGCATCGGACCGCTGCTCGCGTGGCGGCGTTCCACGCTGCGAAACATCGTCCACCAATTCTTGTGGCCCGCAATCGGCGCCTCGATATCGCTGGCATTGACGCTCGTCGTGAAGATTCCGTTCTGGTCGGCGGGTCTGTGCTTCACGCTGTGCGGCTTCGTCGTCGGCACCGTCGCCCAGGAGTTCTGGCGCGGCGCGGCGGTCCGCCGGAAGAACACGGGCACCGACATGTTCACGGCGCTCGTGGGCCTCGTCGGACGAAACAAGCGCCGCTACGGCGGCTACATCGTTCACGTCGGCATCGTGCTCATCTTCTTCGGATTCGCGGGCAACGCGAGGAAGCTCGACGATCAAGTGCTGCTGAAGTCGGGCGCGGAAACGAAGATCGGCCGCTACACGGTCAAGAACAACGGCGTGAAAGTCGCCGACGACGGGCAGAAGCAGATGACGACGGCGTATCTGTCCGTGTCGTCGAACGGACAGGTGATAGACAACCTCTATCCAGCCCGTTGGTACTACCGGCACCACGAGCAGGAGCCGACCACCGAGGTCGCCATCCGGCGCACGGCGGCGGAGGATCTCTACGTGGTTCTAGCTGGCTTCAATCTCGGCGATCAGTCGGCGACGCTCGAACTGCACGTCAATCCGCTGGTCAACTGGATCTGGATGGGATTCGGCATCCTTGCGCTCGGGACCGGCATCGCGCTCCTGCCGGAGCGATCGTTCGCCTTCGCGATGGCCAAGCTGCCCGCCGAAGTCGCGGCGACGACGACCGTCGCGTTGATGGCGGTGCTCGTGCTCGGCGGCGGCGTGACGCTGCGGGCGCAGCAGGGGATGGGCGGCACGGAAGACACGCGGTCGTCCTACTACGCGCGAACGCCGTTCGAGAAGGACATGCAGCACGAGATCGTCTGCACCTGCGGCGGATGCGGTCACCAGAATCTCGCCGAGTGCCGGAAGGACGCCTGCAGTACGGCCCATCAGATGCGCGGCGAGCTCGCCGCGATGATCGACCAGGGCAAGGGCCACGACCAGATCATCCAGGCGTTCATCACGAAGTACGGTTCGGAAGAGATGCTCGGCGCGCCGCTGGATCGCGGGTTCAACCGCCTCGCGTGGCTCGTGCCGTACGCCGTCGGCGCGACGGGCGCCGTTATGATTGGCTTCGCCGCCATGCGATGGTCGAAGCGGCCGCCGACGGTCGCCAACGTCGCCCCTCCGGCGGATCCAGCCCTCGAAGAACGCCTCAACGATGAGCTCCGCGACCTCGACTGAACGCGCGCGGACGAAACCGGACGACACATCTGACGACGCTGTTCGGGCGCATCCCGACCAGTCTCTGCAGCCGTGGCAGTTCTTCGTCCTTGCCGCTCTCGGCTGCGCGACCGCGGCCACCTTCATGGCGCGCGGCCAAGGCGTCACTGCCGTCGTGTTGCTGTCTGTACTGATGGCGGGAGCGGCGCTCGTGGGTCTCATGGCGCTTCGCGCCGTTCACCCGCTCGTGTCGGACAGCGGCGACCGTACCGTCATGATCGGTCAGCGGACGAAAGCCGCGCTGGAACGCGAGAAGACGCTGGCGCTCCGTGCGATCAAGGAGCTGGAGTTCGATCGGGCGATGGGCAAGGTGTCCGAGGAGGACTGGACCGAGATGTCCAGCCGTCTTCGCGCGCGTGCGACACGATTGATGAAGCAACTCGACGCCGCCGGCGGCTACCGCGGCCAGATCGAACGAGATGTGGCCGAGCGGCTCAATGCGAGCGCGCGCGCGAAAGACGACGCGGAGGTCCTCCTGCAGCCATCGCAGGCGGCCGAGCGCATTTGCAGCTCGTGCTCGACGTCGAACGACGTCGACGCGCGATTCTGCAAGAACTGCGGGACGAAACTGTGAAGCGCGCGGTCGCTGTCGCGTTGTTCGCCTTCATCGGCAGCGTCACGGCGCTCGCGCAGTTCCAGATGCCCGACCCGAAGCAGATGTCGGGCATCCCGCGTCCCGTTGACGATCTGCCGTCGGGCAGCATCTCCGTGCGCCTGATTCGCGGCAGCCTGTCGAACAACATCTCCGGACACCCGGTGGACCTGCACGTGGGCGGGAAGACGCAGACCGTCAAGACCGACGAAAACGGCCGCGCCCAGTTCGACAAAGTTCCCGCCGGCGTCTCGGTCAAGGCGACCGCCGACGTCGACGGCGAACATCTCGAGTCGCAGGAATTTCCGGCGCCGTCGCAGGGCGGCATCCGGCTGATGCTCGTCGCGACCGACAAGAATGCCGCGCCAGCCACGTCACCCTCTGCGCCCGCCGAATCCGGTCAGGTCGTGCTCACGAACCAGTCGCGCATCGTCATGGAGCCGGGCGACGAAGCGGTCAACGTCTTCTACCTGCTGGATATCGAGAACACCGCGCGCGTGCCGGTCAATCCGCCGACGCCGTTCGTCTTCGATCTTCCGAAAGAAGCGCAGGGCGCCGGCATCATGGAGGGCTCGACGCCTCAGGCGGCGCTCACGAACGGCCGCGTCACCATCGCTGCGCCGTTCGCGCCAGGACACACGTTCGTGCAGGTCGGCATGTCGATTCCGACCAGCGACGGCAGCGTGTCGATTGCGCAGAGCTTTCCGGCCGCGCTGAGCGGCGTCGCGATCATCGCGCAGAAACTCGGAGACGCCACGCTGTCGTCGCCGCAGGTTCAGAATCAGCGCGAGATGCCGGCGGATGGACGGACGTTCATCGCCGCGACCGGCGGAGCCGTAAACGCCGGCCAGCCGATCACGCTGACGCTTTCCGGACTGCCGCATCACAGCCGGCTACCTCTGGCGATTGCACTCCTGCTCGCGGTCGTCATCGTCGGCGTCGGCTTCGTGAAAAGCAGACAGCCCGGCCCCGGTGAGGCCGCGCGGCTGGCCGAGCGCAAGCGGCAGATGGCGCGCCGAGACCGGCTCCTCGCCGATCTCGTCCGACTGGACGCCGACCGGCGGCTCAATCGCGGCGCCGCCGCGGACGAGCACCGCTACACGACACGCCGCGCCGAACTGCTCGCGGCGCTGGAACCGCTCTACGCCGCGCTGGACCACGACGAGCCCGGCCCCGAGCCCGGCGGCCGCGCCGACGTCGCCGCGTGAACCTCGACTTCGATCGCGTTGAACTGACCGACGTCTCCCGCCATTTCGGACGCCGCCGCGCGCTCGCCAAGGTTTCATTGCAGGCACACGCCGGCGAAATCGTGGGCTTGCTCGGCCCGAACGGCGCGGGGAAGTCCACACTCATCGGGATTCTGGCCGGCCTGGTCGCGCCGCAGTCCGGCGACGTGCGGTACGGCGGCCAATCGGCGCGCGAAATCGGTCCGCAGCTGCGCCAGCGCATTGGTCTCCTCGCGCACGAGCTGTTTCTCTACCCGGAGCTTTCGGCCCGCCAGAACCTCACGTTCTTCGCGGAGCTCTACGATCTTGCGCCCACGCGTTTCGTGAACGACGCGCTCGAGCGCGCGGGCCTCGGCGAGCGGAGCGACGATGCGGTCACCGGATTCTCGCGGGGAATGCGTCAACGCCTTGCGCTGGAACGCGCGCTGCTCCACGGGCCACGGCTGGTGCTGCTCGACGAGCCGTTCACGGGCCTCGACGACCAGTCGGTCGGTGCGGTCGCCCTTCGGCTTCGTCGGCTCGCCGCCGATGGCTGCATCGTTTTCCTGGCGACGCACGACCTCGACGTCGCCGATGGATTGGTCACCCGCGTTGCGCTCGTGCAGGCAGGGAAGCTTGTGTCAGACGAGCCCGCCGTCCCGGGCCTGCGCGCCCGATATCGCGACGTGATAGGACGATAGCATGTTCTTCCGCACGGCACTCCTCGTGCTCCGGAAAGACGTCGCGATCGAGGCGAAGAGCTTCGAGATTTTCTCGACGACGCTGTTCTTCGCCGTGTCGTGTGTCCTCGTGTTCGCGTTCGCGTTCGTGAAGGAAGGGGTCGTCGTCGCCGACGCTTCGGCGGGAATTCTGTGGATCGCAATTGCCTTCGCCGGAACGCTGGCGCTCGGCCGTACGTTCGAGCGGGAGCGTTACTCCGAAACCGTTCGGGCGCTGCTCCTCGCGCCCGCTCCTCGATCGGCGATCTACGTTGGGAAGCTCCTCGGCATCGTGTTGCTGTTGCTCACCGCCGAGGTGATGCTGGTGCCGCTCGTGGCGCTGCTCTTCAGCGCCGCGCTGTTCGAACGACCGCTGCTGCTGGCGCTGCTGCTGCTGAGCGGCACGATAGGGTTCGCGGCGGTGGGGACGCTGTTCGCCGCGATGCTCGTACGCTCGCGCACTCGTGACATCATGTTACCGATCCTGTTGTATCCCATCACCGTTCCGGTAATCATTGCCGGCGTCCGGGGTACTGCAGCGCTGCTGGGCTCGTCACCCGAGGACGCGGTGGCGATCATGTGGATCGGCCTCCTCGTCAGCTTCGACGTCGTGTTCGTCACGCTGTCGTTGTGGACGTTCGAACCGCTCATGACGGAGTAGGGCAGGTGGGTCGAGTGGGCCCGGTGGGTCGAGTGGGTCGGGTAGGCCTGGTAGGAAAGATGGGACCGATCGGAAGGATGGGACGGCTCGGGAAGATTGGACGGATGGGGAAGACTGGAAAGACTGGGGCGCGGACGCCATGAAAAAAGCATTCGTTCCGCTACTCGCCGTGACGACGGCCATGTTCGCGTACGCGCCGATCATGATCGCGAACGCGCCGTACGAATCGACGATGGGGCTCGTGCAGAAGATCTTTTATTTCCACGTCCCGTCGTGGTTCGCGATGTTCACGGCGATTTTCGTCTGCGGCATTCAGAGCGCCATCTATCTGTTCAAGAGCAAGCCGTCGGCCGATCGCGTGGCCGTCGCGGCCGGCGAAGTCGCCGTGCTCTTCGGCCTGATGGGACTCGTCACGGGACCGCTGTGGGGGCGCAAGTCGTGGGGCATCTGGTGGCCGTGGGACGCGCGCGTCACGATCGCCTTGCTCCTCGAACTGATTTTCGTCGGCTATCTGCTGGTCAGGAAGTTCGGCGGACCTGGTTCGGAAAAGCTCGCCGCAGCAATGGCGGTCTTCGGGATGTTCAACGTGCCGTTCCTGTACGTGTCGGTGAACATCTGGCGGACCATTCATCCGAAAACGACCGTCGTTCCGTCGCTGCCGGGAGGCATGCCTGGCCCTTTCTGGTTCAGCGTCGTCGCGTTCCTCTGCCTGTGCGCGCTGCTCATCACCGCGCGGGCGCATCTCGAGCATCAGCGCGCGGCGCTCGATGCCTTATACCTGGAACAAGAGTAGGGTCATGATCACACGCTTCGTCCTCGCGCTGTTCGCGCTGCTCGCCACGGCCGGCAGCGTGCTCGCACAGCCGCCGCAGCAGAACGAGTTCGTGCCGGTCGACACGCTGCCGCCGGCGGATCAATTGCCGTCAGCGCCGCTCCTCATCGCGGCGTACGTGTTCGTGTGGCTGGCGGCGATGTTCTATCTGTGGACGATCTGGCGGCGCCTCGGAAAAGTCGAGGCCGATATGCACGCCCTGGAGCGAAGAAGCGCGTCCGGCGGGGGGCGATGACCGCAGGTCACTTCATCTTCATCCCGTCGGTGCTGCTCATCGGGCTCGTCATCGGCTGGGTGCTTGGATCGCGCGCAGCGCGCGACGCGTACGCGGCGGAACTGCGGCGACGCGAAGAACGCGCGGCGCGGAAGAAGCAGCAGGCCTGACAGGCGCTCGCACTCTAGCGACCAGCCGCCAGCCTCGAAGCCAGAACCTCCGGCAGACCCGCGCGAATGATCTTCGTCTGTGTCCGCTCCACCGGATACGCCAGCCGGTACAGCTCCACGCTCCGCTGTTCGTCGTCCACGATCGCGAACGCCGCCCGGGAATCACCGTCCCGAGGCTGCCCGACGGATCCCGGATTCATGAGATAACGCGCGCCCGCTTCGAGCGCGAGCCGCGATTCTCCCGAGTGCGACGCGTCCACCGCGTCGAGCGAATCGTCCGCTTTCCACACGAACGTCACCGGCCAGTGCGTGTGGCCGAACAGGCAGAGCGGACGCTCTGCGGCCCTCAACGCACGCAGCGCATCGAGCTCGTCGACGACATATGCGTCCTCGTCGAACGGCGAGCCGTGACAGATCTCGATGAGATCGTTGACGACCGTCGGCCCGACGGGCAGCGCGGCCAGCCACTCGCGATTGGCGGGCGTGAGCGTCTCGAGCGTCCAGACCGCCGCGATTTTCGCGACGATGTTGAACCCTTCGGCCTGATCGATGCCGGACGCGACCTTGTCGTGGTTGCCGCGGACGATCGCTGTCGGCTTCAGGTCGAGGATGTGCGCGATGACCTCGTTCGGATCGGGCCCATAGCCGACCAAATCGCCGAGCACGAGCGTGGCGTCGAACCGGCGCGTGAGGGCGAATGCGACGCAGGCATCGAGCGCCTCGAGGTTCGCGTGGATGTCGGTCAGAACGAGATAGCGCATAGGGCGTCAGTCGCTTCGGACGTCTCCTGTCATTGTTCCAGCCAGTCGATGATCTGCTCGACCAGCGCATCGACGCCCATCCGCCCGGCGTCCAGCCGCACATGCGCCTGTTCGTAGGCGGCACGCCGTTGATAATACAGTTGTTCGAACTGCGCCCGATCGCTCGCGAGCGGCCGGCGCCCGTCGGCCGGCACCCGCGCCACGAGCCGCTCGAGTGGCACGTCGAGCCAGATCGAGACGCCATCCCGGTTGATCAGCGCGCGATTCTGGACGTCGGCGAACGTCCCTCCGCCGGTCGCCACCACGAGATGACGCGGCTCCATGTGGTCCAGGAGCACCGAGCGCTCGGCTATCCGGAAATAGGGTTCGCCGCGCTTCGCGAAGATGTCGGCGACGGTTTCGTGCTCGCGCTGTTCGACGAGCTCGTCGATGTCCACGTGCCGCCAGTCGAGACGCTTCGCGAGCGCGCGCGCCACGGTGGTCTTGCCCGCGGCCATGAACCCGACGAGATAGATTTTGTCGGCTTTCACGCCTGGCGCGCGTCCTCGTGGTCGTGCGCGTCGACCAGGCCGGCGAGCGTCTCGAAGAAACCGGGATAGGAGATGTCCACCGAGTCGGCGCCGACGATGGTCGACGGCCGATCCGCGGCGAGCGCGGCGATCGCGAACGCCATGGCCATCCGGTGATCGCCCTGCGCGTCGGCGGTGCCGCCGTGCGGACGCGTCTGTCCAACCGATACCGTCAACCCGTCAGCACGCTCGTCCGCATCGATGCCGAGTGCGCGGAATCCGGCGACGAGCGCCGCGATCCGATCGCTCTCCTTGACGCGCAGCTCGCCCGCGCCGCTGATGCTGACCTCGCCGCCGTGCGCCGCCATTGCGGCAAGCGCAGGCAGCTCGTCGATAAGGCCCGCAACTTCTTCCGGCGCGATGACGAGACGCTCTTTCCGGTCGTGCTCCACCACAACGTCACCACGCGGTTCTTCGTCGGCGGGGACCGACGGGTCCGGGGTGACCGTGACACGAGCGCCGAACCGCTTCAGGACGCCGAGCAGCGCGATACGCGTCGGGTTCAGGCCGACACCTTCGACGTGCACGCGGCTCCCCGGCATCGCCGCCGCCGCAACGAGCCAGAACGCGGCCGACGACAAGTCGCCTGGCACCGCCAGCGACCGCGCAGTCAGCGACTGACCGCTCGTGACGGATACGGACAGCCCCTCGACCTCGGTATGCCCTCCGAACGCCGCCAGCGCGCGCTCCGTGTGATCCCGCGTCGCGGAAGGCTCGATGACAGTGGTTGTTCCGTCCGCGTGCAGGCCGGCGAGCAGCACGGCGCTCTTGATCTGCGCGCTCGGGACGGGTGGCTCGTAGACGATGCCGTGCAGCCGCGATCCGTGGATGACGAGCGGCGCCCGACCCGCAGCCGCCTCGATCGTCGCGCCCATCGCCGTCAGCGGACGAATGACGCGGCCCATCGGCCGCCTGGAAAGCGACGAATCGCCCGTCAGCGTCGACTCGAATGGCTCGCCCGCCAGCACCCCGGCCATCAGCCGCATCGTCGTCCCCGAGTTGCCCGCGTCGAGGGGCGCCGAGGGCGAACGCAGACGACCTAATCCTCGTCCCATTATGGTGACGCGGCTGTCGGCGCCCGTGTCGACGTCTACACCGAGCGCCCGCAGGCACGACAACGTGGAGCGGCAGTCGGCTCCGGGCGCGTAGTTCGAGAGCGTCGAGCGGCCCTCGGCCAGCGCGCCGAAGATGGCGTAACGATGGGAAATGGACTTGTCGCCGGGGACGTGGAGGCGGCCACGAAGGCGGCGGGCGGGAGCGACGGTGACAACTGCTCGCAAACTCATCGACAAGGCATCTTATGATAAAAGGATTCGCGTGACGGCCAACGGCCACCACATCGTCCGGCTGGAATTCAGCAGCGCGTTCGAGATGCTCGATTTCGTGCAGGTCGTCAGCGACCACGTATCGCACAGCGTCGGCATGGACGACGATGCGGCCCACTGGATCAGCGTCGCGATCCGTGAATCCGTCATCAATGCGATCAAGCACGGCAACCGCAACGACAGCACCAAGCGCGTCTTCGTGGAGTTCGAAACGACGTTGGCGGGGAAGGCGCCCGAGTTGCTGATTCGCGTGCGCGACGAGGGCGAGGGGTTCGATCCCGAGACCGTCGCCGATCCGCTGGCGCCCGAAAACCTCCTGAAATCGAGCGGCCGCGGCATCTTCCTCATCCGGAATTTCATGGACGACGTGCAGCTGCAGCGTGCGCCGGAGGGCGGCATGGAAATCCGGATGGTCAAGCGCGTGCAGCCGAGTGCCGTCTAGCAATCCCCTCTTTCTCACCACTGCCGTCGAGGCCGTCGTCCGCGCTGGCGATCTGCAGATGGCGCGCTTCGGACAGGACATCCAGATCGACAAGAAGGGCACGATCGACCTCGTCACCGAGGTGGATATCGCCGTGGAACGCATGTTCCGGGCGATGATCGCGAACCGCTTTCCGGATCATCAGATCCTCGCCGAAGAACTGGGAGGCGCCACCCGCGTGCCGCCGGGTCCATGCTGGATCTTCGACCCGATCGACGGGACCACGAACTACGCTCACGGTCTGCCGATTTTCTGCGCGTCGCTCGCGCTGGAGATCGACGGCGTCGCGCAGGTGGCCGCCGTCTACGATCCCAATCGGCGCGAGCTGTTCACCGCCGAGCGCGGCGGCGGCGCGTTCCTGAACGGCCAGCCGATCCGCGTGTCGTCCGCAGATCTTCTCGTTGACTCGCTGCTCGTCACCGGATTTCCCTACGACGTCCATTCGCGCGTCGAGGAGATCGTCGGACTGTTCGGCGCGTTCGTCGGTCAGGCGCGCGCCGTGCGACGACTCGGTTCCGCGGCGATCGATCTGTGCTGGGTCGCGTGCGGACGCATGGACGGATTCTGGGAGAGCGATCTCAAACCGTGGGACATCGCGGGCGGCGCCCTCATCGTGGCGGAAGCGGGCGGCCGCATGTCGACGATGCACGGCGAGCCGTTTAGTTCGCGCGGCGGGGAAGTGCTCGCCAGCAACGGACATCTGCATGCGGCGATGCTGGATGTCATCGCCGGTTTTCGTGCGGCATCGGCCGCCCGGCACCACCGCTCCTGACGCTCCCCGCAGGGGGACGGCACTGATACCGGCTGCGGACAACACACCGCAATCTGCGCGATTTCCGGCCAAAATTCGCGAAAAAAGCTGGCACCTCTCCTGCTAGTAGATACGACAGCGAAAAAGGAGCTCGTCATATGCGCCGACCGTTCTCGTCGTTCGTCCTGGCCGCAATATTTGCCGTCGGCTGCGCGCCCATGGCGTCAGCTCAACAGTCGGTCGACTTCTACATGGGAGGATTCGTACCCACGTCGATGAGCAGCCGCGGCGTCGACGACGTCCTGTTCCAGAACTCCTCGTTTCTCTCGACGCTCAACAGCACGAACGGCATCGATCTCGATCAATTCAACAACTTCACTTTCGGCGGCGACTACCTGGTCGCGCTCGGGCACTATTTCGAAGCCGGGGGCGGAATCGGCTTTTACCAGAAAACCGTCACGACAACCTACACGAACTTCGTGAACGCGAATGGCACCGAGATTTTTCAGGACCTGCAGCTCCGGATCGTGCCGTTCAGCGCCACGTTTCGCGTGCTGCCGTTCGGCCATAACAACGGCGTCGAACCGTACGTCGGCGCGGGTGTCGGCGTATTCGCCTGGCGCTACAGCGAGACCGGGCAGTTCGTGGACGCCAACAGCAACATCTTCAACGGCAACTTCGTGGGCAGCGGCGCGACCGTTGGTCCGATGGTCCTCGGGGGTGTCAGGTTCCCGGTTGGTCCGATGAGTTTCGGCGGCGAGATTCGCTGGCAGAGCGCCAGCGCGGATCTGCCGCCCGATCAGACGTTCGCCGGCTCGAAGATCAATCTCGGCGGCTTCAACTATCTTTTCAACATGGGATTCAGGTTCTAACCCTGATTCCGCGTCAGTTGCGACGGTAGAGCGCGAGCCCCGCACCTTCGCAGACGCGCGAGTAGCCGGCGAGAAACGCCGGCCGCTCGCGTGCGATCTGCGCCAGCATGTCGCCCCCCTCGGCCTTCTCCTCGATCAGCAGCCAGTCAGCGAACGGCCGCGGCTCGTTGAGCGCGGCGAGCCAGATGTCGCCGTTGCCTTCGTGCAGGAAGTCCCTCAAGTCGAATCCCGCGCGCGACGCTTCCTGCATGTAGTGGCCGAGCGAGCCCATGCTCGCCATGATCTTCTCGCCGGGACGCGGCCGCCCGAGGCACTCGGTCACACGTGCGCGGACCGCGACGTTCGGCCGATCCCACTGCGCTTCGACGACCATCGGAGCGGATCCATCCAGCGGCCGCAGCGTGAACAGCGCGATAGCGGCGACGGCAACGCTCGCCGGTCGCGCGATCTTCTGCAGCGCGCCGGCGGCGATGCCGGCACCGATGGCCTCCACCGCGATCAGCGGCACCATGTAACGGATGCGAAAAGGATGACCGCGGTAAAAGGCGACGAGCGGTGTGGCCGACATCGCGAGCAGCGCCGTGACGAAAATCGCGTCCCGCCTGCGCCACACCGCGATGACGACGGCTGCAGCAAGACCCGCCGCACCGAGCCAGACGAGCGCTTCGTGGCTCAGCATCTGCGTGCCCCACGCAATCTCCTTGATCGTCAGCCAGGCGTCGCCGAGTGATTTGTTTTCGGGGACGAAGAAGCCGCTTCCAACGAACCACGATCCGACGACCACGCGGCTGAAGATCGAGAAGCCGACGATCGCGACGACGGGATAGACAGCAGCATCGCGAACAGGACGGACGGCGTCGCGCAGCGTACAACCGTCCCGCCACCGAACCCAGATCGCAAAGACGAGCGCGGCCACCGTGACCGGCCACGCCTCGTATCGCGTGAGGCACGCGAGCGCGAGCACGATGCCAGCCGCCGCGTGGTGGTCGGCAACCAGCAAAGCTATCCCGAGCACGACCAGCGCCAGCAGCAGCGGCTCCGTCATCGGCGTCGACTGCAGGTAGAGGACGTTCGGGTTCAAGGCGAACACAGTCGCGGCCGCCGCGGCTGCCCACGCGGATCCCGTGATCGCCGTGACGATCCACGCGATGCCCGCGGTGGCGACGGCGAACGACACGATCGACAATGCGACCGCGGACGCGCCGGTGCGATACAGAAAATCCGACTGCACCGGAATAGCGTTGAGCAGATGCGGCAGCGGCAGCCAGACTGCCCCGATCTGCTGCCATCCGGGTGTGATGCTGTCGAAGATTCGCCGCGCGACGATCAGGTGTCCGCGCGCGTCGTAGTGGCTGAGCGTCAGGCCGAGTCGATGGTAGTGAACGGCAGCGATCACGCCGACGATGACGGCGATCGCGCCGACGATGGCGGCCGATGCCCGGGCGCGCTCGCGCCCGAACGGTATAATCACGCATTTATTCTATGAGCGAATTCGTCGACCGGGTCCGCGCCCTCGCGCTGGCGTGGGGCGCGCCCGGTCTCTTCGTCATCGCGCTGCTCGACTCGTCGTTCCTCCCGCTCCCCGGCGCCACGGACCTGCTCCTCATCGTCATGGTCACGCGCCGGAAGGAGCACCTGGTGCTCTACGTGATCGCCGCCGTGTTCGGATCGGTCGCCGGCTGCCTGATGATGCACGCGATCGGGCGGAAGGGCGGAGAAGCCTTCGTCCGCCGGCGCTTCACCGGCGCGCGCGTCGAGTCGGCGCTGCGCTCCCTGAGAGAGAACGGCGTGATGGCGGTGCTGATCCCGTGCCTCCTGCCGCCGCCCGCGCCGTTCAAGATTTTCATGCTGCTCGCGGGCGTCGTCGGCATCAGCGCAGCCCGACTCGCTGTGGCGATCACGATCGGACGAGGCATCCGCTACGTGACGCTCGCGCTGCTGGCGTACTGGTTCGGCGACCGGGCCTCCCAGTACCTCGCCGACCACGGGACGACGGCGTCGCTGGTCGTGGTTGGCGTGCTCGTCGGCGCAGCGGCGGCCTATCTGCTCTGGAAAAGAGCGCGCGGCACGGGGAACCGCTAAAATGACCGCCGTGGTCGAGCTGAGCGTCGTCATCCCGATTCGCAACGAGTCCCAGTCGCTGGCCGAGCTGTACCGGCAGTTCACCGAGATGCTGACGGCCTGGGGACGCTCGTACGAGCTGATCCTCGTGGACGACGGGAGCACGGACGACAGCTTCGCGATCATGGCCCGCCTGCAGGCCGCGGATCCGAGGGTGCGGGTCATCCGTTTTCGACGCAACTTCGGACAGACCGCGGCGTTCGCCGCCGGCTTCGACTATGCCCGCGGCCGGCTCATCGCCACCTCCGACGGCGACCTCCAGAACGACCCGGCCGACATCCCGGCGATGATCGTCGAGATCGATGCCGGCCACGACATCGTCTGCGGGTGGCGCAAGGATCGAAAGGACGCCTTCGTCTCGCGGCGCCTGCCGTCGATGATGGCGAACGGCCTCATCTCGATCGTCACGGGCGTCCACCTGCACGACTACGGCTGCTCGCTGAAGGTGTTCCGCGCGGACATCGTGAAGGGGATGCGGCTCTACGGCGAGATGCACCGGTTCCTGCCGGCCATCGCGAGCGAGCAGACGTCGGATATCGTCGAGATGCCGGTGAACCATCGTCCGCGCAAATACGGGCGGTCGAAGTACGGGATCGGCCGGACGACGCGCGTGATGCTGGATCTGCTGACGGTCAAGTTCCTCTTGAGCTATTCGACACGGCCGCTGCAGTTCTTCGGCCTCATCGGCGGGTGCATCGGGCTCCTCGGCGCGGCGATCAGCGGCTGGCTCGCGTACGAGCGGCTGATTGGCGCGCAGTCGCTCTCCAACCGGCCGCTGCTGCTGCTCGGCATTCTACTCATCGTCACGGGCGTGCAGCTCGTGACGATTGGGCTGGTGGCCGAAATCCAGGCGCGCACGTATCACGAATCGCAAAGCAAGCCGACCTATGTCATCCGCGAGGTCCTTCAGACCCCGACCGAAGGACGGATCGCCAACAGAATTTAGCGATTGGCCTCACAGAGCGGTTGACTCCGGGATCCCAAGCCCTTATCCTGAGAGTCCTTTCAGCCGATAGCTCAACGACGGCTTCGCCCGTCCTCGCGCACGCCCATTTCCCAGGGCGCGAGATTGGATCAACCAGGGGAGTGTTAGTGGGCAGGATTGCATGAAGAATTGTGTTTTCAAGTGGATGGTCGTAGCCGCCGTGACCCTCATGGCGGCCGGGTGCACCAAGAGCAGTCCGACGCGTCCGTCGGACGCCGGCGCTTCTGCCGACTCGTCGAGCGTGACCGACGCCAAGACCGGCGTCACGCTGACGACACCGCAGCTCATTTCGCCATCGGCCGCGCAGCGGCTGAAGTTCGCGGATCAGCCGCTCACGCTGACCGTCAAGAACGCGGTGAGCACGGGCTCCTCCGGATTGACCTACGGCTTCCAGGTTGCGACTGACGCCGGCTTCACCGCCATCGTCTACTCGAAGGACGGCGTGGCGCAGGGGGGCAACGGCCAGACGAGCCTCAAGATCGACAAGCTCACTGGCAACAAGGACTACTACTGGCGCGCGCGAACGGTTGCCGGCTCGGTGAACGGGCTGTACTCCGCCGGGCGCACCTTCAACGTCGGTCCGGAGGTCGTCATTCAGCCGCCCGCGCTCGTGTCGCCTGCTCAGAATGGCACGCTCAACGGCAACGCGTCGCTCGTCGCGGCAAACGCGCAGCACACCGGGCCGGTGGGACAGCTCACATACCGCTTCGAAGTATCCGACTCGCAGTCGTTCGCCAATCTTGTCTTCAGCGCCACCGTCAACGAACAGGGCGGCCAGACCTCGGTGCCGATGAACGCGCAGCTGGCGACGAATGGCACCTACTTCTGGCGCGTGATCGTCAACGACACGACGAACGCCGTGTCGAGCCCGTACTCCAGCGTCTTCAGCTTCAAATACGTGCCGTTCGACATGACGCAGGCGACGATTCAGGCCTCGCCGTCCGATCTTGGTTTCTGGCCAGAGACGGCCAAAATCACGCTCGTCGATCTCCGGCCCGAAGGCATCGTCGTCGACTTCGATCGACGCGAGGGCGGCAATCGCTGGCCCGACGAGCCGTTCGGCTCCGGCTCCATCCAGTACACCCTCGGGATGTGCCTGAACATCACCAACCACTGGTACTGTTCGGCAGTCGTGCAGTTCTGGTACGGCCGCGAGTTGACGGCCGGCGGCAGGCCCGACCAGGTGTCCTACAACTGGTTCTACGATCCGGCGCGGTGGGGACCGATGACGGGCTATCAGCCGCAGCACGGTGAAACGGTCGGATTCTTCGTGGGCGCCGGCAACCTGCGCGGCAGGAAAGATCCCGGTTATGTCAGTTGTCCGCGTGTGTGCGAGCGGTCGAACGTCGTGCTCGTGCCGTGGGCGGAAGACGGATCCGCGGTCTACACGTTTGCGAACAACTCCAAGGTCATTTCGACGCGCCGGAAGTAAGACGCCGGCGTGCGCGGTTCGAAGAGGCGCCCGGGGAAACCCGGGCGCTTTTTTTACGCCAGCGCTCGAAGCCGGTCGATCGCGGCGCGGGCATTTCGAACGCCTTCGTACAGGCGAAGCGTCCGATCGAACGCGCCTTCGTATTCGACCGTGAAAGCGCCGCGATACCCGCCCTCAATCAGCTGCGTGAGAACCGGCATCAGGTCGACCTCGCCGACTCCGAACTCGCAGAACTCGCCGCCTTCGTAGCCTTTCAGGTGCACGTGCGCCACGAGCGGCGCCAACTCGCGAAGCGCCTCGAGGCTGTCGACGCCGCGATGTTCGAAGTTGATGGGGTCGAAATTCAGTCGCACGTTCGGCAGGGCCACCCGCTCGAGAATCCGACGGCAGACATCAGGATGCGACGAGGCGCCGTCGTGATTTTCGAAGTTGAACTGGATATCGGTGTACTGCCGTCCGATCCGCTGGATGTTCGAGACGGCAACCGATTCAATGTCCGCCGAATACTGTTCGTAGGGAAGCCGTCCGAAGAACAGCCGTACGGTGGATACGCCGAACGCGCGCGCCAACTCGACCTGTCGCGCAACCGACCCGAATGTCTCTTCGATCTTCGCGCCGGTGTCGAAGAAGTCGCACCAGCCGCCGGACACGAGCCAGATCCGCTGCCGGTTCGCCGCAACGGCTTTCTTGACGTCCTCGACGCGCACACCGCGCTCGACGATGTGATTCAGGTTGAGATCGAGATCGCAGAGACCGAGCCGTGCGAACACGTCGAGTGTGGGAACGAGCGGCTCGCGCTTGTGCGACGTGGTGGACGGCAGAATCTGGAACGGCTCCATCACACGGCGTCGAACTCGAGGCTCTTCCGATACGCGGAGTTCACCGTCTCGGCCATGCCCCAGTACTTGAACTCGGCGTGCCGGCCCACGTAGCGCAGGTTCGGGATTTTCTTTCCACGTTCAACATACGCGTCGTACATCTCGAAGGCCTGCGCCGACTGCTGCGGATACGCCTTCTCTGCGAACAAATTGTGTTCGACGGCGTAGTCAATCGTGTTCTTCGGAAAGCAGTTCGCCGCGCCGGGCAGCACCGGGATCTCGATCAGGATGAGCGTGTCCGGACTCTGGTGCTGCGTGATGACCTTCATCTCCGTCACCCGCGTCTGGAACTCGCACGACGAGTAGTGGATGGACTCGGCGCCTTCAGGAAACGCGTGTGCGAGACCCGGGATCAGGAGCGGGACCATCATCCGGCCGGTGTACGGCAGCGCGTCCTCTCCCCAGAGGCGATCGATGTCGATCGAGCAGAACACGGAGTTGTAGTCGGCGAAGTAGTACCGCTCGCCGCTCTCCGTGAGCACGTACGGCTTGTGGGCTTCGTCCTTGATGCCGACGATGCGATCGCGGACGACGTTCGAGTTGGCGACCATCGCGTCCCAGACCGCGTTCCACCCGTGCTTCGGGTACACCTGGAACTTGATCCCCTTGCCGAGCGTGTGCTCGTCGAATTTGAGCGGATCGTAGCCGCTCACTTTCTGCGTCGTCGGCGCTCCGCCTTTTTCGCTCTGGAACCGATCGGCCCAGACCATCGACGTCTCGAGCTCGTCGCCCGGAATGTTCCACATCTTCCAGGTGTAGTTCGCCATGAACTTGCCGTAGAGCGTCGGACCGATGGCCGCGGTGAAGTAGTCGGCAAACTTGCATTCGCCGATTTGCGGGAGCTGCGGTTCGATCAGTTTGAGCGCCTGGTCGCGGTTCAATCGGATCTCGCGTTCGATCTGCTCGCGTTCCGGCATGAGCGCGACGTCCTGATAGTGGACCGGATAACGGTACTTGCGCCGATCGGGCTCCACGTACGTGAACAGGCGCCGCTCGATGTAAAAGAGCTCGTCGTTGGTCAGCCGGACGATTGTCGCGTTGATCGGTTCTTCCTTGCCGCCAGGCCAGAACCAGATGTGCGGGCCGAACTCGTACGGATGTCCGGCATAGCGACAGGTACGCGCGAGACCGCCGACATCGCGGTTCTGCTCGATGATGGTGACGTTGTAACCCTTTTCGCTGAGGTAGTGCGCAATGGAGGAGCCCGCGACGCCTCCGCCGAGGACCAGAATCTTCTTGTGATTCACGATTCACCCGAGACCATGTGTCGTCATCCAGCTGACTGTGTAGCAGTTCGCCTCGTCTTTGAGGCGTCCGTCCTCGTGCGCCGCCCGCAGCTCACGGATGGCGTCGGCGATGGTCTTGCGCGGACGGAATCCGGTGGCGCAGAGGCGGTCGGAGTTCAACCGGTACGACCGGGGATCGGTCGACGGCGTCACTTCGATTGTTGCCGGGATTTCGGCGGCAATCAACTCCGCGATCTCCATGACGGTCCGATTCTCGAATCCGGCATTGAACACGCCGTCGAGTCTCTTTTCGACTGCAAAGAGATAGAGATCCACCAGGTCGTCGATGTGAATGTTCGGCCGTACCTGGCTGCCGCCGAACACGGTCATGCGTCCTTTCGTCAACGCCTGTAGCGTGAGGCCGTTGACTGTCAGATCGAGACGCATCCGAGGCGACAGCCCGCACACGGTGGCGGGGCGGATGATCGTCGTCACCATCGATTCGCCGTAGCTTCGGATGACGCGCTCCGCAACCATCTTCGTCTTGTTGTAGTCCGAGATCGGCATCAACACGAGATCTTCGGTTACGCGCGGCTCGGAACGGACGCCGTACACGGCGCCCGACGATGGAAACACGAACTGGCGAACGCCGTTTCTCGCCGCCCAATCGATCAGCCGCATCGTTGACAGCACGTTCACTTCCCACGACGTGCGTGAGTTCAGCTCGGCGGCCGGATCGTTCGCGATGCCGGCGAGATGGAAGATGGTGTCGATGTCGGTCATCTCGAGATCGCCGTCGGCGCGGATGTCCCTGGTGAGGACGGTCAACGACGGATGCGGTTTCAGGTAATTCCCGAACCATGCGGTGTCGAGGACGGTCACGTGATGCGAGGTGCGGGCGAGAAGAGCCTCGGTCAGCTTCGTGCCGATGTAGCCGCAGCCGCCGGTGACGAGAACGCCCATCAGATCACGATCTTTCCGACCGTGAGGAACTCCTGTTCCGTCACCGGCCTCTCGTTACATCGGCGCTGCGCCATCGCGGCCGCGCCGATGCTGCCCACCAGTCCGACGATGCGCGCCGGCAGCTTCGCGGCGATGGCGACGCTGCTGAGCGCAAAATACGCGTCGCCGCAGCCGATGGAGTCGACGGCCGTCACGCTCAGCGACGGCAGCATGCAGCGGTCGTCGTCGACCCTGACCATCGCACCGTGCGCGCCGTCCGTGACCGACACCGCGCGGGCACGAAGAACGGTCGCCGATCGCTCGACCAGGTCGGGCAGCGACAGATCCCGCTGGTGCAGGCAGAGCTCGGCCTCCGTGCGGTTCAGCGCGTAATAGTCGGCACCGCCGTATTTGAGCGGAAGGTTGTAGCCGAAGTTGCTCGAGTTCGCCTGCACCATCGCGGCGACCACCGCGCGGCGCCTGTCGGCGATGCGCTGGTTGATGGTGGCCTGATCGAGCAGGCCGTGTCCGAAATCGGCGATCAGCACGAGATCGTACGTGTCGAAGTCCGGAGCGCCGTCAGGATTGACCGCCGACAGCGTCGCCTGTCGCGATTTGAACACGGGCCGTCCGGTCTCCCGGTCAACGAAGCGCGTTTCGGTCAGCTCGCCGAGCGCCAGCGGATAGGTGTGCACGTTCTCCGGAAGCGGACCCGGCACCGCGTTCGTGAAGCAGTCGACGCGCTTGACGAAATTCGCCAGGTGCAGCGCGACGATGCCGCTGCCGCCGACCTGGCGGACGCGCTCGACTTCGTTTCCGGCGATGCAGCGCGACTGCGTCGACATGTTCATCAGCGTCACGTCGATCCATTCGTCGACGATGGCTTCGCCGAGGACGCACACGCGCATCGTGCTCGCGCGCGCCAGAAAATCCTTCAGGTCGCGCAAGGAGTAGCCGAGCGATGAAATGTCCTTGAAAAGGATGCGGTCGTTTCGCAGAAGCGGGTCGCGCTGCGATGCTTCCGGCGAGTTGAGCAGGAAATGCGACAGCTTGGTCGACGAAAACGTCTCTCCGGACGTGAAATGAATGCGGCCGCCGTACGCCTCGAGCACACGCTGCTCGTGATAGATGCTGCGGCTCGTGTCGAGGAGGAGATCCGCGTACTCCGGCCCCTTGACGTAGACGTCGGGATGCAGCGCTTCGATCGCCGACAGCGCCGTCGGCTCGTTGATGACAGCGACGTAATCGACGATCTCCAGGGCGGCCACCTGCAGCGCCCGATGTTCCTCGCTGAACGTCACGGATCGCTTTTTCGTGATGTGCGCGTTGGCCGTGATCGTGACAACAAGGATATCGCCGAGAGCGCGCGCCTCTTCGAAGTGGAGCAGATGGCCCACGTGCACGAGGTCGAAGGCGCCGTGGCACTGGATGATGCGACGGTCGCGAAAGCGCTCGCGAATGCGCGGAAGGTCGTCGATGGTGACGATCTTCTCGCGCGAGCTCACGCGTCGGGTGGTGTCAATCATGGTCATGTCCCGGAAGTGTCAAGCCGGCCGCCACGGCATCGTCGCGAAACATGCGGACCGTCTCCAGCGAGAACTCGGCGAGATCCTTTCCGACGAGCTGAAGCTTCTTCAACAGGTCCGTGGTCATCGTGATGATGTGACAGCCGACGGCGTCGGCCTGGTAGACGTTCAGCAATTCGCGTGGACTCGCCCAGATCAGCTGCATCTGTGGTTCGGACAGCATGCGAAGCGCACACGCGACCATCGGAACCGGATCGCGTCCGGTGTCAGCGATGCGACCGGCGAAAATCGACACGTTCGACTCGGCACCGCCTCGAAGCGCCCCGGCCGTGCGTTCGACCTGCTCGAGGCTGAGAATCGCGGTCACGTTGACGCGAACGCCGTCGTGCGAGAGCCGGCGAACAAGCGGATAGCAGGCCTCGCCGCGCGTGTTCGAGACCGGAATCTTGACCACTACCGATGATCCCCAGCTCGCGATCAGACGCGCCTGGCGCTCCATCTCGGGGAAGTCGTCCGCGATGACCTCGAAGGAAATCGGCCGGTCGGGAATCCTCTCGACGAGCTCGCGTGCGAAACGCTCGTAGTCCCGGACGCCCGCCTTTCTCATCAGCGTCGGGTTCGTCGTGAAGCCGCAGATGTGGTGCGTGGCCGCCAACGCGATCATTTCGTTCGCAGTGGCGCCGTCCGCGTAGAGCTTCACGCGCAGGTCGGCAATTGACGGGACCGGCAGGTCCCATTGAGGCGCGCTCGACGGTCCGACGGGTGTTTCTTTGCGTCTCACCGCATCGACTCCCATTTCGCCTGCCGGCGTTGAAGCGCCGGATGCGACACGAGCAAATGGAGCAGTACGGCCTGAAACGATTCGGTGTGCGGCGTCACGGCGTTGTCGTTCACGCACGGCACGATGACGCACGCCTCCGCGACCGTCGCAGTATACCCACCGTCCCGCCCGACGATTCCGAGAATGGTCGAACCTACGGTGCGGGCGAACTGAAGCGCCGCGACGAGATTCGGGCTCACGTTCGCCTCGGCGTTGCCGCCGCCCACCGAGAAGACGAATACGCCATCTTCGGGCCGCAAACGGCTGCCTTTCAGCCACTCAGCAAAGGTGTGCGACCAGCCTTCGTCGTTGGTTCGCGCGGTCAATTCCGGCACGTTGTCGGTCGGCGCGTACGCCTCAAAGCCGGCAAGCTTCCGAAAGTCGTTCACGGCATGCGACGCGTGCGCCGCGCCGCCACCCACGCCGAGCAGGAACAAACGGCCGCCCTGCGCGCGGATCCGCACAAGTGCGTCCACGAGCGCGTCGACGCGCTCGGTGTCAAGCGCTGCAGCGATGCGCTGCGTCTCTTCGAGATACTGCTTCGAGAAGTTGCCGCTCATTCCGCGAGCCTGTGCTCCAGCGAGTACAAGCGCGCCAGCGTGCGCGCGACATCGACGACGTTGCGAACGCGGAACGCTTTGCTGTCGCCGTGCTGACGCTCCATTAAAGTCATCGGCACTTCGAGGTACGTCTGCGTAGCGCGCAGGCTCTTCGTCAGCACCTCTGCCTGGAATCCATACCCGGTCGATTCAATCGTCATCCCTTTGAGAACGCGCGCGGGATGGATCTGCAGGCCGTTGTAGTAGTGCAGGCGGCGGCGCGTGATGCGGTTGACGAGCAGCGTGAACGTCTTCGACGCGAGCGTGCGATTCCATCGCCTCGACTTCCACATGTCGATCGTGTAGCCGATGACGACGTCGGCGTCGCCGGTCCGGCGCAGGAATGGCCGCAGCGTTTCGGCGCTCCAGGCATTGTCGCCGTGGACCATCACGATGTAGTCGCCGGCCGCCAGTTCGACGCCGCGGCGGTACGTCCAGCCAAATCCCATGTTGCGAATGTTCGAGACGACACGGACATTCCCGAATCTCGCGGCGTTCGCCCGGACGAGATCGGCCGTGCCATCCGTGCTCCCATCGTCAATCACGAGAATCTCGCAGGTGAGCGGCAGCGCGGCGAGCGCCGTGGTCACGTTTTCGAGAGTTGCGACGATGTTCTGCGCCTCGCAATAGGCCGGGACGATGACCGACAGCGAGCGGGGATCTGTCATTGCGGATGCTCCGTGAGATCGATCTGGAACACGCGGACGGCCGCATTCTCGTAGGCGAGCTGAAACGCGCGCGGGTCCGCCGACGCCCAGGTGCTTTCGATGGGAAACCCGCGATCGTCGTGCCACACGTTGTCGATTTCGTACGGCGACAACCGCGACACGAAGAGGTACGAGACGTTGAGCTTTCGAAGGTTGGCCATCCAGCTGTCGCGATCGCCATGCATGCGCTCGTAGCGGGGCCGCGGCGCGGTCGGGTGTGACGGTAAACCCTGCGGCGCCGGCTCGAGCTCGCCAGATCCGGTAGCCAGTCTCGGCGAGGGCGGCGGAAAGCGGCCGGCCCGATACGCGCGATCGTAGTCATGGAATCGCCAGTTCAGCCGACCGTCGATGTTCACGTAGACGACGCGATTGGTCAGCTGAGGGCCGGTGAGCGGGTAGGGAAGATTGAGACCGGTGTACGCGACGGTTGACGCCCGCGCGTGCTCGTCCATCCATCGCCAGCCGTAGACCACGTCCATCGCGACATGCGGCGACGTCACAGCGAGATACTCGCAGCGCGACGGGATGCACCAGTGTTCGCCGCCGATTGCGATCATCGCGATAGCGGTCCCGAACACAGCCACACCGTACGGCACGCTCCAGGCGACGCGTGTCGGCCTCAGCCACCACGCGCCGATGAGTGCCAGCGCCGCGGCCGCGTACCACAACAGGAACGCAGAGTTCATCAAGCCGCTCAGCGACAGCCAGTCCTGCATGAACCATGGCAGGCTGGCGTGAATCTCGACGGGTGCTCCGACAACGATCCAGGCCATCGCCGCGGCGTAGGCGACGTGAATCGTGACGTCCCAGGCACGTCGACCGCCGAACGCGAATGCCAACGGCACGAGCGCGGGCGCAACCGCCGGCATCAGGAAGCGGGAATCGACATTGACCGGCAGTCCGAACCAATACAGGACGGTCATCGCGTACGGCAGCGCGACGATGAAGATGGATCGCCAACCGCCCGTGCGCAGCAGCGCGATGCTCCCGATAATGGTGAGCGGCACCCAGACGGCGAACAGCGTTGGCCCGAAGGCATGTGCGGCGATTGTTGGCAGCAGGCTGACGTCGTTCGTGTGGAAGACCGAGTTGAGCATGGCGCCGCGATCGAACGCGCCTTGCGCGATTCGAAGTCCGGCGATCTGCAGGCTGGCCGGATAGGTCGGACTTCCGGCAACGACCCAGTTCCGTACGTACCACGGCAGCCCGAATGCGAGAATCCCCGGCAGCGCCCACACGCGCTGCGCGTTGAATCGTTCGAAGAATGGAAAGAGAAGCAGAATCGGAAGATAAACAAGCGCGACGTACTTCGTGCCGGCGAAGAGCCCCGTGGTCACGCCAAACAGCGCCCAGTCGCGCCGCCGGCCGCGATCGAGCGCGACGAGACCGAAGTACAGCGACGCGAGAAACATCGACGCGCAAATCAGATCGACGTTCGCGCCAATTGCCTGCTCGATGACCGGCCGCGACAGAACGAAGAACGCGGCAGGATAGATCGCGTGCGGCGCCGGGGCGCCCAGTCTGCGCGCGAGCGCGTAGACAGTGACGACCGCGAGCAGCGCGAATGGCAGCTGCCCGATGCGAGCGAGCAGATCGCCGTGAAAGGGCAGCATCAACCACAGAAAGAAAAGCTCGCCGTTCACCGGCGCGTACGCCTGCGCCTCGTCGCTGAACGGCGTCGGGATAATCGACAGCCTGTGCTCCTGCAGCCAGCGCGCAGGGAAGAACAGGTGATAGCTCAGGCTGTCGTACAACGTCAGCGGTGCGTGCGCGATGCCGAACGCGATCGCAAAAACGACGAGCGCTCCGAGTCCGCCCAGCCACCAGAAGAAGAGCGGCGATTGCGTCCGCACGACTGCAGGCGCCGTGGAGACGGACACATCAACTGATGGCGTCAGCTTTCGTGCGCCGATCCACACGGCTGCCTGCGCGACGATGACAGCCGGCAGCGTCAGCAGCCGGGCCGCGCCGAGGAGCGCCGTGCAGGCGACGACGACGGCGAATGCGATGCATCCGGCGGCAATCGCGAAGTCCAGTCGATCGAATGGCGAAACGACGGCCGATGCGAAGCTGCGCGCGGCGAGAAGCGTAAGGATTGCGAGTACCCAGAAGAAGAGATGGCTGACGATGTCGCGGTAACCCCAGTTCCAACCGATGAGAACGGTGACCGCCGCGGCTGACGCGCAAGTAAGAATGAAGGTGCCCGATGTAACGCCGGAAGGCGATGGCACAGGCGCCGGCACGGTCGAGCGATTATTGCGCGGCAAAATATAAATTGTCCGCAGGAAATTGCCTGATCCAGCTCATCAGACAGAGTTGTCTGACGCTCCGCGTGCAATCCTTGTGACTTCTTTATTTTTACGGCCGATCAAACGCAGCAAAATCAGTCACCTCGCAGAATCGCGACGGCTCGGCCCAGGGTGCTCCTCGGGTCTCGGCAGCGAACCCCACGCCGACCGTTTCGACGCGCGCGGCCACGCGGTGATTCGCACACGATCTGATCGCGATTCGTGCGCGGTCGGATAGCGATTTGTGCGACGCAACGTGCTGATGCATTCGTCGCATCGTGAGTTGTCGTGCGCGTCATGAAGTGCGCGTCGTGAAAGTGCTCGCGTACTGATCGCGACGCGAGGCCGTGAGCATCACGCGCACACACCGGATCTCTTTTCGATCGCTACAACGATCAGAATCCGCGCGGCCCGTTCGCGCTGAACGTCCGACGCGATCGTTTCGCAGAGTCCACAACCATCGCCCGTCGGACTCCGAGCGCTGCACGGTCGATCCACCCGTCCCGGTCCGCTTCGGCGGTATCCTATCGTCCAATGCTCGCCACCGACTCGCTCGGAGAGACCGCCGCGCCCGCGCGGACGGCCCCGCGGACGCTCGCGTGGCTGCTGCTCATCGCCTGCGCGGCGGCGATGCTGGCCATCGGCATCGTCACGAGCATCGTCATTCTCGGCAGCGTGGACACGCGAGCGCGCGCGATTCCGGCAACGTTCTGGATGGCCGCTGCGGCGGGCACATTTCTCACCTGCGTCAGCCTCGGGCTGCGCTCCGTCCGATGGGCGTTTCTGCTGCGCCGGACCGGCGTCCGCATCCCGCTGCGCGACGCCTGCATCGGGTATCTGTCGGGATTCAGCCTTCTGTTCGTCCCGCTTCTCGTCGGCGAAATCGTCGTTCGCGCCGCCGTGCATCGGGCGCGGGCGCGCGTTCCGGTGCTTGTGATCGTGGTCGTGAACGTGTGGGAGCGACTGCTCGACGTCGCGGCGCTCGCCGGCGTCGCGGCCGTTGCGGCGCTGATTGTCGGCGCACCGGAAGCCACGCTGCTGCTCGGGAGCATCTTCGTTCTGACGACGACGCGGTCGTTTCAGCAGCTCGCGTTGTCGATCATCGTCCGCCTCTCGCGCCTCGCGATGGCGCGAACGTCATTCGCTGACGCGGCCGATGCATCAATTGATTTCTCGCCGCTCCTCGCGCGAGAGAACTGGTTTCTTGCGCTCGCGTCGAGCGTCCTCGCATGGATGCTGCCGGCGCTGGCGTTGTGGGCAATGGCTGCGAGTCTCCACGACGCGTTCGGTGCGGCGCACGCGGTTTACGCCTACACCACGTCAGCGCTCACCGCCGGTTTGATGCTCGCGGCCGGAGGCGTTCGCGTCGTGGGCACGTCGCTCATCGCCGACCTGACCGCCAGCGGTGTGACCGCTTCGGATGCGGCCATCGTCGTGCTCGGCGTCCGCCTCGTGACCGCGGGCCTCGCGACGCTCCTCGGCATCATGTTCGTCGCGGTCCATCTGCGGGGACGGCGCGCGGACGCTTCGCACTTCGACGAGATCGCGCACGCCTACGACGCGCAGATTCCCGCGGCGCAGCGCGACGCTTTGCTCGTGCGCAAGACCACGCTGATGCGATCGGAGCTGCAGACGCGAGGCATCGGCTCGCGCGGTCTCGATGTGGGCTGCGGCCAGGGGTGGTATGTGGCGCGCATGCGCGGCCTCGGATTCGACGTCCACGGCATCGACGCGTCGGCGGGACAGATCGCGCTGGCGAAAGGACACGTCGACGATCCGCGCGTTATCTCCGAGGGATCGATCCTGGAGATCGCCGCGCCGTCCGCGTCGTTCGATTTCGCGTACTGCATCAACGTCCTTCACCATCTGGCGTCGATAGACGAGCAGCGGGCGGCGTTCGCCGAGCTCTTTCGCGTCTTGAAGCCGGGCGGACTGCTGTTCGTGCACGAGATCAACACGCGGAACCCGCTGTTCCGGTTCTACATGGGCTACGTCTTTCCCTGCGTCAACTGCATCGACGAAGGGACGGAGCGCTGGCTCCTGCCACATCGGCTGGCAATCTACACCGACGCGCCCGTCGTCTCTGCGTCCTACTTCACGTTCATGCCCGAGTTCGTTCCTCGCTGGCTCCTGGCGCTCGCACGCCCGGTGGAATCGGCGCTCGAGCAATCACCGCTGCGCGTATTCTCGGCGCACTACATGGCAGTGCTGCAGAAGCCGGGCCGTCCGGCGTGACCCGCGCGATCGCCGGACTTGCGGCGGCTGCCGTGGCGGTCGCGCTCGCCGTCTGGCTCGAGCCTGCGTCCGTTCAAATCGTGGCGTGGAATGCGAGCGGACCTGTCCGCCTTGCCTACCTCGCCCCGTGGCGTGGGTTGATCGCGCCGCTTCTCGTCGTCGGCGCAATCGCCATCGCTGTCATCGTGATCACACGCATGAAAGGGCAGGTCGTCGCTCGCGTGTGGCCCACGGCAGCGCCGTTGATCCTCTTGCTGCTGTGGCTCGTGCCGTATCTCCCGTGGCTGCCCGACAAAGCGCCGCTTCTTCTCATCTTGTCGGGACCGATCCGATGGGTCGTTGCGGCGATGGCGGTGCTCGGCGTCGCATTGTCTTTCACGACAGGGAAGAAGACCTTCCACGTGAGAGCCACACGCTGGGCGATCTTCGTCATCAGCGCGGCGCTGTACGTCGTCCTCGGGGTTCAGTACACGCGGACGGCGGGCTTCGGCGGCGACGAGCCGCACTACTTGATCATTGCCCAGAGCCTGCTCGCCGACCACGACCTCGACATCGCCAACAACCATGCGCAGCGGGACTATCAATCGTTTTTCCCTGGCGAACTGCGGCCCGACTTCCTCCAGCGCGGTCTGCACGGCGAGATCTATTCGATTCACGCGCCTGGACTGCCGATGCTGCTCCTGCCGGCGTACGCGGCAGCGGGCCCGCTGGGGACCGTCGTCTTCGTCGCGTTCCTGGCGGCGCTCACAGCACTCGCCATCTACGACGCGGCTGCGCTGCTGACCAACAGCGGCATCGCCACGATCGTCTGGCTCGCGACGTGCCTGACCGTTCCGTTCGTGCCGCACGCATGGCTGCTGTATCCCGAACTTCCCGGCGCGTTGATCGTCGCGTGGGCAGTACTGTGGCTGATTCAGCCGATTCCTTCGGTGCGACGGACCGCGCTGCACGGCCTCGTGCTCGCGACGCTGCCGTGGCTGCACACGAAGTTCGCGCTGCTTCTTCTGCTGTTCGCGCTCTTCGTGACGATCCGGCTGTGGCCACGCGCGAAGCACATCGTCGCGCTGTGCGTCCCGATCGGCGTGTCATCGCTTGCGTGGCTGTATTCCTTCTATCGCATGTACGGCGTCCTCGATCCCGAAGCGCCGTATGGCTCGTACATCCAGCGATTCGTGCTGAACTCGAACATCCCGCGAGGTGTGCTCGGGCTGCTCTTCGATCAGAAGTTCGGCCTGCTGATGTTCAGTCCGGCGTACGTCCTGGCGGCGGTCGGCGCCTGGATGATGCTCCGCGATACGAAGCATCGAACGTACGCGATGGCGCTGCTGCTGACGGCCGGTGCGTTCCTGGCGTCGACGACGCGGCTGTACATGTGGTGGGGCGGTTCGAGCGCGCCCGCGCGATTCCTCGTCCCCGCAATTCCGCTGCTCGCACCACTGATGGCCGTTGCGGTCGCCCGCACGAGCAGCGTCACCGGACGCGCGATCATTGCGGCGAGCATCGCGTTCGGCCTCGCCGTCGCCATCGTGACCATCGGATCGACCGGCGAGAGCCTTCTGTACAGCAACCCTCACGGCGTCAGCGCGCTGGTCACGTTTCTTCAAGGCAGCGCGCCGTTCGATCTGGCGCTGCCGACGTTCACGGAGGAGAACTGGCGCGCGCCGCTCGGTCTGCTCGTGCGCTGGATCGCAGCGGCCGGGATTACCGGCGCGCTCATCTTTGCGTGCACGCGTCGCGGGTTGTTGACGTCCGTGTTCTGGACCGTGGCGTCGGCGTCGATTGCGTTCCTCGTCCTCGCGAGCGTATTCGTCGGACGCTCATCGTTCGATCGGAACATCGTCGTCAGCCGCGGCCAGGTCGCGACGATGATCGGATTCGATCCAGGACGGCTGCGCGCTGTCGATCTGACTCGTTTGCGGCGTCTCAGCGATGGGGAAGTGCTGGCCGCGTCGGCGCTGAGCGTGCGTCGCGCCGCCGATGCACCGGCGGACAATCCACACGTGCTCGAAGGACCGATGGTGCTGCCCGAGGGGAGCTATGAAGCGCGCGTGTGGCTGGAGCGCGCCGGCACTCTGGACGCTGACGCGTTCGTCGCCGTCTCCGACCACGTGGTTCTCGCACGAGCGGAGGGACCGCTCGACAACCCGGTCGTCCTGCCATTCGATTTGGTGATTCGCACTCCGGCGTTCGTCGGCGTGAGCACGAGCGACGCCGCACGCGCCGTCAGGCGCATCGACATCGTGCCGACGCGCGTGATGCCGCGTTCCGAACGCGACCCGGTGACCAGCCACGTCGTCGAGCCGCTTGGTGGATCAGCGGGCGGATACATGGCCTACCTCGACGACAACGCGTTTCCCGAGGAGGGGGTGTTCTGGAGTCGCGATACCGCTCAGGCAGGCGTCATGATCGCCACGATGGGGGCAGCCTCATTGAAGCTCGTCCTTCATGTCGGACCGTCGGGCGGACCGGTCGAGCTCGACATCGACGGCCACGCATCGACCATCGACCTCGGACCTGACGAGACCAGGGAGATCTCGACACCCATTCCGCCTGGGACGCGGCGGCTGAGCCTCAAAGTGCGGGCGCAGCGCTCATTCCGGCCATCTGAAGCAGACCCCAAATCGTCCGACCAGCGGAGACTCGGCTGCCAGGTACGACCCCTCTTGTACTAATCCGTCAAACGTCCTAAACTTTCCGCCGCTTCGAACCGATACGCAAAGCTGTGCAGCGGTGGGTCTCCATGAAAACACACGTTTTGAAGACACTCCTGCTCGTGCCCGCGATCTTGCTCGGCGCGTGTGAGGTGCAAAAAAGCTCCAATCCGCTCAGTCCGACTGTCGCGGGACCCATTCCCGGCGTGAACATCACGACGCCGAAAGGCGTGGACCCGTCAGCCGGCCAGCGTATCCCCGTCGACCAGCAGCCGATCACGCTGACGGTGGACAACGCCGCCACCAACGGCGTCCGGCCTTTGAGCTATGTGTTCGAGATCGCGACCGACACAGGATTCGTGAACAAGGTCTTCACGAAGGACAAGGTCGTTCCGGGCGATACCGGGCGGACCAGCGTCAAGCTGCCGGCCGCGCTCGCCACAGGCAAGACGTATTACTGGCACGCGCTCGCGCAGGACGGAGCCAACACCGGATCGTTCACGGCGACGTTCAGCTTCGACATCTACACGCCGATCGTCATCGGCGTGCCGATTCTCGTCACTCCAGCGGCTAACGCTGCGGCAGCCTCCATCCGTCCGAAGTTCATCGTCACCGACGCGCCGCGCTCGGGCCCGGTCGGCGCAATCACGTATTCGATCGAGGTTGCGGTCGACGCGCAGTTCACGACGAAGGTGGCGGCATGGACCGCCGCCGAAACCGCGACGCAGACGGCGTTCGACATGCCGACGGACCTCAAGTACTCGGCCGTGTACTACTGGCACGTCCGCGCGTCCGATCCGACCACGACCGGAGCCTGGTCGACGACCTACGGGTTCACGACACCCGCAGCGCCGGTGGCGGCGCCTGTTCCGACACCAACACCGACGCCGACGCCGACACCCGGCGGTGGCGGCGGCAGCGCTGCCGATCAATTCCCGCTCGGCGCGACGGTCATCGAGTCGTCGCCGGCGGGTGTCGCAAGCTGGCCGGTTACCGCGAAGATCACGTCGTTCGCCGTTCGGGCCGACGGCATCGCGGTGGAGTTCACGAAGAAAAACGGCCCCGGCCGATGGCCCGATGTCGTCCCGCCCGGATGGAGCGGACCGCTGCAGTACACGCTCTGGATCGCCATGAACATCGGCGGCACGTGGCACGCCTGCAGCCCGATCGAATTCTGGAACGGGCTGGCCGCGAACGGCGGGAACATCACGATCAACAATCAGATCGCAGTGAACTGGACGTACTACTGCGGACCGATGAAGCGGCAGCCCGCGCCCGGCGAGCCGGTCGGCTTCTTCGTCACAGCCGGCGATCAGCGCCTAAAGGACGCGTTCATCGTCCACGAACGATCGAACACCATCGTCATCCCGTTCCCGGCGGCGGCGGGACAGACGTTCACCTGGTGACGGGCGGTTGGCGTCGGCGATCCGGTCTATGAAAAACTAGTGTTCGTGCGATTCACCTTCTGGACCGCGCTCGCCGCCGCGTCGCTCGCGCTGTCGTGCAGCAAAAGCAATCCCGCGGCGCCGACGACGCCGGTCGATCCGAATCCGACGGGACCGAAGATCACGTGCCCGACGCCGCCCGGTCCCGTCACCTCGGGTAACGGACAGCCCGTCAGCGTTCAGTTCGGCACGGCGACGACGCAGGGTGGCGCACCGTCGGTGACGATTTCCTGCAGCCCGTCGAGCGGCGCCTCGTTCGCGATCGGCACGACGGCGGTCGTCTGCACGGCCACCGACGCCAAAGCGCGCACCGACTCCTGCACCTTCAACATCGTCGTCGCAGCCCCGCCGAAGGTCGCCATCACGCGGTTCGCCGCATTCGGCGACAGCATCACGTGGGGTGAGGACGGTCAGAACTTCGTCATGTCGGAGAGTCTGGGATCGATTCATCCGGCAGTGCAGTTCCCGCTCGCGCAGACCTACCCCGGTGCCCTGCAGCAAGATCTGCAGGCGCGCTATCTGTCGCAGGCGCCGACGGTATACAACGCGGGCATGCGCGGCGAGAGCGCGGGCGACAGCGCCACCGTTGCGCGCTTCACGGCGCTGCTCTCGAGCCGCAGCTTCGACGCCGTCCTGCTGATGGAAGGGTCGAACGATCTGTCGGATCGCGATTCGCGCAAGATTCCTCCGGCGATCGACAACCTCCGCACGATGATCAGAAACGCGAAGAGCCGCACCGTTCGGCCGTACCTGGCGACGGTGCCGCCGATGGTCCAGAGCGGCTCCCGCGGGCTTGCGTGGAGCCTCGTGCCGATGATCAACGATCAGATCCGCCTGCTCGCGACGTCCGAAGGCGTCACGCTCGTCGACGTCAACGCTGGATTCGGATCCGACTTCGGCCAGTACATCGGGTTCGACGGTCTTCATCCGAATGCGGCCGGCTACGCCAAGATCGCTGACCTCTTCTTCACAGCGATCACAACGACGCAGGAAACACAGAGCACGCTGACCGTCCTCTCGGCACCGACCCTGAAGCGACGCTAGAACTCTGACTCGGGCGTGCAGTATGCTGACGTAGCTTCGCTTGATCAGCAGAACGGCCTGCCCTCACGCTCCCGTCATCATTACGCTTCTCTTATCGATGTCGCCGGCATGCAGCAGCCCGACGCAGCCAACGCCGTCGGATCCTTATCCCACCGGACCGAAGATCGCCTGCCCGGCACCGCCCGCGGTGTTGACGTCGCCGAACAATCAGCCGATCCCGGTGCAGTACGGCACCGCCACGTCGACAGGCGGCGCGCCTCCGGTGACCATCACCTGCGCGCCCGCGAGCGGCTCGACCTTTCCCATCGGAACGTCCACCGTCGTCTGCACGGCGAGCGACGCGCGCGCCCGCACCGACGCGTGCAACTTCAGCATCGTCGTCCAGCAGCCGAACGACCGAATCAGCCTGACGCAGTTCGTCGCCTTCGGTGACAGCATCACGTGGGGCGAAGACGGAAGTCCTGAAGTCCTCTGCGGCAGCAACAACAACGTGAGCGTCGACGCGCTGGGCCGTATCTATCCGCTGCAGCGCGTCGCGACCAACCAGCAGTATCCGGCGATCCTCGCCCAGAGTCTGCAGACGCGTTATCCACCGCAGGCAACGACGATCGGCGTCGCGAACGCGGGAAATCCGGGCGAAGCCGTCTCGGTTCCGCCACAGGCTCCGAGCGCGGCCGTCCTGACGCGATTTCAGTCAGCCATCGTCGGCATGCAGGCGGTGCTGTTGATGGAAGGCACGAACGACATCTTCTACGGTGATCCGACGCGCGTCGACCCGGCCATCGTCGGGTTGAACCGTCTGCTGGCGATCGCGAAAGGGCAGGGCGTACGGCCGTTCCTGGCGACGATCCCGTCCGAAGTTCCCGGCGGCACACGCGCGTGCGGACACCTGCTGGTGCCGACGCTGAACGACAAGATCCGCACGCTTGCCTTCAGTGCAGGCGTGACGCTCGTCGACGTCAATGCCGGGATGGGTGCGAACTTTCAGCAGTACATCGGGCCGGACGGCCTGCACCCCAACGTACTCGGCTACCAGAAGATCGCGGAGATTTTCTTCAACGTGCTGACCGGCACGCTCACGGTGCCGGCGGTGACGACCACGACTTTCGCAGCCCCGATACCAGCACTCCCGCACTCACAAGCTCTCCGGCGACGGTAGCGAACGCGGCGCCGCTGCCGCCGTACCGCGGAATCACGAAGAGATTCAGGCCGACGTTCACCGCGAGGCCGATCAATCCCGTCTTGAGCAGGAGCCGTTCGCGGTCCACGGAGATCGCGATCGCGTGCAGGATCCAGATCACGAACACGATCGGCAGGCCGGCGCAGAGGATTCGGAACGCCGGCGTCGCCGCCGCGAAGTCGGCGCCGAACAGCAGGACGAGGATCGGTGTCGCGAGCGCGTAGCCGATGACGCCGACGACCAGGGCGAGCCCGAACGATGCCCCGACACCGTTCAGTGCGACGGCGCGATGCCGGCTTGGATTCGACGTGAACAGTGCCGAGAGTCTCGGCGTCAGGACCGTCGAGATCGCCATCGGCGCGTACGTGAAGCCCTCGTAGATCTTGTACGCCGCGGTGTACAAGCCCGTCTCCGCGTCGGTTCTCATCACGCCGAGCATGACGCCATCCACGTACGAGTACAGGTTCAGGACGACGAGGAAGAAGCCGAGCGGCAGTGCGGTCGCGTGAAGTTCGCGCCAGACCGCGCCGTCGTATTCGAGTCCAACTCCGCCCAGGCGAAACTGCGTGACGACCGCGGCCAGCGCGAGCGCGAGACCGCGCGCGACGACGAATGCGAGGGTCAGGCCTCGCAGGCCGGTGCCTGCCCAGAGCGCCGCGACGCCGAGCACGAGCAGAAGACCGCGGTCCGCGATCACGACGATACTGTCCCAGCCGAACTGCTCGAGGCCTTGCAGCACGCCGCGGATCGTCAGCATGTACGAGCGGAAGACCAGCGATCCGCCGATGAGATAACAGGCCATGCGCACGTCCCACTCGGGACGCAAGATCGTCGCGGTCACGACGAGCGCTGTCAGCGTGCCAGCCGCCCACAGCAGCTTGATCGCCAGCGTGTGGCGGAGAAGCGAGCTCGCGCGCGTCGGATCACGCGCGACGGCGCGGATCGTGACCTGGTGCAGGCCGAAATCCATGGCCGTCTCGAAGATGCCGCCGAGCAGCAGCGCAAAGGCGAACTTTCCGAATTCAACATCGCCGAGGACACGCCCGGCGACGATCATCAGAACGAGCAGGAGCGCCGCGGTCCCGGACGAAACGGTGGAGTAGGCGAGGTTGCGAAGCATCAGGCGGCGGCGGTTTTCCGGGCCAGCACGTAGAAGTTCGTGCGCCACGAGATCGGCAGGCGGTCCGGATTGACGATGCGCAGCATGGCGGCGCCTGGCCAGCCGGCATAAGTCCGCACCTTGGTCCGAAAGAAATCGTTCACGACAGGCACGTCGTACGCCGACGGATCGAAGCCGAGCCGTCGAAGCCGCGCGAAGAGCTCCGCGAACGTATGCAGCGAGCAATGGTCGGCCTTGAACTTCGTGAAGCTCCGCCAGCGGATCGTTTCGAAGACGACGTTCGTCCACTTGTTCGGCGTCTGGATCAGATAGACGCCTCCGTCGCGCAGCACGCGGCGCACTTCGCGCAGGTGAGCGTCGCTGTCTGGAATGTGCTCGAAGACATCGAAGCTCGCAACCACGTCGAACGCGCCGTCCGGAAAGGGAAGTGCCGTGCCGTCCACGCGAGTGATCGGCAGCGCGTCAAAGAATCGGTGTGCTTCGTCGATGAGGTCCTGGCGCAGCTCGACGCCTTCCGCGATCGCCCCGCGCTGCCGGAGCGCGTGCAGCATGGCGCCCGTGCCGGCTCCGATTTCGAGCAGTCGGACGCCGGGCCGTACGACGCCGGCCGCGTCGATGAATCGAAGATTCGCGTCGAAGTTGCCGAACTGCGATGGCGAAGATGCCTCCGCCATCTCAGAGCCACCACAGCGCGGCGATGCCAGCGATCCAAAGCAGGCCGAGCGGCACCAGGCTGGCATGGCCCTTCAAGCCTGCGACCTCGCCGAGGTTCCACGCCGCGTGCGGAATGGTGTGTCCGCGCATCTGATCCGGAACCGCGCTGCCGTGCACGAACGTCTGGTGGTTGAGCGAGAGATCGCCGTCACGAAATGCTGGCCACAGCAGCTGGCGCATCGGCGCCTTGTAGGTCGATGGCGGCTGTGGATTCGTGGACACCGCGACCAGCGTCACGGCGACGCCCCAGATCCATCCCGCCATCAGGAGCGCGCGAAGTGGTCGCTGCGCGACATCCCACAACGGCAGGAAGCCGAGCGCCATGAACGGAAGCGCGGGCGTCACCTGGCGGGGCGCATACGACCAGCCGCCTTCCCAGTAGAAATAAGACGCGTTGAGAACGAGATAGTAGATGCCGACAAAGAGCGCCAGGCCCGCATCCATTCGCCGCGGACGATCCGTCGCCAGCATCACCAGGCCGATCGGTGCGAGGATCAAAAGCGGGAAGAGCGGCAGGATGCCTCGATACTCACCGACGAGGATTTCCTTCACGCGCCACCACTCGGGACGCGTGATCCCGAAAAAGCCGGTCCGGAGTTGCTCGAAGCCCTCCTCGCTCGCGTAGCCGAGATGAAACGGCGAATGAAACGCCAGCGTGTTGTAGGCGAACATGATCAGCGCGCACGCCGCACCCGGAATCACGAGTGCCGTGGCGACCTTCACGAACGTTGCACGCCGGCAGCGGAATTCCTCTTGCAACGCGAGTAAGACGATCACTATCGCCGGAATCGCCGCCTGCAGCTCGGTGACAACGGCCCACCCCGTCGAGGCGCCAAGCAACGCGGCCATCATTCCTCGACGTGCCTCGTCGCGTTCCGCCATCCGGCTTCTTGCGTAAAACGCCGCCATCAGGCAGCCGGCGGTGACGCCGTGCGACATGAACAGCGTCGCGTAACTCCACGCGGGTCCCGTGACGCCGTACGCCGTCGCAGCGAACAGCGCCGCGCCGACCGAGAATCCCCAGCGCAGGCCGAGCATGTAGACGAGCCACGCCGCGAGCACCGTGAAGAGACCCGCGCTCGTGACCGCGGCGACATACGACGTCCACGCAATGCCCTGAAACGAACCGGGATCGACGCCGACGGCCTCCGAGATGATTCGCGCGACCGCGACCGGCGGGATGACCATGAGCGACGTCCCGGGCGGTTTATCCGAGTAGTAGTGGCCCTCGAACAACGCTTTGTCGCCGGTGTGCAGCTGATACGCGTCGATCTGCAGCGTGTGGCGTTCGAGGACCGCGCGCACCATTGCGAAGCGCGAGTTCTGATTCCATCCGCCAGCCTGGTAGAAGTACGCGTACGAGCCGAACAGGACGATCACGAGAACCCATCCGGTGCGGCGCGCGCGCAGCGGAGAAGCCATCAGCGGTGCCGCTCGCTGAGCGTTCGGACCAGCGCCGCGAACTGCGAGAACACGACCCGCTCGTCGTACGGGCGCTCCACCGAACCTCGCGCGGCCGCCGCCAGTCGTGCACGGCGATCAGGATCCATGACGAGACTTCGCAGGCACTCCGCGAGCTGCGGCGGATCGTGCGGCGCGCACGTTCTTCCGTTCACATCGTCCTTGACAAAGTCCACGAGACCGCCGACCGCCGTTGCGATCACCGGCACACCGCAGGCCAGCGCCTCGACCGCCGAAAGACCAAGCGCTTCGAAGTGCGACGGCTGGATCGCGATGTCCGCCGCATGCATCACGCCGGCAACATCGTCCGTCTGGCCGACGAACTGAACGGAGTCTGTCAACCCGTGCTGCTGCACGAACGAACGTCCGGCAGGTCCGACATCCCACGCATGGCCGTCCATGTCCGGCCCGGCGACGATGAGCGTCGCGCGATCGCCGGCGGCCAGCCGGCGCCAGGCTTCGAGGAGATCCATCAATCCTTTCTCTCGACTGAGCCGTCCGACGAACACGCACGACACCGCGCTGTCAGCGAGACCGAATCGGCGACGTGCGGCACATCGTTCGTCCGGTGTCGGCGGACGGAAACGCGTCATGTCGATCGCGTTCGGGAGAAAGTGAACCCGATCGCGACTGATCCCGCGAGACAGCGCTTCACGCTCGATCGTCCGCGCGATGCAGGCGATCGCGTCCGACCGCGCGTACACGCCTCCGAGCACGGACTTGATCGCCGACTCGAACCCCTGAGTGGTCCCGTCAGGCGCAAGGACGCCGGTCGTCTGCGGCTGCGCGATCACCGGCCGGCCTGTCATCACCCGGGCCGCCAACGCACCGAGGCCGACGCCGCGGCAGTCGATCGAGCAGACGACGTCGTAGTCCGTGCGCCGCGATACCAGCCAGGACGTGACGGCAGGCAGCATCTGCCACTTGCCGCCGGGCGACCGCGGACCGAGCGGTCCGATGCGCTCGATCGAGGCTGCACCGAGCGCTTCTTTGTCCGGCAGATCGCGCGTCAACCGCTTCGTCAGGACGACGACGCCGAAACCGGCGGACGAGAAATAGCGCGCGAGTCTTTCAGCGTTGCTTTCGACGCCGCCGACGATCGGCCTGAAGTACGGCGTGAGGATGACGACACGCGGCGTCATGACGTCGATCGATGCTCGCCGGAGCGTCCGGGACTACGGCCGGTCCCGCCAAGCACGGTCCTCTGCAGCAGCGTCCAGTAGCCACGCAGCAGTCCCTCATATGCGTTCTTGCCCATGCGAACGAACGGATGGCTGGCAAGATCGTCGCGAATGATCAAGTGATCCGCGCGCAGAAGTTCCGCATCGGGCACGGTCCGAATCCGGTTCGCCACGGCCCGATCCTTCGGCAGCGACGGCAGCAGCGCGAGCAACCCGCCGACCGCTTTCCAGTACACGCGCGCGTGCCCTTTGGCGTGCAGCACGAGCGCCTGAAGCGGCTCGTGAATCAACAGCGCCGGAACGATCAGCACGAGCGTGCTCCACTGGTAGTTCTTCAGCATGAAATGCCAGCGGTTCCGGATTTGATAATAGAAGAGCCACGTTCCGCGCGGTCGACTCTGATGGACGACGAGCGCGGACGGCAGCTCCAGTATCCGGTAGCCGGCCAGGCGCGTGCGGTGCGTGAAATCGCCGTCCTCCTTGCCGATGAAGTACCGCTCGTCGAACAGTCCGACCTCGATCGCCGCGGCGCGGTCGAGCAAAAGGCCACAGGTGGGCGCGACGCCGATGTCACGAGGCTGCGGCCCGCGCTCGCGCAGCGGACGATCGAGCCACGGATTGATCGCCTCGCAGATGAAATGCAGGCTGCCGTCCGCGTACTGGATGGTATCCGGCGCGCCGGCGTGCACGACGATCGGGCTCCCGATCTTGATCGAGGCGTCCTCCGCCATCGCTGCGCGAAGCTTCTGGATGGTCTCGGGCTGCACCTGCACGTCCGCGTCCATCAGGAACACGTACGGGAAGCGGCACTCGCGGATGCCGACATTCCGTCCCGGGCTCGGACCATCGTTCCGGGTCAGCGTCCGGATCGTGATGCCGGGAAACTCCTGACGAAGCCACTCCACGGTGCCATCCGTGCTGGCGACGTCCACGACCAGGATCGCCGACCGCGGGCACCCCGCGGCATCCAGCGACGCCATCGTCGCTCCCAGTTTGTCCCGGTTGTCGTGGCAGACGACGGAGACGCCGACGTCGGCGGGGAACGGCGCTGGTACGATCGAGCCGTTCAAGCGGTCGTGCTCCAGATCCGCCGACCGCGGCCGGGCAGGCGGAAGATGTATTTGTTGGGCAGGCGCTTCAACCAGTGCGGATCGTCTCCCCGGCGCACCGCATGAAGACCGCGCAGTCGGTTGGCGAATGCCGTGCGGTAGCCGAGCCGCTTCAGTGCAGCCGACGTGACGTCACCGGATACGCCCCACGGGAGACAGACATGATTCACGGTGGTGATGCCAAGCCGATCGTTGAGGATCGCGCGTCCCTGATCGAGTTCCTCCTCGATCGCCTGACGCCGCGCATCGTCTGATTCGGCACGCGGCGCCGCCCGATTGGCGATCGCGTCGAGCTCCCGCTGCCACCCGTCTCTGGCGAAGAACTCCGCAGCACCGTGGGTCGCCACGTGCTCGATGCACTGCCGGCGCATGTCGTCGCCGTTGAACGTCACACGGTGCCCGTCGGACATGCGGGAGCGCGACAGGTAGAGCGGCGCTCCGAGGTCCTGCGGCGTCGCAAAGCGCACGGTCGGTGCATCTGCAACTCGCGGACGGTTCAGCATCGGGACCGCCGCGTACGCGGGCGTCACATAGCCGGTCCGGATCGTCGAGCAGAAAACCCTGGAGTGCGAGTGCGTGTGGCACTGGACGTCCACGAACCCGGAGGCATGAAGCGCGCGCAGCTCCGGCCACGTGGCGAGCGGCGGACCGTCAATGCGGGAGGCACCGTCGGCAGATGATGGACGGCATCCGCCGGCGTCCTCGATGCGTCCGGGAATTGCGAAGGCAATCGCGGTCAAACCGTATCGCTTCAGCAGCGGGAGCGCCGTCGTCCAGACGCTGGCCCAGACGTCGTCGAAACAGAGCCCCACACGACGCGCGTCGCGGACGCCTCGACCTGCGACGAATGCCTCGATGTCGTCGCTGGTGATCGAGCGGTAGCCGTTCTCGGCGAGATAGCGCAGCTTCGGCTCGAGCTCGCCGGCCGATTCGTCGTGAAAGTGAAAGACGGGCAGCGTGTCATCGGCCACGCCACCGCCGAAGACAAATCTGGGAAAGCGTCCGCTGATGGCGTCGAGGCAGCCACGCAGGCGGCCGCCGCGCTCGTTGAAGGGGATGGATTCTTGCCGCACCAGGCCGCTAAATTGTACTCCGATCACGTCTTGCGCATGAACACGAACGCCGTCGTGAACACCGTGTCGTTGAAGCGGACGACCATGTGCGGCGTCTGGTGCGGGTTCCCGTAGAGATCGACCGCCGCGTAGGAATAGCGGTCGTAAACGCGCGCGTCGAATGGCGCGATCAGCGACAGATTCGGCCGGTCGATCAACCTCTGAAAATCGTCCGGCATGAACGTCTCGTCGTGCGGCGGCCCGGCGATGACGTATTCGGTGGCGAGGGCCAGAATCCCACCGGGTTTGAGGACACGGGCCATCTCGTCGACCGCGCCCGTCGCGCCCGTCAGCCCGCCGAAGTGCTCGATCGAGGACAGCGAATACGCGACGTCCACGGACGCGCTCGCGACGCCCAGGGCCAGGCCGTTCATCTGCAGGAAAATCAGCCGATCCTCGCGATATGCGAACGGTGCGTACTCTTTCGGCGACCGGATGACTCCGGCGTCACCCTCGCGCGACTGGACGTCCTGCCACACGCCTTCGTACATGTCGGTGGCCAGGACGCGGCCCACGCGATTCGCCAGCCAGTAGAGGACCGCTTCGTGGCCGGCGCCGACGCTCAGCACGCGGACGCCGTCGTGCAGGAATTTGAGCCGTTCGAGGCCGTACGCCAGCTGCGCGAACTCGTACGCTTTGCGGTGCATCGACAGCTTGTCGTCCGGCAAGCCGAGACTCCTGAGTCCGTCGACCCATGCCGGGTTGTCCCACTTCGCGGGATTCGCCAGCTCGCACAGCTGCGTGTCGCGCGGAACGATGCCACCCTGCGGCGCGACTCGCGCGTAGCGGTCGCGAAACTCGTCGGAGAGGACAAGCGACCGGAGAACGCTCGTCCGTGTATCGCCGCTCTTCAGCGCCGACACGTAGTGCGCCACGCCACCATCGTCCGCCGGCCGCCCGAGCAGCAGCTCGTAGGCGAGTCGGACAAAGCGATCGTCGTCTCCGAGTCCGCGAAGCGCGCGCTCCTGGGCGTGCGCATCGCGGCCCGTGTCGCGGCCGGCATGCAGCGCGTCGTGCAGCAAGCGGAACTCGGGCGACGACAACAGTCGAACGACGAATCCGCCCGCGTGATCGGCGGTGAAGCCGCGCACCGCGTCGCGCAATTCGATCGGCGAGATCTCGCGCCCGAGGACGATGAGGAAACCGTTGGCGATGAATGCGGCTGGATCGAACACGATGAGCGGGGGATTTTAGCACTCGCGATCGGCAGGTCAGCTATCATGAGCCGCGTGTCATCACGTCATGCGGCCGCGATCGGAGGCATTCTCCTGATCGTCTGCCTCGCAGCGGCCCTCTCCGTCGACGTCGTCAAGACCGGGTTCGGCATCAAGGGCGACGAGGCGACATACGTGGCGTCAGGACTGAGCGCCGCCTTCGACGGCGACCTCACGTTCGAACGGAAAGATCTCGAGCGGTTCTACGGGTTGTATCGCGCGGGCCCCGAAGGCATCTTCCTGAAGCGCGGCAAGCAGCTCCGGCTTCGTGTGGACGGCTCGCCGCCGTTTCTGCATCTCGTCAAGCGTCCGGATCCCAGAACGGATCGCCTGTACTTCGCAAAGGCGCTCATCTACGGGGTCGCTGCGGCGCCGTTCGTCCGATTCTTCGGGTTGAACGGCTTCCTCGTGTTCCAGGTGCTCCTGCTGTTCGCGGCGGGCGTCTGCGCATATCTGTTCCTCGCGGCACGGTCGCGTCCCGGTCCGGCACTCGCGTTCACGCTGGCATTCATCTTTGCCAGCTGCGTGCCGGTATACGTTGTATTTCTCGCGCCCGAGATCCTGAATTTCACGTTGGTCATGGCCGCGTACGCCTTCTGGCTGTACAAAGAGGTCGCACCGGAGGATTCCGGCGTGCTTCGGGGTCGCGGCAGCGACCTCTGTGCAGCACTGCTGCTCGGTGCGGTCACGTACTCAAAGCCGACGCATGTGTTTCTCATCGCGCCGCTCGTCCTCTGGGCGTGGTGGCGACGAAGATGGATGCACGGTCTGCTGATTGGAGTCGTGTTCGTCGCAGCAACCGGTGCGTTCTACGGCGCGACCGCGTTGAACACCGGCGAGTTCAACTATCAGGGCGGCGATCGCAAGGCGTTCTACGGCCGGTTCCCCTTCGACGGTGGAACGCCGGACGCCTGGAACGCGCAAGGCATCGAGATGAGCACGAACGATTCCGACGCGGAAAACGTACTCACCGACTTCGGCAACCGCCTTGCGCTGAATATCGAGTACTTCCTCGTCGGCCGTCACTTCGGCTTCGTCCCGTATTTCTTTCCGGGCGTCATCGCCGTTGCACTCTGGCTGGTGTCGAGCGAGCGCGCGCGTCCCTGGCGCATCGCCATCTTCCTGGCCGTCGTCGCTTCTGCGCTCGCGCTGATCGTCTTCGCACCGTTCACGTGGAGCGGCGGCGGCGGACCGCCGGGCAATCGCTATTTCATGAGCGTCTATGCGGCCATGCTGTTCCTGACGCCGCCGATCGCCTCAGCGTTTCCGCCGCTCCTGGCCTGGGCCGGCGGCGCGCTCTTCACCGCGAAGATGGTGCTGAACCCGTTCGTCGCGGCGAAATTTCCGAATCAGACGACCGAACGCGGATTCGCACGCCGCCTGCCCGTCGAGCTGACCATGGCGAACGATCTGCCGATCATGCTCGAGGGCGTCCGCGCGCACGCGTGGTTCAGCGACGTGCTGCTGTACTTCCTCGACGAACACGCATACAGCCCGGAGACGATCGACGCCGAGGGTCACCAGGGCGTCTGGATAGCGGGGGACGGGCGCGCCGACATCGTCGTCCGCTGCGACTGGCCGATCGATCATCTGACGGTCACCGCGGAGTCCCGAGTGCCGACGGTCTTCGTGATGTCGATGGGCGGGACCGAGTCGCGCGTCACCCTCGAGCCGCACAAGCCACAGACCTTCGACGTGCCCGCCTCGGGCGTCCGCGATCTCCGCAGCTACGCGTATCTCCTCACCGCGCGATCGACCGAAGGCTTCACGCCGCACCTGCAGGATCCCTCCGTCGACGACAAGCGCAATCTTGGCGTACTGGTCCGGTTCAAAGCCGTTCCCAGACAAACGGTGAAGTGAGCACGAAGCACGGGCATTGCGGAGTGCGGATTGATTGACGGATTGTAGATTGCGGATTGCGGATTGCGGACTCCAGAACGCTGAGCGTTGAGCTTTGAGAGTTGAGAGTTGAGCGTTGAGAGTTGAACGTTGAGAGTTGAACGTTGTCTTACCGATGTCCGCGCATGAACCAGATCACCGCCCCGGACAGCGACACGAGCATCCCGAGGAACGTCGCGACGAGCGACACGAGCAGCGCCGACTCCATCGTCAGGCCGACGCGGGTGAAGTAGAACGAGAACGTCGCCTCGCGGACGCCGAAGCCGTTGACCGAGACCGGCAGCATCTGCACGATGAAGGACAGCGGTACGATGACCGCGAGGTCCCACGGCGGCACCGGAACGTGAAGCGCGTGGGCAACGGTGATGTAGAACGTCACGACCGTCGCCTGCACGATCACGGCACCGAGGAAACAGCGCGCGAGCGCGGTCGGGCGATCGCGGAAGCGTGACAGCGCGCCGGTCAGGCTGACGATCCGATCGCCGACCCACTCGGGGTGAAAAATCGTCAGCGGCTGCAGCAGCCGGCTGACGCCGCTCGGGACCAGCACGGCTGGCGCCGTCACCATCGCGGCCGCGAGAAATCCCGCCCACAACCACGACGGCCAGATCGGCGACGGCACATGGCCGGCGATGCCGGCGACCATCGTCGCGCCCATCGCCGCGACGAGCACGAGACCGATGAGACCGATGACGCGATCGGTCAACACGACCGTCGTCGCCAGCGTCTTCGAACCGGCGGGCTTGGCGGTGTCGGCGATGCGGACGACGTCGCCGCCGATGTTGCTCGGCAGAAAATTATTGAAGAACGCGGCGACCAGGAACGAACCCATCAGCGTCTTCCACGGCAGATGGACTTCCTGCGCTTCGAGCAGCAGGTGCCACCGCCAGACGCTGACGACGACGTTGAAGAAGTAGACGGCGATCGCGATGAGCAGCCAGGCAATCGAGGCGCGACGCGCCGTCTGCCAGAGACTGCCGACGTCGATGCGGGAGAAGAGGAGAGCCAGCAGCGCGATGCTGACGGCGAGCTTCGCGGCCGTGAGCGCGTAGCGGCGCGCGGCTCGTGATTCAGCGGGCGGCGTCGACATCCAGCAGCAACAGAACGGGTTACTGTACTACGATTTCATGCGAAAATCACTGACACGTGCGCATTCTGATGATCGCGCCCGAGCCGTTCTTCGAGCCGCGCGGGACGCCGTTCAGCGAGTTTCATCGCATCCGGGCCATGACCGCGCTCGGCCATGAAGTCGATCTCGTGACGTATCCATTCGGGCAGAACGTGACGATGCCCGGGCTGCGCGTGTTCCGCAGCATGAAGCCGCCGTTCGTCGATCACGTCAAGATCGGTCCCTCGCTGGCGAAGATTCCGCTCGACGCGCTGCTCACGCTGACGGTCGCGCGCAAGCTGCTGTCGGAGCGATACGACGCCATTCACTCGCACGAAGAGGGTGGCCTCATCGGCGCCGTGCTGGCAGCCGCCTTACGGATTCCACATCTTTACGACATGCATTCGAGCCTGCCGCAGCAGCTCAGTAACTTTGCGTTCAGCCGCTCGAAGCTGATCCGTCGCGTCTTCCTGACGATCGAGCGCTTCATGATCCGCCGATCGCGCGTCGTGATCGTCATCTGCCCGTCGCTCATGGACACCGTGAAGGAGATTGAGCCATCGGCGCGTGCCGTCCTCATCGAGAACGCGCCCGGCTCAGGCGACGAACAGGCGACCGATGCGGACGCCGCGCGCGTGCGCGCCTCCCTCGGTGTCGCGGCCGAGGTACCGCTCATCGTGTACACCGGCACCTTCGAGGCGTATCAGGGTCTCGATCTGCTGTTTGGTTCGATGGCGCTCGTCAAGGCCGCGCGGCCGGACGCGCGACTGGTGCTGGCGGGCGGCAAGCCGGATCAAGTCGCCGCTGCGCGCGACTTGGCGGCGCGCGCCGGCATCGCCGACGTGACGACCTTTACGGGGGAGCGGCCGGCATCGGAGATTCCGGCGTATCTTCGCGCCGCAGACGTCCTCGCGTCGCCGCGTTCGCGCGGCACCAACACGCCGCTGAAGATTTACCAATACCTGCGGTCAGGAACCGCGATCGTGGCCACGAGACTGCTCACGCACACGCAGGTCTTGAGCGACGACACGGCGATTCTCACGGAAGCCGTTCCGCGCAGCTTCGCAGACGGCATGCTGCGAGCCATTGCGGATCCGGCCGGCGCCAGATCGATCGGCGAGCAGGCGAAGCGACTGGCCGAAACGAAGTACAGCTACGAGGCGTACCTGGAAAAAACGCGGCAGGCCTGCAGCGCCCTCCTGGACGGCGCCGCGCCCCCGCGCGTCCGCGTCGAGGACATCGCGTGACGGGCTCGCCGGCGCCCGATCATTACAGCTACACCCACTACGCGGATCCGGCGACCGCGCAAGGTTTCGAAGATCTCAGGTTCGGCGGTCCGGTCGGCGAACTGGTCGCGGCGACGCAGGCGCGCGTGCTCGCGAACTTCATCGGGCGGATCCAGCAGCGGGACATCCTCGACGTGGGCACCGGAACCGGACGGGCGGCGCGGCTGCTGGCGCGCGGCGGCGCGCGCGTCACGGCCGTGGACGCGTCGGAAGCGATGCTCGCCACCGCACGGCAGCGCGCGGCCGCCGAAGGCATCTCGATTCGCTTTCAACGCGGCGACGTGCACAAACTCGACTTCGCCGACCGATCGTTCGACGTCGTCGTCAGCCTGAGGGTGCTGATGCACACGCCGCGCTGGCAGGAAGCGGTGGACGAACTCTGCCGTGTGGCGACGCGCCTCGTCGTCGTGGACTATCCCTCGGCACGCAGCGTCGCGCTGCTCGAGTCAACGTGGCGCCGAATGGTGTACGCCCTGGGCGTGAAGACCGAACCGTACGGTGTCTTCACCGACCGCGCCATCGATCGCGCGTTCGAGCGCAACGGCTTCGCGGTGCGCTCGAGGCATCGGCAGTTCGTTCTTCCCACCGCGTTTCACAAGGCCATCGGATCGGCCAGGCTGACGTCCGCCGTGGAGCGCGCGCTGGATCGAATCGGCCTTCTTGCCCTTCTCGGTTCGCCTGTCTCTCTCGTCGCCGAACGGTGCGCGTCCTCGTAACCGGCGCGACCGGCTTTACGGGCGGCCACCTGGCCCAGGCGCTTGCGCGCCAGCGCCATGACGTTCGAGCGCTCGTGCGCGCATCCGGACCGGCGGCAGCCGCGCTGACCGCCAGCGGTGTCGTCATTTGCGAAGGCGATCTCTCAGACGAGCACGCGGTCCGAACGGCCGCTGACGGCGTCGACGTCGTCTATCACGTCGCCGCCATTTACCGGCAGGCGGGCCTGTCCGCTGACACGTACCGCGCGGTCAACGCCACCGCGGTCGCGACGGTCGTGGAAGCGGCGGCGCGCGGCGGCGCGCGGCGAGTCGTGCACTGCAGCACGGTCGGCGTTCATGGGGACGTGGAACAACCGCCAGCCAACGAAGACGCGCCGCTCAAGCCGGGCGACATCTACCAGGTCACGAAGCTTGAAGGCGAGCAGCGCGCACGCGAGGCAGGCGCCCGCTTCGGCGTCGAAGTCACCGTGGTGCGTCCGACCGGGATTTACGGACCCGGCGATCGCCGCCTGCTGAAGCTGTTCCGCGGAATCGCGCGTCGGCGGTGGATCACGCTCGGCCGGGGAGAGATCTATTACCATCTCACCTACATCGACGATCTCGTCGACGGCTTCATGCTGTGCGCGGCTCAGCCCGCGGCGGCGAACCGGACCTACATCCTCGCGGGCGGCGAGGTGACCACGTTGAACGGACTCGTGAAGTTGATCGCGGAAGGTGCCGACGTGCCGGAACCGCGGGTGCACCTGCCGGTCTGGCCGGTCTGGCTTGCGGGTGCCGCGTGCGAAGCGGTCTGCGTGCCGTTCGGCATCGAGCCGCCGCTGTACAGGAGGCGGGTGGATTTCTTCACGAAGAGCCGCGCGTTCAATATCGGACGCGCGCGCGCCGAGCTCGGCTACAACCCTCGCGTCGGACTCGCGGACGGCATCCGCCGGACGCTCGAATGGTACCGTGCCCATGGTTGGCTCTGATCGCGCAGCGCCGCCGCGGGCGCAGGACCAGCTGTTTGCGGCCGGCAAGTCGAGCCGCGAGAAGTACGCGGAGCTGGTGGTCGGACGTCCGGGCCTCGGCGCGCTGATTCAGTACGAAGCCGTCCTGATGCTGTCGCAGGCGCGCGCGGGCGCGCTCGGCCTCGCCCTGCGAAAAGCGCTCTATCCGCTCCTGCTCGGGTCGTGCGGCCGCAACGTCGTCTTCGGCCAGAACGTCGTCCTGCGTCATCCGCACAAAATCCACATCGGCAGCGACGTCGTTGTCGACGACAACTGCCTGCTCGACGCAAAAGGCACCTCGAATCAGGGCATCCGGATAGGCAGCGGCGTATTCATCGGCCGGAACACCATCCTGTCGTGCAAGAACGGCGACATCGAGCTCGCGGACGGAGCCAATCTCGGCTTCAACTGCGAAGTATTTTCGGCGAGCCGCGTGACGATCGGCAGGAACGCGCTTCTGGCAGCGTATGCGTACGTGATTGGCGGCGACCACGATTTCTCCGACCCGTCGCTGTCCGTGCTCGACCAGCCGCGGACCTCTACCGGCGTCGTGCTCGGCGACGGCGTCTGGCTCGGCGCCGGCGCCAAGGTTCTCGACGGCGTGCAGCTTGGCGATCACGCAGTCATCGGCGCAGGCGCGGTCGTCCGCGAGGCGGTGCCGGCCGGCGCGATCGCGGTCGGCATTCCGGCGCGGGTCGTCGGCTCGCGCCGAAGCGCGTGATCATCGTCCGGCCTTCGGTCCGGCCCGCAACGCGACGGTCTGACGTATAGTTTTCACATGCAGTCGATTCGCTACGAGGCTCCGCACACGATCGACGATGCCGTGCGGCTGATGCAGGCGGACCCTGGCGCGCGCGTGCTGGCGGGCGGCACCGACTTGCTCGTCCAGTTCCGATCGGGCGTGCGTCAGCCGACCGCATTCATCGACGTCAAGCGCATTCCCGATCTCGTCGGCATCACCATCGATCAGAAGGGCCTCCGCCTCGGCGCGGCCACGTCGGCTGCGGTCATCTGCGAGCATCCCGAGATCAAACGCATCTGGCCAGGGTTCGTCGAGGCCGTCCACCTGATCGGATCCACGCAGATTCAGGGCCGCGGAACGGTCGGCGGAAATCTCTGCAATGCGTCTCCCGCCGCCGACACGACGTGTGCGCTCATCGTCGACCGCGCCGAGTGTGTTGTCGTCGGACCTCAGGGTCGGCGGACGGTTGCGGCGGAGCAGTTCTGCACCGGTCCCGGCAGGACCGTGCTCGGCGCCGGCGAATTCCTCGTCGCCATCCATCTGCCGATGCCCGCCGCGCGCACGTCGGACGCGTACCTTCGACTGATTCCGCGGACTGAAATGGACATTGCCGTTGCCGGCGCTGGCGCCAGCGTCACGATCGGTGCGGACGGCACGTGCACAGCCGCTCGCGTCGCGATTGGCGCGGTCGCGCCAACGGCGCGCCTCGTGCCGGCAGCCGGTGACGCGCTCGTCGGATCCGCGCTCGACGACGCAGCGTTGTCGAAGGCCGCCGCCGCGACCAGCGCGGCGGCGCAGCCGATTGACGACAAGCGGGGAAGCGTGGCCTACCGGCGGACGGTGGTCGGCGTGCTCACGAAGCGGGCACTAACCAGTGCCCTCGCGCGCGCAAAGGGACTGTAACCGTGGCGAAACTCCACGTAGAAACGACGATCAACAACGAAGCGACCGAGTTCCTCTGCGAGGGCCACGAGACGCTGCTGTCGGCGCTTCGCGACAAGGTCGGGTTGACCGGCACCAAGGAAGGGTGCGCGACCGGCGACTGCGGTGCATGCTCGGTTCTGCTCGATGGCCGGCTCGTACCATCCTGCCTCGTCCTGGCCGCCGAGGCGCAGGATCGACGCGTGACCACGATCGAAGGGATCGCCGGAGCCAGAGACCTGCATCCGCTGCAGCGAAAATTTCTCGAGCACGCGGCGCTGCAGTGCGGCATCTGCACGCCGGGATTCATCGTCGCCGCGAAGGCGCTTCTCGACAAGCAGCCGAATCCGAGCGAACGGGAAGTCCGCTTCTGGCTGGCGGGCAATCTGTGCCGCTGCACCGGCTATGACAAGATCGTCCGCGCCGTGCTGGATACGGCGGAAGAGATGAGGAGCACTCCGGTATGAGCGCACGTACGTTCACGCAGGTCGGCACGCGTCCAATACGGCACGATGGCGTCGACAAGGTGACCGGTCGCGCCGCGTACGGCGCCGACTTCACCCTGCCGGGAATGCTCCACGGCGTCGTGGTTCGAAGTCCGCACGCGCACGCACGCATCGTCGCCATCGAGACCGCGGAGGCGGAAGCGGTGTCTGGCGTCAAGGCGGTCCTGACGACGGCCGATCTGAAAGAGACGCACGACAAGCTGATGCTCGGCGAGGGCGCGCTGGACCTGTTCGACATCGCGGACAACGTGCTCGCGCGGACGAAGGCGCTCTATCATGGACACGCGGTCGCAGCGGTCGCCGCCACTTCCATCGAGGCCGCGCGCGAAGGCGCGGCACGGATCAAGGTCACCTACGACGTGCTCGAACCGGTCACGACCGTCGATCAGGCGATGGCGCCCGGCGCGCCGATCCTGCATCCCGGGCTGACGACGAAGGGCGTACCGGATGCCGTGTCGCCGACGAACGTCGCTCACCGGATGGAACTGAAGCGGGGTGACACCCAGCGCGGCTTCGCCGACGCCGACGTGGTGATCGAGCGCGTGTTCCGTACGCAGACGGTCCATCAGGGCTACATCGAGCCGCATGCCTGCGTCGCGCGCTACGGAGAAGACGGCCGCGGCGTCGTCTGGTGCTCCACGCAGGGACCGTTCGCGGTCCGCGATCAGTGCGCGGCGATTCTCAGCATCGATGCCGCACAGGTGAAAGTGATCCCGAGCGAGATCGGCGGCGGATTCGGCGGCAAGATCGTCGTGTACCTCGAACCGCTGGCCCTCGCGTTGTCGCGCAAGACTGGCCGGCCTGTGAAGATGGTCATGGGACGCGACGAGGTGTTCCGCGCGACCGGACCGACGTCGGGAACCAAGATCCGCATGAAGGTCGGCGCCAGACGCGACGGGACGATCGTCGCGGCGGATGCGTCGCTCTATTACGAAGCCGGCGCGTATCGAGGTTCGCCGGCCGGCGCCGGCATGATGTGCGCCTTCGCGCCGTACACGATTCCCAACTTCGCGATTGAGGCCTTCGACGTCGTCGTCAACAAACCGAAGGTCGCGGCGTATCGGGCGCCGGGCTCGCCGATGGCGAGCTTTGCCGTCGAGTCCGCGCTCGACGAGATCGCGCGCGAACTCAACATGGATCCGATCGAGCTGCGCTTGAAGAATGCCGTGGACGAGGGAGATCCGGCGCCGTTCGGACCGAACTACGGGCCGATCGGATTGAAGACGATTCTGCAGGCGGCTCAGGCGCATCCACACTGGACAGCACCGCTCGGTCCCAATCAGGGCCGTGGCGTGGCGTGCGGATTCTGGTTCAACGCTGGGATGAATTCGAGCGCGTCGATCACGTTGAACATGGACGGCAGCGCAGCGGTGGTGACTGGCAACCCGGACATCGGCGGCACACGTGTCGCGCAGGCGCAGATGGTGGCCGAAGAGCTCGGGATTCCCGTGGAGCGCGTGCGTCCCAGCGTCGCCGACACCGACAGCAGCGGCTTCACCGATGTCACGGGCGGGAGCCGCGTCTGCTATGCGACCGGAATGGCCGTCATTCGAGCCGCCGAGGACGTGCGCGAGCAGCTGATTGCGCGGGCGGCAAAAATCTGGAAAGTCGACGTCACCGAGGTGCGCTGGAAGGATGGGCACGCGATTCCGCCGGCGAAAGCGGAGAAGGCCGAGCCGCTCAGCGTCGCCGACATCGCCGCGAAGTTGTCGCACACCGGCGGACCCATCATCGGGCGCGCCTCGCTGTACGCGCCGATGGCGGGACCGGGGTTTGGCGCCCACATCTGCGACCTCGAGGTCGATCCGGAAACCGGTCGCAGCACGGTCGTCCGCTACACGGCGTTCCAGGACGTCGGCAAGGCGGTGCACCCCAGCTACGTCGAAGGACAGATGCAGGGCGGCGCGGCGCAGGGCATCGGCTGGGCGCTGAACGAGGAATACATCTACGACCGGAACGGCGTGATGGAGAACGCCGGTTTCCTCGACTATCGCGTGCCCGTCGCCTCAGATCTGCCGATGATCGAGACGGTCATCGTCGAGGTTCCGAACCCGCTTCATCCGTACGGCGTCCGCGGCGTCGGCGAAGTGCCGATTGTCCCGCCGCTCGCGACGGTTGCCAACGCCATGCGCGGCGCCACCGGAATCCGGTTCACCGATCTGCCGATGTCGCCGCCGCGCGTGCTGGCCGCACTTGAACGTCAACAGACCGAGTCAATGCACGAACCCAAAAATGCAACAATGCAGGAGGTCAGCGGATAGTCTGCATTGGTGCATTCCTGCATTTGTGCATTTGTGCATTCCTGCATTTCGCCTATTGAGATGATCAAGCTCCACCTCCCAAGCGGCCTGACGGCGTTCACGGGAGGCATCGACGTCGTCGAGCTCGAAGCTGCGCGGGTCAGCGACGCGCTCGCGCTGCTCACCGAGCGGTTTCCCGCACTCGGCGGACAGATGGACGAGATGGCCGTCGCGGTCGACGGCGAAATCTACCAGCAACCCGGTTATCAACCGCTCGGTCCGTCGAGCGAGGTTTACCTCGTTCCGCGCATTGCCGGCGGATAGGGACACATGCCGTACAGCTCCGAGCTCGAATCACGACTGGCCAAGAAGACGACGAAGGCGATCATCGACTTCGACATGATCGAGGACGGCGATCGCGTCATGGTGGGACTGTCAGGCGGCAAGGACAGCTGGGCGTTGTTCAAGATTCTCGACGTCCTGCGCCAGCGCGCGCCGATCCGCTTCTCGCTCGTGGCCGTCAACGTCGACTCCGGCTACAAGGAATACAAGCACGGGCTCATCGCGAGCACCTGCGAAGCGCGCGGGTGGGAATATCGCATCGAGCACACCGGCATCGGCGAGCTCATCGAGGACATCCTCGACGATGGCGACACGCCGTGCTCGCTCTGCGCGCGGCTGCGCCGCGGCGTGCTGTATCGGATGGCGGCCGAAGTCGGCGCAACGAAAATCGCTCTGGGCCATCACGCGGACGACTTCATCGAAACGCTCCTTCTCAACCTGTTCTTCGCCGGCTCGCTCAAGGCGATGCCCGCCAAGCTCGTCTCCGACGACGGCGCACACGTCGTGATCAGGCCGCTGGTCTACGTCGGCGAAGGCGAGGCGCGCCAGTACTGCAAGGAATCGACGCTGCCGATCATCGGCTGCTGCTGTCCGGCCTGCGGCGATCTCGGCCTTCAGCGGCAACGCGCCAAGCGGCTGATCATGGATCTCGAGTGCGAGCATCCCGGGGTCAAGCAGTCGATGCTCAAGGCACTCGGCAACGTGGCACCGCGGCATCTGCTGGACACACGCCTGAATCCGCCGGCGGCGCTTCGCGCGCGGGCCGCGCAGGCGCCCGAAAGCGTGCTGTCGCAGCCGTGACGCGGCCGTCACGGTGAGAGCGGTCCTCCAGCGCGTCTCCTCGGCCAGTGTCACCGCGGACGACTACTCGGCTTCCATCGACAGCGGCCTGCTCGTGCTGGTCGGCGTCGAGCGCGACGATGGACCCGGAGACGTCGAGTACATCGCGAGAAAGATTCGCGAAACACGAATCTTCGACGGCGAGCAGGGATTCGCGCATTCGGTTCAGGACGCCGGTGGGTCCGTGCTCGTCGTCTCGCAGTTCACGCTCGCGGCCGACTGCCGGCGCGGCAGGCGTCCGTCCTTCGACGCCGCCGCACCGCCCGACCTCGCACGTCCGTTGTACGAATCGGTCGTCGATTCGCTGCGGCGCGCGGGTCTGGCCGTGCAGACTGGAAAGTTTCAGGCGATGATGCAGGTCTCGCTGACCAACGACGGTCCCGTCACGCTCCTGATCGACAGCCGTCGCCGTTTTTGATGAGGTGTGAATGACACGTTTCGTGTTCGCCGCGCTGGTTTCCACCGTGCTTCTGGCCGCGGCTCCGGCTGTGTACGCACAGCAGCGCCCGCTCGTCACCGAAGATCCGGAGCCGATTGGAGCAGGGCGCGTGCTCATCGAGGGCGGTCTCGACGTCGCGCACGACCAGGAGTACCCGGTCTCCGGCCTGACGGGGAACCTCGTCAGGTTTCCGACCATCGGCATCAGCGTGGGACTCAGCTCGATCGCCGAGTTCCAGATCGATGGCGGCCTGTTCGATCACTTGAGCATCACGGAGCGGCGGCCTGCGCCCTTGTCGGATCTGGTGACGGCAACGGGCAACAGCACGCACGACGTCTCGGATACGGTCATCGCGACGAAGATCCGCGTGCTGTCCGAAGCGCCGAACCGGCCGGCCATCGGCCTGCGGTTCGCCACCAAGCTGCCGAACGCCTCGAACGAAAGCGGCCTTGGCCTTGATACGACCGACTTCTACATCTCGATGCTCGCGGCGAAGACAATCCAGTCCGTGCGCTTCGTCGGCAACGTCGGCGTCGGCATCCTTTCGGATCCCACGGTCGGCAATCGCCAGAATGACGTGCTGACCTACGGACTGTCGTTTGCGCGGGCGATCACGCAGGCAGCGGAGATCGTGGGCGAGTTGAACGGCCGCGCATCGGTACGAAGCGGCGAGGCGTTTCCCGGAACCGAGAGCCGATCGATCCTGAAGCTGGGCGGTCGCTATACGACCGGGATGCTGCGGCTCGACGGGGGCGTCTTCATCGGCCTGACGAGCGTCGATCCGTCGATCGGCATCACGCTCGGCTTCACCTACGTCTTCAACGCGTTCACGGTACCGTAGCCGGCGAGTAGTAGTTCTTCACACCCGAGATTTCCGCGCGCTTGCGATCGTCCGACCAGCCGAGCACGCCGCCCACCAGATCCGCCGCCCGACTGAGCGCCTCGTCGCCGGGATAGCCGAGCGCGCCGACGGGAGTGCGGCGAACGACGGCGTCCGCCAGCGTCACCGCCATCTCGCTGCGAGCCGCGACGACGAGCTCGGCGCCGATGACAGGCGAGTCCGGCGCCACACGATCCTTCAGGCCGGCTGCGGTGCTTGCGACGTCGAGCACGTCCCTGAACTGTGATCCGTACGCGCCAATCAAGTGGGGAATCGTGTCGGTTGGCAGTCCCTCGTCGTGCTCGCGGCGCGCCTCGGCGATGGCCAGCCCCACGTCGCGCACGCTGCCGCCCGGAAGCACGGTAACGGCCGTCCGGCACGGCTCGGTTTGCGCCCCGAGCTTTTTGGCGACGAGGTCCACCACACGTTCCGCGACCGCGCGGGCCGTCGTGTACTTCGTGCCGGCGACCGTGACGATGCCGTCGACGCCGTCTCCGGCGTGGTCGCGAATCTGTTCGTGTCCCTGGAGGACCACGTGGCCATCCCGAAGAGACGCGGGAACGACGCCGCGGTGCACGAGCGTGACGTCGGCCAGCGAGAGATCGAGCGACGGAAACGCGTGGTTCAAATCGGCGACGAACGACACGACGTCGCGTTCCGAAGGCACCGCGTCACCAGGCTCCGCCAGCCGGGGGGCTTCCCAGGTGCCGAACACCGCGCGCTCGCGCCACGGCACCATGAACAAGTTGCGGCCCGAGGCCGAGCGGCCGCCGAGTGCTTCTTCTCCGGCATCACGGCGCGTGACGAGGTTCATCGCCATCGCCATCGGCTGATGAGACGCGAGGCCGGCCGATTTCAGGACGCGGTCGACGCCCGCACCCGTCGCGTTGACGACGAGTCGCGCGCCAACCTCGATGGTCCCGCCGGCGACCGTGTCCCGAATGCGCGCGCCGACAATGCGTGCGCCATCCTTGATGAGCGAATCTGCCTCCGCGTGGTTCGCGAGCGTCGCACGATGGTTGACCGCCGCCTGCGCCCACGCGAATGTCAACCGATCGGGTTCGGTGGTCACGTAGTCGAACCAGACGGCAGCGCCCGTGAGTCCCTGCCGTTTCAGGCCGGGGAACCGCTGAATGGCCGATCCGCGCGAATAGACGCGGCCGGCTGGCAGCCGATGCGTGGCCGAGACGCCCTGGTTGCGATCTGATGCGAGCACGCGGTCGAGCAGGAAACCCGCGCGCATCGCCAGCTTGCCTCGTGTGATCGACCGCGAGAGCGGCAGGACGAACGGCAGCGGACGGATGGTGTGCGGCGCGATCCGCGCAATCGTCCGGCGCTCTTGGATCGATTCGCGAGCGCGCCCGACGTCGAGCGACTGGAGATAGCGAAGGCCGCCGTGAATCGTCCGGAGATGGTTGAACGACGCGCCGCTGCCGAAGTCGTCGCGCTCGACGAGCGCGACCTGAAGGCCGCGCTGCGCCGCGTCGTACGCGATCGTGAGACCGTACACGCCGCCGCCGATGACGAGTACATCGAACGTGCGCGCGGTCAACTGACCGAGATCGCGAATCATGGCCGGCACATGCTACTGCTATAGTTGTTCAAAGTGGCGACGACGGAGGATGTGCGGGAGTACTGGGACCATCACATCCACGACCTCGAGATTTCCAGCGCCCCGGTCGGATCGAGGCGATTCTTCGACGATCTGGACCAGTATCATTTCGAAAAGCTCCACCACCTGCTACGGCTCGTCGACTTTGACGGCTGGCGCGGCCGAATGGTTCTCGACGTCGGCTGTGGCGCGGGCGTGGACCTCGCACGGTTTGCCAAAGGCGGCGCGCTCGTCACTGGCGTGGACCTCGCGCCGTCCGCCATCGCGCTCGCGCAGGCCAATTTCTCGCAGCAGGGTCTCGACGGCCGCTTCGAAGTGGCCGACGGCGAACACCTGCCGTTTCCCGACGGCACGTTCGACCTCGTCTTCGCCCACGGCGTCGTCCAGTACACCGCCAACCCCGCGCGCCTCGTCGCCGAATGCCGGCGCGTCCTCAAGCCAGGCGGACAGGCAGTCTTTCAGGTCTACAACCGGATTTCCTGGCTGAACGCGCTGGGCTCGCTGATGAAGGTGCCGCTGGAGCACGAGGATGCCCCCGTACTGCTGAAATTCAGCATCGGCGAACTGCGCAAGCTGGTTGGCGGTTTCAGCGACGTCCGGATCGTACCGGAGCGGTTCCCGGTCAAGTCGCGGCTCCACGGCGGCTGGAAAGGGCAGTTGTTCAACACGGTCTTCGTCGGCACCTTCAACGCGCTGCCGCGAGGCGTTGTCCGCCGGTTCGGCTGGCACCTCCTGGCGTTCTGTACGAAATGATTCCCTTCACCAAGGCGCACGCCTACGGCAACGACTTCCTCTACGTCCCGGCGGCCGCAGTCGAGCGGATGGCCAGCGACAGGCTGGCATGCGCGCTGTGCGATCGGCATACGGGCATTGGCGCCGACGGCCTCGTGCTTTACACAGTCACCGCCAACGGCGCCTCGATGACGCTCTTGAACGCCGACGGCAGTCCCTCCGAAGTGTCTGGAAACGGCGTTCGCGGCCTTGCCGCGATTCTGCTGCGGAATCATGCGGACGTTTCCGCGACGACAGTCGTGTCGACCGACGCCGGCGCGAAAACGCTGACACGGACGGCGCACAACGGAGCACGGCAGACCTTCGTCGCTTCGATGGGCGCGCCGCGCGATCTTCGGCGCGTCTGGACCGAAGTGGACGGCTCACCGCTGGAGCTCATCGTCCTCAACTTCGGCAACCCGCAGTGCGTCGTGCTCGGCCCGCTGCCGGATCTCGGGGCCTTTCATCGCATGGGGCCGGCCCTCGAACGCCACGAGCTTTTCCCCGCGCGTACCAACGTCGAATTTGCGCACGTGGAGCGCGCCGATCTCGTGCGGATCCTCATCTGGGAGCGCGGTGTGGGGCCAACGACGTCGTCCGGGACCGGTTCGTGTGCGGCGCTCATCGCGGCCGTTGCGTTCGGCGGCGCCAACCGGCAAGCCCAGGTGGCCGCACCGGGCGGCACGCAACGCGTTGACTGGCGGGAGGACGGCGTGTACCTGACCGGCGACGCCGAGATTCTCTTCGACGGCACCTGGATTTCCGATCGGACAGAAATCGCGTACTGACGCGACGAACCGCGGGCCGAAATGTCGATCGGTCTCAGTGTCGCTTATGCGGTGCGGCGGGGCTGGCGGACTCCAGTTCGCGCGCGACCGCCTGCAGTCGCGGCGTCACGTCCTTCACCGAGTCGAGCGCCGCAAGGTAGTTCTCCTGCTCGCGGTCTGTGCGCGCTTTTTGCACGGCCTGCTCGACACCGGCAATCGTGTGGCGCGCGTCAGCGAGGACCTTCGGCGAAGCGTGAGCGGCTTCGGCGCTCTTCAGGCGGACCCGCGCCTCGCCAAGCGCGGCCGCGGCGCGCGCGACGGCCTTGTCCGAGTCGACGCGGGCTGCCGCCTTCCGTTCCGCGGCGTCCTTGGCGGCGCTGAGCGCATGCTCGCGGGCATCGAGCGCGTGGTTGAGCGCCAGTCGGTAATCGCGCTGATCGACGGCGTCGCCGGCCTGCTTGAGGGCGGTCTGCGCCGCAGTGTAGTCCTCGGTGGCGTACTGATCGGCGCCTGCGGACTTCGCCGCCGCGATGGCCGCTTGCGCCTGCTGGATTTCCTTGTCGGGAGGATCGCCGCACGAAATGATGAAGGCCGCGACGAGGAGCAGCGGCACGAGCGCGCGGCCAACACGCATGGCGCTCAGTATAGCGCGGCTTCCGGCGGCGTTCGTCGAGCGTCGCATGTCGCGCGCGTCCAGTGCGGCACCGCAACGCCGCACGCGTCGACGCCAGCCCGGCTGCGACGACCTTCTGTAGTACGATGAACGAACTGTCTTTCGACGACAGGCCGCGAGAGAAGCTGCTGCAGCACGGCGCCGCGTCGCTGGGCGACAACGAGCTCGTCGCACTCGTCATCGGACAGGGATCGCGGCAGCGGGACGCGCTCGCCGTCGCGAACGACGTGCTGACGGCGCGCGGCGGGCTGCACGGACTGGGCCGCGCGGCCGCCGAGGAACTTTCGGCGACGCCCGGCATCGGCCAGGCGCGGGCCGCGCAGATTCTGGCGGCCATCGAGTTGGGCCGCCGGACGATCTCGCGGCGGCCGCAAGCGCGGGTGCAGATTCGACACGCGCTCGACGCGGCGACGTATCTGCTGCCGCGGTTCGGGGCGCGTGCAGTGGAAGCGTTCGGCGTCATGCTGCTCGACACCAAGCATCGCGTCCTGCGGACGACGGTGCTCGCGACCGGGACGCTGAACACGTCGATCGTCGAGCCGCGCGAGGTGTTCCGCGAGGCGGCCCTGGGCTGCGCGGCGGCGATGATCGTGTTTCACAACCACCCCTCCGGCGATCCCACACCCAGCCACGAGGACGTGGAATTGACGCGGCGCCTGGCGGCCGCAGGACTGCTGATGGGAATCGACGTCGTGGACCACATCGTGCTCGGGGAGTCGCAGTACTGCAGCCTGAAGGAGCGCGGCGAGCTGTGAGTCGAGTGTTGTACTGGGACTGTTTCTCCGGCTTGTCCGGCGATATGGCGCTCGGTGCGCTGATCGACGCCGGTCTGCCGCTGTCGGACCTGCAGCACGCGCTGGGCAGCCTCGCGCTCGGGGACGCGCACGTGCACGCGTCCAAGGTGCTGCGCGCCGGCATCTCGGCCACCAAGTTCGACGTCCACGCTCACGATCACAGCGAGCACCCTCATAGTCACATTGAGCACCCTCATGGTCACAGCGAGCACTCTCATGACCACGGTGAGCACCATCGTGACCACGCCCACCGGAACCTGCCCGAGATCTTCAGGCTGATCGACGGCGCGGCGCTGTCTCCGGCCGCCCGCGACCGCGCGAAAGCGATGTTCCAGCGGCTGGCGGAGGCCGAAGCCGAGATTCACCAGATGCCCGTCGATCAGGTCTATCTCCACGAGGTCGGCGCCCTCGACTCCATCGTCGACATCGTCGGCATCGCCTTCGCCATGGAGTGGGTGGGCGCCGATCGCGTCGTCTGTTCGCCGCTGAACGTGGGTGGTGGGACCGTGAAGTCGGCGCACGGCGTCATTCCAGTGCCGGCGCCAGCGACGGTGAAGCTGCTTGGCGACGCGCCGATCTACGCAGGCCCGGTGAAGCACGAGCTGGTGACGCCCACCGGCGCGCTCATCGCGACGACGTTTGCGTCGAGCTTCGGGGTCCTTCCGCCGATGTCGATCGAACGCGTCGGCTACGGCGCCGGGGACCGCGACGATCCGTCGACGCCGAACGTCTGCCGCGTCCTCATCGGCCGCGAAGCCGCGAGCCGCGCCTCGAACGAGCAGGTCACCGTCGTCGAATGCGAGATCGACGACATGAACCCGCAGATCTTCAGCGTCGTGATGGAGAAGCTGTACGACGCCGGCGCGCTCGAGGTCTTTTACGTCGCGGTGCAGATGAAGAAGAATCGTCCTGGCACGCTGCTGACCGTGATCGTGCACGACGATCGGCTGTCCGCGATTACCGACGTCATCTTCAGCGAGACGACGACGATCGGGCTGAGGCATTATCGGGTGGATCGCGAGTGCCTGGCGCGAGAGGTGGTGACCGTCGAAACGCCGCTCGGCGCCGTCCGGTTCAAGGTCTCCCGGCGCGACGGCCGCGTCATGACGGCGACGCCGGAGTTCGACGACTGCGCGCGCATCGCAGCGAGCCGTCAGCTCGCGGTGAAGGACGTCCAGCGGATTGCGATCAAGGCGTACACACAGTGAATCGTTACTACCTGACAACAGCCATCGACTACGTGAACGCGGTGCCGCACCTCGGCACCGCCTACGAGAAGGTGTGCGCCGACGTCATCGCGCGCTACAAGCGGCTCGCAGGCTTCGACACGCGCTTCCTGATGGGCAACGACGAGCACTCGCAGAACGTGTTCAAGAAGGCAGCTGAGGAAGGACTCGCGCCGCTGGCGTACTGCGACCGGATGGAAGGTCTCTTCCGATCCGCCTGGGACCGACTCGACGTCTCGTACGACGACTTCATCCGGACCACGCAGCCGCGCCACCGTGTTGGCGTCACCGAGATCGCGCAACGTCTGTTCGAGAACGGCGAGATCTACGAAGGCGTCTACGAAGGCTGGTACTGCGTCAGCTGCGAAGAGTTCAAGCAGGAAAAAGATCTCGTCGACGGTCGCTGTCCGCTGCATCCAACGCTGACGCCGGAATGGATCAAAGAGAAGAATTTCTTCTTCAGGCTCTCGAAATATCAGAAGCCGCTCCTCGATCACTTCGCTGCGCATCCCGAGTTCCTCGTGCCGGAGGCGCGGCGCAACGAGATCCTGCGCCTCATCGAAGGGGGACTGGTTGACGTCTCGGTGAGCCGGGCGGGGCAGTCGTGGGGCATTCCGCTGCCGTTCGATCCCGGCAGCGTCGCCTACGTCTGGTTCGACGCGCTGATCAACTACGCGTCGGCGGTCGGACTCGGCGCGCACGACGCGGAAGGGCAGCGCCAGTTCTCGACGTGGTGGCCGGCCGACCTTCACGTGATCGGGAAGGACATCACGCGTTTCCATTCGGTCATCTGGCCGGCGATGCTGATGGCGGCGAAGCTTCCGCTGCCGCGACAGGTGTTCGGCCACGGCTTCATGACGATCAACGGCCAGCGGATGAGCAAGACGCTCGGCACGATCATCGATCCGCTCGTGGCCGCTGACCGTGTGTCGCCCGGCAACCCGGATCCGCTGCGCCTGTACCTGATCAAGGAGATTCCGTTCGGCGGCGACGGAGATTTCTCGTTCGAACGGCTGGACGAACGGTATAACGCGGACCTGGCGAACAACCTCGGCAACCTGGTCAGCCGCGTCACCTCGATGGCAGGCCGCTACCGTCAGGGAACGCTTCGTCCGGCCGCCGCGGGAAACGACCAGCTGGCGCGCATCGGCGAGCAGACCGTCGTCGACTACCGCAAGGCGATGGACGGCTTCGCGCTCCACGAGGGAGCGGCCGCCGCGTTCCGTCTCGTGGACGCCACGAACGAGTTCATCGCGTCGACCGCGCCGTGGACGCTCGCGAAAGATCCGGCGCAGGCCGATCGCCTGTCGCAGGTACTCTTCGACGCGGCCGAGGCGGTCCGGCTCGCCGCGACGCTGCTGGCGCCGATCATGCCGCGATCGAGCCTCGAGATCCTCAGGCGAATCGGTGCGCCTGTGGCGACCGGGCGGTCGTCGGCACCCACATCGCTCGGCGACCTGCGGTTCGATCGGGACGCACGCTGGCGGAACGAAGGGGAGCGGACGCTGCTCCAGGAGGGCGCGCTCTGGCCGCGCAAGGAGACGACGAACGTGAGTGATCAGCCATTGCCGCCGGACGGACCGGCACCGGGCGCACACGCGCCGGGTTCTTCAGCCCCGGCACCGCAGCCCGCAGCCGCGGCTCCGGCAGCCGCTCCGGCCGCGGCCGGCGGAGATCGCATCTCCATCGACGACTTCATGAAGGTGGAACTGCGAACCGCCACCGTGCTGGCGGCGGAGAAGGTCGAGAAATCGAAAAAGCTGCTCAAGCTGACCGTCGACGTCGGCACCGAGCAGCGCACGCTCGTCGCCGGCATCGCGGAGGCGTACGAGCCGGATGCGCTCGTTGGCAAGACGGTCGTCATCGTCTTCAACCTCAAGCCGGCGAAGCTGATGGGCATCGAATCGAACGGCATGGTGCTCGCCGCAAGCCCGGACGGCGGAAAGCCCGAGGTCGTCACGTTTTCGAATCCGCCGGCGCCGGGTACGCGGGTCCGCTAGCGCGGCACCGCGCGCGCCTTCGCCCAGGGAGTCGAAGTCGACGTGATCGACAGCCACTGTCATCTCGCGGACGAAACCTTCGCCGCGGATCTCGACCAGGTCGTCGCGCGCGCGCGGGACGCCGGTCTCGAGCGCGCGCTCGTCATCCTCGAAGCGGGGAACGCCGCCGAGGCCGCGCAGGCCGATCGGCTGTCCGCCGTCTGGCCGGAGACGCGCGTGTCCATTGGCGTCCACCCGCACCAGGCCCACGAGTTCGGTGCCGATTCCGAACGCGTCGAACGGCTCGTGCGCGACCAGATCGGACGGACGCCGACAGCGCGCGCCGTCGGCGAAATCGGCCTCGACTATCACTACGATTTCTCGCCGCGCCCTGTGCAGCACGCGGTCTTCCGGGCGCAGACACGGCTCGCGCGCGAGCTCGGTCTTCCCGTTGTCGTTCACACGCGCGAGGCTGACGACGACACGGTGGCGATCCTGCGGGAGGAAGGACGCGTCGAGCTGCGCGGCGTCCTCCATTGCTTCACCGGCAACACGGCGCTCGCCGACGCGGCGCTGGCGATTGGTTTCTTCATTTCGTTCGCGGGTATCCTGACGTTTCCGCGATCGACCGAGCTTCGCGAGACCGCACGCCGCGTGCCGCTCGACCGCGTGCTCGTCGAAACCGACAGCCCGTTCCTCGCGCCCCCGCCGTTTCGCGGCAAACGCAACGAACCGGCGCACGTGGCTCGCGTTCTCCGGACGCTCGCGGACGTCTACGCAATGGACGTGGCCGAGCTCGCGCGGCGGACGACCGACAATTTCCACAGCCTGTTCAGGCCGTGATAAAGTCCACCTGAACCGCTGTGAAAGAATCGTCGCTCGCGCTCTCGCAAATCTTCGAACCGATACGAGAAGACCTCGAAAAGGTCGACGAGGAATTCGCCCGGCACGTTCAGTCGCGCGTCTCGCTGATCCCGCAAATCGGTCAGTATATCCGGACGAGCGGCGGGAAGCGGATGCGGCCGGCGGTGCTCCTGATGGCGTCGCGCCTCAGCGGCTACACCGGCGATCGCGCCATCCTCTATGCAGCCGTCGTCGAATTCATCCACACCGCCACGCTCGTGCACGACGACATCATCGACGATGCCGATCTGCGGAGGGGACGGCTGGCGGTGCACTCGCGGTGGGGCAACGACATCACGGTCCTGCTCGGCGACTACCTGTACATCAAGTCGATGGCGCTCGCGCTCACGCACGACACCCTCGACATCGTGCGCCTGCTCTGCGACGTGACGCTCAAGATGATCGAAGGCGAGCTGTATCAGCTCACGAAGAACGGCGACGCCGACATCACCGAGGACGAGCACTTCGACATCATGCGGCGGAAGACCGCGTACCTGTTCGGCGGCTGCGCGCAAATCGGCGGGCTCCTCGGCGGCGTGAACAAGGACCGCGAGCAAGCGCTGCGCGAGTACGGTTTCAACCTGGGCATGGCGTTCCAGATTGTGGACGACCTCCTCGACTACACGGGCGACGCTGAGACCGTCGGCAAGCCGATCGGCAGCGATCTGCGCGAGGGAAAGGTCACGCTGCCGCTGATCCACCTGCAGCGCCACGAGCACGACGGCGCGGGCGCACGCATCATCAGGGACGTCATCGAGTCCCGAAGCATCACGCAGGAGCAGTGGAACGACTTGCGTCGGGCGCTGCGCGAGCACGCCTCGATCGACTACGCCTATCGCCGCGCCGTCGAGTTCGTGGAAGGCGCGAAGAAGCACCTCTACGCGTTCACGCCGAGCCCGGAGCGCGACGCGCTGCTGGCGCTGCCCGACTACGTCCTCGCACGGGATCGCTAGTCTCACATCCGACAGGTTCGTGCTCGTCTTCGACCTGTCTCCGGTGACCCTCGACACGTCGACGCGAACGTCGCGTACGATGTGTTGGGAAACCCGCGAGAGCGACCGCCGGACTGCCCAATGTCGGGCTGAGCGGCGCCGCCCGCGATCCTCGAGACCACGCGACGATGTCCACGCCACCCGAACAGCGGCTGAAGGAGCTCCGCGCCGCGATCCGCCATCACGAAGAGCGGTACTACATTCACAACGCGCCCGAAATCACGGACGAGGCGTTCGACAAGCTCCTGCACGAGCTCGAGCGGCTCGAAGCGGACTATCCGGATCTCGTCACGCCCGACTCGCCGACGCAGCGTGTCGGAGGGCGCGCCGTCGAAGGGTTTCCGACGGTCGAGCACATGATTCCGCTGCTCAGCCTCGACAACGCGTACAACGACGATGAGCTCCGCGCGTTCGACGATCGCGTCAGGCGAGGCGCCGGTGTCGGTGACGCGCCAGTCGACTACGTCGCCGAGCTGAAGATTGACGGCCTGAGCATCGCCCTGACGTACGACGGCGGCCGGCTGGTCCGCGCGGCGACGCGCGGGGACGGAACCATGGGCGAGGACGTGACGACAAACGCTAGGACGATTCGCGCGCTTCCGCTGTCGCTCCGCGACGGGCCGACCGGGCGCATCGAGGTGCGCGGCGAAGCGTACCTGCCGCGGCGGTCGTTCGAGCGCATCAACCGCGAGCAGGCCGACGCCGGCGAGCCGCTGTACGCGAACGCCCGCAACACCGCGGCGGGCACAATGCGGAATCTGGATCCGAGTCTCGTCGCGCGGCGCGGGCTTCTGGCGTTCGTGTATCAGGTCGTCGGCGACATCGGCGCCACCAACCACGGCGCGCTGCTCGAGGACATGTCCCGATGGGGCCTTCCGGTCGAGCCGCACTGGCGCCGCTGCGAGGGCATCGCGGCCGTCGTCGAGTTCTGTGCCGATTGGGCTGAGAAGCGTCGGGACCTGGACTTCGACACCGACGGCGTCGTCGTGAAGGTGAACGATCTGGCCGTTCGGCAACGGCTCGGTGCGACCGCGAAGTTTCCGCGCTGGGCGACGGCATTCAAGTTCCCAGCGCAGCAGGCGACGACCGACCTGTTGCGGATCGCCGTCAACGTCGGCCGGACCGGCGCCGTCACGCCGTACGCGGAGCTCCAACCCGTTTTCCTCGCCGGATCGACGATCGGCATGGCCACGCTGCACAACGCCGAGGACATCGCGCGGAAGGACCTGCGCGAAGGCGATCGCGTCCTCATCGAAAAAGCCGGCGACGTGATCCCGAAAGTGATCAAAGCCATCCTGCCGCACCCGGACGGCCATCCGCGCGGCGAGCCGTGGCAGATGCCGACGACCTGCCCGGAATGCGGGAGCACGCTTCGGCGCGACGAAGAAGAAGTCGTGTGGCGCTGCGAAAACACGTCGTGCCCCGCGAGACTGCGGCGCAGCCTCGAGCACTTCGCGTCGCGGTCGGCCATGAATATAGAAGGCCTCGGCGCCTCGCTCGTGGACCAGTTGCTCGAGCAGAATCTCGTCCACGATTTCAGCGATCTCTATCATCTCGACGCCGCCGTCCTCGAAAGCCTCGTCGTCGCGCCGAAGGAACCGCGCTCCGAGCGTGCGGTGCCGCGCAAGCTGGGGAAGGTCGGACGGAACGTGTTCGATCAAATCCAGCAGAGCAAGGCCAACGATCTCTCGCGGCTCGTGTACGCGCTCGGCATTCGCCACGTCGGCGAAAAAGCCGCCGCCACACTGGCCAAGCATCTGCGCACCATGCAGGCGCTCGTCGACGCCAGCGAGGAGGCGCTCCAATCGGTGCCCGAGATCGGACCCGTGGTCGCGGAGTCCGTCCGCCGTTTTCTCGACGAACCGCGCAACCGTCAGCTGATTGAACGCCTCGCCGCGTCCGGCGTCACGATGACGACGCGGATTCCTGCGCCGAGCGAAGCGCCGGCAGGCGCGCTCACGGGTAAAACTTTCGTAATAACCGGCACCTTGTCCGCGATGTCACGCGAGGAGGCAACGACGGCGTTGGAGGCGCTCGGTGCGCGCGTCTCCGGGTCGGTGAGCCGCAAGACGACGGCAGTCGTCGCCGGCGACGATGCGGGAAGCAAGCTGGAGAAAGCGCGACAACTTGGCGTCGACGTGCTGACGGAGGCGGAGTTTCTGAAGCTTATAATGAAGGACCAGGCCGGTTCGCAGTGAGCATGAGGCGTTTCACATTCGTCACGCTTGGCCTGACGGCGGTCGTCGGGTTTCTCGTCGGCGCGATCGTCGCCGGCGGACTATCGCGGCCGGACGTCGCGGCCGGCGTGTCGTCGAAAATGCCGGCGAACCACGCGACGGTGAAGCCGGCATCGCACGCGATCATCACGACGCCCGCGGTGAACTTCGCGGATATCGTCGAGCACATCAACCCGGCGGTCGTGAACATCGATGCGACGGCACGCGGTCGCGAGGGCCGGCGGCGCCGCAGCCGATCGATCGCGCCCGATCCGGATTCGCCGTTCGATTTCGGACCGCGCGACCGCGACCGTGACGGCCCGAGCCGCGGCGCGGGCAGCGGCTTCATCATCGATGCCGACGGCAGCATCCTCACGAACAACCACGTCATCGATCACGCTGACCGCATCATCGTGAAGCTGTCGGACGGGCGCACGTTCCGCGCGCGCACGGTCGGCGCCGATCCGGACACCGATATCGCGCTCATCAAGATCGACGCGCCGGCCGGCCTGCCGGTTGCGCCGCTCGGCGATTCCGCGGCGCTGCGAATGGGCGAGTGGGTGTGCGCCATCGGCAATCCGCTCGGTTACGAGCACACCGTGACCGTCGGCGTCGTCAGCTTCGTCGGGCGGAAGCTGTTCGACATGAGCCTCGACAACTACATCCAGACCGACGCGGCCATCAACTTCGGCAACAGCGGCGGACCGCTGATCAACGCGCGCGGCGAGGTCATCGGCATCAACGCCGCGATCAGCTCGCGCGGCAGCAGCATCGGGTTTGCCGTACCGATCAGCGGTGCGGCCGCGGTCCTGCCGCAGCTGCGCGCGCGCGGACGCGTCAGCCGCGGATACATGGGCGTCGCGCTCCGGGACATCGACGCCGACATCGAGCGGTCGTTGAAGCTAGGCGTCAACCACGGCGCGATGGTCCAGGACGTGACGGACGGTTCGCCGGCCGACCGCGCCGGAGTTCACCCGTACGATGTCTTCGTGGCCCTCGATGAAGAAGAGATTGCCAACGACGACCAGCTGATTCGTGAAATCGCCGCGAGAGCGCCCGGCTCGGTCGCGCGCCTCCAGCTCCTCCGCGACGGTCATGCGCAGACGGTCTCCGTGAAACTGACCGAACGTCCCCCGCGCGACCGCGAGGACGGAAAACAGGAGTCGTCTCCGTCGGACCGCTCGAAGACCGAGCCCGATCTGCCGCTCGGCCTGACGGTCCGCGACCTCGATCGGCAGACGCTGGAGCGCCTCGATCTGCCGAAGCAGACGCGCGGCGTACTGATCACGCGCGTCGAGCCGCTCAGCTCGTCGTTCGACAACGGCATCGAGCGGAACACCGTGCTCCTCGAAATCAATCGGCAGCGCGTCGAGTCGGTCGCCGACTACCGGCGCATTGCGAAGGCGGCCCGTCCCGGCGACGTCCTGACCCTCTGGGTCTATTCGCCCGATCTCATCCAGCGCCAGCTGAAGACTATTCGCGTGGAAGAACGCTGAGCGCCGTTCGCCCGCCACGACACCATGCCCAAGTCACGGATTCTTGTCATCGACGATGAGGCGGCCATCCGGGATTCGCTGAGGATGACGCTCGAGTACGAAGGGTACGACTTCATCGGCGCCGCGACCGGCCAGGAAGGCCTCGCCCTCGCCGAGCGCGAAGCCCCCGACCTCGTCCTGCTCGACGTCAAGATGCCGGGGATGGACGGCATCGAAGTGCTCGAGCGGCTGCGTAACATGAACGAGCAGCTGCCCGTGGTCGTGATCTCGGGCCACGGAACAATCAGCACGGCTGTCGAGGCGACGAAAAAAGGGGCGTTCGACTTTCTGGAGAAGCCGTTCTCGAGCGAACGCGTGCTCGTCGTGCTGCGCAACGCGCTCGATCAGCGCCAGCTCCGCGACGAGAATCGATCGCTCAAAAAAGCCGTCGAAGTCCGCCATCAGATGATCGGCGAGAGCCAGGCGCTCAAACAGATCATGGCGGCCATCGCCCGTGCCGCGCCGACCAACGCCACGGTCCTCATCACCGGCGAAAGCGGCGTCGGGAAAGAGCTGGTTGCGCGGACGATTCATCGCAACAGCCTGCGAAGCCGCGAACGCTTCGTCCAGGTCAATTGCGCCGCCATCCCCGAAGAACTGATCGAGAGCGAGCTGTTCGGGCACGAGAAAGGATCCTTCACCGGCGCGACCGAAAAGCAGGTGGGGAAGTTCGAGCAGGCGGACCGCGGGACGATCTTCCTCGACGAAGTCGGCGACATGAGCGCCAAGACGCAAGCGAAGGTGCTGCGCGTTCTGCAGGAAGGCGAGGTGGAGCGCCTCGGGTCGGCGCGCACCATCAAGGTCGACGTTCGCGTCATCGCCGCCACGAACAAGAATCTCGAAGAGGAGATCGAGAAAGGGCACTTCCGCGAGGATCTCTACTTCCGCCTCGCCGTCATTCCGATCCACGTGCCGCCGCTGCGCGAGCGGTCCGAGGACATCCCGCTCCTCGTGCGTCACTACATGGAGAATTTCAGCAAGGAAAACAACGCGAAGCAGAAGCGGATGACGCCGGCCGCGCTCGACGTGCTGCAACACTATCGCTGGAAGGGCAACATCCGCGAGCTGCGGAACACCGTCGAGCGGCTGTACATCATGAGCAGCGGCGAGGCCATCGACGTCGGCGACCTGCCGAACGCCGTGCGTTCGCCGTCGGCGGCTGGCGCGGGCGGCAACGCGGTTTCGCGAGCCGCGAACGACGGCGACATCGCGAAGGCGGGCACGCTTCGCGAGTTCAAGGACAGCGCCGAGCGGACCTATCTCGTTCAGAAGCTTCGCGAAAACGCGTGGAACATCTCGAAGACGGCCGAAGCCATCGACACCCCGCGCAGCAACTTGTACAAGAAGCTCGAACAGTACCAGATCACCCAGGAGACCGACGGCTGACACGGGCCTCGGACTGCTTCCCGGATGCGCCGCCAACGCGTAGTAGAATTGCGTGTTGCAGCGAGCCGGGTGATCGCCCTTTTTCGCCGCTTCGCCGCCGCGGACGCAGGTTCGGAACGGAGCTTGCTGACTGTGGCGGCGCAGGCGCGGAGCTGGGAGGAAAGTCCGAACTCCGGAGGGCAGTGCGCCGGGTAACGCCCGGTCAGGGCAACCTGAAGGACAGTGGCACAGAAAACATACCGCCTGCTTTCGCGCTCTGCGTGACGGCCGGTAAGGGTGAAAAGGTGCGGTAAGAGCGCACCGCGCTGCCGGTAACGGCGGTGGCAGGCAAAACCCCGCACGGAGCAAGACCAAATAGGGAGGCCTGGCAGTTCGCCGCGTTTCGCGGCGGACCGCCGCTGGACGGCCCGTCCAGAGCGTCTCCGGGTCGGTCGCTTGATCCTGTCCGCGAGGACAGGGCTAGAGGAATGATCGCCGCTCCCGCAAGGGGGAACAGAATTCGGCTTATGGCTCGCTGCAATCTTTCCATGTCCACCCGTTCACAGGTCCAGACATCAGCATGAGACGCATCGTCCTCGCTGCGGCCGCACTCGCCCTCGCTTCTCCGCTCGTCGTCGCGCAGCAGACGCCCGGGCAGATCAGACCGCGCCCCGCGCAGGGACGCGAGCCCGAGTTCCAGGCGCCGACGATCCGCGAATACAAGCCGAAGTCGACGCTCGTCACGCCGCAGCACCCCGTGCCGCGGGCAAAGTTCCCGGTCATCGACATCCACAGCCATCAGCCGACGCCGATTTCGGCGGGCGAGTTCGACCAGGTCGTCAAGGGCATGGATGCGAACAACCTGCAGCTGCTCGTCAATCTGAGCGGCAGCTTCGGGACCCGCCTGCACCAGGGACTCGATGCCATCAAGGCGAGCAAGTACAAGGACCGGATGGTCCTGTTCGCGAACGTCAACTTCCGCGACCCGGTCGGACCCGGCTTCGGCGCGAAAGCAGCGGCGCAGCTCGAGGAAGACATCAAGGCGGGCGCGAAGGGCCTGAAGGTCTTCAAGGATCTCGGCATGTTCGACCGGAAGGTCGACGGCAGCCGGCTGCACGTGGACGATCCCGAGCTCGATCCGATCTGGGAAACGTGCGCGCGCCTGAACGTGCCGGTCCTCATCCACGTCGCCGAGCCGCAGGCGTTCTTCGATCCGCTGGACTATCACAACGAGCGGTGGCTGGAGCTGTCGCTCTACCCGGATCGACGTCACCAGACCGGCGTGCGCTTCGAGGAGTTGATGACCGAGCGCAACAACATGGTCAAGAAGCATCCCCACACGCGGTTCATCCTCGCGCACTTTGGCTGGCACGCCAACGACCTCGCGCGGGCGGGGAAGCTGCTCGACGAAAACCCGAACGTCTACTACGACGTGGCCGCGGTGCTCTACGACTTCGGCCGCCAGCCGCGCGCGGCGCACGAGTTCTTCGTCAAGTATCAGGATCGGATTCTGTTCGGGAAGGACAGCTACCAGCCTGACGAGTATCCGTACTACTGGCGCGTCTTCGAGACCAACGACGAGTACTTCGACTACTACCGCGACTATCACGCGTTCTGGAAGCTGTACGGCCTCGGCCTGCCCGATCAGGTGCTGAAGAAGCTCTACTACCAGAATGCCTTGAAGGTGACGCCCGGCCTTTCCCACAACGGGCTGACCGACTGACCACTATGTCCACGTATCTCGTAACCGGCGGTGCGGGCTTCATCGGTTCGCACCTGAGCGAAGAACTCGTCCGACGCGGCCACCGCGTCCGCGTGGCCGACAGTCTGGTGACGGGCAAGCGGAGCAACCTCAATCACATTCCCGGCGTCGAGTTCGTCGAGGCGGACCTCTCGGCGCCCGAGGCGTGCGCGCGTGTCGCCGCCGGCGTGGACTACGTGCTCCACCAGGCGGCCATACCGTCGGTGCCGCGCTCGGTGAGCGATCCGATCACGTCGAACCGCGCGAACATCACGACGACGCTCAACGTCCTGGTCGCAGCGCGCGATGCCGGCGTCAAGCGCGTCGTCTATGCCGGCTCGTCGTCGGCGTACGGCAACACGCCGACGCTGCCGAAGCACGAGGAGATGCCGACCAATCCGCTGTCGCCGTACGCGCTGCAGAAGCTCGTCGGCGAGCAGTACTGCGCGATGTTCACGACGCTCTACGGCCTCGAGACCGTCACGACGCGCTACTTCAACGTGTTTGGTCCGCGCCAGGATCCCGGCTCGCCGTACTCCGGCGTCATCTCGCTGTTCGCGACAGCGCTTCTCGAAGGCCGCCAGCCCGTCATCTACGGCGACGGCGAGCAGACGCGCGACTTCACCTACGTGGCCAACGTGGTCGACGGCGTACTCCGCGCGTGCGAGGCGCCGAGCGTCGCGGGCTCGATGATGAACGTGGCGACGGGGGGCCGAATCTCGCTCAACGATCTGCTCGAGACGATGAACCGGATTCTCGGGACGTCGATCAAGGCCGTCTACAGGGAACCGCGGGCGGGCGACGTGAAGGATTCGCAGGCGGACATCACGAAAGCGAAATCGATGCTCGGCTACAGCCCGACGGTGCAGCTCGAAGAAGGGCTGCGGCACACCCTCGACTGGTGCCGGTCGTCGGCCGTCACGAGCCCGCGCGCCTGACCGCGTCGTTCGTTCGACGCTTACGGCACGAACGATTTCGGCAGGAACTCCACCGCGACCGCCGTCCCGACGATGCCGGATCCCCATTTCGTGTCGGGCTGCCACGTCAGGTAGACGCGCTCCGGCGCAGGCCGAGCGCCGCAGACCACGCTGAAACTCTTGTCGTCGAGGAACGTCGTCAACTCGACATCTTCCATGCGTGTCGCGGCCGCAGTGACTTCGCGATCCTCCGATTCGACGGTGAACCGGACGGTGCCCCGCGCACAGTCGATCCGCGTCAACTGACCCAGCATCCGCTCCTCGCCGCTGTGGACGGCGCGCAGCAACAGACCTGACCGGCGCTCTTTGGAATCGTCAGGGCGAACGGTGTCGGCTGGGGACGGGTCGTCCCGAGTCGCTGCCGGCGGACTGTCGCGCGTCGCTTCTGACGGCGGCAGGCGAATCTCGTTCTCCGCGATGATCGAGAGGCGCTCTGTCGCGGCGGCAGAAGCGGCAGGGTCGGCCTTGATCGCGGCGATCGCCGACAGGATGTTCCTGGCGGCGTCGACGTCTCCCTGAAGAAGCCTGATGTCGGCGAATCGCAGCCGGAAGTCGAGCCGGCCTGGCGCGAGACCAATGGCGCGCTCGATCGACGATCGCGCGTCGGCGAGCGTGTCCTCGGACAACATCTGCGCGTACGCCAGCGCCGCATGCGCGTCCGCGGACGAGCCGTTCAGCATCACGGCGCGCTTCAACGTGGCCAGCGCCTGAAGTCGGAGATCGTTCGAGGCGCGCGGATCCGCCCTCAGGCGCGAAATCCCGCAGACGAATTGCGTCAGGAAGTCGTTTGGTGCGAGAGACGCGGCCCGGCCGAACGCGGTGAGCGCATCCGACGTTCGCTCTTGCGACAGCCGCAAAAGCCCAAGCGCCATCTGCGTCGTCGAGTTGGCGGGATCCGCGGCGGCCGCGCGCTCGATTCGCGGTACACCTTCCGTGCGCTCCGCGCGCCGCTGCGCGTCGCCCATCCACGCGTCGACTTCCGCCGCGGTGATCGGATGGCCGGGCGGGGGCTCGGCCACCTTCAGCTTGTCCTGGAAACGGATGCGGACGGCGGGCAGCGTCGGGCGTCGAAGGTACTGCACGAGCTCCTTGTCCAGATCGGCTGGCGACGAACCGAACGCGTGATTGAAGGCGTCGAGCGGTGCACGGCCGTCCGTGATGTCGGCCGCATACTGCATCAGCGCGGCGGCGCCACCGGGACGAGCCATCATCAGATAGTGCGTGAACGCCCACGATTCCGCATAAAACAGCGACTGCCGCTCGCCTTCGTTGTACATCGGCGACGAGCGATCAACCGTGAGCAGTTCCTGCAGCGCGACGTAGTGTCCGGCGAGGAATTCGATGTGCTCGGTGATGCGACGTCCGACCTCCACGGCCTTTCCGCGCTCGGCCACGGCATACGTGCTGTAGAACTCGGCCAGGCCCTCGCTCACCCAGAGCGGCAGCGACCGTACGGCGTTCCTGAGCAGCAGGTGTGTGTACTCGTGGTAGATCGTCTTCGTCGACTCGTCCAGGCGATCGACGGACATGACGATGTAGTTCAGGTCCGGGCCCTGGCCGAAGTAACCGGCAACGGTCGCCGGCTTGCCGTTGTAGAGCGGCACCAGCGATTCCATCGACTTCCGATCGCCCACGACGATGACGACCGTCGGTACCGAGAGCGGACGATCGGCGTTCTTGATCAGATCGCTCATGACCGCGCGGAATTCCGCAATCTGGATGGCGACGTCGCGCAGTGTTGACGGCGACTGATCGCCGACGATCGTGAGCGAACCGTTGGGCAAGATCGTCCACGCGCACTCCGCCACGGATGGTGAAGCCGCGACGATTGCGGCCACGGCGGCGATCACGGCGCAGAACCGGCGCATCTGCGAGGCATTCTGCCACGCCTTGGATCTGACGTGAACGGGATTCACCTCGACATGAACCGGCGTTGCGCGCGGATGATGGCCAGATTCGTTCGGTCGCTTTGCGAAACGTCAACGGGAGTTCCGCATTCTCGCGGCACACTCAGACCCTCGCTTGTCCATTGCGCGACCCTTTGTTCGCAACACGCGCGTCGTCAATGAGATCGGTCCGCGCGCTGCGCCGCTGTCCGGTGGACAGCTCCTTGCCACAGTGAGTGCGGGGCCTGGGTCGGCATCTCAATCATGAGCGGGCCCGACCTCCCCGCATCAGGGCGAGGCCGACCCAGCGTCCGACAACAGCGTGCGCATGACGCGCGCGCCGCCGCGGGACTCTGCGTCCCCTCACAGAAGGAGAAATCACATGCTGCGTACCGTTCTCTCGATGCTGGTCCTTTCGGCATTCACCGCCGGCCAGCCGGTCCTCGCCGCGCAAGACGCGAAGGCACCAGCGCGATCGACCAAGGCGGCTTCGACCACCCAGGTCGTGAACATCAACAGCGCGTCAGCGGCCGAATTCGAAGCGCTGCCGGGCATCGGGCCGAAGCTTGCGGCGCGCATCATCGAATACCGCCAGAAAAACGGACCGTTCAAGAAAGTCGAAGACCTGATGAACGTCCGCGGCCTCGGCGAGAAGAACTTCCTGAAACTGAAGGCCCAACTCACGCTCGGCGCGCCAAAGGCCGCCGACCGCTCGCAGCAGTAGGGGAGGACCATTGCGTCCTCAGACGGGCTCGACCGGCCTCACGCTCGTCGAGCTCGTGTTCGTGCTGGCAACGGTCTCGACCCTGAGCGGAATCGCCGTGCCGCCCATCCTGCGGGCGGTCGACGACTATCGCGCAACCAGCGCCGCGCGGCATCTCGCCGCGCGGCTCCAGCGCATTCGGATGGAGGCAGTCCTTCGCTCCGCATCGGTGGCGCTCAAGTTCTCGGGCCCGCCGTACGCGTTCTCCACCTACGTGGACGGAAACGGCGACGGCGTCCTCGCCCACGACATCGATCGCGGCGTTGACTGGCTGCTCACCGGTCCCGAGCGCCTGAGCGACAGCGTTTCCGGCGTCGAGTTCGGCACCGAGCCAGGATTGCCCGCGGTCGATCCGGGTTCGTCGCCACCCGGCACCGATCCAATTCACCTCGGCGCGAGCAACTGCGCGTCGTTCTCCCCAAACGGAACCTCGTCGTCTGGCAGCGTGTATCTGCGAAGCCGGACACGACAGCTCGTCATACGCATTTACGGTGAGACGGGCAAGACGCGCGTGTTGTGGTTCGACCCGGGCAACCGTCGATGGAGAGCGTTGTGACGAGCGCGCGTGACGAGCGTCGAGTCGCGGAGCGCGTCGAGTCCGTGTCGGAGCATCGCATCCAGCGCGTCCGGATTCGTCCCGGCGACGGCGCCAGCGTGATCAACGCGTCGTCCGGAGGCGTGCTCCTCGAGACCCATCGCCGCCTGCTGCCCGGATCCGTCGTCGAGTTACACGTCGAAACCGATCATCAGCGGGGAAGCATGCGAGGTCGCGTGACGCGCTGCGCCGTCGTCCATGTCGGTCCCGCGTGCATGTCGTACCGCGGCGCGATTGCGTTCGAGAAACATTTGCCCTGGTTCGCGCACGACTCCGGGTCACACGTCTCGCATGTCGATCAGCGACCAGGCGGGATGGAACGGGCAGCAGCTACCCGACCGATCGCGTAGCGCACATAACGAGACGATCAGAATGCTGAATGTTTTTCGTAAGTACCCCCGAACGCCCGGTGGCACTGACTTTGGTTTGCCGCAGTCCTCATGGAGCAACGACATGACTGATGGCGAACACGCCGGCGTCGACGCGCCGCCTCTTTTCACGGTTCGTCGGCGCGACCGACGGCAGGCAATCTTCGATCTCCTGATCTCGATCACGCGGGCGCTCGATCGCCGAGAAGACATCGCGACGATGCGCGGCGCGTTCGAGCTGACGCTGCGGCGCGTGCTGCCTGTGAGGACGGTGCAGCTGCGGGATCCAACGAGCCGCTGGAGCCATCGGAGCGACGGCGCCAGAGGAATCGAGTCCATCGCCCTCGATGTGCCCGGCGCCGATCCCGGTGGCCCCGGCGTTCTCGAGGCGACGTTCGATCCGGGATCCTCGCTCGGCGAGTGGGACTTTCAGCTCCTGGGCTTCGCCGCGCAGATCGGCGCACTGATCCTCGAGATCGAGCGATCGCGCGCACAGCTCGCGCGCGCGGGACTGCTCAATGCTGGCAAGGCACGCCGGGACGCGGCGGCGCCGCTCATCGGGTCCACGCCGGCGATGCGCGACTTGCGAGCCGCGATCGAACGCGTCGCGCTGACAGACTTCACCGTGCTTCTGGAAGGCGAGAGCGGCGTCGGCAAGGAACTCGTGGCGCGGCAGATTCACGACCTGAGTCGCCGGCGAAACGGGCCGTTCGTCGCGGTCAACTGCGCCGCAATCGTCGAGACGCTCGTCGAGGCGGAGCTCTTCGGTATCGAGGACCGTATTGCCACGGGCGTCAAGGCTCGGCGAGGGAAGTTCGAGGCGGCCGACGGCGGCACGCTGTTCCTGGACGAAGTCTCCGATCTGTCCGCCTCGTCACAGGCAAAGCTGCTTCGAGCCATCCAGGACCTCGCCGTCGAACGCGTCGGCGGAAACGGTGCGCATCGCGTCGACATCCGCATCGTCGCGGCCACCAATCGGCCACTTGCGGAGCTCGTGCAACAGAAAACCTTTCGACCGGATTTGTTCTATCGGCTGAGCGGCGTCGACATCCGCGTCCCCAGCCTGCGCGAGCGGCGTGCCGACATCCTCGAACTAGCGCAGTACTTCCTCGCGCGGCACCGGCTCACGAGGTCCCTCACGTTCTCACCAGAAGCGGTCGACGCGCTGCTCGAATATGCATGGCCCGGCAACGTCCGGGAACTCGAGCGATTGGTGGAGCGTGCAGTCGCGCTCTCGGCGTCCGACATCATCGAGCTGCGTGACCTGCCGCCGCTCGTTGGCGGCGGCCATCTCTCGGTCCTCGATCCCTCGCTCCGCCGCAACGATACGCTGCGCATGTGGGCGCGCCGTTACGTGCGGGTCATGTTGCGTCGATGTCAGGGAAACAAGCGGGAGACGGCGCGGGTACTCGGGATCAGCTATCACACGCTGCAGGCGTATCTGAGGACGCCGGTCGACATCGACCGTCCCGACGAGGGCAGCGGCGAAGAAACCCATGAATCTGTCGCGGTGGGCGCCTCCGGGGCCGCGTAGATCCGGGAGTGTCCATCCGGCCAGGTGCGAGGCGCGCGCAGCCTTGACCCGCTGCGATCCGCATAGTACCGTTACTGGTTCAACCTCTCACGTCGGCCCCAATGGACCAGGCAACTGCGACCACTCTCAAAAAGACCCCGCTCAACGCTCGTCACCGCGCGTCGGGTGCCCGCATGGTGCCCTTCGGCGGCTGGGACATGCCGGTGGAGTACACAGGCATCGTCGCCGAGCACATGGCCGTGCGCGAACGGGTCGGCCTCTTCGATGTCAGCCACATGGGCGAGATCGAAATTGCCGGCGCCAACGCGCTCGACGCCGTTCAGCGGATTTCGTCCAACGACGCCTCGAAGCTGCAGATCGGTCAGGCGCAGTATTCGGGCCTCATGACGGCTGGCGGTACGTTCGTCGACGATTTGCTCGTCTATCGTCTGGCGCCATCGCACTTCCTGCTGGTCGTCAACGCCGGCAACATCGAGAAGGACTACGCGTACATTGCCGAGCAGATCAAGCCGTGCGGCGATGCCGTCGCCGTCGATGCGAGCAGCCGATATGCGCTCATCGCCGTGCAGGGACCGAAAGCCCTTGAAGTCCTGCAGCCGTTGACCGGCGTCGGCCTGGCCGACATCAAGTACTACTGGTTCGCACACGGCGAAGTGGCCGGCGTGCGCAGCACGATCTCCCGCACCGGCTATACCGGCGAAGACGGATTCGAGATCTTCGTTCCGCCGCAGTCCGCGGATCGAGTGTGGCAGTCCGTGATCGAAGCCGGGCAGTCCGCCGGCATCGTGCCGTGCGGCCTCGGCGCCCGAGACACGCTGCGGCTCGAAGCCGGCATGCGTCTCTACGGCAACGACATCGACGACACGACGACGGCGCTCGAAGCCGACCTCGGCTGGATCGTCGGCTGGAAGAAGAGCGACTTTCTCGGCGCCAGCGTCCTCCGCGATCAGAAAGCCAACGGCGTGAGCCGCAAGATCGTGGGCTTCGAGATGATCGACCGCGCGATCGCGCGCCACGGGTATGACGTCTACATCGGCGACGCGAAGATTGGCTCCGTAACGAGCGGCACGCAGACGCCGTTCGTCAAGAAAGCGATCGGCATGGCCTACCTTCCGCTGGCGCAGGCCGCGGCAGGCACCGAATTCGACGTCGACGTCCGCGGCCGCCGCTGCCGCGCGGTCGTCGTCCCGACGCCGTTCTACAAACGCGCGAAATAGGAGCGACGATGGCTTACCCGGCAGGCCTCAAGTACACGAAGGATCACGAGTGGATCGACCTCGCGGGAGACCGCGGGAAGGTTGGCATCACCGATTACGCCCAGCAGCAGCTCGGCGACGTGGTGTATGTCGAGCTGCCCGAGGTCGGTGCCAAGTTGAAGCAGGGACAATCCTTCGGCACGATCGAATCGGTGAAGGCGGTGTCCGAGCTCTACTCGCCCGTGACGGGCGAGGTCGTCGAAGTGAACTCAGCGCTCAAGGACAAGCCTGAGACCGTCAACAAAGACCCGCACGGGAGCTGGATGATCGCGATCAGGCTGACCAACGCCGCCGAAACGGGCGGCCTGCTCGATGCGGCCGCGTATCAAAACCTGGTGAAATGATTTCCGATCCTTTCCAATTCGAAGCCTTTCAATCCCGACACATCGGACCGGACGAAGCCGAACGCGACGCCATGCTCAAGGTGATCGGCTCGCCGTCGATGGACGCGCTCATCGACGACGCGATCCCGTCGCGCATTCGAATGAAACACGCGCTGAACCTGCCGCCGGGGCAGAGCGAGGATCACTTTCTCCGCGAGCTGCGGACGACGGCGGCCAGGAACAAGGTCTATCGCTCGTTCATCGGTCTCGGGTACTACGACTGCATCACCCCGAGCGTCATTCTTCGCAACGTCCTCGAAAATCCAGGCTGGTATACGCCGTACACGCCCTATCAGGCCGAAATCGCTCAGGGCCGCCTCGAAGCGCTCCTCAACTTTCAGACGATGGTGCGCGACCTGACGGGCATGCAGGTCGCCAACGCCTCGCTCCTCGACGAAGCCACGGCCGCGGCCGAAGCGATGACGATGCTGCACCGCGTCCGGGCGAAGCGACCCAGCGGAGAGGAAGGCTCGCAGTTCCTGGTCAGCGATTCCTGCTATCCGCAGAC
>DATBHR010000039.1:0-1506 GCA_036557365.1 Vicinamibacterales bacterium
AATCGGCGCAATGTGCTATATTTAAGGAAGATAGAAGCATTTAGAGGGATTCGGCATTCCGCAGCCACTCCTACGCCGTCCGCAGGGTAAACGTGTGCCGGCCCGCGGTCGGCGTTCGCCGTCGGCGTCCGCCCGCGCGGACCTGGCCAGCCGTCTGCGCTCGTTGCAGGCCGAGCTGCGAGCCCGACTGTCCCGCGCGGACACCCTCGCCGGCTTCGTTCGCGCCGTCAACCTCTCCCTCGATCCCGAACGCGTCGCGGACGCGATTGTCACTACGGCGGCAGACTGGCTCCCCGCGCCCTCATGGCTCGTCCTCGCGGCTGACGATGCGGGTGACGTGCGCGCCCTCGGGGGGCGCGCGCTGACGGCGTCGATCGAGCCCGCCGCCACCCTCGTCGGCCACTGGGTGATGCGGACCGGCGAAGTCCTCAGCGCGACCAACCTGTCCGAGGACCGGCGTTTTCCGGATGCCCCCGCGGCAGCGGCTGTCGCCTTTCCGCTGAAGTGCCGCTCGCGGACGATCGGCGCGCTCGTCGGGCTCGACCGGGCGCCGGCGTCGCGCCAGCCGAAATTGGCGCCCGCCACGCTCGCGGCGCTGCTCCTGGCCCTGGAGCCGGGCGCGATTGCGCTCGACAATGCACTACGGGTGCAGCGCGCTGAGGCACTGTCGGTGACCGACGACCTGACGCAGCTCTACAACTCGCGCTACCTCTCGCAGGTCCTGCGACGCGAGACGAAGCGGGCGTCCCGCAACGGACGGCCCCTGTCGCTGCTGTTCATCGATCTCGACGGCTTCAAGACGGTGAACGACAGCCACGGCCACCTGTTCGGCAGCCGTGCGCTCGTGGAGGCGGCGGCCGTCATCCGCGACAGCGCGCGCGAGACGGACGTGGTCGCGCGCTTCGGCGGCGACGAGTTCTCGCTCGTGCTGCCCGACACCGGCAGCGACGGCGCCCTGGCCGTCGGGGAGCGCATTCGGGAACGGATCGCCGCGCACCGCTTCCTGCACGGTGACGGTTTCGATATGTCGCTGACGGTATCGATCGGCGTCGCCACGCTGCCCGATGTCGCGATGACCGCGGAGTCGCTGATTCAGGCCGCAGACGAAGCGATGTACTACGTGAAGGACCGCGGAAAAAACGGCATCCACGTTGCCGGCACGTTGAAGGTGTGAGCACGCGCGTCCAGTGAGGAGTTGTTGTTGAATTTCCGTCTGTTCTCGCTCTTCTCGAGCGATTTGGCGATCGATCTGGGGACGGCCAACACCTGCGTCTACGCGCGCGGCAAGGGCATCGTGGTCAACGAGCCCTCCATCGTCGCGATCAACAAAGTCAACGGTCGGATCGAGGCGGTCGGCAAGGACGCGAAGGAGATGCTCGGCCGCACGCCCGGAAACATCGTGGCCATCAAGCCGATGAAGGACGGCGTCATCGCCGATTTCGAGGTCACCGAGAAGATGCTGACCTACTTCATCAAGAAGGCCCACAACCGGAACGTGTGGGTACG
>DATBHR010000040.1:0-89134 GCA_036557365.1 Vicinamibacterales bacterium
CCGCCCGCCAAGCGATTCGACCTCGTGCCGCGCGGCATCGAGCCCGCCGCGGCCGCGCGCCACCAGCCCGACTGCGGCGCCGCGCCGGGCAAATGCGCGAGCCGCTGCCCGGCCCACTCCCGCGGATGCGCCGGTGATCAACACGATCGGTTTCTGCTTTCCTAGCGTCGCCATGAACCCTCCAACGCCTCAGCCAAATTTCTCAGCCAATACATCGAACTGCAATAAAGCATCCCGGTCCGGAACGGCGTTTGTATCGACGGAAGGTACGGCCGGAGGGATCGTCAACCCGACCACGGATAGAGAGAGAGACACTGCATGGCTGAGACAACTGCCGACTTCCTGCTCGAGCGGCTGCTGGACTGGGGCATTAGCCGGGTCTATGGATACCCGGGCGACGGCATCAACGGCATTCTCGGAGCTCTCGATCGGGCGAAGGATCGCATCCAGTTCATCCAGACTCGTCACGAAGAGATGGCGGCGTTCATGGCGTGCGCGCACGCCAAGTTCACCGGTCAGGTCGGCGTGTGCGTCGCGACGTCCGGTCCGGGTGCGATTCATCTCCTGAATGGCCTGTACGACGCGAAGATGGACCACCAGCCGGTGGTCGCGATCGTCGGACAGTCCGCGCGAGCGGCGATGGGCGGCCAGTACCAACAGGAAGTCGATCTCATCTCGCTCTTCAAGGATGTCGCCCGCGAGTACGTCGAGATGGCGACCACGCCGCTGCAGATCCGGCACCTCGTGGACCGCGCGGTCCGCATCGCGCGCGTCGAGCGAACCGTCACGTGCATCATCCTGCCCAACGACGTGCAGGAACTCGACGCCGTAAAAGAGCCGCCGCATCGGCATGCGACCGTTCACTCGAGCGTCGGCGTCTGCCGTCCCTACGTCATTCCGCAGGACGACGACCTGCGCCACGCTGCCGACATCCTGAACAGCGGTCAGCGCGTCGCGATGCTCGTCGGCGCCGGCGCGCTGAATGCCGGCGACGAAGTCGCGGAAGTGGCGGAGACGCTCGGCGCCGGCGTCGCAAAGGCGCTCCTCGGAAAGGCCGTACTGCCAGACGACGTGCCGTACGTCACGGGCGCCATCGGGCTGCTCGGGACGAAACCGAGCTGGGACCTGATGACCGGGTGCGACACGCTGCTGATGGTCGGCACCAACTTCCCCTATTCCGAATTCCTGCCGAAGCCGGGACAGGCGCGCGCCGTCCAGATCGACATCGACGGCCGCATGCTCGGTCTGCGATACGCCACCGAGTTGAATCTGATCGGCGACGCCGGCGAAACGCTGCGGGTGCTGCTGCCGTACCTGCAGCGAAAAAGCGACCGCAGCTGGCGCCAGCAGATCGAGAAGAACATTTCGGAGTGGTGGGGTGTCCTCGAGGGGCGTGCGATGAACGACGCCAACCCGGTGAATCCGCAGCGCCTCTTCTGGGAACTGTCGCCAAAGCTGCCGGACAACTGCATCCTGTCATCCGATTCGGGGTCGTCGGCGAACTGGTACGCACGCGACCTCAAGATCCGCCGCGGCATGATGGCATCGCTGTCGGGATCGCTGGCGACGATGGGCCCGGGCGTGCCGTACGCGATTGCGGCGAAGTTCGCGTTCCCGAGCCGCGTGGCGATTGCGCTCGTCGGCGACGGCGCGATGCAGATGAACGGCATCAACGGTTTGATCACGATCGCGAAGTACTGGAAGGAGTGGAGCGACCCGCGCCTGGTCGTCCTCGTGCTGAACAACAGAGATCTGAACCAGGTCACGTGGGAACAGCGGGTGCTCGCAGGAGACCCGCGCTTTCCGGGATCGCAGAGCGTGCCCGACTTTCCATACGCCCGCTACGCCGAGGACATCGGCCTGCTCGGCATTCACGTCGACAGTCCCGATCAGATCGCCGGCGCGTGGGATCGTGCGCTGTCAGCGGACCGCCCGACCGTCGTCGAAGCGATCACCGATCCCAACGTCCCGCCGCTGCCGCCTCACATCACCCTCGAACAGGCAAAGAACTTCGCATCGTCGCTCTGGGCGCGTGACGCCGGGTCGCTGGGATTCGTGAAGCAGACGGTGAAGGACATGGCGGAGAACTACCTGCCGCACAAGAAGTGAACGTGATGCTGCGTGATCGCTGGTTATGACCGCTCCCATTTATCTGAAGGCTCACCCTGAGACTGAAACGCCTCCGTCGCACCATCTTCGTGCCGCATCGATAGACGGAGAACAACTCGCGTCCGATCTTCGACGCGTCGTCAGCGGGGAAGTGCGATTCGATCGCGGAAGTCGAGCGTTGTATGCGACGGACGGCTCGAACTACCGCCAACCGCCAATCGGCGTGGTCGTTCCGCGCACAGTGGACGACATCGAACGTGCGGTGGCGGTCTGCCGCTCGTACGATGCTCCGATATTCGGCCGCGGAGGCGGGACCAGCCTGGCCGGTCAGTGCTGCAACGCGGCCGTGTGCATCGACTGCTCGAAGTACCTGAACCGCGTGTTGTCGATCGATCCGGCGCGCAAGCTCGCGCGCGTCGAGCCAGGCACTATCCTCGACGATCTCCGCCACGCCGCCGAACACCACGGTCTGACGTTCGGACCCGATCCGTCCACGCACAATCACTGCACGCTCGGCGGCATGATCGGCAACAACTCCTGCGGCGTGCATTCGGTGATGGCGCAGTTCTACGGTCCGGGTCCGCGTACGTCGGACAACGTCGAGTCGCTGGAAGTGCTGACGTACGACGGCGTTCGCATGCGCGTCGGCGCCACGAACGAGCACGAGCTTCAGCGACTGATGAAGCAGTCCGGTCGTGTGGGGGACATCTATACGAGGCTGCACTGGCTCGTCGACCGATATGCCGACGCGATCCGCGGGATGCCGAACATTCCGCGGCGCGTGTCCGGCTACAACCTGACGGCGCTCCTTCCCGAGAATGGTTTCAACGTCGCGCACGCGCTCGTCGGCAGCGAGAGCACGTGCGTGATGGTGCTCGAGGCGACCGTTCACCTGATTCCCAATCCGCGCGCGCGATCGCTCCTCGTCCTCGGGTATCCGAGCGTGTTCGAGGCGGCCGATCACGTGCCCGACATCATGCGGCATCGCCCGATCGGCTGCGAAGGCATGGACGATCGCCTCGTGAAGGACATCGAGTCGATCGGTTACGAGAGGCAGACGCTGGAGGTGCTGCCCCAGGGACAAGGGTGGCTGCTCCTCGAGTTCGGCGGCGACTCGAAGGAGGAATCCGACGAACGCGCGCGTGCGGTGATGGCGACGCTCGAGTCGCAGCCGAATCGCCCGTCGATGAAATTGTTCGACAATCCGGCCGACGAGAAGAAAGTCTGGAAGGTTCGGGAAGCAGGTTTGGGCGCGACGGCGCACGTGAACCGCGACCGGCCGACGTGGGAAGGATGGGAGGATTCCGCGGTCCCGCCGGAGCGGCTCGGCGAGTACCTCCGCGCGTTCCGCGATCTGCTTGGCCGCCACAATCTGCACGGCGACCTGTACGGACATTTCGGCCAGGGCTGTGTGCACACACGCATCGACTTCGATCTCGAGACCGCGGCTGGCATCCGGAACTATCGCTCGTTCGTCGAATCAGCCGCCGACCTCGTGGTCAGTCTCGGCGGGTCACTGTCCGGAGAGCACGGCGACGGGCAGTCGCGCGGCGAACTGCTGCCGCGAATGTACGGCCCGGAGCTGATGCAGGCCTTCCACGAGTTCAAGACCATCTGGGATCCCGCCTGGCGCATGAATCCCGGCAAGGTGATCGATCCCTACAGGCTCGACGAGAACCTGCGACTCGGCACGACGTACAACCCGCCGAACGTCCAGACGCATTTTCAGTTTCCCAACGAGACCGGCGGCTTTGCGAAGGCAACGCTGCGGTGCGTCGGCGTCGGCGAATGCCGGCGGCTCGACGGCGGCACGATGTGTCCGAGCTTCAGGGTGACGCGTGAGGAGATGCATTCGACGCGCGGCCGCGCGCGGCTGCTGTTCGAAATGCTCGAAGGCGATCCGCTGACCGGCGGCTGGCAGGACGAGCACGTTCGTGAGGCGCTCGATCTCTGCCTCGCCTGCAAGGGCTGCAAGAGCGACTGTCCGGTCAACGTCGACATGGCCACGTACAAGGCTGAGTTCCTCGCGCATTATTACGAGCAGCACCGGCGTCCGCGAAGCGCGTTCGCGTTCGGACTCATTCACTACTGGGCGCGCCTGGCGTCCGTGTTCCCGGGCGTCGTGAATTTCCTGGGACAGAATCCGCCGTTCTCCGTCGCCGCGAAGCTGGCGACGGGCATGTCGCTCGAACGCGGGATTCCGGCGTTTGCGCCCTACACGTTTACGGACTGGTTCAGACATCGGCCACCGCAAGTTCATTCGAATGCGGCGCCACGCGTGCTGCTCTGGCCCGACACCTTCAACAACCACTTCCATCCGCAGACGGCGATTTCCGCGGTGCGCGTCCTCGAGCGCGCCGGATTCGACGTGCGAATTCCTCAGACGCCGGTCTGCTGCGGCCGCCCGCTGTACGACTACGGGATGCTCGACACCGCGAAACAGTGGCTGCACTCGATCCTGCACTCGCTGGGACCGGACATCGAAGCCGGCGTGCCGGTCGTCGGTCTGGAGCCGAGCTGTGTGGCGGTGTTTCGCGACGAGATGCGCGAATTGCTGCCCGATCGCGAGGACGCGAAGCGCCTGGCGCGTCAGACGTTCATGCTCAGCGAGTTTCTGACGCAGCGCGAAGTGGCGTTTCCGAAACTCCACCGCACCGCGCTTGTGCACGGCCATTGCCACCACAAGTCGGTCATGAAGATGGACGCGGAGGAGCAGGCGCTCAAGTCGATGGGTCTCGACGTGAAACTGCTCGATGCCGGATGCTGCGGGATGGCGGGATCGTTCGGGTTCGAGAGCGAACACTACGACGTCTCGACGAAAGTCGGCGAGCGTGAGCTGCTGCCTGCTGTTCGCAGCGCGTCGAAGGACACTCTGATCATCGCCGACGGTTTCAGCTGCCGGACGCAGATCGCGCAGGCCACCGATCGTCGCGCCCTGCATCTCGCCGACGTCATCGAGATGGCCGTGCGGGACGGCGTGCGCGGTCCTGACGGCGACTATCCGGAATCGCGCTACGTGCCGGACTATGCCGCCAACGTGCGGCTCCCGACGCGCACGCTCGTCGGCGGCGCGCTCGTGGCCGTGGGCATCGGGGCGGCCCTGGCCGGATGGCGTCGATCATGGCGGACCTGATTCCATATCCAGCGATCGAGCGGCACGCCGTCATTGGCGATCGACGGACCGCCGCGCTCGTCGCCGCCGACGGCACCGTCGACTGGCTATGCCTGCCCGACTACGACGGCACCGTCGTGTTCGGCGCGCTCCTCGATTCCGGCAAAGGAGGATTCTGGCGCGTCGGGCCTTCCGAGTTGCGGTACGGCCAGCAGGACTACGTCGACGATGCGCCGATCGTCGTGACGAAGTGGAGCAGCGCCGCGTACGAGCTCGAGCTGCTCGACGCGATGGCGCTGCCGCACGATCACCGGCAGGGCCGCGACGATGAACGCATCGTGCTTCGCCGGCTGCGGTGCGTTCGAGGATCGGTCCGCTGCGTCTCGGTGTTCAGGCCAGCGGCTGATTTCGCGCCGGTCGAGCCGCGTCCGCAAGGCTCGTTCGCGCGCGCCGGACGGTATCAGCTGTGGGGTGACCACGCCAGCCTCACAGGCGGATCCGGCATCGTCGATCTCACCCAGGGTGACACGATCTGGATGGTTCTTGCGACCGGCGCTTCGTCGAAATGGACGGATGAAGAAGCAGAACGCCTGCTGCGCGATGTGCGACGGTTCTGGTGCGATGCGATGGACCGGATGGTCGTCGGACGCTCGCACGATGCGCTGCGTCGCTCGATCGTCGCGATGCGGCTGCTCGAATACGCGCCAGCGGGATCAGTCGTCGCCGCGCCGACGACATCGGTTCCCGAACGAATCGGCGGCTCGTGGAACGCCGACTACCGGCTGACGTGGCTGCGCGACGCGTCGCTCGCGATGGGCATGCTGGCGGCGCTCGGTGACCTGGAATCGGCCTCTCGATACCTCACGTGGCTCGCCGATCGGCCGCCGGCGGCCCACGCACCGCTCCAGGTGTTGTACGACATCCACGGCCGGCCGAATCCGCGTCAGCGGGAACGCTGCGATCTTGACGGTTATCGCGGCTCGAAGCCGGTGCGCTTCGGCAACCACGCGTTTCAACAAAAGCAACTGGACAGCTTTGGCTACCTCGCCGATTGCGTGTGGGAATACATCGAGCGCGGCGGACGGTGGAGCACCGATTTTTCGGACCTGATGTTCCGCATCGCCGACCACGTCGCCGCGCACTGGACCGAAGAGGGCAACGGCATCTGGGAACTGTCCACGACGCGGCACTACACGAGCAGTCGCGTGATGAGCTGGGCCACGCTGGACAGGGCGCTGCGTATTTGCAGCCGCCTCGAGGCGCGATGGCCGGGCAGTCCCGCGTGGAAACGCGCACGCGACGATATCCGGCGGGAGATCGAGACGTCCGGATGGAGCGAGCGGCTTGGCGCGTTCAAGCAGTCGTTCGAAAACGACGCGCTCGACGCATCAGCGCTGCTCATTCCGATTGTCGGATTTCTTCCCGCGACCGATCCGCGAGTGCTGGCGACGATCGATCGGATCGGCGAACACCTGACCATCGACGGCTGCGTCTACCGGTTCGATCCCGAAGAGGTCCCTGTCCTCGATCCCGCGGCAATGGGCCAGTACGAAGCCGCATTTCTCCCGTGTACGTTCTGGCTCGCGACTGCGTGCGCGATGGCGGGACGAACCGACGCGGCTGCTTCCATTCTGAACCGGGCCGAGGCTGTCGCAGGGCCTCTCGGGCTCTACGCCGAAGCCATCGACGCCAGAAGTGGTACGTTCGCCGGGAACAGCCCGCTGTTGTTCTCTCATGCGGAGCATATCCGCGCGGTGCGGGCCCTCGACCTCGCGCGGACGCGCGAGGCGAGGCACTAGCTGCGGCGTTCGCATGTCTACCGTGCTGTCTCAGATGAACGCGGCTCTCGGTCTCGGGCAGAACGCGCTGACGCTCACGTTCCTGCAAATCAGCCTGCGCGGTGTCATCGTGTTCATCGCCACGATCGTGATGATCCGCTGCGGCGACCGCCGCTTCCTCTCGCAGAAGACCGCATTCGACGCGGTGCTCGGTTTCATCCTCGCGTCGATGCTGGCTCGCGCCGTGAACGGGACGTCCGCCTTCTTTCCTACGCTCGGCGGCGGATTCGTGCTGGTATTTCTCCATCGCGCGCTCGCCTACTGGTCAGCCGGCTCGCACACATTCGGGCGCGCAATCAAGGGGCACGCCGACGTCATCATCCGCGATGGAAAACTCGACGAGGTGCAGGTATCGAACAATGGGCTGAGCAAACACGACGTACTCGAAGATCTGCGCCTGCACGGCAATGTCGGGAACATCGACGACGTGTCGCTCGCGGTCTTCGAGCGGAACGGGCAGATCAGCGTCGTGCCGAAGCGCAAGCCGTTCAATCCTGAGTGATCGGGACGTCAGCGGGTGGGCACGCGCTGCTTTGATGTCTCGCGACAGTTGTCGACAGCGTTGACTTCCCGCCAAACGATCGTCAGCATGTCCACGCGTGGAGGGCCGCTATGAAGCGCGCTGTGGCTGGAGCCTTGTTGTTCGGCGTTGGCATCGTCGCTGGCTGGGTTGTTCGCGGGGCGGCGGTGCCGGTGCATGCCGCCGCTGATACGGCCTTTCGCTCACATCAGACACAATCACCGGAAAGGAAAACAGCCATGCAAGGCCGCGTCCTCGGGATCGGCGGTGTCTTCTTCAAGTCCGCGAATCAGCAGCAGATGAAGGACTGGTATGCCAAGCATCTCGGCCTCGCGGATGGCGGCCATGGTGCGATGCTGCCGTGGCGTGAAAAAGACAATCCTGACAATGAGCAGACGACCGTCTGGAGCATTTTCCCCGGCAACACCAAGTACTTCGAGCCGGGCCAGGCCTCGTTCATGTTGAACTACATCGTCGACGACCTCGATGCGGTGCTCGATCGCATGGCGAAAGACGGCGCCCGCATCGATCCGAAACGCCAGGACGAAAGCTACGGCCGCTTCGCGTGGGTGTACGATCCCGACGGCAACAAGATCGAATTGTGGCAGCCGCTGAATCGAAAGAAATAGCCGGATCCCGCTAGCGGCCGGCGCGCTTGACGACGGCGATGCCCCAGGGTCCGGTGCCGACGGCGATCTTCTTCGTCACCAGATTGCTCGCGATGTCAACGACCGAGACGTCGTTCGACGGTCCGTTCGCGGTGTAGAGCGTTTTCGCGTCGGGCGACATCGCGATGCCCCATGGACGCGGGCCGACTTCGAGCGACCCGACGACAGTATTCGTCGCCGTATCCAGCGTCAGCAGCATCTTGCTGCGGCCGGTCGTGACGTACAGGTGCTTGCCGTCGGGCGCCATGCGCGTGCCCATCGGACGCATGCCCGTCGCCAGGTGAATCGTCTTGATCGGCGCGAGCTTCCTGACGTCGATCAGCGTGAGCGTGCCGCCGTTTTCGGAGGGCACGTACGCGCGCGAACCGTCAGGGAGGAATGCCACGGACCGTGGACGCGGCCCCACCTTCACGGACTTGATGACTTTGTGCACGTTGACGTCGATCACGAACACCGCGCCGTCTTCCTCGGATGTAACCCAGACACGTCCGTTGTCCGGTTCGACGGAGACGCCCTCCGGCTCCTCACCGATCTTGAAGCTCTCGACGACGTCGCCGGTGCTGACGTCGAGCACGCTCGCTTTCGCGGCGTCTTCGTTGGCGACGTAGACGTACTTGCCGTCTCCGCTCACGGCCAGCTGCTCCGGATCCGGACCGCTCGTCATCACGCGCAGCAGCTTGCCTTCGTTGAGATCGACGACGCCGATGCCGTCGGCGGATCGATCCGGAGGCGGCAGCGATTTCTCGTCGACACCGGGTCCTGCGTTCGGTGAGCCGCTCAGGGCGACGTATAGCCACGAACCGTCGGGACTGGCCGCGAGCCCGCGGGGCCGTTTGCCGAGACGGATCGTCGTGACCGTCGTCAGCGTGGACGCGTCGATGACAGTCAGGTTACCGGATGTCTCGTTCGTCACATAGATGCCGGTGTCGGGCATCTTCGGCGGCGGCGCCGGCGTGGCGGCGGGCGGATTTGCCGGTGTGGCCGTCTGTGACTGCGACCGTCCGCATCCGCTGATAATTCCAACGACTCCCAGAGCAAGAACGAACATGGCGGAGCGCGACGCGCGTTTCATGAATGCCTCGTGACCCAGAGGGAATGGACGAATGCGTTGGTGAACGATCGTGCGGTCGATCGTTACGGCCATGCGATCATTCCAATATTGAGCGCCGGCGAGCGTGCCTCGCCGCGCGGGACCGACCACGATCCGCGCGTCTGGATGAACGAGACCAACGTCACCGCCGTCTGCAATGACGGCGGTCGTTCGAACTCGATCTCGTCGTCATCGTTGCCGGCGGTTTGCCGTGCGAGCGGGCGGTCGGTGTCGAAGTATTTCTTGTACGCGTCGATCCAGTTGCTCGCGATGTCGTGTTGCGCGGTTGTCAGATCGACGGTGCCTTCGCAAACGAGCCGTGCCAGAAGTTGCTCGAGGTCGTCTTTCACGTGCGCGTTCCACACGCCGGCGTCGTAGCGTTCCGGCCAGAGATTCCGGACATCGGCGGTCCCGCCCAGTTCCGGAGTGATCAAGTAGTCGAGCTCGTACTCGGACGGGGCGACCTCTTCCATCCGGTATCCCTGCAGCACCGTTTGTCGAATGGCTCGCGCGACGGGAGGCCGCAGCGGTCGGACGCCGGAACAGAGATCGGAGGCCGTCAGCGTTGCCGTTGCACCAGGTGTCAGTCGCGCAATCGGCAGCGATTGTTCGATCGGCAGGCGCATCTCGCTGCTGACACTCCTGCGAGTGTGTGCGACAGACCACGTCAGTGCGGCGACCAGGACGATGGAAATGCCGGCGCGAGCGCCGAACGACATGGCGCCTGCCCGTTTCTGGAGGGTGAACAAGAGCGACCGGTCCCACTCTGCACCGCGCTCGACCATCTGCTGCTGAAGGCGCGCCCGAAGCGCGCGTGTGGACGCGTCATCCGGACCCTGCGGCACGCAGACTCGCGATGCGTCCGCTGCGGCGTTGGCCAGCGCTGCCGCGCGCGCTCGACACGCGTCACACGATTGCAGGTGCCGTTCGACGGCACGCCGGCGCCGATCGGACAGTTCGCGATCGATCGCAAGGAGCAAGGTCTGCCTGGTTGGATGTGCGGCCACGGTTCGCATCGCACTACCCTCCGTCTGCGTTCATCAGCCGAGTGACCGCTCGTGTGACCGCCTTCGAGACCGCTCCCAGCGACACGCCCAGCGACCGCGCGATGTCCCGGTACGTCAGACCATCGGCGCGCAATACGAGGCACTGGCGTTCGCGGTCGGGAAGGGCGCGGAAGACCGAACGCAACCGTCGGCTGCGTTCGTCGCCCAGCAACCGTTCTTCCGGATCCGGCGCGTTGTCGGCGCGAGCGCCGATCGGATCGGGCGACGCCGCAGGCCGCCGTTTCAGCTGCTGCTGGCGTCGCTTCAACGCGAGGTTGTGTGCGACCTGGAACACCCAGCCGTACAGGTTCGTTTGATCGCGGCCCAATTGCACATGGCGGAACAGTGCCAGCAACGTTTCCTGAACGACGTCCTCGCTCTCTTCGACGTTCAGGCCGAGCGAGGTGACATAGCGCAGAAGGTGAGGGGCGGACCGATCGAAGATGGCCAGGACGACCATCTCGGCTTCGCGTCGACGTGGTGAAACAGCGTCAGCATGCGGCAGCGCCGCGCTCAGAAGGGATTCCGCCGTCCGTTCGCTCACCGAATGACCTGGATGGATTCTACTTGCCTTCGCGGAGATTGCACCGGCGTGCCCGGTTCTTCGGGGCGGAAAAAAACCGTGAACAAAGTGAGACGTTCGGGAATGTACATAGAGATCGGCTGCGTGCGCCTCGATTGGTTGCTCGCGCCGGCCAGCCACCAAGGGGAGCGGTGCTTGTCACAATCTTCGGGTCATGGACCTGGTGCGGCGATCGGGTTCCTCCTGCGCGCGACAGGATTCGCAGCGCTCACATGCGCATGTCAGGCGGCGCAGGCCGGCGCTCAGACGTCATCTCAGAGCCAGAGTCCAGACGTGCCGCCCGTATTCAAGGTCGAAGTCATCGAAGCGACGCCACTGCCAGGTCTCGATTTGAAACTCGAACAGATCCCGGCGCCGGTTCAAACCGCAACCGCCGCCGACGTCGAGTTGAGCGGCGCGGTCGATCTCTCGGACTTTCTCAATCGGCGATTCAACGGGGTGTTCGTCAATGAAACCCAGAACAACCCGTTTCAGCCCGACCTCAATTATCGCGGCTACACCGCGTCGCCACTCCTGGGCACACCGCAGGGCCTCTCTGTCTACATGGACGGTGTGCGGATGAACCAGCCGTTCGGCGACGTCGTCAGCTGGGATTTGATTCCACGCATGGCGATCGGATCGACGACGTTGATGCCGGGATCGAACCCGTTGTTCGGGTTGAACACGTTGGGCGGTGCCTTGTCGGTCCAGACGAAAGATGGACGAAGCAATCCGGGGACGACCGTCCGCGCTATCTACGGCAGCGATACGAGGCGCTCGGCGGAATTCGAACACGGCGGAAGTCGAGCCAACGGTCTCAACTGGTACGTCGCCGGCAACCTGTTCGCAGAGGACGGCTGGCGCGACGACTCACCGTCGAATGTGGGCCAGTTGTTCGGCAAGCTCGGATGGCACCAGACCGCCGGCGACACCTCGCTGTCGGTCGGATACGCCGACAATTCGCTGACGGGCAACGGTCTTCAGGATCAGCAGTTCCTGGTGCACGACTACGCCAGCGTCTACACGAAGCCGGATCAGACCGACAACCGCGCCACGTTCCTGAACCTGATGACGCATCACGAGTGGAGCAGGACCTTCGGGATCAGCGGCAACGTGTACTACCGGCACATCCACACGGATACGTTGAACGGCGACATCAACGACGACTCGCTCGATCAGTCGCTGTACCAGCCGAATGCGGCCGAGCAGCGCGCGCTCGCGGCAGCCGGCTACACCGGCTTTCCGACCAGCGGGGAGAATGCCTCCAACACGCCGTTCCCGTACTGGCGGTGCATTGCCAACGTGCTGCTGCAGGATGAACCAGGAGAAAAGTGCAACGGCCTGTTGAACCGCAGCACCACGACACAGCACAACTTCGGCATTTCGGGTCAGGCGACGTGGCGGGACTGGCTGCGAGCTGGCAACGCGTTGACGGTCGGCGCCGGCTACGACGGTGGACGCTCGTCATTCGATCAGTCGTCGCAGCTTGGTTATCTCAATCCCGATCGCAGTGTCACCGGCGTGGACGCCTTCGCTGACGGCGTGACCGGCGGCACCGTGGACGGCGTGCCGTACGATAATCGCGTCAACCTCGACGGGCACGTCGATACCGGCAGCGTCTTCGCGTCCGATGTCCTCGCGATTCACGAAACCTGGAACGTGACGCTCTCCGCGCGATTCAACCGGGTCGGCATCACGAATATCGATCGCCTGAACCCCGGCGGCGGCCCGGGCTCGCTCGACGGCGACTATGTGTTCAGCAGGCTGAATCCCGCTGCGGGCGTGACGTTCAGTCCGACGCGCGACCTCAATCTTTACGCCGGCTACAGCGAGGGCAGCCGTGCGCCAACATCCATCGAACTCGGCTGCGCGGATCCGAGCCAGCCGTGCAAGCTGCCGAATGCGCTCGCGGGCGATCCGCCGCTGGATCAGGTCGTCACGCGGACGTTCGAAGCGGGTGTGCGCGGCACTCGCGGGGGCCTCGCCTGGAATGCGGGCTTCTTCCACGCCGACAATTTTCGCGACATCCTGTTCGTCGCGTCGAATCAGACCGGGTTCGGCTACTTCAAGAACTTCGGCAAGACGCGCCGACAGGGCATCGAGCTCGGTGCCGACGCGCACAGAGGACGGGTCAGAGGCGGCGTCGGATACACGTGGCTCGACGCCACGTTTCAGAGCGAGGAAACCGTCGACGGCACCGGCAACAGCACGAACGATTCCGCACTGAGCGGCGGCAAGGGACTCGAGGGCACCCTCGACATCGAGCCCGGAGATCGCATTCCGCTGGTCCCGCGTCACATGTTCAAGGCATTTGCCGACGTGCAGGTCTTGCCGAAGCTCGCGGTCGACGTGAACCTGATCGCGGCGTCCGGCGTGTACGCGCGCGGCAACGAGAACAACGCCCACGAGCCCGACGGGACGTACTACCTCGGGCCAGGCACCACGCCTGCCTACGGCATCGTCAACGTCGGCGCGCGCTACGACCTCTACAAGTGGGTGCAGCTCATCGCCCAGATCAACAACCTGTTTGACGCGCAGTACTACACGGGCGCGCAACTGCAGGGAACCGGGTTCACCAGCACCGGGAATTTCATCGCGCGTCCGTTGCCCGCGATCGACGGCGACTTCCCCGTTCGTCAGTCCACCTTCTACGCGCCGGGCGCACCGGCGACCTTCTGGATCGGCACGCGATTCAAGTTCTAGCGCGCGCCGGTGGCACAGCGAGTGCTTCACCTCTGACCTCAGGAGGTCGAGATGAACGAAGACACGCTCAAAGGACAGTGGACTCAGCTGAAGGGAACCGTCCGCGAAAAGTGGGGAAAGCTCACCAACGACGATATCGATCAGATTCAGGGACAGACCGAACAGCTCGTCGGCAAGATTCAGCAGCGCTACGGTATCGCCCGTGACGAAGCGCAGAAGCAGGTCGACGACTGGAACAGGGATCCCAATCGCATTCGATAGTGTTCCTTTCGTTACCCTGGAGTGTCGGATATGCCTGAGAAGCGCACCATCGAACGGGCCCGCAGCGACAAGCGAGCGGGCAAGTCGCCGTCGACGCAAGCTGGTGAGTTCGTGCGCGAGGAAATGCATCACATTCGCGAAGGGAAGCACGGCGCGCGATCGACGAAGCAGGCGATCGCGATCGGTCTGTCCAAGGCGCGGCGGTCCGGCGTCGAGCTGGGACGCGCCCCTGCGAGCGCGACCGCGCGGACGAAGCAGAGCGCGGCTAACGACTCGCGGGCCGGCCGCCGTCGTCACAAAGGCGCGGTTTCCCCGAAGCGTTCCCGCGCGACCCTTCGCGCGTTGAAGCGCGAACCTCGCGGCGCCGCATCAACGAAGTCGTTGGCTCGCCAGGCTCGATCGGCGGCGGGCAAACGGTCGGCTTCGTCGCGGCGTGCGTCGGCGCGGCGGGCGGTGCGCACGAAGGGACCGCGCGTCAGGCGTGCGGCCGCGCGGCAAGCTGCGCGAACGCGGTCGCGGCGTCGGCGACGGACGGCCTGAAGACCAACTGAGCTCGCGGCGGCTCGACCGATCAGCATTTGATCGTCGGGCCGCCGCTGCGTGCAAGTTCCGGAAGGCCGCTCGCACATCTCTTCGAGTAGATTAGGCGGATGCCGTTGCCATCCGACGTGGCGCTGGCGGCCCGTCTGCTGCGAAAGAGTCCTGGATTCACGTTCGTAGCGACGGCATCGCTCGCCCTGGCGATCGCGGCGAACACGACGATCTTTTCCATCGCCAGACCGCTGCTGTACGACAGGCTCGACATTCCCGACGCCGCCAACTTCCGCCTGCTCGCGTCGACCGATACCAACATCTCGTACCCCGTCTACGAGCAGCTTCGTGCGCAGAATGAAGTGCTCGGCGATCTGCTCGCGTTTCACGCGACCGCGGCGAATGCGGCCGTCGGCGAAAACGCAGAGCGTGTCCTCGCGCACGAAGTCTCGGGAAACTTCTACTCCGTTCTGGGTGTCCAGCCACAACTCGGTCGCCCGATTCGTCCTGCCGACGATACCGCAGGCAGCGAAGCGGTCGTTGTGATCAGCGACGGTTTCTGGGAACGCGAGTTCGCCCGGTCGACATCGGTTCTTGGGCGGTCGATCACGCTCAACGACGTGCCGGTCACCATCGTCGGCGTAAATCCAAAGGGATTCACCGGAGCCGCCAGCACGCTGGCCTCGCAGGCGCCCGACGTCATCGTGACCCTGGCGAAGGCGACGCTCGTGACGCCCGCCTCGAACGGTCGCAACTGGCTTGCCGATCCGGCGTCGCCGTCTGTCGCCGTTCTCGGCCGGACGAAACCTGGCATCAGCGATCGCGCTGCGCAGGCGGCGCTCGACACGCAGTACTCCATCATCGTGCGAGCACTGATTCCCCTTCACGCCGGCGAAGCGCTGACCGGGCTGACCATCCGAGATGGCAGCCGTGGATTGTTCACGCAACAGCAGCTGTTCGCCACCCCGATAGCGGTGCTGACGATCTTTCTCGCGCTCGTCCTGCTGCTCGCGTGCGCCAACATCGCCACGCTGATGCTCGCGCGCGGTGCCCGGCGGCAGCGCGAGATCAGCGTCCGTCTGGCTCTTGGCGCCGGTCGTGCGCGCATCCTGCGCCAAATGCTCGTCGAGAGCCTGTTGCTCGCCGGTATCGGCGGTGCGTCCGGACTGGCTCTCGCCTTTGTCGGCCGCGGCGCCGTTGCGGGATTCACGGCGCATTTCGACTGGGAGGTCTTTGCCTTCACCGCGCTCATCACGATGTTGACTGGCGTTCTGTTCGGCCTTGCTCCAGCCTTCGTCGCGATGCGCGCACCAATCGCCGACGGCGTCAGGGGCCGAGCCGCCATCGGAAAATCGATCGTCGGATTTCAGATCGCGCTCGCCACGCTGCTCATCTTCAGCGCCGGCCTTTTCGTCCAGTCGCTCAGCGGCCTCACGGCCGTCACCCCGGGGTTCCGGACGGACCACCTGCTGCTCGCGCAAATCGTCCTGCCGCAGAATCGTTATCCCGCCGGTGCAAACGTGGCATTTCATCAGCGGATGGAGCAGATGATCGCGGCGATTCCCGGCGTCACCGCGGCGACTGGCGCGGAGGTCCCGTATCTGTCCGGTGAACGCCTCGAAACGAGGGTGCTGGCGGAAGGCGAGGTCGTGGACGCTGGGACGAATCAGACCGAGCCGTACAACGCCGTCGGCATTCACTTCTTCGAGACGCTCGGCATCCCGATCGTGGCCGGAAGAGCATTTGGCGTCGACGATACGCCGACGTCACCGAAAGTCGCCGTCATCAATCAGCGGCTGGCCGCCGTGCGATTCCCGAATCAGAATCCGATCGGGAAGCGAATCTCAGTAGGCGTGTACGCCGGCTATGGTGACGTGTTGACGACAGGTCAGATCGAAATCGTCGGAATGTGCGGCGACACGCTGTACGGCGATCTGCACGACACGCCCCAGCCGCAGTTGTTCGTGCCGTACGTGCAGCAGACGCAGATTCGACGTCTGACGTACCACATTCGCACGCAGACGAAACCGGAGTCGATCGTGCCCGCGCTTCGCCGGACGGTGCAGGCAGCCGATGCGGCGCTGCCGTTGGTGAACGTGCGGACGCAGCAGGACCAGATCGATGCGGATCTCGCCGACGAGCGGCTGCTCGTGTCGCTGACCTCGAGGTTCGGGTTTCTCGCGCTCGCGCTCGCATCCGTTGGTATCTACGGCGTGATGGCGTACTCGGTGGCGCAGCGCACGAGGGAAATCGGTATCCGGATGGCGCTTGGTGCGCTCCCGCAGCAAATCCTGGGCATGGTCCTGCGAGAAGCTTCGTCGTTGTCGGTGATCGCGATCGTGGTCGGCATGATCGCGGCGCTGCTCGGGACCCGCCTCGTGAAGTCGATGCTGTTCGGCATCGCGCCTTCCGATCCAGCGACGCTGTGGGGCGCCGCCAGTCTGTTGATGGCGGTTGCACTAGGTGCCAGCTGGATTCCGGCGAGGCGCGCCGCGAGCGTTCAGCCGATGGAGGCTCTTCGACGGGAGTGACTTCCGCGGCTACCTTCGTCCGCGTCCGGGAAGCGATGAGCCGGAGATAACCGAACTTCCACCGCATCCTCACCGCGCCGTCACCACTCGGATCGCGTCGCGCCCTACGCTTGTCTGCGGAGGGAAGCGATGGCAGCGATCGAGAAAGTCAGCGGAACGGCGTTCGTCGTGGCGGAGTTCAGGGCGGAGGAGAATCAGGCGGCGACGCCGTTGTACAAGGACCACGTCGTCGAGCTCTTCCTCAGCGACGCCAGCCGTCAGGCGGCCGACCGCGTCGCAGCGAGCTTTCCTCCGGCCCGGGATCTCGTCAAGATTCGCACGAAATACATCGACGATACGCTGGACACGCTGCTCGGGCGCCAGTTCCGCCAGGTCGTGATCCTCGGTGCCGGACTCGACACGCGCGCCGTCCGCAAGCCGGTTGATGACGTGATGTACTTCGAAATCGACGATCCGGCGACGCTGCGGTTGAAGCAGGCGCGCTACGAAGCGCAGGAGATGGCGGTCAACGTGACGTTCATCCCCGGAAACTACGTGACCGACGGCCTCATCGGTCTGTTGATGCAGAACGGCTTCGATCCGGAGCTGCCGACGTACTTCATCTGGGAAGGGAACACGATGTATCTGCCGCTCGAAAGCATCCGGCAGACGCTGTTCACGCTGAAGACGCACGTCAAGCGGTTTCGGCTCTCCTTCGATTACATGTCGGACGCGGTTGTGGCGAAGACGACCGGCGACGCGGGCGTGACGCGGCTCGTCGAGAGCTTCGCCGCCATGGGCGCGCCGTGGATCTCGGGCATCCGCGACGTGAAGTCGCTCGCGCGCGAACACGGCCTGAGTCTCGTCGAGAACTTCAAGATCTCGGAGCTCTATCAGAAATATCGACGCGGCCGTCCGGCCGCGTCGCCCATCTTCGGGTTCTATTCCATCTGCACCGTTGGGATTTGATCGTGAAGCGCGTCACTTCATTGCCACACCGTGCGGGCGCGCGGGTCCGGTCTCGAACGCCGTGTTGAAGTCGATGTCGAACCGGCGATCGAGTGCGAACTGATGGTGCGACAGGTTGATGACGCGCACGTGATGGTCGCCCTCGAAGTGGATTTTCCCGAAGTCGTCCTCGTTGAGGAAGTAGTCGCCCACCACGAGGCGCTTGTCGTCGTCAGTGAGCGCCAGCATGTGTGGCCCAGCGTCTTTCCCGAGGTTGACTATGCCCGCCTGGACCGGATGCTCGGGGTCGCTGATGTCGAGCATGCCGACCTGACCGGCCTGGAACAGTCCGAAGATCAGTCGATCGCCGGATCGCGGTAGCGCCATCAGCTGCGTCATCCCGCCGCGCACGGGCACGTCGACGTGGGGCACGATGGTCTCGCAGTCGAAGACCGCCTTCGCCGTTCCGCGGCGCGTGTCAACGAGGTACACGAAGCCGTCGAACATGCCCGACGTGAACGCGCGGCCCTGCGGATCCTTGGGGATCAGCTTCACGTCCATCGTACCGATCGCGTCCGGGATTTCGATCGTGCGGACGATCGTTCTGCGCTTCATGTCCCAGACGCGAATGCTGCCGCGCAGGAGCGGATCGCCGGGGACCACGTTCAACGAGCTCGCGGGCATCATGAAATCGGCCGTCACCATCAGGTTGAGCTCGGGGCGCGCGGAGATGCCGTGCGGATTGAAGTCGTGCGCCGGCGCGTCGACGGGCCATTCGCCGATCATCCGCAGCCGGTCGTCGAACTCCGCGACGCGGCCGGGCGTGCCGCCGGCATGATCGCCCATCTGCGTGACGAGGAAGCCGCCGTCCTTGAGCGGCAGGAAGTCGTCGGTGATGTTGGAGAGCGTGCCGCTCGTCGAAAACAGGAACTTCGGGTGACGCGCCCTGGACACATCGAAGAAGAAGATGCTGTTCTGTCCTCGAAGAAGCGCAAGCAGTCCGCCGCAGGCCAGGGTGTTCTTGTCCGCAGAGAGATGACAATGGTGCGGCTCGTTCCCTGAGCTCCCGGCCCCGGGAAGCGGGACGGTGCTGAGGACCTTTCCGTACGTGGGGGAGCGCTCGTCGAAGTCGACGACGGCGAGGAAGTCCGGCGCAACGCGAGCCTGGTCGCCTGCCCAGACATAGAGCGTCGTCGGCGAGCGGTCCTCGTCGCCGTTCCCGCGTCGATCGTGTGCCGTCGTCGAAACGAGCGCGACGACGACCAGGGTCAGCACCGTCGCCATCCGCGCCCGATAGTGTCTGTAGTTCGGTTTCATGTCTCGCTCCTGCCGCCTGAGCGGCTCTCGTTGGAAGCGGTAGATATGGCGCGGCGTGACCGTGCGATCAATTCCCGGGAGCTTCCTTCGCGGTGAAATGTTCGTTCCCGCCGGGTGATACACTCGGTCCTCCCCCGGCGAGGAATGGGAACGGTGCCGCACAACGTACGTGTCTACCGCTTTGGAGCGTTTGCGGTCGACGCCCGGACCGGCGAGCTCACCCACAACGGACAGAAGACGCCGTTGCGCGACCAACCTCTGCAGCTGCTGCTCGCACTCCTCGAGCGGCCGGGCGAGCTCGTCACGCGTGACGAACTGACGAGGCGGCTGTGGCCCGCCGACACCTTCGTCGATTTCGATCGCGGCCTGAACAAGGCGATGAACCATCTGCGCGACGCGCTGCATGATTCCGCCGACCATCCACAGTTCATCGAGACGCTGCCGCGCAAGGGCTATCGCTTCATCGCGTCGGTGACGTCCGGCGCGGACGATGCGGAACGGGTGATCGACGCAGCGTGGCCGGTTCGATCGAAGCGCCGGCCCTGGTTCGTCGCGGCGGCAATCGTGGCCGCGACCGCCGTTCTCGTCGTGTCCGGCGGCGTCCGTGGGACCCGCCGCTGGATCAGCGGCACGGCGGCGCCGCACATCGCCTCGCTCGCGGTGATTCCGCTCGAGAACCTGTCGGGCGATCCCGAGCAGGAATACTTCGCCGACGGGATGACCGATGCGTTGATCACGGATCTCGCCAAGATGGGCAGCCTCCGGGTCACGTCCCGGACATCGGTCGTCCGCTACAAAGGAACGAAGCGGACGATTAAGGACATCGGACGCGAGCTGGACGTCGATGCGGTCGTCGAGGGGACAGTCACGCGCGCGAGCGACCGCGTGCGGATTACCGCGCAGCTGATCCAGGTGTCCACCGACATGCATCTGTGGGCCGAGACTTATGAACGCGACCTGAGCGAGGTCCTCGACCTGCAGCGCGTCGTCGCGACCGACATCGCGCGCCGCATCAACGCCGTGGTGCGGCCGCTCGACCGGCCGCGCAGCGTGCAGCCGGAGGCGTACGGTCTGTATCTGAAGGGCCGCTACGCGTTCTACGAATACACGAGCGAGGGATGGCAGCGCGCGATCGATCTGTTTACGCGCGCGATCGAGCGGGATCCCACGTTCGCGTCCGCGTACGCAGGCGTTGCCGACACCTATGTCGTGGCCGGCGCCTACAATGCGATACCCACCGACGAAGCGCTGACGCGCGGAAAAGCCGCCGCGGCGAAGGCGCTCGAGCTCGACGAGGGCCTCGCGAGCGCGCACTATGCGCTCGCTACCGCCCGCACTTGGTACGACTGGGACTGGTCGGGCGCCGAGCGAGAGTTTCAGCGCGCCCTCGAGCTCAACCCGAACGACGCGCTCGGACGCAACTGGTACGGCGGTTATCTCTCGCTCCGGCGGCGCCACGACGAAGCGATCGCCGAACACGAACGCGCGCGCGATCTCGACCCGTTGTCGCTGATCGTCAATACGAATCTCGCGCGCGCGCTCTACTGGGCGCGCCGGTACGAGGAAGCCATCGCGCAGGCGCGGCGCACCCTCGAACTGGATCCGCGCTTCGGCGTCGCGCTGTTCTGGCTCGAGGGTTCACTACGCCACCAGGGGCTCTTCAAGGAAGCCGTGGCACTGCGACAACAGGTGTACGGGCCGGAGCGGGCCCAGGTCGTGGCGCGCACGTTCGAGCGCGAAGGCTTCGCGCCGCTGATGCGCGAGTGCGGCGACGCGTACCGGAAGAGCGGATCGCCGGTCATCGCAGCGCGGTGCTACGCGCAGAGCGGCGACCGTGAAGAGGCGCTCGCGCTGCTGGAAGCGTGCGCCGAGCGTCGCTGCTCCGCGCTCGTCAACACGACGGTGGAGCCCGACTTCGACGTCCTGCGACACGAGCCTCGGTTCCAGCGGCTCGTGCGCAAGGTCGATCCGGACGCCGCCGCGACTCACCCGTGATTAGCTGGCGGCGTGCAGTTTTCCGGCGCTGCCGGCCACGTAGTCGCCCGGCACCGTGCCTGCGGCGATGTTGAGGCGATTCCAGCCGTTGATCGCGACGATCGCCAACGTCAGGTGCATCAGCTCGTCTTCGGAGAACTGCTCCCGCACGCGTCCGAACACATCGTCCGACGCGTGACCCTGCGAGACGACCGTGAGCGCTTCGGTCCATTCCAGAGCCGCGCGCTCGCGTGCGGAATAGTACGGCGTCTCGCGCCACGCGTTGAGACCGTAGAGCCGCTGTTCGGTTTCACCCGCGGCTCGCGCATCTTTGCTGTGCATGTCCAGGCAGTATGCGCATCCGTTGATCTGCGACGCGCGCATCCGGACGAGGTCGAGCAGCCGGCTGTCGAGGCCGGCGCGATGAACCTGCTTTTCAAGGCCGAGCATGGCCTGCATGATGCCGGGTGCAACGTGCATGAGATCGATGCGTGCTTTCATGATGTCCATTTGCCTCCCACTCCTTAAGACGAACCGACCGCGCTTCTGTGACACCACGGATGGGGCGGCCCAGTGTCACAAACGGCCGCCGTTATTCGTCTATAAGAAGAAGATGGAACCGCAACACGAATCCGTGACGGCGCGTGATGGGGATGGCTCGACGTTCGAGGCGCACCGACCGCTCCTGTTCTCGATCGCATACAGGATGCTCGGCAGTGCGACCGAAGCTGAGGACGTCGTCCAGGATGCGTGGCTGCGAGCGCGTCAGGACGAGCACGCCGACGTGCGCTCCGCGCGCGCCTATCTCACCACGATCGTGACGCGGCTGTGCATCGACCATCTGCGAAGTGCCGAGCGGACGAGAATGGAGTATCCAGGCCCATGGCTGCCCGAACCGCTGGCCGAGCCGAACCAGGAGTCTGCGGAGCTTGCCTCGTCGCTGACCACGGCCTTTCTCGTTCTGCTGGAGCAGCTCGCGCCGACCGAGCGCGCGGTGTTCCTGCTGCGCGAGGTGTTCGAGCTCGATTTCGATGAAATTGCGAGGAGCGTCGACAAGAGCGAAGCGAACACGCGCCAGATCCTCAGTCGCGCGCGGAGCCGATTGCGCGATTCACGTCCGCGATTCGTCGTCTCGCGGCGTGAGTCCGAAGAAATCGTGCGCCGCTTCCGGCACGCGTGCGTCACCGGCGATGTCGAGCAGCTGATGGGAGTTCTGCACGCCGACGCGACGCTCGTGGCCGACGGCGGAGGCAAGGCATCGTCGGCGACGCGCCCGCTGCTCGGCGCCGATCGCGTCGCGAAGTTCGTGCTCGGCTATGCCGGCAAGGCGCACTGGTCGGAGTCGGACTTTCAACTCGTCACAATCAACGGCGCCGCCGGCTTACTGTTGCGCCATCCGCTCGCCGGCACCGGCACGTACTCGTTCGACATCGTCGACGGCCGAATCCGGGCGATCTACGTAGTCCGCAACCCCGATAAACTGCGTGGCTTTCTCGAGAGCGCGCGTCACTTCGACGGTGCGAACTCGCCGGTGTAGGTGGCTTTCAGGTCGACGTCGGCGGCGCGAAAGGTCGGATCGAACGCGGCCACGAATGCGACGATCGGCCCCCACGAAACCGGCGGCACCTGCCCGTCGGCGGACAACACGTCCTGCATTTCCTGAATGGCCCGTATTTCCACCGTCGCGCTCGACAAGTGGGCGTCGGCCGGAATGAGATCACGGACGCGTTCCGGCGATTGCTCGCGCACCCAGCGATTGCCCTTGTGAAGCGCGCGTGCGAGCCGGCGCGCGGTCTCCGCATTGGCGCGCAGCCAGTCCGCGTGGGCAACGAAACTCATCGACGGCAACGTGTCGGAGCCAAACACCTGCCGCGCCCCCTCAACAGAGCGGGTATCCGCGATGAAAAGCTGCGCGCCGTGGCGCTCTTCGTACGCGTCTATGCTGCTTGCGAGCAGCACTGCCGCATCCACTTTCCGATGTTCGAGCGCTGCCAGCGACGTCGCCGACATACCGACCGCCGCGACGCTGACGTCGCCGGGTGCGAGTCCGTTCGACGCGAGCAGGAAGTTCAGGATCTGATGGCTTGCGGAGCCTGGCGCTGACACGCCGATCGTGCGGCCCTCGAGGTCGCGGATCGCGTGAATGGACGCGTCGAGGCCCGGCGCGACCGCCACCGCGGCGAGCGGCCGCGTCGACATCAGCAGAAAGGCGACGATGCCGGAACGGCGTGCGGAGAGCAGCACGGCATCTGAGAACGATGCGGCGGCGACGTCGACGCTGCCGCCGACGAGCGCCTCGACGGCCTTCGGGCCGGCCGTGAGAGCCGTGATGTCGACGTCGAGATGCTCGTCTCGAAAATACCCGAGTGCGGCCGCGGCGCGGACGGGCAGGAACGCGATCGGATCGCGATGGATGGCCAGCCGCACGTGCGCCTCGGGCGCGGGTGGTGCGGCGCCATGACAGCCGCTCACCGCACACGCCAGGACGATCACGATTACACGCCGCATTCTGACTCCAAGGGACGACGTCCCCATGCTGTCCACATGATCGGCGACGGCATCATGAATGCGTCGTCATTCAGCAATGCCAGATCGCGGTCGAACGTCTCCGGCGTCACGTAGCCGCCCGCGATCATCTCAGCGCGGCGCAGGCGATAGCTGGCCTCGAGCAGCGTCGCCATCGGCGACCCCGCGGTTGCCATCGAGAGCCGCCCCTCCGCACCGACGTCGGCGAAGCCGAACGCGCGCAGTCGGCCGAAGAGCAGTCGACCGAAACGACGATCGAGTCCGCGATCCGCGCCGACCCGTGTCATCGCCGCCTGCGTTTCCGGCGTGATTTCGCCGGGACTGCCATCCGGATCCGCCGGCATCGACAACGCGTCGAATTCCTCACACACCAGCCACCCTCCGGGCGCCACCGCGTTTGCGAGCCGTCGCAGCACGTCGTCGCGCTCCCGGAGGTGGATGAGCACCATGCGGATGTGGACGAGATCGAAACGTCGCGCCGGCAGCGGCTCCCGCGCCACGTCGTGTCGGCGCGTTTCGAGATTGTCGCGCGCAAGGCCGTCGAGAAAACGCGCGTCGATGTCGGTTGCGAGCACGCGGCCCGCCGCACCGACGCGGTCGCTCATCCAGCGCGCAATCGAACCGCTTCCGACGCCGACTTCGAGGCAACGCCAGCCCGCAGAAAGGCCGCGATCCAGGAGATAGCGCCGGGTCGCGGAATCGAATAGCTCCGAGAGCGCGGCGAATCGTGTCGCTGCATTGGCTGCGTCATCAACCGCACGGTCACTCGCCATGCGCCCAACTCTAGCGGGACGGACACTTGTAGAGAAGCTCAAAGAACTGAATAATTGCTGAGAAAAGCTCATGATTCACTACAGCTCTCGCCAGCTGCGGGCAATGCTGCTGGTCGCCCATCATCACAGCTTCACCCGCGCGGCGGAAGCGCTCTTCATGTCGCCGTCGGCGCTGAGCCTTTCGATCCGCGAACTGGAGCAGCAGTTGGGATTTCGCGTGTTCGAGCGAACCACGAGGCATGTGGCGCTGACAGCCGAGGGACGCGCGCTCGTTGCGGTGGCGCGCCGCTCGGTCGACGATCTTGACGATGCGATGACCCGGATTCAGCGGACCGCGCGCGAGGCCGACGATCGGCTGTCGGTCGGTGCCGGGTTGTTGATGTCGGCCAACGTGTTGCCGCCCGCGATCAGGGAGTTCCGCGACCAGCGGCCGGACGTGCGCATCTCGCTCTACGACGCCGATCCGATCACGCTGATGCAGAAGGTCAAGGCGGGAACGCTCGACATCGGACTCGGCTTCTTCAAGCGGACCGCGGGCATCGAACGGACGCTGTTCTTCCGCTTTTCGCTGATCGCTGTGGCTGCCGAGAGTGGCGCGGCAGCCAGGGGCGCAATGACATGGTCGGCGCTCAAAGGCGAACGCCTCGTGCTGCAGTCCTCGCCAACGCCCGTACGCCAGCTGATCGATCGGCAACTTGCCGCCGCGGGCGCGAGTCCCCGCGCCGCCGTCGTGCTCAACCGGCTCGAAACGGTCATCGCGATGGCCGAAGCGGGCGAAGGCATCGGGATCGTGCCCTCGTTTACTCTGCCGGTCTGCCGCCGGCGGCGTGTGATCACCAGCAGACTGGTCAATCCGTCCGTGCCCGTCGATCTGTATCAGATCCGCAGCCGCGGCAGAAAACTGTCGCCGGCAGCCGACGACTTCGGACGCTTTCTGCACGCGTACATCGCTCGATGGGCGGGACGGTCGATCCCGAACAGCTGATCGGTCCGGCCGCGCGGTGCGCGCGACGCATCGGCAGCGTCAGAATCGAACGCGCAGCGAAAACTGAATCCGCCGTGCAGGCTGCGCCGAGATCGACTGATTGAAAAACGGCGAGCTGAGGTTGCCCACCGGCGTATTGAAGTTCACGCGATTCGTGAGGTTGAACGCGTCGATGCCGATGGTGGTCGTGCGCTTCGCCTTCGGCTGGCCGACCGGAGAGAACGGGAACTCGCGAAACCATCGGAGATCGAGGCTGGCGTAGCCGGGTCCGCGCAGCGTGTTGCGGCCGACGCCGGGCGGACGCGCGTTGGCGGTGCCGGTGTTATAGAGGTCGAGCCCGGTCGTGAGCGAATACGGTCGACCGCTGTAGGCCTCGTATGAAATGCCGAAGTTCGACCATGGACCTGCAGCGAACGTCCCGAACAGTTCGAGCACCTGCGTGCGATCGAAATCCGACGGTCCGTACTCGCGCGACAGGTCGTACATGTTCGGTGGCATCCAGTTGACGCCGCTCGTGTCGTTCCGGGCGCGGCCGATGCTGTATTGGGCCGTGCCGTTGAAGTACTTCGTCGCCTGTCCTCGGAGCGTCGTCTCGAAGTTGATGGAACGAACGGTCCCGGCGGATTCGATCTGGCGGATGACGCTGTAATCGGGATCCGGACGCGTCAGGTAGTCGGGTGGCGGCGGCGCGTTCACGTCGCGCGAGCGGAACTGGTCGTAGCCGCGCGATCCGTGCACGTTGAGCGCGAGCGTCGTTCTGGGCCGAAGCTGTCGCTCGACGCCGACACCGTAGTCGAGCAGATACGGAATCGTGACGTTCGGCGCGAGGCGCACCAGGCTCGCCGGCTGTGCGCCAAGCGTCTCGCCCGGCGGGATCGGATTAGGAAAGCCAGGATCCGTGATCACGTACTTCATCAGGTGCGAGCCGTCGTATTTCAGGAGGTCCTGGATCGGTCCCGGTCCGGTGCGGTCGTAGAACACGCCGGCGCCGCCGCGGATGACCGTCTTGCCCTGTGCGTCGGCCGAATACGCGAACGACGCGCGCGGCGCGAAGTTGTCATCGTCGTGAAAATAATTCTGCCAGTCGTAGCGCAGGCCGAAGTCGAGGGTCAGGTTCGGCCGGACGCGCAACTCCTCGCGCACGAACACGCCGAGAACCTTCTCCAGGAAGTTCGTGTCGCCGTCTCCACTCTGCAGAACGAATGAGTACGGCCGGCCGAGTGAGTACGTGGCGAGGCTCGAGAAGAAGAACGTGCCTCCGGTGTTCGTTCGATCGTTGTAGCCGCGCCAGCTCCAGTCGGGAATGTTGATCCCGAACTTCAGCGTCTGAGTTCCCTTCGACCACGTCAGGGCATCGACGAGCGTGAAGTGATGCTCGGTCCGGACCGAATCGTTCTGCGCGCCGCCGCCGATGAAACTGTCCTGCACGACGATCCGCGGCGCGGGGACGAGACTCGTGCGTGGCTCGTACTCGACGCCAAACAGAAACCGTGTCTCGTGAAAGAGCGACGGCGTGATGACCGTCTGATGCGTATAGGTCGCCTCATCTTCGCGGTCAGTATGGTTGTAACCTGACACGGGCAGCGTGATGCCGCCGACACCCTGGTTCGTGTTGCGTTGGAACAGATGCGAGAACCGCAGCGAGCCGGTATTGTTCTGATCGAACTGATGCGTCACCGAGCCGGCGATCAACAGATTCCGGAACGGCGTCGGCACGTTGTTCTGCACGGCGCCGTCCGGTGTCTGCGCGTACACAATCGACTGGTTGTCCTGCATGTCGTAGAACCCGGAGAGCAGGAAGTTCGTGCTGTGGCCGTCGCCGATTGGGCCGCCGAGCGTCCCTTCGACGATCCGCCGTTGTTCGGGCGGCTTGACCGTCGCGAACGCGTTTCTCGCCGCGAGCGCCGAGTCGCGGAACCGGACGTTGAACGTCCCCGTGTACTCCTGCCCGCCAGGCTTCGTGACGATCTCGATGCGTCCGCGCCCGGGCCGCATGAATTCGGGTGAGTACGGATCCTGGTTGATCTTGATCTGCTGGATCGCCGATGCCGACAGCGAGAGCGTGTTCACCTCGATGCCGTTGACGATGACCGTCACGCCGTTCGTGCCGATGGCGCTCGAGTCCAGAAACCGGGACATCGCGGTGACGACGTCCTGATCGAGCACCGGCAAGTCGTCGAGCTGATTGGCGTCGACCGTGATCGCGTTCAGATTCGCGTCTGCCGCGGTGCTGGTCGTCGTCCCGCCCGCGCTGACCGACACTTCCTGCTGAAGGCCTTCAATCGTCAGGACGATTGTCAGCGGCGAAGGCGCCCGCGTCCCGACCCGAAGGTGCGTCGTCTTCGGCGCGAACCCCGGAAACGTCGTCGTGATGTCGTACTCGCCTGGCGGAACGCGCTCTATGCGGAACCCGCCGCTTCGATCGGTGGTGGCCGTCTGCGCCGGTGCAAGCGATGCACCGACGGCAATTACGACGTGCGCTCCCGGCAGGACCGCTCCGGTCTGATCCTGGACGACACCCGCCACAACGACGCCGCGTGGTGGGGCCTGCGCGAGTACGAGAGCCACGACAAGCGTCGCAAGCATTCGCCGATTCGCGGCGAATCATATCCGTTCGAACATGACGGCTCGATGAACGCGACCCTGCCCACGAAGCCCGATGCGCTGACTCCATCCGTGTGCTGACGCCGCGCGTGCGAGGGCAGCATTCGTCTGACGAGAATCGCGTCGATACCAATTCCCACCAGCAGCACGCTGGCCGACTCAGGTGTCGGGCTCGGACCGGAACCAAACGTCCAGGTGACGTTGTTCGCAAAGAACGCGGCATTGCGGCACTCTCCACCCGGTTGGCGTCATCGTGGCCGTCCCACTGCCGACGATCGGAAACGAAAAAGCAGGGACGCCGCCGAGGATGGAAGCATCCAGGCTTGTGAAGCCGATGAGGTGGTCGAAATCTGACGAACGAGCCCAGGCCACTGACTGATCCAGGAGACGGCTAGTGCGAGATGACCTGGAGTCGGGCCCGGGGCCGCGTCAACACAACCTTAACTGTCACGATGTAGATATTAATTTACTTAAGTTTATACTTGAATAAATAAATATCATGTATATACTCGATTCATATTTCACATGGGACGCGATTGGAGCGAGCTCACCAAACTCGTCGGACCGGCCCCCATCGAAATCGAGAGGGTCCGGCTCGTCGACACCGGCGTCGCGATCGAGGGGCCGTTCACGCTCCCGCCGCTGGCGCAGCTGGCCGCAGATGACCAGGTTTTCGTGGCCGCATTCGTCCGATGCCACGGATCGATCAAGCAGATGGAGCAGTACTTCGGCGTCAGCTACCCGACGATCAAGAACCGGCTGAATCGGATCGGCAGCCAGCTGTCGTTCGTGGAAATCGAGCAGGGCTCGGAGTCGGCGCCTCCGATGTCGCGAAGCGAAGTCCTCGATCGGCTCTCGCGCGGCGAGCTGACGGTCGCCCAGGCGCTCGAGCGGCTCAAGGAGAAATGAGGCAGGTCATGAGTGAAGAAACGCGGAAAGTGCTCGAGATGCTGTCGGCGGGGAAGGTCAGCGTGCAGGAAGCGGAGCAGCTGCTTCACGCCGTTGCGGCGCAGGTGACGAACGCGGACGAGAAGAAGGCGGACCCTCAGTTCTTTCGCATCCTGGTCAACAAACCGGCGCGCGAGGGCAGGAAGGCCGAGAACGTCAACATCCGCGTGCCGATGACGGTGGTGCGCGGCGGCCTGCGTCTCGGCTCCCTATTCCCCGGAATGCTGGCCAAGAAAAAGGTGCAGCTCGCCAACGGCAGCGAGCTGGACCTGTCGAAGGTGACCTACAGCGATCTCGAAGCGATGATCAAGGACATCGGCGAGCTGACCGTGGACGTCGACGGCGACGCGCAGGTGCGGATCCGCTGCGAGTAGCTCGCAGCGGCTTCGAGTCTCAATCTCAACGAACGGCGCCGCGCGGCCGCCGCTCTCGAGATCGCGACATCTTGATCGCGAGGGTGATGCGCGGCTCTGCCGTCAGCTTGGACGGCACGCCGCCCCGGTGCGTGAGTAGCCCATCGAAGATGGCCATCCGACCCGCGGCGGGAGTGATGGCGTAAGCGAGTCGTTTGTCGGCGCCGTCATAGACGAGCAGTTCGCCGCCCCAGTCATCGCTCCATCGCTCGTTGACGAACGCGACAGCCGTCCACTCGTCGCCGTCCTCATGCGCGAATTGCACGTCGCCGTACAGATTCAGGTTGACGTATGCGCGCTTGACGTGACCCACGTTTGCGCCGACCGATTGGAGATGCGCAATCGCCGCCGCTGCAAAGAATCCCACGACCGGATGCTCCATCAGCGCGTCATCCTCGAACACGTGCCCGAAATGTTTGTAGTCCTTCGTGTCGAGCCGGTCGCTGTCGCGAAAGTGGTACGGCAGGCTCCGAAAAAATTCGTACAGGCCGCCCACCTCGACGGACGGGACGACGCCATCGAGGATGAACAAATCCCGCCGCTCGGGACCGACTTTCAAGTGCGCCGCCGCACCCCGCGGTGAAGCGGGAGCGACGGCTGTTCGTGCGATTGTTTTCATGACGAGCCTCGTCAGTCCGGTTTGAACACGTCGGCGATGATGACCCGAACCGGGACCCGTACGCTTTTTCGTCCGATCGTCACCGTGGTCGATGACGGAAGCGACGGTTCGGGTTTCTTTTCGAAGTAGGCGAACACCGCGTGTCCGGAGGAGCGAGGAAGCTTCCGCACATCGACGGCGAACGCACGGTGTTTCTTGAGGGTCGGTGCCAGTCGGCGAGCTGCGAGCCGCGCGTATTTCTCTGAAGCCATGACACCACACGCGCGTCAGGGTTCGTGCGCGACGAGCGTCACGCCCATTTCCTCGAGCACGCGGTCGATCGGTGCTGAGACGCTGCCGCCGTTCGCGCTCGCGAAGTGGAGTCCCACTGCCTTTTTGGTCTTGGCATCGACGACCAGCGATCCAGAATCGCCGGGTTTCGTGAATCTCGTGACGAGGATCTGATCGCCGAACGACACGTTGCCGATGCCGTCGTACGGGAGGCGCAATGGCCGAAATTTCGCGCTGATGACCGTGCCCTGCGTCTTCCCGCTGGTTCGGCCCACTTTTTCGACCTTCATGCCCGGTTTGGCCTTGATGGTCGCGCGGATCAGCCCGATGCCCGTGATTTTCGCCATGATGTGGGCAACCTGATCGGCGTCGATCTCAGCTATCGCCGTGTCCACGCTGTTGGTACCGCGTGACTTGAGCTTGATGAACTTGCTCAGCTTCGCGATGGTGTCCTTCGTTGCCTTCCCGCCGTCGTCGTATCCGGGGTAGAGAATCGAATCGCCCTTCTTCGCGAGACCGGCCCTGGCGAGGACGTGACTGTTGCTCAGCACGAAGTACTTCTGGCCGGCCGTGACGATGGCGCCGAGCGTCCCCGTGTCCCCGGAGAAGTGCCCTACGCTGTAGCCCGGCTCGATCGGTGCGTGCCTGACGTTTGCGTCCGGTTTGAGGCGGCCGATCGCCACCACATCCGTGGCGACGGCTTTTCCGGCGCTTTGCACGACTGCGGGTACGGCGTGCGAGCCGCGAAGCTGCGACAGTGGAAGTTTCTTCTCGACGTAAAAGGCCAGCGCAACGTCGGACAGCGTCTTTTTCTCGGTGACCTTGAACGCGACGCCGATGCCGACGATATTCGGTTGGTTGATGACGTCGCGGATCTGCGAGAGTTGCTTTCGATCGCCGAGCGACTCCGGACCGACGCGCGGAGGTATGAAGACGGCGTCCATCAATTCGCCGATTGATCGTTCGGTTGGCATGTAGCAGCTCCTGGCGGCGTCGACAACTCGCGTGCGGCCGCGATGATCCGCGTTCGTTCGAAATGTGTCAAGCAAGGTCGGTCGCGCAGCCGCCGACCGTCGAAAGTTTTTTCTGAAACCGGTACATTTCCTTTCCCGACGGACCGCGGCTGAGTTTGTTTCGCGAAAGATTGGCGAGTAAACTCCACGCGCTTCAGCCGATCATCAGAGAGAGTTGTGCTGCTGAGAGGAGACGTGCATGGCCAAAAAAGCTGGTGGTACCGTCCCGGTTGGAAAAGTTCAATCGCTGGTCAAGAAGGAGATTTCGTCGATTCGTGCCGACGCTGCGCGCCTGTCCGCCTTCCTGAAATCGGTGCAGGCCGGTCCCGAGAGGTTGAGCATCAAGGTCTGCGACTGCTGCATCAAGATCGAGTAGTCACGTTCGCGCGCTAACCGGGCCAGCGAGTGTGCTGGTCGGGGAGGCGCTGATCGAACCCGCACAGCCAGCGGGTGGGTTGACGTGGCCTCACGTTGGCCCGCACAGATCGGAGGGCAGTCGTGCGCGTCCAGAGCGCCTACAACGTCGTGGTTCCTCTGCCTGCGCAGAACGCTGAGGGCCTCTACGCCCTGTTCAACACGTTCGCAGGCTCGATCGATCTCATCGATCAATCCATCGTCGACGGCTTGAAATCGCTTCAACAGACGGGCACGCGGCTGCTCCAGCTACGGACGGCCGCGTCGTACGAGCGAGGCGCCAAGCTGCCGGACGACGTGCTGGAATATCTCGACGCGCGCGGGTACTTGTTCGACTCGCTCGATGAAGAGCGGATACAAGCCAGGTTCGTTTACGAGGAGATGCTGCGGCTGCACCGTGAGATCGCGGGGCAGCCGCTGGCTATCATTCCCACCTACAACTGCGATCTGAAATGCCCGTATTGCTGGCAGCGGGTGTACGACATGGATTCGCCGATCATCACGGAGCGCATGGTCGATCGTGCCTTCGATGCCATCGGAAAACTGGTCGTGCCGCAGCCGCATCAACCCGTCGAGCTCGCCATCTTCGGCGGCGAGCCGCTGCAGGACATTCCGGAGCTTCGCGAACGCGTCGTTCAAATCTGCGAGCTCGCTAAGCAGGCGGGATTCAACGTCATGGCGATGTCGAACGGTGTCGGTCTCGCCCAGGCTGCGCCGCATCTGGCCGGCAAGATCGGTCAGATTCAGGTGACCATCGACGGTCCGCACGAAATCCACCGTAAGCGGCGGCCCTTGCCTAAGGGTGACTCGTTCACCGCCATGGTCGAGGGCGTCGACACGGCGCTCGCGCACGGAATCCCGATCAAGGTCCGCGTGAACGTCGACATGACGAACCTGCCGCGATTGCCGGAGCTGGCCGACCTGGCCCGCGACCGCGGATGGCTCGAGACCGGCAAGCTCGACTTTCACGCGGCGCCGGTCAAGAACCACAATCCGTCGAAGCATCTCAACCCCGAGGCGGAGCTCCTCGAAGAGCTCCTGAAACTCGTGGATCGCGACGAACGCATGAGCGTATTCGATCTGACCGGCTTCGGCGGCATCAAGTATTTCCAGGGCTTCAAGGAATCGGCGATGTTCAGCCTGCATCGCTTTTTCAACTGCGAAGCGCAGATCAACTTCTGGCTGTTCGACGTCCACGGCGATATTTACGCCTGCTGGGAGGCCGCCGGCACGCCGGATCTCGCGGTTGGCCGGTTCGACCCCGACGTGGAAATCTACGAGCGGCGTCTCAACATGTGGCGCGCGCGGACAACCCTGGACATCTCGAGCTGTGGCGGCTGCACGTCACAGCCGCACTGCGGCGGGGGCTGTCAGTTTCATGCGCTCGAGCACGGCGGCTCGGTCCTGACCTCGAGCTGCGACTCGCTGATGGAGGGCTACACGCTGTCCATTCAACGCAACGCCGACTGGTTGATGGAGCGGGCGCGAAAAGGAGACCATGCCGTCGGCCTCGTCACGACTGACGGTGTCATCACTCCGGTAACGCGTCAATTCGGGTTGATCGAAGAAGCGGCCGCCAGAGGCGGCTTCGACATGCGATGCGCCTGAATCGGGCGCGACCCGATGAGGCTCCCGATCTTCGACGAGAATCGACCGCCGCCTGTTGAAGCGGGCGCACCGGCCTCGCGCGTCCTGCTCGTCTGCATGCCCTTCCAGCACCTGAAGCTCTCGTCTCTGAGCGTGAGCCTGCTGGCGACGATTCTCAGGAGCCGTGGGATCGAGTGCTGGGAAGCCTACCTGCACTTCGAGTTTGCTCGCATTATCGGCCGCCGCGCCTACACCATCATTTCCGACAGCGGGACAAAAAACACGATCCTCGGGGAAGTGCTGTTCGCCGAACAGCACGGCAACCGATCCGATGAAGGTACGGATCGTACGTTGACGCCGCTGTTCGGCGATCGCCGTACGCGAAACAGCCTGATGAACCGCTTCGCGGAGAGCTGTCTCGAGCGCATCGAACACGCGCAATGCGACATCGTCGGCTTCTCGACCTCGTTCAACCAGCTTCTCCCGTCGCTCTGGCTCGCACGGCTGATCAAGGCACGCCGGCCGGACACGCGCATCGTCCTTGGCGGCGCGTCGTGCTCATCGCCGATGGGGGAGCGGATTGCCGAGTACTACGGCGACGTCGACCTGGTCGTGAGCGGCTTCGGCGAGCGGCCCCTGGTCGATCTCGCCTTCGGCCGCATCGCCCCAGAAACACGCTTCGTTCACAACGACGCGCCGGTCAATCTGGATGCGCTCCCGGTCCCCAATTACGACGCGTTCGTCAGCGAATGGCGCGCGTTCGACGACCGGTCGGACGGCGAGCCGCGCCTCACATTCGAGAGCTCGCGGGGTTGCTGGTGGGGCGAGAAACACCACTGCAAGTTCTGCGGCCTCAACCAGCACGAGATGGCGTTCAACGCGAAGTCGAGCGCCCGCGTCGTCGAAGAGGTTCGCGCGCTGTGGGACCGCCACCGATACGCCCTCTTTGCGACGGATACGATTCTCGCGAGGGCGCACTTGAAGGATGTGCTACCGCAGCTGGCGGCATACCCCGAAAAACCGGAGCTCTTTTACGAAGTGAAACCCAACATGACGCGCTCGGAGGTGGCTACGCTCCGCGCGGCGAACGTGACGTCGATTCAGCCGGGGATCGAGAGCCTGAGCTCCAGGCTGCTGAAGCTTCTGGACAAAGGCGTGAAGACGATCCAGAACGTCGCGCTTCTGAAATGGTGTCGTGAGCTGGGAATCGCGCCGACCTGGAATCTTTTGTACGGGATTCCCGGCGAGCGTCCCGAAGACTATCTCGCCCAGGTCGAGTTGATCGATCGCATCCCGCATCTTCCACCGCCGGAAGGCGCACACCGAATCCAAATCGATCGATTTTCGCCGTACTTCACGTCATATCCGGAGTATGGCTGGACCGGGATCGAGCCGCTGTCAGAGTATCGGCTCCTCCACCGCGCCATGACGGACGAAGCGCTCGGCGACGTCGCGTACCATTTCGAGGGCGTTGGCGCGCCGTTTTCGGTCGGTGTCTACGACTGTCAGCTTCGCGCGGCGGTCGACCGATGGAAGACACGCCATCAGACGGGCGACGGCGTGTACCGCGATCCTGTTCACGGACTCCTTTCGGTCGAGAATGGGCGCATCTCCGTCATCGAGGGCGATGATCGGATCGACGCGGTGGTCGCGCGCACGCGCGAAATAACCGGCGTTGAACGCCTCATCGCCGAGACGGATGCCGACGAGGACCTGCTCGCCTCGCTGGAGGATCTCGGTGTCCTCTGGAGGGAAGGCGAACAGCTCATCAACCTGGTCGTCGAGATCCCCACGTAGAAGTCCGGACGGTCAGTTAACGGACTCCACCGGGCGCCGTCGTCGACGTCGCCGTCAGCACGCTCCGGAACACGTCGTTGGCGGCACGCATCTCGTCGGTCGTGCCGATCGACACGCGTACCCAGTTGGTCAGCGGAGGGAAGTCCCGTCCAACGTGGACGCCCATCTTCGCGCACGCCTCACGGAATTCCTTTGCCGGACGTTTGACGTCCGCGAGGACGAAGTTGGCTTGCGAATCGGTCACGCGGCAGCCCGCGTCCATGAACGTCTTCATCGTCGCTTCGAGGGAGGCGCGGATTTGATCCCGCTGCTTCGCGACGTGTGCGGTGTCTTGCATTGAGGCTGCTGCGGCAGCCGCGCTGAGGACGTTCAGATCGCCGGTCTTCCGCGCGGCGATCGATTTGAGCGTGTCGGGGTGGCCCACGGCGTACCCGACACGCAGGCCCGCCATGCCGTGTACTTTCGAAAACGTCCGCGTCACGATCACCCGCGGATATTTCATTGCGAGGGGGACGCCAGTGGCATAGGACGGATCGACGACGAAGTCGTAGTAGGCCTCGTCGAGCAGAATCGTCGTGCGCGGCGACGCGGCCAGCACGTCCTCGACGAACTTCGTGACGGTCGCGCGCGAATGCACGGTGCCCGTCGGATTATTCGGATTGCAGAAGAAGACGAGGCCGGCGCCGGACGCCGCCGCCGTCATCGCCGGCACGTCCAGTTTCAGATCGCCATCGACCGCGATGTCCTTCACGCCTGCCTTCATCGCCCGCGCTTTTCTCGCGGGGTTTTCCCACGTCGGCAACGGCGCCACCAGATGGCGGCTCGGCGAGGTGAACGCCAGGACCGCGGCTTCGATGATCTCGGTCGAGCCAGTCCCGATGAGCACGTTCCTGGCGTCGATTCCGAATTGCTTCGCGATCGCCACCTGGAGGTCGTGCTCGTTCGTCGGGTAGCGTCCTGCGATGGGGCCGAGCACGCCGCGCGCGGCCTCGAGAGCCGCAGGACCAGGTCCGTACGCGTTTTCGTTGGAATCGATGTGAATGGCGCGCTTGATGTCGCCGACGCTCCACGCTTCGAGGAAGTCGAGATTGCCGACCGACGCCGAAGCCTCCCGTCCGCGAGCGGTGAGCAGCTCGCTGGACAGCAAACCGACACCGGCTGCGCCGGCGGAGCGGAAGAACGAACGACGGGACAGCGCCATACTGCCTCCTCGGTTGGTGAAGACGATCGAAGCGGCCTCACGATACCAGATACTCTGGTTCGCCACGCCTTTTTTCGCGCGCACCGCACTCATCCTTGACTCGACGCCGGGCTCCGGTGACGATCGTCCGCGATGAACGTTGCCCGACGCTCCATCTGGTGCATATCCGCGGCGCTCGTGGCCGTCGCGAGCGCGTGCAGTGCCGGCAGGGGCTCTCACGCACCGACGACGGTGGTCACATATACGAGCCCGATGTGGTACGAGGAGACGGGCAGCTACTTCCAGCCATCCACGGACGGTCTGCGAGCGATCTACGGAACCGGACCGCCTTCGCGTCTCTACGATCTGGCGACCGGAAGAGACGATCCGGCAGGGTGGCACCGCGGCATGGAGCAGGTCCGGGCCGGCGCGTTCGAACCCGACGGAGCGGTAGTTCGTCTCGGGACCGTTTCCGGCCAGACCGGTTGGTACGCCGAGCAGAATGGCGAGCTGACGCCTCTCAAGTTGCCCCCCACCGCGCTTCCGCGCTGGACTCAGGATCGCTCATGGCTCGCGTTCTTCGCGCTCGGCGGATCGACGATTGCGATGGGCACGCCGGATTCGCCGTCGACGTTTCAGATTGACGGCGCGGTCAACGGTGCAGCGTGGACGCCCGCAGGCGACGCACTGTACGCGATTGTCCTGAAAGACACCGGCCTGTCTGCGCTGGAAAAAATCGATCGCGATCACAAAATCACGGTGGTCCGGTCAAATCTCGACGCGTCGCCGTTCTTCAATTCCATCGCGTTCTCGCCCGATGGCGGCACGGTCTATCTCGCGCTCGCGGGTGAGACGCCGCCGGACGTTGCGCGGCGGCACGATCCCGAAGCGCCGCACCGCGACCTCGACATCTACGCGCTCGACCTGCAGACGAATCATGTTCACGTCGTTGCAGCCGCGCCCGGCGACGACTGCTGTCCGTACGTGGCAGCCGGAAATCTCTACTGGACGCACAACGATCCGGGCGCTGAAATCGTGGTCTTTCCGATCGACGGCGGAGCGCCGCACGCTGTGGCCGATCACGGATTTCTGCCGCGCTGGAGCCCCGACGGACGTCAGATTGCCTTCACCCGCGGCTATCACCGCCTCGCGGACTATGGCCTCGACATGGATGGATGGGTGGTCGGCGTCGACGCGGCCGGCGCGGTGACGTCGCGGCCGCGGCCCTGGATTACCGGTTTCGGAGAAGACATGGGGCCCGTGTGGTCGCCGGATGGTCGCTGGGTCGCCTATCACTCACATCGATCGGCGACGGCGGTGCCGTTGTACGAATCGCCAGGGCGAACCGACGACGAGTGGCTGATGCTTGCGGGCGGCGGTCCGGAGATTCGACTCACCGATTTTGGTTTCGAGGTCGGGCCGCCGGATTGGTCGCCTGATGGCCGTCACCTCATCTTCGATTCGTGGGACAAAGATGGCGTCCCGCGATTCGCCAAACCGTGGATCGTCACGATCGATCCGGCCACGGGCGGCTCGCTGGGCGCAGCGCGTATGCCGCTTCCCGCAGGCGTCGCGGGAATCACAGGTGAGTCGTGGTCACCCAACGGCGACCTGATCGCCTTCGTCGAGCGCATCGACGACGTGCGACGAGCGCTCTGGGTGTCGCATCCCGACGGCCGTGCGGCGCAGAAGCTGACGGAGTTTCAAAGCTTCACGATTGGCGGCGTGTCGTGGACGCCTGAGGGAAACGAGCTGCTGTTCGGCGCGCTCGCTGACGATCGGATGCAGATCTTCGCGATTTCGCGGTCCGGCGGATCAGCCCGTCAGCTGACGCACGACGCGGTGAACCTGATGCATCCGAGCGTGTCGCCGGACGGACGCCTTGTGGCGGCGTCACGGCTGCCGTGGCGGAAGGAACTGCGCCGCTCCGCGCTGCGCTGAGTACACATCTATTGATCGAGAGTATCCAATGACGCAGATAGAAGCGCTGGTCGATGCCTACGAAGCACGAACCCTCTCGCGCCGCGAATTGATCGCGGCAGTGGCGGCGCTGGTCGCGCCCGCCATCGGCGCGAACGCCGACGCGCAAAGCGCGCCAATCGCCGAAGTCGCACAGGGACGCTCGCTGAACCACGCATCGCTGGCAGTCAGCGATGTGTCGTCGGCAGCGGATTTCTATCAGAAGCTGCTCGGCCTGAGAGTGGTGAGCCGGCCCGGCAACGGCGGCATCAATCTCGGGCTCGGAGACGGATTCCTCGGTTTGTACAAGCTGCCGAATCCTGGAACCGTCAACCACGTTTGCATCGGCGTGAACGACTTCGATCCCGAGCGAATCGCTGCGCGGCTCACAGCGATGGGCGTCACCGCGACGATCGATCGGAATCCGGCAAATCGCACCAGCGGCGGCGATCAGCTGTATTTCAACGGGCCGGACAATTGCAGAATCCAGCTCGGCGCTCACGGCTATCAGGGATAGCGAAGAAGGCCTGGTCCTGCGTGGTCCCGAGCTGGCCGCCATTGCGCCAGTTCGCTCGCCCCAAGTGATCACGCCGCGACCAGGAAAGACGCGCAACGCGTTGATCCCGGCCTCGTTCAATGATCCGTACTGCGAAAGATCGAGGTCTCGCTCGAGACCGGCCGCCGAGGTCACGGCCTCATCGGCCGGCGCCTTCCACGGGCAGGCCGCTCCTCCTCAGCCGTGAACGGGCCGCGCGCGGATCGTCGCCCATCACGTCCATTTCACATGCATCCGACGAAGGGACTGGGCGAGAATATGCCGCATGACGAAACACACACTCGCGCGTCGTCGTTGGTTTGGCCGGGTATCCGTTCCGTCGATCGTCGGACTGGGCATCGCGGCGTGCGTGGCGGGACAAGGCGCTGCCACCATCGCCGCGCAATCGCAGGGCGTTTGCGCTCTGTTGACGATCGACGAAATCCACGCGGTCGCGCCCAAGATGGAGATCCACGACGGCGTCGCGGCAGCGAATTCTGCGATGGAACTTTCAACGTGCCGTTACACGTGGGGTGACGGCGTCAAGGCATCCGCGCTGGTGATTTCGATCAATCCCGCCTCGCGCGTGTACGTGGGAATGACTCCCGATGCCATCAAGCAGCGCCTTGCGTCCAGCGTCGTGCCCGAAACAGACGATTCGGCGGTCCCCGACGTCGGCGACGCCGCCGTCTTCAAGGCGTTCTCGCCGTACTACGTCAGCGCAAGCGCGCTCCTGAAAGGCCGCGTCCTGCAACTCAATCTCGAAGGGGACGACGCGCGCGAAATGAAAGGGCAGCTGCTCTCGCTGCTGAAGTCGGCGGCTTCGCGGATGTAGCTGCGCCGGCAGGCTCGTCGCCGGATGTCAGTTTGTCGGAAGCGTTTTGTCTTTTGTGGGTACTTCGGGTTTCCGCCGCTTCGCCGCCAACCATACGAGGCCGGTGCCCAGCAGCAGCAGCGACGCCGGCTCGGGGGTGACCGCTGTGCCGGTCACCTGATACTGGAATTGCTGAAGTCGCGTCACGCCGTTGTCCGTTTCGTAAGACACGTGCGCCATTCCAGAACCGATTACTCTCTGGTCGAAAAATACCTGGTTGGGCTGCGCAACTGCGAGCGTTCCGAAGAACTGCACCAGCTCGCCGAAGCCGGCAGTACCGAACGGAGAATTAATGACCAGCGTATCAGTCGGGCCGGTGAAGGTGAGATTGCCGGTGACACTGGTAAAGGTGCTTCGGTCGACTCCCTGAAACTGAAACGTCTGCGAGAACGGCACGCTGGTGCCGGTTCCGCAGTCGTCGACGCAGAAGCCCCCGCCTCCAAGCACGCCGGGGCCATCAAAACCGGCCGAGAAGCCAGAAGAGCTGACAAAGACCGATTGGAAATCTGGCGATCCGACGCCCGGCCCGTTTCCGCTCAGCACCATGCTGAACGAAACAGGGTCGGCGGATGCCGGAGCGAGGCCGACCGCCATCACCCCAATCATCACGGCCAGGATACGGATACTGATCACCTTCGAACGTTTGGACATGCGCGCGCCCTTTGTTTGACGAACGACCGACGTCGATGACGTCAAGCAAGAATCGTGCGGTACGCGGTGAGGCGTTCGGACGAACGGACGTCGCTACTTCTTGGGGACCTTGATCCGGCCTTCCCAGAGGCTCTTGTTATTCTCCTCGCAGGAATATTCCATCATCTCCCAGTCGGTGCGCAGCGTCAGCGTCCGCGTGCTCTTCCACGGGCGCGTGAACGTCTTGGGATCGTCGACGATCATCTCGTGCGTGATGTGGCCGAGATCCGGCCGCGTGAAGCGCTGCACGAGATGAAGCTGGTCGCTGTGCGGGTGTCCGACGGTGTCGAGCCGTGTCTTGCCGTTGAAGTTGACGGTGTCGATCACCAGCGTGTCGCCTTCCCAGTGACCGACGGAATCGCCGAACCACGTGGGGATGCCGCGGCGGTGCGGACGCCCGTCGATCGGCGCGACCGTGAACCACGAATTCTGCTCGAAGAGGAACGACAGGTACGTATCGTTCTGCATGATCTGCATCGGCTCCGGCGTGTTGATGGAGCGCGTCATGCCGAACGGAAGGCACGCGCCGGTGTAGTCGCCCTCGGCCGCGTCGTACTTCTTCCAGTCCGCTTCTCCCCATGGCGTGAACGGGAGATCGGCGACGCCCTTGAAGTCCTTGCTGTCCTTCGTCAGGTCCGGGACGTACGGCTTTTCCCAGACGCCGCTGAAATCGACTTTGCCCGAGGCCGTCCGCGGCGTCGGACCTGACGGCGGCTTGTACTCCTGCTGCGCCGCCACCACCATCGGCAGTACGGCGACGGCGAAGATGCCGATCGCCGCGAGCCGAGCTCTCGTGACGCCCTCGATGATCTTCACGGCAGATCTCCTACCGCTTCGGCGCGTCGCCGGACGACGAACCCGCAAAGACGCTGCGTCCGTCGGGAAGCTTCACGACGCGCATGTTGCACGTCTTCGATCCGTCCTTGGCGAGATAGCCCTCGATGGACACCTGGTCGCCCGATTTCAGCGACTCGCGGTTCCAGCCGTTGCGCGTGAGCGCGTTGGGCGCGCCGCCTTCGCACTGCCAGTGCTGCACGCCGGACGGATCGGCCGCCTTCGCGTCCTTCACGTCCACGTAGAGCCAGATGTGCGGGTTCAGCCATTCCAGCTTCGTCACCGTGCCGGCGAGCGTGACCGGTTTGTTGGCGTCGAATTCTGCCGCGAAGGAGTGATGCGCGTCCGCGGGGCTTGTAGCCGCCGCGGCGATGAGGACGACGACGCCAACGAGAAGCGGTGTCCGGTTCATGGTCGACTCCTTGAACGTCCGCCGAGGCCCGATGTGCGCACTCTTGTACACCGGAGTGCGCGCGGCCGCAAGAGGACTGATGGCCATCGGGACGTGTGCGGCGCCCGGCTCACTTTTAGAGTTGCCTGTACATCACGAAGGCGTCGACGAAGCCGTGGACGGGATGTCGAAACGCGCGCGGCAGCCGGCCGACGATTTCAAAGCCATATGCCTGCCAGGTCCTGACCGCGCGCTCGTTGGTGCTAACGACGAAGTTGAACTGCATCGCGCGGAACCCCCGCTGGTTCGCGCGGTCGAGCGAGTGCTCGAGCATCGCGCGACCGACGCCGCCGCCCTGCGCGGACGTCGACGTCATGTAGCCGCAATTCGCGACATGGCTGCCGCCGCCGCCCTGGTTCGCGCATAAAAAGTACGTCCCGACGACTTCGCTGTCGCGCTCGGCGACGAACACCTGGTGATCGTCGCGGAACCAGTAGGCGAGTGCCGCGTCTCGTGTGATGTCGCGCGGCTGCGTGTACGTTTCGCCGGCGCGGAGGACGGGCTCGAGGATCGCCCACACCGCGTCGCGATCTTCGATTCGGGCGGAGCGGATCAGCGTCACGCCGGCACTCTGCGGTTACGGCCGCTGAACGGTGCCCGGCGACGCCGGATCCACGATGTCCTTCAGATCGAGCTTGTTGACGTCGTCGATCAACTTCGCGTACGCGCGCGTGATCGATTCAAGGCCGGCGGCCGGAATGATGTCGGGCGTGTCGTGATCGGAATGGTAGAAGGCGTTCGATTCGATGACTTCGATGCCCGGCGCGTCCTCGACGAGCTTGCTCAGGTCGCCGGCGACGGCGAACCGCGTCGACGGCAGCTCGTACAGGCCGACGCCGAACAGCCTGAAGTCGTCCACCAGCAGCTCCGCGAGGCGATGGCTTCGGCCGACGAAGAATCGATGCGCCGTGACCGTGTTCGACTTCCGCAGCACGCTGCCGAAGAGATACGTCTGCGTCGTCGTCACATGTTCAGCGTTGATGATGAGCGCGGTCTTCTCGAAGAAGCTTCTCCCCGTGTCGTGCAGCTTCTGGAGGCTGATGTCCGGCGTGACGTGATGACCGATCGGCACCATGAACGTGATCGTGCGGCGCCGCCGCTCCTTCGGTACCTTGGTGAAGTACTCGATCAAGCCCAGCATGGACGCGACACCAGACGCATTGTCGACCGCGGCTTCCCAGAAGCCGTCGGAGTGCGCGATGATGAGGATGTTCTCGTCCGTCATTCCTGGCAGCACACCCCACACAGCCGCAGGCCTGAGGTTCTGTCGAATGTCGACGGAGAGCTCGACGTGCACTTTCACCGGCGCATCGCGTTCGATCATCTCGCGCGCGACGCGGCCGTCGTCCTGCCCGAGCGAAAACCACGGCACCTTCGTCTGGTTCGGTCCTTCGCCGCCGCTGCCCCATAACTGCGTTGCGAAGTTGCCCGGGATGCCGAGCACGATCAGGATCGCGGCGGCGCCTTTGTCCTCCGCGATTTTCATCGCGCCATCGGTGCGCGCCGAATGATTCAGCGCGCTCGGCGTCGGCACGCTGTAGATGAACACCGCCTTGCCGCGGACGTCGCGGCCGGCGAAGTCGGCCGGTGTGCCGAGACCGACGTAGACGGCATCGAGATCGAGGCCGCCGGCCGGAGTCGCCGAACACCGCAGGACCGGTTGCGCCGTTTTCAGCGAAACGGTCTGGCCTGCCTGCGATACTCGAACCTGCCACGACGTCGGATACCACGTCGGCAGCAGCGGATGCTCCTCGAGCCGCACGTCGCTCAAACCAAGATCCTTGAATTTCGCCGCGAGCATGTTCTGCGTTTCGACGTGCGCGGGCGTGCCGGTGATGCGGCCCCACCACTGATTGCCGGCGTCGCGGCTCTTCCGCGAAATCGCCGCCAGCTGCTCGACGTAGCCGTGAAGATGTGTGCCCTCGATACGACCGTACTCGCGCGCCGATTCCGGCAGCGGCCATTGCAGGAAGCTTTCGGCCAGCGGCTTGATGGGAGGCGCAAGGAGCGGACGCGCGGGTGGTTGCGGAGGCTGTTCCTGCGCGCCGGCGGCAGCAAAAGCGAGGACGGCGATCGTGACGATGGTGAGTGCGCGCACGGAACCGCCTTTCTGGCGGCGTCATTCTACACGTGGAACGACGATCCCGGCTGACTTCTGACGAATGATGCGCGATGATGCGACGTGATTTTCAGAGTTGTCATCGCAGGCTGTCTGCTGACTAGCTGCGTCCTGATTCACGCCGGCGGCGTCGCAGCCGCGATGCGCCACGTCCATCGTCGACTGCCGGCAGAAGAGCGATTCTGGCCGTGGACATGGCTGTTCGTCCGCCTCGCGGGCTGGATGATCACGCTCCACCTGGTCGAGATCGCGGCGTGGGCCATCGTGTACGTGTGGCGGGACGCCCTGCCGAATCTGCAAAACGCTTTCTACTTCAGCGCAGTGACCTACACGACGACGGGGTATGGCGATGTCGTGCTGCCTGCCCAGTGGCAGATCGTTGCGGGTGTCGAGGCGCTGACGGGGATTTTGATGTGCGGCTGGTCCACGGGCTTCTTCTTCGCGGTCGTGAGCCGCATGTTCGAGGCCAGGCCTACGTGACGAGGGCGTCATCGCTCACATCGGTTTCAGTCTCTGCCACAGCTGAGATGGCGGTGCCGGACTGAAACGAATACGGCAGCTGCGTCACCAACGGTTGAGTGCAGGAACCATAAATCGGCCAGGTGACGCGTGTCTTGATGTACGCGTTCGATCAGAGGAGATGAAACATGAAGTGGTTTCTCTCGCTACGAGTGCTGCGCGCCCCGCACGCAACGGCTTCCGTATTCCTCGCGACCGTGTTCCTCGCCAGCGGCCTGTGGTACGTCACGCCTCTTCGCGCGGGAGGACCAGCGGAGTCGAGTCCGCAACAGCCATATCCGCCAGGCGACACGTACGAGTCAGGGTACGGACGGTACACGGACGAGCAGAAGCTCGGTCGCGACACCTGGTATTTCTGGACGGCCGGCGACGAGAAATTCTGGCGGAAGATGGCGGCCATCACGCAGGGCAACGTCGACTTGCTGATGTACGTGGACTCACGGCGACACGATCGCCGATTCGAAACGCTCGGTGCGATCAACTATCCGAAATGTGAACCGGCGACCGCGCCCGACAAGTACGGCCTGTGGATGGACGACTGCTCGGCGGCCGAACAGATTCCGCAGATTCCGGGGAAGCCCGTCGGCATCGTGGGACTCAGACGCTTCGACAACCCGGCGTTCGATCCTGCCAAGTGGAGCCTGGACGCCTACCTGAAGGATCGCAGCGCCGTCGAACCGCCGTATCTGATCGGAATGGCCTGCGGCTACTGTCATGTCGGGTTGAATCCGCTGAACCCGCCGGCCGACCCGAATCACGCCACGTGGGCAAACCTGCATCCGACGATCGGCAACCAGTACCTCGAAGAGGGCAAGCTGTTCAGCATCAACATGAAACCCTCTGACTTCCGGTGGCACGTGGCCAACCGCCAGCCGCCCGGAACGTCCGACACTTCGCGCTTCGCGACCGATCACATCAACAATCCGAACGCCATCAACACGATCTTCAACCTCGCGTACCGGCCGACGACGCCTGAAAAAATGCGGGACGGATCAATACGGGAGGTCAATCACATCCTGAAGGATGGCGCGGATTCGATCGGAGTGGCCGGCGCGTCGCTTCGCGTCTACGTCAACATCGGCATGTGCGGCGATTATTGGATCACGCTGCACGACCCCGTCATCGGCGTGAAGAAGGCGCAGCAGCCGTTCGACATGGACCACGCGCGCGCGACGTGCGAGGACTTCCGCAACACGGAAGCGCGCATGGCTGGCGCCGAGGCGTTTCTCAAGACGCTGACGCCGCTGCATCTGGCCGACGCGCCTGGCGGCTCCGCGTATGTCACCAAGACGTCTGACGTCCTTCGCCGTGGAAAGGTCGCGTTCGCGGACAACTGCGCGTCGTGCCACTCGAGTAAGCAGCCGCCGCAGGGGACGGCCGATGTCAAGGCGTGGTATCGCACGTCGGTGCTGGCCGACGATTTTCTGACCAACAATTTCCTGTCCGACGACAAGCGCTACCCGGTCACGTTGATAGGGACGAATGTCGCCCGCTCGATTGGCAGCAACGCGACCCGCGGTCACATCTGGGATCAGTTCTCCTCGGAGACGTACAAGTCGCTGCCGTCGGCCGGCGCGTTGACCGGTTTGTACAATCCGCTCAACCCGCGCAAGCCTCTGAGCTTCACGCTGCCGGATGGCGGACGCGGATACCTTCGAACCGCGTCGTTGACCAGCATCTGGGCGACCGCACCCTACCTGCACAACAACTCGCTCGGCATTTTCAACAGAGATCCATCCGTGCAAGGCCGACTGACGGCGTTTCTGGATGGCATGGAGAAGCTCCTCTGGCCGGAGCTGAGGCTGGGTCCGCAGTCGATTGCGGTGACGACAACGGATAGTACGGTGACCGCGAGCGGCACCACCAAAGTGCTCCATGTGCCGATGGGGACGCCGGTGGACTACATCGCGCGCGTGGATCCGAGGCAGCTTGCGCAGATGGTGGCGCAATTTCCGGGAGTGGATCTTCTCCTCAAGCTGACTCCGGACGATGTGATTCTGGCCGGCCTGATCAAGCGCAACCTCGCGCCCGACTTCATCGCCGATCACGGGCACACATTCGGATCGGAGCTCTCCGACGAAGACAAGTGGGCGCTGATTGAGTTCCTGAAGACCTTCTAGAGCCGCCGACCCCTTTTCTACCTTCGCAGCCGAAGCCGGGCTTGTCCGCCCGGCTTCGCGACCAGAATCGGCGCCCCAGCTGATCATTAACCAACGCCTTCGAATCTTCGGTCACGACACATCGCGCAGACGCACGGCGTCATGCTGATCTACGCACCATGACGCTTCGGAGATAGTTGGAGACATTCGGCGCAACCTGATGCGTGCGATTCCAACGATCTGAAGAGAGCGATCTTTCGTGAAGTCGCGCCGCTTCCGATGTTGACAGCCGCGCGCGCGGCCATGACAATCGCGGCCACCAAGTTTTCCTCCCATCTGTCCCTTACGTGGAGGGCGCGATGTCCTTTCAACGTCTTTTCCGATTTCTGATGGTCGTCGCAGCGACAGCTCTCGCGATGCCCGCGAGCGCGCAGATCGGCAGCAGCGGGATTTCCGGCACCGTGAAAGACAGCTCGGACGCGTTGCTTCCCGGCGTGACGGTCGAGGCGGCGAGCCCTGCGCTGATCGAAGGTACGCGCACGACCGTCACCGACAATGCCGGCCAGTTCAAGATCACGGACCTCAGGCCGGGCGAATACGTCGTGACCTTCACGCTCGCCGGGTTCCGCACGGTGAGGCGCGAGGGCATCACGTTGCCGGCCGCGTTCGTCGCGACGGTGAACGCCGAGATGTCGGTCGGCGCGCTCCAGGAATCGATTACCGTCACCGGCGATTCGCCGCTCGTCGACGTCCGCAGCACGGCGACCGGCGCGGTGATGAACCGCGAGAAGCTCGACACGATTCCGACCGGCAAGGATCCCTTCGCCGTCGGTCAGCTCATCCCGGGCATCACGACGGCGACGCCGGACGTTGGCGGCACGCAGGTGATGCAGCAGCCGACGCTCCAGGTGCACGGCTCGTCGAACAACGACAACGTGTTCATGGTCGACGGCGTCCAGATTCAGCACATCGGCTTCGGCGGGAACCAGACCGGCTTCTACTACAACGACGGGATGATGGAAGAGATCAGCTACACGACGAGTTCGCTGCCGGCGGAAGCACCGGTGGGCGGCGTTCAGATCAACATGATCCCGAAGGAAGGCGGCAACAGCTTCCGCGGCATGTTCTTCGCAACCGGCGCCAACACGTCGATGCAGAGCGACAACCAGTCGCAGGACTACATCAACCTGGGGTTCAAGGCGCAGAACAAGGTCCAGAGCGTCTACGACTTCAACGCCAATCTCGGCGGCCCTATCGTCAAGGATCGGGCGTGGTTCTTCGGCACGTTCCGCCGCTGGAGCTCGAACAACTACCTGGGGAACACGTTCACGTCGACCGGCGCGCAGGCGATTGACGATCAGCATCTGACCGACTTCACCGGCCGCGCGACGCTCCAGATCAACCACAACAACAAGGTGACCGTGCACTACGACAAGGGCATCAAGTGGCGCGGACACCGGCCGAACAACTTCATCACCGTCACGACCAACGATCCGCTGTCGGATGTCGTGCAGACGACGGACAACATCTATATCGGCGAGGTGAAGTGGACGTCGCCGCTGACGAACCACCTGCTCGCGGAGGCGGCGGTGTTCACGCTGCCGGTGTACTACCGTCTGCTGCGCGAGCCGGGGACTGCCCCCAATGCGATCTCGACGCTCGACCAGACCAACTCGGCGATCTACAACATCACGCCGCGCGAAGACGTCGATTCGGCGCGGATGTACACCTACGCCGGCAACGTCGCGTACGTGAGCGGCGCGCACGAGATCAAGGTCGGCACGCAGGTCCGCACGGGATGGTCGCAGGAGCAGTTCACGACGCCCGGCGACATCGTTCAGGTGATCGTCGGCGGCAAGGCGAACTCGGTGCGCCTGATGAATACACCGAGCGGCCATCTCGAGCGCGGCGTGAATGCGGCGCTGTACGCGCAGGACTCGTGGCGCTTCAACCGCGTGACAATCAACTACGGCCTCCGCTACGAACACTTCCTGATGTCGATTCCGGCGCAGGGCTCGCCGGCGGGCACGTGGGTGCCTGCGCGCGAGTTCCCCGCGCAGGACGGGATCGTCAACTGGAATACGTTCTCGCCGCGCCTCGGCTTCTCGTGGGACCTGCAGGGCGACGGCCGCACGGCGCTGAAGGGCGGCGTCAGCCGGTACGACCGGCTCGAGGGCGTCACGATCATCCAGCCCCTCAACCAGCGCAACATCTCGTTCGAAACCTGCCCGTGGAGCGACAACGGGGACCTCGTGGCGCAGAACAGCGAGATCGATTTCGGCAGGTGCACCGGCGCGTTCACGCCGACCCTCGGGTTCGTCGATCCGAACCTGGTGCGGCCGCACCAGTGGGAATACACCGCGATGGTCCAGCGGCAACTCGGCGCGAGGACGTCGGTCAGCGTCGGCTACTACGGCCGCCAGTTCAGCGATCTGTATTCAACGGTCAACGCGCTCGTCCCGTCGTCGTCGTACACGCCGGTCACGATCACCAACCCGCTCACCGGTGCGCCGCTCACCGTCTACAACCAGAGCGCGGCGACGAAGAATTCGGTGCAGAACACGGTGACGACCCTTCCGAGCCTGAGCCAGCGCTACGACGGCGTCGAGGTCCAGGCGAACACGCGCACCACCAACCTGAACGTGTTCGGCGGCGTCACCATCGGCAACGATCGCGGCGATCTGGACAACGGCGACCTCAACAACCCCAACGTCGTGATCAACAACAACGGCGCGATCGGCTACGACTCCCGCTTCCAGATCCGCGGCGGCTTCAGCTACCGGTTCCCGTACGAGATTCAGTTCTCGGGCTCGGTCCGCGAATCGCAGGGCCTGCCGCGGACGATCACCTACACGCTGACCACGGCCGACGTGCCCGGCCTGACGCAGGTCACGCAGTCGGTCAAGCTGGCGCCGGCCGGCGACTCCCGGTATCCCTGGGTGAATATCGTGGACCTGCGGTTCTCGAAGAGCTTCCGCGCCGGCAACACGCGAATCGAGCCGATCGCCGATCTCTTCAACGTCTTCAACAACAACGCCATCACCGCCGCGACGAATACGTACGGGCCGTCGCTCGGCCGTCCGTCGGCGATCGTCATGGGCCGGCTGCTGCGTCTCGGGGGGCGCATCACCTTCTAATCGGAGTCCTGTCATGCGTCGTTCGTTCGTTCGAGCCCTGCTGGTCACCGCCTGCGCGGCGATGTTCGTCGCCGCGCGCGCGCAGCAGCCGCAAACCGCGAGACCCATTGTCATCAAGGCCGCGACGGTCATCGACGGCACCGGCAAGACGCTGCACGACACGGTCATCGTCGTCGAAGGCGGAAAGATCACGCGCGTCGGCGGCGCGGCGCCGTCGAACGCAGTCATGTACGACCTGGCCGGGCTCACCGTGATGCCCGGCCTCATCGACACGCACAGCCACATCGTCTATCACTTCGGACCGGACGGCCGGTACGCCGGCGGCGGCCGCGGCGAGCCGCCGGATGTCGCGTCGCAATTCATCATGGAAAACGCCGTGCGGACGCTGGAGGCCGGCTTCACGACGATCCAGAGTCCGGGCGCGATGGCCGACAAGAACCTGCGCGACGCGATCGCTCGCGGAATCCTCGTCGGACCGCGCATTCTGACCTCATTGCAGCCGCTCATGGAGAACAGCGGCGGTCCCGACAAGCTGCGCGAGCTCGTGCGCGAGCGCAAGCAGCAGGGCGCCGACCTCATCAAGCTGTTCGCCTCGAAGAGCATCCGCGAGGGCGGCGACCAGACGATGACCGACGAGCAGCTGAACGCCGCGTGCGGCGAGGCGAAGGCGCAGGGGCTGCGGACCATCGTCCACGCGCACTCGGCTGCGTCGGCGAAGGCGGCGACGCTCGCCGGGTGCACTGCCGTCGAGCACGGTGCCTACGTCACCGACGACGTGTTCAACCTGATGGAGGAGCGCGGGACGTACTACGACCCGAACATCGGGCTCGTGCTGCAGAACTACATCCAGAACAAGGACAAGTTCTTCGGCATCGGAAACTACAACGAGGAAGGGTTCGCCTTCATGGAGAAGGGGATCAAGATCACGCTCGATACCTTCAAGAAGGCGTTGACGCACCAGAAGCTGAAGATCGTCTACGGCACCGACGCCGTCGCCGGCGCGCACGGGCGTAATTACGAGGAGATGATCGTCCGCGTCAGGGACGGCGGCCAGGATCCGATGGCCGCGATCGTCTCGGCGACGTCGTTGTCTGCCGAATCGCTGCACATGAAAGACCAGATCGGCTCGATCGCCCCCGGCATGCAGGCCGACATCATCGCCGTCGACGGCAACCCGCTGCAGGACATCACGGCGGTGCGCCGCGCGCTGTTCGTGATGAAAGGCGGTCGGGTCTTCGAGCATCTGGCCAGAGGCGCCAAATAGAAGCAGACCCACCGCCCGTGTTTGGAGGTGCCATGTCGAGACTCTTTTCGTGGTCGCTCGCAGTCATCCTCTCTCTTTCAACGACCGTCGGCGCGCAGACCTTCCGCGGCGGCATCTCGGGCCGCGTCGTCGATTCCACGGGTGCAGTGTTGCCGGGCGTTTCGTTGACCGCGACGAATCCGGCAACCGGCACGTCGCGCACGACGACGTCGTCGGCGACCGGTGACTTTTCGTTCCCGGATCTTCCGCTCGGCACGTACACGGTCGAAGCGACGCTGCAGGGCTTCCAGACGGTGAAGACGAGCGTCGAAGTGACGGTGTCGCGCATCGCCGCCATCGAGGTGAAGATGGGGCTGTCGCAGGTCGCCGAAACCGTGCAGGTGACGGCGTCGGCAATTACCCTCGACACGGTCTCGACCGCGCTGAGCAACGTGATTCAGCCGAAACAGGTGCAGGACCTGCCGCTGAACGGCCGCGACTTCACCAAGATGCTGCAACTCTCGCCCGGTGTCTCCGCGACGAGCACGTCGGTGAACGGCGTGCGGACGCGCGGCAACAACTACCAGATCGACGGCGCGGACAACAACGACGCGTTCCAGAACGTCGCGGCGGTCAACCAGGGCGGCGTCTCAGGCATCGCGGGCACGCTCTTGCCGATCGAGGCGATCGATCAGTTCTCGGTGCAGTCGGGCGGATCCGCCGAAACCGGCCGCAACGCCGGATCGACGGTGAACCTCGTGATCAAGTCGGGCACGAACGACTTCCACGGGACGACGTACTACTTCAACCGGAACGAAGCGCTGTCGGCGAATTCGCCGGTTGCGACGCCGGGATCGCCCAAGCGCGAGATCCGCAACAACCAGTACGGCTTCTCGCTCGGCGGACCGATCGTCCACAACAAGACGTTCTTCTTCACGACGCTCGAAGTGCAGAAGCTGACGGCGGCGAACTCGCTGACCGATACCGCGCCGTCCGACGCGTGGGTCCAGCAGGCGACGGCGCTGCTGGGGCAGTTCAACGTGCCGGTGAACCCCGTTTCGCAGAGCATGCTGGCGCTGTGGCCGTCGAACAGCCGCACCGGCCCGGCGACGGCGCAGAATTTCGTCAGCAGCGATCCGAACACGTATTCGAGCTACAACGGCATCGGAAAAGTCGACCACAACTTCAACGACGTCCACTCGATCTCGGTACGCTACTTCGGCGGCGGCGGCGACCAGGTCGCCCAGATCAACTCGCCGTATCTCGCGTACTTCCAGGCCGTGCCGAGCCTGATGCACAACGTGTCGGTGGTCTCGACCGGCGTGTTCTCGCCGCACGTCGTCAACCAGATGGTCGTCGGGTTCAACTACTTCAAGCAGACGTTCAACTCGTTCGACACATCGGCCAATCCCTCGGACTTCGGGTTGAACACCGGCGTCACCGATCCGTCGCTGGCCGGCCCGCCGAACCTGACGATCAACGGCTTCGCGCTGGTCGGCGGCACGCAGCCGCTCGGCCGCGTCGACAAGACGCTGCATTTCACCGACAACCTGAGCTGGCAGACCGGGTCGCACCAGATCAAGATCGGCGGGGAAGCGCGGTTCGCGCACCTGTTCGTGTTCTACGACAGCAACAAGCGCGGCACGTTCACGTATGACGGGACGGTCGGGCCGTGGGCGTCGCTGCCGACCTCACAGGCGAGCGCGGCGCTGAAGGCGCTGGCCGATTACATGGCCGGCGACGTCGCGACCGGCAGCATCGTGTACGGCGACACGCACCACAACTACGTGCAGAACTCGTGGGACACGTGGATCCAGGACGCGTGGGCCGCCACGTCGAAGATCACGCTGAATTACGGCTTGCGCTACACGTACCCGGGCGTCCTCGGCGCCAGCGACGGCAACCTCACGACGTTTCTGCCGGCGCAGGGCATGGTGTCGACCGATTCGCTCTATCCGGCGGACAAGACCGACTTCTCACCGCGTGTCGGCATCACCTACACGCCCGACGACAGTCGCAAGACCGTGTTCCGCGCCGCGTACGGCCTCTTCTACGACATGCTCGCCGTGAACTTCTTCACCGCCAACACGTCGTTCTCGAACGGCGGCGCGCTCGGCGTCGGCAACAACCCGGGCGGCACGTCGCCGGTGTACTCGATCACGCAGCGGAAATTTACCTATCAGCCGGACGTGCCGGTGTTCGGCACGACGCCGCAGCCGCCGTATGGTGCGTTCGCCGTCAGCCAGGACCTGAAGCTGCCGTACGTCGAGTCGTTCAACGTCAACGTCGAGCGTCAGGTCGGCCCGAGCACCATCGTCCAGGTCGGCTACGTCGGCACGCGTGGACATCGGCTGGCGATCATGCGCGACATCAACGCGCCGACGCCGGCGCCGGGCACCGTTGCGCAGACGCGGCGGCCGTTCTACGCGCAGTATCCGGACCTGCAGGCGATCAACGAGCTCGAGTCTATCGGCCGTTCGACGTACAACTCGATGCAGCTCTCCCTCATTCAGAACAACTGGCACGGACTCTCCGGCCGGTTGAACTACACGCTCGGGCACGCCATGGACAACGCGTCCGAGGCGCGGAACACGCTGCCGATGAACCAGGCGAACATCGATCAGGACTGGGGCAACGCAGCGTTCGACGTCCGTCACATCCTCTCGGCCGGGTTCACCTACAGCCTGCCCGCGAAGGGCGACACGCAGTGGGGCGACGGCTGGCAGTTCAACATCATCTCGACGATCCAGAGCGGCGTGCCGTTCAACATCACGACCGGCACCGACGCCAGCGGGACCGGCGTTCGCCAGGACCGGCCGAACGTTGTCGGCGATCCGTTCGCGAATCTGCCGACGCCGTCGAATCCGCTGCTGCAGTACTACTTCAACCCCGCCGCGTTCGCGGCGCCTGCGCCGGGCACGTTCGGCAACCTGGCGCGCGACGCGTACTACGGTCCCGGGTTCAAGACCGTCGACGTCTCCGTCTTCAAGACGACGAAGCTGACGGCGCACACGTCGGTGCAGCTGCGAGCGGAGATGTTCAACGTGTTCAACTGGATCAACTGGGCGAACCCGGGCGGGACGCTGTCCAGTTCGACGAGCTTCGGCCTGCTGAGCAACACGCGCAACGCGACGAACGCGCCCGGGATCGGTGCCGGCGAGCCGTTCAACATGCAGCTCGCGGCGAAATTCATCTTCTAGGAGTCGAGTTGCAGTCCCGCGAGGCTTTCGCGAAGCGACCGGGGGACACGAAACGTCAAAACACGACTTGAACAATTCGAATGATGAGTTCTTCGGGCGACCAGATCGTCAACAGCAACGGCAGGAATGGGGCGGCCGTGACCGCGGCCAGACGGGAAATATCCTCGAGGCCGAACGGGATTGGTCGCATGTCCCGCACGAGAGCAAAGCTGTTGCCGAGATCCGCCAGCGACTGAATGTCGGCGGCGCCAAGGAGCGGCTCGGACGAGTCGTCGGCTTCCCCGTGGATCCACTTGCGGTCGAACTTGCCGACATATTGCTGTGCGAGTTTGCCGTAGTCGGCCAAGCCCTTTCGTTTCACAGCGGCCAATCGGGGCGTGAACATCACGAGTGGTCCGAGAATCGCGACGACGAAGAACGCGACGAACCCGCCGATCTGGAGCTTGAAGTCCTGCAGGTGCTCGCCCCGATTCAGCACGCGACTTGCCACGAGGCCCGCGAGCATCGCGCCTTGCGCGAAGAGGATTGGGCTGAACGCGTACGCGCTCTTCCCGAGGAACGCAAGTCCGGCGGCGCGGTCGGGGTGCGTCGGCACCAGGTTCAGATCGATCTTCGACACCTGCCACAGGAAACGGAACCAGATGAAGAGCCGGACGTACCATCGCAGAAGGATGAACTGCAGCACCGGAATACTGATGAAGACGTACCAGTAACCGGCCGCCGTCAGCTGCCGGCGTCCGCCGCTCATCGCATACCAGGTCGCAGAGTCGAGGGACACGCGGTTCTGCCACAGCCAGAGACCGACCGTGTAGATGCATACCAACAGTCCGAGCTCCAGGACGACGGAGTTCCGCCACTTGATCGCCGACTGCATCGCCCGTTGAAATGGCTGCCGATTCTGCGGCAAGACAATGCCCCAGTCGACGAATCGCGCGACGATCGCTCTGATCCGCGTATGGACGAGGCGTTCGGCGGCGACGAGAACGGGCAGTGCGACGAGGAATCGGACGTGCACTTCGACGTCGTGAACGAACAGGAGCCGGACGCCGCTGCCCGAGCCGAGGCTCAGAAGCAGCAACGGCACCCATGCCACGAGCACGAGCGCGAGAATCCGGCGAGTCAACAGCTGTACGTGGTCTCCCGCGAGATGCGCCTTCCGAAACAGTTGGAACAGCGGTCCTCCCAGGACCAGCGAGAAATCGTGCGCCTCGTCGAGATAGTCGAGATCCGCCGCCTTCGTGTGCATTCCTGGCATGGCACCGGCCTTCTACGGAGACACGCGATCATACTGCGCGGAAGTCAGCGCACGAGCTTGCAGGGCCACGTTGACGGATGGAAGCGTTCGACGATGCAGCGCGAGATGCTCTCTGGGTCCGCCGGCGATCTGCGTGGCGATTGCGCGTCCCGACGCGCCGCGATTCGAGGACGAGAAGGGCCCTGATGCCGTCGGTCGAAGCCTGGACGCGGCGTCGACACCGCGAACGCGCGCCAGTGAGAGAGTGGTGGAGGCGGCGGGAGTCGAACCCGCGTCCGAGAGTACGCCGTCGCAGAAATCTACATGCGTAGCCGCCCTTGAATATTCGCGCCCATCGTCGAAGAGCGACGGAAACCGATGGACGCTAGCCCCGAAAAGTCTCGCCGGCGCGCTTCGGAGGCCCGCGCGCCAGCCAGCCGGCTTTTATGACATCCAGTCCCATCCCGCCGGCGGGGCTGAGGTGGACGTCGCTACTTAATTAAGCAGCGAGAGCGAGCTGCGTGTCCGCAGTTACGTTGTGTTCCACCGGATTTACGAGGCGATGGCGCTCGGCATGCATCCCGCGATTCTTTCCCCCCGTCGAAGCCGTGTCGCCCCCACGATGACGCGTGGAACCGAGTGCTCGATGGCGGCTGGACCGCGATCTTGCGCCTATTATTGTACGGTTGGCCCAATCGGCAGGTCAAACGACTCTCCCGATTGGAGTTGTCGGGCTATAATGCCGAAAACCTCTTCATGAACTTCGATGACGAGCTCAGGCGTGTGGTCGACGCCGCTGTTCACGAGCTTCGCACGCTAGCTGCCGCCGCCCAGAAAGACGCCCACCAAGAGGGACTCGATAAAGGAAAGCTGCAGGCCCTCGACGAGGGCCGCAGCCTCGGCCGCGAACAGGGACGTGCCGAAGGTGTCGCGCAAGGCCGAGCCGAGGGTATCGTGCAGGGCCGTTCGGAAGGTTTCGCCCAGGGTCACAACGAAGGACTGGAGCGAGGACGCGTCGAGGGTGTCGAGCAAGGCCGGTCGGAAGGGAAAGACGAGGCGTACGCGGATCACGCGGAGAGCCGCGCTCGTCTCGTGCTCGCCATGCGCGCGCTCGATGCGGCGGGCACGCTGAACCAGGTGCTCGACACGCTGCTGGACAGTGCGGGCCGCGAAGCCGGCCATGCTTCGATTCTGATGGTCCACGGCGATCAGCTGACGGGCTGGCGTTCCACTGCGGACGAACATCGCACGTTGCCCTCGTCAGTGAACGCTGCGGACGCTACCGTCATTCGCGAAGCCGTGCAGTCAAAGATGCCAGTCGGTGACGCGTTTCCCATCACGCTGCTCGGCGACGTCGTCGCCGTTCTCTCGATCGCGGCGCCGACGGATTCTGGCGATACGACCGCAGACGACGCCACGACCGAAATCGTGGAAATGCTCGTCAGCCACGCGGCGCGCTGTCTCGAGCGCCTCACGGTCCTGAAAGCGGCGCACGCGTTGACCAATCAGCCCGCGAATCCGCCGGCGACGCTCCGGAGCGGCGACACCGGTTCGTCTGCGCGGCGGCACGCGACGACATGACGTCATCGCGTCTGCTGGTGCGCACGCTGATCGCGACAACGCTGCTCCCGGCGATGCTCGCCGCGCAGCAGGCGACGAATCCGCCAGCGGCCGCGCCCGACCAGACGGCGACGGCCGGTGTGGCGACGGGCGAGCCCGCCGGCTCCGTCCCTGCACCGGGCCGCGGCCTGCAGGCCACGAATCATCCGGTCCTTCCCGCCAAGCTCTCGGAGTACTGGCTCGTTCCGACGGTTGACGATGCGCGCGCGGCGAAGAGCGGGACGATGCCGCAGTTCGCGGAAGCGGTGAAGCTCGAAGTCGACGGCAACTTCGCGAAGGCGTTGCCCATCCTCGCGCAGCCGTCGATGCAGCAGGGACCGCTCGGTCATTACGCGCAGTACTATCAGGGCCTCGCGGAGCTCCGTCTCGGACGCCCGGGTGATGCGAATCAGACATTCGAAGCGCTGACGGCGAAGCAGCCCGTCGGCTACCTCGTCGAAGGTCTCACGCTGCGGCACGCGGAGGCGGAAGAAGCGCTGGGAAATCTCGACACCGCCATCGACATTTACGATCGACTCTCGAAGACGAAGACGACCGCGCCGGACGACATCCTGATGCGGCTCGCGCACACGGCCCGGTCCGCCGGCCGCGTGGACAAGGCCGTCGAAGCGTACTCCCGCGTCATCTACGAGTTCCCCTTCAGCGACGCGTCGCTCGCCGCGGCGACAGAGCTCGACGGACTGCCGGTTCCGGCCCTGACGGGCGGCAGCCCGCGGTACAAACTGGAGCTCGGTCGTGCGGAGCGGCTGTTCGGTGCCAAGCGGTACACGGCCGCGCGTCCGATCTTCGAGCGGCTGCGACGCGATGCCGCACCCGACGACAGGGAAGTCATCGATCTCCGGCTCGCCGAATGCGACTACTTCATGAAGCACGCGCGCGCTGCGCGCGATGGCGTCCGCCCGTACATCGACAAGGCGTCGCGACAGGGAGAAGCGCTGTACTTCTACGCCATCGCGTCGCGCGACAGCGGTGACAGCGGCGAATACCTGCGCGTCATCCGGCGTGTCGCCGATGAATTCCCGAACCAGACCTGGTCGGAAGAAGCGCTCAACAATCTCGCGACCTACTACATCATCCAGAACGACGACGAGCAGGCCGATGCGACGTTCCGCGAGATGTACGAGAAGTACCCGACCGGTCACTACGCCGAGCGCGCCGCGTGGAAAATCGGCTGGTGGGCGTACAAGAACGATCGATACGCCGGAACGATCAGCGCGTTCGAATCCGCGGCGACGAATTTTCCGCGCTCGGACTATCGTCCGTCGTGGTTGTACTGGTCGGCGCGCGCGCACGAGGCGCTCAAGGAACAGCCCGTCGCCGACGCGCGCTTCACGCTGCTCGTCACCGACTATCTGAACAGCTATTACGGACGCCTCGCCGCCGCGCGCCTGCGCGAGCGCGGCCTTGCCGTTCCCCAGCGCCGGCTCATCGTCGATCCGGCGACGGTGGACGAAGGCACGCTGTTGCCGTACGCGCCGCCGCCGAACTCGCCGATCGTGCGCGCGCTGCTGTCGCTCGGCCTCTACGATCAGGCGCTCGACGAGCTGCGCTTCGCGCAAAAAGCGTGGGGCGACTCGTCACCGATCCAGGCAACCTTCGGCTGGATTTATAACCAGCGCGGCGATCTGCGCGCCGGCATCAACGCGATGAAGCGCGCGTATCCACAATATCTCGCGGCCGGCGGCGAGCAGATCCCGGCGCCGCTCCTGCGCGTCCGCTTCCCGGTCAACTACTGGCCGCAGATTCAGAAGTACTCGACCGAGCACGGCCTCGATCCGTACATGATGGCCGCCCTCATCTCGCAGGAATCGAACTTCACGGCCGACATCAAGTCGCGCGCGAATGCATACGGCCTGATGCAGCTTTTGCCGTCAACCGGACGTCAATACGCGAAGACCCTGAGCCCGCCGAGGAGATTCAGCCTCAGCCTGCTCACGAGCGCCGATACGAACCTGCGGATGGGCACGGCCTACTTCGCGGACCTCGTCAAGCAGTTCGGCAGCGCGCACTACGCGCTCGCGACGTACAACGCCGGCCCGAATCGCGTGACGCGATGGATGTCCGAGCGGCCCGGCGTGGCGCGCGACGAATTCATCGACGACATCCCGTTCCCCGAGACGCAGGACTACGTCAAGAAGATCATCGGACAGGCGGAAGACTACCGCCGCGTGTATGGCCCGGGAGCGCCCGCCGACGCGGACCTCGACGTCGTGAAGCCGGCGGTCGCGAGCGGCGCGCCAGCGTCCGCGACGTCTCAGAAAGACACCTCGAAGTCCAAGAGCTCGTCGTCGAAGAAGAGCTCGTCGAAATCGACGAAGAAAAAGACGCCGAAAGCGTAGCGTTCCGGCCTTCATATTTCCTCCACAATCGGCTCCCACACTGGTCTCAGCTCGGAAGGAGGCAGTGATGGGTCCACGTAGATGGTTCGTTGCGGTGTCGGTGGTGCTGGCCACCGTTGTGATCGGCGTGTTCGCGTATCAGGCGGGCCTTGCGCAGGGAGCGGCCAGCGCGGCTGCGGCGGCCGGCACGCTTCCGCCATACGCGTACGCCTGGGGATGGCATCGTCCGTGGGGATTCGGATTCGGGTTCCCGATGCTGTTCATCCTCTTCTTCTGGTTCGTACTGCTGCGCGGCTTGTTCTGGGGCCCCTGGCACCGCCGGCGGTGGTATTACTACGGTGACGTGCCGCGGACGTTCGACGACTGGCATCGGCGCGCGCACGAGCGAATGAGCGCTGACGCGCCGAAGAGCTGACCGATCGCGGTGCGGTCCCGAACCGCATGCACACCGTCCTCATCGTCGACGACGAGCCGCGCATCGCCGCGATCGCACGCGACTACCTTCGGCACGCCGGCTTCGATGTCGTGACGGCGGCGACGGGGCGCGAGGCGCTCGAGCGCGTGCGCGCCAGCCGTCCGTCGCTGGTGGTCCTCGATCTCCGGCTGCCGGACATGGACGGGATGCACGTCGCACGTGAGCTGCGGCGAAGCTCCGATGTTCCGATCGTGATGCTGACGGCGCGGGCCGAGGAATCCGATCGTCTCCTCGGCCTCGACGCCGGCGCCGACGACTACATCGTCAAGCCGTTCAGCCCGCGTGAGCTCGTCGCGCGAGTGCGCGCGGTGCTGCGGCGGTCGGCGGCGCCGCACGACGGTCTCAGGCTCGGCGATCTGTCGCTCGATCGGGAGCGGCTGATCGTCGAGCGCGGGCGCGAACGCGTGACGCTGACGGCGACCGAGTTTCAGCTGCTGGCGACGCTGGCCGCACAACCAGGACGCCTGTTCACGCGCGCGCAGCTCCTCGACGCGATTCGCGGCGACGAGGCGGAGGCCTTCGATCGCGCCATCGACGCCCACATCAAGAACATCCGCCGGAAAATCGAGCCCGATCCACGGAATCCTCGCTACGTGCTGACGGTCTACGGCGTCGGCTACAAGGCGGCCGACGAATGACGTGGTACCGGCCGCCGCGTCACGCGCCGCCGTGGTGGCCGGAAGGCGAGGCGTGGCCGCCGCGCGATGCGCGGCACCGCTGGCGCCGCCGCCGCGCGCGATTCGTCGGCCGACTCGCGTTGATCCTGAGCGCCGTCTGGATCTTCGCATCGATCGGCGCGGTGACCGTCGTCTCGCGCGTCGCTCGACATGTGCGAGGCGAGTGGATGTCCGGCGACGGGTCGGCGTTCGTCGTGTTCGCGCTTCTGGCGACGATGGTCGCGTTCGTGGTGATTCTGCGGCGCGTCGGATCGCCCGTGAGCGAGCTGGTCGGCGCCGCGCATCGCATCGCGGACGGCGATTTCACGACGCGCGTCTCGCAGCACGGGCCGCCGAGCGTGCGCGTCGTGAGCACCGCGTTCAACGACATGGCCGAGCGGCTGGCGCAGCAGGAGCGTCAACGCCGCGATCTCATGTCGGAGATCGCGCACGAGCTGCGGACGCCGTTGAGCGTCGTCCAGGGACGGCTCGAAGGGATCATCGACGGCGTCTATGCGCGCGACAACGCGGAGCTGCAGCCGCTTCTGGACGAGACGCGTGTCCTCGCACGATTGATCGACGACCTGCGGACGCTGGCCAACGCCGAGAGCGGCGTCCTGACGCTTCAGCGCGAGCCGACGGATGTCACGATGCTGATCCACGATGCCGTGACGACCGCGCGCGCAGACGCCGAGGCCGACGTCACGATCGACGTCGACGCTGCGGACCTGCCGGTCGTGAGCCTCGATCCCGTGCGGATGCGTCAGGTGCTCGTGAACCTCCTGACGAATGCGATAAGGCATGGCGGCTCTGGCAAGCCGGTTCGCGTCGAAGCGCGCGTCGACAAACAGATGCTGACGATCAAGGTCGCCGACGCGGGGAAGGGCATTCCTGCCGCCGATCTCCCGCGGGTCTTCGATCGCTTCTACAAGGGCGGCGACTCGCGCGGATCCGGGCTGGGCCTGACGATTGCGAAGAGCCTCGTGCGCGCCCACGGCGGCGACATCCGCGCTGAAAGCGCGATCGGAGCGGGCACGACGATCGTCGTCACGCTGCCGATCGAATCTGCCGCCGAGTCGCGGTGAAGGCCGCCAGGCGTCAGGAGTAGACTAGGCAGACATCGAGTGCATTGATTGCCATGTCCAAGCTGACCGGTTCGAAGAAGGCGACGCAGTTCACGGAGTCGGTCATCCGCGAGATGACCCGGCTGAACCACATGTACGGCGGCGTGAATCTCTCGCAGGGATTTCCGGATTTTCCCGCGCCGGCGCCGATCAAGGATGCCGCGTGCGCGGCGATTCAGGCCGACGTCAACCAGTACGCGGTCACGTGGGGCGCGCGTCCGCTGCGTGAAGCCGTCGCGCGCGAGTTCACGCGCCGCTACGGGTTGTCGATCGTGCCCGACGAGCAGGTGACCGTCTGCTGCGGATCGACCGAAGCGATGATGTCCACGATGATGGCGATCATCGATCCGGGCGACGAGGTCGTCATCTTCGAACCGTTCTACGAGAACTACGGTCCCGATGCGATCCTCTCAGGCGCGACGCCGCGCTACGTGACCCTTCGCGAGCCCGACTGGTCGTTCGACCCGCAGGAGCTGGCCGCGGCCTTCAACAACAAGACGAAGGCCATCATTATTAATACGCCGAACAACCCCACCGGCAAGGTCTTCACGCGCGACGAGCTCGAGACGATTGCCGCGCTCTGCCGCAAGTGGGATGCGGTCGCCATCTCCGACGAGATTTACGAGCACATCATCTACGACGGCCACCGGCACATTCCGATTGCGACCATCGAGGGGATGGCCGATCGCACGATCACGATCAACGGCTTGTCGAAGACCTACAGCGTGACCGGATGGCGCGTCGGCTGGACCATTTCGCCGCCGTCGTTGACCGGCGCCATCCGCAAGGTCCACGACTTTCTGACGGTGGGTGCCGCCGCGCCGCTCCAGGAAGCCGGCGCCGTCGCGCTCGGTCTGGCCGACGATTACTACACGAAGCTCGCGGCCAACTATCAAAGCCGCCGCGACGTGCTGCTCGACATCCTCGGGCGCCATCGCTTCACGGTGTACAAGCCGTACGGCGCGTACTACATCATGACCGACATCGGCGCGTTCGGGTTTGCGGACGATGTCGAGTTCGCGCGGTTTTTGGTGAAGGACGTCGGCGTCGCGGCCGTGCCGGGCAGCAGCTTCTACAAGACGCCTGGCGCCGGCAAGACGAAGCTGCGCTTCTGCTTCTGCAAGAAAGACGAAACGCTCGCGGAGGCGGAGAAGAGGCTCTCAACGCTCAACGCGCAACTGTCAACGCTCAACATCAGTGCCTGAACGTTGACAGTTGAACGTTGACAGTTGAGCGTTGAAAGTTGAGCGTTGACAGTTGAGCGTTGTCAGTATCTGGCAATCAGTCCGAAGTAGATTCCCTTCAGCGTGAACGCCCCGGTGTCCTGTTTGGCGAGAAACCCGACGTCGACCGATCGGTAGCCGCCCTGCACGCCGAAATTCTTCACGAAGTTCACGGTGCCGTAGATGTTCAGGTCGGTGTAGTGGCCTGAGTAGTTGTTGAGCACCGTGGGCAGCTTGAACAGCGTCAACTCGCCGGTGATGGCCACCATCGGGATGAAGTAGTACCGGCCGACTCCGCCGATCGCCGGAATCGGCGCCTTGGCGTGCGTGAATTCGTTGACGACCGGGCTCGCCAGGTCCACGGTCACGTCCGTGAATTTGGCTTCCGCAATGAAACCGGCGAAGCCGCTGTTGCTTCGGAAGAAGTCCCACTCGTATCCGAACCGATAGGTTTTCCACTCCAGCGAAGAGTTCACCGGCAGGCCGACGTCGTAGCGCTGCCCGTTGAAGTCTATCGTCCGCCGCAGCGTCGAGCTCGCCTCGAAGTCGATCGGCAGGTACTGGAAGCGAATCTTGTGCGCCGGCGCGGGACGGAACGTGACGTTGAACTCGGTGAGCCGCTGGTCGACGAAGCCCAGGTCGGTCTTCGCGTTGATGCTCGTCCCCGGGATGCCGGCCAGCGCGCCGCTGCCCGAGCTTGCGACGGTCATGTCCGACGTCGGTCCCCAGAAATTGAGGCCGCCCTCGATATGGAAATCCTCGCCGAGCGCGGTCTCGCCCGTGGGGCGCGGCTGATACTGCGCATACGCAGGGGTGCCGGCGAACACGAAGAGAAGTGCGCCCAGCCAGGCGTACAAGGCAACAGACAAACGAATCATGATGACGTGCTCCGAAAGTTGACGCTTACGATTTCTCGCCGGCTGGGATGGCGAGCGGTCGATCGGGAAGGCGTCGTGAGGATATCACAGCAGATGTCTCCGTATGTAATTCTTTCGGCTGAACTTCTGCTGTTCTACAGGCTCGTTGACACCCCCTTTATCGGGGGCGTAGAATCGCCGAGATTTGGTCCGTCCACAATATTCGACGCCTTCCACCAAAGGTCGCTGTCGTTGAAGAAGGGAGTCCCCATGTCGGTATCGCGCCGCGGTTTCCTTCAGGGGCTGGGAGCAGGCCGAAACCGTTCGGCCGCCGAGTTCATGGCCGCACGAGGCCACGAAGAGTACATGGCGGAGGCCTTGCAAGGCCGTCAGCGCCCGACCCCTCCAGCCGGGGTCGATGTTATCCGCATCAGCAGCAACGAGAATCCGCTCGGACCGGGCAAGTCAGCGATCGATGCGATTCTCGGCAAGTTCCCTGAAGCCAACCGGTATCCGTTCAACAGCACCCCGCTCGACGCCGACCTCGAAATCCTGCTCGCGAAGCAGAATTCGGCGAAGCGCGAGAACGTGACGCTCGGTGTCGGCTCGCAGGAAATCCTGAAGAACGCCGCTCGCGTGTTCCTGTCGCCGACCAAGCACCTGGTCATCCCGTCGCCGACCTACGGCGACCCGGCGGGCTTCGCGCAGAACAATCTCAAGGCGACGATCAAGACGGCGCCGGTCGATCCCAAGACGCTGAAGACGGACCTGAACGCGCTGCTGCCGCTCGTCAAGGGCGCGGGACTCGTCTACATCTGCAACCCGAACAACCCGACCTCGACGATCGCGAGCGGGCAGCAGGTCAGCGACTTCATCGCCGAAGTCCGCAAGACGTCGCCGACGACGGCCATCCTCTTCGACGAGGCGTACTCGGACTACGTCACCGACAAGTCGTTCCAGAGCGCGATTCCGATCGCCCTCACCACGCCGAACGTTCTCGTCGCGAAGACGTTCTCGAAGGCGTACGGCATGGCGGGCGTCCGCATCGGCTACGCGATCGGTTCGGCGGAGACGATTCGCCGGATGGCGCGCTACCGGATGCCGTACAACGTGAACACGTTCGGCGTCGCGGCGGCGATTGCGTCGCTCAAAGATCCGCAGCACATCAAGGACGAAGTGGCGCGCAACACCGCGGTCCGCGACTTCACCGTGAAGGCGCTCAACGACCTCGGCTTCCAGTCCGCCGACTCGCAGACGAACTTCATCTTCACCGACATCGGCCGGACGATGACGGCCGGCGCGTTCCGCGATGCCTGCGCGAAGCACGGCATCATGGTGGGCCGCGACTTCCCGCCGCTCGAAAAGCAGTGGGCGCGCATCTCGATCGGCACGATGGACGAGATGCAGAAGGCCACGGACGTGTTCAAGCAGGTGCTCCGGTCGACGTCGACCGCGGCGGGACGATAGGAGGAGCCAATCATGTCGCTTTCACGACGTAGATTTGTTCAGACCGTCGGCATTGGCGCCGGCGCGGCCCTGACCTCGAACGTCTGGGGCCGCGGCCGTGAAAATAGTCTGTGGTCGGCCATCGAACCGGATCTCCAGGCGGTCGAGCGCGGCGTCATCTGCATCGCCAGCAACGAGAACCCGGTTGGTCCGGGCAAAGTCGTACTGGACAGCCTCCGCACGATGCTCGAGGGCGGCGCCAAGCCTGGCCGCTACTCGAACCAGGCCGGCGAGCTGCAGGAAGCCGTCGCCGCGAAGTTCGCGAAGCAGGGCGTCAAGCGCGAGAACGTCCTCCTGAGCGAAGGATCGACGGAAATTCTCCGCGCGGCCACGCAGGTCTTCACGTCGAAGACCAAGGCGCTCGTCGGCACGATTCCGACCTACGAGGAATGCGCCGGCTACGCCGAGCTGCTTGGCAACCCGGTGAAGGGCGTCAAGCTCAATGCCGACTTCAAGATCGATCTCGACCCGATGCTCGCGGCCGCGAAGGGCGCGGGCCTCGTGTTCTACTGCAACCCGAACAACCCGACCTCGACGTATGTCGGTGCGAAAGCCACGCGCGATTTCGTGGCCAAGCTGAACGCCGCGTCGCCTGAGACGACCATCCTCATCGACGAGGCGTACTTCGACTACGTGACGGACGCCGACCACGACACGCACGCAGCCATCGCCGTCCAGAATCCGCGCGTCATCGTGGCGCGCACCTTCTCGAAGGCGTACGGCATGGCGGGCCTCCGTCAGGGCTACGCCATCGCGCATCCCGACACGATCAAGAAGATGCGCGAGTGGACCTCGTCGTCCGGCACCGGCTCGTTGAACGTCTTCGGGATGGCCGCCGCGACGGCGACCCTCGCCCAGGACGCCGACGGCGGGTTCACGAAGAACGAGCGTGCCCGCAACAAGGCCGTTCGCGACTTCACGACGAAGTGGTTCGCCGACCGCGGCATGAAGCCGACCGATTCGCAGGCCAACTTCATGTTCGTCAACATCGGTACACCGGCCAAGGAATTCCGCGATGCGTGCCGCGCCAAGAACGTCATGGTCGCGCGCGACTTCCCGCCGTTCGAAAAGACGATGGCGCGCATCTCGCTTGGCACGATGGAAGAGATGCAGAAGGCCGTGCTCGTGTTCGGCGACGTCCTCGGCAAGAAGAGCACGTCGGCGGCCGCTTAGACACAGAAGTTCTCCGCTCGAACTTCGGAGTTTCGAAGGATGGTTGCGCCGGGCTACACATCGTGGTCCGGCGCTTCGTTTATCAGGAGCATATATGTCGCAGATTGTCAGACGAGCCGCGCCGCTCGTGGCCGCACTTGCCGTGGGAGCCGCCTACATGACGGTCCACACGCACGGGCAGGCGGCCGGGGCGCCCAGTACCAAAAACGGCGACTGGGTGGCCTACACGGCGGACGTCCACGGCACGAAGTATTCGCCGCTCGACCAGATCAACGCGTCGAACTTCAACAAGCTCGAAGTGGCGTGGCGGTTCAAGACCGACAATCTCGGGACACGCCCTGAATTCAAGCTCGAAGGCACGCCGCTCGCCATCCACGGCGTGCTCTACACGACCGCCGGCACGCGGCGTTCGGTCATCGCGCTCGACGGCAAGACCGGCGAGCTGATCTGGTCGCACAGCTACCGCGAAGGACAGCGCGCCGCAATCGCGCCGCGCCAGCTCTCGGGCCGCGGCGTCGCGTACTGGACCGACGGCAAGAACGACGAGCGCGTCCTCTACGTGACCACCGGCTATCGTCTCATTGCGCTGAACGCGAAGAACGGCTCGATGATCCAGTCCTTCGGTGAAGGCGGCGTCGTCGATCTGAAGAAGGGCGCGGTCTTCGGCAAGGGTCAGCAGATCGATCTGGAAACGGGCGAGATCGGCCTCCATTCGACGCCGACCGTCGTCAAGGACGTCGTCATCGTCGGTTCGTCGTTCAAGGAAGGCATGACCGTCAAGACGCACAACAACACGAAGGGCCTCGTGCGTGCGTTCGACGTGAAGACCGGAAAGCTCCTCTGGACATTCCATACGATTCCGCGTCCCGGTGAATTCGGCAACGACACGTGGGAAAACGAATCGTGGGCGACCAACGGCAACACCGGCGTGTGGACGCAGATCACGGTCGACGAAGATGCGGGTCTGGTCTATCTGCCCGTCGAATCGCCGACGTCGGATTTCTACGGCGGACATCGTCCCGGCAACGATCTCTACGGCGAGAGCCTGGTGTGCGTCGATCTGAAGACCGGCCAGCGGAAGTGGTTCTATCAGATCGTCCATCACCCGATCTGGGACTACGACCTGTCGTCGGCGCCGATCCTGCTCGACATCAACGTGAACGGCAAAGCGATCAAGGCCGTCGCGCTCCCGAGCAAGGAAGCGTTCCTGTACGTGTTCGACCGCATCACCGGACAGCCGGTGTGGCCGATCGAAGAGAAGCCGGTTCCGCAGTCGGACGTCCCCGGCGAGAAGACGTCGCGGACGCAGCCGTTCCCGACCAAGCCGCCGGCCTACGCGCGCCAGTCGGTGAAGGTGGAGGATCTCATCGACTTCACGCCTGAACTGAACGCGCAGGCGAAGCAGATCGTGTCGCGCTATCGCCTCGGACCGATGTTCCTTCCGGGCGTGGTGAGCAAGGTCGAAGGTCCGGTCGCGGCGCTGACGATCGGCACGACGGCCGGCGGTACCAACTGGCCGGGCGCATCCGCCGATCCGGAAACGCACATCGTCTACGCACAGGCGAGCAATCATTCGATCGCGCCGATCGGACTCGTCGAACCGCCCGCCGGATTCTCGGATATCCGGTACGTCGCGGGAACGGCAGGGCAGGCGTTCGTCGAGCGCGAAGGACCGGGATTCGGCAGCGCGGCCGACGCGCCGCAGCGACCGGGTCGTGGTGGTGAAGGTCGCGGCGCCGAAGGACGTGGCGCTGCAGCCGCGCGCGGAGGCGCAGCGCCGGCCGCGCCGGCGCCGGCACCGGGTGCCGCACCTGCGCCGCCGCAGGGCGGCGGTGGCGGCGGCCTGACCGTTCAGGGCCTCCCGCTGCTGAAGCCGCCGTACGGCCTGCTCAACGCGATCGACCTCGACAAGGGCGAGATCAAGTGGCAGGTGCCGCACGGCGATACGCCGGACGCGGTGCGCAACAGCCCGCTCCTGAAGGGCATGAACATCCCGAAGACCGGACTGCCCGGCAGCGTCGGCCTCTTCGTCACCAAGACGCTTGTCGTCCTCGGCGATCCGGCGGTGACGACCACGCCCGACCACCCGCGCGGTGCGATGCTGCGCGCCTACAACAAGGACACGGGCGAGCAGGTCGGCGCCGTCTGGATGCCGGCGCCGCAAAGCGGTTCGCCGATGACCTACAAAGGTCAGGACGGCCGTCAGTACATCGTCATCTCCATCAGCGGCGGCAACTACTCGGGCGAGTACCTCGCCTTCGCGCTGCCGCAGTCGGAGATCAAGACGACGTCGCAGCCGTAACGCGGCGATTCTTTGAGGGCACCTCGTTCGCGGGGTGCCCTCCGTGTGTACGGCATAATAAGAGCGCGAGCGGTGGTTCGCCCCGCGCGCAGGAAAGAGCGCCTGCGGCCATGTCGAGTGAAGGCCCGCGGCGCCTGAGCGAGACGTCAGCGTTAGTACCGCGCGGGGGTGGGGCCCCGCGCGCAGTTAAGAAAGAGGACTCATGAAGGTTCAGGTCATATCGGCAGCAATCATTCCCCTGGTCACGGCCCTCGCGCTGCAGTCGACCGTCAAGGCGCAGCCCCCGACGAAGTCGGTGTGGGACGGCGTCTACACGGAAGAACAGGCGAATCGCGGCAAGCAGGGTTACGCGGAGCAGTGCGCGTCGTGCCACGGTCCGGAGTTGACGGGCGGTGAGATGGCGCCGGGTCTCGCGGGCGGAGAGTTCCTCGCGGGCTGGGATGGCCTGACCGTCGGCGATCTCTTCGAGCGCATCCGCATCTCGATGCCGCAGAACGCGCCGGGCAGCCTGAGCGGCGCGCAGAATGCGGACATCCTCGCGTTCGTGCTGGCGTCCAACAAGTTCCCCGCGGGCACGACGGAGCTCGCGAAGGACTCGATGATTCTGAAGACGATTAAGTTCGAAGCCAAGAAGAGCGGCCAGTAAGCTTCGTCAGGAAGGGCCGACGCGTCGGCCCTTCATCGCTCCCTCCTCCGAAGAAGTCCACCGGCTGGCGAACATCCATAAACTTGGACAGTTCGTAAGCGCCAGCAAACAAATCTCAACACAAACTGTTGCAACTGACAGTCGGGCTGCCTAGAATCCCCGCGATCAGTCACAAAACGTAACGACGCTCGGGCGTCCCTCACCTGGGGAGGAAACTATGAGAATCCGGGCTGCGCTCACCATAGGAGCGTTGCTGGCGGTGATCAGTCCTGCTGCAGTGTTTGGACAGGGCTTCCAAGGCGGGCTTCGCGGTGCTGTGAAAGATTCCGGCGGTGTCATTCCGGGCGTCGAGGTGACGCTCACCAACGAGTCGACCAGTCTGAGTCGGTCGACCGTCACGAACGACAAGGGCGAGTACGTCTTCGCGAACGTCGACCCAGGCACGTACAAGCTGAAAGCCTCGCTCCAGGGATACAAGACCGTCGAGCAGCCCGCCATCCGCATCGGCACGCAGTCGCAGCTCACGCTCGACGTGACGATGGAAGTCGGACGACTCGAAGAGAACATCACGGTGACGGCATCGGCGCCGATCATCGAGACCTCGAACGCGTCGCAGGGCACGGTGCTCGACTCCGCCGCGCTCCAGACGCTACCGTCTCCCGGTCGCAATGCATTCATGATCGGCGCTTCGGTACCCACGGTCATTCCTTCCGGTGACGCGCAGTTCAACCGTCAGCAGGACCAAACGAACTCATCGCTGATGTCGCTCGGCGGCGGCACGAGGCGCGGCAACAACTACACGCTCGACGGCGTGCCGATCACCGACATGCGCAACCGCATGTCCGCCGTGCCGACGACGGAAGGCGTGGACGACATGAAAGTGCAGGTCCACACCTACGACGCGGAGATGGGCCGCACGGGCGGTGGCGTGTTCAACGTGACGGCGAAGTCCGGCACGAACAGCATGCACGGCACCGGCTTCTTCCAGACACGTCCGATCTGGGGCCAGACGAACAACTACTTCAGCCAGATCGCCAGCGACGTCGCGGCCTCGAAGGGTGATGCGGTGACGGCCGCCAAGAACGCCAAGCCAGACAGCCCGTACTTCCTCGGCGGCGGCGGCGTCGGCGGTCCGATCGTCAAGAACCGGACGTTCTTCTTCTTCTCGATGGAGGCCTACCACGACGTGCAGACGCGCAACAGCGCGATCCGCATGCCGACGGCGGCCGAACGCACCGGCGATTTTTCGGGTCTGACGAACACGGCCGGCCAGCCGGTGATCATCTACGACCCGCTGACGCACCAGCCGTTCCCGGGGAATATCATCCCGGCCAACCGCCTGAATCCCGTCGCCGTCGCGATGGCGAAGTACCTGCCTTTGCCTGACGTCAACGTCGACAACGGCTCGAGCAACTACAACCGCACGTCGCTCATCAACAACAAGTTCGAGTCGGAGTACGCCGGCAAGATCGAGCACAAGTTCACCGACAAGGTCTCGCTGACCGGTTTCTACCTGTACAACCGGACGAACGAGCCGTGTCAGAACTATTTCGGCACGGCCGACCAGACCGAGCCGACGCGCTTCGCCGATCCGCTCGACTACATCCTTCAGCGCCGGCCGCAGGTGCTCGCGCTGAACAACACGTGGGTGCTGTCGGACAGCTCGGTGATGGCGCTGCGCTTCGGCCTGACGCGTTTCCCCGACAACAACACGCTGAGCATCCCCTACGATCCGTCGCAGCTCCCGTTCTCGTCGAGCTACCTGTCGAACATCACGCAGCCGAAATTCCCCAGCGTTCGCATCCGCGGATATGACGCGCTGGCGGCGCAGACGCTCGGCGCGATCAACCCGACGCAGATCAACTGGAAGTCGACCAGCGCCAACGGCGCCTATTCCCGCTTCTTCGGGACGCACACCGTCAAGGTGGGTGCGGACTTCCGCAAGATCGGCGTCGACACCTACATCCCCGGCCCGAGCGCCGGCTTTTTCGACTTCGACAACGAGTTCACGTCGGCCACCGGCTTGACCGATACGAGCGCGACGTCCGGCAACGCGTTCGCGTCGTACCTGCTCGGGTATCCGAGCTCGGATCAGAGCCATCTCAGCACGTTCCCCGTGTCCACACCGCTGAACGTCTTCGCCTACTACTTCGGCGGCTACGCACAGGACGACTTCCGCGTGAACTCGAAGCTGACGCTGAACTACGGCTTGCGTCTCGAGCACGAAACGGGGCTCGGCGAGCAGAACAACAACTTCACCGTCGGCTTCGACCGATCGATGACCAGCGCGCTCTCGTCCGTCGTCATCCCGGCGGATCCGACCGCCGGAACGGCGGCGCGCCAGGTCGTGGGCGGCCTGATGTACGCGGGCGTGAACGGCAACCCGACGACGCAGGGGAATCCGCCGGCGTTGAAGTGGTCGCCGCGCGTGGGCGCCGTGTACTCGATGAACCAGAACACGGTCGTGCGCGCCGGCTACGGCGTCTACTGGGCGCCGTACAACTACCCGATCCCGAGCACGACCAACAACAACTACGGCCAGGTCGGCTTTACGCAGAACACGCAAATGTACACGTCGCAGGTGGCCTCACCCACGCTGACGCTCGACAACCCCTATCCGCTCGGAGTCATCCAGCCGTCCGGCAGTTCGAAGGGCGCGCTGACCGGGTTGAACACGACGATCGGCTTCGTCGACCAGAACCGCTCTGCACCGCGCGTGCAGCAGTGGTCGCTGGACCTGCAGCGCGAGCTGAAGGGCTCGATGGCCGTCACCGTCACGTACATGGGTGCGAAGGGCGACCATCTGCCGCTCGGCGGATCGAACGACGTCGCGGTCAACATCAACCAGATGGATCCGAAGTATCTGGCGCTCGGGACGGCGGCGCTGAACGCGCAGCTGCCAAACCCGTTCTTCGGAAACCCGAACGTTCCGCTGTCGCTGTCGACGCCGGCGACGCTTTCACGTGCAAACTTGCTCAAGCCGTTCCCGCAGTACTCGTCCGTCAACGCGTACGAGGTGACGGAAGGCAAGAACCTGTACAACGCCGGCGTCATCGAGTGGAGCAAGCGCGTGACGCACGGATGGGGCGGCCGCATCAGCTACACCTACAGCCAGCTGAAGGACAACCAGTTCGGCGAATCCAACTTCTTCACGGGCGCAAGCGCCACCGCGATGCTGCCCATGAACAACTACAACTACATCTCCTCGTCGCCGGCATGCCAGGCAGGCCAGCAGTTCACGACGGCCTGCTACGATCCGAACGCGGACTACGGGTACGGGCTCCTCGACGTACCGCACCGCGTCATCATCGCGCCGATCGCGGAGCTGCCGTTCGGCAAGGACCGCGCCTATGCCAACAAGAGCGAGTGGGCGGACTGGATCATCGGCGGCTGGACGGTCTCCGCGCTGATCAACCTCCAGTCCGGGTTCCCGCTCAACATCCAGCAGAGCAATCCGAACGGATCGCTCAGCGGCGTTGCGGCGCGGCCGAACCTCGTGCCCGGCGTCAGTCTCGCGACGAGCGGCGACTACGCCGACCGGTTGGCATCGGCGGATCACCCGACGGCCACCTGGATCAACCCGGCGGCATTCTCGCTGACGCCCGCAGGCTCGTTCGGCAACACGCCGCGGGCCATCACCGACCTGCGGAGCCCGGGACAGGCGAACGTCGACGCCTCGTTCATCAAGAACTTCCGCGTCGGCGGGTCGAAAGTGTTCCAGCTGAAGATCGAGACGTTGAACCTGTTGAACCGCGTGAACGTCCGCGCGCTGCAGGGCAACAACACGTTCGCTCCTGGCAACGCCTTCGGCCAGACGAACCTGCAGTCCGGCTTCATGCGGATCACGCAGTTCATGTTCCGCTACTCGTTCTGAGAAGGGCGGGCAGGGCGGGTAGGGCAGGTGGGAAAGATAGGTCAGGTGGGAAAGATAGGATAGACAGGAACGATAGGACAGATAGGAATGAGGCCGCGGGTCGGGTGGGTCAGGTCGGTCAGACGGGTCGCGTAAGAGCGTAGACCTTTCCGAACGGCGGCCTTGATCAGACATGAGGCGCCGAAGCCAGGGACGATCGTCCTGGTTTCGGCGCCTCTCTTTTTTGTACAGCTGCGGATCAGAACGGGCGGGCCTCGTCGCGAGTACACTTTGCTCGTGCTCCCTCGCTCGCGCGTCGTCTGTGCGGCGCTGGTCGCGATGCTGTCTCTCGCGTGGGTTCGCGCCCAGGCACCGGTGACGCCGATTCTCGGCAAGATCTCGTTTCCCAACTCCGGTTCGGCGGCCGCGCAGCCTGCGTTCGTCCGCGGCGTCCTGCTGCTTCACAGCTTCGAGTACGACGACGCGATTGCGGCATTTCGGGAGGCGCAGCGCATCGATCCGGGATTCGCGCTGGCGTACTGGGCCGAGGCGCTCAGCTACGACCAGCCGTTGTGGTTCAACGAGAACATCGACAAGGCGCGCGCGGCGCTCGCGCGTCTCGCGCCGACGGCAGCCGCGCGACAGGCGAAGGCGCCGACCGCGAGAGAAAAGGGCTATCTCGACGCCGTCGAGAAACTCTTCGGAGACGGCTCGAAGTCAGTGCGCAATCGCGCGTACGCCGATCGCATGGCCGAACTGTCGCGTGCCAATCCAGCCGACGACGAGGCCGCTGCCTTCTGCGCGCTCGCGCTGCTCGGGACGATTCCCAACGGCGAGCGCAACACCCAGATTTCGCTCGAGGCGGGCCGCATCGCGACGGACATCCTCAAGCGCAATCCGCTGCATCCCGGCGCTGCGCACTACGCCCTTCACGCGTACGACGATGGAGAGCACGCGGCGATGGGGCTCGAGGCGGCGCGGATTTACGCGAAGATCGCGCCGGCGTCGAGCCACGCGCAGCACATGCCGTCGCATGCGTTCCTGCCGCTCGGGTTGTGGGACGAAGCGTCGAGGTCCGACGAGGCTGCATGGCGCACGTCGGTCGATCTGGCGCGGCGAAAAGGACTGTCGGCCGCGCAGCACGATTATCACGCGCTCGGCTGGCTGCACTACGAGTACCTCCAGCAGGGACGGTTCGCGCAGGCGAAGTCGCTGACGCCGTTCGTCGAGCGCGCGCTGGCCGAATCCGGCCGCGGCGGACCGGTCACCGCCATGCACCACGTCGAGAGCGAGATCGGCCGCGGCAACGGACCGCTCTCGCTGCAGAACGAGCTCGCCTCCATGCGCGCCCGCTTCATCGTCGAGAGCGGCAACTGGGATGCGATGAAGGGGCAGGGGTCGTTCGGCAACGTGGACGAGCTGTTCGCGCTGGGGCTCGCGAGCCTGAAGCTGGGCGACGGCGCGCGCGTGGAAGCTGCGCTGGAGCAGCTGCAGGGTGCGCGTGCGGCGGCGCCTGACGCGGCGAACAAACAAATCGCCGAGATCATGTATCGCGAGGTCGGCGGCGCGTATCAGCTGATGCGAGGCGAGAAAGCCAACGGCCTCGCGACCCTGGCGGCGGCCGCGAAGCTCGAGGCCGCGATGCCGAAGCCGATCGCGCGTCCGTATCCGATCAAACCGGCGGGGGAGCTGTACGCCGAGGCACTCCTGCAGTTCGGCGATGCGGCCGGCGCCGTGCGCGAATTTCAGGCGGCGTTGAAGCGCACGCCGCGGCGCGCGCAGTCGATGATCGGCCTCGCGCGCGCGGCCGCGGCCGCGAAGCAGCCGGCGCTGGCGTCGAAGACCGCGCGGGAGTTCGTCGCGATGTGGAAGGGCGCGGATGCGGGGCGGCCGGAGGTGAAGGAAGCCCAGGCGCTCGCGCGTTGACTGTTCACCATCGCCTCGCTACGTCGCTTCAATGACGACATCGCGAACGTAATAAAACAGATCGAGTCGCCGCGTGCGGATGGTGGGATCCGTCACCTTCAGCACGATCGAATAGCGGCCCGGCTCCGACGGCGTCCACGTATGCGTCCACAGGCTCCACGTCAGCGTCGACGAAGGCAGCGGACAGTGCTCGACCTTCACCCACGGCTCTGACGGCTTGAAGCGGATGGCGAGCGCGTCCGTCGGCGCGGAGCCGCCCCAGATGATGCCGACGACGCGGTAAAAGACCTTGCCGGCGCGCGCCCATTTCTCGATGCGGACCGGGGTCGCCGCCGTGTCGATGATCGCCGGCGTGTAGTCGCGCGCGAGATCTGGTTCGGCGTCCTGATGCGTCCGGCCGGCGTACTCCGCCATCTGGCTCGTCCGCGGCGCATCGTCCGGCACGAGGTCGATGCGGTTGACCCACTTGATGCACGCGCAGCCGTACCAGCCGGGCACGACGAGGCGGACCGGCGCGCCGTGATCGGGCGTCAGCGGCGTGCCGTTCATCCGGGCCCCGAGAAAGGCGCGCTGCAGATCGTCGCGCGTGAAAATCCAGCTCGCGCCGCGGATCGACGTCCTCGTCGGCGCCGTCTCATCGTCGAAGCCGGAGACGAGGATGCGATAGCGGGATGCTGTCGGAAGAATCCGCTCGAGCAGCGGCAGGACGCGGACGCCGTCCCAGTCGGCGACGCTCATCAGGCCGAAGTTCGCCGGGTCGCTGTTGCCGGCACACTCGATCAACACCTGCCCGGTCGGCTGACGAAGCGCGTCGAGCGATCGGATGTCGAGCGTGGCCGGCTGCTTGACGAGCCCGCCGAGCGTAACCGTCCACGACTCCACCGGCGGCAGCTTCGGCGACGCCGCGGTTCGAAGGAAGAACCGATCCGTCGGTGTTGCGAGCGCGTCTGCCGAGAGAGCGGACAGATCGGAAAAAAGGCGCGCGTCGTAACCGTCGCCAAGCTTGCGATTGAGGGGAGTCGATCGGCTGTTCTGCGTTGCGAAGGGAAGCGTGCCGACGAGGTGCGCGTCAGCGGGCGGCTGCAGGCGCGCGAGAGCGGGAGCGAGGAGCGAAGCGGCGAGAAATTCGCGCCGGCTGACGCGGCCAGCTTCGCTCATGCCGTGCAGGGTAACACGCAGGACCGCTGGGACAGGCAGGACAGATAGGACGGATGGGACAGATGGGACAGATGGGAATTTCTCCGTCCCACTCGACCCGTCCGACCGATCCGTCCAATCGGTCCTATCTCTCCTACCTGCCCTACCCGACCCACCAGCGCTCTACTGGCTCGTGTGCTTCGGCCAGACCGTGCCCTGTTCCTCGCCCTTGGTCACCGTCTGCATCCCTTTGTAGAGGAAGCGCTGCAGACGCCGACCGTCGTAGGTTTCGGTCGTATAGATGTTGCCCTTCGAGTCGGTCGCGATGCTGTGGACCGCGTAGAACTGGCCGGGCATCTTGCCGCCGTCGCCGAAGCTGGTGAGGATTTCGAGCGACTGCCGATCGAGAATCCAGACGCGCTCGTCCTTGCCATCAGCGAGGTAGATGAACTTCTGCTGCGGATCGTTCGAGAACGCGATGTCCCACGTGGAGCCGTCGCCGAGCGTCCGCTTGCTGACCCAGGATTCCTTCACGAACTTGCCGTCCGGCGTAAACACCTGGATGCGATCGTTCACGCGGTCGCAGACGTAGACGAGGCGGTCCTTCGACATTTCAGCGCAGTGCACCGGATTCCGGAACTGCTGCGCCGGCGCCGCATCCGGGTTGTAGCGTCCGAGGTTCGCGTCGTCCGGCTTGTTGCCGTACGCGCCCCAGAAGCGCTTGAACTTGCCGGTGTCGGCGTCGATGACGGCGACGCGCTTGTTGCCGTAGCCGTCCGAGATGTACGCCTCGTTCTCCTTCGCGTCGATGAAGATCTTCGCCACCTGTCCGAAGTGTTCGGTGCTGTTGCTGTCAGGCTGGACGCCCTTCTTGCCGAACATCGAGATGAACTTGCCGTCCTGCGTGAACTTCAGCACGAGGCCGTCGCCGCCGCCATTGCCGCCAATCCAGACGTTGCCCTTATGGTCGATCGTGATCCCGTGATTCGACGAAGGCCACTGATAGCCGTCACCGTCGCTGCCGCCCCAGTGGCGGAGCAGGGTGCCCTGCTGATCGAACTCCAGGATGGGCGGCGCTTTCGAGCAGCACGCGCCCGTCTTCGCGTCGGCCGCGGCTTCGAGCGCGTTCACCGTATCGGGACGATGGACGATCCAGATGTGATCGTTGGCGTCGACGCCAACGCCGATTGACATGCCCTGATACCAGCCGTTCGGCAGCGGCTTGGGGAACGTCGGATCGACCTCGAAGCGCGGGACCTGGATCTTCGCGCCGTTCGACGCCTGCGCCGTCGCATGCTTCTCGAGGACGCCCTGCCCGATGCCGAGCGCCGCGAACAGCGCGGCGAGCGAGATGCCGATCAACAGGTTTCTCTTCATCGATTCACCATTCTTTACTTGCGCTGGGGCCCCACCCCCAGCGCGTTCTTCCGCTGATGCTTCGCTCCGGCGTCACAGGCCGTCGCTCAGCATGGCCGCAGGCGCTTCTTTGCTTGCGCCGGGGCCCCACCCCCAGCGCGTTTCTTCCGCTGATGCTTCGTTCCGACTTCACAGGCCGTCGCTCAGCATGGCCGCAGGCGCCTATTTCTTCACGAACTTCTGGACGCGTTTTCCTTCGTACGTCTCGCCGGTGTAGACGTTCCCCTTCGAGTCGACGGCGACGCTGCCGACACCGTAGAACTGTCCGGGATATCGTCCGCCGCTGCCGATCGATCCGATCTCCTTGAGCGACGCCTTGTCGAGCACCCACACCTTCTTGTCGTGGCCGTCGGCGACGTAGACCAGTTTCTGATCGGGCGAAAAGGCGACATCCCACACGCTGCCGTCGCCGGTCGTTGTCTTCGAGACGACGGCTTCCTTCACGAACTTTCCGTCCTTCTGGAAAACCTGGATGCGATCGTTCTGGCGATCGCAGACGTAGACCATGCCGTCCTTGGCGATCTTGACGCAGCTGACGGTGTGGAACTGCTTCGCCGGCTCGCCGTTCGGGTTGTACGCCTGCGTCGCCTCGTCGCTCGGCTTCTCGCCGTACGCGCCCCACGCACGCTTGAACGCTCCGGTGTTCGCATCGAAGACGACGATGCGACGGTTCTGGAATCCGTCGGCGACGTACACCTCATTCGCCGTATCGTCGACCGCGATGGCGCTCGGTCCGTTCAGGTTCGACTGGCTGTCGTTCTTGCCTGTCTGGCCGGCCTTGCCGATCTGCATCACGAACTTGCCGTCCTTGCTGAACTTCAGGACCTGCGCGTCGGCCGGCGGGGGAGCAGGCGCTTCCCCGCCGCGTCCGCGGCCGCCGCGTCCGGCTGGAGCGAGCGACGGCGTGGCCATTCCTCCCGCCACCCAGACGTTGCCCTTGCCATCGACGGCGATGCCGGCCGGGTTGTTCGGCCAGTCATATCCCTTGGTGTCCTTGGGTTCCCAGTTGGCGACGAGGTCGCCGGCCGGGTTGAAGGCGAGAATCTGCGGCGCCGCGTAACAGCACATGCTGGCCCACGGTTCGAGCGCGGGGCCTTTCTCCATCATCTGCAGCGAGTCGACGCCGCGATGGACCACCCAGATCCGGTCCTGCGCGTCCACGGCGACGCCGGTCACGGATCCGAGAATCCACTTCTTCGCGACGGGAAACGGTTTCGGCCAGAGCCGTTCGACTTCGAATGCAGGTGCCTGCGCGAGTCCCTCAGCGACGAACAGAACGAGAACGATCCCGCTCAGCGACACGATCCGCTTCATGCGCCCTCCCGGCGGGGGAGTATAGCGCGAGAAAAGCCTGAGTAGAGGGAGTAGGGGTCAGGGGTTAGGGGTTAGGGGTCAGGGGTGAGTGAAGGGCTAAGGGCTTAGTGCTTAGCGCAAAGAAAAAGGGCGAGAGTAGAGAGCAGTGAGCCCTCAACCCTTCGCCCTTCTCTAATCTCTAACACCTAACCCCTAACCCCTAGTGCGAGGTTGTCTTCGTCGGCCAGACGACGCCCTGGTCCTTCTTCGTGACCGGCGCGAGACCTTTGTAGACAAACTTCTGGATGCGTTTGCCCTCGTAGGTCTCGGTCGTGTAGATGTTGCCCTTCGAGTCGGTGGCGATGCTGTGGACGGCGTAGAACGCGCCGGGGTAGCGGCCGCCGTCGCCGAAGCTCGTGAGCTCGGTCATCGACGCGCGATCGAAGATGTGGATCTTCTCGTTCGCGCCGTCAGCCAGGTAGAAGTACTTCTGCTGCGGATCGCGCGAGAACGCGATGTCCCACACGGCGCCGTCGCCGAGCGTGTTCTTCTCGACGAAGACTTCCTTCTGGAACTTACCGTCCTTCGTGAACACCTGGATGCGGTCGTTCGGGCGGTCGCAGACGTAGACGAGCCCGTCGTTCGACGGCACCGCGCAGTGCACCGGGTTGCGGAACTGCTGCGCGGGCGGCGCGGTCGGATTGTAGCGACCGAGGTTGGTGTCGTCCGGCTTGTTCGCGTAGGCGCCCCAGTAGCGCTTGATCTTGCCGGTGCCCATGTCGATCACCGCGACACGGTGGTTGCCGTAGCCGTCGGCGACGTACGCCTCGTTCGCACCCTCGTCCAGCGAGATCTTCGCGACCTTGTTGAACGCCCACATGTCGTTGCTGCCGGCGCTCGCGTAGGGAAAGCCGAACTGCTTCACGAACTTGCCCTCGCGCGTGAACACGAGGATCTGGCCGTCCACCGGACCGTTGCCGCCGATCCAGAGGTTGCCCTTGCTGTCGGGCGTGATGCCGTGGTTCGAGCCGGGCCAGTCGTACCCCTGACCGGGTCCGCCCCATGCCTTGACGAGATTGCCTTCCTGGTCGAATTCCAACACCGGCGGCGCGACGTTGCAGCAGTCGGCCGACGGTGGATTCGTCGTGGCGTAGATCTCCTTCGGGTTCAGGTTTCCTTCACCGCGATGAATGATGTAGATGTGATCCTGGTTGTCGACGCCGACGCCAATCACGTTTCCGTACAGCCAGTGATTCGGCAGCGGCTTCGGCCACATCGGATCGACTTCGAACCGCGGCGCCTGTACGCCGCCCTTCGCTTGCGCGGCTGCGCGCTGCTCGAGCAACCGCTGTCCCGCGCCGAGCGCGACGACCGCGGCCACGAGGCTCGCGCCGACGATGAGATTACGAGTGCGCGTCATAGGTACCACCCCCTCCATTCGGACGCGAAAGTATACAATTTCTGCCGTGGGAAAAGCTCGGCGGATTCGCGGCTGGCCGCGCGTCACCGCCGTCGGTTCGGTCCTGGCGGCCGTGGCGGCGACGGCGCTTTTCTGGGCCGCCTTCATGAGTGCCAGCCCATCCGCCCACGAAATTCCGAACGACGTCACGGTTCAGATCTTCGTCAAGCCGGAAGGACAGCGGCTGCGCGTGGCGATTCGCGTGCCGCTCGGGGCCATGCGGGACATGGATTACCCCAAGCTGGCCGGCAACTCCGATCTGCTGGACGTGTCGCGCGCCGATTCCACGCTGCGCGACGCGGCGACGCTGTGGGTCGCTGACTTCCTCGACGTCTCCGAGGGCGAACGGAAGCTGCCGTATCCGGCCATCACGGCCGTCAGGGCGGCGTTCCCGTCGGATCGGTCGTTCGACTCCTACGAGCAGGCCATTGCCGGATTCGCCGCGCCGCGCCTGCCGCCCGACACGGAATTTCAGTGGAGCCAGGGGCTGCTCGACGTCCTGTTCGAGTATCCGATCGACAGCGACGCGTCGCGCTTTTCAATCAGCCCGCGCTTCGCCAGGCTCGGCATCCGGACGCAAACGATCGTCCGCTTCGTGGCGCCGGGAGGCGCCGTTCGCGCCTTCGACCTTCAGGGCGATCCCGGTCTCGTCGCACTCGATCCGACGGGCCCGCAGGTGGCGTGGCGCTTCCTTGGCGTCGGATTCGACGAGCTCCTGCACAGCACCGAATACGTCCTCTTCATCCTGTGCGCGGTCGTCCCGTTCCGGCGCGTCGGTGCGAGCCTGGTGATCGTCGCGTCGGCGACCGTCGCGCATTCGATCGCCTTGATCGCAGCGACGTACGGTCTCGCCCCTGACGCCCTCTGGTTTCAGCCGCTGATCTTCACGCTGACGGCTGTTTCCATCGTGTATCTGGCGGGAGAAAACGTGCTGGTCGCAGCGGGAACGGGGGGCAGGAGGGATGGGACGGATGCGACGGATGGGATGGATAGGACGGATGGGACGGATGGGACGGATGGGGACACCGCTGATATCGAACGGCGTTGCCGCACGACGTTTGTCTTCGGCCTCGTGTACGGTTTCGGCTTCTCGTTCCCGCTGCGGTCCGACCTTCAGCTCGCCGGCTCGCATCCGCTCGTCTCGCTGATCGCGTTCAACGGCGGTCTCGAGGTCGCGCAGCTGGTGGTCATTGCGGTGATCCTGCCGCTCGTCGCCATCGCACGCCGGTTCGTCGTCTCCGGATCGATCGGCACGCTGATCGTGTCGGCGCTCGTCGGCCACGCCGCGTGGCACTGGATGCTCGATCGGTGGGGCGTGCTGCGCCGGTTCCGGATCGGATGGCCGACGCTCGACCTGGTGTTCTGGGCAACCGCCATGCGCTGGATGATGCTCGTCGTCGCCGCGGCGGGAATCTACTGGCTGCTGTTCAGCGTAATGCGCGGTAGGTCGGGTGGGGCGGGTAGGTCAGGTGGGTCGGGTAGGTCGGGTGGGGCGGGTAGGTCAGGTGGGGCGGGGAGGTCAGGTGGGGCGGGTAGGTCGGGTGGGGCGGGTAGGGCTGGGAGGGCACGTGAGGACGGTTGGAGGGTCGGATGGGAAAGATAGGCGGAGTAACTTAACCTCTCCGTCGACCTCGCCCCATCCGCCCCATCCAACCTATCTTCCTACCTGCCCTATCTTTCCTACCTGCCCTACCCGACCCACCTGCCCTCCCCGACCTATTTCAGAATTGGAACCTCGCCGTGAACTGAACCATGCGCATGTTGTTCGCCTGATTCGTAATCTGTCCAAACGCCGAGTTCCCGAACTGCGAGCTCGCCATCGCCGCCCACTGGACGATGTTGAACATGTTCAGCACTTCGATGTTGATGCGCACCGACGTGCCGCGTCCCGTGCCCACCGATTTGCTGACGCCGAGATCCACGTTGTTGCGCCACGGCGACATCACACCCGGCAGGATGCGCGGGGCGTTGCCGAACGTGTTGTTCGCCGCGGTCGAGAACGCGGCCTTGTTCAGATACAGGTTGTCGGACGTGTTGGCCGTGATGCGGTCCGTGATGTCGCCGGGAACCAGGAAGTCCTGGCCCGGAACCACATTCGGCCGGATGCCGTTGCCGAACAGGAACGACTGTCCGCTCTGGAGCTGGCTGATTCCGATCGGGAAGCCGCTCTGGACCGTCACGACCGGCGTGATCGACCAGTTGCCGAGGATGGCGTCGCCGATCGTGCTGTTCGAGAGGTACTTCTTCCCCTGACCGAAGGGCAGCATGACGGTCGGAGCAATCACCAGCTTGTGCGGCGAGTCGAGCAGGCTGCGTCCGTAGAGCGAATCCGGATTGTAGTACTGCGATCCGGGGACGACCACGTAGTTGTTCTGCAGGCCCGGCGCGCTCGAGTAGTAGTTGCTCTCGCCGAACTGGTTGTCGTTCAGCCGGCTGTACGTGTAGCTGAAGGTGCCGCCCCAGAGTCCGGTGACGCGCTTGCGGACCTGGAAGATGGCCGCGTTGTACTGCGACTTCGCGCCGGTGGACTGCTCCATGTAGACGTTCCCGAACTGCGGGAACGGCCGCAGGAGCTGACCGAGCGGAATCGTCGCCTGCGACGCGAACTGACCGGCGGCCGCGACGCCGAGGAACGGATTCGGCACCGCCTTCGTCGTGTCGGCGACGAGGCCCTGGTACTTCGGATCGATCTGGTTGATGTTGATGTAGCCGGCCAGCGCGCCGGCGTTCGATCCGGTCCAGCTCATGTTCCGTCCGGTGAGGCCCGTATAGCCCACCGACACGCTGACGCCGCCGCGCAGCTCGCGCTGCATGTCGACGGAGTACTGCTGCACGTACGGCGCGCCTTTGTTCGGATCGACGAAATAGATGTCGCCGCCCGTTCCGGTCAGCAGGCCCTGCGTGTTGCCGCTCGGTTGAATGAGTCCGTTCGGGAACGGATTGCTCATCGTCACCGTCGGGACGCCCGAGGTCTGTGGCACGTTCGTCGTTGCCGAGTAGCCGATCTGGCCCCAGCCCGTCGTGCCGGCCGCCGGATAGTTGAACGGTGAGTAGTAGAGTCCCCATCCGCCGCGGAGCACGGTCTTCTCGTTGAGACTGAACACCATGCCGGCTCGCGGTGCGACTTTGAGCGCCGGCTGGTTGCCCTGCGTTGTAGGTGCCCCGTTCTGGCCGGCGTAGACGAGACCGCCGAGGATTTGCCGTGCCTCGCCCGTGACCGGGTTGGTGACGCTGACCATGCCGTTCAGCGGGCTGACGGCGGTCTGATCGAAGTTCACCGCCAGCTGATTGTCGCGCTCCATCAGGCCAGTCTCGCGTTCAAGACGCAGGCCGTAGTTGAGGGTGAGGCGGTTGTTCACTCGCCAGTCGTCCTGCGCGTAGCCGCTGTAGTAGCGAACAAACCCGTCGAGCGGCGCGTTCAGCGGGACGCTGCTGACGTTCGTGCTGTTGTTGACCGGATAGCCCAGGATCAGATCGGCGAGGGCGTTGCCGGTGTAGGCGCCGGTGAAGTTGAACGACCCGGTGGACGTCCCGTAGTTCGTGGACGTGACGCCGATGATCCGGAAGTCGCCGCCGACCTTCATGTTGTGTGCGCCGGCCAGCTTGCTCAGCGTGCCGTTCGCGCCGTACTGGTAATAGCCGTTCGCCTGCCGCGACGTCCAACCCGACGGCTTGTAGCCCGTAATCGTCATCGTCGGGAACCGCTGCGTGTCGGACATCTGGCTCGTGAGCGAAGATGGCCAGCCAAGCTGCGAGACGTTGAAGCCGAGCGGATTGCCGCTGCGGTCGTTCAGGTTGTAGTTGTCGTCGAAGTGGTTGTAGCCGCCGCGGAGCGTGAGCACCGTCGACGAGTTCATGACGTAGGTGTTGTTGACCACCACGGTGTTGATCGATCGATCGAGCTGGTAGCTCGCGCCGACGAAGTCGTTCACGGGGTTGTAGTTCGAGTTGGCCTCATGCGTCACCTGACGCAGGATGAAGCCGCTCGCGGCCACAGAGTCGTTGAAGTGGTGATCGACCTTCGTCGTGAACTGGTACGCCTTGTTCGGCAGCAGGTCGGTCATGCCGAAGTTCGGCGATCCGTTGTCCACCTGCGTGTTGGCGGTGGGGAAGTAGCCGGCCAGCTGCGCGCCGACCGGATTGATGCGGTTCGACGGAATCTGGTTGCCGGGGAAGCATCCGGGACCGCCAGTCGTGGAACTGCAGGCGCCGGTGGACAGCGGGTCCTTGATGTAGAACGGCACGCCGTTGCGCGTGAGGCCCGAGAAGTCGCCGTTGAGCTCGGCCGCCGTCGGCACGAGGAACGTGTTCTGCTGCGGCTGGTTGTCGGTGTACTTCTCGCCCGCAAACCAGAAGAAGGTCTTGCTCTTCCAGATCGGTCCGCCGACACCGCCGCCGCCGTCGCGCCAGTATTCCGGCGCGTTCGGCTGGCCCTGCAGTTTCGGAATGAGCAGCTGGCTGACCATGGACTCCGGACGGAACACCGTGTACGCGGCGCCGTGGAAATCGTTGGCGCCCGACTTCGCGGCCATGTTCATGACGCCGCCGCCCGTGCGTCCCATCTCCGCGTCGTAGGTGTGGACCTGGACCTTCATGTCCTGCACCGCTTCGAGGCTCGGATTCGTGGACGCGCGGTTCTGGAGATCGGTGACGGGGAATCCGTCGATCAGATAGTTGTTCGCGCGAACGGCGCCGCCGCCCATCGACATCGCCGAGTTGCCAACCTGGTCCTGCATGCGGTTCCAGTGCGCGTTGCCGCTCGTCTGGACCGTCGGCGCGAGATTCGCCATCAGGAAGACGCTGCGGCCGGGCGTCGGAATCGACTCGAGCGTTTTCGTGTCGAGGACCTCGCCGGTCGAGGCGTTGGTCGTCTCGATGAGCGGCGATTCGCCGGTGACCGTGATCGTTTCCTCGAGCGCGCCGATTTCGAGCACGATGTCGAGGCTCACGAACGACTGCACGTTGATAGGAACGGCTTTGCGTTCGAATGACTTGTAGCCGGGTACCGACGCCTTCACCGTGTAGCGGCCCGGATCGACGGCGGGAAAGGAGTACTCGCCGACGTTGTTCGTGACGGTTTCCCGTGTCGTGTTGGTTTGCTCATTCGTCAGCGTGACCGTGACGCCCGGGATGACGCCTTGCGGATCCTTCACCGTTCCGCGCAAGCCGCCTTGAGCTGACTGCGCATGGCCGAGGCTCGCAAGCGCGAGCACGAAGCCACCTGTAGCGATCGAGACGACGAACCTGCGAAATGTGTGCTTCATCACACCTCCGACGGAAAAACCCGTGCGGAGTTCTAGCACTTCTCGCAGACAACTGATGACTTGAATTGTCACGAAGATGTCATCCTTTGTAATGGATCGTGAATTCTGGATCCGACGATCGCTACAAAAGATGAAGCGCGCTCGAGGTGGGCCGAGCAGCAGAGAGCGGGAGACGCCAGCGAGCGCGCGCGGACTACTGCGCGTCGATTTTTGAAATCTGGATCGTGTCGCCTTTGAGCTCGCCGGTCACTTTCACTTTGTCGCCGGCGTGCTCGCTGAGTCCCGCGACGGTCTGGTTCGCGATCTGATAGACCTTGCCGTCCACGAGCAGGACGTATTTCGATCCGCCCTTGACGCACGAGACCGTGCAGTCGTGGTCCGCCATCTTGCCGGCGCCCTCGGCCGCCTCCTCGTGCTTCGCTTTGCACATGCTGTCGCTGATTTGACCAGTCCAGCTCCCGCCCTGTGCGAGAACCGAGGCGGAAACCAACATCGAGAGCGAGGCGGCGAGACCAATTGCAAGCTTCATGAACGAGGATGATATCAGACCCACCTGACCCACCCGACCTACCTGACCCACCCGACCCATCCGACCTAACCTGCTACTATTTCCGTTCAATGGCTGCTACACACACCCGCTGGCCCGTACTGGTCGGGGGCGGATTACTGAACGTCGCGCTCGGGACCTACTACGCCTGGAGCGTGTTCGTGCCGCCGCTCGAACGTGAGTTCGGCTGGTCGCGCACACAGACTTCGCTCGTCCCGACGATCGACATGGTGATGCTGGCGTCGATGTTCGTCGTTGCCGGTTTCATGCAGCGGAAGTTCGGATCGCGATTGAACGCGTTTCTCGGCGGGCTGCTGTTCAGCGTCGGCTTGTTTCTCGCCAGCTGGACCACGTCGCTGCCGATGCTCTACATCACCTGGGGCGTCATCCTCGGCGCCGGGCTCGGTTTCGGCTACTCCGCGCCGATCGCCGCCGGCTCAGCCTGGTTTCCCGATCACCTCGGCATCGTCAACGGCCTGGCCATCGGGATTTTCGCGGCCGGCTCTGGCGTGTTCGGACCGATCGCGTCCAACCTGATCGACCAGTTCGGCTGGCGGGAAACGTTCCGCATCCTGGCCGTCTTCTTCTTCGTATGCACGATGGTCGGTGCGTATCTGCTCAAGGATCCGCCAGCGGACTACGTGCCTCCGCAGCCGGCGCCGTCTAGCCACGGGGCAAAGCCCAAGCGGACAACCATTGATGTGCCGACGCGCGACGTCATCCGATCGCCGGCCTTTTACGTGCTCTGGATTGCGTACGCGCTGGGCACGAGTGCGGGAACGCTGGTCATCAGCCAGCTCGTGCCGTTTGCGACGTCGAGCGGACTCAGCGAGACGACGGCGGCGCTCGCGATTGCGGTCGGCGCAGCCGGCAGCGCGCTCGGACGCTTCTTCTCGGGATGGATGAGCGACTACTTCGGACGCCTGTTCACGCTGCGCGCGATCGTGCTGGTCTCGATGATCGCGACGCCAGCGCTCTACATCTGGCGCGCTGACGTCTCGCTGTTCTTCGTGCTGCTCTTCGCCGTCTACTACTGCTACGGGACGCAGCTGTCGGTGTACACGGCGCTCGCCGGCGACTTCTGGGGCGTCAAGTACATCTCGACGAATTACGGACTGCTGCTCCTGGCGTGGGGATTTGCCGGCATTCTCGGGCCGATTGTCGGCTCGCGCGTGTTCGTGCTGACGGGAAGCTATCAGTACGCGTTCATCGGCGCGGCCGTCGTGGCTGCGGCGGCGCTCACGCTCCTTCTCGTCGTCAGCCCTCCGCCGTCTCCAGAACCGGCGCTGTCCCGTTGAGGACGCGCAGGCCGCGGCGCATCGTTTCGACGAGGATGACGACGGAGCAGAACATCATGATGGCGGTGCAGGCGGAGTTCACATAGCCCTGCAGATGCACCGATGGATCGCTCGCGTAGGTGAGCGGCCAGAAGTTGTCGGTGAGGTTCATCCATCCTGCCGCGAGCGTCGTGACCGTCACGAACAGGCACGGCAGCCCGGTGACCCACCAGTACTGCGCGCGGCCGATGTTGATCACGAGCGTCGTCGCAACGGCCAGCGCCACGACGGCGAGCAGCTGGTTGGCGACGCCGAACATCGGCCAGATCGTGCTGATGTTGCCGGTCCAGATGAAATAGCTCCACCCGAGCACGATGACGAGCGTCGCCGAGATGGACGCCCAGAGCGAGTCGGTGCGCCCGTAGGCCGGCCACAGACGGCCCGCGAATTCCTGCACGAGAAATCGTCCGATCCGCGTGCCCGAGTCGATCGTCGTGAGGATGAAGACCGCCTCGAACATGATCGCGAAGTGATACCAGTACGCGATCAGGCTTTTCATGCCCGGCAGTCCGCTGAAGATCTGCGCCATGCCGACGGCGAGCGACACCGCGCCGCCCGGCCGGCCGACCACCACTTCGCCGATTTCACGCTGCAACTCCGGAAGATTGACGACGGACAGCCCCAGCTGGGCGAAGACCGCCGGCGGCGTGTTGATGGCGAAGTAGTCGCCGGGATGCAGCGCCGTGGCCGTGATGATGGCGACGATGCCGACGACGCCTTCGATGAGCATCGCGCCGTAGCCGATCGGCCTGATGTCGGATTCGTGGTCCACCATCTTCGACGATGTGCCCGACGAGATCACCGCGTGAAAGCCTGAAATCGATCCGCACGCGATCGTGATGAACAGAAACGGAAAGAGCGGACCCGGGATGATCGGTCCGCCGCCGCTGACGTACTGCGAGAACGCAGGCGCGTGCAGCTCGGGGTTGAGCACGATCACGCCGACCACCAGAAATGCGATGGTCCCGATTTTCATGAACGTGCTGAGGTACGCGCGCGGCGTCAGCAGCATCCACACCGGCATGATCGACGCCGCAATCGTGTAGACGCCCATCGCGATCGTCAGCTGGTGCTTCGAGAGCACGAACCAGCTGCCGATGGACGACTCGGCGACGTTCTTTCCGAAGACCACCGCCAGGAACATCACGATGATGCCGAGGATCGTCGCTTCGATGATGTGGCCCTTGCGCCATTGAAAAATGTAGAACCCCATCACGAGGGCGAGCGGGATCGTGATGAAGATGGTGAACGTGCCCCATGCGCTCTCGGCGAGCGCGTTCACGACGATGATGCCGAGGCCGGCCATCGCGATGACCGTGATGAAGAGGACGGCGATCGCGGCGGTCAGGCCGGCGGCCGGGCTGACGTCGCTGCGGGCGATATCCGCGAGCGATCGGCCGCCGCGTCGCGTCGACGCCCATAGCCAGAATGAATCCTGCACTGCGCCGGCGAGGCAGACGCCGCCGACGAGCCAGAGCAGTCCAGGTGCGAATCCAAACTGGGCCGCAAGCACCGGTCCGACGAGCGGTCCGGCGCCGGCGATCGCGGCGAAGTGATGGCCGAACAGTACCCACCGCGTCGTCGGATAAAAGTTGGCGCCGTCGTACTTCCGATGTGCCGGCGTCACGCGCGCGTCGTCGAGCGCCCAGACTTTTGCGGCGATGAACGCGCTGTAGTACCGGTAGGCGAGCCACAACGCGATGAGCGAGGGCACGATCACGTAGAGAGCGTGCATGACGCAGGATTATACTCACGAGGAGATGAGCCCC
>DATBHR010000041.1:0-33269 GCA_036557365.1 Vicinamibacterales bacterium
TCTCGCCCACGCCGGCGACGACGCTGTTGCCCCAGCGGCCGTAGATGTTCGCGGTCGCGATGCCGCCGCCCCAGTAGCCCCCGCCCCAGTACGGCGGGTAATACGGATACCAGCCCCAAGGCCCCCACCAGGGCCCGTACCACGCGTACGGATAGCCCCAGCCCCAGCCATAGCCGAACGTCCAGCCGACCCAGGGGTCGTAGCCGAAATCGACGTTGAATCCATACGTCGCAGGGCAGCCGTACCAGTAATCGCCGATCCACGGATCGCATTCGTAGCCGGTGCCGTAGACGACGACGCCGTCGCTGACGACCGTGCCGTAATAACCCGGCGTATAGCCGACGTAGACGTCGTCGCCGTTCGCGCCGTAGACGCGCACGTATGTGACGTAGTGCAGCGGCGAGCTCGCCGGAATCGAATAGATCACCGACGGCACCGTGGTCGCCACGAGCCACGGACCTTCGAGGCTCGTCGACACGAACCACACTGCATTCTGGACGCCGAAATACTCCGCGGGACTCCCGACGACGACGATGGGCTGCGAGGCGTTGCTGACGTAGTGCATCTGCGTGCCCTGGATCGGTTCGATCTTCGGCGTGCCGTCGTAGGTCGGCGAGAACTTCGCCTGGCTGCGCGTCACCTGCGCCGTCTGCGGGATGCTGTTGGCAACCACGGCTTCCTCGGCCTGCTCCGTGCCGGGAATCGACGCCTTGACGTTTTCGACCGGGCTGTCGTCGGGAATCATCGGAAAGTCGCCCGACAGCTTGTCGCCGGGGACAAACGACCACGGTCCCTTGAGCGACGACGGCCCGTCGAACCACCGTCCGGTCACGAGCACATAGGCGCGCTGGTTGCCGGAATCGACGAAGAGATGGCCCGTCGTGTTCTCGGCGTAAATCAAACCGGTCCCCGTGACGGGGACAAACTTCGGCTCGCCGTCGAACACGATCAGTTCCGTCGGCTTCGTCGCGACGAAGATTTTCGGCACCTGCTTCTTGAGCGACGGCGCGCTCTTCGGATCCTTCGGATCGCCGCCGACGAGCAGGTCCGCAACTTTTTGATCGATGACGGCTTTCAGGGCGGTGTTGCAATCCGGAGGCACCGACGAGGCCACGACCCAGTCGCCCGTCAACGACGGCGCCTGCATCCAGCCGTCGAAAATCTTGAGGTAGTGCCGGCCGCTCGCGTCCTTGAGGACTAGAGGCCGCGTGTTGAGGACGCGCGTCAGGCGCGTCCCGGGGACGTCGCGGTAGACGGGCTCGCCATCGACGAGGATGAGCATCGAAGGGACCGTCGACATCTCGATGACGGGCGGGTCGTTCTTGATTCCCGTTTCGTCCGCTTTCTGCTCGGCTTCCATGACGGCGAGCGATGCCTGGAACCGTTCGATCGCGATCGGCTTGAGCATCCTCGAATGGTTTTGGATTGCGGTCGCCCACTTCTGCCCGTTGGCGGCTGCGCCCGGGAAGCTGGCAGACTTGACCGTCAGCTTCTCGAAGCTCACCATGCCGGCGTCCTTGTCGACGTGCGCCTGAGCCGAGAAGGTGACGATGCCGTAGGTCGGCGCATCGTTGGGCTTCGCGGTCAGCGACACGGCGACCGCGGCACGGCCGTCGACGCGGAAACCGTCCCACGAGTCGATCTGCGGCTGATAGACGGTGATCTTGCCGTCATTCGTCGGGACGATCCGCGGCCACCCGCTGTCGGTGAGCGCCCCAACCGGCGCCGCCGCTTTTGTCGTCGTCGAGCCCGGCGCAGCGGGCTGAGCCTGCCCAGCCTTTTCTCCCGCCGACGGCCTGCTGATCGCGAGCAGGGCAATCGCGATGACCGCGAGCATCCATCTCGCGCGGTCGCTGAAGCGGACGGCAGCTATCGCTCTCATCTCGACGGTCCTCTACGACTGAACGGTACGCCTGGTCCAGTCTAGAAACGCGCGGGCGGGATCATCTATGCAAAATCGGCAAGCGCTAGCCCGGCAGCTTGATCGGCTTGGTCGGAAAGGTGACGCTGATGAGGAACGAGTTCCCCTGCGTCGTGACGCGGGCGTACGTCTCCCAGAACACTCGCGCGGTGACGAACGCGTAAATCGTCCGGTTCTTTTCGATCGGAAACGTCGCCTCGGGCCCGAGGCCGAACGTCGTGTTCTTCCCCCGAAGGAGAAACGGCGGCACGCCCTGAATCTGATCGTCCGACATCTTGATCGCCCAGTAGTACGCGAGGCCGGTCGTCAGCTTCCCGTTCATGAAATCGCTGCCGAGTCCGCCCTCGAAGTTGATCTCGTTGCCGACCTTCGTCGTGCTGTCCTTCTTGCTCGACTGAACGTCGAACGACACTACGGTCGCGGCGTGATACTGACGCTTCGGGTCGAGATAGATCGTCGTGCCGAGGGACGGCTCGAAGCCCCACATGCCAAAACCAGTGTTGTTGCGTGCGCCGTCGGCGTATCGGCCGGTTGGCACATAGACCGTAAAGCCCGCCATCGCATCAGCGCGCGGCGTGTGCCAGCCGAGCGTGATCGGCGTCACGACCGAGTCGGTGAGCCCGGCGCCGGGATTCTGATTGATTTCGGTTCCCTGAATCCGGTTGTTCGCGCCCGCGGGAAAGAGCACGCTGAATCCGTAGAAGCCGCCGAGGATTTTCTTCGTCGTCACCTGCGAGTAGCCGGCTGCAAACAACGCGGACGTCAGCGTAGCGTCGATGTCGAGCGGGTTGCCGTCGGCGTCCTTCACGGTGTCGGTGTCGTAGATGTACAAGAGCGGCGCGATCACGTAGCCGCCGGGAGGCGGTTGAGAGCCGGCCTTCAACCCGCTCGCGCCCTTGACGTGCTGCGTGTTCAGCTGCGCCGCCGCGACAGTTGGGAGCAGCTCGGCTGCAATCAGCACAGATCCAGAAATCAACCAGCGCAGACAAGGACGTCGAGTCATCGCTCCTCCAACCCATCAACAAATCGGATTCGACACGCGTCTTCATCGTATAGTTGCCGATTATGCATAGTGCACGGTTGTCCCAGTACTTACGCTGGAACCGTTGTGCGTGCGAACCGTCTATCTGAGGGTTCAACGAAGATGACGACACGACTTTCGACTAAGGTCCCTCGCCTCTTCCTGGTCGCCGCACTCGCCGGAGTCGCCGCCACGCCGATGATGATCGGCGCGCAGACAGCGAACTCGACGCCGCTTCCGCTTCCGCTGCGCCTCACGTCCTTCGCGGTCAACATGAGCAACATCGGCACCGGCATGGCCGGCATGGTTGAGATCCGGCTCACCAAGTGGTCGACTGCGGACGAGCGCAAAAAAGTCATTACGACCATGGTCGAGCAGGGCCAGGACAAGCTGCTCAGCCTTCTCCAGGATCTGCCCGTCAAGGGACGCCTGCGCTTCCCGAACTACATGGGACCGGATCCGAACAACCTTCGACTTGGATGGGACATCCGCTACGCGTGGCACACGCCGCTTCCCGAGGGTGGCCATCGCATCGTGATCGCGATCGATCGATACATGTCGTTCGCGGAAGTGCGCAACCAGCCGCGAACGGTCGACTATCCCTTCACGCTCATCGAAATCCAGCTGAACAAGGATGGCCAGGGCCAGGGCAAGATGGCCTACGCCACAAAAATCATGTTCGACAAGAAAAAGAACACCGTCGAGCTCGAGAACTTCTCGACCGAGCCGGTCCGGCTGAACGAGGTGAAGCTCGAGAAGGGATAGTCAAGGAGGTTGTTCAGATGGCGATCAAATCGTGGGTTCGGGTTGCAGGAATCTCGCTGATGGGGGCGGCGCTCGGTGTCTTCGCGCCGCGCCCCGCCTTCGCGCAGGTCACAGCTGAAGTCGGCGTCGACTTCGGCTGGACGTCGAGCGAAGGCATCAACGCGTCGACGCCGGTGTTCGTACCGCCGCTGAACGCCACCTACCAGTCACTCGACATCACGCGGGGCGCGGCGTTCGGCCTCGACTTCGGTGTGTATTTCACCGAAAACTGGGAGGCCGAGTTCATCTGGCACCGGCAGTTCAGCTCGCTCGAAATCAGCAATCCGGCCGCACCGCTGAAGATCGCCAATCAGAACGTGGATAACTACCACGGCAATCTCGTCTACAACTTCTTCACGCACGACGACAAGCTGCGGCCGTTCATCTTCGGCGGCCTCGGCGCCACGGTGTACGTGCCGGGCGACTTCGACAGCGGTCTCGCCGGCTCCGCCGGTCAGCAGAAGATCGGCAGCTTCGGCAAGTTCTCGACGACGTGGGGCGGCGGCATCAAGTACTACCCGAACCCGAAGATCGGCGTGAAGGCGACGATCCGCTGGACCCCGACGTACATCAAGACCGATGCAGCCGGCATCTGGTGCGATCCGTTCTACTTCCCGAGCTGCTGGGTCGTCGGCAACGCCGACTATCAGAATTCGATCGAATACACCGGCGGCGTCACGTTCCGGTTCGGGAAGGACTAGGGCGGTCAGGGAGGGCTGGTCGGACAGGGGGGTCGGGTAGGAATGGTAGCGATCGCTCCACCTGACCTCCCCGCCCCACGCGACCTCCCTTCCCCACCTGCCCCCCCGACCCACTAGACCACCCGACCTATTCAGAATTTCCACCCAATCGAGTTCGTCACACCGAAATCGTTCTTGTTCGCGTTCACGGGCGGGCGGGAATCGTAGTTCTCGTACAGCGTGAAGCTCCAGTACAGGTTGTGCGCAATCTCCAGGTTCAGCGTCGGCGCGTAATTCAGGCGGACGCGGCCGAACGTCGTGATGCTCGGATAGACGGTGAACTTGGAATTGATCTGCATGGTCTTGAAATGAAAGATCGACAGGTCGAGCCCGAGCAGCGCCTCGACGTTGTTCGTGATGTCCGAGCCAGGCTGCGTCGGATCCGGCGGCGCGGAGTATTGCTCGTGCGTGTAGACCACGCCGCCGAGCGCGGCAAACTCGGTCTTCGAGGTGAGCACCAACCACCGTCCGATCGCGCCGCCGAGCGTCGTGCGGAGGTCGAGGTCCTGCTGCTCACTGTTCAGCAGGTCCACGAGCGCGACGCCGAACCACTTCGGTCGAAGCCTGAGCTGATTCAGGATATTGATCGTGTTTCGGCTCGTGCTGGTGCCGTCGGACTGGCCGCTGAACGTCGAGCTGCCGGTCATCCCGAACGTGTACTGGCTCGCCGCGTAGCCGAGCGCGCCGCTCGCCGAAAACTGCGTCTGGCTGTTGCCGCTCGTGTAGCTGAAACCGCTGTCGATGTTTCCCGTCAGCTGCGCCCAGAAACTCGTCTCGACCGGCACCATCGTCACGACGTCGTACCACGCCAGCGTGACGGTCCCCTGCCCTGCCACGGTGACGGTGAAATCGCCGTTCGCGAAGCGTTCGATCGGCCCCGTCAGCCGGCGGCCGTCGGCGGTCGACACCTGGAAGGCGTCGAGGCTGCGCAGCGTCTGCACCTGGGCCCAGTCGACCTCCGCCGCGCTCAACTCGTAGTCCGCCTTGAACGAGAGGACGCCTTGCGCGAGCTTCTTGATTTCCCCGACTTTCGAATCGCCGTTGTTCATCACCAGGCGATCGTCCTGGCGCTTGGCCACGAGCGCAGTGCCGTTCGCCAGCACGAACAGCACGGTCCACGCTGCCGCGGCATGTCTGAACCGGCGACGGCGGCCACGATGGCCGCCGTCAGGGTGTGACGTCGACGAGGGTGCGGAAAGGAGGGAAACGATAGCCGAACTGTAGGCGCGCGCGGGCGCGGCTCACTATGCAGTTTCGGTAAGCGGGTTATTGGCCCGTGCCGGGCGTCGCCGCCTTTCGTTCGTTCACCGCTTCGAGCGCGAGCTGGTACGCGATGTAGTACTTGTAGATGTTGCTGACGTACTGCACCGTTTCTCGCCCGACGCGCTTCGACGCGATCCGCTCGACGTTGTTGAACCAGATGTTCGGGTTCAGCCCGGACTGCTGCGCCTCGCGCCGGAGCTGCTTCACGCGGCCCGGCCCGGCGTTGTACGCGGCGAAGGCAAACAGGCCCTTGTTCAGGTCGTCCATCGGCTCGTCGGCGAAGAACGTGTCGATCATGAAGCGGATGTACTTCACGCCGGCGTTGATGTTCGGCTCGATCTGCTTGATGTCGCCGACCTTCATGTCCTTGCCGGTGTCGGGCATCAGCTGCATCACGCCAATCGCGCCTACCGAGCTCTTGGCCTGCTGATTCAGGCCGGACTCCTGGTAGCCCTGCGCCGCCATCAGCAGCCAGTCCACGCCGTACTGATCGCCGTATTTCTTGAAGAGTGCGATGAGCGTCTGGAATTTCGCCAGCTCCGCCGGCGACGTCGACGCCTTCACGTACTTCGCGCTCTTCAGATATTTCTGGAAGAGCACGTTGCCCGTCGCGGTGCCCAGGCGGTTCGCCTTGACGAAGTCGTCGAGCTCGGCCTTCAGCTTCGGGCTGTTTTTCCGGATGGCGAACGCGACCTCCTGGTCGCTCGCGACGGCCACGTCGTTGTGCACGTTCACCGCCGTGAAGATCTGCTTCCAGAAGTTCGCCAGGTAGTCGTCCACGACCGTAATCTTGACGAGGCCGGCGTTCGTCATTTCGAGGATGTCCTCGTCCTCGAGATTCGTCGACAGCTCCTTGACGTTGATGGGCGGCTTGCCCTGCTTGACGAGCGTATCGCTGAGCGCCGCGAGATGTTCCCGATAGAGGCTGCCCTTGCGTACGTGAACGGTCTGGCCCGCGAGATCGTCCAGCTTCGCGATTGCCGGCGCGCCGGGCCCGGTGACGATGACTTCCTTCACGTCGCTCTTCGCCGGCTCCGAGAAGTCGACGAGCTGTTTCCGCGCGTCGCTGACGGTGATGTTCGCCGCGATGACGTCGCCGCGGCCGCTCAGCAGCGCCTCGGCCAGCGCCTCGCGCCCGATCGGGATGAAGACGACGTGAATCCGCAGGTTGCCGGTCTTCAGCTTGCGGTTCAGCCGATCTTCGAACACCTTGAACGCGTCGTACGTGATCCCGCGCTGCACGCCCTTGTCGATGAAGTAGTTCGTCTTGTTGTAGGCGACGAGCACGCGGATGGCGCGCCGTTTGACGAGCTCGTCGAGATCGCCCGTGTAGGTCTTCGCGGCCAGCGTCTGGTCCATCGGCAGCGAGTGCGTCTGCTTGGGAGCCTGGCTCGCCTTGGGCGGCGCCGGCTTGGGGGCCGGGGCCGTTTGTGCCAATGAACCGACCGACGAACAGAGCAACAGCGCGACGCCGACGAGGCTCGTACGAATCACCAGTAGTTCCTCCTTAAACGAGAGACGATGCGCGCATCACGCGCTTTTCGATCGCCCGGCCGGCAGTCTGCCCGGCGCGATCGCGGTCAGCGAATCCATCGCCGACTCCGACGAGCGCGCGGCCGCGATCGGGACGCGCACGCCGATGCGCGTGCCGCGTCCGGGTTCCGAATGCACGACGATGTCGCCGCCGGCGAAGTTGACGCGCTCCCGCATGCTGACGAGTCCAAGACCGGGGTGCGCGTTCTTCGTCATGTCGAATCCACAGCCCGGGTCCGCAACATGCAACCGGAGTTCGTCGGGCGACGACGCCATCCGGACCATCGCCCGCGCCGCACCGCTGTGCTTCACCACGTTCCGCAGGCTCTCCTGCGCGATGCGGTACAGGCAGAGCGCAACGTCGGGCGGAATCTGAGACGGCATGCGATCGTGCTTGAATTCCACGCTTACGCCGTGCTGGCGGGAAACGTCGCGGCACAGGCTCTGGATCGCGCTGACGAGGCCGAGCGCTTCGAGCTTCGTCGGGTGCAGCTGGTGCGACAGCGCGTGGACGTCGCTCGCGATGTCGGCGGCACGTTTTGAAATTTTATCCAGGCGCTCGGTGCCGAGGCCATCGGTCCGGTGATCCCTCGCCAGCAGATCGACGTCGATGGTCAACAGCGCCAGGCGCTGGCTCAGGTCGTCGTGCAGGTCGCGCGCAATCCGGCGGCGCTCGGCCTCCTGGGCCACGATGAGGCGTCCAGCCAGGTCCTGGATCTCGGCGTGGCGCGACTGCAATTCCATGGCGCTCTCGTGCAGCGCCGCATCCGTTTCCTTGCGCTCGGTGATGTCCCAGAACGTGCCCACGACCCGCGACGGCAGTCCGCGATCGTCGGCGACGACCGAACCGCGGCACTGGAACCAGCGGACGTGGCCACCCTTGCTGACCATCCTGTGCTCTTCGACGTAGGTGTCGGAGCGCTGCTCCGCGCATGCCCGCGCCGACGCCTCGGTCCTCGCGCGATCCGAGGGGTGCACGTAGTCGAGCAACTGTTCGAAGCGCGTCGGGCCCGGCCCGTCGTAGCCGAGAATCGTCATGAACGCCGGGTCGATGTAGAAATCGAGCGTCTCGAGGTTCCAGTCCCAGACGCCGACGCCGCACGCGCCCGTGGCGAGCGCATAGCGCTGGCGGCTGAGCAGCACTTCCGCGTAGGCCCGGCGCTCTTTCGTGATGTCCCGCACGATCGTCAACACCCGCTCATCGTCGCACGCGACGAGCCGGGCTTCGAACGCGCGCTCGTCGCCGTTCAGCGTCAGCGGGTACCGCACGACGCGCGGATCGGATCCTGGCGTCGCGAGCGCGAGCTCGCGCATCAACGTCTTCCCCGGTTCGGCGGGCAGCACCTCGTCGACGCGCTTGCCGATGAAACGTTCGGGCGACGTGAAGAGGTTCTCGGTGTTCGTCGCGTAGTAGTCCAGCAGGATGCCCGCCTTGCTGACGAGGAACATCAGATCGGGAATCGCGAGCAGCGTCGCGCGATTTCGATTCTCGCTGTCGCGCAGCGCGACTTCGGCGGTCCTTCGCCGGCGGCGCTGAAGCAGGAGCGCCGCGATCAGACACGCCTGCGCGGCAAAGAGCGCGAGCGCGCCCATGACGTAGACGCGATACGCCTGCCAGAACGACGTCTCCCTGAAGAGGATGCGGCTTCCCGGCGGCAGTTGGCGGTCCGCGATGCCACGCGCCTTGAGCTCGCGCGAATCGAACAGCGGTACGAGGACGCCGCCCTCCGGCGCGATGCTGCCGGCGGATGCACCCAGTGCGACGCGCGCGGCAAGCCCCGCGACGCGGAGCGCGTTGCCTTCGACGCTGGACACGTATCCGCCCACGAGTCCGCCGCCGACCAGCATCTGCGACGTTCCGTACATCGGAAGGTTCGTCACCGCCTTGATCTGGTTCAACCCGTGACGCTGATCGATCGGCTCCCAATTCGGACCGATCATCTGCCGCAGGTAGAGGACAATCGAATCCGGCGGCGCGGCATGTAACGCGGCCGTCACCTCGTTCAGCGGACGATCGGTGAGGTAGGTCACGGCCAGCTGCGGATCGATCTCGAGCAGGCGCTGAGCGGCTTCCTGGAGGGCCCCGCTGTTCTGCAGCGCGCCTTCGACGACGAACAGGTGCGTCGCCTTCGGGTGGAACGCGTGCGCGAGCCGGGCGGTCTCCTCGGTTGCCGATCCGGTCGAGACACCCGTGATGTCCTCGCCGAGCGCAGGGGCGATCGGCTTGGTCGTCAGCCCGACCACGGGGACTCCCGGAAAGAGCTCGTCGTGATGTGCACGCACGAACTGCAGCGCCGTGTCGTACACGGCGACCACCACGTCCAGCTTGAGTCCCTTATATTTCTCGCGGAAGTACCGCTCCATGAGGGCGCCGTGGCTGGCGTCGGAGAAGCGATAGGTTTCGAGCGCCTCGGAGTAAATTTCGAGCGGCCCGGAGATGGCCGAACGAAGGGCACGTTGAAACGCCGGGTCGAATGCCGTCCGGAACGGCATGTCCATGCTGTATTGGTGCACCACCAGGATGCGTCGTGCCGCACCGTCCTGCGGACGAGCGACGGCGGCGAACCCGAGTAGCAGACACCACGCGAGAACGAGCCTGTGCATGGCTCCCTCCACTGACGGGCGAGAGAAAATTGTTCCGGGCGCGTCCTGTGTCATCTGACAGCGTCGTCGTGCGATTCGGCTCTTTGTGCAGTCAAAGTGTGGCTGTTTCGAGAGTCGGCTCGCACGGATGTGGCACCGCGGCCGGGCATAAATTATGACAGAAACAACGGACCGAGTCCGCGCCTCTGTCAAAAAGACCAGCCGAGAGCGATGGCGGTGGACAGGTCGTTCTTCTTCTGATTGTCCGGCGGCGCCGAGTCGAAGCTCTCGACCAGGTTGATGCTCCAGTAGAAGTCCTTGAAGAACTTGCGCCGGAAGCTGGTCGTCAGCTCGATACGAGTCCGGGCCGCCGATCCGAGATTCTCGTAAATCAGGAACGCATTGGAGAGGTTGGTTTCGCTGTCGCCGAAGGTGAACCACTCCCAGGTGATTCCCCCTACCGCCTCCGACCGGTCGTCCGTAGGCTCCCCGGCGAACCGCTCACGCGTGTAGGTGACGCCGCCCGTCAGTGAGAACAGGGCGTTGTTCGATTGCACCAGATAACGGCCGACGCCCGCGCTGAGGACGGTGCGCAGGTCGAGGCCCAATTGCTCGTTCTGGCTGATCTGAAGCAGCGGGGCGAAGAACCAGCGATTGCCGAGGGACCGCTGCGTCTGCACGCTCAGCGTGTTGCGGCTTTGACGGCTGTCGGTGTCGTCGATGGTTTCGATCGAGTTCAGCGTGGCCTGCGTGAAGTATTTCGGCGTGTGCCGCGAGACGGTCGAGTTCAAGGTCCACTGCGTCAGCGCATCGGCCTGCGCGAAACTGAACCCGAGGTCCATCGCGCCGTCGAGGCGCTGCCAGAAGCCGGCTTCGAGCGGCGACAGCCTGACCACCTGGAGCAGCGTCACGACCACGTCGCCGGTCTGCGTATGAACTGTCATCGAGCCGGCAGCGGCGCTGTCAAGCGTCCCGAACAGAAAATCGCCGCTCGACAGCTCTATCTCAAACTGCGCGGGGCTGACGATGCGCCGGACTTTGTCCCATTCAATCGAGATGGTGCCGAGGGCGTCAGTCTCGGCGGTCACCATCCCGCGCTTGAGGCTCGTGACCTCGCACGTGATCTCGTCGCCATTGTCGAGCTCGACGAGATCGATTTTTCCGTGGCCGGCGAACGCCTCACGGGCACACAGGGCGATCAGCACGGTGGCCAGCAGCGCGCGGAGCACTGTCAGTCCGGCTCGGGGAGCCGCTCCAAGCACAGCGGTAACTGTACCCCAGACTTCAACCGCTCTCCCGCGCCGATCGCTATTCCGGATACAGCAGCGCGACAACGAAACGCAGCTGATATCCGGCGGAGCCGTCCGGTTTCACCGCGTTCCCGTAGTACTGCACGCCGAGATTCATCGGCCGCTTGTTGAAGACGGCGGTCCGTGTGATGCCCGCACCAATCGGCACGGTCCACCTGTTCCCGCTGGACGCGTCCCAGTTCGCTGTGATGATCGGCGCATACGAGAGCGCCCATCCCTGGCCGAAGTTGAAGTTCACGAACGGCTGAACGAGGAACAGATTCGTCTCCGGTTCGCCGCCCGTGTCAGAGAGCGGCCAGTACTGGTTCACGAGCGCGCCGAGGACCCACGGACCTGACATCGTGAGACCAACGGCCCCGACGCCAGCCGCCCACGTGCCGGTTCTGAGCGGCGGCGCGGTCGCGGTCGGCAGCGAAAAGACGGGCCCCACGCCCCAGATGATTTTCCCGGGATGCGAAGGCGTCAGGTAGAGCTGCGCCTGGATGTCGCCGACGCCGCTGTACGACACGCCATTCGATCCCGGCACGCTGTCGATCGGCACGATGAATCGTCCGATCACGTTGATGTCGTCCGTCAGCTTGAACGGGATGACCGGCTGAAAGTTCAGGTTGAAGAACGTCGCGTCCTGGAGGTCGCCGCCGGTATTAAAGTTGAACTGGAACGGGACCGAGACGAGGTCCCCGACGGGATTCTGCGTTTTCTTGGCGAGTTCGGTGGCGTCCGCCTGAGCGGGTGGCTGCTGTGCAAAGGTCGCTGCAGGCGCGAGCACCAATGCGGCACACACGAAGACGACGGCTGATCGTTTCATCACGTCAGCCTAGACGTGCGGCCTCGATCGGACTATGCGGTTTCGGCACGGAGCGGCGGCCGCTCCGCGCCGAATGCGGATGACTTACTTCGGACGCTCGACGTTCGCGAGTACCGCCTCGGTGTAGGTGATGTCGATCTTGTCGCCGGGTTTGACACCGTCGAGGTAAGACTTCTTCTCCACCTTCCGACTGAGCGTGCGACCGTCCTCGGTCACGACGGTGATCGACGGCACCTTGGGATCCACTGCCTTGACCGTCACGGTCCGTACGGTCTGGACTGCCATCGTTCCACCCGGAAGCTTGCCGCCGGTCGGCATCAACGCCGCGGAATCGGTCGACATCTTGTTGGTGCCGGCCTTCCGCACCTGATAAACGGTCGACTCGTAATAGGTCATCGTGACCTTGTCGCCGACCTTCAACTCGTTGAACCGCTGCACTTCGGGACCGGCGACGACCGTATCTTCGGTGCCATCGGGATTCTTGAACGTGATGCGGCGCGCCGTCGAGTCGATGGCCTCGATGGTCGCGGTGGCCGTGACCTTCTCCCCCATTTTCGTCACGGGCTTGGGCTGCTGCGCATTCGCGAGGGTCGCACCGGCCAACACGCACGCGAGACCCAGGATTGCGTTCTTCATCGTCATGGCACGTCCTTCTTGAACTTCAGCGTCATTTCGGAATCTTCTTCACGAGATCGCGGACACCTTCGCGGATCATCTTGTCGCGCTCGGCGTCGTCCTTGATCTTGTCGATGTCGCCTTCCGCGATCCCGCGCCAGACGACGTGATCAGCTTTGGTGGATACGAGGTCGAGGATGAGCGCGCCGTGCTGCACGATGTCGAACGACGACGTGGCCGGCGTGTACGGCGGAATTCCCCACTCCGTGACGTTGGGCAGGAACTGGCCGACGGTCTGCGTCGCGAAGCCCACCGTGACGAGCACGTAGTAGTGCACGCGCATGTCGGGCACGCCGCTCGCAATCTTCTTGAAGCCGCGCTCGGTCAACTCCTTCTCCACCGCAGGCACGATCGTCGGCTCGATGCGGCGGCGAATTACTTCGGGATCGTCCTCGGAACTGCGGGCCAGTTTGACTTCGCCCGGCCCCACGGGATCCCAGGCCCACGTCTGCAGCGATTTGAAATCGAACGACTGTGCGTAATCCGCGCGCGCCTTGAGCTTCGCGGCGGCCACGTCCACGACCAGGACCGCCAATATTCCGACAACGGCAACGGCCAGTGCGCGCATCACAGGACCTTCTGCTTCTTCATTTCTTTGACGTTGGCGTCCAGCACCGAGTCGACGAGCTGCTGCGCCGATTCCGGGTTGACCGTTTCACTGCGACTCGCCCATACCAGCTTGTCCTTCGACACGTCGTACACGTTGGACTCGAGCGCCACGACCGTGTCCCGCTGGATGTAGCCCGGATCGTACGCCATGCCCCAGCCGTACCCCCAGTACCCCCACATCGTGCCGTACGGCGCCGGTCCCCACCACGTCGTCCCGGGAACGTAGGTCGTTTGCTTTTCGACACGCGCGAAGCGAACGACGACCGCGCCGTCGTAGCCGGCCTGCGCCAGCTTGCTGCGGCCGTGATCCTGCGACTGCGCTTCTTCCTCGGTCAGGACCCGGTAGGACGGCGTTGCGTTGGGAATCTTGGTGGCGAGATGGTCTTCGATGCTGCGCCGAACGGCCTGATCTTTCGTCTGCGCGACGACGAGGACCTTCTTGAACGAGATCGGCGGCGCCATCTGCGGATCTTTCCAGATTGCCGTCAGGCGCGTGCTGGGAGCGCATGCGCTCGCCGCGAGCGCAACGAGGATGAGTCCGACACGTGTGAATCGCATTATTGGCCGCCCTCCGCGGCGTTCGCGATGGCTCCGGCGTCCTTCACGAGCCGGAAGCCGATGTGTGATGTCCCGGTATCCGGCGGCGTGCCGCGCCGCGCGCTCGGGCGGTAGCTCTCGCAGTACGACGGATTGCACAGGAACGAGCCGCCCTTGACGACACGCTTCGGCGCGTACGGATCGCCGGAGTCGTAGCTGTCGAGCGGACCGGTGGGGTTTTCGCAAACGCCCTTTGACGCGTCGGCGATGAAGGCATCCTCGCGATACCAGTCCGACGTCCACTGCCAGACATTCCCCGCCATGTCGTACAAGCCGTAGCCGTTGGCGGGAAACGATTTCACGGGCGACGTACCGACGTAACCGTCGTTCGCCGTGTCCTCCACCGGAAAACGGCCCTGCCACGTGTTGGCCATCATGTGGCCGTCGGGCATGAACTCGTCGCCCCACGGATAGCGCTTGCCGTCGAGGCCGCCGCGCGCCGCGAACTCCCACTCCGCCTCCGTCGGCAGACGCTTCCCGCTCCACTTCGCGTACGCGATCGCGTCGTCCCACGACACGTGCGTGACCGGATAGTTGTCCTTGCCGCGGATGTTGCTCGAGGGACCGGTCGGGTGCTGCCAGTCGGCGCCAGGCGTCCAGGTCCACCACTGCGACATGTCGTCCAGCGGTACGGGCGCGGACGTTCGATGGAACACGAGCGATCCCGGGACCAGCATGCTCGGATCGGGTTTCGGAGTCCCTGGGGGTACCTGTTTGCGGATCTCCTCCCAGTCCGGAGTGCGCTCGGCGGTCGTCTTGTAGTGCGTCTCCTGGACGAACTTGCGGAAGTCGGCGTTGGTCACGTCGTGCTCGTCCATCCAGAACGGATTCACACGTACGCGATGTGCCGGCCGTTCGTTGGGCATCGATGCTGCGCTGTCGGTGCCCATCGTGAACTCGCCGCCAGGCACCCAGTGCATGCCGTTCGGCGACGGCCCCGGCGCGGTCGGCATCCGCGGGACGGTGTGCATCGTCGCCACCGGCGCGGGAGCGGGCGCAGCGTTTGCGGTGGAAGCCTGCGCGGATTGCGCGGGTGGTGTCGCGTTGGTGCAGGCAGCCGCACCAAGGCAGCACGCGGCCACGACGATGGCTTTCCTCATCATGTCCAGCCTATGAAGATGTGGGGCTCCGAACTATGCAAAATCGGCAGAGCCGGCGTGCCCGTCCGAGATCTTACACGACGGGGATGACACCGTGACCGGCGCCGCGAAGCGCAGCCGTTCTAGAACTGATAGGCCAGCGCGTAAATGAACCCGATCGACTTGACGTCGACGGGCGTATGGACCACCTGTCCGTTGAGCAGGTTCCGCAGCGTGATGTCGCTCGATGTACCACTCTTCGAGTTGACGCCGGCCGAAAACTGGAATTTGCCGAGCGAACCGCTGACGCCGAGGGTCCACGACAGGAGATCGACCTTGTTGAACAGCGTATCAGCGTCGCCGACCGGCGATTGATTGCTGCCGATGCCGCCGTGAATCCGCAGCGTACGGTTCTTCGACACCAGATAATGCCCTCCCACGCCGACGTTCACGACGCCGTTCGACTCCGTGGTCAGTCCTGGAAACGGAGACGTCACCACGCTCGGCGGTCCACCGTTGCCGGTGTCGCGGTAGACGACGCTCGGCTGATCGGTCGAGACCATCGCGTACGCGCTCACCGGCGTATACGCCTGAAGATCGACTTCGACCGCAAGCCGGTCGCCGACGTACGCGGCGCCGCCCTGGAATTCCCACGGCAGGTGGTACTCCATGTGTGCGTCGGCATCGAACACCGAAGCGCCGACCGACGAGGGGCCGCTGTCGGCCGTCCCGTCCAGCGTGATGTTGGCGCTCTTCATCAGCGTCGCGCCTGGCGTCCTGAAAGCACCGCCGAACTGCCAGTGCGATCGGTCGTACTGCACGCCGCCCTGCAGCCGCATCTGAAGCGCCGAGCCGCCGACGCGCGTCGCGATCAGAAGCGACTGGAGCGCCGTCGCCGTTGCGATCCGATCGCTGGCGCTCTGCACCAGTCGAAGATTCATCAGCGAGAACGCGAAGCCGCCGCCGTAGCGCCACGGACCGCTGCCGCGGTAACCGACGCTGATCGCGAGCACGCGCTGCTCGAAGTCGGAATCGGCTGAGTACGCAAATCGCTCGGGTCCCGCCGGAATCGTCGTGACCACCTGGCCGTCGGTTTCCTGGACCCACGCGTTCGTCGTCACGAGCGCGGCGCCGAAGGTGTAGCCTTTCCGCGGCGTCACCGTGAAGCCGACGAAGTTCGGCAACTGCTGAATCGATCCGCCGGTGTTCTGAAACGACGTCGGTGCGACCGACGTGCGCTCGTACACGCCTGCGCTGCCGCTGATTTGCGCCGTATCCTGCCGCGCCAGCCCCGCCGGATTGAACCACGCGGCCGACGGATCGCCCACGCGCGCGACGTACGCCGATCCTTCCAGACCGCCGAACGGACCGACCGGCACCGAGTCGTAGTTGTTCAACACGATATTCGGCGGCGGCGTCGTCACCGCATCCGCGGACTGCGCGGACGCGGCTGACGCCGCAAGGAGAACGATTGCGAAGGCGGTGAACGCACGCATGGTCATGGTTATCGCACGGAAGCGGTGGCGCTGAGTGTATGCGATGTCCCCTGTCGATCGGTGACGACGATGTCGGCCGTCAGCTGCTGTGGATGAAGGCCCGAACAGCCGAAGACCGGGTGCATCGCAAAGCTGCGCGACGTGCCAGCGAGGATGAGCGTCGATCCGAACGAGTTGGTCAGGTTGTCGGTCGGGATCGTGACGGACGGTCCGCCGACCGTTGTGCCATCAATGAGGCGGAACGTCGCCGCGCTCATATTGAGATCGCTCGTCGACGCGACGATGACGACGTTGAAGGCGCCGCTGAAGGCCGGACAGTTGAATCCGGGAAGCGACGTCAGTCCGATCAACGACGGCGTCAGCGTCACAGCCAGGGGAACGGTTGGACCAGTCGTGATGCTGCCCTTGAAGGCGCCGGGATTATCGTTGCACGCGGCAATGCTCATAACGAGCGGAACGACGACCATGAGACTCGTTCCAAGGGCACGGCGGTGAAGGCTGGGGATCCTCACATCGCACCTCTCTTCCGGGTTGAAGAATTTATCCGGTCAACGGCGCGTCATTCTATGCGAAATCGGCAACGCGTCCGGGCGCGATCTGAAGCTGTGCTTGCGCCAGCGCCGCGCGGGTGACATCGTGAGGAAAGCATGAAGAACGCGGCGTCGCAGATTCGTCAGGCGGTCGAGAGCTGGCCGGGTGTCACCGTGGCGCCGCACCGCTTCGGTGGCCTCGAGTTTCGCGTCGCGCGTCGCGAGATTGGACACCTGCATGGTGATTCGCTCGCGGATCTTCCGTTTCCGATCAAGGTGCGCGAGCGGCTCGTGGCCGAAGGCCGTGCGCGGCCGCACCACGTGCTGCCCGAGACTGGCTGGGTGAGTGTGCCGATCCGAAACACTGAAGACGTCGACAGGGCAATCGAGCTGTTCCGGCTGGCGTACGACCGCCCGTGGCAATCGACGCCGACGCATGACGACGTGGATGAAGCGTCGGAGGACTCGTTTCCGGCGAGCGATCCGCCGGCGTTCGTCCCGGTTACCGGCGTGGGTCCGGCGCCGCCCGAGGACGAGGACTGACCGCCGCGAGAATCGCAGCAGCCGCCTGCACTTCGTCCTCGACGATCGTGTGGCCCATCCCTGGATAGATACGCGCGTCCACCGACGCGCCCATCCGTTCGAACACGGCGGCCGATTCGTGCACGCGCGCGAGCGGGATGTGTGCGTCCACGTCGCTGCAGCCGAGGAACACCGGCGTGCCGACGAACGAGCCCGGGTAGGTTCGCGGCGTACCGGGCGGCCCGATGAGACCACCGCTGAACGCGACGAGCCCGGCGTAGCGGCGCGCGTTCCGCGCGGCGAACTCGAGCGCGAGGCACGCGCCTTGCGAGAACCCGAGCAGCGCGATCCGATCGCTCGACAACCCCTGGACCAGCAGGTCATCAACCATCGCCCCGATCGTCGCGAGCGACGTCGAAAGATGCGGCTCGTTCTGCGTCATCGGCGCGAGAAACGAGTACGGATACCAGGTGTGGCCGGGCGCCTCAGGCGCGACGAACCCCGCGTCGTCGGCGCCAAGATCGGACGTGAGGCTGAGAAGATCAGCCGCCGAACCACCGCGGCCGTGGACCAGCACAACGGCGAGACGCGCTTCGCGGACGTCAGTACCAGCACGAAGGACGGTCGTCATCGGGACGGCTCACCCACCGGCATCTGCAGCCGAGGGAGCGCGTTCTCGATCGACGTGCGATGGCCTTCGAGCCAGGGCGGCAGCACGAGCGTCTCGCCCAGGTGCGCCGCCTCCTCGTCGACCGCGAAGCCCGGACCGTCCGTCGCGATCTCGAAGAGCACGCCGCCAGGCTCCCGGAAGTACACCGACTTGAACCAGAAGCGATCGATCACCGGTGTCGGATGCACCGCCGCCGATTCCAACCGCTGCCGGATCGCCAGCTGATGCTCCGGATCGGCGACGCGCCACGCGAGATGATGCACGCTGCCAATGCCCCACAATCCCCGGCGCGCGTCCGGTGCATCGCGGACGTCGACGACGCCTGCGGCGTCAGGAAATCCGTAACGCGTCCATCCCTGCTCGCTCGCCAGCTCGACGAACCCGAGCATCTTCGTCAGGAACGCGGCCGTCGTCGAACTGTCGCGCTCCCACAGCTGCGCGCCGAACAGGCCGCGAACCTGATGCTCGGCGGCGATCGGACTCTCCGTCCACGGCGTGAACGTCCGTTTGCCGGCGGCCTCGACGAGCGCGACGTGCAAGCCGTGCGGATCGTCGAACGCGAGCACGCGCTCGCCGAATCGCGTTTCGATGCCGCCGATCTTCGTTCCGTAGCGCTGCAGCCGTGCGCCCCAGAAGTCGAGGCTGCCGACCGGCACTTCGAGGCCGACCTCCATCGCCATCCCATGACCCGCACGAGGCGGCGCCATCTGCGTCCACGGAAAGAATGTGAGATCGCTGCCTGGGTGTCCTTCGGCATCGGCGTAGAAGAGGTGGTACGTGCCGGGGTCGTCCTGGTTCACGCTCCGCTTGACGAGCCGCATGCCGAGGACGCCGGCGTAGAAGTCGAGGTTCTCCTGCGGCGCGCCGGCAATGGCCGTGATGTGGTGCAATCCGTTGACCCGATCCATCCCGGCATTGTGGCATCGGCGCCGACCGCGCGTCGAGCCGCAGGTTCGATCGGTCTTCCACTATAGTCAGTTGATGTCACACGCCTGGCCTCAGCTGCCGCTCGATGCGTGGCGCGATACCCGCGACACGCTGCACATGTGGACGCAGATCGTCGGAAAGATCGCGCTGGCGACGACGCCGCACCTGAATCACTTCTGGAACGTGGCGCTGCAGGTCACGTCGCGCGGTCTGACGACGTATCCGTTGCACGCGGAGAACCGCGTCTTCTCGCTCGCGTTCGACTTCATCGATCACCAATTGCTCATCTCCTGCTCGGACGGCGGGAGCGCCGCGCTGCCGCTCGAACCGCGCAGCGTGGCCAGCTTCTATCGGGACCTGATGGCGAAGCTCGCCGCCCTCGGTCTCGGCGTCCGCATCTGGCCGGTGCCGGTCGAGATCGAACAGCCGATCCCGTTCGAGCGCGACGACGTCCATCACTCGTACGATCGCGCGCGAGTCGAGGACTTCCACCTCGCGCTCACGGCGATGACGCCGATCTTCCAGGCGTTTCGCGCGCGCTTTCTCGGCAAGTCGAGCCCCGTCCATTTTTTCTGGGGCAGCTTCGACCTCGCGTCCACGCGTTTCTCAGGCCGGCGGGCGCCGGATCGGCCGGGCGCGGACCCGATTACGCGCGAGGCGTACTCGCACGAAGTCATCAGTCACGGTTACTGGCCGGGCGGCGGCGCCGTGTCGGACGGGGCGTTCTACGCGTACGCCGCGCCCGAGCCCGACGGCTTCCGCAGCGCGCGCGTGCGGCCGGAAGAGGCCGCCTATCATCAGGCACTCTCAGAGTTCATTCTTCCCTACGACGCGGTCCGCAGGTCGGCATCGCCCGAGGCGGCGCTGGCGGCGTTCCTCGAGACGACGTACGAGGCGGCCGCGGACCTTGCCCACTGGAACAGACACGAGCTGGAACGGAGCTGACACATGGCTGACAAAGCGTGCACGCACATCGAGAGCATCAAGGAGATCAGGCACGCGAAGCGCCGGCAATGCGAGGAGTGCGTGAAAATCGGCGCGACGTGGGTGCACTTGCGCACATGCCAGACGTGCGGCGTCACGCTCTGCTGCGATTCGTCGCCCAACCGCCACACGACGAAGCACGCGCGCGCGACGAACCATCCGGTCGTCGCATCCGCCGAACCGGGCGAGCGTTGGCTGTACTGCTACCCGGACGATGCGTTTGTTGAATACTAAACAGGGTGCACCGGTGCATCGGTACACGGGTGCTCGGTGCGTACTTGGGTGCTCGGGTTCACGGGTACTCAGGTACGGTGCACGAGTACTCCGTGTGAGTGGTGAGTGAGTGGTGAGTAAGCAATGACCACCGTACTCGAGCACCCGAGCCCTCGAGTACCCAGTACCGCTCCCGTGCACCTGTGTACCGATGCACCGGTGCACCTGTGTATCTTTTATGAGGTCTTTTTCAACTGTGCGAGCAGGGCTTCGAGCATCGCCGAGTACCGATCGTCGGCGGCGCTGAACACCTTCATGTAATCCTGCTCGCTCAGTTTCTGCTTCTTCCAGTCGCCGTCGAACATCGTCGACTTTCCGCCCAGCTCGTAGATGTCGAAGGCGCGGCCTTCCTCGCGCTTCGCGTGCATGCCGTCGGCGCCGGCGTCCTCGACGAACACCTTGGTCTCGGGCACCGACGCGCTGCTCAAGTCGATGTAGGTGTCGCGATACTCCTTTTTCGCGAGCCTCGTGTCGAGGAGCTGCGGCGCCGAGTACTTCGCCGAGACCACGAGCAGCTGCGCGCCCGGAAAGTACAGCGCGGCGACGAAGACGTCGTTCGCACTGGGATCTTTCGCGGCGACCGAATCGAGCTTCGCGGCGTCGAGGGCTGTGGTGAGTTGCTTGGCCAGGGCGACGGATTTTCCGTCTTGCGCGAACACGCCGACCGCCGACGCTGTGAAAACCGCCGCGGCGAGCACCGAACGGGTGGCGGCACGAGTCAACGTCATGGACCCCTCCGGGAGTAGCGTGATGACGCGTTCTTTCTACACCCGGCGTGTGGAGAAATCAAATCCGCGGGCGCCAGGCGGCGCCCGGTGTCAGATGAAAAGCGCGTCCTCGTCGTCGCCGCGACGCGGACGGGAGCGGCCGTTGGTCCGGCCCTCGCGGACGGCCTCGAACGCCGCCCGGATCGCGCTCATGATCGCGCGGCCCTCGCGGGCCGGGGTCGCGAGGCTGGATTGCAGGCCGTTGAGGGTCTCGTCGATGCGGCTGGCGACGTCGCCGAAAAGCACGTCCGCGCGTTCCACCTGCGCCGCGGCGAGCGCCGCCGCGCGCGACACGTCGCGGCCGACGCTGTTCAAGTGGCCGAACAGCGGCTGCAGTTCGCGCTCGACGTTCTCCGCCAGCCGCGCGACGCGGCGCGCCGCCATGGCGGCAGCGATGGCCACACCGAGCTGCGCGAGCGCGATGGCGAGCGTCGCCACCGCGATGATCCCGAGAAAAACCTCCGCGCGGCCGCTCACGCGTTTTCCCGCGACCGTGCCTGGTGGTACGCCTCACGCCCCCGCTCGATCGCCGTCGAGAGCGTCTCGCGACCCTGGCTGAGGGCGTCGCGTCCCTTTGCGGCGGCTTCAGCGGCGCGCGCACGCGCCTCGGTCGCGCGATCGTTCAGGAAGTCGCGCGTCTCGCGGCCCGATTGCGGCGCGTATAACAACGCCACCGCGGCGCCGCTCACCGCTCCGAGGATGAACGCCAGAAGGATGCTGCCCGCTCCTGCCCCGTCGTCTCTTGACATGATGCTGCTCCGCGCTGTCGTCGGCGCTGCTAGAAGATGCTCACCTTGATGTTGAGATATTTCCGCGGATCCTTTTGGATCGCCGCCAGCAACGATCGCAGGTCGCTGACCGCTCCGTTCATGTTCTCATATAACTGCTTATCTTTCAGCAACTGCCCGGCCGTTCCCTCGCCTGCATTCAGCTTCGCGACCAGATCGTTCAGCTTCTCCGTCACGTCGTTCAGCCGGTTGAAGAGCGCCGGATCGGTCATGAGCTTGCCGATCGTCCCCTCGCCGCGATTGAGGCGATCGGTGACCGTGCGCAGATTGGCGGTCGCGCCGGTCAGGGCCTGGGAGAACGCCTCGTCGTTCAGCAGTTTGCCGATGCTGCCCTCGCCTGCGTTGATCTTCCGCGTCATCGTCTCGAGGTTCTGCAGGGAGGCCTGAAGCGCGTTCGCCGTCTGGGGATCGTTGATCAGCTTTCCGATGGTCCCGCGGCCGTTTTTGACCGCGTCGGTGACGGCGTTGATGCTCGACGTGACTTCCTTCAGGTTGGTGTACAGCTGATCGTCGGTCATGAGCTTGCCGACGGTCCCCTTCCCTTGCCGGATGTCCTTGACCAGCGCCGTGATTTCTTCGATGCCGGACTGCGCACGGTCGGCGACGTCGGTGAGCGAGCCCTTCGCAGGCGCGGTCTTCACGTAGCCGAAATCGGGCACGGGCGTGCCGCTCGTCGCCGGCGTGATGTCCACGGCGCTTTCGCCGAGGAGCGAGACGGACCCCAGCGTCGCCGCGGACGCATCGGTAATCCGCGGCCGCATCGTCGTCCGCACCTCGAAGAGGACGTCCACTTGTTCCCCGGCGAACTGCACGCCGGTCACCGTTCCGACCTCCACGCCGGCGACGCGGACCGGAGACCCCGACGCCAGCCCCGCCACGTTCGGAAAACGCGCTTTCAGCGTGTAGCGCTGCCAGGAAAAGCCCTTCTGTCCCGTCAGGCTGAAGATGAGCACCGCCGTGACGACCACGGCGACGATCGTCAGCACGCCGATTTTCAGTTCGGACCACGCCAGCGAACGAGTGCGGGGCATAGCTCGGTTCCTCAGTTACGAAAGAAACGTCCTGATGTACGGGTCCGTCGACGAGCGGAGCGCGTCGGCGTCGCCTTCGAACACGATCGATCCGTCGCGAATCATGATGAACTCCGCTTCGCGTTCCTTTCCGGGCGTCGCCGGCACAATCCGGACGTCCTTGCCCTCGCGGACCGCCATGTGCGTCGCCACGTAGAACGCGTCGCGCAGCTGGTGCGTCACCACGATCGAGCTCACACCCTCCAGATCCCGCAGCTTCACGATTTCGTCGTCCACCGTCGTCGCGGTGATCGGATCGAGGCCGGTCGTGGCTTCGTCGTACAGGAGGATGCTTGGCTTGAACGCCATCGCGCGCGCGATCGCGACGCGCCGCCGCTGGCCGCCCGACAACTCTGACGGCATCTTGTCCAGATGCTCGACGAGGTTGACGAACCCGAGTACCTCTTCCACGCGTCGATCCACTTCCGGGATCGGCGTATCGGTCTCCTCGTACAGCTTGTAGCCGACATTCTCGCGAACGGTCAGCGAGTCGAACAGCGCGCCTTCCTGAAAGATCATCCCGAGGTCGGCGCGTACGGGCATCATCTCCTGCTCGCTCAGCTGATCCACGCGCTGGCCGTTGACCCAGACCACGCCGGCATCGGCCTTCAGCAGCCCGGTGATGATCTTCAGCGCCGTCGATTTTCCGGATCCGCTCGCGCCGAGGATGATCTTCGTGTGGCCCTTGATGAGCGTGAAGCTCAGATCGCGCAGCACCACCTTGTCGTCGAACGCGAGGCGCACCCGGTCGAACACGATGACCGGCGCTCCCGGCTCCGAGAGAATCTGCTTCGCGTCCATCAGTAGAGCACCGACATCAGAATCTGCGTGACGAAGAAGTCGGCCGCAATCACCGCGACCGATCCTGCCACCACCGCCACAGTCGTGGACTTGCCAACGCCCGCTGTTCCGCCCGTCGTTCTCAGACCGACGTGACAGGCGACGGTGACGATGATGAAGCCGAACACGAAGGGTTTGATGAGACCCATCCAGACGTCGGCCATGTAGAGCGCCTTCGTCACCGACGACCAGTACAACCCGGAATTCACCTGCAGCGTGAATCGCGCCACGATCCAGCCGCCGAAAATGCCGACGAAATCGGCGACGACGGTCAGGATCGGCGCCATGAGGAAACCGGCCAGCACGCGCGGCAGCACGAGCTTGCGCACCGGATCGGTGCCGAGCGCGCGGAGCGCGTTGATCTGATCGGTCACCATCATCGATCCGAGCTCGGCGGCGATGCCCGATCCGATGCGGCCCGTCAGCATCAGCGCCGTCAACACGGGGCCGAGTTCCTTGATCATCGACGCGCTGACCAGCCGTCCGACGACGGGGCGTGCGCCGAACTGGTCGAGGGTCTGCCCGCTTTGCAGCGCGAGCGCGGCGCCGGTGAACAGGCCCGACAGGAGGACGACCGTCAGCGAGCCGACGCCGATCGCGTCGAACTGCTCGATGATGTCGTGCGTGTAGATGGGACGCGTGACCAGGCTGCGAAACGTCGCAGCAACGAGGCGGACGTATTCCTGCGCCTCGAGCGCAGCCTGCTTCACCCAGCTCTCGACGAGCGACAGCACGCGGCGGTCAGGCCCTCCGTGCCGGGCCCGGCATCCCCAGCTCGGGGTTGCGGAGGCGCTTGATGTCGTCGCGGAGGGACGCGGCCTTCTCGAAGTCGAGATTGGTCGCGGCAGCCCGCATCTGTTCCCGGAGCGACGCGATGTACGCGTCCAGCTGCTGCTGGTTGTGGAACCGCTCCGTTCCGTCGATGGTGGCCGCCGGCGTCACGTAGTCGCGTTCGTACACGCTCGACATCACATCGTCGATGCCCTTGATGATCGACTGCGGCGTGATCCCGTGCTCGGCGTTGTACTGTTCCTGCAGCGCGCGGCGCCGGTCGGTCTCGTTCATCGCGTGCCGCATCGAATCGGTCACCGTGTCGGCATACATGACGACGCGACCGTTGACGTTGCGGGCCGCACGGCCGGACGTCTGAATCAGCGACTGCGACGAACGCAGGAACCCTTCCTTGTCGGCGTCGAGAATCGCGACGAGCGATACTTCGGGCAGATCGAGGCCTTCCCGCAGCAGGTTGATGCCGATCAGCACGTCGAACTCGCCGCGGCGCAGACCGCGAAGGATCTGCACGCGCTCGAGCGTTTCGATGTCCGAGTGAAGGTAGCGGACCTTGACGCCAAGTTCCTGATAATACTGCGTCAGGTCTTCCGCCATCCGCTTCGTCAGCGTGGTGACGAGGACGCGTTCGCCGCGCGCGACCCTGACGCGGATTTCCTCCAGCAGATCGTCGACCTGGCCTTTCACCGGCCGGATGTCGATCGGCGGATCGGTCAGGCCTGTCGGCCGGATGATCTGCTCCACGACCACGCCTTGCGCTTTCGACAGCTCGTACGGACCCGGCGTCGCCGAGACGAACACGATCTGCCGCGCGCGCTGCTCCCACTCGTCGAAGGTCAACGGACGGTTGTCGAGCGCAGAGGGCAGCCGGAATCCGTACGCGACGAGCGTTTCCTTTCGCGATCGATCGCCGTGGTACATCCCGCGGATCTGCGGCACGGTCTGATGGCTCTCGTCCACGATGACGAGCGCATCGTCTGGCAGGTAATCGAGGAGCGTCGGCGGCGGCTCGCCGGCGGCGCGGCCCGTGAGATGGCGTGCGTAGTTCTCGATGCCGTGGCAGTAGCCGATCTCGCGGATCATTTCGAGGTCGAACATCGTCCGCTGGTGCAGCCGTTGCGCCTCGAGCAGACGGCCCTCGCCTTCGAGCTGCCCACGCCGCTCCGCGAGCTCTTCCTTGATCGTCTCGACGGCCCGCCGCGTCCGTTCGCGCGGCGCCACGAAGTGCGACTTCGGATACACGGCCGTCTTGTCGTGACGTCGGAGTGTCTTCGCTGTCAGCGCGTCGAACGTCGTCAGCTCGTCGATCTCGTCGCCGAACAGCTCCACGCGCAGGCCGGTCTCCTCGTACGACGGGAACACTTCGACGATGTCGCCACGGACGCGGAAGGTGCCGCGCGCGAAATCGTGGTCGTTCCGCTCGTACTGGATCTCGACGAGCTTCCGCAGGATTTCTTCGCGCTTGATCCGCTGGCCCCGCTCGAGCGGCAGCAGCATGCCGTAGTAGGCCTCCGGCGAACCGAGGCCGTAGATGCAGGACACGCTGGCGACGATGATGACGTCGCGGCGCTCGAAGAGCGAGCGGGTCGCCGAAAGCCGCATGCGGTCGATCTCGTCGTTGATCGTCGCCTCTTTCTCGATGTACGAGTCGGTCGACGGGACGTAGGCTTCCGGCTGGTAGTAGTCGTAGTAGCTGACGAAGTACTCGACCGCGTTGTCCGGGAAGAACCGCCGGAACTCCTGGTAGAGCTGCGCCGCCAGCGTCTTGTTGTGGACCATGACCAGGGCCGGACGATTCACGCGGGCGATGGTCTGCGCCATCGTGAACGTCTTGCCCGAGCCGGTGACGCCGAGCAACACCTGGTGCGAATCGCCGCGCTCGAGCCCTTCCGTCAGCTCGCCGATCGCGCGCGCCTGGTCCCCGGCGAGCGAGAAATCCGAGACGAGCGTGAAGCGGTCGTACACGGAGGGCATGGAAACAGACATCGTACTACAGGGACTCAGACGGAGGGATGAGGGCTGAGGGATGAGGGCTGAGTGAAGGGCTGAGGGACGAGGGCTGATGAAGGACGAGGGCTGAGTGAAGGACGAGGGCTTGAAGGGCCGAGGGATGAGAACTCAGTGGAGGGCCGAGGCCCGAGGTCCCGCTCGAACTGGCGGGGCGTATAATCACGGTTTGTCGCTACGATGCGGTGTTTAGCGGTCTGTCAGGACGAGCTCGTGATCAGGATGCTCGACGAAATCCTGCTCCCCGGGTTCGAGGTTGAATTCATCGTCGAAACGCGGCCCCTGGCGCGGCGACTGCACGAAGCCGGCGTGTCGATCACGGCCGGCGATCCCCGCCGCACCGAAACCTGGATTAAAGCCGACCTCGGTCCCAGCACCTGTGTCATCGTCGAAGACAACGGCCGCCGGAGCCTCAAGAAAATTCTCGAAGCCGTTCGCGACGCAGGCGGCACGCTCGTCTACGTGCTCGGCGTCGGCGCCGGCGGCGGACAGGAGCGCGAGGAGGAGTACCGGCGGGAATTCCCCGACATCGCCTACCTGTCGATGTCGGAGCTGTTCGGCGGGCCGCTTCTCACCGAGTTCAGCCGATCGCTGACGCGCGCGCGGGTCCAGCAGTATCAGCGCTATTTCAGCGACGCGGACCGCGTCCTGATCATGCTGCACAACGACCCCGATCCCGACGCGATGGCGAGCGGGCTCGCGCTGCGCAACGTCCTGCGCCGCACGAAGACGACCGCAATCATCGGCGCGATTCAAGGGGTGACGCGTCCCGAAAATCAGCGGATGGTGAACCTGCTCGACCTGCACGTCGAGCCGATTACGCCGGCGACGCTCAGGGAATACGACCGCATCGCGATGGTGGACGTCCAGCCGCACTACTTCGGCGAGATGATCGATCAGGTCGATCTCGTCATCGACCATCATCCCGAGCAGCCCGGCTACACGGCAGTCTTCAAGGACATCCGGCCGGACTACGGATCGACGTCGACGATCCTGACGGAACATCTGCGCGCCGTCGACGTGAACATCTCCGAGCGGACGGCGACGGCGATGCTCTACGCGATCAAGTCGGACACGCTCTTTTTCAACCGATCGACGAATCGCGTGGACCTCGAGGCGTTCTCGTATCTGTATCCGCTCGCGGACGCCGCTCTCATCCGCAAGATGGAAGGCGCGGAAATCACGCTCGAGCGCCTCGACTACGTGCTGAAGGCGTATCGCAGCGGCAAGCTGGCCGATCAGGTCTTTTCGGCGTTCCTCGGACCGTCGCCGCGCGAGGACTTCATCCCCTACGTGGCCGACTTCTTCCTGCAGGTGGAAGACGTCAAGTGGACCGTCATCGCCGGCATCGTCAACGACACGCTCGTCGTCTCAGTCCGCAATCTCGGCTACACGAAGAACGCCGGCGAGTTCGTCCGCAAGGTCTTCGCCGAGATTGGCAGCGCCGGTGGTCATCGCGCGATGGCGAAGGCCGTCGTGCCGATGCGCGCCTTCCGCGCCAAGTTCGGCGACCTGAACGGCGACGACATCGGCGCACGCCTGTCGTCGCTCGTCCAGGAATTCCTCTCCCACGAAGCGAAGGAAGGCAAGGCTGAAGGCGCGAAGACCGAGCCCGTACACGCCAAGCCCGAAAAGCCCGACGCCCTCAAGGAAAAACCCGAGCCGGTCAAGGCGCGATAGCGCGCCCGCTGCCTACCCGAGCGCCTGATCGAGATCGGCGATGAGATCCGCCGAATCCTCGAGGCCGACCGACAAGCGGAGCATCCCCTTCGTGACACCCGCCTCGCGGAGCTGCGCGTCGGTGTGACCCCACTGCGACGTCAGGACCGGCATGCTGACGAGACTTTCGACGCCGCCAAGGCTCGCGGCGCGCTTCACGACGTTCAGGCGATCGTAGGTTTGCGCGGCGCGCTCGTAGCGGCCGTCGAGATCGAAGCAGACCATGCCGCCGTACCCGAGCATCTGCTTTCTCGCGACGTCGTGATCGGGATGCGACGACAGGCCTGGATAGTAGACCTGGCTGACGCGCCGGTCGCCGTCGAGGAACTCAGCCACCGCGAGCGCGTTCGCGTTGTGCTGTTTCATCCGGAGCGGCAGCGTCTTCAGTCCGCGCGCGAGCGAATACGCGGGATGCGGATCCATCACGGTGCCGATCAGCCGACGCGCCTTTTCGATCGGCGCGACGAGCGCCTTGGGACCGCTCACGCAGCCGCCGGTCACGTCGCTGTGGCCGTTGAGGTACTTCGTCACGCTCTGCATCGCGAGATCGACGCCGAGCGCGAGCGGCTGCTGATTGACCGGGCTCGCAAACGTGTTGTCGATGACCGACAGGACGCCGCGCTCGCGGCAGGCGCGCGCGATGCCGTGGACGTCCACGCAGCGAAGCGTCGGGTTGATCGGCGATTCGAACCAGACGACGCGGGTCCTGTCCGAAAAGAGCGAATCCGGATTCGCGAGCTGTTCGAGCGATACGAACCGCGGCGTCACGCCGAAACGCTTCAGGACGTCTTCGAGCAGGTGCAGCGTCCCGCCGTAGATGGCCGCACTGCACACGACCTCGTCGCCGGCCTTCGTGTGCGCCATGAGGATCGTCGTGGTCGCTCCCTGTCCTGACGAGAAGAGCAACGCTGCCTCGGCGCGATCGAGCGCCGCGATCTTCTGTTCTGCGCTGACCACGGTCGGGTTGGTATAGCGCGAGTACAGGTACTTCGACGAGCGGCCCTCGTTGTACGCGACGACCTCCTCGGCGTTCTCGAACACGAACGTCGTCGTCTCGTAGATCGGGGTGGTGAGAGGCACGGCGACGCCGCAGCCGGTCTCGCCGGTATGAATGAGTTCGGTCGCAGGACCCTTCATATTTCTCTCCGTTGAGATAGCAGAGAGGACGGAGGGAACGGAACAGAAAGACTCAACAGAGAAACGGAGGAACGGAGGGCAACGGAGCGTTACCCTCTGTTGCTCTGTTCCTCCGTTGAGAATTCCGCTCCTCCGCCTCCTCCGTTCTCTATCTTGTTACGTGATCGATGCGCGGCCCAGCCGCTCGCCGCTGGCGCCGACCACCGGTTCGACGAACTGGTGGTAGGCGTCCTCGTACCCGAGTCCCATCAACTCGCCGAGCGGCTGGCGGCGATGCGATCCATCATCGAACCCGCCGGAAAAATCGAACGGTCCAATCGAGTTGTGGACTGGTCGAATCGTGTAGATGTGCACGCCGCCCGTCGTCGTCGTCGCATCGTGAAGCACGGCGGCTTCCGAGGACGTGACGTACTCGCCGAGGCGTCCGCGGCCATCGACGCGAGGCGCCGCCAGCGCATGCGGCCCTTCTGGCTCCGGGGTCGCCGCCACAAGGATGATCTGCTCCACGCCGAGATCGATGAGCTCGTCGATCAAACGGATAAGTCCCGCCGGACGATCGCAAAGCCGATGCGTCTCACCACGCCAGTACGACTCGGGCGCGAACGTCAACGCATGCGGATCCGTGGCGACGGGAATGCTCAACGAGGCCGCGACGGCATCCACTAGGTGATCGCGACCGGTGCCCACGAGATCGACGACCTCCGCGCGCCTCGCGTCGGCGGCGGCAATCGTCTGGCGGCGCATCAGCTCGGTGCGCTTCGACTCGCGCAGGAGCGCGAAGATCAAGTCGCGCCGGCCGTCGATGTCGTGTGCCGTCAGCAACAGCTCGCAGAAGCCCAGCTGCCCGAAGTTATCGACGACCATCTCGATGTACCGGCGCGCGAGCTCCGCCGCCGCCGGCGCCTTGAGCCGCGCGGCGCCGCGCAGCAGGTCCCACATCTCCTGCCATGTGTGATCCGCGAGGCTCGTCGTCGAAAGCGGCGCGCGCAGCGCCCGCCACCACCACGCGCCGCGCGGTTGCCTGGCGTCGCGCGGCCAGCCGTCCGCAATGGCGAACACTGCGGCCGCGCCAAGGACGATCAGCACGAGTCTCGGGAGCCACGTGGGCAGTCCTTCCGGTGCGAACGCGGACTGCACGAGGCGAAGGAACGGATCAATGAGCCCTCGCGCTCCTGAAAGACCGATCACCTTCAGCAGGAAATCGATCGGGAACACGACGAGGCCGAGCGCGACGACCGCAATCGGCACCACGACGGCCGCGAGCGCAATCTCCACTGCGATCGCGATGGTCCTGAGCGGCGTTCGCCAGCCGTACGCGGAGCGCACTGCACCCGCGCGCCAGAAGCCTTTTTCGTCCCACAGCCTCGGTGCCGCGTCCATCGCGGTGAAGAGCGCACCGATTGTGCCGATGCCGCGGCCTGCGACGAGATCGATCTTGACGCCGGCTTCGTGCAGCGCGCGCAGTGCGCCGGCGTGATACGCGCCGGCGGTGCCGGTGCCCGTCAGGACGAGCGCGGTGCGGCGTCTCGGAGAATAGGGTTCGGACACATGGGGCGGGTTCGATCCGGCCCGGGTGGTCATCAGGCGTTTTCGTCGTGAATCGTCACGAGCTTGACGATTTCGAACTCGCGCGTACCGCCCGGTGTGGCGACCTTGACCGCGTCGCCTTCTTCCTTGTTGAGAAATGCGCGTCCGATCGGCGACGTCGTGGAGATCATGCCCTTCTCGGCGTCGGCGTCCTCGGGCATGACGAGCTGGAAGACCAGCTTCTCGCCCTTGGATTCGATCACATGCAGCGTCGATCCAAAGCCGGCGCGATCGCGCGGGATGCGGTCGATGTTCACGAGCGCCAGCTCCGACACCCGCTTCTGCAGCATGCTGATCCGCGCTTCGACCAGCCGCTGCCGCTCTTTCGCCGCCTGGTACTCCGCGTTCTCCCGAAGATCCCCGAGCTCGCGTGCGCGTTTGATTTCCTTCGGCAGCTCCAGCTTCAGCTCGTGGTTGAGAGCAGCGATTTCTTCTTCGAACTTCTTGATCAGACGCTCTTTCATGGCAAAAACCGCATAGTACCATAGTGCATGCGCCGGATCGCCAGCCGTCAGAACCCGATCGTCGGCCGCTTTCGCGCGGCCGCTCGCGGCGACGCCGACGGCGTGATCCTGCTCGACGGCGTCCACCTCGTCGATGCGGCGCTCGGCGCCGGCATCAGTTTTCTGGAAGCCGCGCTTGCCGCCGAATCGGTGGACGAACCCGATGCCCGCCGCCTCATCGATCGTCTCCGGCCCGCCGGCGTCGACCCCATCGTCGTGACCGCGCCGGTCATGGCGGCGCTCAGTCCGGTGAAATCGCCGAGCCCGGTGGTTGCGCTCGCCCGGCGGCCAGACCCGCGCGATGACGAGTTCTTCGATCGAGAGGCACCGCTCGTGATCGTTGCCGTCGGCATCCAGGATCCCGGAAACGTTGGCGCGATCGTCCGCGTCGCTGAAGCGGCCGGCGCCGCCGGCGTCGTGGTTGCCGGCGCCTCGGCGGACCCGTTCGGTTGGAAAGCGCTGCGCGGGTCGATGGGCAGCGCGCTCCGGATTCCGATTATCGTCGCCAGAGATCTGCCCGTGCGGCTGCCGCAGAACGGACGAGCCGACGGCTCACGGTTTCGCATGCTGGCGACGGCGGCAGGAGCGCACCGATCGGTGTTCGACGCAGATCTCACCGGCCCGGTGGCGATTTTCATCGGCAGCGAAGGATCGGGCCTCCCCCGCGCCGTTCTGGACCAAGCAGATGAGGTCGTCAGCATTCCGATGGAACCGTCCGTCGAATCGCTGAATGCTGCGACGAGCGCCGCCATCATCGCCTACGAGGCGCGCCGTCAGCGTGCGGACAGCGTCGCGAAGGTGACCAAACGTCCGGTCGGACGCGGGTGACGCGAATGGATTCCCTGTTTCCGGAAGAGCCGACCACCCCGGACCGCTCGCAGCCGCCGCTCGCCGAGCGAATGAGGCCGCGCACCTTCGACGACTTCGTCGGTCAGGAAGAGCTCCTCGCGCCTGGCAAGCCGCTTCGCCAGGCGATCGAGCGCGACCTGCTGCAGTCGATCATCCTCTGGGGCCCTCCCGGCACGGGCAAGACAACGCTCGCGCGCATCGTCGCCGACATGACGAAAGCGCGTTTCGTCTCGTTCAGCGCGGTGCTTTCCGGCATCAAGGAGATCCGCGAGGTGATGAACGAAGCCGAGCGGCTGCGCCGTACGACGGGCCGCCGGACGATTGTCTTCATCGACGAGATCCACCGGTTCAACAAGGCGCAGCAGGACGCGTTTCTTCCGAGGGTCGAGGCCGGCGACATCGTCCTGATCGGCGCGACCACCGAGAACCCGTCGTTCGAGGTGAATGCCGCGCTGCTGTCACGGTCGAAAGTCTTCGTGCTGCGCGCGCTCACGACCGACGAAGTGGCGCGCATCGTGGAACGGGCGATCGCCGATCCGGAGGCCGGCCTCGGAGGACGGCTGGACGTGGATCCCGACGCGATCCGGGCGATCGCGGTCTATGCGAACGGCGACGCGCGCGTCGCGCTGAACCTGCTCGAGCTGTCGGTCTCGGCGGCGCCGGAGCACGGCGGCCGGCGGTCGGTCACGGCGGCGCGCGTTCAGGAGACCGTGCAGCGCCGGGCGCTGCTCTATGACAAGTCGGGCGAGGAGCATTACAACCTGATTTCCGCGCTCCACAAGTCGATGCGCAACAGCGATCCGGACGCGGCGGTATACTGGCTCGCCCGGATGGTCGAAGCCGGCGAGGATCCGCTCTACATCGCGCG
>DATBHR010000042.1:0-18713 GCA_036557365.1 Vicinamibacterales bacterium
CGTTTTCCGAACCTACTCCCTCGTGAGGTTGCACATGAGCACCATTGAAGAACGCGTCAAGAAAATCGTCGTCGAACAGCTTGGCGTAAAAGAAGATGAAGTCACGCCGAACGCGTCGTTCGTGGACGACCTGGGCGCGGACTCGCTCGACACCGTCGAGCTGGTCATGGCGTTCGAGGAGGAGTTCGGGATCGAGATCCCCGATGAGGACGCCGAGAAGATCACGCGCGTCAAAGAAGCCGTGGAGTACATCGAGTCGCACGCCAAGGCCAAGAAGTAGCGGCGTCGTGCGGCACCGAGCCAGCGCGGAGACACATGACCAATAGTCGGCGGGTGGTCGTCACGGGCCTCGGCCTCGTGTCGTCCCTCGGGATCGGAACGGAAGCGAACTGGGCGGCGCTCGCCGCCGGCACGAGCGGCGTCGCGAGCATCACCAAGTTCGACGCGGCGCAGTTCGCGACGCGCATCGCGGGCGAAGTACGGGGATTCGATCCGCTGCGGTTCATCGAGAAGAAAGACGTCAAGAAGATGGACGTCTTCATCCAGTACGCGATCGCGGCGGCGCAGTTTGCGATGGACGACTCGGGCTTCACGGTCACACCCGAGAACGCGCCCGACGTCGGCGTCTTCATCGCCTCCGGCATTGGCGGGTTCACGACCATCGAGCGCGAGCACAAGGCGCTGCTCGAGGGGGGTCCGCGCAAGATCTCACCGTTCTTCATTCCGTCCGCCATCATCAACCTGGCGGCCGGCCAGGTGTCCATCCGGTTCGGCGCCAAGGGACCCAACTCCGCGACCTGCACCGCGTGCTCGGCATCGGCGCACGCCATCGGCGACGCGTTCGAGATCATCCGTCGCGGCGACGCCGAGGTGATGATCGCCGGCGGATCGGAAGCGGCGATCACGCCGATGGGCATCGGCGGCTTCGGCGCGCTGCGGGCGTTGTCGCAGCGCAATGACGAGCCCGGCCGGGCCAGCCGGCCGTTCGACCGCGACCGCGACGGCTTCGTCGTCGGCGAGGGCGCCGGCGTCCTCATCCTCGAGAACTACGAGTCGGCCAAACGGCGGAGCGCGCGCATCTATGCGGAGCTCGTCGGCTACGGCATGACCGCCGACGCGTACCACATCACCGCGCCGTCGGAAGACGGCGACGGTCCGCTGCGCGTCATGCAACGGGCGATGAAGAGCGCAGGCATCGAGCCGTCGCAGGTGTCCTACATCAACGCGCACGGCACATCCACGCCGCACGGCGACAAGGTCGAGACGATCGCGATCAAGCGCGCCTTTGGCGACAAGATTCCGCCGGCTTCGTCGACCAAGTCGATGACGGGGCACCTCCTGGGCGCCGCCGGCGGCCTCGAGGCAGGCATCAGCGTGCTCGCCGTTTACCATCAGATCGCGCCGCCGACGATCAATCTCGATTGTCCGGATCCCGAGTGCGATCTCGACTACATCCCCAACCGATCGCGCACCATGCCCATCGAGTACGCCTTGTCGAACTCGTTCGGCTTCGGCGGCACGAACGCTGCGCTGATCTTCAAGCGACACGAAGGCTGATGAAGATAGCCGTCTGCATCAAGCAAGTCCCCACGCGCGAGTGGCAACCGCGCATCGACGACTCGAAGACCTGGATTCGCGAAGCCGACGCGAGCTTCGAGATGAACGAGCCCGACGCGTACGCGCTCGAGGAAGCGCTGCGCCTCAAGGAGAAGCACAGCGGCGAGGTTGTCGTCTGCTCGGCGGGTCCTGCCCGGGTGGCGCAGGTCATCCGCGAGGCGCTGGCGCGCGGCGCCGATCGCGCCATTCATGTCGAAGACGACAGGTTGGCGGCGGCAGACGCGTTCGTGACCGCCGCTGCACTGGCCGACGCGATGAAGGACGAGAAGTTCGATCTCGTGCTGACCGGCCTCCAGTCTGACGACCAGGGCTTCGCGCAGGTCGGCGTCATCCTGGCCGAGAAGCTTGGTCTGCCGCACGCGACCATCATCATGGAAGTGCAGGCGGACGGAGGACAGCTGCGCGTGAAGCGCGAGCTCGAAGGCGGATGGTTTCAGTGGGTGGCGATGCCGCTGCCCGCGGTCCTGACGATTCAGAGCGGCATCAACCAGCTCCGCTACGCGACGCTCAAGGGCATCATGGCTGCGAAGAAGAAAGAAATCCGCAAGGCCGCCGCACCGTCCGGAGCGCAAGCGCGCCAGAAGATCGTCGCGCTGTACACGCCGGAAAAAGGGAAGAAGACGCAGATCATCGGCGGATCGCCCGCGGAGGCTGCCAAGGAGCTCGTGCGCAAGCTGCGCGACGAGGCGAGGGTGCTGTCGTGATTCTCGTGATCGCCGAACAGCGCGACGGCAAGCTGAACCGCGCCACGTGGGAAACGATCGCCGCCGCGCAGCAGATGGGCGGCGAGATCAAGGTGCTCGTGCCTGGCGCGGGCGCCGCCGGCGCCGCCGCGGAAGTTGCAACCGCGCAGGTCGTCGGGGTCCTCACGCTCGAGAACGCGGCGCTTGCGCGGTACACGCCGGACGGCTACACCGCGGCGCTGCAACGAGCGATCGAGCAGCTGTCGCCCGAGCGCGTCCTCCTGCCGCACACGTACCAGACGCGCGACTTCGCACCGAAGCTCGCTGCGCGCATGGATCGGGCGCTCATCACCGACGTCACCGGCGTGAAGGGCGCAGGCGCGGATGCCGTCTTCGTGCGGCCGATGTTTCAAGGCAAGCTGACCGCTGACGTCGCGCCGCAGGGACCGGCGCCGCACTTCATCACCTTCCAGATTGGTGCGTTTCGCGCCGATCAGGCGGCCAAAGGCGCGTCGTCCGTCGCGGTTGGATCGATCGCCGTGGACGTTGACGCGTCGGCGATTCGTCAGAAGCCGGAAGCACCGTTTCAGCAGGCCAAGCAGGCGGTCGATCTGTCGCAGGCCGAACGGATCGTGTCCGTCGGCCGCGGCATCAAGGAGCAGGCGAACATCCAGGTCGCCGAGCGGCTGGCGCAGGCGCTCGGCGCGGAAATCGCCGCGTCGCGTCCCATCTGCGACGCCGGCTGGCTGCCGATGGAGCGACAGGTCGGCAGCTCGGGCCAGACCGTCGCGCCGAAGCTGTATCTCGCGCTCGGCATCTCCGGCGCCATCCAGCACCTCGTGGGCATGAAGGGCGCCCACACCATCGTCGCCATCAACAAGGATCCCGACGCGCCGATCTTCGAAGTCGCCGACTACGGGATCGTGGGCGATCTGTTCGAGGTCGTGCCGGCGATCATCGACGCCGTTAAGAGCTAGCGCCGATGCCGACCCTGCCCTAGATGGCGAGCACGATCGTCTTCTGGCTGCTGTTTCTCACGTTCGTCGGCGCGTTCGCCGCCCAGGTCGCGCGGCGCGTGCAAATCATCGCGGCGGCGCCGAACACCTTCTCGCTCGACAACCTGCCGTTCCGCGTCAACCGGTTCCTCGCCGACGTCATCTTCCAGCGACGGACGATTCGCGAGCGTCCGGTTGCGGGGCTGATGCACGCGTTCGTGTTCTGGGGATTCGCGGCGTTCGCGCTGTACACCTCCGTCGAATTCCTTCACGGACTGCACATCGTCGACCTGACGACAAGTGGCTGGTTCATGGCGTATCGACTGGCGATCGTGCCGTTTGCGATTGCCGTCCTCGTCGGAATCCTGTACCTGCTCGTCCGGCGCGCCTTCGTGCGGCCGGTCGGCCTCGGGGCGCACGTGTCCGTCGAATCTATCGTCATCGCGCTGTTCATTACCGCGCTGATGGTGACGTTCCTGATCACGTTCCGTTTGGACGAGTCGACGGTTGCCGGACGCGTGAACTGGTGGGCGCACATGATGGTCATCCTGGCCTTCCTGGCGCTCATCCCGGCGTCGAAACATTTTCACCTCGTACTCTCGCCGCTGACCGTGCTCCTGAAGTCGCCGGAGCTCGGCAACCTTCCGAATCTGGATTTCGAGAAGGAGCAGGTCGGCCTCGAAACGGTCAAGGACCTCGGAAGCAAAATCGCGCTCGATGCGTTCACCTGCGTCGAGTGCGGCCGCTGCCAGGTCAACTGTCCTGCGTGGGGCGCAGGCAAGGCGCTCAATCCGAAGACGATCGTGCTGCAGACGCAGGACGCCCTTCTCGCGGGCGATCGCGACAAGAAGCTCGGCGCGATCTACAGCGAAGAGGTCTTGTGGCAGTGCACGACGTGCGGCGCCTGCGAGAATCAGTGTCCCGTCGGCATCGAGCATCTGCCGATCCTGATTGGATCGCGCCGCGGTCTCGTGTCGAACGGCGACGCGCCGGACTACCTCGGCGCGATGTACAACCAGCTCGAGCGCCGGAGCAATATCTGGGGACTCGGTTACGACCAGCGGACGAAGTTCACGCAGTCGGCCGGCCTCGAAACATTCGATCCGGCGAAGCACGATGTGCTCGTGTGGCTCGGCTGCGCCGGCTCGTTCGACGCCGACTTTCAGAAGTCGCTTCGATCGCTCTTCGAGATCCTGACGACGTACGGGGTGCGCTTCGGCGTGCTGTCGAAGGAGAAGTGCACCGGCGATCCGGCGAAGCGCACCGGCAACGAATACTTGTTTCAGGAGCTCGCGCAGTCGAATATCGCTGATCTGAAGGCGGCGGGACCGAAGACCATCCTGACTTCGTGTCCGCATTGCGTGAAAACGATCGGCAACGACTATCGGAAGTTCGGGTACGAGGTGGAGATCGTCCACTCCTCCGTGTACGTCGAGACGCTCACGAGGACGCCGGCGCCGGGCGCGACGCCACCCAACCACGACGGGCAGACGGTCACGTTTCACGATCCCTGCTACCTCGGACGCTACGCAGGGAAGGTCGACGAGCCTCGCGAGCTGCTGACCCGGTTCGGCGGAGCCATCCGCGAGCCCGAGCGCAACCGCGACAATCCGTACTGCTGTGGCGCGGGCGGTGGTCTGCTGTTCGCGGACAAGGAAGAGGAACCCGGCAGCCGCATCAGCGACGTGCGGTTCAAGCAACTGCAGGCCACCGGTGCGAACACGGTCGTCACGGCGTGCCCGTTCTGCTCGATCATGCTGAAAGGCGCTCAGGCGAGCGCAGGTGCCGATACGCAGTTCGTTGACCTCATGACCTTCGTCAACGGACGGCTGCAGAAGCGGCCGCAGGCATGAGCGCTCGCGGATCATGTCATCAGACTGGCGCGCATCGCGTCTGAAACGCGCCGAGGCGCAGACGATCGCGGTCGTCGGCTACCGCCTGATGGCGCTGCTCGGCCGCACGCTCCGCTGGCGCGTCGAGGGTGTCGATCATCTCGACGCGGTCGTGCGGGGCGGCCGTCAGCCCATCATGGCCTTCTGGCACGGCCGGATTCTTCCCGCCACCGTCTACTTCCAGCGCCGCGGCATCGTCGTCATCACCAGCGAGAACTTCGACGGCGAGTGGATCGCGGGCATCATCGAGCGGTTCGGCTACGGGACCGCGCGTGGATCGACCTCACGCGGCGCCAAGCGCGCGCTACTGCAGCTGCGGCGCGGTCTGGCGGCGGGCCACCCGGCCGGGTTCACGCTCGACGGCCCGCGCGGTCCGGCGCGCGTGGCGCAGCCAGGCGCCATCTGGCTGGCGAAGGCGACCGGAAATCCGGTGGTGCCGTTTCACCTCGAAGCGAGCGCGTACTGGACGCTCGGCAGCTGGGATCGGACGCAGATTCCGCGTCCTTATGCGACCGTTTCCATCGCGATGGGCGAGCCGATGGATGTTCCGGCGGGCGCCGACGAGCGGGGAATCGAAGACGCGCGCCGCGCGCTCGAGTCCCGGCTTGCGGCGCTCGAAACTCGGGCCGCCGAGATGCTCCGCTGACAAAAGTCGCCAGGAACTCTGACACGTTTGCTCGAACGCCGACGGATTCGTAATCAATCCTGACGCGGATCGCAGATTCGGTCCCGCATCCGCGGGCACACGCGTTGCTGACGACGAAATCATGTCGAAGCACCTGGCCTGCGTTCTGTGCGTCTTCCTCGCAGGTGCGGGTCGCGCCGCGGCCCAGTCGACGGTGGCCCAGCTCGGCGAGCGCGGATGGCAGGCGGTCCAGGCCGGCGACTCCGACCGCGCCGTGTCGGCTTTTCGTGAGGCGCTCACGCTGCGGCCTCGCGATGCTGCCTTAAACCTCGGCGCCGGCGTCGCGGCGCACATGCAGGGACGCGAAGACGATGCGACGACGTTTCTGCAGCGGGCCGTCCAGCTGGATCCCACGCTGGTGGAGGCGTCGACACTCCTCGGCGAGATTGCCTATCGGCAGGGCAACCTCGATCTCGCGATCAAGACCTATGAAGCGGCGCTGACGCGCTCACCGAAGAATCCACAGCTGAAGCAGCGGCTCGATGCGTGGAAGAACGAAGCGTCCGCCTACAGCAGCTTCGAGACGGTGAAGGACGATCGGTTCGCCGTCATGTTCGAGGGCCCGGTCGAGCAGAAGCTGGCGACGCACGCCACCACGGTGCTTGGAAACGCGTTCTGGCGCATCGGCAAGGTCATCGGCGCCTATCCGAGCAATCCGATCAACGTCATCCTCTATACGCAGAAACAGTTTCGGGACATCACCGGCGCGCCGGAATGGGCGGGCGGCGGGTTCGACGGACAGATCCGCATGCCGGTCCGTGGCGCGCTCCAGAATCTCGACGAATTCGATCGTCTGCTGACGCACGAGCTGACGCACGCGATCCTTCACAGCGTGGCGTCGCGGAATCTGCCCGCCTGGGTGAACGAAGGCATCGCGATGTACTTCGAGGGTTACGATGCGGTGCGCGTCGAGCGCGCGCTGGCCGCAGCACACCTCTTCGTGCCGCTGTCAAACCTTCGCAACAGCTACGGCCGCCTCAACGCAGACCAGGCCGCCGTCGCTTACGCGGAGAGCTTCTTCGCCGTGTCTGTCCTGCTCGATCGAATCGGTCCCACCGGTTTGGGCCAGCTGCTGCAGGACCTGAACGGCGGCGCAACGATCGAACAGGCGGTCGAGCGTTTTGGCTTCACCTTCGCCGATTTCGAGGCGAAGCTCGCGCGCCGCGTCGGCGTGCAGGTGCGTGCTACTGAACGTTGACCTGCCCGGTCGCCGTCACCTGGTTGTTGCGATCGTCCGTCGTCTGCACGTTCAGGCTGATCGTCAGGTTGGCCGTACCTGAAGGCGTGTTGTAGACGATCGACAAGGGAATCGCGAGCGTCGCGTTGGCCCCCACGTGATTCGTTCCCGCTGCTCGCGTGACGTCGTCAGCGTTGAACACCAGCGGTGGGAAGGAGACGCCGTCGACGGTGGCGTTGAGCGTCACCGTGTTGACCGTCGCCCCAACGCCGCCTGACTCTCGAACGTTGACGCGCATCTCCGCCCCAAACCCGAACGAGGTACCCGACGAGCCCGAACAGCCGGCATCGCAGTGCGTCGCCGTGATCGGACTTGGCTGAATCGAGAGGCTGAGGGCTGCGCGGCTCGACGACGGCCCGTTGGGCGAGCCGGTGCTGCTGCTGTTGTTGCACGCGATTGCCAGCGGCAGCATCGCGAAAGCCAGGGCCAGACGAAACGATCTCGTCACGAGTCCTCCTCAAGAACGCGAGCGTTCGAGGGAGGAGGTTGGCGAAGCGTGTGCCAGCGTCGGATCGCGCGGTTTTCTTACGCCAGCAGAAGCAAATCGTGTGGCGGCGCATCAATCCCGCGACAATCTGGTCGCGGCCCTTACATTTCTCGCGTTTGAGGGCGTCCCGTCGCGGACGCTGCGACGCGCTCCGGGTTACGATGCGGATGCCATATGTCCGTCATCCTCATTCATACAGAGCGCTTCGTGGACCACGAGACGCCGCCCGGTCATCCGGAGCGCCCTGAGCGCGCCGAGATTCTCGATGTCGTGGCCGAAGGATGGCGGGCGCGCGGCGTCGAGGTCGTGGCGCCGCGCGAGGCGAGCCGTGAGCAACTCGCACGGGTGCACGCCGCGGACTATCTGCGCACCGTCGAAGGGACCGCCGGCCGCGCCGTGCAGCTGGATCCTGATACCTACACGTCGCCGGATTCCCACGCCGTCGCTCTGTTGGCGGCCGGCGCCGCGATCGACGCCGTCGAGCGCGTGATGGGCGGTGCGCACACGGCCGGCGTCGCGCTGGTCCGTCCACCGGGTCATCACGCGGAGCGCGACCGTGCGATGGGCTTCTGCCTGTACAACAACGTTGCCGTCGCGGCCGCGCACGCGCGCACGCTTGGGGCGTCGAAGGTGGCGATCGTGGACTACGACGTCCACCACGGCAACGGCACGCAGCACATCTTCGAGCGCGATCCGCACGTGCTCTACGTCTCGACGCATCAGTATCCGTACTATCCGGGCACAGGCGCAGCCCGCGAGGTGGGCGTGGACGCGGGCCGCGGGTTCACCGTGAATCTGCCGATCGAAGCCGGTGCAGTCGCGGAAGACTATCAATTGATGTTCAGAGACGTCGTCGTGCCCGTGCTTCGTCAGTTCGAGCCTGACCTGGTGATGATTTCCGCCGGCTTCGACGCGCACGCCGACGATCCATTGGGCGGGATGCGGCTCGCGACGGGCGCGTTTGGCGCGATGACGCGGGAACTGCGCGCGGTAGCGGAGGAGTGCTGCCGCGGGCGGATCGTCGCGGTTACCGAGGGCGGCTACGACCTGCGCGCGCTCGCATCGTCACTGAACGCGGCGATCGACGCCTTGCACGGACCGGCGGCAGCGGCGGAGTGGCCGCGCTCGGACCTCGATTCCGATCGGGGCGCGACGACGGTCGCTGAAACGGTTCGGCACCAGCGCGCGTTCTGGCACCTTCCGAACGCGGGCTCGGATTCCTGATCCCACGCTCCCTGGCCCCGAGCCGCGGTTCCGAGGCCGTTGACGGGCTCGCTGATCTTAGCTAGATTAGCTAACGTGATTACCGTGAACATGCACGAAGCCAAGACGCGACTCTCCGAGCTCGTCAAGGCCGTTGAGGAGCGGAACGAAACCATCGTCCTGTGTCGCGACGGCCGGGAAGTCGCCGAGATTCGCCGGCGGCTCAAGCGGCGGGCGGCGCGCAATCTGACGCCAGACGCTCGCTTTCGAGTGCAGCGCGCGCCCGGTTATCGTCCGGATGAACCGCTGACGGAAGAGGAGTGGCCCGGGACGTCGCGATGAACGTGCTCCTGGATACGTGCGCACTGGTGGCGCTCGCCGGCGGGACTTTGCCGGATCCCGCTGCTCGCGTGCTGCAAAGAGCGCCGGAGGCGTACGTGTCCGCGGTAAGCGCTTGGGAGGTGGCGATCAAGGTGGCCGGAGGCAGGCTGCGCCTCCTGGAGCCGCCACTTCACTGGTTTCACGGTCTCGTCGAGCGGTACGAACTACGCGAGGTCGCTCTCGATGCAAACGTTGCGTGCGCGGCAGCCGCCCTTCCGCTCCTCCACCGGGATCCGTTCGACCGCGTCCTCGTCGCGCTCGCCCAGGCCCACGGGCTCACCATCTTGACGTCGGACGAAAACATCCGCAAATACCCCAGCGTCAGAACGCTTTGGTAAGGAAGCGCAGACGGCACTATCAGCGCGGCGTCCCGGCTCGAGCTCTCCATATCTGACCTGCGACGATTACGAGGCTCGCCATTTCATTCGGTTCAAGGCGGGTTCGAAGAGTGCCGCTCGAGCCAACGCTGTCGTTCGCAGTGCCCGCTCTCACTTCTACCGTGACTCCATCCACCGTTCGGTCGCTGACGTTCTTCAGCGTCGCACGCAGCCGACCGCTCGCCTCGAATGAGGTCGCTGTCGAGACAAGGTTATAGTCTTGGAGATCGACGCTGGTGAGGCGAACGGGCGAGTCCGCCTGGTGAAGGACCTCCACTCGACTTGAAATCGAGTCTGGTGCATGAATGTTCGGTCCGCTCCATTGGCTCACGACCGAAAACGAACACGAGTCGCTTGTGGTCTGGAAGCTGCCAGACAGAAGCCAGCCGATGAACGCAGCGAGAATCATCGGAACCCTCTCGTTGAATTCCTAATTCCTAAGTCTCAATTCTCAATTCCTAATTCGGCGCGTCCGTTCCGAGCGACGAGTAGTACGCGGCCACGCGATCGTGTGCGCCGCGCCGCGTGTACACGTCGGGAAGCCTCGAGTCGACGACGTCCGCGATGACGTCGGCGACCTCCTCGGCGCTTTGCGACTCGCCGATCTGGCGCGAATCGGGACCGCCGTGCATCGCGTTCAGGCCGAAGTCGGTGCGGACCACGCCCGGCGAGACGATCGTGAACTGGATGCCGGGATGCGTCTGCTGGACCTCATCGCGAAACATCGCGGTCATCGCGTTCAGATAGTGCTTCGACGCGCTGTACGCCGATCGAAACGTCGCAAACGGAATCCGGCCGAGCATCGACGAGATGTTGATGACATGGCCGGTCCCGCGCGCCTGGAAGTGCGGCAGCACCTCCTGCATCGCGTAGACAACGCCCTTCACGTTGACGCGAAACATATCGTCCATGTCCGCATCGGTCAGCTGCGATGGCGGCCGCGTGATGCCCTGGCCCGCGTTGTTGACCAACACGTCGATCCGCCCGAACGACCGGATCGTCTGCTCGAAGGCTTTGCGCACCTGCTCTCGCTGCGTCACGTCGGCGACGATGGCGAGCGCGCGGCCATGGCAGCGAGAGGCGACGGCTTGGAGAGCATCGGCGCGCCGGGCAACGAGCGAGACCGACGCGCCTTTCGACGCGAGGCGTTCAGCGAGCGCGGCGCCGATGCCGCTGCTCGCGCCGGTAATCACGATGACTGGGTGTTCCATTGGCGTGCAGACTAGAATAGTCGAAGTCCTTCATGAGCGAATTCAAACCGCAGGAACTCGACAAGAAATGGCAGGCGCATTGGACCGCGACGCGGGCGTTCGAGGTCGACGCCGATCCCGCGCGGCCGAAGTTTTACTGCCTCGAGATGTTCGCGTACCCATCCGGCTACGCGCACGTGGGGCACGTCCGCAACTACATCATCGGCGACGTGATGGCGCGCACGAAGCGCATGCGCGGCTTCAACGTGATTCATCCCTTCGGGTGGGACGCGTTCGGACTCCCCGCGGAGAATGCCGCCATCAAGACCGGGACGCATCCGGAAACCTCGACGCTCAACAATATCGCGCACATGAAGGGGCAGCTCCAGCGCCTGGGCATCAGCTACGCCTGGGAGCGCGAAATCGCGACCTGCCTGCCGGACTACTACAAGTTCAATCAGTGGATCTTCCTGAAGATGCTCGAGCGCGGGCTCGCCGTGCGCCGGCGATCCAGCGTCAACTGGTGCCCGGTCGACAACACCGTGCTCGCCAACGAGCAGGTCATCGACGGCACCTGCTGGCGCTGCGGGTCCGTCGTCGTGACCCGTGATCTCGAGCAGTGGTTCTTCCGCATCACCGCGTACGCCGACGAGCTCTTGAGCGGACTGGACACGCTGACCGCATGGCCCGAGAAGGTCGTGGTCATGCAGCGGAACTGGATCGGCCGATCGGAAGGCGCGCGCGTCAAGTTTGCGGTCGCCGGAACGCCGGCTTCCTCCATCGAGATCTTCACGACGCGAATCGACACGATCTACGGCGCGACGTTCGTGGTGCTCGCGCCCGAGCATCCGATGGTCGACGTGTTCGCGGCCGAGTCGCCCGATCCGGCGAAGTTCCGCAGCAGCGTCCAGGCGTTCCGCACGCTCGATCGCGAAGCGCGGCGGACCGGCGCGATCGAGAAGGAAGGATTCGACACCGGCCGACTGGCGATCAATCCGTTCACCGGCGCCGAAGTCCCCATCTGGATTGCCAACTTCGTGCTGGCCGAATACGGCACGGGCGCCATCATGGCCGTTCCGGCGCACGACGAGCGCGATTTCGAGTTCGCGCAGAAGTACTCGCTGCCCGTCAGGATCGTCGTCGAATCCACCGAAGCCACGGCGGCGGCGGCCGCCGGTGATGGTTCCGTGGCGCTGGGGTGCGCGACGACGAACTACGGCCGGCTCGTGAATTCGGGGGAGTGGAGCGGGCAGGAGGCGCCGGCCGTCATCGGCCGCATGATCGCCGACGCCGAGAAGCGTGGCATCGGCAAAGGCGAGGTGCAGTACCGCCTGAAGGACTGGGGCATCTCGCGCCAGCGCTACTGGGGCACGCCGATCCCGGCGATTCACTGCCCGACTGACGGCATCGTGCCGGCGCCGTTCGAAGATTTGCCGGTGGAACTGCCGAAGGTCGCGCACTTCACCGGCCGCGGCGACTCACCGCTCGCGCACGTTCCGGAATGGGTGAACGTTACGTGTCCAAAGTGCGGCGGTCCAGCTCGACGCGAAACCGACACGATGGATACGTTCGTCGATTCATCGTGGTACTTCCTGCGGTTCTGCGATCCGAAAAACGAAGACCTGCCGTTCGATCCCACCGACGCGGCGTACTGGATGCCGGTGGACTTCTACAGCGGCGGCGTCGAGCACGCAATCCTGCACCTGCTGTACTCGCGGTTCTTCACACGAGTCCTCCGCGACGTCGGTCTCGTGGCGTTCGACGAGCCGTTCACGCGCCTCCTCACACAGGGCATGGTCCTCAAGGACGGCGCGGTCATGTCGAAGTCGAAGGGCAACGTCGTCGACCCCGACGACATGATCCAGAAATACGGCGCCGACGCGCTCCGGCTCTACGTGATGTTCGTCGCGCCGCCGGAAAAAGAAGTCGAGTGGAGCGACAGCGGCCTCGAAGGCAGCTTCCGCTTCCTCGTCCGCGTCTGGCGCATCGTCGATCACTGGTCGGGAATCGTCCGGGGCGTCGATTCCGCGGCAGACATTGCGGCGCAGGCTCCTGCGTGGGACGACAGCGTGCGGGAACTGCGGCGGAAGACGCACGACACGATCAGGCGCGTCACGACCGACATCGAAGAGCGGATGCACCTCAATACGGCGGTCTCGTCGCTGATGGAGCTGGTGAACGCGCTGTACACGTTCAGCGAGACGACCCCGCGAGGGACGCCTTCGCGCGCCGAGGACGCGCCGTCCGCGGGCATTCGCCGCGAAACGTCTCTCGCGATCAAGGAAGCACTCGACGCGCTGGTCCTGATGATTTCGCCCTTCGCGCCGCACATGGCGGAGGAGTTGTGGGAGCATCTGGGCCACACAGGCGGCCTCGCGCGGGCGAAGTGGCCGTCGTTCGACGCCGAGGTCGCAAAAGCCGCAGAGGTCGTGGTGCCGGTGCAGGTCAACGGCAAGATTCGCGCGCGCATTACGGCGCCGGCCGGCGTGTCGGACGATCAACTGCTGGCGCAGGCGATGGCCGATCCGGCCGTGCAGGCGCACGTCGCGGGGAAGACCGTGCGGAAGGCATTCGTTGCGAAGGGGCCGCTCGTCAGCGTGGTGGTGTCATGATTCGAAGAGGCTTGACCGCAGTCCGAATCGCCGCCGTTGCCGTCGTCGCCGCTTCCACCGTCGGCTGCGGCTACTCGCTCGCGGGACGCGGATCGTACCTGCCGGCCTACATCAAGACCATCGGCATTCCGACGTTCATCAACCGCACGCCGGTCTTCAATCTCGAAACGCTGATGACGCAGAAGGTGCGCTCGGAATTCATCGGGCGCGGCAAGTACCAGATTCTGCCGCAGGCCACGGGCGTCGACGCGGTCCTGAACGGCGAAGTGTCGTCGGTTTCGATCGTGCCGGCGAGCTTCACCGCGCAGCAGCTCGCCTCCCGCTACACGATCACCATGACGGCGCGCATCGAGCTGCGGGATGTCCGCGAAAGCAAGGTTCTGTGGGAGAATCCCGCCGTGATCTTCCGCCAGGACTACGAGGCGACGAGCGGACGAACGCCGGTCGGCGGTCAGCTCGATCCCACGGCGTTCTTTCAGCAGGACGCCAACGCGCTCGAACGTATGAGCACGGAGTTCGCCCGGACCATCGTGAGCGCCATTCTGGAGGCCTTCTGATCGGCCCGCGCGGGATCGCGCGCTAGGATGGCGGGCGCGCTCGCATCCGCCGTCCGCAAACAAATCGCCGACGCGAACCCGGACCCCGTCTACCTGGTGATGGGCGAGGACGAGCTCGAGAAGGCCGCGCTCGCCGCTGAATTCGCGGACCTCGTCGAAGAAGGGCTGCGCGCCTTCAACGTCGAGCGCATTCACGCCGGCGAGTGGACGAGCGGCGACAAGCTCGCCGCTGGCGTCGATACGATCCTGGCTGCTGTCCGTACGCTGCCGATGATGGCACCGCGGCGGATTGTCACCGTGTTCCAGGCAGAGGCCATCCTCGCGCCGAAACGCGAGAGCGAAGCGGCCGCCGAAGCGCTCGAGGCGCTGGAGGCCCTGCTGAAGTCGCCCGAGCCGCAGTCCACCCTCGTGCTCGTCGCGGCGACGGTGGACAAGCGCAGCCGGGTCTTCAAGCTGCTGCAGAAACAGGCGACCGTCGTCGAGTGCGGTGCGGTCGAGGACCGCGCCGACGCTGAGCGATTCGTGCGGACACGGATCGCGGCCGGCGGCGCCGAAATCGATCCGCAGGCGGCGAGGCTGCTCGTGGACCGAGCCGGGCTGGACGTCAGGCGGCTCAGGAGCGAAGTGGATCGGCTGCTGCTGTACGCGCTCGGTCAGCCTCGCATCGGCGTCGAAGATGCGCGCGCGGTCGCTGGACCATCGTCGCTCCTGGATGATTGGGCGCTCACCAACGCGATCGAAGCGGGGCAGGGGCCCGAGGCGCTGCGTCAGCTGGCGCTGACGCTCGAAGCGGGCGCGCCGCCCGAAAAGGTGCTGGGGCAGCTCGGGTGGCTCGTGCGCGCGAAGTTTCCGCAGTTCGCGCCGGCGAGCGTCCGCGTGGCGATCGACGCGGTGTTTCGAACGGATCAGGATCTCAAACGATCGGCCGGAGACGCCCGAATCCTGCTCGAGCGCCTCGTCGTGGAACTATGCGGCGGCAGGCGTCAGCCGCGCGCGCGTGCGTGGCGGTAGACGCGTCAGCTGCGCGACGCGAGCCGGACGCTCAGGCGCGACTTGTAGCGGCCGGCGGCGTTCTTGTGGATGATGCCCTTGCTGGCGAGCTTGTCGATGAGCGAAACGACCTCACGAAGCGCGGCTTTCGCGGCAGCCTTGTCGTTGCCGTCGATCGCCGAACGGACGCTCTTGAGCGCCGTGCGCAGGCGCGAGCGGAATTGACGATTGTGCTCGCGGTTCTTCAGACTCTGACGATGCGCTTTCAGCGCGGAAGCGTGCGATGCCACGTATTCTTTACCCTCCGGAACCCCTAATCATAGCATGGCCCTGACCGTCGAAGGCTTCGGCCGGCGCTACGGCACGTTCACGGCGGTCGACGACCTGTCGTTCGCCGTCCAGTCCGGCGAAATCGTCGGCCTGGTCGGACCGAACGGCGCCGGCAAGACGACGACCTTGCGGGCGCTCGCGGGCATCCTGCGTCCTTCGTCGGGACGGCTGCTGATTGACGGTCACGACCTGGTCACGGATGCCATTGAAGCGAAGCGGCGGCTGGCGTTCATGCCCGACGAACCGCATTTGTTCGAGTACCTGACGGTTCAGGAGCATCTGCGCCTCGTCGGACGCTTGTACGGCGTGGCCGACATCGACGCGCGCAGCGCCACGCTGCTGGACGAACTGGAACTGACCGGCAGGGAAGGGAAGTTGCCGGGCGAGCTGTCGCGCGGGATGCGTCAGAAGGTCGTCATCGCCTGCGGCCTCGTGCGCGACGCCACGACGCTGCTCTTCGACGAGCCGCTCACCGGGCTCGACCCGCTGGGCATCAGGCGGATGCGCGAGACGATTCTCGCGCGCGGGCGCGCCGGCGCCGCCATCCTGCTGTCGTCGCATCTGCTGCATCTCGTGGAGGAGATCTGCAGCCGCGTCATCATCATGGACGGCGGACGGAAGGTGGCGGACGGGACCGTCGGAGAACTTGCGTCGCGCGTCGAGCTTGCGGCCGCAGGGTCGAACCTCGAGCAGATCTTCCTGAAGGTGACGGCGCGAGACGGCAGCGCCCGGACGTGATTTCCGCCAGCCTTTACATCATCGCCTGCACGACGAGGAACCGCATCCGGACTCGACTGCAGCGCCTCCGCGAGCCGCGGTATCTCATCGCGGCCATCGTCGGCGTTGCGTATTTCTATTTCGCGTTCTTCGCGCGCCTGCGCTCGCAGTCGAGCGTCGTTTCCAGACGGCGCCGCGGAAACGCGACGCGCGACGTCAACGAACAGTTCGCACTGCTGACGACCATCGGTCCTGTCGTTGGCGGACTCGCGCTCATGGCAGGAGCGGCGGTCGCGTGGCTGCTGCCATTCGGCAGCGTGCTCCTGAGCTTTTCCGACGCGGAGATCGAGTTCCTGTTTTCAGCGCCCGTGTCGCGGCGCGTCCTGCTCCTGCATCGTTTCTTCCGATCGCAGTCCGGCATTCTCTTCAGTGCGACGATCGTCGCGCTCGCCGGCGTCTCGCTCGGCGGCTATCAGCGTGTGCGTGTGGCCTTCGCCGCGTGGCTCGTCATGTGCGCCATCCAGTTGTATTTCACCGGCGTGTGTCTGGCACGCGCGCGGGCTCGCTCTGGCGCGCCGCGCGTGCGGCGATCGGCGTGGCTGCCGCTGGCCGTGCTCGTCGTTGCGTGCGGACTTGTCGGATGGTCGTTGGTGCAGACGTTTGCCGCTGCGCCAATCAGCGGCGGCACGGACGCGCTCGACCGCCTCGTCGCGGTTGGCACGCGCGGCATCGGAGGCATCGCGCTTGCGCCGTTCGTGGCGCTGACGCGCCCGTTCTTTGCGCCATGGCCGTACCCATACCTGGCCGCGCTCGCTGGCTCCGTGACGGTCGTCGTTGGCTGCCTGCTCTGGGTGCTGGTCAGCGATCGCGCGTTCGACGAGGCCGCCGATGCCCTCATCGAACGAAAGGCCGCGCGACCGGAAGCGGCCGCCGGGTCGTCGTATCGCGCGAGGAGCACCGGCTGGCACCTCGCTCCCGTTGGACGCGTCGAGATCGCGCTCGCATGGAAGGCGGCGACGCAGACGGTGCGTTCGATCGACAAGCGGATTGCGTTCCGCCTCGTCGCGATCGTGACGGCGGTGACGATTGTCGCGTTCTCCGCACGCGGCAGCGGCGTGACGGTCATGGTCGGAGGGCTGGCGGTCCTCTGGACGATTGTCGCGGTCATCTTCGGCCCGCAGATCCTCCGGCTCGATCTGCGACAGGATCTGGAGCACCTGGATCTGCTCAAGACCTGGCCTGTCCGCTCGTCGGTGCTGGTCCGCGGCGAGTTGATCTGGCCGACAACCCTGCTCACGGTCATGGCCTGGATTTTCGCAGCGATCGGGCTGGCGTTGTCGTCGCGGCTCTTCGGCAACGTCCGCGCAGACACACGGCTCGCGACGGGGCTGGCTGCGATGGCGCTCGTGCCCGCGCTGGTGCTGGCGCAGCTGATTATCCAGAACGCCGCGGCGCTGCTCTTTCCGGGATGGGTGTCGCTCGGGAATCAGCGATCGCGCGGTATCGACGCGATGGGGCAGCGTTTCATCACGCTCGGCGGCACGTGGCTGGTTCTTCTCGTGGCGCTGCTACCCGGTGCGGCCGCTGGCGCTGTCACGTGGTTCGTCCTGCGATTCCTGATCGGACCGCTCGCCATCGTTCCCGGTGCCATCGTCTGTGCGGCCCTGCTGCTCGTCGAATCGATCGTCGCGACCGAGGCGCTCGGCGCGGCGTACGACCGTATCGATCTGCTGGCGATCGAGCGACCGATGAATTGAGTGGGGGAGTGGCGCGCGTCAGCGCGAGACGAGCTCGTAGCTGCCGGTTGCCGGTTTGCGGTCCGTATACCGGACCACCGGCTGGCCATCGACGATGTCGACGACCTTGTAGATCTGCGAGCTGCGCATTTCGACCGGCCGACTCGCCATCTGATTGATCTGGGCGACGTAGTTGCGCGTTTCCTTGTATGGCGGAATCGTCTGTCCGTGCTTGTCGACCGCGCCCGGCCCGGCGTTGTAGGCCGCCAGCGCCAGTTCCTCGTTGTCGTCGTAGCGGTCCAGCAGATCGCGGAGGTACGCCACGCCCGCGCGCACGTTTTCGGCCGGATTGAACGCGTTCGTCACGCCGTACTGCCGCATCGTCGCCGGCATCAGCTGCATCAGGCCCATCGCGCCCTTCGGCGATTTCGCGTAGGGGTTGAACGCCGATTCGACCTGCATGACCGCTCGAACGAGGTCGCTGCGGACGCCATTCCGCTTCGAATGCTCGATGATCAGGTCGTCGTACTGGCGTCCTCGCTCAGCCGAGGCATAGCGCGTGGCGCGCACCGTCTGCGCGCGCGGGACGGCGTACGACCTGGAGGAGAGCGTTTCCGGCGATTCGGGCCGGCGGTTCGACAGCACCAGATGGCCGTTCGCGTCCCGCCACGTGTAGATCTGCGCCCGGGCCGGGACGGCCGAGCACAAGATCAGCAGAGTCAATGCGATACGGCTAAGCATCAGCGGTAAGGTCCAGATCCCCTTATCGGCGGATGCATCGCCGCGCAGCAGGGCCCCGGAAAAGATCGCCGGAGGCGTCAGCGCCGGTTGAGCCTTACGCAGTCAACAATTTAGCGAGAACGGCCTCGCTGGCCGCCAGCATATCGTCGACTTTCTCCGGTTGTTTGCCCCCTGCCTCGGCGAAGTCCGGCCTCCCACCGCCACCGCCTCCGACAATCGGGGCAATCTCCTTGACCACCTGGCCCGCCTTGACGCGGTTGACCAGGTCAGGAGTGACCGCTAC
>DATBHR010000043.1:0-96331 GCA_036557365.1 Vicinamibacterales bacterium
GGACCCGGACAGAACGTCACGTTCCCCGCGAGAGGCTTCACGCTTCATGGCGAACGCCGAAGCTTCGCCTTGCTGAGGGCGATCGAAGATCCGAACGCCCAGGATCGTTTACGTGAACTCGTGCTCCGCGCGTATCTCGAACAGGAGCACACCGAAACGGCGAAGACAGCGTAGTCCCGATCGGCCGGGCGTCGCCACACGGTGGCGTCCGGCCGTCACAGGAGGAGATCATGTCGCACGCTAGTGTCGTAGAACCGGCCAGGTGAATTATGGGTACGATGGGCACTTCACAACTCCAGATCGAGCCTCGTTGGCTCGATGTCGACGCCGCCGCTCAATACGTGTGCTCGACGGCGGCTGCGGTTTACCACCTCGTCGAGCGTGGGCAGCTGCGGTTCATTCGCCGAGGGCGTCGCATCTGGCTGGACCGCGAAGACATCGACCGCTGGATGCTCCAGGGAAAGCAGGGTAGGAACAATGGCAGTGCACCCAAATCTTCGTCTCCGCGGGAACATTTGGACGTTCGAGAAGAAGGTGAAGGGCAGGCGCTACCGGATCTCGACGGGATTTTCCAAGGACAATCGCGAGGCAGCCAATCGCCGCGCCGTCGAAATCGAGAACGACATCCTGTCCTCGAAGTACGGATGGAAGAACCTCACGACGGTCAAGCAATGGTTACTGACGTACCTCCGCACGTACACACCGAGGAAGGCGCACGGAACGCAGCGACGCGACAAGGCCGCGATTCTCGCGCTCATCGCAGAACTGGGCGACAAGGCGATCGCCGAGGTGACCAAGTCGATGTGCCAAGCGTGGGCGAACAAGCGCCGCACGCAGCTGCGCTCGAAAACCTACGTCAAGAAGAGCGGTGAAAAGCGCACGGTTTCGCTGCCGCCGGTCGCTGAGGGAACGGTCACGCGTGATATCGCGACGCATCAAGCGATTTGGCAGCAGGCAATCGAAGAGGGAATTCTCACGTCGAATCCATGGCGTAACATCGACCGAGAGGCCTACGAATCACGCGACCGTGTGCTCTCGCTCGACGAGGAGGCACGGCTCAAGGCTGCAATCAGCCTGAAGATGGCACGATTCGTCGACTTTACTCTCGGAACGGGCGGTCGTCTCGAAGAGGTGCGGACAGCGCAAGTGGACCTGGCGGCCAGCACAGTCCGCTTCCACGGCAAGTTCGACAAGGTCAGAACGGTCCCGTTGCTCACGCCCGAGTCGATCGCAGCGGCAAAAGTTCAGATCGAAACCGAGGGCAAGCTGTGGACGATGAATCCGCAGCATTTCCGCGACGTCCTGGCGCGAGCGGCGAAGCGGCTCGGCATCCCTCACCTCTCGCCTCACACGCTTCGCCACACCTTCGCGACGCGATTCCTCCAGGCGGGCGGCGACATCTACGTCCTCAGTAAACTGCTCGGCCACTCGTCGGTATCGATCACCGAACGGCACTACGCCCACGTCGTCGATGCGGATATCATCGCGAGAGCGCGCCAGATTCGCCTGCCCTCGCCGGAACGCGCCGCGGATCGTGCCACGCAAAGTGCCACACCGGCGCGGCGGCGGAGGGCGTCATGACGTTCGGCGCGTTTTTCAGAGTATTCTTGACGAGTCGGGGCGTAGCGCAGCCTGGTAGCGCACCTGCCTTGGGCGCAGGGGGTCGCTGGTTCGAATCCAGTCGCCCCGACCACTTTCCAAGGGTATTTTCGGGGTTCCAGCGGGGTTCCACCGTTTGCGCGCTGTCGGGCATCACCCTGCCCCCTTCCAATTCACCGACCACTCACACGGTCGGTTCCAAAGTTGAGGCGACCGGCCGGCACGCTCCGACCCTAATGCAGTCACTGCTCGGAGATCGGCCTGACGCACTCAACCAACTTCCCCGACACTGCCAGCCGAACTGGGACGTAAACTGGGTTTGAACGCAGAGATGTAGAGGGCAGATCGGGCGGCTTCTCGTTGCTGAGCAGACGACATCAACCTCATGGACCTGATCTCGGAACCTGTGGATCAGAGATCCTCGCCGGAAGCGAAGATCGCCTTGTTCCGGTCACTCTTCCGAGGTCGCGAAGACGTGTACCCGCGACGATTCGAGAGCCGCAAAACAGGGAGGTCTGGGTACGCACCCGCATGTGCCAACGAGTGGGTCCGAGGCGTGTGCGAGAAGCCGCGCATCAAATGCGCTGAATGTCCAAACCGTCGGTTCCTTCCCGTCACGGACGACGTCATTCGTTGGCATCTGTCAGGTTCCGACGCCGAGGGACAGCCCTTCGTCGCTGGCGTCTATCCGTTGCTCCAGGACGAGACTTGCTTTTTCCTTGCCGTCGATTTCGACAAGGCCGGCTGGCGGGAAGATGCTGCGGCGTTTCTCGAAACCTGTCACCACCTCAATCTCGCGGCCGCGCTCGAACGGTCACGCTCTGGGCGAGGCGCGCATGTCTGGTTTTTCTTCGACGAGGCCATTCCGGCCGCGCTTGCTCGACGACTCGGATCACATGTTCTCACCGAGACAATGGAAGGACGTCCCGACGTCGGTCTCGATTCGTACGACCGACTGTTTCCGAATCAAGACACGATGCCCCACGGAGGATTTGGGAATCTCATTGCTCTGCCGCTCCAAAGGGCGGTTCGCAAACAGAGCAACACAGTCTTCCTAGATAACACCTTCATTCCATGGCCTGACCAGTGGGCCTTTCTCGCGAGCGTTCGCAAGATCGCCAGATCGCAGGTCGAACAGATTGTCGAGGATGCTGAACGACGAGGCCGCATTCTCGGCGTCCGGTTGCCACCACAGGACGATCAAGGAGCAGAGCCTTGGACCGCCCCTCCGTCACGTCGACGAGAGGACCCGATCGTCGGTGACTTGCCAACATCGATGGAACTTGTTCTTGGCAATCAGATCTACATCCCCAAGCAAGAGCTGCACCCTGGGCTTCGAAACCGACTGCTTCGGCTCGCTGCGTTCCAGAACCCCGAGTTCTACAAAGCGCAGGCGATGCGGCTTTCGACGTACAGCAAGCCGCGCGTCGTCGCGTGCGCCGAGGATCTTCCGCGGCACATTGGACTGCCGCGCGGCTGCCTCGATGACGTTCGCAAGACGCTCACCGGCCTCGGCATTCGAATGGCCGTTCGCGACGAACGCCACGATGGCAGTCGTGTGGAAGTGAAGTTTCAAGGTGAGCTTCGACGGGAGCAGAAGGCCGCAGCGGACGCCATGCTGCGACATGAGACCGGCGTTCTGGCGGCCACTACTGCATTTGGAAAGACTGTCGTCGCCGCGTGGCTCATTGCTCAACGCGGAGCGAACACGCTCGTGCTCGTTCATCGACGCCAATTGCTCGATCAATGGGTCGAGCGGCTATCGACGTTTCTCGATATTCCCGTCAAATCGATCGGTCTAATCGGAGGCGGCAAGAGTCGACCGACTGGAAAGATTGACGTCGGCATTATTCAGAGCCTCGTTCGAAAGGGCGTCGTCGATGACCGAGTCGCCGACTACGGCCATGTAATCATCGACGAGTGCCACCACCTGTCGGCCCACAGTTTCGAACAGGTCGCACGCCAAGCTAAAGCACGATTCGTCGTCGGCTTGTCGGCGACCGTCGCACGCAAGGACGGTCACCATCCAATCATCTTCATGCAATGCGGCCCGGTTCGACATCAGGTAAACGCGCGCGCACAAGCCGCTTCTCGGCCGTTCGAACACTTCGTCCTGGTTCAGCCGACAGCCTTCCAACCGACGAGGAGCCCTGATCCGGACAAGCGCGTCGAATTTCAGACGCTCTATCAGGATCTGGTCGACGACCAGACGCGCACTCGGCGAATCTGCGACGACGTTCTCGACTCCGTTCGGAATGGGCGCTCGCCATTGATTCTGACAGAGCGAAATGAGCACCTCGACCGATTCGAACACGAGCTCGCGTCGCGGGTTGAGCACGTTGTCGTCTTGCGCGCCGGCATGGGCAAGAAGCAGCGGCGGGCGGTGAATGAGCGTCTCGCCAATATCCCGAGCCACGAAGGGCGAATTATCCTCGCGACTGGCAAGTACGTTGGTGAGGGATTCGATGATCCGCGTCTGGACACGTTGTTTCTGACGCTTCCTGTGTCATGGCGAGGAACGGTCGCGCAGTACGCTGGCCGACTGCACCGTCTCTACGATGGCAAACGCGAAGTGCGCATCTTCGACTACGCCGATCTCAACGTGCCGATGCTGGCGCGAATGTTTGACCGGCGATGTCGTGGCTATGAGGTCATCGGCTACACGATCCTCCTTCCGGCCAGCGCCATTCCGGGTTGGCCTGCCGATGTCGTTCTTCCCTCCGATCCCGTCTGGAAGCGCGATTACTCCGGTAGCGTGCGAAGGCTCATCAGGGACGGCGTCGACACGCCGTTAGCAAGTCTGTTCGTGCATGCCTCTCGCGCGATGCCGGAAGACGCCGAGGGTGCAGAGCGGGCAAGAAGCGCAACCGAGGCGTTTCTCTATCGGAGGCTGGACACACTGAACGAGACCAATGGACGGTTCCGTCTCAACGCGACGCTGCCGATCCCATTCGACGGCTTCGGAACCCTTGAAGTCGATCTGCTGTGCGCCGACGCGCGCATAGCCATCGAACTCGATGGCGGACAGCACCTGGCGGATCCGGTCGCGTACCGTCGCGATCGACGGAAGGACCAGTTGCTGCAAGAAAACGGCTACTTCGTGATGCGCTTTCTTGCTGAGGACATAGGCAAGGAACTGGATGCCGTGCTCGATGCGATTGTGCGGGTGCTCGCTCGGCACCGCCACTCAACTTCGAAGGCCGAGCCTCTCAAATTCGTCAAGCGAGGCGGCGAATGAAATCGCCGACCGCCTGGGCGGTCGAGACCTGAAATCGTCGCTTGACGAACGCGGCAGGTCACGCCGGGGCGCTCTATTTCGACAGATCTCGGCCTCCGGGCTACACTGTCAACATGGAGTTCAAGAGGATCACGACCAATCCCCGCCAGATGGGGGGAGTTCCGTGCCTTCGCGGGCTTCGGATTCCAGTCGCGACTGTCATTGCCCTGATCGCTGAAGGGCAGACAACAGAGGGCATCCTCGCACTGTACCCAGACCTCGAGGCTGACGACGTCCGCGAGGCGTTGCTCTTTGCGGCCGAAGCCGTCCGCGAACGAGCACTGCCCCTCGCCGCCGGCGAATGAAGTTCCTGATCGACAACGCTCTTTTGCCAGCGCTCGCTGCTCTCCTGCAACAGTCAGGTCATGATGCCATCCACGTTCGGTCAATAGGATTGCAGCACGCAGACGACGATGTGATCTTCGATCGTGCTGCCGTCGAGAGTCGAATTCTCGTGACGGCGGATGCTGATTTCGGAACGCTGCTCGCGGTGCGTTCGTCGCGACAACCGTCTGTCATTCAATTTCGCGGCGAGGGCAGCCGGAAGCCGGACGTACTAGCGCGAACGCTGCTCGCAAACCTGCTCCAGCTGGTGGATTCCTTGGAAAGCGGCTGCATCGTGACCTTCGAGCCAGCTCGGGTTCGAGTTCGCCTGCTTCCAATTCCGCGCGTAGGCGACGCGTAGGTCAAGCTGAGGACTGTTCGATACGCTGCTCGGCTCTCACTATGCCGCGGCGTCATCCCGAGATCCGCGTAGATCCTCATACCCTCCGGCCACATGACGAAGTCGTCGAGTGCCTCGATCGCCAGGCCAAGAAAAGAGGACCTCCAGCCTCTTCGTGGCGCTGACCGACTAACCCGACCGCGCCGATGCGGGCTTCGAAACAGGGGCGCATCGAACGGTTACTGGCGCAAAAGGTCGGAACCCAGCGAGGTTCCGTGGGGCTACGTTGTGGGCGCGATGTCCTGCGACTACACGCGTCAAATCGTTTGGGATCAGCAGCTTGAAACCAATCCTCCTTCGCAGAACATCGCAGGAAGTCGCGAGACCGCGCTCTTGGGCGCAGGGGGTCGCTGGTTCGAATCCAGTCGCCCCGACCACTTCACTCTCCGTATATTCCGGTCACATGGGTGGCGGATTATTCCGAGCACATAGGTAACACTTTCGAGCCGAACGTATTCTCGATCGACTCCCCGCGGCCCACCTCGTCGTCGAAGCAATAGACGTGCAGTAATAAAGGATGCGAAACCGGGAACGGCCGTAAGATGTGCGCATGGGAATGTTTGACGGCCTGCTCGGCGGCATCGTCGGCGCAGGCATGGTGAGCGTGGTGAACGGCATCCTCGAAAAGCACGGCGGGCTGCAGGGTGTCGTCAGCGAGTTCGAGCGCAACGGCCTCGGCCCCACAGTTCAGTCGTGGGTCGGCACGGGCGCCAACCAGCCGATTTCACCGGACGATGTACATCGGGCCGTGGGACCGGACTTGCTGCAGCAGTTGGCCGACAAGTCGGGCATGTCGGTGCAGGAACTGACGCAGAAGCTCTCGCAAGTGCTGCCGCAGGCGGTCGATCGGATGACGCCTGGCGGCGCAATTCCGAAAGCCTGACCGGCCCGCGCCGCCGCGCGCGTGCGTGTGACAGAACCAAACTGATCCACAATTGGCGACCGGGAGATCCTATGAAACGCCTGCCGTTCCTGCTGACGCTCGTGTTCGCTTCAGTGGCACTCATCTCCGCGCAGACCGCAAAGCGGCCGCTCTCGCTCGACGACCTCGGAAAGCTGAAAGAAGTCCGCGACCCGCAATGCGCGCCGGACGGAAAGAGCGTCGCCTTCGTCGTCTCGCAAATCGACGTCAAGGACGACAAACCCGGCAGCTCGCATATCTGGACGGTCGGCCTCGACGGCCAGAACGAGCGCCAGCTCACGTCGAGCACAGAAAGCGAGTCGAGCCCGCGATTCAGTCCTGACGGCAAGTATCTGTCGTTCACCTCGTCTCGCCCGGGCAAGGCCAAGGGCAACCAAGTGTGGCTGCTCGATCGGAGCGGTGGCGAAGCCTACCAGCTCACCGAGGTGAAGGGACGCCTGCAGGGATACGAGTGGTCGCCGGATTCGAAGCATCTCGCGCTGACGATCGGCGATCCGGATCCTGATGCGCAGGATGCGCCGGCCAATGGGTCCAGCTCAGGCCAGGCGACCAACGACACCAAGAACAAGGTACCGAAGCCAATCGTCATCGACCGCTACAAGTTCAAGCAGGACGTCCAGGGCTATCTCCTCTCCGGACGACACACCTACATCTATCTCTTCGATCTCAACTCGAAGTCGCTCGAGCGGCTGACGAAAGGAACCGCCGACGAATCGTCGCCGTCATGGTCGCCCGACAGTTCGAAGCTCGCCTTCATGAGCAATCGCGCCGCGGATCCCGATCGCGAGCCGTCGTCGCAGTTGTTCGTCACGGATGCGAAGCCGGGCTCGACGGAAAAGGCGTTGTCGCCTGCCACCAGCCGCGGCGGCCGCGGCAAACCCGAGTGGAGCCGCGACGGCAAGTCGATCGCGTTCCTGGAAGACGACGAGAAGAAGTACGGCGCGTACGGCATGGAACATCTCACCGTCGTCGCGTCGGATGGCTCGGCGCCGCCAAAGCGTGTCGCGGCGAGTGAAGCGCTCGACCGCGGCGTCTCCCAGCCGCGATGGAGCGACGACGGGCAGAACGTCTACGCCATCGTCACAGACGACATGTCGACCTACGGCGCGCGCATTCCTGTCGGCGCGGGAAGCGCGGTATCGATCACCGACAGACCGATCGTGCTGGGCGCGCGTAGCAGCGCAGGGTCGTGCGCCGTCGCGATCTCCGGTGACGACACGCACTACAACGAGGTCTACTCGGCGACCACCGTCGGCGACAAATTGAAATTCAAGCAGCTGACGCACCAGAACGACGCGCTGTTCGGCGAGCTGCAGCTCGGAGCGACCGAGGAGATTAGCGCGAAGAGCAAAGACGGCACCGAGGTCCATGCCCTGCTGACGAAGCCGGCGAACTATGTTCCGGGCACGAAGATCCCGATGCTGCTTCGGATTCACGGCGGACCCAACGGACAGGATCAGCACTCGTTCAGCTTCGAACGTCAGTGGTTCGCCGCGAACGGCTACGCGGTCCTCGCCGTGAACTATCGCGGCAGCTCGGGACGCGGCTCGAAGTACTCGAAGGCCATCTGGGCCGACTGGGGCCACTACGAAGTGGACGATCTGCAGGCGGCGGTCGATCAGGTCGTGAAGATGGGCGTCGCGGATCCCGCCAAGCTGGGCGTCGGCGGCTGGAGCTACGGCGGCATCCTGACGGACTACATGATCGCCAGCGACACGCGCTTCAAGGCGGCGACGAGCGGCGCCGGCACGGCGTTCACCGTCTCGTTCTACGGCACCGACCAGTACATCATTCAGTACGACTACGAGATCGGCCCGCCGTGGGATCCGAAGGCGTGGGAGACGTACCAGAAGATCTCGTATCCGTTCCTCCACGCGGATCGCATCAAGACGCCGACGCTGTTTCTCGGCGGCGAAAAAGACTTCAACGTGCCGGTCCAGGGCGGGCAGCAGATGTACCAGGCGCTGCGCAGCCTCGGCATCGAGACGCAGCTCGTGATCTACCCGAACGAATTCCACGGCATCACGCGTCCGAGCTACGTGCGCGATCGCTATGAACGCTACCTCGCGTGGTACGACAAGTTCATCCTGGGCAAGAAGCCCGCGGCAACGACGACGTCACAGCAGCACCAGCCGCAATAGTCGATAGCGCTCGCCGTCTCATCGGCGGCGAGCGCATCTCATTTCTTCCGCCGGGCAGGTTCGGCCGGTGCCCTCATCATCGACTAGAATCGCGTCCGCATGAAACGCACGTGGACGATCATCGGCGTACGCGACGTTCCCGCCAGCTTCAAATGGTATCAATCGCTGTTCGGACAGCTTGAAGCCGCTCCGGGCCACGAGTACTTCGGCCAGATCGTCGATGCCGATGGAACGGTTCTGCTCTGCCTTCACCGCTGGGGCTCGCACGAGCATCCGTCGTTGATGAACCCGGAGCAGGCGTCGCCAGGCAATGGTCTCCTGTTGTTCTTCCGCGTCGACGACTACGACGCGGCGTTGACGCGGGCGCGCGCGCTCGTCGCCACGTTCGAGGAAGAGCCGCATGTGAACCCGAACACGCGGACGAGCGAGTTCTCACTTCGGGATCCGGACGGCTACTTCATCACGATCAGCGCGGCTTAGCGCGTGTGAGCCAAAGAATTCGTCGACTAGTGTCGAGCTCTGCGCTGCTGACGTTGACTCTGCTCACCGAGCAGGTGTAGTTTCCGCCACCTCCCCAGCATCGCGACCGCGACGTACACCGGCAGTGCGCAGTGGTCTCTCGCAGACCTTGCAGCCTCCCCAGCTGCCCCTCACTCAACCCGGATCGTCGAAAGGAGTCGCCATGACTCGGCGCACGCGCAAGATCACATGGGCCGTCAACGCAGCGATCGTCATCGGTCTGTCGGTACCGATCACGAGAATCGTGCGTGGCTCGACGTCGACTGCGGCACCGGAATCTTCGAACGCGAATGCGCAGGTGACGCATCACGACCGGCGCCACATGCACATGCGGAACTGGGCGCTCGAGCCCACCGGCAAGCCCGGCGTCTCACCGCTCGATCCCAACAGGATTCCAAAATTCGTCAGCGACCTCACCAAGCCGCCGGTGTTCGTGCCCGACAATCCCGGCGGACGCACGCCGCACTACACCGTCACCTATCGGGCGATTCAGCAACAGCTTCTGCCGCGCGGTTTTCCGTCGACGGAAGTGTACGCGTATGGCGGGGTGACGAATGCCGCCGAAGCAGGCCAGCGGCCGCAGATCGCGACGACGTTCTCGACGCCGGGTCCGACGTTCGAGGCGGTTCGCGGACAGCACATCCGCGTGCACTTCGTGAATCAACTCGACGGCGGACATATCTTCCCCGTCGATCCGACGATCATGTTCGCGAATCCGAACAACCTGCCGACGCCTCAGCCTCCGTTCAAGCCGTTTCCGCCCGGATACGCGGCCGCACAGAATCCGATTCCGGTGGTCACGCATCTGCACGGTGGCGTCACGCCATCCGACTCGGACGGATTCGTGGACGCCTGGTTCACGAAAGGCGAGCTCAAGAAAGGCCCGGCATTCACATCGTCGACGTTCGAGTACTACAACGCGCAGCTCGCGACGACGCTCTGGTATCACGATCACACGCTGGGCATGACGCGTCTGACCGTGGCCGCGGGTCTTGCGGGCGCATACCTGCTGCGCGAACGCAACGATCCGATCGCACCGCTGCTGCCGTCGGGAGCATTCGAGATGCCGTTGCTGATCCAGGATCGTGCCTTCAACGACGACGGCTCGATTCATTTCACGCAGGAAGGCAACAACCCCGACGTTCACCCGTACTGGGATCCGGAGTACTTCGGCGACACGATCATGGTGAACGGCAAGGTCTGGCCGCGACTTCGCGTCGCGAGGCGCCAGTACCGCTTCCGCATCATCAACGGCTCCAACGCGCGCTTCTACAACCTGAAGCTGTCGAACGGGATGTCATTCACACAGATTGGCAGCGACGGCGGATACCTGCCCGCGCCCGTCACGCTGACCGAGGCACTCGTCGCACCCGCCGAGCGCATCGACATCCTCGTCGACTTCTCGAACGTCCGCGCCGGCACGAACATCGTCCTGCAGAACACAGCCAACCAGCCGTTTCCCGGAGGCGATCCGGTCGATCCCGCGACGACGGGACAGGTGATGCGGTTCGATGTGCAGGACACGCCTTCGGTGGCGCCGCGCGCGTTGCCGGCAACGTTGATCGACATCCCCACCCTGGTCGAAACGGAAGGCATCGGCAACCCGAAGCTGTTCACGCTGAACGAGCATGAGAGCGACACCGATGAGCCGCTCGAAGTGCTGATCGACGGACAACGCTTTCACTCGCCGATCACGGAATTGCCGAGAGTCGGGACGACCGAGGCCTGGTACTTCCAGAATCTGACAGAGGATGCGCACCCGGTTCACATCCATCTGGTCGAATTTCAACTCGAGGATCGACAGAACATCGACGTCGATCGATTCAAGGCCTATTGGGAGAGTCTCAACGGAGCGACGCTGCCGCTCGCGCACCCGACCATCCGCGCAAACGTCGAGGATGCGGTCGACTTTCCGCCGACGGGCGTCGCGCGCGACTTCCTGACGGGACCGTCCGAACCTCCGTCACCCGCCGAGAGCGGATGGAAGGATACGTTCGTCGCACCGCCCGGGAAGGTGACCCGCGTGAGGATCCGCTTCGCGCCGCAGTACACGAAGGACTCGGATCTCGTGCCGGGGCTCAATCCGTTCCCGTTCGACGCGACCGCAGGACCAGGCTACGTGTGGCACTGCCACATCCTGGATCATGAGGACAACGACATGATGCGCCCGATGAAGTTAGTGGCGCCGACGCCGGCGACTGCGCGCGTCGCACGTCAACCTGTCGATCGAGCGCACGCACATCGCTGAACGTTCTCGAGCCGGGGCTCGGGCCGCGGGCGGTGAGCGACCGCCCGCGGCGCTTTTCAGAAGGACGAGCCAATGAGCGCCGAGGCGATCAATTCTTTCCGGCGTCAGGTGTCCCGCCACCTTCGCCGAACTGTTTCGAATACTCCGCGTTCAGCCGCTGCCAGCCGCCGAACTTCATGGCCTCCGGCCCGACGATGCGGCCAATGGGTTGCCCGGCGAGCATCCGATCCAGCACGTCGAAGCAGATGTGCCATCCAGCCGCGCCCATCGCCATGAAGCGGCGATCGATGTTCGTCCACAGCGTCAGCCGCGTGCCGCCACTCTTGGCCTCGAGTTCCCACCGCATGTCGAAGCCACCCCAGTTGTATTCGAGCCGTTTCGGCGGGTCGGCGCGCGTCACGGTAGTTTCGGTCACGTAAGGCGCGGGCGCACCCACGGTCGTGAGCTTGACCTTCGAGCCGGTGGCGCCGAGGCTTCCATCCGCGTCAAACGGCGCCCACTCGCGCAGTTGCATCGGGTCGGTCAGCGCCTGCCAGACTTTGTCGGGCGGATGATGCAGCTCTCGGACGAGCACAAGCGTCCACTTGTCGCCGTCCTTTTTGATCTCCGCCCCGCTCGCCGGACCTGGCGTGTACTGCTCGCGATCGATCATTTTCGTTTCCTCGTCTTCTTTTTCGCCGATGTTGAACGACTCATGCGGTCGAGATGCCGCTCGAGCGCATCGATGTGCGTGGACCAGAGGCTGCGGAACGTCGCCAGCCAGTCGTCCACTTCCTTGAGGGGCTCCGGCCTGAGCCGGTACAGCCGACGTTGCGCCGCCACTTCTGCCTCCACGAGACCGGCCTCGCGAAGGACGCGCAGGTGCTTCGAGACCGTCGGCTGCGTCATGCCGAGCTGACGCTCGATCTCGCCGACCGACCGGTCAGAGGACGCCAGCAAGCTGAGAATCGCCCGCCGGTTTGGCTCCGCGATGACTTCGAACGCCGATTCCATGTGCCTAATATGCCTCAATGGGCATATTCCTGTCAAGGCATATATACACTCCTTGACAGCTTAGGAGAGCGCCGCTACAGTCCGGGGCAGTCCTAACTGACTTAGGAGAGCCGCCGCATGGGCGATCAAGCGCAACTGCTGCCGGGAACCCTCGACCTGCTGATTCTCAAGGCCGTCTCGCTCGGTCCGCTGCACGGCTACGGCGTGCTGCTGCGCATCGAGCAGATCTCCGGCCGCGCGCTGCTGGTCGAACAAGGTGCGCTCTACCCTGCCTTGTTTCGTCTCGTGCGGCAGGGGCTGCTGCGACCGACATGGGGAACGTCGGACTCCAACCGTCGAGCGAAGTTCTACGAGCTCACCGCCGAGGGCCGAAAGCGCCTCCGTCAGCAGACGTCGGACTGGAACCGCCTGGTCGGAGCCATGTCCGCGGTGCTATCGGCGCGTCCGGAGGAGATATGAACGGTTTCTCACGACGTCCGCCGGACGATGAGATCGACGACGAACTGCGGGCGCACGTTCAGCTGCGAACGGACGATCTCGTGGCGAGCGGGGTCGATCGCGTCTCCGCGGAACGACAGGCCCGCATCGAATTCGGCGGCGCGCTGAAGTATCGCGAAGAAGCGCGCGACGCGGCCGGAAGCCGATGGTTCGAGATTCTCCTGCAGGATCTCCGCTTCAGCGGACGGATGTTAGTGAAGTCGCCGGGTTTCGCGATGACGGCGGTGCTCACGCTGGCGCTCGGCATCGGCGCCAACACGGTCGTCTTCGGGCTCGTCGACGCCATCCTCCTGCGACCGCTCGCCTACGATCGACCGGCGCAGCTCGTGAAGGTCTGGGGCGCGATTCCAAAGCAGGACATCCCGCAGAACTGGATTTCGGAGCCGGAGTTCTGGGATCTGCGCGATGGCACGACCGCGTTCGCACACCTCGCAGCCTACAACGCCGGAACGGGTGGAAACCTGTCCCGCGGAGACGGCGAGCCGATTCGAGTCACGATCAGCCAGGCGTCGGCGGAGCTGCTGCCGATGCTCGGCGTGCGGCCGCTGATGGGACGCCTCTTCACAACCGAAGAAGATCGTCCGGGCCGCGAGCACGTCGCGGTGCTCGACTACGGATTCTGGAAGTCGCAGATGGCAGGCGACGGCGCCAGCATCGGCCGCGACATTCGACTGAACGGCGAACCGTACACGGTGATCGGCGTGCTGCCGGACGGATTCAGCTTCGGCGGCGACACCAACATGTGGGTCCCGCTGGCGCTGGATCGCGCCAAGCCGGCCAACCGGGGAAATCATTATCTCGACGTGCTGGCGAGGCTCGGTCCTGGCGCATCGCTCGAACGGGCCGCAACGAACCTCGAGAATGCCGCGAGGAAAATGGCGGCCGACTATCCCCTGCAATATCCAGCGGGCAGCGGCTTTGCCCTGTACGCGAGGCCGCTGCAGGACGATGTGGTGGGGTCGGCGAGGATTGGCCTGACCGTCCTGTTCGTCGCCGTCGCGGTGGTCCTGCTGATTGCCTGCATCAACCTCGCAAACCTGCTGCTCGCGCGCGGATCGTCGCGAAGCCGCGAACTCGCCGTGCGCGCCGCGCTCGGCGCCACACGCGGCCGCCTCACGCGACAACTGATGACGGAAAGCGTCGTGCTCGCCGCGATCGGCGGCGCGTGCGGCGTTCTGGTCGCCTGGTGGGCCACCGACGCTCTTCGAAACAGCGCGGCGATTGCGTTGCCGCACACACGTCCAATCGCGCTCGACGCGCGCGTTCTTCTCTTCTCGGCCGCAATTTCTCTGTTGACCGGCATCGCCTTCGGTATCGTTCCCGCGCTGCGGACTGCGGGGGCGAAGGCGCACGATCCGCTGAAGGACTCAGCCCGTGGCACATCTGCCGGCGCCGGCCATCGGCTCCGCAGCATGCTGGTCGTCGCCGAAATCGCGCTCGCAGTGGTTCTGCTGGTCGGCGCGGGCCTGACAGCGCGGAGCCTTCAACACGTCCTCGAGATCAATCCCGGATTTCGCGTCGAACAGCTGCTGACCTCTCGCATTTCGCTGCCGGCCTCACAGTATCGCGACGCTGAAGCCACCGCGAAATTCTTTTCCCAGGTTGAAGAACGCGTCCGCTCGCTGCCATCCGTTGAATCCGCCGGCTTGACGACGCTGCTGCCGATGACGGGGCGGAACTCATCCGGATCCACGTTCATCGAGCAGACCGCTGTGACGGATCTGCTGGGTGGACCACCGTTCCAGAAGCCGTACATCGAGGCGGACCAGCGAGTCGTGACCGCCGGCTTCCTGCAGGCGATGCAAGTCAGCCTCATCCGCGGGCGCTCGTTCAACGTGGACGATACGGCCGGGGCTGCGCAGGTGGCCCTTGTCGACGAGGAATTCGCACGGCGAATCTGGTCGGACCGCGACCCAATCGGCCAGCGCATTTCCGTCAACGCCATCCCAAAAAGCAACCCGCCCGTGCTTCAGTGGGGACGGTCGTCGGCATCGTCGCGCACGTGAAGAACAACTCGCTCGATCAGCTCGGCCGCGAGCAGATCTACGTGCCCATCGCGCAGTCGACGTTTCCGACCCGGAACATGTACTTGACCGTGCGCGCCAGCGGCAATCCTGGTGCGCTGGCGCCCGCGATTCAACGAACGGTCCAGGACCTCGACCCGGCACTTCCTGTGTACGAGGTGAAGCCGATGTCGGACCGGTTCGACGCCGCGGTCTCGCCCCGCCGCTTCAACGTCATGCTGCTCGTCGTCTTTGGCGCCCTTGCGCTGGCGCTCGCCGCGATCGGTACCTATGGCGTCATGGCCTACAACGTCAGTCAGCGCACGCAGGAAATCGGTATCCGGCTGGCGCTGGGCGCCACGCCGGTGAAGGTCCGCCAGATGGTCGTCGGTGCCAGCGTGCGGCTGGCCCTCGTCGGCGTCGCGATTGGTGTCGGACTGGCCCTGGTCGCGTCGAGATTCATCTCGACGTTGCTCTTCGGCATCCGGCCGACCGACCCCACAACGCTCGTGCTCGTCTCCGTCGTGCTGCTCCTCACGGCCGCGTTCGCCGCTTGGGTTCCAGCTCGCCGGGCAACCACGGTCGATCCGATGATCGCGCTCAGAGCCGAGTGACGATCGTCCGGGAATGTCCGGCACTTCTTGATGAGCACGAACCGCGCCGGCTGAACTCGTATTGATTTTCTAAAGTATTGCGAACGCGGGGAAACCTCCGCGGGGACGGCGACGCTCGACGAACCGCTCAAGCAATACGCCCACTGTATCAACGTGTGACAGCGCGCTCCTGCCGATCGCCGACCGAGCTCCGCGGTTTCCGACGGTCGGCGGCGACGCGACGAAGGACCGCTCATCATCGGTGAGTGGCTTCGTTTGATTTGGCGCGAGCTCGACTGCCGTCGCCTTTCGTTCCGCCCACAATTGGCTTTCGTTCCGCACCAAAACGGCTGACGCGAGCTACCGCGTCCGGCGTTCCACGCTGCCGACGAGTTGACACTCGTGTTTAGAACAGCCGTGCTGCCCACGTGCGTTATCAACTGTTTGTACGCGCTCATCGAGGTGAGCGATCTCGCAGCGTCTGAAAACGGAAATCTTTTTCACGTTGTTAGTGGTACCTCGATTGCTCCGGCAACGGCTGTGTCGAGGCCCGAACTCTGCGGCAGCGCCCAAAGTGTGGTCCTCAGCCACCACCATTCGGTATCCCCATTCCACTGCCGTGGTTTCCTGGCGACCGGGCGCGCGTCAGGCAACCGCCAGGAGTCTGCGTGAAAGCCGTCATCCTCGCGGCGGGACGTGGAAGACGCCTCGGAGATCTCACGGCCGACCGTCCGAAGTGCCTCGTGCCGATCGGCGCATCCACACTGCTCGGACGTCAAGTTCACACGCTGCGGGCGTGCGGTGTCTCCACCATCGCCGTCGTCGCCGGCTTTCGAACCGACGATCTGCGGCAGGCGTGCGACCCGCGGATTGAGATTGTCGTCAACGAGTCCTACGACTCCACCAACAGTCTTTATTCGCTGTGGCTGGCCCGGCACTTGCTGACAGAGCCGTTCGTGGTCCTGAATGCGGATGTTCTCTTCCACGAACAACTTCTCCGGGACCTGCTCACCTCATGCGATGAAGATGCGCTGCTCATGGCGGCGGTACGTGGCGACCAGTACGGACAGGAAGAAATGAAGGTCCGTGTGCGGGCTGGCTGCGTCTCGGAGATTTCGAAGACGATGCGCCCGGCCAGAGCCGACGGCGAGAACGTCGGCATCGTCAAGTTCGGCGCCGAGGGAGTGCGGGTCCTCGTCGACGAGATGAAGAAGACGCTCGAGGACGGCGGCCGGCGCGCGTGGCTGCCTCGCGCCTTCGCCCGCTTCTCGCGCCGCCGACCGCTGCACGTGGTCGAAACCCGCGGCTATCCCTGGATTGAAATCGATTCGCCCGAAGACTATTGGCGCGCGTGCGCCGAAGTGCTGCCGGCGATCATGAGGATCGACCAATCGCGACCGGACTCGCGTGCGCTGTCCACCGCCACGGCTGGCGCGGCGGGAGGCGTGACACGTCGTGCCTGAGGATGCCTGTAGGCGTGCGCCGAACCTCGTCCACGACACCATGTACCGTCGTGCGCGCGCGGCGGCTGCCGACGTCCTCCACCGCATCGACGACACCTTCAGCGGGATCGGACGCTCACGGCAGAAGATCCTGGTCGAATGCGCGTCGCCGCTGACCATCGCGGTCTGCGGCCCGATCCTCGACATTCTTCGCCGCGACACCCGCCTCGAACTGTGGTTCACAACCAGCGACGGCACGTGGGACACGGCGTCCATTTCTCGGCTGCCGAAAGTCGACGAACCGGTGATTCCTGCCTCGACCGCGAAATGGATGAAGTTCGACGCCTACATCAACACGGACTTCTGGAACATGACGTGGCTGCCGCGGCGGGCCCACCGAATCCATCTGTTTCATGGGATCGCGGGTAAGTACCACCTCGACGCGCCCACGCAGATCGCGCCGGTCATTGCCACGTTCGATCGCCTGCTCTTTCCGAACCGCGATCGACTGAAGAGGTATGTCGATGCCGGCCTGGTGGATCCGGACAGCCCGGTGCCGGCTCTCGTCGGCTATCCGAAGGTGGACTGCCTCGTGGACGGCTCGTTGAGCCGATCGGCGATTCAGGATCGCCTCGGGCTCGATCCGTCGGCGCCGACGCTGCTCTACGCGCCGACCTGGTCGCCGTACTCGTCCCTGCAGACGGCGGGCGAATCGATCATCGCCTCGCTCGCGAAGCTCGGTGGCAACGTCATCGTCAAGCTGCACGACCGGTCGTTCGAACGGTCGGCGCGGGCGTCCGGCACCGTCGACTGGCAGCGGCGCATCGAGGACGCGTGCCGGCGGCACGGCGCTCACCTCGCGCGGGGCTTCGATGCCGCGCCGTATCTCTTCGTCAGCGACGCGCTCGTCACCGATCACAGCTCCGTGGGATTCGAGTTCATGCTGCTGAACCGCCCGGTCGTGGTCGTGGACTGCCCGGAGCTGATCGAAAAAGCGCACGTCAACCTGGAAAAGGTCGCGATGCTGCGCGGCGCGTCCGAGGTCACGAGCGCTGACCATACCGCCGACGCCGTCCGCCGTGCGCTTGGCAATCCCGACACGTTTTCAGAGCAAAGGCAGCGCGTCGTCGCCGAGCTGTTCTACTGCCCAGGCACGGCCACGATGCGCGCCGCTCGATCGATCTACGGTCTGCTCGGTCTTTCCATGCCAGACGTCGTGCGAAGCACCGCCACATCGTCCCCGTCGCTGGCACCGATCGACGTGACTACCCTCACCGCTCCGGTGAGATACGAAGCGAGGAATAGCTGACATGCGTGAAACGATCGGCGTCGGATCAATCAAGCGATTCTGCGTGCGAGCCACAGCGTTGGCGATTGGGCTGCTGTCCATGGCCGTCGCCACCAATGCGATGGCCGACGATCAGATCTACTTTTCGTCGACGACCAACGTCACGAACATCCTGGTCCAGGCGATCAACAAAGAAACGGTCCGTCTCGATATCTCGAGCTGGTACCTGAGCGAGCACTCGATTTCAATCGCCATCGCGAACCGGTGGGCGGCCGGCGTGCCGGTTCGAATCATCGGCGACCGCGCGGCGCTGTTCGAGAACGACCCTCATACCAAAACCGAGTTCTACTGGCTCGCTAATCAAGGCATCCCCATCCGGCTGCGATTCAATCCCACATGGTTCCCGGAAATCGATCACTGGAAAGCGGCGATTTTCGTGGGGCAGAACCTCGTCGAATTCGGGTCCGGCAACTTCGCTCCGACCGAGCTCGCGCCGTTCTCGGCCACCAACTACGACGACGACTCCGAGATGTTCACAACCGATCCGGACATTGTCAACGCGTTCAAGACGAAGTTCGACGTGATGTGGAACGACACCACGAAGGAACCCAACAGCATCATCGCAGGACCGCCGTACCTGAAGAACTGGGACGATGCCTGCGCGAACGAACCGACGGGCGGCTGCTCCGACTATCACACGCAGTATCCGAACCCGAAGCCGATGATCATCAACACCAATCGGCTCGAAGGCGATCACCCGTCGCCCCCCGACATGTACTGGGGCCAGGGAACGGACTTCAACAACCGGCTCACACAGGAAATCAACGTCGAGCCGTCGAAGGTTGATCTGGTGGTCTATCGGCTCGAGGTGGACAACATCACGCAAGCGCTCCTGAGTCGTCACGCCGCTGGCGTGCCGGTCCGCATCATCGTCGATCCGGCGCAGTACACGAACAACACGTGGCCGGAGTACTGGCTGACGCACGCGAACATGGACAAGCTGTTCGCGGCCGGCGTGCCGATTCTCATGCGCACGCACGCAGGCGTCACGCACCTGAAAACGCTGATTACGTCCAACTACGCGACGAACGCGTCGTCGAACTTCGGACCCAACTGGCAGCGCGACCACGACTACTTCGTCTCCGCGGCCACGAAGCCCACGATCTACCAGGCCTTCGTCAACATGTTCGAGTCGATGTGGGCGAATACACGCGACTTCGCTCCGTTCGCTCCGACGCCGCCCGCCGCCGCCACGCTCACGGCTCCGGGCTCCGGCGTGACGAACGTGCCGACGAGCGTCACGTTCACGTGGAACCGCGCCTCGTACGCCACGAGCTACGACATCTATCTGGGCACGACGTCCGCCAACATGACGCGCGTCGCCAACGTCAAGGCGCAGCTCGTCGTCAATCCTCCGACGACTTATTCGTGGACGACGACAACGGCCTTGCAGCCTGGCACCACCTACTTCTGGAAAGTCGTGTCGCTGACCTTCGCAACGCCGGTCGCACCGACCATGATGGCGAACTCGACGATTCGATCGTTCACGACGGCCTCGACCGGTGGTGGCGGTGGCGGCGGAATGCTGCCGAGTCCCTGGGTGAGCACAGATGTGGGCAGCACCGGCCTGGCGGGTAGTGCGTCCTTCTCGAACAACACGTTCACGGTCAACGGCGCCGGCGGCGACATCTGGGATCGCGCGGATGCGTTCCATTACGTCTATCAGCCGCTCAGCGGCGACGGCCAGATCGTCGCGCGCGTGACCGCCATCCAGAACACGAACGCGAACGCGAAGGCGGGCGTCATGCTGCGTCAATCGACGGCGGCCAATTCTCCGCACGTGATTCTCGACGTCAAACCCGGCGGCGGCATCGAGTTCATGACACGCGCGACCGCAGGCGCCACGACCACGTTCATCGCGGGCGGCACGCAGGCACCGCCTGCGTGGCTGAAGCTGGCGCGCAGCGGATCCACGGTCACTGCGTCGATCTCTTCGAACGGCACGTCATGGACGGTGGTTGGCAGCACGCAGGTGTCGATCCCGTCGTCCGCACTCGTCGGTATCATCGTCACGAGTCACGATACGACGAAGCTGAACACGTCGACGTTCGATTCGGTCGCCGTGAACGGCACGACGACGACGCAACCGCCGAGCGCACCCTCGTCGCCGAGTCCCGCCAACGGCGCGACCGGCGTGTCGACGACTCCGACGTTGACGTGGACCTCGAGCGGTGCGACCAGCTACGACGTCGCCTTCGGGACGGCGAACCCGCCACCGCAAGTGGCCACCGGTCAGGCGTCGGCGTCGTACAAACCGTCAACGCTGGCGGCCGGGACGAAGTACTTCTGGCAGATCGTCGCGCACAATGCGGGCGGCACCACGACCGGCGCGGTCTGGTCGTTCACGACCGCAACGTCAACGTCGCCGAGCCCGAACATCGTCATCTACGCCAGCGATATTCCGGCGAGCGCCCTTCATGGCGCGTGGGCAGCCGCCAGCGACTCGACGTCGCCGAACGGAACGAAGCTGGGGACGCCGGACAACGGGTTCGCGTCCACCGACACTCCGCTTGCGGCGCCGACTCACTACGTCGACGTGACGTTCACCGCCGACGCCGGTACGCCATACCGGCTCTGGATGCGGCTCGAGGCGCTCAACAACTCGAAGTTCAACGATTCCCTCTGGGTTCAATTCTCCGACGCGCGCGTGAACGGGAATTCCATCTACGCCATCGGCACCACGGCCGGCCTCGACGTGAACCTGGCGACCGACGCCGGGGCAACGAGTCTCAACAACTGGGGCTGGCAGAACACCGCGTACTGGCTCTCGCAATCGACGACGTTCACTTTCGCGAACAGCGGGACGCACACGATGCGGATCCAGGTGCGGGAGGACGGCGTGCAGTTCGATCAGATCGTTCTCAGCCCATCGCAGTACTTGTCGTCAGCGCCAGGCGGTCCGACCAACGACAGCACGATTGTCCCCAAACCCTAGGTGGTATCAGGCGTGAATGGTTCAGTTTCGATTGTCATCGCGACCCGTGATCGTTGCAGGCTGCTCGAACGTACGCTCGACGCTCTGGCCGGGCAGACCTGGCCGCCGGACCGGCTGGAGATCGTCGTCGCGGACAACCATTCCACCGACGCCACCCGTGATGTCGTTCAGCGCGCCGCGGCGCGATCGAACGGCATCCGCGTGCACTACCTGTTCGTGGCAGAGCCAGGCAAGTCCCACGCGGTGAACGCCGCGCTGCAGATCGCGCGCGGCGATCTCATCGCCATGACCGACGATGACGTGGAGGCCGACCCCGGCTGGATCGCGGCTCTGTCGCGCGCCGTCGAAGAGACCGACGCCGATTTCGTCGCCGGGCGGATCCGACCTATCTGGGAAATCGATCCGCCGTCCTGGATTTCGCCGGCGGTGTACGGTGCGCTCGCGGTTCCCGACAACGGCGACGTGCGGCTTCCCATCAACGACGAATCGACGCCGATCATGCCGATCGGTGCGAACATGGCCGTGCGGGCCACAACCGTCGCGCGCCTGGGCGGTTTGCGTACTGACCTCGGCAAGCTTGCCGGCACGCTGCGCACCGGAGAGGATCACGAGTTCTTTCTCCGCATGATTCGCGCGGGTTGCCGCGGCGTGTACGAACCCACCGCGGTCGTCGGACACGTCGTCCCGGCGGAGCGACTGGTCCGCACGTATTGCCGGCGCTGGCTGTATCAGAACGGCTGCGACGTTGCGCGCATCGAGCGCGTGCATGCGCGCGTTCCCTTCCTCTTCGGCGTGCCGCGTTATTTGTGGCGGGCCGCAGCCTCGGATATGGCCGCGAGCGCGCGCGCGGTCATCAAACGCGACGAAGCCAGGCGATTTGCTTCGTCGGTACGCATGCTCTGGTTTGCCGGCTACCTTCGCGAAGCCTGGTTCAGCGCGACACCCAGGGCGAAAACGACGTTCAAGCTGGTCACGCATTCCGTGCGAGGACGGTAAGCCGCCATGCCGGCGGAATCATCCCCCGCGCGGAACGTCGTCGCCGGCACCGCGACGCGCTACGTCCTGCTTGCGCTGAACATCGGCCTCGCGCTGGTCCTGACGCCGTTCACCATCCACCATCTCGGGACCGCCGAATACGGTCTCTGGATGCTCGTCGCCTCGCTGACGTACTACTTTCAGCTCCTCGATCTCGGGTACGGCAGCGGACTGGTCCGCCATATCTCGGCTGCGGACGCGCGAAACGATATCGACGGCGTCAACGCCGTCCTGAGCACGTTCGTGGTGGTGTACGCCGGCCTGGGAATTCTGGCGGCCGCCGGGATTCTGGTGCTCATCTTCACGGTCGTGCCTCGCTTCCCACACTTGTCCGCGTCGGACATCCGCCAGGGTCAGCTGCTGCTCGCGATCATCGGCGTCCGTACGGTGGTCGGTTTTCCGATGACCGTCTTCGGCGCGGTCACGACGGCGAAGCAACGCTTCGCGCTCAACAACTCCGTCGCGATCGTCGTCGCGTTGATCAATGGCATCGTCACGTACGCCGTTCTCGCCTCCGGCCATGGACTGGTGACGCTCGTCGCGGGGACGACAGCCGTCGGACTGGCGAGCTATGCGGGCTACGCATGGACGGCACGTCATGCGTTCCCACAACTGCGGATTCACCCATCGGCGTTCGATCGATCGCTGGTTCGTGAAGTCACAACGTTCAGCATCTACGTGTTCATCATCGACGTCGCGGTTCAGATCGGCTTCAACCTCGACAACGTCGTCGTCGGCGCAGTCCTCGGGACGTCGGCGGTCGCGGTCTACGCCGTGTCGCTTCGCATCGCGGACTATCAACGCCAGCTGTGCAACCAGTTCAACGGGCTTCTGTTCCCGCTGGCGGTCCGCTTCGGCGCCGGCGGCCGGTTCGCCGAGCTCGAACACATGATGCTCGAGGGCACGCGCATCGCGCTGATCATGGTGACCGGCGTCACGATCTGCGTGATCGGCCTCGGCGGGCCGCTGATTGCGGCGTGGATGGGCCCGACATTTCGTGAAGGCGTCGTCCCGCTCTACGTCCTCGCGCTCATCGGCATCGTCCTCGTCGGGCAGGGTCCGCTGGGCAACATCCTGCTCGGAACCGATCATCACCGGCTGGTCGCGTACTCGGCGCTTGGCGAAGCGATCGCCAACCTGATCCTGAGCCTGCTGCTCGTACGCCGCTTCGGCATGCTGGGCGTCGCGATCGGCACCGCCGTGCCGATTGCCATCGTCAACGGATTCATCCTGCTGCCCGCCGCGTGCCGGATGCTCGGCTACCGGCCGCTCGCATTTCTCCGGCTCGTATTCTCGGCGCCTGCGCGAGGTGCGGTCCCGGCGATCGTCGCGTGCATCGCGATGCGGCTCGCCTGGCCGCCGACTTCGCTTGCGGCCGTGATGATCGAGGGCGCGCTCGTTTACCTCGTCTACGCCGCCTCCGTCTGGGCGTTTGGCGTTTCGCGCGGCGTTCGAGCGTCGTACACGCAGCAGGGACGCGTTCTGCTGGCTTCGTTGCGGCCCACGGCCCACGCCGTCGCTGGAGGAGCGTCGTAACCGCTCATGTCCACATGCGTGAGCGTCATCATCGCAACTTACAACCGGTCCCGACTTCTCGACGAGTGTCTGGATCATTTGAGCCGCCAGCAATTTCAGCCGGGCGACGAAGTCATCGTCGTAGACAACGGATCGACCGACGACACCGCCGCCGTCGTCAAAGCGCACCAACAGCGCTGGACCGCGCCGCTCCGTCTGCTTCACGAAGCCACATCAGGAAAGTCGCGCGCGATCGCGCGTGCGGTCGCCGTTGCGAACGGCCAGATCCTGGCGCTGACGGACGACGATGTGAATGTCGCGGAGGATTGGCTGGAGGTGCTGCGCACGGTCCTGGCGGATCCTGCAGTTGGACTCGCCGGCGGCCGGGTCAAGCCGCGGTGGGAGCCGACCGCGCCGCGATGGATTCGTTCGGTCGCGGACCGATATCCGCGGCTCGCCGCGCCGATCGCGCTGCTCGACTACGGCGATCTGCCATCGCATCTCGGTCCCAGGACGCTGCTCGGCGCAAACATCGCCGTCAAGCGGGACGTGTTCATCAAGGTCGGCGGATTCCCGGCCAACCTTGGCAAGCTGCGAGGCACATTGCTCTCCGGTGAGGATCACGAACTCTGCCGGCGCGTGCAGGCCGCCGGTTTCGACGGCGTCTACTGTCCCGGCGCGACGGTCCATCACTGGGTCCCCGCGAGGCGTGCGCGCGTCGGCTACATCCTTCGCTGGTTCTACTGGTCGGGAATCACGAACGCCATCATGGACGCCGAACGCGCTCCGGTTACCGGACGGGCGATTCACGGTTTTCCGTTCTATCTCATCTCGAGGACCGCGTCTGCCGCCGCGAGACTTCCGGCCGCGCTGCTACGCGCCGATTTCGCGCTGGCGCTCGACCGCGCCGCCGACGTGGCGTTCGGTCTCGGCTTCGCCGCGCAACGCTGGGGATTGACGGCGGCTCGCCGGAACCGCGAGTCGATCGATGTGACGGGAGCGCCTGCATGAACGTGACGTCTGCGTCGATCCTGATTTGCACGTACAACCGCGGACCGCTGTTGCGCGACACGCTGGCGGCGCTGCAGGCGCTTCACCGGCCGCCGGATTGCGATGTGGAAATCGTCGTCGTCGACAACAACTCGTCCGACGACACGCCGCGCATCATTGCCGAAGCGACTCGCAGACCTGGAATCCCCGTCATATCGGTTCGTGAAACGAAGCAGGGCAAGAGCTTCGCGCTCAACCGCGGCCTCGCGGCGGTCCGCGGGGACATCGTCGCGCTCACCGACGACGACGTGTGGCCCGATCCTGACTGGCTGGCGCGCATCGTCGCCGATTTTCGCGAGCGCGATGTGACGTTCGTCTTCGGCAAGGTCCTGCCGCGCTGGGGCCAGCATCCGCCGCCCGAACTTCTGACGCTCGAATCAGACTGCATCTGGGGACCGCTCGCGATCGTCGACTACGGCGACGTCGCCGCCGAATATCTCCCCGAAAGCACCGGTCAGCGGCTGCCGGTCGGGGCGAACCTGGCGTTTACGCGCGAGGCTCTCTCAGTGATTGGCGGATGGCGCACCGACCTGGGCAAAGTGAACGGGACGCTCATCTCCGGCGAGGATCACGAGATCTTCATGCGCCTTCGGCGGCGCGGTTTGTACCACGGGTACTACGATCCGGCCGTCGCGGTCCGGCATTTCGTGCCCGCCGGACGGTTGACGCGCCGCTACTTCCGCCAGTGGTTCTTCTGGCACGGCAAGACGCAGGCGCTGATGCTGGACGATCTCTATCCCGAGCTCGAGATGGAGAAAGTGCCTCGCATCGGCGGCGTCCCGAGATTTCTCTATCGTGAAAGCTTCAAGCAGTGGGGACGCTGGGCCTGGTCGCTCCCAAGCGCGAACGCGCTCGACGTTCTGATCGAGGAGCTGCGCTCGTTGAGGTACGCGGGGTTGATCAGCGAATGCTGGCGGCGCCGGAAACTGACGGCTCGAAGGGAGTTCGACGCCGAACAAGGGAATCGACCTTCTGCCTTGTCCGTTCGATGACGATGAGTCGCCCGTCGAGGCGGCGCGGCGACTCACCGTCTGTTGCAGCAAATGCTATCCCTGCCTCATCGAATCACGAACGTCGTCTGCACCGGATAGTGATCGGACACCGAATGGCTGGCGTAGAACACCTGTGACGACATCGGCTCCGCCCGGCGGCCAGCGTCCGTAAACCAGTAGTCCAGTTTCATCGTCGGCGTTCCGCCGAGGGCCGTAAGGCCCTTGCCGGATCCGACGATCGACCACGTATCGACGAACGTCGGCGCCATTCCTGACGTCGCATCGATCTGATCCGGGTCGGCATTGAAGTCGCCCGCGACGATCTGCGGCTTCGAGAAGCCGCTCGACCACGACTTGAGCTGCGCCATCGAGTTGTTGCGGGACGTTGCGTCGTTGGTGCAGCCTCCGGTCTGGAGATGCGTCGTGATCACCTGCAGCGGCACGCCGTTCACCGTGATTGCCGCCCGCAGGCCGACTCGTGCCGACGTGTAGCAGTCGGCGAACGGGAAATACTTCGTGCTCGAGCTCGTGATCGGGAAGCTGCTCAGGATGGCGATGCCCTGATACCACTTGGTCGTGCAGGTGCTCCCGTTCCATGCGCCAGGCTGACACTCGGTGGCGAACACGCCATACCACGTGTGACCGGTCTGCTTCTCGAGCTCGTTGATGTACGTGTTGAGCAACGAGGCATACGCTTCCTGGATGACAACGACCTGCGGCCGCGGCCCGATGGCCATCAAGGTGTCCATCGAGACGCGCGCGTGGGTATCGGACCCATCGTTGATCTTGATGTTCCAGGTCGCGACCGAGAGCGTGCTTCCTGTGGATGGCGGCGGCGTAGTCGTGGTCGCGCTTCCTGCTGTGACGGTGACGTAATTCAGGTTCACGCCGCCGGTATCGAACAGGAGCGTCATCTGCTGGACGCCGGCGCCGAGCGTCACCGGCACATTCACGGTCGTCCACTTCTGCCACGCCCCCGTGTTCGGGATGGACACGGTCTTCCAGACGTTGCTGGCGGTGTTGAAGCCGACGTGGAGCGTGCCGCCGCTCGTTGACGCGACGCGGAGTCCCACTGTGTAGTTGCCGGCACTCGCCACCTTCACCGTGTAATTCAGCCACTCGCCCGCGGCCGTCCACCCGATGTTGTAGCCACCTTCTGAGGACGCCTGGAGATCGACGCCGGTACTGCGATAGGCGCCGCCGCTGTTGCCGGGCGTCGTGTCGTGGTACGCGACGCCCTCGCCCCCGTTATCGAAGTTCTCCGCCTGGATCGTGCCCGGCACCGCCACCGGTGTTCCCGAGTACGGTGTCGAACTCGCTGTTTCGGAAGACGTCGTGAATATCGGCACCGCCGCTATCGCAACGGCGAGCGCGAATATCGGATTGACGCGTCGTTTCGCGTCATTTCGTTGTCTGGAAACAGGCAGAGCTCCAATTACAGGTATACGCATACACTCCTCAGCCCCACGCCATTTCTGGCGCGTCGATTGATCTGAAATTGGTCGGGTCGTGGCTCGGTTATTCGGGTGACTGAGCCGGCACCCTAGGGGAACCTCGACGAACCTGATGACACGATTCGGAAAACTCGGGCCGCTTGGCTGGGGAGTTAGCTCGCGGCGAGACCACTAAGTTGTTCGCGCAGCCGGTGTGTGTTCTGACCGGTGTTGATTCTGCGCGGTACCCTTACGCGTGACAAGCCAGTGCGGCGGCACGCGCAGGGTTGGACGACATTCGATCGCGATTTCTTTTTCTTCGAACTCCTGATTGAACTGCGCGAGGAATGATAGGTTGCGACCGCGATCGATGCAAGCTCAACGGAACGAATTTTATGAAGAATTGTGCGGTTACGACCGCTTTAGATTTTCTCGACGGGACCCATGCATCGACGCAACATCGCGCAGTCAATTGTTGATAGCGTCGTCCGCTACTTGTATGTGGACGCCGACGTCGGCGTTACCAGCGCGGGCGCGCTCGAAATCGCGAATTCGACGCTCGTTGTCTTCGACGGGCAACAGAGCGCGTCCGACGGCGAATAGCGCCGATATTGCGCAGTAAGCTGCGTCCGACCACCGAGGAAAATCCGATCGAGCGCGCCGTCCGTGCGGCTCTCCATCGGCTGCGGCGAGAGCGTCCCCGCAAATTCGCCGCGCACGAAGACGAAGGCCTGATACCGACGCGGGCGGCACATGCCGTCGTAGCCGGCCGTTCCCTGGATCACGACCACGTCCCAGCCGCCTTCGAAGGCGCCGATCAAATCCCAGCCCCGATCGCGCACCAGCCTGTCCTCCGTCAATTGAGGCGGCCGCGCCTGTTCCCGGCAGCGGGGGTCGACGGGCTCATCCACCTTCGGCGCCGATGGGATAGGCAAGCCGGGCTTGTTCCACGACGCGGGTTTCGCCTCGTCCAGCCACGCGGCCGGCTTCGGCTGGGCGGTGCTGCCGGCCTGGAAACCGAGGATCGTGACGATGAATGTGGCCGTTCGAACGAATGTCATTAGCGCCGCCATCTCGCTATACTCCATCGCGAGACTACCCCGGCGCGGGCTGGAGATGGCCAAAAAAGAGGCGCATATGCTGAAGTCGCGAAACAGTCGCGTGCTCGCCCTGACCGCTCTGATGATTGCCGTCGTCGCACCGGCGCAGACGACGCCCTCGGCGCAGAATCGAGTTCCGGCCCCCGAAACGCTGCGCGTCGGCGGACTCGAGCGGCCGGTCGAAGTCCTTCGAGATCGCTGGGGCATCAACCACATCTACGCGCAAAACGAGCACGACCTGTTCTTCGCGCAAGGCTACAACGCCGCGAAGGATCGATTGTTTCAATTCGAAATCTGGCGGCGGCAGGCGACCGGTACCGTCGCGGAAATCCTCGGCCGCAAAGAGCTCAAACGCGACATCGGCACGCGGCTCCACATGTTCCGCGGTGACCTCAAGGCGGAGTTGAACTGGTATCACCCGCATGGCGAAGCCATCCTGACGGCGTTCGTCGACGGCATCAACGCAGCCGTCGCCGACGCGCTCAAACACCCTGAAGATCTGCCGCTCGACTTCAAGATCCTCGGAATCAAGCCGGAGAAGTGGACGACGGCGGCGGTGATTTCACGGCACAACGGCCTGCTCGGCAACATCCAGCAGGAAGTGAATATGGCGCAGGCCATCCGGATCATGGGCGTGGACAAGGTAAAGGACCTGTCGGACTTCTATGGCGGCGAGCCCAACCTGACCGTCGATCCGGCGGTCGATCTCTCGCTGATCAACAAGGACATCCTCGATCTGTACAACGCCTTTCGCGAGCCGATTCGATTCACGCCCGATGAAGTGATGCCCGAGTACCGCGCCGCGCCGTCGAGTGTGGCGCGCGTGCAGGAGGAGATCGGACCAACGGCGGTCGATCTCAGCCTCCGCCGCGAAGATATCGGCAGCAACAACTGGGTCGTCGGCGGCAAGCTCACACAGACCGGCCGTCCGCTGTTGATGAACGATCCGCATCGCGTTCAGGAGGCGCCGTCGCTGCGGTACTGGTCGCATCTCGTCGCGCCCGGCTGGAACGTCATCGGCGGCGGCGAACCGACGCTTCCGGGCGTGTCGATTGGACACAACGACCACGGCGCCTGGGGCCTGACGATCTTCGGGACGGACAGCGAAGACCTGTACGTCTACGAAACGAATCCCGCGAACGCCAATCAATACAAGTTCGGCGACCACTGGGAGGACATGCGGATCGTCAAGGACACCGTCGCGGTCAAGGGCGAAGCGCCGGTAGCGGTCGATCTCAAGTACACGCGGCATGGGCCGGTGCTCTATGAAGATCACGCGCACCATCGCGCGTACGCGCTGCGCGCGGCGTGGATGGAGATTGGCGCGGCGCCGTACCTCGCGTCGCTGCGGATGGATCAGGCCAAGACGTGGGACGAGTTCCGCGAGGCGTGCAGCTACAGCCGCATTCCGGCCGAAAACATGGTGTGGGCGGACACCAGCGGCACCATCGGTTATCAGGCGGTTGCGATCACGCCGATTCGTCGCAATTTCAGCGGCCTGGTGCCGGTGCCCGGCGACGGACGCTACGAGTGGGACGGCTATCTTCCGATCAAGGCGCTTCCAAACGCGGTGAACCCCGATAAAGGCTTCTGGGCGACGGCGAACAACTACCTGTTTCCGCCGAACTATCCCTACCCGGACGCACAGCATCACGTCGCGACCGATCCGTATCGCGTGTCGAGGATCAGCGAAGTCCTCGCGCTCGGTCGCCTGAACACCGTCGCCGATATGATGCAGCTGCAGAACGATGACTTGTCGATCCCGGCGCGAGCGCTGGTGCCGCTGCTGCGCGACGTGTCGATCCAGGACGCTGCCGTCGCGAAAGCGCGCGACACGCTCGTCTCGTGGAACGACGTCCTCGACAAGGATTCAGTGCCTGCCGGGATCTACGAAATGTGGCAGCGCCGCCTTCTCGCGAACATGCGGGAACTGCTCGTTCCCGCGGATGCACGATCGGTGTTCGGCAATATCGGCATGCGGAAGATCATCGCGCTGATGGACGCACCTGATGGCCACTTCGGGACCGATCCTGTCGCGGGCCGCGACAAACTGCTCGTCTCGAGCCTCGAACAAGCGGTCGCCGAATTGACGAAGCGCTTCGGACCTGACATGAGTCGCTGGCAGTACGGGCAATATCATCACGCGCTCATTCATCACATGCTCAGCGCGGTGGTGAAGCCTGAGATCCGCGCGAAGCTCGACGTCGGCCCGCTGCCTCGCGGCGGCGACAGCTACACCGTGACGGCAACCGGCGGCACCGACAACCAGGCGTCGGGCGGATCACTGAAGATCGTGGCCGATCTCGACGATTGGGATCGTTCGGTCGCTCTCAACAATCCCGGTCAGGCGGGAAATCCGGACAGTCCGCACTATCGGGATCTCTTTCAGCTGTGGGCGCGAGGCAAGTACTTCCCGATTTTCTACTCGCGCTCGAAGGTGGAATCCGTGACGGAGAGCGCGGTGACGATGCAGCCGGCTGCGAATCAAAGTACGGCGCAGCGCTGAGCCGCAAGCGCGTGTGTTTTGAAACTGATGAGGTCCGCGACCGACGTGTGTCCGAGATGCGTCACATTGGATCGCGCGAGAACTTTTTCCAAATCCGCATGAACCAGTTACGTCGGCGTCTTCGCGAGACGATATGCTCCTCCGCCCAGGAGGATGACCATGAAGCGGATGACGCCCCTGATGTTCGGGATCCTGCTGATGTGCGGATCGGCGACGACGTTCACCGATGACGGCGGCGCGCGGCGACTCGACGTGCACCTGACGGGCTACGAGGAGACGCTCGTGGCGCTCTCGACGACCGGCAACGGACACTTCCAGGCGCGGATCAACAAGGAAGGCACCGAGATCGCCTGGCAGTTGTCGTACGGCGAGCTCGCCGGATCTGTGACGCAGTCACACATCCATTTCGGCGCACGCGCGCAAAGCGGCGGCATCAGCATTTTCCTCTGCACGAATCTCGGAAATGGACCGGCCGGAACGCAGCCGTGTCCTGCATCGGCATCGGAAGAAAGCCCGCTCACCGGCATCGCCACGGCGGCGGACGTCATCGGCCCCACCGCTCAGGGCATCGCGCCGGGAGAGTTCGCTGAAGTGCTCGCGGCCATCCGCGCCGGAGTCGCGTACGTCAACGTGCACTCGACCACCTATCCCGGGGGCGAAATCAGGGCGCAGTTCCCCGACGCCAACCGGGACCATCACGACCACCACTGAGGTCGTTCGTCAGCCACTGAGGATTGTCCGAGTCGGTCGGCGTGCGCCGGCCGACTTTTCTTCCGCTGGACCATTTCCGCTGAAAGATCTCCGCGCCGTTCGAATCCACGACACAATGGGCGTCGACGAGGCGGTGATCGGAGATGCCGAAGTCGTCCTCCAGTCGGATCAACGCTGGGTTCTCTGAGTCCGCCGTGCGCGACGTCGTAGACGTCGCCGTCCTGGCGCTCGTGACTGCCGGCGCGTTCAGTCCCATCCTTCGCAACGAGTTCGTCAACTGGGACGATCCTACGGTCCTCCTTCAGAATCCGCACCTGTCTGGATCGAACGTGATCGGATGGGCGTTCTCCACGACGCTCATCGGACACTATCAGCCGTTGTCGTGGCTGGTATGGTCAGGCGTCGCCTCGTGGTCTGGTTTGTCTGCGTCGGCGTTCCACGCGCTCAGCCTGGCGACGCACATCGCGAACGGCGCACTGGTGTACTTGCTCGTGCGTCGGCTGCTGCGCGAGACCACGCTCGAGAGCCGAAGTCGGATGGCGGCGATGGTTGCGGGCGCCGTGTTCCTGCTGCATCCAACGTCGGTCGAAACGGTCGCGTGGGCAAGCGCGTTTCCGTACGTCCTTTCGCTGCTCACGCTCCTGCTGTCGTTCATGGCGTACGTCAACGGTCGATATGGAACGTCGATCGTCTGCTTCGCCGTCTCACTGCTCTCGCGCGCAACGGCGCTGGGATTTCCGATCATGCTGTTCGCCGCGGACCTGTGTCCGCTCGCCGCCTATCGCCGCAAGCCAATTGCCCGGCTCATCGTGGAGAAGATTCCCTTCGCGGTGCTCGCGCTGGCTGCGGCGGTCGTCGAGTGGACCGCCCGTGACGTCGCCAGCCTGCAGGAGGTCTCGCTCGGCGCTCGTCTGACATTCGCGGCCACCGCACCATTCGTGTACCTCCGCCACATCGCGTGGCCGTTCCGCCTGTCGCTGCTCAACGTGTTGCCAGCGACGGCGGTCGTCGAACCGACGCTTCTCGCGATCGCGGTGATTGCTCTCATTGCGATTACGTCCTCGGCGTGGATGCTTCGTAGACGATGGCCGTGGGCCCTCGCCGCATGGACGGCATATCTCGTCCTGCTGCTTCCGGTCGCCGGACTCACGCCGAGCGGACTGCAGCTCACCGCCGATCGTTATCTGTACGTTCCGATGGTCGTCGTCTCGATGATTGGCGGGATTGGCGTGGCGCAGTTGTCATTCGTCGGCAGTCGTACGTGGCGGATGGTGATTCTGCCGGCGGCCGCTGTCGCGACCGTCGTGCTGCTCGGCGTTCTGAGCTGGCGTCAAACGCAGTACTGGCACGACTCCGTTGCGCTGTGGACGCGCACGCTCGATTTGGATCCGCGAAATGACGTCGCGTCGTACAACCTTGCCGTGGCGCTCGCAGATCTCGGACGCGAGGACGAAGCCATCGTCCGGTACGAGCAGACGCTGGCCCTTGTCCCGGATCACGATCTCGCGCGGCTGCACCTTGCCGCGCTCAAAGCGTCGCGCGCCGAACGTGAAGGGGATCGCCTTGCGGCGTCGGGTAACGCAAGCGACGCGATCGAGCTGTACACGCAGACGCTGAATCTCGACAGCACACGGCGACACGCTCGTGCGGCTCGCGGCGTCCTGCTGACCCAGCGCGGCCGCTTTGCCGAGGCCGCTTCCGATCTTCGAATGGCGATTGACGAAGGCGCGAAGGACGTCGAGGTCTCGAACGCGCTCGCGTACGCGCTGATGTCAACCGGTCGCGCGGGAGAAGCCGCGCACGTCCTCGAACAGGGCCTTGCAGCGCAGCCCGGTAACATCAACCTCGAACACAATCTCGCGCGGCTGCTGGCAACAGCGCCGGACGCACGCGTCCGCGACGGCGAACGCGCGGTTCATCTGGCGCTGGACGTCTGCGAACGGACCGGCAATCGCGATGCGCGGACGCTTGACACCCTTGCGGCGGCATACGCCGAGGCGGGGCGCATGGATCTGGCGCGCACCACGGCCTCCCGCGCGATCGCGATCGCGCAGACACAGGGTGATCAGCAGATGGCCGCGGAGATCGCAGCGCGCGCGGGACGCTATCGACGGTAGATCACCAGCTCACGCGCTTCGAGACGACGACGCCGTCCGGCGTGACGGTGATGGCCGCCGCGCTCTTCCCTCGCTTCGCGCCGACGAACAGGATGGCACCGCCCGCCGCGGCAACCGCGAGGCCGGTCGCGCCGAGCGCGGTGTTCGACGTCTTCGAGACGCCGCTCTGCACGAACTCGCCGCCGTTCGTGTGCAGGAAGCCATAGAGCGCCATCGCCATTCCGGTGCCGAAGACGACGGCGCCGGAAATCAGCCATGGCTTCGCCATCTGCGGCGGCGTCGTCGCGGGCTGCGGCTGTTCGACGGCTTTCGCAATGCTGTTCTGCAGGTCGCCGGCAAAGCTCGATGTCGTGAAGCCAAGGATGGTCAGCGATACGATGAGCGGTCGAACGAATCTCATTGTCGCGCTCCTTTGGAGGGTAATGATGCCGGCGGCGGTGATTGTAGCGGGCGCTGAACTCAGCGGCAATCAAAAATATGCAAAGTTATGGCATTCGCTACAATGTGGCCCGTGTCGAGGTCGGTGCCCGCACCGCCCGCGGCGGGGCGCACGCGCATCGTCGCCGCCGCCATCGTCATCGCGCTGCTCGCGCTCGCGGTAGCCGGCTGGGCTGTTCGCGGACGACGTGACACTCGGCTGAGCGTCCTCGTCATCACCATCGACACGCTCCGCGCCGATCATCTCGGCAGCTACGGTTATCAGCCGGCGCAAACAGCCGCGCTCGACCGGCTGGCATCGCGCGGCGTCCGCTTCGAGCACGCGAGCACGGTTGCGCCGCTGACCCTTCCCGCACATTCGTCGCTCATGACGGGTACTTTCCCCGCCGCGCACGGTGTGCGCGACAACGGAGGGTTCTACCTGGGCGACGACCAGACGACGCTTGCGACGGTGATGCGGAGTCAGGGCTACCGGACCGGCGGTTTCGTTGCGGCGTTCGTGCTCGATCACCGGTGGGGGATCGGCCAGGGATTCGATCGCTACTTCGACGACTTCGATCTCGGCAAGTACCGCGTCGAACTGGGTCTCGACGCCGTCCAGCGCCCCGGGAGCGAAGTCGTGACCCAGGCGATCGACTGGCTGGATCGCGACACGACTCGACCGTTCTTCGCCTGGGTTCATCTGTACGAACCGCACGCGCCGTACGAGCCGCCCGATGCCATACGCCAGCGCTTTCCGCCGACGATGGCGGGTGCGTACGACGGTGAGGTGGCAACCGCTGATCTTCAGGTCGGCCGGCTGCTGGATCACCTCGCCGACAGCGGCCGACTCGATCGGACGCTCGTCGTCGCGCTCGGCGACCATGGGGAATCGCTCGGCGAGCACGGTGAAGAGCAGCACGGCTTCTTCGTCTACGAGTCGGACATCAGGATTCCGCTGATCATCGCCGGCCCGCGTGTCCCGACACGCGTCGTTCCCGATCAAGTCCGCATCGTCGACGTGATGCCGACCGTGCTGCAATTGCTCGGCGTCACCGTTCCGTCTCGCGTCCAGGGCCGCAGCCTGCTTCCGCTCCTGCGGGGCGAACACATGGATCTCGTCGGCCTTTCGGAGACGTGGTACCCGCGCCACCACTATGGCTGGAGCGAGCTGACGTCCATTCAGGATGGACGCTATCACTTCATCGCTGCGCCGCGCCGCGAGCTGTACGACCTGCAGGCCGATCCGCAGGAGCTCCACGACATCGCGGCCGAGAATCCGGGGCGCGCCGACGGATTCGAGCGGGCGCTTCGAACCCAGCTCGCACAGGCGACGACTGCGCACGCGCAGACGACACCGCGAGCGATCGACCCGGACGTTGAAGAGCGACTGCGGGCGCTCGGCTACGTTGGCAGCAGCATCAGCCCGCGCACGCTCGAAGATCGTCCGCGCGGCGACCCCAAGGACAAGATCGCTCTGTACAACGCGCTGAAGCAGGCAGGACTCGACGCGGTCGAAGGACGGATCGACGAAGGGATTCGGATGGTTCGCGGAACGCTCGCGGCGGATCCGGAGATCGTCGAGGCCTACATCATGCTCGGCAACATGAACGGCAAGGCCAAGCGCATGGACGAATCGATCGCAGCGTACCAGAAAGCGCTGACGATCGACCCCGAGAACCAGGGCGCGGCGTTCAACCTGGCGCTGGCCTACAAGACCGCCGGACGCATGGACGCTGCCGAAGCCGGCTTCGAACGAATGCTCACGCTCGATCCGAGAGACGCCAAGTCGCAGTATCAGCTCGCGGATGTCTGGATGCAGCGCGGCGAGTTCGCCCGCGCCGAGGACACGCTCAGGCGGGCCGCCGCCAGCAACGTCGAGCGTCCTGCCTTCCTCGCGAAACTCGGCGAATGCTACATCGAGCTGAAACGGTATGACGATGCTGAGCGTACGCTGCTCGAGGCGCAGAAGTTGAAAGCGGATCAACCGCTGGTGCACTACGACCTCGGCCTCGTGTACGAAGCGCGCGGCGACAACGCGAAGGCGAGCGCCGAATACGAATCGGAGATCGCTCACAATCCGAAGGCGTACCGCGCGCAGTTCAACCTTGCGAAGCTGCTGACCGGCGGCGGCCGCAAGGCCGAAGCGGCGCATCACTTCGAAGCGGCGGTCGCTGCCAACCCGACGTTCGGCAGCGGCTTCCTGTATCTCGCGAAGGCGCGCCTCGACATCGACGATCTCGACGGCGCCGAAGCGGCGGCGCTGAAGGGACTGACGCTCGAGCACGACGCTGAAATCGCGCCGCTGGGCCATTACGTCCTCGCCGACGTCTACTCCCGGCGCGGACGCACGAAAGATGCGGAGCGGGAGGCTGCCGAAGGTCGCAAGCTGGAGCGGCGGCGTGCGAGTTGACGCCGGCTGTCTGCTCGCCCTCTGCTGCATGGCCGGCTGCGTCGCCCGCGAGCCGGCCGCCACGCAGACGCCCACCGTCCCGCAGCACGTCGTCGTCATCACCATCGACACGCTTCGTGCCGATCATCTCGGCGCCTACGGAAACCGGGACGTCTCGACGCCGAACATGGACCGCCTCGCGAGCGAGGGCGCGCTGGCGCTTCAGGCCGACGTCGTCGCTCCGCTGACGCGTCCATCGCACGTATCGATCTTCACCGGCCTCTATCCCGCACAGCACGGCATCCGCGACAACATCTCGCGTGCGCTCGCGCCGGACGTGCCGACGCTGGCCGAAGCGTTCAAGCACGCGGGCTTTTCGACCGCAGGCTTTGTTTCATCCATCGTGTTGTCCAAACAGTCAGGTTTGAACCGCGGCTTCGACGAGTTCTCAGACCGGTTCGACCTCGGCGCGAACGCGGCGGACGAAGCCGGCTTTCTCGACATCCTCGAAAAGCGAGGCGACGTCGCGATCGCCGATGCGATTGCGTGGCTTGGCGCACATGCGCAGTCGCGGACGTTCGTGTGGGTGCATCTCTACGATCCGCATGCGCCTTACGAAGCGCCCGAGCCATACGCGTCACGGTACGCTGACCGTCCCTATGACGGCGAGGTCGCCTGGTCAGACGAGCTCGTCGGCAGGCTCGATGCCGCGCTCACGCGCTTGAATATTCGCGATCGCACGCTCACGGTGTTGACCTCGGACCACGGCGAGTCGCTGGGCGAACACGGCGAAATCGTGCACGGATATTTCCTGTACGAAGCGACGCTGCGTGTGCCGTTGATTCTCCACGGACCGGGCATCAGGGCCGGAACCAGAATCCAGGGCGTTGTGCGCAGCGTCGATCTGTTTCCGACGGTCCTCGAGCTCGCCGCAATTACGCCGGTCCAGAGCACGTACACACCGTCTGGACGAAGCCTCGCGAAGATCGTCACCGGCCGCGACGAACGGCTCGACGATGAACCGGCGATGGCGGAATCGCTGACGCCTCGGATTCACTACGGCTGGAGCGATCTGCGAAGCATTCGCGATGGGCGCTGGAAGTTCATCCTCGCCCCGAAGCCGGAACTGTACGATCTCGAACGCGATCCGCGCGAGCTGCACAACCTCGCAGGCGAAGAGGCTTCGCGGGCGGCAGCGCTCCGCACCGGGCTCGAACGACATCTGGACGCCGAACCGACGGCATCCGCGCCGCGGTCCGGACGCGGTGGCGACGTTCCGATCGATCTCGTCGAGCGGCTCGGAGCGCTCGGCTACGTCAGCGGCGGCACGACGAGCCGGCCGTCGCTGGATGTCGATCCGAAGGACAAGATCGAAGACTACAAAGTCCTGAATGCCCTGCTCCACGAGGGTCTCGTGCAGCTTCGCGACCGCGACTACCCGTCGGCCGCGGAACGCTTCAAGGCGCTCGCGGCACGCGGCATCGACAGCTTCGAGTCGCACTACTACTTTGGCCAGGCGCTCGTCGGACTTCGGCGATGGCAGGATGCCGCGGTCGAGTTCGAGCGCGCGATTCCAAAGCTGCCGGGATTCGCCGCCTCGTATCTCATGCTGGCGGACTGCGAGGTCGCGGCCAGAAACCGCGGCGCCGCCATCGACGCGCTGCGCCGCGGCGCGACAGCCGTGCCCGGCGACGCGCGAATCCCGCGCCGCCTCGGCGAACTCTATCGCGACAGCGGCCGCCTGTCGGATGCGCTCACGTCGTTCCGCGAGGCGATCGCGAAGGATCCTGGTGAGGCCTCGCAATGGAATTCTGTCGGCATGATCGTCGGCGCCCGTGGCGATCTCGCCGAGGCGGAGCGATCGTTTCGCGAGGCCGTCCAGCGCGATCCGCGCGAGCCGCGATACGCCTATAACCTCGGCCTCACGCTGATGCGCGAGCGCCGTCCGGACGAAGCCGCAATGTTCTTCAGGAAGACGCTGGAGTTGAATCCCGAATTCGGGGACGCGCGGGAGAAACTGACGGAGCTCGAACGTGTGAAGTGAACAACTTCACACGTTCGTGGCCGATCAGAACTTGATGCGCGCGCCGAACTGCAACCGGCGCGGGTAGGTATATCGCGACGGCACGCCGAACGTCGTCACATCGCCGCGACGGCTGAGGACGTTCTCGCTCGTGTCGGAGTTCGTCAGGTTGAGCGCGTCGAGGAACAGATCAAGGGTCAGCCCGTTCGTCTGGAGCGGGAACGATTTCTGGATGCGCGTATCGATCATGTGCAGGCTGGGCAGCCGCACGCTGCCGTCGAGCGGCTCCATGTAGATTGTCGGCCGCGCCGTGAAACCAAGCCCGCCGACCCGAATCTGCCGCGCCCACGGACGGCCCGTCTGGTACTGCAGGTTGCCGGACACCAGGAAGTTCCACGGAAGCCGGTAGATGATTTGCGCTTTGGCGACGACAGGGCGATCGCCGATGAGGAGTCCGTCGGAGTTGACGTAGTCGTTGATGCCGCCCTGGCATAGCGTGCCGCAGCCGATGCGGCCGAACCCTCCCGACGTGCCGAACTGCGCCGACGACGGCCCCTGCGTGCTCGCCGGCTCGAGGCCCTCCGACTTCGACAGCACGAGCGACAGCGTGCCCTGCCAGTTGCTCGACATGCGTTTCGTGCCGGTAATCGTCACGCCGTTGTACCGGCTGTACAAACCGGGCGCGTTCGTCATCTGGAACACGCTTTGGCTGAACGGCGTGAGCAGCTTGTAGACCATGACGGTCTGATTGGTCGCGCCGATGCCGACGTCGTCGACGTACGGCACCTGCGTGTAACTGCCGCCGATATCCTGCCATCCCGGATAGTCGTACCCGCGCTTGTAGACGTAGTTCACCTGCAATCCCAGGTTCTTGGCCACCTCCTGTTCGACCTGGAAGATGACCTGGTGCGAGTACGGATCCTTGTAGCCGTGATCGATCGTCAGGTTGTCGGCGCTGCTGACGACGCTGAAGTCCGTTCGCTCGCCTGCCGGCGTGATGTCGAAGTAATACTTCGGCGTCGTTGACGGGATGGCGGGAATGAAGTCGTTGAGGAAGATCCCGCGATACAGCAATCCGTAGTAGCCCTTGACGACGGTCTTGCCCGATTCGTTGACCTTCCACGTCGCGCCGATTCGCGGCGAGACGACGTTCCAGTGATAGACATCGTCGTTGGCCGGGGACGTTTGGCCGGTTGGATTCCCGGACGCGTCGAGAATCGGAAACGACGGGTATTGCGCCTGGCTGTGGTCGTACCGCAGTCCGAGGTTGAGCGTGACGACGTTCTTCAGCCGGTACGTGTCATCGGCGTAGAACCCGACGTTCTTGATCACGCCGCCCTGGTGGTACGGCAGCCTCGTATAGCCGTACGACGGCTTGCCGCCGACGATGTAGATGTAGTCGTTGTTGCCGAGGATGGCGTCGCGGCCGCCGTCGCTGTACTGGACGCCGAGTTTGATGTCGTGACTGCCGCCCATGAACGAATCGGCAAGGTGCGACACTTTCCCGCTGATGCCGGTCCTCCACGTCTTCGCGTCGCCCCACGACGAAATACCGCCGGTGATCTGGCCGGTGTCGTTGTTGATCACGCGCGGCATGACGCGCGGCTCGCCGCTGATGAGCGGGTCGGTCGAATCCTTTCCGTAGTAGCCGGCGATGCGCGCCTCGACGAACGTTTTCGACGACAGCACGCCGGTATAGACGAGATTCGGCGTGGGGTTGTCGCCGTGACCGATATTGACCGTGCTCGGCGCGGTGACCGCGGACGGCACACCCGGAAAGCTCCAGTAGTCGTCGTGATAGCCCTGCATCAACCGATGGTTCTCATTGATGTTGTATGTGAGCTTGTAGAACACGCGGCGCGATGTGGACTTGGCCGGGAATGCCGGATCGGTCCCGGGCTGAGAGTCGTAGTCGTTCTGATATTCGAACGAACCGAAGAACCAGAACTTGTCGCGAATGATCGGTCCGGTCAGCTGCCATGTCGTGTCGATGTACTGGTCGCGGTGGTACGGCAGCCCGCCGGCCGGGCAGTTCGTGACGCCCTGGCACTCCTGCTCCGGCGTCGTGTTGCGGCCGGTGAGCGACTGGCTCTGGCCGTAATAGGTGGCGTCGCCGTGGAATTGATTGCCGCCCTGTCGCGTGACCACGTTGAACACGGCGCCCATGACGTTGCCGTACTCGGCCGACGCGCCAAGCTGCAGCACTTCGATTTCCTGAATGGCATCGGCGTTCGGCCAGGGCCACGCGGTGCCGCCGGTCGGCGCCGACAGGTCGGTGCCGTCAATCGCATACACGTTGTCGCTCGTCGTGCTTCCGAGCGTCGTCGCTGTCGTCGTCGAACCAACGGTCGACGTCGCGCTGACGCCGGGAGCCGAGTTGACGAGATCGAAGAACGAGAAGTGCCTGATGGGCGCCGCAGCGACCCATTCCTTGTTGTAGTTCGTGCTCACCGTTGTCGACGCCAGGTTCACGACCGGCGAATCGCCGGTGACGGTGACCGTCTCGCTGAGCGCAGTGACCTTGAGCGTGATTTTCAAATCGATGACCGCGCCGACGCCGACGGGTACGTTTTCCTGGCGCAGCGTCGCGAATCCCTGGAGCGCGTACTCCAGGGTGTACTCGCCCGGAGGCAGGGCGGGGAATCGGTACGTGCCGGTGTCGCTCGTCACGACCGTCGGGCTTCCGGGAAGGCCGGCGCCGCGAATCGTTACCGTTACGCCGGGCAGAACGGCATTCGATTCGTCGACGACCGTGCCGACGATTTCTCCGGTTGTGCGTTGAGCGCGCGCTGGCACTGCGAGGGCGATGAGCACCAGCACCCAGGGGACTCGGGTGAGCAGACGCCGCATGCTGTTTCCCTCCCGTGAAACGTCCGGGGACTGCTAACTAGGGAACGAAGAAGACAGCAAACGTTAGATAAAAAATAAAATCCAGCGCACTCTAGACCCCGGGCCGGGGCGTGTCAAGCAATTAACGCGGCTAATCGGCGCCGAGGAGCGGCATGGCGCGCCGCTGCAGCACTTCCTGGACGGCCCGGTGCGCTTCGAGCATCGCCGCATCGGTGTGGGGACTCGCGGCCGCGTCCGAGTTCGCAATGGTGATGAGTCCAAACGGCTGACGTGCTTTGACGCACGGACGTTCGTTTGTGGACGTATAGACCCATTCCATTGGATCGTAGAGCGGGTTGTACGTGTAGGCGTATCCGTGCGGCCAGCGATTGACCGCAATCGCGATGATGTCGCGCGCCGAGTCGAAGCCGCCTTCGCCAAGGCTGCGCGCGAGCTGGTCGCGGATGTTCCGTTCGAACGTCTCGAAGCTCGTGCTCAGCAGGTCGGCGCGGCCGATCCGGTGCTGTTCCTTGCGCGGCCTGCCGGGTGACATCGGATAGCGCGTCATGTGCAGGACGACCGGCTCCTCAGGCTTTTGCGGATGATGCAGATCGCCGAGGCTGACCGCTTCGGCCAGGTCCACGCTCGCGTGATACATCGTCGGCGCGCTGACGCCGGTGACGCCGAGCTTCTCGAAGGCCTTCCAGTTCTTCACCGCGACGCTCGTGTACACCAGCGGACCCTTCACGCCGAATGCGAGCGCCTCTTTCTGCGGCGCCGGCAGATCCGGCACGAGGTACGGGATGAACATGTTCCAGCACGCCATGACCACGGCGCGTGATCGAACCTGGTAGGTCTTGCCGCCGCGAACGTAGCTCGTGATGACTTCTTTCGCCGATGGAACCGCGCCGTCATGACGCACGTGGACGACGGTGCTGTTCAGCCGAATCCGCGCCGTTTGATCGGCGCGATCGAGCGACGCGTAGTTGACGCGCGCCGCCCCGATTTCTTCCATCGCGCTCGCGTCGCCCTGCTGCATGGAGGCAGATGGAACCGCGTCGGGAATCAGCCAGCGCACGAGCAGGCGCGCGATCGTGGCGTTGCCGTCGGGAAAATGAACCGTCGGCCCGCCGCCGGGCCCGATCTGGCGACCGTGGTGGCCTCCAGGCAGGTCCGCGAGCAATCCGTTCGGACTCGCTTCGAGGTTCATGCCGGAAAATCCGGGCAGACCTTCCTGCCATGCGAAGAGCGCCGGGAAGCAGTCGACGCCCACGCAGAAATTGCCGGCGCCCTGGTTCCTGAAGAACCACAGGACCTGCTTGTCCACCTTGACGAGATTCAACAGAAAATCCTGGTAGCTCATCTTCGCGAGCCGGACCTTCTTTTCCGCCGACGACAATCCGGGCATGTAGTCGGGATGCGAGCCGCCGTACAGCCGGAGCATGTCCTTCTGCGCTTGCGCGGAAAGCGGCGTGCGCGACAGATCGTCGGCGCTGTAGCTGCCCCGTCCACGTCCGCCACCGCCCCCGGCCGCTTGACCGGGCGCGCCGCGACCGGCCTGGTCTCCACGACCTGCGGCATTGGCGTGACGAATCACGAGCTTGTCCACGCCCCACGTCTCTTTGTCGAAGAACGTCGCCTGACCCGTCAACCCGAGCGATCGATACAACGTCCGGTTCTTCGCGTTCTCTGAGAGGAACCGATCAATGTCGATGCCGATGTCGTGAATCACCGCTCGCGCGTGCTCGTTGTAACGGTTCCACGACTCGATGTTCAACGTGCCGCCATTCAGCGCCAGCATGCGGCCGTCGTAGTGGAACTCGTTGCGCTTGGCGTGTCCGCCGAAGTCGTCGTGGTTGTCGAGGACGAGGATCTTTGCGCTCCGTCCAACGTCGCGGATGAAGTAGTAAGCCGCGGACAGTCCGCTCAACCCGCCGCCGACGACCACGAGATCGTACGACTCGCCGGTGTTGATGGCGCTCGACAGATCCCACTGACGACGATCCCGCAGCTGATGCGCGACCTCGAACGATCCTGGATGGCTGCCGCGCATCCCGACGCGCGTCGGCGGGTAGTAGTCTGCCGCGCGCTCCGGCGCAAACTCCTGCTCCGCCGCCCGAATCAGTTCCGGCGCGAGGACGGAGCCGGCGACGCCCATCGCGACGCCGTTCAGAAAGTCGCGGCGGGTGATCGAACGATCCATCCCGAGATTGCGATCGTGCGAATCCATTGAGGGTCCCTCGTCAGCGTGGCATCGAAACACAACAAATGTAAGGTTGTCAACGTGGCCGCGCGCTAGAATCCTCAGCGTTGGAGCACCTCATATGACGGATCGACTTCTGAATCGCGACCTGGGCATGAACCGACGCATTCCACGCCGAGATTTCCTCAACGGCGTCGCAATCGGCATCGCGGGTGTTGGCGTCTCCGGCGCACTCGCGCCGCGACAGATCGACGCGGCGCCGACGGATGCGGGCGACGTCCTGCAATCCGCCGCTCAACCGGCGTCGTCGTATCCGCCCGCGCGCACCGGCCTTCGCGGCAACTACCCTGCGGCGGTCCAGCAGTTCGACGCGATGCAGGCCGGCACGTACCAGCCGTTCCCCGCCGCTGACGACACCGGCGAAACCTACGATCTCGCCATCGTCGGCGGAGGCATTTCGGGGCTGGCGGCGGCGCACTTCTGGCATCGGGCGCTCGGCGAGTCGCAGAAGGTTTTGATTCTCGACAACCACGACGACTTCGGCGGGCACGCGAAGCGCAACGAGTTCAGCTATCAGGGACGCACGTTCATCGGCTACGGCGGCACGATGGGCATCGCGACGCCGTTTCCATATAGCTACACGGCGAAGCGGCTCGTCGAGGAACTCGGGATTCCCGTCGAGCGAAATGCCGAATTCCAGAACCGCGACGCGTTTCAAAAGCTCGGCCTCGGCCCGGGCATGTTCTTCGACAAGGAACACTTCGGCGAGGATCGCGTCGTCGCCGGCAACGGCCGCCTGCCGTGGCCGGAGTTTCTCGCGAAGGCGCCGCTCTCGGAGGATGTCCGGAAGGATCTCGTCCGGCTGTATGGACACAATCCCGACTACATGGCGGGCATGAGCGTCGACGACAAGCTGGCGACGCTCGCGCACATCAGCTGGCAGGATTTCCTGCTCAAGTACGCGAAGGTCCACCCGGATTGCCTCCTGTTCTTCCGCGGGCAGGGTGGCAGGAACAACAAGCGCGTGGACACCACGCCGGCGCTCGAAGCGGCGCAGCGCGGATCGGTCGGCTTCAACGGCCTCGGTTTGCCGGCGCACGCCGAGGGTTTCCGCGAAGCGTCGTACACGTTTCACTTCCCCGACGGCAACGCGTCCATCGCGCGGTTGCTCGTCAACCGCCTGATTCCGTCGGCATTCGACGCGCCGAAGCTGACCTACGACGCCATCGTCTCCGCGCGGCTCGACTACGCGAAGCTCGACGCGCATGGATCGCCGACGCGCGTGCGACTGGGCAGCACCGTCGTGCGCGTGCAGCACGACGGCGACGTCGAGCACGCGAAGTCGGTTCACATCGCCTACATCCGCGACGGAAAAGCGAGTGCCGTGCGAGCCGCGAACGTCATCCTCGCCTGCAACAACGCCTTGATTCCCGCGCTGATGCCGGAACTTCCGGCCAAGCAGCGCGAGGCGCTCGCGTATCCGGTGAAAGTACCGATGATGTACAACAACGTGCTCATCCGTCGCTGGACATCGTTCGCCGCGCTCGGCGTGTCGAACGTCAACTCGCCTTGCATGCTGCACACCGGCACGAGCCTCGATCCCGGATCGACGGTCGGCGGCTACCGCGGCGTCACGACGCCCGAGGAGCCGATCATCGTCCACATGACCAGCAACCCGAACAAACCAGGATTGCCGCGCAAGGATCAGAATCGCGCCGGCGCGAAGCAATTGCTGTCAACGACGTTCGAGGAGTTCGAGCTGGAGATCCGGCGCCACCTGGCGGCGATGCTCGGACCGAAAGGCTTCGATCCTGCGAGCGACATCGTCGGCTTGACGGTCAATCGATGGCCATACGGCTACGCATACACGTACGACACGCTCGGCGATCCGGACGTTCCGCCGGAGCAGCGGCCGCACGTCGTCGGACGACGGCGTTTCGGTCAGGTGACGATCGCAAACGCGGACGCTGGTGCCGCCGCGTTCACGAATCAAGCGATCGACGAGGCGAATCGCGCGGTCGAAGAGCTCTTCGTCAAGAACGGACTGACGTAGCGGGCCGCCGCGCAGCCGCGTCAGGACGACTGCGCCTGAACAAGCTCGTTGACCGCGCGATACGCCTGATCGATGGCCTGGTCGGTGTACGCCGCCGCCGCTGCATCGGAATTGGCGATGGTGATCCGGCCGAACGGCTTGCGGCCGAGCTCGCACGGCGACTGCCCCTCGGGCCAGTCCGGATCCCAGAGCGGGTTGTATTCGTACGCGTAGCCGTGTGGCCAGCGGTTGACGGTGATGGCGTCGATGTCGCGCGCGGGATCGAAGCCGCCGTCCTTCAGCACGCGCGCGAGCTGGTCGCGAATCCGCCGCTCGAACGTCTGGAACGTGGTCGTCAGGAGATCGACGTGGCCGGCGCGCTGCTGATCGCGCGCGGGCAGGCCCGGCTTGCACGGCGTCCGCGTCATGCGGACGAGAATCGGCTCGTCGGGAGACTTCGGCGTCGGATTGTACCCGCCGATCACCGTCGGCATCTCGAGTCGGACGCCGGTGTGATACATCCCAGGCGTCGTGGCGCCGTTGATGCCAAGCTTCTGGAATGCCGTCCAGTTTTTCAGCGCGACGCTCGTGTAGACGAGGGGCACCTTCACGCCGTACTTGAGTGCTTCTTTCTGCGGGTCCGGCAGGTCCGGGCAGACGTACGGAATCATCATGTTCCAGCACGCGAGCACCACACCCTTCGCTCGCACGGTGTAGACCTTCTTCTCGCGTCCGTAGGTCACTTCGACATCCTTCGCGGACGCAGCCGGACCCGAATGGCGGACGCGCGCCACCGTGCTGCTCAACCTGATTCGAATCGGAGACGACTGACGATCGAGCCGGCTGTAATCGACTTTCGCCAGCACGCTGTCTTCTGCAGTCTTGCCGGGCAACGCGTCGGGCATCAGCGCCCGGACCAGCAGTCGCGCGACCGATGCGTTGCCGTCGGGAAAATGAAAGTTGTACGGCGGCTTCGGCGTCGCGTCGCCCCGCGCGGTGAAACTCATTCGGCCAGTGGCCTTCGGGTCGAGGTTCATGCCATCGAAACCCGGATAGTGATACGCCCAGCATTCGAGCGCGCCGACGGCGTCGATGCCGATGCCGTACAAGCCGTGCGTCCTCGTCTGATAGAACGGAATCACGCCAGGATGAACCTTGACGACGTTCAGCAGAAAGTCTTTGTAGCTGATGCGCGACAGCTTGTCCTTCTTTTTGTCGTTCGACAGGCCGGGCATGTAGTCGACCTTCGCGGTCTCGAGGCGCGCAATGTCCTTCTGAACGTCAGGCACGAGCGGCGTCCTCGCCAGGAATTCTTCCCACGTGGTGCCGCTCGAGCCGCCGCGACCGCGGCCTCGGCCGCCGGGCGGCCCAATGGCCAGTCGATCCGCACCGAACGTTTCTTTGTCGAAGAAGTACGCACTCTGAAGCTGGCTGAAGATGGAACGATCGGCCGCCTTGGCCGCAGCCTCCGCGAGCGCCACGGGCTCGATCCCAATCGCCGACATCACGCCGCGGGCTTCCGTGCTGTACGGAAATGGCGACTCGATGCCCGCAGTGCCGCCGTTCGCAATCCACAGTTTGCCGCCCGGACGGAATTCGTTCCGCTTCGCGTGTCCGCCGAAATCGTCGTGGTTGTCGAGGATGAGGATCCGCGCGGAAGGACCGGTACGTGCGCGATAGAAGTACGCGGCAGCAAGACCGCTGATGCCGCCGCCGACCACGACGAGATCGTATTGCTCATTCGTCTCGATCGGCTGTCCTGCCGACTGCCAGAAGCGACCGTCGCGCAGCGCGTGTGACACGTCATAGGAACCGTCATGGCTGCCGCGCATACCAGTCAGCGCCGGCGGGTAGTAGCCAGGCGTGTCCTGATCGAACGCAGCCTGCAGCATGGCTTCCGCACCGGGCAGGTGGCGCAGCACATCGGCGGCAATCGACCCGCCAATGCCGATCGCGACACCGTTCAGAAAATCGCGGCGCGTGATCGGTCGGTCCATCCCGAGGTCGCGATCGGCATCAGATCCGGTGTCGTGCGACATTGTCTTCGTCCTCGCTAAGCGTCGTTTGCTGACAATCGACCAGAGACTGCGGGCCTTCGCATCACGCCGCTGCTTCGCGCTCGGCACGCTGCGCGCGCTTGAACAGCAGCCATCCTATCGTCGTCGGGCCGAGCACGCCGATGATCATTTTGATCTCGAATCGCACGACGCTGCCGACGTCTGCCGTCGGCAGAAACGCGGCGCCGACGCCGACGACCGTCGTACAAAGCCCGACGACTCCAGCGGCGCGGACGGCAGCGCCAACGTTCGATGTCTTGATCAGCGCGAGAAACAAGTACACGAACGGCACCAGCTGAATCACCACAGCAGCCTTCAGAAGCACCTGATAGGCCTCCGCGACGCTCGAGCCCGCGAGCGAGAACGCGGTGAACACCGCCGCGAGCGCAGCGCACGTGATCAACGCGACATACGGCGATCCCCATCGCGGATGAACTTTCCCGAGCGACGATGGGAGTGCGCTGGTCAAGCCGGCGACGAAAGGGACGCGCGAGGAGCCGGCGAACCAGGCGGAAGCGGCGCCTCCCGTCGCCAGTCCCATCGCGACCGCCAGCGGCGCAATGATCCAACCGGCATGCGCGGCATTGGCGCCGACGGCCACTGCCTGCATGACACCCTGAATCACGCCGAGGCGATCGACCGGCACGAGCATCAGCACCGCGCCCGTGACCATCAGATACGCCGCGATCGATACGATCCCTGCGATCACGATGGCGGGAGCGAGATCGCGCGTCTGGTCGCGGATCTCGTCGCCCATCGTCGACGCGAGCTCGATGCCGACGAGCGCGTTGCACATGACGGCGAATGCGGTCGTCATCTCCCAGTCGACGCGGGGCGCCTGCGGGACGTGCACTGCGACGCCGCTCGCGCGCGCAACCGCCGCCGCTGCGAGGACGAGCGCGATGCTCGGAAATGTGCTCATGCCGCCGATGTTCTGAATCCATTTGCCGACGGCCAACCCGCGAATGTTCGCGGCCGCGATGAGCGCGAGCCAGCCGAATGACACGGCCGCCACGAACATCTTCTGATTCACGAGATCCGCCGCGTGGGCTTCTCCGCCGCCGAACGCGAGGATGCCAGCCATGTAGACGAGGAGCACCGGCACATAGAACAGGTTGTTCGTCCAGTAGCACCAACCCGACAGGAAGCCGTGCGCGTCGCCGAACTCGCGCCGGGTCCAGAGATACACTCCGCCTTCGCCTGGATGACGACGAGCGAGCGTGAGGACGGCGATGGCTTCGGGGACGAAGAACGTCACGAAGGCGAGCGTCCACAGCAGGAGCGACGTCCAGCCGTACACCGCGACGGGCGGCACGTTGTTGATGTTGACGACCGCGACGATCTTCAGGAGCACGAGATCCCATCGTCCGAGCGTGCGTGGAACCTGAACGAGGTTACCGCTCATAGACGATCCGGCCGCCGACCAGCGTCATGTCGACACGAATCCCAGAGAGCTCGTCGGGGCTCGTCGTCAGCGGATCGCGCGAGAGCACGGCGAGATCCGCCCACTTGCCGCATTCGATGCTGCCGCGGTTATTTTCATCGCCGGTCGCAATCGCGCCACCCATCGTGTACGCGCGCAGCGCTTCGTCGATCGTGATCGCCTGCTCGGGCGCAATCGGACAGTCTTCGTCATCGCGTCGTGTGATCGCCGCCGCCATGCCGGCCAACGGATTGTCGTCCTCGACAACCGGCGCATCCGAAGAAAGCGCGACGCGCACGCCGGCGTCCAGCATCGCCCGGACCGGGTACGCACGCGGCAAGAGCTGGTCGGGCAGATAGTTTCGAAAATTCCTGCCCAGGCTGTGAATGAAAATGGTCTGCGGCACCGCGATGACGCCCAGTCGTGACGCCATCGCCAACTGCTCGGCGCTCGGCAGGCCGAAATGCTCGACGCGATGCGCCAGTCCGAGCGGATGCGCACGCAGACTTTGATAGATGCTCAGCATCTGCTCGATCGCCACGTCGCCGATCGCGTGCGCCGCAATCCGCCAGCCGGCAGCGGCGGATTCGCGGCACAGCTCGCGCAGTTCCGATTCCTCGAACCGAAGGACGCCTTTCTGCGGCGCGTGACGATAGTTGACGCTCAGCGCGGCGGTGGCGCCGCTCAGTCCGCCGTCCGCCAGGAACTTGACGGTATCGACGCGAAGGCGATCGGACACGAACCGATCCGGCAGCGGTACCGGCGACGCCGTCCCATCGACGCGGCGAAGCGGCATCACGTTGACGCGTGCCGGCAGTCCGTGCCTGGCGTCGACGTTCCGGTAGACCGCCAGCAGTTGCGGGTTGACGCCGCAGTCCGCGGACGACGTGATGCCGAGCGACAGCTGATGGTGAAGCGCCGCGACGATCATGGCCTCGTAGTCCACTGCAGTCGGTGGAGGCATGACGCGGTTGACGAGACCCATCGCGGTCTCGTGCAGCAACCCGTTCGGTTCACCGCGGTCGTCTCGTTCGATGACTCCGCCTACAGGTGCGCTCGTGTTGCGGGTGATGCCCGCTCGCGACAGTGCGGCGCTGTTGACCGCGTAAATGTGACCGCACATACGCGTCAGCACAACGGGACGATCCGGCGATGCGCGATCCAGATCGTCGCGCGTGGGTGTGCGCTTCTCTTCCAGGACCGCCTCGTTGAAGCCGCGGCCCTGCAGCCACGATTGATTCGACCGCGAATCGGCAAACTGCTGCAGCTGATGCACGAGCTCGTGGATGCTCCGCACGCGTCGAAGGTCGAGCATCGACGTCAGGAGGTGGCCGATCTTCCACACGTGCGCGTGCGCGTCGTTGAAGCCCGGCACGAGCGTGCGTCCAGTCAGATCGATGCGGCGCACACGCGAGTCGAGTCCGCGTTGCAAATCGGCAGAGTCGCCGACGGAAGCAATCCGTCCGTCCCGGACGACGACCGCCGAGGCGACAGCAGGGTGCGCCTGCGTCAGGACGTGGCCGTTGTGAAGGAAGATGTCGGCCACACGCGACTCATGCCGACGCGCCGGCGTGCCTCATCGACACGACTTCAATCGCCCGCTTGATGACCGCGAGTCCCTCGCGCAGCATGTCCTCCGGCATCACGAGCGGCGGAAGGAGTCGTACGCAGTTGCTGTACATACCCGCGCGCATTGCGATCACGCCGCCGGCGACGACCTCGCGCACGACTTGCAGTGTTTGTTCAGGCGCAGCGGGCTGCTTCGACTCACGATCGCGGACGAACTCCGCCAGCATCATCGGACCCAGGCCGCGCACATCGCCGACGATCGGGAACGCCGCCTGCCACTTCTCCATGTCCTCGCGCATGATCTCGCCGAGCCTGCGCGCGTGTGCGAGGAATTCCGGCTGACGAATCAGGTTCACCGCCTCGATCGCCGCCGCACACGCGACGGGACTGCCGCCGTAGGTCCCGCCAACTCCGCCGACCTGGGCTGAGTCCATGACGTCGGCCAACCCGGTGACCGCGGCGATCGGCATCCCGGCGCCGAGAGACTTCGCGGTGACGACGAGATCGGGAACCACGTCGGCGTGTTCGATCGCGAAGAGGCGTCCGGTCCGGCCCATGCCGCACTGGACTTCGTCGGCGATCATCACGATGCCGTGTTCCGTGCACAGTTCCCGGATGCTCCGCAGGAACAGCGCGGGTACGGGCACGAAACCGGCCTCACCCTGCACGGGCTCGATGATGACGGCTGCGACCGCCTTCGGATCGACCTGCGCGACGAATGCGTGACGCAGTTGTCGCACGGTCAGGTCCAGATATTCCGCTTCACTCAGCTGCGGCGGACGGCGATAGAGATCGGGTACGGGCAAGCGAACGATCTCGGGCGCGAACGGACCGAAGCCGCTCTTGAACAGCCCGTACTTGCTCGTGAGGCTGAGCGTCAGCAGCGTGCGTCCGTGGTAACCGCCCTCGAAACACACGACCGCCGCGCGTCCGGTGTACTTGCGCGCCAGCTTGACGGCATTCTCGACGCCCTCGGCGCCGCTGTTCGCGAAGATGGTCTTCTTGCGGAAGCTGCCCGGCGTCAGCTCGTTCAGCATCTCCGCGAGGCGGACGTATGGCTCGTACGTCGTCACGAGCGCGCTGGGATGCACGTACGTCGCGGCTTGCCGCTGGATCGCCGTCACGACCGCAGGATGACAGTGGCCGACCGCGAGCATCCCGATGCCGCCGGCAAAGTCGATGAACGTGTTGCCGTCGACGTCGAACACCAATCCGCCGTCCGCGCGTTCGACGACGACGTCGGTGGCGCGGCCGAGACCGGCGGGCGTCGCGGCAGCGCGTCGCGCGAGGAGATTTCGTGCGCGGGGGCCGGGTACGTCGCCGTTCAATCTGATGTAGGACATCGCATGCTTTCGTGAGGCACCGCGCACGGGCTTGTCGGCTCCTAGCACGAGGAGGACGCTGTAGTTGTCGGACGCCGGATCGTTCAGGTAGTTCGCGAGCAGCGCGCGGGGCTCGAACCCGACGCCGATCTGCATCGACAGCGTCGAGTCCCTGATGCGGCCCGCGACCACGCCGTCGTAGTAATCCTGCGCGGACATGCGATCCTTGACGGCGCCGTAGTCGCGAATCATCCCCGCCGTGACCTGGCCTTTCAACCCGAGACGCCACACGACTTCCTGCCGCGCGGCGTAGAGCGCCGTGCCGAGTCCGTGTCCGCGATAGGCGGGATCGATGCCGACGTCGGCACCGTAGAGCCACGACCCGTTCGGCGCGTGCGACGTCAGCCACCCGCCCTGAATGACATCGGCGAACGTATGGCCGACATGTTCGAAGTCAAAGTCGAGACGCAGCGTCGTCGTGGCGCCGACGACCGTGTCGCCGTCGAGGACGACGAACTGCCCGTCCGGAAACAGTTCGAGATGCTTCAGGTAGTGACGCGCCTTGAATCGTTCGGCGTCGTCGAGCGTCGGGAAGCAGGTGCGCTGCAGCTCTTCAAGCTGCGACGCAAACTCGGGCTTCGTGTGCAGGACGACGAGCCCGTCGGCGAGTTTCCGGTAGTACCACATGGACGATCAGCGCGCGGTCGCGTGCGCGGGCAGCGACTGGAAGCAGGACGCGAGCACGTCGAGACCTTCACGCAGCTCGTCGTCCGCGATCGACAGCGGCGTCAGGAATCGAATCACGTTTCCAAACGTCCCGGAGGGAATCAGCAGGACGCCGCGCTGGTAGGCGAGCCGGACGATGTCCTCGGTCTCGTGCTTCGCGGGTTCGCGTGTCTCGCGGTTCACGACCAGCTCGAGCCCGACCATGGCACCCAGCCGGCGGATGTCGCCGATGAGCGCGGACGATCGCGCCCACTCACGCGCACGAGCCTCGATCTGGGCGCCGATCGACTCGCTGCGACGCAGCAGTTCGCCCGACTCGAACAGATCCAGCACCGCGTGCGCGGCGGCGCACGCAAGCGGATTGCCGCCGTAGGTGCCACCAAGACCGCCTTCGATCGGTCCGTCCATCAATTCCGCGCGACCGACGACCGCGGCGAGCGGCAGCCCTGCCGCGAGCGACTTCGCCGTCACGAGCAGATCGGGTTCGACGCCTTCGTGCTCGCAGGCAAACAGGCGACCGGTGCGACCGAAGCCGGTCTGCACCTCGTCGGCGATCAACAGGATGCCGTGGCGACGACAGAGCGCAGCGAGCCTCGACAGATATCCACGTGGCGGGACGACGAATCCGCCTTCGCCGAGTACCGGTTCGACGACGACCGCGGCGATGCTGCGCGGGTCGGCGTGGCGCTTGAACTGCCGCTCGATCTCGTCGACGCACGCGAACTCGCACGACGGGAACTCGGCGCTGTATGCGCAGCGATAGCAATAGCCGTAGGGGACGCGCATCACGCCGGTGACGAAGGGTGCAAAGCCGACCTTGTACGGCGTCACCTTGCTCGTCAGCGAGAGCGCCAGCAGCGTGCGGCCGTGAAAGCCGTCCTCGAAGCAAAGGACGCCGGGCCGGCCCGTCGCGTGACGCGCGATCTTGACGGCGTTTTCGATCGCTTCCGCGCCGCTGTTGACGAACAGCGTCTTCTTCGCGAAGCTGCCCGGCGAAAGCTTGGCCAGGCGCTCCGCCAGCGCCACGTAGGATTCGTACGGCAGGACCGAAAAGCCGACGTGCGTGAAACGATCGACCTGACCGTGCAGCGCCGCCAGAACGGACGGCGTGGAATGGCCGACGTTCATCACGCCGATGCCCCCGGCAAAATCGAGATACACGTTGCCGTCGACGTCGGTCACGCGCGCACCGTCGGCAGACGCAGCGAACACCGGCACGGAATGCGCCGTCCCACGCGGTACAGCGGCCTCGCGGCGCTTCATCAGCGCGCGCGACTGCGGACCCGGAATTTCCGTGCGGAGATTGATCGCGCTCATGGGCAAATCGGTCGGGACGCGATGGTCAGCGTCGGCATGCGAAGCGCTCTTCTACTAAAGGCATGTACTGTTGTCAATATTCTGCGCCGATTTCGACGCCTCGTGCAGCTGGAGTAGCATGAGCGCGCCACCATGAAAAAACGATCGCAGCCGGCCCGCCGCCGCAGCGGTGCGCGCGTCGGCCTGCTGACCGTCAGCGAGACGGCCCGCATTCTCGGCGTCAGCCCGTCCACGCTGCGTCTCTGGGAAAACGTCGGCCTCATCACGCCCGCACGCAGCAACGGCCGGTACCGGTTGTACGGCCCCGAACTGCTCGACGTACTCAAGCGCATCAAGTATCTCCGCGACGTCAAGCAGCTGAACCTCCCCGGCATCCGTCAGATGCTCGGAAAGACCATCAAAGGGCGCGTCAACAGCGCGCGGCCGACGGATCTCGGTCCGAAGCTGCGCCGACTGCGCAAGCGGGCGGACCTGGGCGTCGTCGAAGCGGCAAAACGCGCAAAGATATCCGCCGGCTTTCTCAGCGCCATCGAGCTGTCGCGTGCGAACCCCTCCGTCGCGACGCTTCAGCGACTCTCTGCGGCATATGGCACGACGACGCTCGACTTCTTCGATCGGCCGAAGCGCACGAACCATCTGGTCCGTCCGAAGGACCGGCGCGTCCTGCAGACGCAGTCCGGCGTCAGGATCGAGCATCTGTCCATCGGCGCCACGCTCCTCGAAACCCAGATCTTCCGCGTGCAACCGGGCGCGGGAAGCGATGGGTCGTACTCGCATCAGGGCGAGGAGTTCATCTACATGATGTCGGGAACGCTCGAAATCTGGCTCGACGAGCTCGAGTGCCAGACCCTCCATGAGGGAGACGGCTTCTGGTTCGAGAGCACCGTCGGCCACCGCTGGTACAACCCGTCAAACGAGGACGCCGTCCTGCTGTGGGTGAATACGCCGCCGACGTTCTGAAGTCAGCGGACTGACACCCTACTTGCTCTCCTCAGCGAACCAGTTCATGTAGAGCGGCACGGTGACGAGCAGGTGCGCGCGCGCGCGAAGCGGCTTCGTGCCGGGGAACTCCGCGACGACCCACACGTCGCCGACGTTGTTGCGGTTGCCAGAGCGTTTGGGATTGGGACCGTCGAGATTCGGCGTGAACAAACCGTTCTGATCCACCGTCCCGACGAACTGCACGTCATCGTCGTTGAATGTCGTCGGATACTCTTCGAGCGACCAGCTGACGTTCACGAATCCGAGATCGAGATCGTCGGCGGTGTCGGGCTTGCCGTCGGGACCGTAGTTCACGCCGACAGCCTCGAACTGCTGCACCTGTTTCGGGAACACCGCGCCGCCGACTCGAGCCAGGCCTGACTCCGGCAACACCTTGATGCCGTCGATCTTGTCGTAGACGACGAGCAGCGCGGGTTTTACGGCACCCGCGATCGAGCCGTCGCGCGCGCCGACCGGTGCGGTCGCGGCGACGTCAACGTCCACGGCCACTTCCTCCGGCGCAGCGCTGACGACCTTCGTGACCGTGACGCCAGGCCCGAACGCGACATCCTCCGGCCGCACCTGCGACGGCAAATTCGCGCCGAAGATGCGGACGCGCTGCGCGGTTGCGCCCGTCTTCAGTGCGGTCACGCTGGCGCCGAGGACCGTCGGCTCCGTGAGGCGCGTCAGCGTCACATCCAGCCCGGTTTCGTCGTACGCACCGCTGAACCAGCGTCCCCACATCTGCTTCCAGTCGCGCTCGATGAACAGAACTTCGCGCCAGTCGTTCGACCGTCCGCGCCACTGATAACCGGTATAGACGAGCGCTTTGCCGCTGCGCGTGATCGTCTCGCCGGTGCGGGTGACGGTCAGGTGCGTCTCGGTGGTGAAGTTTTCGGGCGAGGACGAATCGGCAGTCACGGTCATCACGCCGACGACTGGTCCTTTGCCTATCTCCGATCCAGCCACTGCCCAGCGGCCCGCGAGCTTCGGCGGCTGCATCGCGGCGGTCCACGCAGACCACTCGGGTGTGTTGAGCGGAAACGTCTTCGTCAGGTGCTCGATCGCGCGATCGACCGGATTGCGATCGTCCGGCGGATTTCCATCGGCGCCGGTCTGCGTGGCTCTCGCCGCACGACCTCCGCGTCCGTTCGATCGCATGAAGCCCTGGCCGCCGTTCATCGGCTGCGTGTCCACGAGCGGGTAGTAGCCGCGGTGCATGCTGATGAGCAGCTGCCACTCTTCCTTCGTGCGACGTTCGCTGAGCACACGACCGATGGAATGACACGACGAACAGAGGTTCGATGTCGTCTCGTCGGCGGTGTAACTGAAGTCGACCGTCCGACGTTCCTCTTCGAATGCGATGGGGCGCAGCTCCTCGGGCGCAAGGCCTTGGTGGTCGGCGAGGTATTTCAGGATGTTGCGCGCGTCCTCCGGCGACAGCGTCACGTGATTGAGCGCGATCATCCGTTTGATGGTGCGCTCCCAGTTTTCGGGCGTCGCGCGCCGGTACGAGATGCGCGTCATCAGGTTCTTGGCGTCCGGCCGGTGACAGCCGCCGCACCGTTGCCGCACGAGCGCGCTCTCGACGGGAATGCCTTCGGCAACGTTGACGAGGTCCTGCTTGGCGGGAGCGGGGTTCTGCGCTGCGCCCCACGTGGAGAAGCCACAGATCGCCAGAATGGATGTCAGCACCAGTTGTTTCATCGCCATCTCATGGGAACCGAGGGAAGCAAGCTGCGCGCATTTCTATCCAAAACATGTAGGGCTGTCAACGCGCGCGGCATCGCGGACGCCAGCCGCTCCGGCGTCCGCCCCCTCGTCGTTGACGCTCTGCCGTTCGGAGCGTAGTATGCCGAGTCGTCTCTCCGGGTTCCGCTGCAGCCCCTTCGCGGGCTCAGCCTTGGGTTTCGGTTCATTGGACGAAAGAGGACCTATGAAGCGAGCCGCCGGCCCTGGTTTCATCATCGCGCTCGTCGGCATCAGCACCTTCGTCGCCCACGCCGCGGGCGGCGCTCGACGTGCTGACGCCGCGGCGGCAACCGTCACCTTCAGTAAAGACGTGGCGCCCATCCTTTATAAGAGCTGCGTCAGCTGTCACCGGACCGGAGAGGTGGCGCCGATGGCGCTGCTGACGTACGAGGACGTGCGCCCGTGGTCGAAGTCCATCAGGCGCAAGGTCATGAGCCGCGAGATGCCGCCGTGGGGCGCCGATCCGCACTACGGCAAGTTCGTGGACGACCGCAGCCTCAGCGACGCCGAGATCGACACCATCTCGAAGTGGGTGGACGCGGGCGCTCCGAAAGGCAACGACGCCGACCTGCCCGCCGCGCCCACATTCAGCAGCACCTGGTCGCACGGCGAACCGGACGTCATCATCGAGATGCCGGTGGACTTCGACATTCCCGCGGAGGGCGAAGTTCCCGTCACCGATTTCTTCACGAAGACGCCGTTCACGCACGATGTCTACATCAAGGCGCTCGAGGTGCGGCCCAGCACTCCCGGCGTCGTGCACCACGCCGGGCTGTACGTCATCGATCGGCTGCCCGAGGGCGCGTCGCTCGTCGGCGGACGGATCGTGGACGCGAGCGGAAAGCCGATGTCGCGCAACCAGGTCGCCCGCGCCAACGGCGGCACGACCACGGAGGAGATTCAGAAGCTGCTGTCGTTCGTCCCGGGACGCGGCTACGAGTCGTATCAAGGCGACGCAGGCCAGTTGATCAAGGCCGGCTCCTACATCGACTTCTACATGCACTACACGCCGACCGGGACGCCGCAGAAAGATCGATCGCGCCTCGGCCTGTATCTCGCGAAACCCGGACAGGACGTGTCGCATCAGATCTACCATTCGTTCAGCGCTGCGGGGCCAACGACCTACATCGTCGAGGGCCAGCCGTACGCGCCCCAGCGGCAGAAGCGCAACGATCCGAACAGTGTGGAAGGCGGCGTCAACCTGCCGAACATCCCGCCGTACGCGGAGAACTGGAAAGTCGTCAGCATCCACACAATCAGCGAGCCGATCACGCTCTACGGCTTGACGCCGCACCTGCACCTGCGCGGCAAGAGCATGAAGTACACGCTGACGCTGCCCGACGGACGCGACGAAGTGCTGCTGGACGTACCGAAGTACGACTTCAACTGGCAGCTCTACTACGAGCTCCAGACACCGCGACACATTCCGGCCGGCAGCAAGGTCACGGTCGTGACGTTGTTCGACAACTCCGCGAAGAATCCGTACAACCCGGCGCCCGAGAAAGAAGTGTTCTGGTCCGAACAGAGCTGGGACGAGATGTACGCGCCGCAGGCGAGGATTACGGTCGACTCGCGCGATCTTCGCGGGACGAAGACCGCGGAGCCGCAGCGCGAGCGATAGTCTCTAGAGCTGATAGCCCTTCGCGAGCTGTGAGAAGGCCGCCACTTCAGCGGCCTGTCTCGTCGCGTCCCACCCGAGCTCCGCTGCCATCAGACGAGCCACGGCAGGCGCCATCTTGTCTGCGGCTCGCGCGTTCAGGAAGAGCGCGCGCGTGCGGCGGGCGAGCACGTCTTCGACGGTTCGCGCCATCTCGTGCCGTGTGGCCCACACGACTTCTGCACCGCTGTACGGCAGCTGCGGATGAAGCGGGTCGGCCAGCGAGGGAGCGTCGCGCATCAGATCCTGAATCTCCAGCGCATCGGAACCGTACATACTGAGCGTGCCGAACCGCTCGGCGCTCGAATGGAATCCGTGGACGTTGAGCGTGCGCGTCACGCACGGCCGCTCGTCGAGCCTCGCAAGATCCGCGGCCTGATCGACGGTGTGCTCCGCCATGTTGCGGTACGTCGTCCACTTCCCGCCCGTTGTGGTGACCAGGCCCGATTGATCGATGTGAATGGTGTGATCCCGCGACAACGCCGCCGTCAGCTTTCCGTCTCCGCCCTTGACGAGCGGCCGAATGCCGACGAAGACGCTCAGCACGTCGGCGCGCGTCGGAGCTTTGTGCAGATACTGCCCCGCCGTCTCGAGGATGAAGTCGATCTCTTCCTTCATCGGCCGCGGCTCGAGCGTCGCCGTCTCGATCGGCGTGTCGGTCGTGCCGACGAGCGTGTGGCCATGCCATGGAATCGCGAACATCACGCGACCGTCTGACGTGTGCGGCACCATGATCGCCGCGTCGGACGACAGAAACGAGTGGTCGAAGACCAGATGTATCCCCTGGCTCGGCGCGATCAGGGGCAGCACCTCAGGATCGGCCATCCGGCGCACCGAATCGGAGAACGGCCCCGTCGCGTTGACGACCACGCGCGCCGACGGCGTCCATCGCTTGCGCGTCTCCTGATCGACCGCGATGACGCCGGCGACGAAGCCGTCGTCGCCTTTGGTAATGGCCTCGACGCGGACGTAGTTGAGGACCGTCGCGCCCTGATCGGCAGCCGTCTCCATCAGGTTGATCAACAACCGCGCATCGTCGAACTGCCCGTCGTAGTACACCACGCCGCCGCGCAACCCTTCGGTCTTGATCGTCGGCAGACGCGCGAGCGTTTCTTCGCGCGTCAGGATTTCCGACGTGCCAAATCCATATTTGCCGGCGAGCGCGTTGTAGACCTTTAGTCCGAGTCCGTAAAACGGCGCTTCCCACCAGTCGTAGTTCGGGACGACGAACGCCAGGTTGCCGACGAGGTGCGGCGCATTCTGCCTGAGGAGTCCGCGTTCCTTCAGCGCTTCCATGACGAGCGCGATGTTGCCCTGTTCGAGATAGCGCACGCCGCCGTGCACAAGCTTGGTGCTCCGGCTCGACGTGCCCTTGCCGAAGTCGTGCTGCTCGAGCAGCAGGACGTCGTAGCCGCGGCTGGCTGCATCGACGGCGATGCCGGCGCCCGTCGCGCCGCCACCGATGACGAGGATGTCCCACGGATCGTCCCGCTGATCGAGGCGGGCGAGCATCTCGGCGCGCCGCATCTATTGATCTTTGGTGATCCAGTTCCTGGATCGATTGAGCGCTTCGCGCCACTCCGCGCGCCGGTCAGCCGCCTGTTTCGGCGGAATCGACGGTTCGAAGCGCTTGTCCGCTCGCCAATGGCGCGCGAGCGCGTCCGTCGATTCCCAGAAGCCGACTGCGAGGCCGGCAAGATACGCCGCGCCTAACGCCGTCGTCTCCGTGATCATCGGACGCACGACGGGGACGCCGAGGAGATCGGATTGAAACTGCAGCAGCGCGTCGTTGGCGGCGGCGCCGCCATCCACGCGCAGTTCCGTCAAGTCGATCGACGTGTCGGCTCTCACCGCTTCGAGCAGATCCGCCACCTGGAATGCGATGCTTTCGATTGCGGCGCGCGCAATGTGTCCGGCCGTCGTGCCCCTTGTAATGCCGACGATGATGCCGCGCGCGTAGGGATCCCAGTGCGGCGCTCCGAGTCCGGTGAACGCCGGCACGAGATAGACGCCGCCGTTGTCACCGACCGACCGCGCGAGCGTCTCGACATCCGACGACTGCCTGATGAGACCCAGACCGTCGCGCAGCCATTGGACGACCGCGCCTCCGATGAACACGCTGCCTTCGAGCGCGTACGCCGTCTTCCCGCCGACCTGCCAGGCAACGGTCGAGAGCAGCTTATGGCTCGAAACGGCCGGCTTCTCGCCCGCGTTCTGCAGCAGGAAGCAGCCGGTGCCGTAGGTATTCTTCGTCGATCCGGGCGAGACGCACATCTGCCCGAACAGCGCCGACTGCTGATCGCCGGCGATCCCGGCAATCGGCACGTCGCCGACACCGAGCGTTGTCGACACGCGGCCGTAGACCTGGCTCGATGGACGAACGTCTGGCAGCATGCTGGCGGGCACGCCGATCAGCTTCAGCAGATCCTCGTCCCACGCCAGCGTGTTGATGTTGAACAACATCGTCCGCGACGCGTTGGTGACGTCGGTGATGTGCGTCGAACCGCTGGTGAGCTTCCAGACCAGCCAACTGTCTATCGTGCCGAACGCGAGCTTTCCCGCTTCGGCGCGCGCACGGACACCCGGCACGTTGTCCAGGATCCACGCCACCTTGCTGCCGGAAAAGTAGGCGTCGACCACCAGGCCTGTGCGCTGCCGAACGAAGTCCGCGTGCCCGTCGCGCTTCAGCCTGTCGCAGAAATTGGCGGTTCGCCGATCCTGCCAGACGATGGCGTTATAAACGGGATCTCCCGTCTCTCGATCCCACACGACCGTCGTCTCGCGCTGGTTGGTGATGCCGATGCCCGCGATGTCACGCGGCCGCAGGTGCGCGCGCCCGAGCGCTTCGATCGCGACGGCGACCTGGGTCGCCCAGATCTCGGCCGGGTCGTGCTCCACCCAGCCAGGCTGCGGAAAGATCTGACGGAATTCCTTCTGGCCGACGGCGACGATCTCTGCCTCGTGATTGAACACGATCGCGCGCGAGCTGGTCGTGCCCTGATCGAGCGAGAGGATGTGCATCGTCGCAGCGGAGCGCGTCAGGCCTCGTAGACCGTCGTCCCGCCGACGACGGTCCGGACGATCTTGATGTCCTTGATCTTTTCCGGGTCCACCGCGTGAAGGTCGTCGGCCAGGACGACAAAGTCGGCGAGCTTGCCGGGCGTGATCGACCCTTTGATCGCCTCCTCGCGCGACGCAAACGCGCCGTTCAGCGTGTTGATTCGGAGCGCTTCCTCAACGGTGATCCGCTGGTTCGCGCCCCATGTCGCGCCGTCCCACCCCTTCCGCGTGACCATGCCCTGGATGCCCATCAGCGGTGCGAACGGCCCCGGACTGAAGTCCGATCCCGCGGCCGCGGGAATGCCCGCGTCGAGAAACGATCGGAACGCCATGCAGCGCTGAATCAGGTCCTCGCCGTAGAAGTGGAACTTGTCCGTGTTGTAGAACGCGTAGGTCGTGAACACGGCCGGAATGGTCCCCGTCGCCTTCATCCGCCGCAGCAGGTTGTCGTTGATGAGCGTGCAGTGCGTAATCTTCGGCCGCGAATCGGCGCGCGGAAACATCTTCTGTGCGCGCTCGACAGCGGTGAGCACCATGTCAATCGCGACGTCGCCATTGGCGTGACAGTTGGTCTGGATGCCGGCGCGGTGGACGCGCTCAATCCACGCGTTCAGGTCGTCCTGCGTCTCGGTGATGTTGCCTTTGTACGGTGGATTCGTCTTGGGATACGCGACGCTCAGCGCCATCGTCCGCTCCGAGAAGGAACCGTCGACGGTGTGCTCGGACGTCGCGCCGAGCTTGATCCACTCGTCGCCGAACCCGGTCGCGAGCCCGCTCGTGATCATCGACTCGAGGACGGGGCCGCTCATCTCGTAGCTGACGCGATGATGCAGGTCGCCGCGTTCGCGCACCTGCTGGAGCGCACGGAGGTTCCCGCCTTCGTGATGGACCGACGTCAGGCCGTAGCGGACGAACTGCTTGGAGATGTACGCGAGGCCGTCCCGATCGCGCTGCATCCGCTGGTCCGCGGTGAAGGTTTCGCGCTGGCCGATCTTGTTGAGAGCGGCGCGGGCACGATCGGTCACGCGGCCGTTCAGATCGCCCTGCTCGTCCTTGTCGAACGTCCCGCCGGGCGGATTCGGCGTGTCCTTCGTCACGCCGGCCATCTCGAGCGCTTTCGTGTTGTAGAACGACGTGTGTCCGCCGCGGTGCTCCACGACGACCGGATGGTCCTTCGACACTTCGTCGAGGTCGTGGACGTTCAGTTCGCGCTTGTCCTTCACCTTCGTGTCGTCGAAGAAATACCCTTCGACCCAATGCCCGGGGGGCGTCTCCTTCGCTTTCGCGCGCAGCTTGTCCACGATGCTGCGGATGGTCACGAACTCGACCTCGAACGGGTTGCCGACGATGACGTCGTAGAGGAGAACGTTGCCGGGGGCGTGATTGTGGCAGTCGGCGAAGCCCGGCACGACGGTCATCTGCTTCGCGTCGACGACCTGTGTGTTCTTGCCGGCGAGCGCCTTGATCTCGGACGTGCTGCCAACGGCGAGGAATCGTCCCGCCTTGACCGCGAACGCCTCGGCGCGAGGCAGCGCCGCGTCCACGGTGTAGACCTTCGCGTTGAAGACGACGAGGTCGGCTTCCTGCGTGCCGGCGCCGGCCTGGGCATACACGGTGTTCGAACCGACCCGGTTGATGAACGACGCGCCGGCGAGGCCGGCGGCAGTCAGCCCGACGAAATCGCGGCGGCTATGGCGCTTCATGGGCCAGATTCTAGCCCTAAACGTCGCCGGATCGCCGGCGCCCGCGCGACGCGGTTTATTTCTTCTGCGTTTCCGGCTTGAGCGGCTCCTTCTTCAGCGGATCGAGTTTCTGGCGTTCGAGCTGCTGATTGGCGGCGGGCATTTTTCCCGTGATCGTCGAGTCCAGCTTGTTCAACTGCTCGTCCAGCTTGTTGGAGAGCGTCCGGAACATCGAGTACGTCTGCTCGGTCGGTTTCACGTCGGCGCTCTCGACGATGCCCTGGAGCGCGGCGATCTTGTTGTTCAACTTGATCGGGAAGTTGAGCGGATCCTGGCTGCTCTGCAACCGGACCTGATAGATCTCGCCTTCGATGTCGGAGAGGCTGTGCTCGAAGTCGTCGAGCGTTTTCAGCGTCGCGGCCTGCTTCTGATCGAGCTTCGCCTTGCGATCGGCGATCTGCTGCTTGATCCCGCGCACGAGCAGCACCGCCTCGTTCGCCATGCTGACGCGATCGCGGATCTGGATCGCGAGATCGAACTGATCGCGCAAATCCTGATCGCTGACGTCATTCAGCACATGTGGCTCGCGGCGGATGGCGAAGGGCTGCGTCTCGGTCTGTCCGTCAACCGTGACGCGGACCTGATACGCGCCGGGAGGCGCCTCCGGGCCGCGGGAGCTCGCTGCCCACATCACCATCCCCGGGAAATCGGTCGCACCCGGATAGCGGACGTCCCACGTCTGGCGATGGAGTCCGGCGCTGACGGGCGGATGCGGATCCGGCGGACGGCGGAAAAAGCTGTCCTCGTCGTTGGCGGGCGGCGTGGCCGGCTTCTCCGCATCCGCCTTCGTCCCGGTGAACGTCCGGATCACCTTGCCCTGCGGATCGACGAACTCCATCGTGATTTTTTCAGCCGGTGACTTGAGGGAATAGTCGACCGCCAGCGTCCGGTCCAGTCCACGAAGCACGTCGTCCGGCTTGTACAGATGGAAGTTGGACGTCGTCTGCAGTCCGCCCTGGCGCAGCGGCGAAATGTTGTCCATCACGTACAGGCCGCGGCCGTGCGACGCGATGACGAGATCGCGATCGGTCACCATGATGTCGTGGACCGGCGTATCCGGCAGGTTCTGACGAAGCGACTGCCAGTTGCCGCCGTCGTCCCACGAGACGTAGATGCCGTGTTCGGTGCCGAGGTACAGGAGCTTCGCCTGTTTCGGATCCTCGCGCACGGCGCGAGCGAAGTCGCGCTCAGCGACGCCGTTGGTGATCGACGTCCACGTCCCACCGTAGTCGTCGGTGCGGAACACGTACGGCTTGAAGTCGTCCTGTTGATACCGGTTAGCTGCGACGTACGCGGTGCCGGGCCTGAAGGGCGACGCTTCGACGAGGCTGATGCGCGCGTAGTCGCTCAGGCCGGGCGGCGTCACGTTCTTCCAGTTCGCGCCGCCGTCGCGCGTCACGAACACGAAACCGTCGTCCGAGCCGGTCCAGATCAGATTCGCGTCCTTCGGCGACGGCGCGATGGAGAAAATCGTTGCGTACGTCTCGACGCCGGTATTGTCCTTGGTAATCGGACCGCCCGACGCGCCCATCGTTCTCGGATCGTGGCGCGTGAGATCGGGGCTGATCTTCGTCCACGACTGTCCTTCGTTCGTGGATTTCCAGACGTGTTGCGAGCCGACGTAGAGCACGCTGGGATCGGTCGGAGCGATGATGATCGGAAACGTCCACTGGAAACGCTCGGCAATGTCGGCGGACGCATACCCCATCGGATTGTCGGGATAGGGATTGATCGCGCGCTGCTGGCCCGTCCGACGATCGAGCCTCGTGATGAGGCCGCCATAACTGCCGGCGTAGTAGATGTCGGGGTTTCGGGGATCGCTCGCGATATAGCCGCTCTCGCCGCCGCCGACCGAGTAGAACACTTCGTCCGCACCGCCGCCCGAACCGCCGGGCCCGCCCTGAGGCGCCACACTCGAAACGCACGCGGTGGAGTTGTCCTGCTGCGCGCCGCACACGTGATACGGCACGTGACCGGTGATGACCACGTGATAGAACTGCGCCGTCGGCATCGTTTCAGCCGTCCAGGTCTCGCCGCCGTTCACGGAGACGTTGGCGCCGCCGTCGTTGGCCTCGATCATCCGCGCCGGATTGTCTGACGCGATCCACATGTCGTGGTTGTCGCCGTGCGGCGGATTGATCGTCTTCCACGTCTTGCCGCCGTCGGTGGACTTGTGGAAGCTGACGTTGAGCTCGTAGACCGTGTCCTTGTCCTTCGGATCCGCGTACACGCGCGTGTAGTAGAACGCGCGCTGACGAAGATCGCGCCGCTCGTTCACCTTCCGCCACGTCGCGCCCGCATCGTCTGACGCGAAGAACCCGCCGTCCTCGGCCTCGATTTGCGCGTAGACGCGGTTCGAATCGGCGCCGGACACCGACAGGCCCATCTTGCCGAGCACGCCCTTCGGTAATCCGGGATTCCGCGAAATCTCCGTCCAGTGATCGCCGCCGTCGGTGGACTTGAACAGCCCGCTGCCCGGACCGCCGGACGACATCTCCCACGAGTTGCGGTACGCCTCCCAGAGCGCGGCGTAGATGACCTGCGGATTCTTCGGATCGAGCACGAGCTCGATCGCGCCGGTCTTGTTGTCGCGGAACAGAATCTTGTCCCACGTCTTGCCGCCGTCCTTCGATCGGAACACGCCGCGCTCGGGATTCGGCGCCGCATGGTGGCCGAACGCCGCGACGTACACCAGGTCCGGATTCGTCGGATGCACGCGGATCTTCGAGATGACCTGCGTGTCGGCGAGACCGATCGACGTCCACGTCTTTCCGCCGTCCGTGGTCTTGTAGGCGCCGTTGCCCTGGATGATGTTGCCGCGAATTTCCGACTCACCGGTCCCGATGTAGACGATGTCGGGATTGGAGGGCGCGATGCCGATGGCGCCGACCGACGAGCTCTGAATGTGTCCGTCGGTGACCGGCTTCCACGTCGTCCCGCCGTCGGTCGTCTTCCACAAACCACCGCCGGTGGCGCCCATGTAGTACTCGTAGGGCCGGGTGACGGTGCCCTCCGCCGCAATCGACCGTCCGCCGCGCGGCGGACCGATGTTGCGCCACTTCAGCGCGCCGAACGGACCGTTATCGGCGGTCGCCGCGCGATCGGGGCGTTGCGCGTTGATGGAGGCAGGCGCTGAGACGAGCGCGACGAGAGCCGCGAGACTCGCAGCAGCGAGGACATTCCTGGAGTTGCGCCACATGAGATCTAGGCTTGACCAGCTGCGGTTCGCGAGTCAAGCGAGCTGGTAGAGCGCGGCCGGCCCATCGGCCGGCCGCGTGCGCACTGAACGGTGGGTCGAATCTAGGGGTGCGTGAAGTTCACGGTCACCCGCATCACGACGGGCGTCGGCACGCCGTCGAGCAGCGACGGCATGTACTGCCACTGCTGGACCGCATCGACCGCCGCCTGATCAAGGAGCGGCACCGACCGCACGACCTTGGTATCGACGACCTTGCCATCGGTTCCGACGGTCGCGTCGATGACAACGGCGCCCGACACGCGCGCCGACTTGGCGATGGCAGGATAAACCGGCGTCACGTCCTTGACCTTGACCGGCGGCCTGACGTTCCCGCCGACGCGAACGGCCTTGGCCTTCGCGGCTTCCCTCTTCACGGCCGCCGCTTTCGCTCTCGCCGCCGTGTCAGCCTTCTCCTTGCCCGCGAGCGCGTCGGCCGCGGCCTTGTCGCCCGCCGACTTCGCCGCGGCGGCCAGGTCCCGGGCCTTGTCGTACGACTTGAACCACTTGTTATCCTGCGCCTTCAGCTCGTCGTCCAATGCGGTGCGGGCGTTCTCCGCCGCTTTGTACGAATCGGGCGCATAGCGACGCGCGTCGTTCGCCGACGCGTTATCAACCGAACCTCTCGCCGCATCGACATCCGCGCTGGGCGGAGGGCCGCCGCACGCAACCGTCAGCGCGACGCCGAACACAATCGCGAGCCTGGTCACGATGACACGCATTTCCTGCCTCCTTTCGGGTACCGATCGCCGACGATTCCTGGAGCTCAAGTGGCAACATCCGTGCCGCGATGTGGAAGTTGTAGAGGCACGCACGGCCGAGTTTGGCGACGTAACACGCGCCTCCCGTAGAATTTCTGGCGCTGCAGAGGCGGGCAGATGTCGAGCGCCGGCGGTCCGCTCCGACTTACCAGCGAACGCGTCGAGAGAGAGACGCCGACACAAAAGGAGTCGTCCGTGAAGTACATGCTGATGATGCACGCACCACGACAGGGTTGGACCGAGGCCGGCATCGGAACGTGGCCGCCCGAAGACATCAAGGCGCATATCACCTTCATGCTGCGTCTGAACAAGGAGTTGACCGGCAGCGGCGAGCTCGTTGGCGCGGAAGGACTCGCCGAGCCGGTCGAGGCGCGGGTCGTCCGCGCGGGAAAAAGCGGCGCGCCTGTCGTCACCGACGGACCGTTTCCGGAGGCGAAGGAATTTCTCGCCGGCTACTGGATCGTGGACTGCGAGAACGCGGATCGCGCCTACGACATCGCGGCGCGTGCGTCGAGCGCGCCGGGCAAAGGCGGCGTCCCGATGAACATGCCGATCGAAGTTCGCCAGGTGATGAGCGCCCCGCCGACCGACCTGTGACGACGGCATCCCTCGAGGGCGGCGCCGAGAATCTGCTGCGCGAGCTCGCGCCGCAGGTGCTCGGCGCGGTTGCCCGCCGCTTCGGCGATTTCGCTGCGTCCGAGGACGCCGTCCAGGAAGCGCTCTTCGCCGCGGCGCAGCAGTGGCCGCACGAAGGCGTGCCCGACAACCCGCGCGGCTGGTTGATCCACGTCGCCTGTCGGCGAATGACCGATCATCTGCGCGCCGATCTCGCACGGCGGCGCCGCGAAACCCTGGCCGTCATGCAGGAGCCACAGGATCATCAGATCGTTCCCGCGCTCGACGCGGATCACGTCGTCGAAGAAGAAGACACGCTGACGCTGTTGTTCATGTGCTGCCATCCGACGCTGACCAGCGCGTCGGCGATTTCGTTGACGCTGCGTGCCGTCGGCGGTCTCACCACCGCGGAAATCGCCAACGCCTTCCTCGTTCCCGAAGCGACGATGGCGCAGCGGATCAGCCGGGCCAAGCAGCGCATCAAGTCGTCGGGCGTGCCGTTCCGGATGCCGGTCACCGAAGAACGCCGCACACGCCTGCGCGCCGTTCTCCACGTTCTCTACTTGATCTTCAACGAAGGCTACGCGAGCAGCATCGGTCCGAGCCTGCAGCGCGCGGATCTCGCGATCGAATCGATTCGCCTGACGCGTGCGCTACACCATCTGCTGCCGGACGATGGCGAGGTGGCGGGTCTGCTGGCGTTGATGCTGCTCACCGACGCGCGGAGAGCGGCGCGAAGCGGACCGGACGGCGAGCTCATCCCGCTCACCGAACAGGATCGCGGGCTGTGGAATCGCGCGACGATCGAAGAAGGCGTCGCGTTGATCTCGGCGACGCTGTCGAAAGGGTCGGTCGGCGTCTACCAGCTGCAGGCGGTGATCGCCGCGGTCCACGACGAGGCGCCCCGCGTCGAGGATACCGACTGGCCGCAGATTCTCGTGCTATACGGCCTGCTCAGCCGGATGTCCGACAACCCGATGATCGTGTTGAACCGCGCGATTGCCGAAGCGATGGTCCACGGTCCGGCAGCCGGTCTCGCCGCCGTCGACGCGCTCGAACGCGATGCGCGGATCGCCGGCCACTACCGGCTCGACGCGGTCCGCGGTCACCTCCTCGAAATGGCCGGCGACTGTCAGGGCGCGATCGCGCGCTATCGGGCCGCCGCGAGCCGAACCGCCAGCATTCCCGAACGAAACTACCTCGCCACGAAGGCGGCCCGGCTCGACAGTCGCCGGCCCTGAACCTTTCCGCCACGCGGCCACGCGTGACTCAAATGAAGGCCGACAACGACAGGTTGGCCGAGTCTGAGAGGAGGGTCCGAAGATGGTGAACCTGAAGTTCGTCGGCTCGGCGGTCGGCGCGGTCGTCGTCGCAGCGGGTCTGGTGGCATCGGTCAGCGCGAACACCGCCAACCGGACAGCGTATCTGACGTTCAGCGGCGCCGTGGCGCTGCCCGGCGTCGAGCTCTCCGCGGGGACGTATGTGTTCGAGCTGGTGGCGCCGGAGTCGAGTCCGTCGATCGTCCGCGTGATGTCGCGCGATCGCAAGAAGGTCTTCCTCACGGCCTTCACGCACTACGTCGACCGCCCCGCGGGCAATGACCACAACAAGCCCATCACCTTCGCGGAAGCGCCGAAGGGACAGGCTCCGCCGATCAAGGCGTGGTATCCCACTGACGAATCCATGGGCCGCGAGTTCGTCTACGGTCGGTAGCGTTGGCACCGAATCCGTCCCCTTCGGGATCGACGAATCCAGCAGCCTGGATGGCCAGCGAGCTTCGGCTCGCTGGCCCAATTTTTCTGCGTCCGCGGGCGCAGACGGAGCTAAGGTATGGAGCTGAACGAGCCGTTCGTGCCACCAGACCCACCCGGCGAAATCACGATGCTCCTCGCGCGTTGGCGCGAAGGCTCTCCGGACGCCGCCAACGATCTGATGGTGCGCGTCCAGGGTGAACTGCGCCGGCTGGCCGCCAGCTATCTTCGCCGCGAACGCGACTCGCACACCCTTCAGCCCACCGCCGTGGTCAACGAAGCGTATCTGCGGTTGCTGCCGCAGCGGGAGATCAACTGGGAGAACCGTGCGCACTTCTTCGGCATCGCCGCCCAGATGATGCGTCGCGTGCTCGTCGACTACGCGCGCAAGCGCGGTGCTGCGAAGCGCGACGGCGGACCCGAAGAGCCGCTGTCCGTGAGCGGCGTACCTGCCGCGGACCGCGGCGTGGACGAAGTCGATGTCCTCGCGTTGAACGAGGCGCTCGAGGCGCTCGAAGCGCTCGATCAGCGCCAGGCGCGCGTCGTCGAAATGAAATACTTCGCCGGGCTCACGATCGAGGAGATCGCCGCAGCGCTCGGCACGTCGGTGTCGACGGTCAAACGCGACTGGGACACTGCGCGTATCTGGCTGAAGCACCGCATGAGCGGTGCGCCGCCCGCAAAAAGCCCCGGCTCCAGGATGTAAGAACGACCGCAATCCGTAAGCCCACCGTCGAGGTTGATACGCGGCGCGCTGAATAGTGCGCGGGAATTCCTGAGGTTTTCCGGCTCTGCTGGCTGGCCTGAGCCTTGCGTCTACGGCTCGGCAATTATGCGCAACCGCCTCACCGTCTCCGCGCTGTTTGGAAGCACCATCGCCGTCACCATGGCGCTCACCGGGTCCGTCGCATCGTCGGTCGGCACCGACGTCGTCACGTATCACAACGACATCGGGCGAACCGGACAGAACCTGACGGAAACCATCCTGACACCGGCCAACGTCAGCGTGACGACGTTCGGCAAGACGGCGTTCTTCAACACGGACGGCAGGGTGGACGCGCAGCCGCTGTATCTCTCGGCGCTGTCGATTCCCGGACAAGGCGCGCGCAACATGCTGTACGTCGCGTCGGAACACGGCAGCGTCTACGGGTTCGATGCAGACACCGGCGCCGTGGTGTGGCGGACGTCGACGCTCGGCACGAGCGAGGTTCCAAGCGAACCCGTCGGCGGATGCGGCCAGGTGACGCCGGAGATTGGCGTCACGTCGACGCCGGTCATCGATCGCACCCGCGGCATCATCTACGTCGTCGCGATGTCGAAGGTCGGCAGCACGTACATCCAGCGCCTGCACGCGCTCGCGCTCGCGTACGGCGGCGAAGTCCTCGGCGGACCGGTGACGATTTCAGCGACCGGTTTCGATCCGCGCATGTACGAAGAGCGCTCCGCGCTGACGCTCGTGAACAACAAACTCATCCTGGCGTTCACCTCGCACTGTGACGCCGGCACCTACAACGGCTGGGTGATGTCCTACGACCCGACGACGCTCGCGCAGACGGGCGTGCTGAAGGTGACGCAGAGCGGACAAATGGGCGCCATCTGGATGGCCGGCGCCGGTCCCGCGGCCGACGCCGCCGGCAACATTTATCTACTCGACGGCAACGGCACCTTCGACACGACGCTCAACGGCAGTGGTTTTCCGGTCAACGGGAATTTCGGCAACGCGTTCGTGAAGATCGCGACGGCGAGCGGACTGTCGGTCGCGGATTACTTCGCGACGTTCGACACGGTCAGCAAGTCGGACGCCGACAGCGATCTCGGATCGGGCGGCGCGCTCGTGCTGCCGGACCTGATCGACGGCGGCGGACAGACCCGGCATCTCGCGGTCGGCGCCGGCAAAGACGGACACATGTACATCGTCAATCGCGATTCGATGGGCAAGTTCAACGCGTCGACGAACAATATCTATCAGGATCTTTCCGGAGCGCTGCCCGGCGGCGTCTGGGCGATGCCGGCGTACTTCAACGGCGCGCTCTACTACGGTTCCGTCGGACAGCGGCTGAAGGCGTTTCCGATCGTCAGCGCGCGCGTCGGCTCAACGGCTTCGTCGCAGAGCGCCGGCACGTTTGCCTATCCGGGGACGACGCCAAGCGTGTCCGCATCGGGTACGACCAACGGCATCGTCTGGGCCGTCGAGAACTCCGGCACCGCCGTGCTGCACGCGTACGATGCGACGAACCTCGCGCACGAACTGTACAACTCGAGTCAGGCGGGCACGCGCGATACGTTCGGCGCCGGCAACAAATTCATTACGCCGACGATCGTGAACGGACATGTGTATGTCGGCACGCCGAACGGCGTCGCCGTTTTCGGCACCACGATTCCGGTCGCGCCGACGAACGTGCGCATCATTCCGGCCTTTTAACAAGGTCCGCGTACTGCGCGCGTTCAGAAGCGTGCGGTCGGTGTCCTGCCGCGACACACGCGCAGACGCACCGACCTGCCTGAACGCCTGAATTCGCCAGCATTCTCGGCGACCCCTCGAGGCAGGCTCCTTGCACCGCTCCGTGTGCAAGGCCATGCAGCCTGACGAATCGGTTCCGGTGCGCTATCGCTGGATCGAGAAGTGGGGCGAGATCTCCGGACGCACGCGACAGGAGACGCTGGCCGTCGTGTGGCAGGCCGCGCTCGATGGAGCGCCCGCCGACGCCGTTTACAAAGACATCACCGGCTGGACCACCATCACAGATATCCGCGATCCGGAAACCTTATCCGCGCTGGGGCTCGCGCCAGCGCGAAGAACCGCCGACCGGTAGTCACGCACGCGATCGTCTGCCGTCTTTGCGGCCGCGTCGAAAAACCGCAGAGCCTGCCACGGAACCGCGCGAAACATCCCAGCGTCGATTGTTTGAGTGAAACGGATCGTCCGTATCGCCAGCGGATTCGTGCTGCTCGTCGTTGGCACGCTGCTCATCGTGCTGCCCGGTCCGGGTTGGCTGACGATCGCGCTCGGTCTGGCGCTGCTCGCGCCGGATTTCCCGTGGGCGAAGTCCGCGCTCGACACGGTCAAGGACGCCAGCGAAAAGGGCGCGTCCGCCGCGCGGCAGCTGCTCCGCCGGTTCTGGCATCGGTCGTCGCGCGCGAACTGACGTGTCCTTTCGAGGCAACAACTCTTGTCGTGCTGGGACGATTCGCGTCGGGGCCGACGGCTAGCCGAATGCGCTCAAGTTCCTGTGCATCTGGAAGATAGCCCGCGCTCCTCCCCGCAGATGCCTTGGCACTCGCATTGCTCCTTTGATAAACGTCGCCAACCTGCCATGCAGAACTCTGGAGTCGTCGTCGTGTCCAAGCGTCGTCTCTCAATCATCCTTCTCGCGATGGCGTTCGCGACGACCGGATCGGCTGCGGCATACGCATCACCTGCGGGTCAGTTCGGCTATCCACATCCCAACATGGCGGCGCCGGATGCGTCGCTGCGGCTCGAAGTCAAGCCGAAGCAGGCGGAGGTCTACGTCGACGGCTACTACGCCGGCGTCGTTGACGACTTCGACGGCGCGTTTCAGCGTCTCCGGCTCCCAATCGGCGAACACGAGGTCGTGATTTACCTCGACGGCTATCGCGCGATTCACAAGAAGCTGTACCTCACGCCCGACGTCACGATTCACATCAAGGAAGACATGGCGAAGCTCGAGGCGGGCGAGGAACCGGAGGGCAGGCCGCAACCCGTCGCTCCGCCACCTGGATCGTCAAATCCTCCACCGCCGTCGCAAGCCCCGCAGCGTTCCGGACGCGGAGGAGGACATCGTGGTGGCCAGTCGCAACCGCCGCCGACGACGTCGTCGCAGCCGCCGCAGTCCGGTAACCAGGGCCAGGGCGCGGTTCCTGCCGGCGGTCGTCTGGAACTTCGCGTCACGCCCGCTGACGCCGACTTCCTGATCGACGGCGAGTCGTGGCACGGCCCACGTGAACAAGATCGCGTGATGGTGGATCTGCCCGAGGGACATCACACCATCGAGATCCGCAAGGCGGGATACCGCACGTTCCTCACGGACATCGAGATCAGGCGAGGCATGACCACGCCGGTGCAGGTCGAATTGCGGGCGCAGGATACTGGCGGATTGTAGACGCTGAACGCGTCAGTGAACCAGATGGATGCTCAAGTAGTACGCAGTCATCGTGTAGCTGAAACGTAATTCCCACGACAGCTTGAGGCCCGTACTGGCGAGAGCACTTGCTAGAGCCTCACCGGCAGACGTTGACTTCTGACCAATTGGAATTCTGAGTGACATTGCCCGGCTTGGAAATGTCCCCAGCAGGACTTTTCGATCGGTAGCAGCATGCACCTGCTTCAGAACGTCGTGGATAACATCATTCAACGTGGCTGAAGGCCCGCCCAATGTCACAGACACGTCGAGCACGGACCCATCGGACGGAATCACGTGCAATGTCCCCGCTTGCTCGACCACGCGAAAGGCGCCGCCAGCACTGAAGGACCGGTCGAAGGCTTCTAACATGGCTTTCACCGCTTTGCTAGCCTGCGAGGGCTGAGACAAATCCTCTGCAACAGAGAACGAGAAGTGGCCGCCACGCGGGCCGTAGGGATGAACCTCGCTTCGATGTGCCACGCTACCTGAAATGTCCATCACTTGATCAGACCGCCAGACCGGATCTTCATACGTGATGACGCAATGACATCTATTCTCCAGTTGCAATGTGGCGGCATTCACTGGCCGAGCATCATTAATCTCGATTGTTTCAGCAGCAAGTGTCACGGCACCACCCGCGATTACACACATCACGGCAATAAGCGACCCCTCCATGCACCTTTCGGTTACCAACCTCACCAAATTGTTGCAATTGCGTCGACACATTTCTGCGAACCGAAAGTGAGAAATCGACTCGCTCTGCGCGGCACTCATGGCCATGCCTTCGAGGCATTGGTGGTTTGCCGTTGATCCGTTATGGCGCTTATATCAATGGAGCTGGCCAGCAAATTCTTGCTGTACGGCGCGTAGCTCGCTTGGCACTGAATAAACATGATCTGAAATCCGTGACCGCACATGCGACCGAGGTACTGAGAAAAAGCTGCAGCAGGTTGAGTCGTGTCATAAGGCTGCTCATAATACGACGCCGCCTGGCGCGTCGTAGAGCCAAAATACTTGACAGCTTGACAAGGCCGACATTCGGTCTGCAGAAAGGTAGAGCGACACCTGCGACTTCCGTTCGCTTGCCGACCGCCGGTCAAGCATTACAGTCTGTGACCGAGCTGTGTAGGTGGCGATTCTCAAATCACGCCTTCACGGCACCCTCACGTTGTTCGAGCCGCTCACCACGTCAGCGTCGCGCTCGCTCGTCCGGCCTCCGGCGATCACGCGTACCACATAACTGCCGGGCGGGACGTCGTCGAACACGAATGCGCCATCGGGACCCGTCTGGACCGCGAACGGCGTCGACACCGACACGATGTCCGCCGTCATCTCAGGGTGCACGTCGCACGCGACGTGATACAGGCCGTTCTTCGTGAACGTGTAGCGGTAGACCTCACCCGTCGGAATCGCGACGTTGAACGCGGGCTCGCCGGTGTCGGTGTTGCCGACGTGGACGTTGTGGAGCGTGTCGTCACTGTTCCAGAACTCCACGGCAGCGCCGGTCCGCACGATGAGCAGCGGCGGCGAGAACGTCCGCGACACCTGGTCCATGGCCGCCGTCTCCGGCGGTGGAAACTCATGCGGCGTCTTCGGTTCGAGCATGACGATCGCGCCGGCCGCGGCCCGGCCTTCGATGCGGCCCTTCCCCGCAGCCGGCGCCGCCGGAGCCGGCACTTGCGTGGTTTGGACTGCGCCTGATGGCGTAGACTTTGTGCAGTTGGCGGTAGCCAGGAGGACGGTGGCTGCGAGACTGAGCTCGACGACACGCATCGCCTTATCTTCCCTCATCGTCGCGGCGTTCGTCGCAGCGGCGGCGTCCGCGCAGCAGATCTGGGTTGGTCGCGGGCGTTTCTGGCGCACGCCTCCCAAGTGGGCCAAGTCGGAAAACTTCGACGGCTCCTTCAATTACTGCCGCGCGTACTTCACGAGCGATCGGCGCGAAGACGGCGGCACCGGATGGGACACCGACTTCCCCGGCGCCGACAACAACTTCTCCGTCCGGCTCGCCGAGCTGACGACGATGCGCGTGAAGTTGGACAAGGAGGGGCAGCCGGATTACGTCGTGTTGAAGATCACGGATCCGCTGATGTCCCGCTGCGCAATCGTTCACTTCGAGGACGCGGGCACGATCCGCCTGTCGCCCGACGAAGTGGAAAGCCTTCGCGCGTATCTCCTCAAGGGCGGCTTCATCACCGTGGACGACTTCTGGGGCACCGCCGCGTGGGACCAGTGGGCCGAAGAAATCGGCCGCGTCCTGCCCGAATATCCGATTTTCGACATCCCGCCGGACCACTCGATCCTGCACACGCTGTACGACGTGAAGGAAGTCGAGCAGGTCTCGTCCATCCAGTTCTGGATGCGGAGCGGCGGCAGCGTGTCCGAGCGCGCCTGGATGAACGACAGCCCGACGGTGAACTTCCGCGGCATCGCGGACAACAAGGGCCGCCTCCTCGTCGTCATGACGCACAACACCGACATCCCGGACACCTGGGAGCGCGAAGGCGAGAATCAGCAGTACTTCGAGCGGTTCTCGCCCAACGGGTACGCCCTCGGCGTGAACGTCGTGCTGTACGCGTACACACATTAGTTCGCTTCGCTCCGGACAATGCACGAATGCAAGAATGCACGAACGCAAGTCGGAGTGTCTTCTTGCATTCCTGCATCCTTGCATTCCTGCATTGAGCGTCTCTCGAGCCCGCTGATCGGAGGACCCGTTGGTCTCTGAAGTCGTCGAAGCCGAAGGTCACCTGATCGACTCGCAGCTCCTGAACGTCATGTTCGACACGGTCGTGCGGCATGACGCGGCCTTCGAGGTGCTGGAGTTTCGCATCGGCAGAACGAACGACGAGCCGTCGTTCGTGTCGATGCGCGTCTCGTCGGCGACGCCGGACGCGTTGACCGCCGTCCTCGAAGAGCTCGTGACGCTCGGCTGCCGCGTCGCGCGCGTCGAGGACGCCCAGATCGTCCGCGCCGATCGCGACGGCTGCGCGCCCGACGATTTCTACTCGACGACCAACCATCAGACGTTCGTGATGCACGGAGGCCAGTGGCTGCGCGTGGATGGTCAGCGGATGGACGCGGCGATCGTCATCGATGGCGACCGCGCCGCGTGCAGGAAGCTTCGTGAGCTTCGGACGGGCGATCAGGTCGTGTGCGGCGTGCGCGGCATCAAGATCGTGCCGGAATTCCAGGCGCGGGACCGGCACGGCTTCGCGTTCATGACGAACGAGATTTCGTCGGAGCGGCGCGTCGAAGTCGGCGTCGCCCGCATCGCCGCGATGATGCGCGACGCGAAGGATGCCGGCGATCGCATCGCCGTCGTCGCCGGCCCGGTCGTGGTGCACACGGGCGGCGGCTCGTACTTCTGCGATCTCATCCGCCGCGGCTACGTCAGCGTCCTCCTCGCGGGCAACGCGCTCGCGGTGCATGACGTCGAGCAGGCGCTGTTCGGCACGTCACTCGGCGTGGACCTGGAGACCGGCCGCGCGATCGAAGGCGGCCATCGCCACCACATGCGCGCCATCAACACCATCTATCGCGCGGGCGGACTCGCAGACGCGGTCAAGAAGGGCGTGCTGCGGTCCGGGGTCATCTACGAGTGCATCCGCGGCGGCGTCGACTTCGTGCTCGCCGGCAGCATCAGGGACGACGGGCCGCTGCCGGATACCGTGATGAATCTCATCGACGCGCAGGATCGCTATGCGGAGGCGCTCCAAGGTGTGAAGCTGGTGCTCGTGCTGTCGACGATGCTGCACGGGATCGGCGTCGGCAACATGCTGCCGGCGTGGGTGCGGCTCGTGTGCGTGGACATCAATCCGGCGGTCGTGACGAAGCTGGCGGACAGAGGATCGTCGCAAACGATCGGACTGGTGACGGATGTCGGGTTGTTCCTGCGGCAGCTGGCGTCGGCGCTGCCGTAAGTTCGATCAGACCTTCTTGACGGATGCGGCGCCGACCCGGCTCAGCGCCTTTTCGATCGCATCAGACTTCCCGGCCGCGTTGTCAGTCCCCACGAGAATCTGACCATCCGCGACGGCGCGATCGTACAGCACCGGCTTCCGCCGGAGCAGGCCGCCTGCGACGATGAGCGTCGCGACGGTCGCGAGGATCGCGCCCAGCATCGTCAACTCGAAGACAACGATCAGATTCGGCCACCACGCGACGATCGGCATGTTGCCGGTCGGCAGCGGCCAGGCGAGTTCCGTCATGCGCGTCAGCCATGCGCCGGAGATGAGGCCGAGGAAACCACCGGCGCTCGCAACGTACCAGATGCGTGACGCATGGTTCATCTGGCCGAATTCCCAGTGCTCCAGCGGTTCGGCGCTGATGACCGTGATGTCGCCGTCCTGGAGACCGAGCGACCGCAGTTCGTCCACCGCGCGTTGAGCCGACGCCGGCTGTCCGTAGAGACCGTAGATTGCGCTCATGCGGGCGTCTCTCCCAGCGGCCGCGCGGGCAGGCGGTGCGGAACGGCCGGCGCTTCAGTCACCATCGCCTGGTGCTCGCCGACCTTCAATTCCCAGATGGCGATGATCGGGACGAACTTCGCGAACAGCGTGTAGAGCAGCATCATGGCCGCGAACGTCGCGATCGTGATCAGAATCTCGACAGGCTGCGGACGGTACTGTCCCCACGTGTACGGCAGATATTTGTGACTGAGCGACGGCACGACGATGAGAAAGCGCTCGAGCCACATGCCGATGCAGACGGCGAATGACGCGGCGACGCAGCCGGTGATGGTGCGGAACTTCCGGATCCCGAGCAGCACCAGCGGAATCAGGAAATTGCACACCACCATCGTCCAGTAGAGCGGCGAGAACGAGCCGCGCTGCGTGGTGTAGAACACGTTCATCTCGGCGACGTCGTTGCCGTACCACGTGGTGAGCCGCTCGGCGAACACGAAGTACGCCCAGAGCAGGCTCATCATCAACAACAACCGACCGAGGTTGTCGAAGTGAATCGGACGCAGGTACTCCTCGAGATGGAGAAACTTGCGCAGCGCCGCCATCGCGAGGATCAACCCGGCGATGCCGCTGAAGATGGCTCCCGCGACGAAGTACGGTCCGAACATCGTCGAGTGCCACATCGGGACCGGCGCCATCGAGAAGTCGAACGACACGATCGTGTGGACCGAGACGGCCACCGGAATAATGGCGACGGCCATGATCGACATCGCCGCTTCGAGGCGATGCCACTGCTTGGTCGTGCCACGCCAGCCGAGCGCCAGCGCGCCGTAAATGCTCCGGCGCAGTCCCGTCGATCGATCGCGAATGAGCGCGAAGTCGGGAATCATCGGCAGGAACAGGAACAGCACGCTGCCGGTCAGGTACGTGGAGATGGCGAAGAAGTCCCAGACGAGCGGCGAACGGAAGTTCGGCCAGATGAGCCGCTCGCTCGGATACGGCACGAGCCAGAAGAAGAGCCACGGACGCCCGAGGTGAATGATCGGGAACATCGCGCCGATCATCAGCGCGAACGCGGTGATCACCTCCGCGCAGCGCGTCACCGGACGCCGCCAGCCCGCATCGACGAGGCGCAGGATGGCGGAAATCAGCGTCCCGGCGTGGCTGATGCCGATCCAGAAGACGAAGTTCGTGATGTAGAACGCCCAGTACACCGGCATGTTGATGCCGGCGACGCCCAGGCCCATGTACATCTGATAGATCCAGGCACCGAATCCCGCGGCGACGATGCTGCCGAGGACCACGACGAGAAGATAGAACCGCCACGACGTCCGCAGGAGCGGACGCATCAGATCATCGACGATGTTCGGCTGCTCGCTCATGCAGGCGTCTCACGCGCGAGATACGTCACCTTCGGAAGCGTGCCGACTTCCTCGAGCAGCTTGCTGCCGCGCGACGATCGCGAAAGCTGTGAGACCTCGCTGTCCGGATCGTTCAGGTCACCGAAGACGAGCGCCTTCGCCGCGCACGACTGCACGCAGGCAGGCTTGATGTCGCCGTCCTTCAGCTCGCGCTTCTCGGCTTTCGCGTCGATCTGCGCGGCGGAGATGCGCTGCACGCAGAACGTGCATTTCTCCATGACGCCGACTTCTCGAACCGACACGTCTGGATTGAGCTGCACGTTGAGCGGCTTGGGCCACTGCGGGTTGAAGAAGTCGAAGAAGCGGACGTTGTACGGACATGCGTTCGCGCAGTAGCGCGTGCCGATGCAGCGGTTGTAGACCTGCGCGTTCAGGCCTTCGGCCGTGTGATGACTCGCATACGTCGGGCACACCGGCTCGCATGGCGCCGCGTCGCATTGCTGGCACATCACGGGACGGAACTTCAGGCGGACGTCCGGAAACTCCCCTTCCCAGTACCGCTCGACGCGGATCCAGTGCATCGCCCGACCGCGGGCCGCTTCTTCAGGCCCGACGGTCTGGATGTTGTTTTCCGCGTGACACGCCGTAACGCATGCTTCACAACCCGTGCATCGGTCGAGGTCGACCGCCATGCCCCATCGTGCAGACATATCGCAGCACTCACCTTTTCAACGTGCAACTCTCAACGCTCAATTGATACTTGAACGTTGACCGTTGTTCGTTCTTCACCGTCAACGTACCTCGGTTCCGTGCGGGTTCTCACGCATCCCGCCCGCGAACACGATCAGGCTGCCGTCGGCTTCCCCCGCCCGCGCAATCTTGACGCGCGTCGCCGCCCACGCCAGCACGCCGGTCTCCGATTCCGCCAGCGGCGCGAGGATGCGCAGCGGATTCACCCCGCGCTTGCTCGCGAACCGCGTGAACGTCTCGTGCCCCTGCCCGACCGGCATGGCGACGATGTCCGGTGCGATCCCGGGCGAGAGGACAGCCGGCGCGCGGACGGTTCCCTGGCTCGAGGTCACGTCGATCAGATCGCCCTGCGCGATGCCGGCCTTCGCCGCCGTCGCGGGATTGATCTCCACCCAGCTGCTCCACATCGCGGTCGTCAGCGGATCGGGCAGTTCCTGGAGCCACGGCAGGTGCGCCGTCGATCCATCGTGAAACGCCTGCGATGCGTACGGCAGGAAGTGCATCGGATACGTCGACGCGTCGCCGTCGAAGTTCGGCGCGACGTACGCCAGATTGCGCGCCTCCTTGCCCGCCGGTCGCGCGGCCGCCTGCAGCTGCGCCTTCCACCAGCCGCCCTGCTTCTCGACGCCGCTCCACGCGTCCTCGTCCAGCTTGTCGAAGCTGGCCTTGAGCGCATCCTCGAACGACTGCCACGGCAGCGTCACCGGTGTCTTCAGCTTCCCTGCCACCTCGATCAACACGTCGGGCGTCGCACGCGTCTTGTACAGCGGACGCATCACGGCGGGGGCAGCGTTGACGACGGCGTCGAGCGAGCCGGACTCGGGGACACTGTCGATCCACGTTTCGAGGAACGTGTGATCCGGCAGCAGCAGATCGGCGTTGACGCTCGTGTCGTCGAGGAAGCTGCCGAAGCTGGCGATAAAGGGAATCGCGGCCAGCGACTCGCGGACCTTCCACGCCTGCGGCGATCCGAACACCGGATTCGCACCGTCGAGCAGCAGCGCCTGCGCGCGCAGATCGCGGATGTGGTGCGCGGGCTGCGTGAGATTCTCGCGAAGGGCAACGGACTGCGGCGTGAAGAACACGCCACCCGGCTGCCCAACCGCGCCGAGGACGGTGTTCAACGCGTTCACCGCATGTGCGTGGAACGATCCGTTCGTCTGAGCGAGTGCCGGTCCACCGATGACCGCAACCGCTGGACGCCGGTCCGCAATCTCGCGCGCGAGGCGCTCGATCCGCGCAGCGGTCACGCCCGTGGTCGTTTCGACGGCGGCCGGCGCGTAATCCGCCAGCAGCGCTTCGTCTCCGGGGCCCACCTTGTTAGCGACGAGCACGTGCGCAAGTCCCAGCGCGAGCACGCCTTCGGTGCCGGGGCGTATCGGAATCCACGTGTCGGCGCTCGCGCCGGTCAGCGACATCCGCGGCTCGACCTGGACGAACGTGCCGCGCACGCCAGCGCGGCCGCGTCGCAGCGCGCCGAAGGCGGCGTTCTGCGACACGGGCGAATTCCATGTACCGAGCACGTCCGCGCCAAAACTGATGACGAGGCCCGCGCGCGCGAAATCGAACGTCGGCAGCTGATCGTGACCGAAGCTCGCCAGATTCGCCTTGCGCACCACATCGTCGGCAAAGACTTCGAATCCGATGGGCGGCGGCGCGCCGAAGCGCGACAGGAATTCGGCGAACAGCTCGAGGCGACGGCTTCGGCGAGGCCGCACGACCGCCGCGAGCGTCTTCCGGTCGGTCAAGGCATCGAGCTTCGACACGAGCTCGCCGACGGCCTCGTCCCACGAGATTTCCTGATACTGGCCGGTGCCGCGCGCGCCGGTTCGCTTCATCGGCGCCGTCAGACGATCCGGGTGGTACGTCAGCTGAATCGCCGCCTGCCCGCGCGCGCACAAGCCGCCGTGATTCACCGGATGCTGCGGCTGTCCTTCGAGCTTCTTCGCCGCCTTGACGACGACGACGCCGGCCCGACCGTTGCGGGTCGTCTCGAAGTCGGCGTCCATGACGCGGACGGTGAGGCCGCAGCCGGCGCTGCACAGCGGACAGACGCTCGGCTTCCACTCGGCAATGCCCGGCAGAAGATCGTCCTCGGGCACGAAACGAATGAGCTGATGCTCGGGATTGCCGCACGCGGTCAGCGCGGCGCCAGTGCCGGTGACGGCGGTCAGCTTGATGAAGTCGCGGCGATCCATGTCTCGTGTCAGCTGCCTGTTGAGCGGTTCGTATCAGTAGTGACAGGTGAGGCAGTCATTCGGCGCGTTCTTCTGCCGATGACAGTTCACGCAGAATCCCATCGTGTGGTCGACGGCGCGCTCGGCGACGGTCATCTCGGCGAGGTTACCGTGACACGTCGCGCAGTCGACGTTGGCGCGAATATGCGGCGCATGATTGAAACGGACGTGCGATTCGTGCGTGAAGCCGTAGACGCGCTGCCACGGAATCTCGATGCCCTTCTCGGAGTACGACGTGACCTGCTTGATGAGCGGCCGATCGGCGGCAATCTGGCTGTGGCAGATCATGCAGGTCTTGACGCTCGGAATCCCGGCGATCGGTCCGCGTTCGACCGTCTCGTGACAGTCGGTGCACATGGCCTGCTTGGCGATGTGCGTCTTGTGTGGAAACGGAATCGGCTGATGCGCGGTCGGCCGCACGCCGAAGAAATCGCGGAACGCCTCGCCGACCGTACGGTGCGCGGTAGTAAAGACCGCAGAGGTCGGAGGCGGCGGCGCGGTCCCGCACGCCGCAGCCATGACGAGCACGGCGAAGGAGGCCGCAACCCACAGGGGCCGGCAGCAGATCATCTATTTGGCGCCGATGCTGTGGAGATAGTTGACGACGTTCCAGATGTCCGTGTCGGACATCTTTCCCTTGTAGCCCTTCATGTCGAACTTCGGGCCGGCGCCATTCTGGATGACGGCGAAGATCTCTCCGTCACTCGATCCGCGATCCCACTTTGCGTCCGTCAGGTCGGACGGATGCGTTCCCTGCGGCGCCATCGGGCCGTTGCCCTTGGCATCGTTTCCGTGACAGAAGCGGCAATTCTTCGTGAACAACGCCTTCCCCGCGGCGACTGACTCCGCGCTGGAGGCGACCGGGTTCTTCATCTTGGCAGCTTCGGGATTGCCTTGCGCGGCCGTGACGGCCGTCCAGGCGAGAACGAACGCAGGCAGCAGAACGATCGAAACACAGCGCATCAGGCGTCGGCTCCTTTGACGATCGGTCGAAGTCGTGATTCTACGACATTTTTGTGGCGCGGCCTCCAATCGACGGCCGCGCTTGGCCGTTCGTCATCGAATTGTCTCCACCATTTCTTGTCACGTTTCATCACGAATTGTCGCGATCGCTGTGACGCGATGTACGATGAGACTGCTGGTGCGGCGCTTGCTCGACTTCGTCCGCACTTCATCTTCGGACGCGTAATCATTTCAGAATTGTTTGGAGGACGCGAAACATGGTACGGAACACGTGTCTCTCGGGTGTGATTGCGGCCTGCGCGCTGGCGCTGCCAGTGGTGGTCTCCGCGCAGCTCCCGGACAACTACAAAACACCCGGCGCGACACTCAAGGTCAAGAATGCCGACGTTTGCAAAGCGGACTACGCCGCGTCGGTGAAGGCGATCGCGGGTTGGCAGCGCAGTGAAGCGCTCGAGCGCTACGGCATCCGGCCGGAAGGCTTCTCGGGCGAACTCGATCATCTGGTCCCCGTCGCGCTCGGCGGCAGCAACGATCCGAACAACCTCTGGCCGTTCCACGCGCAGGGCGACTTCACGCTCGACGCCAAGAACGCGCTCGCGGCCCGGCTGCACGACATGGTCTGCGCCGGCAAGATTTCGTTGAAGGACGCGCAGGACGCATTCCGCAAGGACTGGACGAAGGCTTACCGGACGCACATGACGGCACTGAATGCGCCGGGCGAGTAGACAGAATTGAGAATTGGGAATTGGGAATTCCGGAGCAACCGAGTTTCTAAGGCTGGGAGATGCGGACGAGCCGCTTCTCCCGGCCTTTTTTATTCTGCTCGCAGGGCGATGAGCGGATCGACTGCGGCGGCGCGGCGCGCGGGGAGGAAGCCGGCGACGGCGGTCACGACGGCGAGCACGGCGATCGCGATCAGCATCGTGAGCGGATCCCACGGCTTGATGCCGAACAGCTGGCTGCTCACGAGGCGGCTCGCGAGGAGCGCACACGGCAAGCCAATCGCAATGCCGATCGCGCCCAGCCTGATCGCGCGCGCGAGCTCTTCCCGCAGGACGTGCCCTGCAGGCGCACCAATTGCCATGCGCACGCCAATGTCTTTCGTTCGTCGCGTGACTGCGTACGACATCGTGCCGTACACCCCGATGCTGGCGAGCGCAAGGGCGAGCGCGCCAAATGCGGTCACCAGCCGCGCCAGCAGGCGCTCCTGCCACAACGCCTCGTTCACCTGATCGCTCTCGGTGCGCACGTTGGCGAGCGCGAGGCCCGGCTCGATCTCGTGAATCACCCGGCGGACGGCCGGCAGGACGGTCAACGGATCGCCGACGGTCCTGGCTTGCACGGAAATTCCCGCAAGGGTGGACGGCATCGCGGTGATCGGCACGTACGCGGTCGGCGGAAACCGTCCGCGCACGTTGTTGTACTTCGCGTTCTGAATCACGCCGACGATTTCATACTGCTTTGCGGGATCCACCAATCTCAAATCAAATCCGCAATCCGAGATCCGCAATCACCAATCAATCCGCAATCCGAGATCCGCAAATCCGCAATGGCGAGGTCCGCATCATCGGCCTCGCCGTGGTCGCCGAATCCGGCGGCCCGAAAACCGCGCCGCCGCTCGAACCCTGACGCTGCGCGCCGGTCCTGCTGATTCGACACATCGCTCCATGAAGGAGCGGCACCAAGGGGTTCATCCATCGCCGTCGACGGCCCGTCAGACCGGCGCGACGGTCTCGCGGCGACGCGGTTTTCCTGAATCGCGAAGGCCCGCCTCCACGGCGACCACGTCGAGCCCGACGACACGGACGCCGATCAGCGTCAGCGGCCCGGAACGGACTTGCCAATCACCAATCTCAAATCAAATCCGCAATCCTCAATCCGCAATGGCCAATCAATCCGCACTCCGAAATCCGCAATCACCAATCAATCCGCAATCCGAGATCCGCAATCCGCAATTCATCGTTTCATCGTCCCAGCCACGCGAGAAGTCCGGTCGTGAGCCAGGGCACATAGGTGATGACGAGGACGCCAATGCCGAGAATCGCCATCATCGGCAGCGCGGCGTAACAGACTTCGAGGACGGGACGCCGGAAGCGATACGAGGCCAGAAAGATGTTGAGGCCAACAAGCGGGGTCAGGAACCCGAGCTCGAGGTTCGCAATGAAGATGATGCCGAGATGCACCGGGTTGATCCCGTAGGCCGCGCCGAGCGGCACGATCAGCGGCACGACGACGACGATGGCGGCGAAAATTTCCATCAGCCAGCCCACGGCCAGCAGGAACAGGTTCAGCACCAGCAGGAACGTCCACTTCGACGTGATGTTCGACCGCGCCCAGTCGATCAGCTTCGCGTGGACCTGCGCGCCGACGAGATAACTGGTCAGGCCCTGCGCCACGCCCAGGATGATCAGCACGCCGCCGATGACGACGACGCAGTCGACGAACGCGCGCGGCAAATCGCGGCGCAGCGACATGTCGCGATGGACGAACGCCTGCACGAAGAGGGCGTAGAGCGCGGTGAGGGCGGCGGCCTCGACCGCCGTCGCCAGGCCGCTGAACATCGACACGAGGACGACGACGGGCATCGCCAGTTCCCACTTCGCCGCCCACAACGACGCCATCGCCTCGCTCGCGCGGAACGGATAGCGGCCGGCCTTCGACACGATCCCCTCGCGCACGCCCCACGCCGCGACCATCGTCGTCAGGAGGATTCCCGGAAGGATGCCGCCGATGAAGATGTCCTCGATCGGAATCTGCGCGACAACGGCGTACAGGATGAGCGGCAGCGCCGGCGGGAGCAGGAGTCCAAGCGAACCCGACGCGGTGAGCAGTCCGAGCGTAAAGCGTTCGCGATAGCCGTCCTTGAGCAGAGCCGGGAAGAGCACGCCGCCGAGCGCGAGGATCGTGACGCCGGATCCGCCCGTGAAGACGGTGAAGAACGAACACAAGATCGCACAGACGACGGCGGTCCCGCCGGGAATCCATCCAAAGAACGCGCGAAAGACGCGCAGGAGCCGCTCGGACGCCTTGCCTTCCGCGAGCAGGAAGCCGGCGAGCGTGAACAGCGGAATCGCCGGGAGCGTCGGCGACACGCTGAGCGAGTAAGTCTCGATCAGAATCGTGGCGGGCGTCACACCGTCATGGAGGAAGAGCATCGCGGCGGTCCCGCCGAGGATCGCGAACAGCGGCGTCCCGGCGACCGCGGCGAGCACGATGACGATGAAGAACGGCGTCAGCGGCTGCCCTTCGATGAGTGCGGGCTTCCACACACACAGCGCCGCGAGGAGGACGCCTGACGAGGCCACGAGACGCCCCCACCACGCGCGGTCCGCGCGCCAGACGACCCGCATCGCGATGAGGGCGAACGCGACGGGCAGGACGATCTGCGCAATCCACGTCGGGATGTCGGCGCCGATCGTCGTTCCCGATTCGCGCTCGATCGCGGCCATTTTCCAGCCGCCCCACGCGAGCACGACCGATGCCCACGCACCGAACGCAGCGGCCAGGATATCGGCCGAGCGCCGCCACGGTCCCTGCGGGATGAAGGTTCCCGTCGCGAGCGCGAGCAGCTTGCCGTCGCGCGCGGCCATCGCCGCGCCGAGGAAGCCGACCCACAACGTCAGGTGCTGAACGATCGGACCGGAGCCGGGAATGCCGTGGCTGAACGCTTTGCGCCAGACGATTTCGAGCAGCGGCAGGACGACCATCGCCAGCAGCGCCAGCGAGGCGAAGAGATCCTCGACGGTGGACGCGATGCGGTGCCGCGCCGCGGGCGCGTGGTCGTGAACAGGGAGCTCTTGACTGCCGACGGCGCCGTTCACTTCGTCGGCGGATGCGTCTTGCGGTACTCGTCCCGCGCTTTGACGGCGAGATCGAAGATGTCAGGCGGCACCATCTCGCCGCGCATGGTCTTCACGAGGTTGTCCAGCTGGTTCTTCCACTCGGGTCCGGTCGCCTTCGTGACCGTCAGGCCGTTCTTCGACATCATCGCGACGGCATTCTGATCCAGCTTTGGCACCTCGACGCGGAGCCGCTTGTCGACGCCGTCGGCCGCCGCCTGCAGCTTCGGCCGGTCCGCCGCCGGAATCGCGTTCCACGTCTTCGCCATGATGATGTTCGCGCCGATGATCGGCGCGAGGCCGAGATCGAGCATGTACGGCGTCTGCCGATTCCACTGGAACAGCATCGCCGCGAGCGGCGTGGACGGCATGCCGTCGATCATCCCCGTCGACAGACCGGTCATGATGTCGGTCATCGCCATCGCGCGCGGCTCGAAGCCGTTCGCCTTGAACCACTGCACCATCCGGTCGTTGCCCGCGGACGTGTACAGCTTCATCTTCTTGAGGTCGTCGACCGTCTGGACCGGCTTCTTCGAGAAGATCTGCGCCCACCCGAGCTGACCCCAGTTGAGGAGGACGAAGCCTTTCTGCTCGATCCGTTTGCGGATGACGGGCGTGAGCTGGTCGGTGACGTAGTTCAACTCGTCGTACGAGTCGAAGAAGAACGGCACGTCGAAGACGTTGAACGCGGAGTCGATGGATCCGAGACCGACGGCGCTCAACGCCGCGGCCTGGAGCGCGTCGAGCCGCATCTTCCGCAGCACGGTGGGCTCGTCGCCCTGCGCGCCGCCCGCGTAGACGGTGACGGTGATGCGGCCGTCGGTCGCCTGCTTCCACTCCTCGCCCATCTGCTTCACGTTCTTGTCCCAGATCGATCCTTCCGGGACGAGCGTGGCGAGCTTGATGGTGGTCTGCGCCGCCGCGGCGGGCGCGAGCCCGACCGCGACGACGAGCGCCGCGAGGAACCTGGCTACTGCTTTTTCTTGGCGGTCCATTCTCCCTGCCCCATGCCGCCAAAGTCCGCTTTCCCGTTGACGATGGAGTCGCCGTTGTATTCACCGACCATGCTGACGGGAATATCGCCCTGCGGCGTCTTCGCGGTGAACTCCAGCTTGAGCGCGTTGCCGTCGAAGGTGCCGGCCACATCCACCGGTCCCATCGGTCCCATGAGCGAGCCCGACACCTTGCCGGCGCTCTCGACGAATTCCGCCGTCACCGGCACGTCGCCCATCTGCGTCTTGAGCGTGAGGTCCCACTTGCCCGAGAGTCCTGGCGTGACGGCTGCAGCTGCCGGAGCTGCCGCCGCCGGCGCGGCCGCCGCCGCAGCCGGCGCCGCGGCCGTCGTGCTCTCGATTCGCTTCGCGGTCCAGTCGCCTTCGCCGAAGCCACCGAACTGCGCCTTGCCCGCGATCGACGGTCCGGTGACCGTGCCGGTCATCGTGACGTCGAGCGGCTGTCCCTGAATCGGAATGGAGAACCCGAACTTCAGATCGTTCCCGGTCAGCGTCCCGCCCTGAAACGGCAGCTCGCCCATCGGCGACTTGAAGATGCCGGACACCTTGTCGCCTTCCTGCTTGAAGGTGACGGTCACGGAATTCGTACCCTGCGCCGACGAGATGGTGACGTCCCAGTCGCCGGAGATGTCGGTCTGCGCGAACACCGGGGCGGAGACGAGGAGGCCGACGAGCGCCAGCGTGATTCTGGTCCGGTTCATAGGTTCAACTCCTGCGCAAGCATATCGTCGATGTTGACTAGCTGCCAGTGCGTTCGGCGCGAAACGCACCTTCGCCGACGGTTCCCAGTTTCGCCACGCCGCTAATGGTGTCGTCCTTGATCGTCCCGGTCATGGTCGACGCGATTTCTTTCGCGCCGTCCATCATCGTCCACGACAGCTTCACCTCTTCGCCGCTCACCGTGCCCTTGACCGGAATCTCGCCGTACTGCGACTGGAAGTACCCGGTCAGGCGCGGCCCCTCGTGCGTGAGATACATGGTGTACTCGAGTTCGCCGCGCGGCGCCGCGATCGTCACGGACCATTCGCCGGTCAGGTTGCCCTCGGGGGACGCCACGAGCAGCGCCAGCGTTGCGACAGCGATACGAAGCATGCCCCAGATTATCCACCGACCGGTGCTCGATAGAGATAAGGACTTTTCAGGTGCGTGCTCAGCCGTGCGGGCGCGAGACGTGGCGGTCGCGTGGTGATCAGGCCGACAGCTCTCGTGTCGGTGGCACGTTCATCGCCGGAGTGCCTTCGTCCTCGGCGACATCGTCCGCGTCGACGGCACGCTGCGGTGTGTCCACGTTGACGACGCGCCGGAATGTCGTCAGGCCGCGATCGTGACGGAGAATCGTGCGGGCGAGGCGGCTGCCGGTGAGACGCTCGTGCGTCTCGAGCAGCTGACCGACGATTTTCTGGTCGGCGGCATTCAGCGGCTGCACATCCAGGTGCTGCGGGCTGGTGCGGGCAACGAGCGTCCGCTTGCGATCGCAGACGTAGGCGACGCCGCCGGTCATGCCCGATCCGAAGTTCTGGCCGATCGATCCGAGCACGACGACCACGCCGCCGGTCATGTACTCGCACGCATGATCGCCGACACCTTCGACGACCGCGGTCGCGCCGCTGTTGCGCACGGCGAAGCGTTCCCCCGCCCGGCCCGCGATGAAGACGCGACCACCGGTTGCGCCGTACAGCGCGGCGTTGCCGACGCGCATCTGATCGGGGCGACCGCGCTCGCGCGCGGGCGCGCTGACGACGATGACGCCGCCGTGCATCGCTTTGCCAAGGCCGTCGTTCGCGTCGCCGACGAGCGCCAGATGCATCCCGGGAAGCGAGAACGCGCCGAAGCTCTGGCCGGCGCTGCCGGTCACGGTCATCGTGATCGAGCCCTCGGGGAGGCCGGCGTCGCCGTACTGCGCGGCAATCGCTCCGGCGATGCCGGCGCCGAACGTGCGATCGGTGTTGACGATGCGACCGGTCATCGCCCACGGCAGCGTCGCCGGGAGCGAAGACGACGCGGCATCAACACGTGCAGCGACATGGCGAGGCGTTGCCGCGCGCACAGGACGCGCACCGCTCAGCAGGCGTTCGACGTGCAGCGTGCGGTTGACGCCATCGCGCGGCCGGAGAAGATCGGTTCGGCCGACGAGATCGCCGAGCGCACGCAGACCGAGGGACGCCAGGATCTCGCGGACATCGCTCGCCACGAGCCGCAAATAGCCGACGAGCATCTCGGGCGTCCCGGTGAACGCGTCTCGAAGATCGTCGCGCTGCGTCGCGATACCGACCGGGCACGTGTTCGCGTGGCACTGCCGCGCCATGACGCAGCCGATCGCGACGAGCGCCGCGGTGCCGAAGCCGTACTCATCCGCGCCGAGCGCAGCCGCCATCGCGATGTCGCGCCCGGTCTTCAATCCGCCGTCGGTCTGCAGCACCACGCGTTCGCGAAGGCCTGCGCGCAGCAGCGCCTCGTGGGCCGCGCGAAGGCCAATCTCCCACGGGAGACCTGCGTGCTTGATGGAGCCGCGCGGCGATGCGCCGGTGCCGCCGTCGTGGCCGCTGATTTGTATCGCGTCAGCGCCGGCCTTCGCGACACCGGCTGCGATGATGCCGACGCCCGACGTGGAGACGAGCTTGACGTTCATCCGCGCCGCGGGATGAAACGTGCGCAGATCGTGAATGAGCTCGGAGAGATCCTCGATGCTGTAGATGTCGTGATGTACCGGCGGCGAGATCAGCTGTGTTCCCGGCTGCGCGTGGCGCAGCCGGGCGATGTGCGGCACGACCTTCGACGCCGGCAGCTGACCGCCCTCCCCCGGTTTTGATCCTTGAGCGATCTTGATCTGCAGTTCGTCCGCGGAACGCAGATACGCGGGCGTGACGCCAAACCGCGCCGACGCGACCTGCTTGGTTCGGCTGCCGTCCCACGTCGCGCGATCGCTCGCGGGACGATCGAAGCGATCCGGCTCCTCGCCGCCTTCACCGCTGTTGCTGCGTGCGCCGAGCATGTTCATCGCGCGCGCGAGCGTGCGGTGCGCTTCAGGCGACAGCGCGCCGACCGACATCGCTGACGCGAAGAAGCGTTTGCAGATCTCGTCGACGGGCTCAACGTCACGAAGCGCGACGTGACCAGTCGGCAGCACCGGCGCGAACTCGAGCAGATCGCGGACCGCTGCCGGCGGACGGTTGTGGACGTGCGCCTTGAAGGTGTCGTACGCGGGTACGACGTCTGCTGCGGAGCGATCTGCCGCCGAGGACAGCGCCTCGTCTCTGGCGCCCTGAAGGCCACGGACGGTCAGCGGATTCAACGCGTGATACTCGCCATCCTTCCGATAGCCGTGGAGCCCGGGATACTCGAGTCCGCTGGCGCTCGTCGAGAATGCGCGCGCGTGGCGCTGAATGACGATGTTCGTCAATTCGCACAGGCCAACCGTGCCTGGAAAAGACGGCGTGCCGGCGAAGTAACGCTCGACGAGCGACGACTCCAGCCCGAGAATCTCGAAAAGCTGCGAGCCGCAGTAGCTGCTGAACGTGCAGACGCCCATCTTCGAGAGAATCGTCAGGAGTCCGCGTTCGAGCGCGAGCCTGTACCGCGTGATCGGCCGGTTGCAGCCGGTTGGATCCGCCGGCGTCATCACCGCGATCGTCTCGTAGCCGAGCGACGGACACACTGCGGACGCGCCGAACGCACACAGCACCGCGAGCTGATGCGCGTCTCGGGCGTCGCCGGTGTTGACGACGATGCTCGTGCGCAGGCGGAGACCGCGGTCGATGAGCGCGCGGTGAACGGCGGCTGTCGCGAGCAGCGCCGGGATCGGCGCGCGGGTCGCGCTGACGCCTTCGTCCGACAGGATGATGATCGCCGCACCGTTTTCGACAGCACGACAGGCGTCTGCCCCCATCGAGCGCAGGCAATCGTCGAGCGCATCGTCACCTGCCGAGGGATCGAAGAGCATCGCCAGGTTCACCGGCGACAACTCCGCCGCACCACGCACGTCGACCATCTGCTCCATTGTCAGCACGGGCGAACGCACGACGATTCGTTTCGGCCGCGGCGCGAGCTCGTCCACGTAACTGCCGTGCGCGCCGAGCAGCGTCGTCAACGACATCACCGCCGACTCGCGGTACGGATCGATCGGCGGATTGGTCACCTGCGCGAATCGCTGACGGAAGAAGTCGGTGAGGAGGCGGAGTTTCTGCGAAAGCGCGGCCGGCGGCGTGTCGTCGCCCATCGAGCCGACGGCCTCGTGTGCGTCCACGATCATTGGCCGCAGCAGGACATCGATTTCCTCGCGAGAGCAGCCGAACGCGGTCTGACGCTGCAGCAGGCTCGAATTCTCGGCGGGCTGCGCAATCTCGGGCGCGCGCGCGAGGTCCGGTGCGTGCGGCAGCGTTCGGACAGTGTCGGCCACCATCCGCCGATAACGTCGGCGGAACGCGAGGCGTCGACGGATCTGATTCGTTTCGAGCACCCGGCCGCGGTCGAGATCCACCATCAGGATGTCGCCCGGTCCGAGACGAGAGCGCTCGACGATGTCGTGCTCGCCGGAATCGAGGATACCGACTTCGGATGCCACGGCGACCAGGTTCGACGAGGTGCGGACGACGCGCGCCGGCCGGAAGCCGTTGCGATCCACCGCGGCGCCAACGTACCGGCCGTCGGCAAACGCCAGAGCGGACGGGCCATCCCACGGCTCGCTGAGCAGCGACTGGAATTCGTGGAAGGCACGAACGTCGGGCGCCAGATCGCGATCGCGTTCCCACGCTGGCGGCAGCAGTCGCGACAGCGCGTGCGCGGTTGAATGACCGTGGTGTTTGAGGAGATCGATCGCTTCGTCGAGCGACCCTGAGTCCGACGTCTCGCTCGAGATCGGCTGAAGGCCGTCAAAGCCGGGCAACGATGTCGAATCCAGCAGCCGCGCGCCCATCCACGCACGATTGCCGGTGATTGTGTTGATCTCGCCGTTGTGCGCCAGCAGGCGGAACGGTTGCGTAAGAGCCCAGTCAGCGGACGTGTTGGTGCTGTAGCGCTGATGGAACACGACGAAGCGCGACCGGAACCGTTCGTCGACAAGATCCGGATAGAACGCAGGCAGCGCGTCCGGCGTCACGAGCGCCTTGTACACAACCGTCGCCATCGACAACGACAGGACCGTGAGACGGAGACTCGACGCTGATGCGGCGCGTTCGATGCGCAACCGCGCGCGGTACAGGCGTTCGTCCGCTGCGCGCCGGCCGTCGGGCAGAGCGATGATGGCTTGGAGGACTTTCGGTGTCGACGCTCGCTGCGCGCGGAGTACCGCGCGGCGGTCCGTCGGCACGACGCGCCACGAGATGTCTGCTCCGCCACCCGTGAACTCGGATTCGATCATCGCGACGGCAGCGTTGTGATCGTCGGGATGGACGAAGAACATGGCGACCGCCCGCGTTCGGCCTGCGGGCAACGCGCCGCTGTCACCTTCGATGAGGGTCCACGGGATTGCCGTCAGCAGACCGCACCCATCCACCGCGCCGAGCGACGCGGGCGCTCCGCGATGCGCGAGGCGAACGAGTGCAGTGAGACCGTGGTCCACGATGTCGTGGCCACAATCGCCACTCAGTCGGGCGACGAAGCCAACGCCGCATGCGTCGTGCTGCATGGCCGACGTTTATGGCAGCCGATTGTCGATAAGTAAAATAGAACTTACTGATACAAACCATCTCGAACGCAGATGTTGCACGTTCGCGGCTTCGTCATTGGTGCCATGCGAGGGACAGATGGGATGGATAGGTCGGGTGGGTCGGGTAGGTCGGGTGGGTCAGGTGGGTCGGGTGGGTCAGGTGGGTCGGGTGGGTCGGATGGGTCCGGTGGGTCAGAATTCAGTGGCGCGGAAGCGTGATGTGCACTTCGGCGCCGAAGAGCATCGTGCGGTCGTTGTCGACGGCGGCCCACTGCAGCAGCGTCGCGAGGCTCGGGTCGACGCGGTGATTGAACACGGTCGTACCGTTCGCGACGACGACGATCGGCTTCGCGAAGTCGAACTGATCGGGCGAGACCAGAAGCGTGAACGCCGTGACGCCGTGCGTCTTTGCGGTCACCGTGTTGCCCGTGCGGCTGATGTCGACGCGGCCTGATGGCTGACCGCGCGGGAACATCTCGTGCGGCGGGTCGTTCACCGACTTCGGATTGAAGGTGCCGCTCAGCTCGACCGGCGCGTTGTCGCGCGCGACGAGGAGCGTCATCGCCGTCCCCGGCTTCACGCGCTCGAAGAGCTCCTCGATGTCAATCGACACGTGCACCGATTCGTCGTTGACGCGCACGAGCGCGTCGCCGACCTTGAGACCGAACTGCTCCGCGTTCGATCCGGGGACGACGGCATTCACACGGTTGCCGATGCTGCGGACGCCGAATTCGAGACGCGGCGCCGACGCGACGAGATTCGGGTCGTCGAGAATCTGTTCGCCGCGCGCGGCACCCAGCGCATCGACCACGAGCCAATGCGCGCGGTTGAAGATCTTCGTGTCCGCGGTTTCCCACGTCAGGCGATCCGGCAGCGGGCGACGCGGGTGCGCGCGCACGAAGTCTTCGAACCGAGGCTTGACGCGGGGCCACCACTGCGTGTTGTGCCCGGCGCCGGCCTGCGGCCAGTATTCGAGCGACATTCCGATCGCGCGATAGTGCGCCACCGCCGGCTCGACGAGCGCGATCGGATAGAGCGGATCCCGCTCGCCGTTGACGATGAAGAACGGTTTGTCGCGCAGATTTCCAGGAAACAACGGACCATCGACGTCCAGGTCCGGCGCCGCGAGCACGCCCCAGAACCCGTTCAACGGCAGAAACGCCGCGAACGCCGTCGTGTCGCGCATCGCGGTGTAATACGTGCCGGTTCCGCCATCCGAGACGCCGGATAGCACGACGTGGTTCTCGTCGACGTTGTAGCGCCGCTTGACCTGATCGAGGATGTCGCGCAGGTTGAGCAACTGATCGCTGCTCCACCACGGCGCCTGGTCCCAGGCAAACGGCACGATGTAGAACTGCGGCTCGTCGCCCTCGAGCGCGCCGATGCCGCCGGCGTTCGGCGGCGGCGTACTGTCGCGCCGCATGCCGACGCCGCCGTGCAGCTGAATGCGAACTCGGTACCGGTGCGTCGGATCGTAGCCGTCCGGAACCGTGACCGCGAAATGATGCTCGATGCCGTCCGACGTTCGGTTCGTCAGCCTGACGATACCGGCGGGCGCGGAGCCGTAGACTCGGCCTTCGCGCAAGCGACGGTAAGCTGCGTCGAACGAGACGCCGCTGCCGACGATCTCGGCCGCTCGCGCCCCGGCTTCCTTCGCATCACCCGCCGTCAGAAACCGGCTCAGCGCATCGTCGGCGCGAATTTGCGGGGTCGCGGCAGTCGCCAGCAGGACGGCGACGACGGCGACACCAGCGGCCCACTCACGTCTCGTCATGACCTGCGCGAATGTATAACATAGAGAGGAAGTTATGAGGCGCGTCGCGATTCTCTGCGGTCTGCTCGCGGTCGCGTTGGCGACACGGCCGGTTACCGCCCGACAGTCCTCGAAACCCGCCGCGACGGAACAGCTCCCTCCCCTGTCGTACGTCTGCATCATGCCGGGCGACGAGGATGTCATCGAAGACAAGCCGGGCAAGTGCCGCAAGTGCGGAATGGATCTGCACGCAATCCGTCTCGACACCGTATGGGCGTGCCTGAACAATACGTCGATCGTCAGGGACAAGCCCGGCAAGTGTCCGACCGACGGCCGTCCGCTCGTGCAGATGACGATGGCGGTGTCGTGGACATGCGCAGCCACTCCCGACGCGCAGCCATCGCTGACACCCGGCCCGTGTCCGGACGGCACGCCGATGAAGCGTCAGTACACGCCACGGCCGCACGGCAACCACAATCCGCAGCACGGCGGCGGATTCTTCATGGCGCCGGACAACTGGCATCACCTGGAAGGCGCGTACTTCCCTCCGGGTGTGTTCCGCCTCTATCTCTACGACGACTTCACGCGTCCCTTGCCGCTGGATCAGGTTCGCGCCGCATCCGCACGTGTGACCGTCACGAAGGACGGCAAGGAATAT